>CBDFFM010000027.1:0-267898 GCA_965246785.1 Chitinophagaceae bacterium
CCTTTTGTAGAAAAGGTCTGGAACCGTGCAGAAAAAATCGGCGCCGAAGGCTACACGGTGGTGGTGCATGGCAAGCCGAAGCATGAGGAGACGCGCGCCACTTTCAGCCATAGTGAGGCCCATACTCCGACGGTGGTAGTGAAGGACATGGCACAGGCAGAGCGGCTGTCAGAGTACATTACCGGTAAGGCAACGCCGGAATTTTTTTATGATGAGTTTCGCGGACAATTCAGTCATGATTTTGAGGTAAGTCGCGACCTGCAGCGTATTGGTGTGGTGAATCAGACGACGATGCTGGCGAGTGAAACGCAGGGCATTGCGGATTATCTAAAGGAAGTAATAATAAAACATTATGACCTGACACCGGAGACGGTTACAAAGCATTTTGCGGATACGCGTGATACGCTGTGCTATGCAACGGCTGATAATCAGGGTGCGGTGATGGAGATGCTGGAGACGGAAGCAGAATTAGCACTTGTGATTGGTGGGTATAACTCTTCTAATACCTCGCACCTCGTAGAGCTTTGTGAGGAGCGGCTGCCGACTTATTACATAGAAAATGAGGCTTGCCTTTTGAATAAGGATGTCATCCGTCATTTTGATATGCATCGGCGTGAGATAGTGGAAACTCCGGGATGGTTGCCAGACACGCGGCCCTTGCGTGTACTGATTACGAGTGGAGCCAGTTGTCCGGATGCGGTGGTAGAGCAGGTGATAGTGAGGCTGAGGGGCTTGGTGGAGTGATGAGCTATGTGGGCTATATTGCTATGTGGTTCTATTAGCTAGTATGACAAAGACACAACTCAATGCGCTAACTTATGAAGTAATCGGCGCTGCTATTGAAGTGCATAAGACGCTTGGCCCTGGTCTTTTGGAAAGTATTTACCGGGAATGCATGAATCATGAATTGAACCTGAGGAATATCAGGTTTCAGTCGAACCTTCAATTGGAGATACCTTACAAAGGCATCACTGTTTATCAGGATTTACACGTTGATGCTTTTATTGAGAACGCACTCTTCGTCATGTTTCGCGCTATTTCAGAAGTTGACCCAATCGAAGAAGCCAGACTCATTACTTACATGAAGCTTCTCAAAGCGCCAAAGGGACTACTACTCAATTTCTACTCAACAAGCATCTTCCACAATGGCCAGAAGACAAGGGTTAATGAAATCTTCCGCCAGTTACCTGACTAACCACATAGCACCATAGCCCACATAGCTTTACCCCAGCTCCGCTACCAAATCTCCCGTCTCCACCAATGCTCCGGCTTCCAATTCAAGCCTTGCCATCACTCCATCGGCCGAGGTGCTCACCGTACTTTCCATTTTCATAGCCTCAATCACAAATAACGGCTGGCCCTTCCTCACCATATCACCCGCCTTTACCAACACCTTAGACAGCCGCCCCTGCAAAGGCGACGCTACATGCTTCGTGTTCCCAGCTTCCGCTTTCCTATTCTCCCGCGTCTCCACCTTGATACTCCGGTCAAGCACATCAATATTCCGCGTCTGTCCGTTCAGCTTGAAAAAGACCGTACGGTGCCCCCGCTCATCAGGTTCGGAAATAGATAACAGGCGAATAAGCAATGTCTTCCCCGGCGCGATCTCAATCGTCACATCCTCGCCGGGCTTCATGCCATAGAAAAAAAGCGTTGTTGGCATCACGCTCACATCGCCATACTCTTTCCGGAATGCTGCGCCTTCCTCGAAAACCTTTGGATAAAACTTGTAAGAGATAAAATCCGTTAGTCCATATTCCTCACCGAACTGTTCGCGGAAGGCAACAAGTTCCGCGTCAAAATCCACAGGCGCCAAATGCTCGCCGGGCCGGCCTTCGGTCGGCTGCTCGCCTTTAAGAATAGCCTCCTGGACCTCTTTCGGAAAACCGCCTTCCGGCTGCCCCAATTCCCCGCGCATCATCCCGACCACACTTTCCGGGAAGGACAATGATGCACCTTTAGAAACCACATCGGCGGTTGTCAATCCATTAGCCACCAGAAACTGCGCCATGTCACCAACCACCTTTGACGACGGTGTCACCTTCACAATATCGCCGAACAGCATGTTCACATCTGCAAATGTTTCCTTGATTTCCTCAAACTTATCGGCAAGGCCGAGTGCGGCAGCCTGCGGCTTCAGATTAGAATATTGCCCGCCGGGAATCTCATGCTGATATACCTCCGCCTGTGGCGATTTCAATCCGCTTTCAAAAGGATAATACTTCTCCCGCACAGCCTCCCAATAATTGGAAAAAGCATTCAGCGACTTAATGTCATATGGTTGCTCGCGCGGATGGAAACGCATCATCTCCACCACGGAGTTAAACGAAGGTTGGGAAGTAAGGCCCGACAACGCGCCAAGTGCACAATCCACGACGTCTACCCCACCTTCAATTGCCGCGAGGTAAGTAGCCGGCTGCAGCCCGCTCGTATCATGCGTGTGCAGGTGCAGCGGAATTTTCACCGCATCGCGCAGTGCAGGAATCAACGCACGCGCAGCAAGCGGCTTTAGCAATCCGCTCATGTCCTTAATGCCGAGAATGTGCGCGCCGGCATTCTCTAAATCCTTCGCCAGCCGCACGTAATAATCAAGCGTAAACTTTGTCCGTTTCGGGTCAAGAATGTCGCCGGTGTAGCAAAGCGTGCCTTCGGCAATGCCGCCGGTGCGCTTGCGAACCGTTTCAATGCAAGGCGCAACATTGGGCATCCAGTTAAGCGAATCAAAAATGCGGAAGACGTCCACACCATTCTCCCAGCTTTGCTCCACGAACTTTTCAATCAGATTATCAGGATAAGCCGCGTAGCCCACACCGTTCATCCCGCGGATGAGGCATTTGCAGGAGGACGTTTGGTACGGCTTTGCGCAGTAAACGCAGGCGCTGCCATGGGTCTTCACGCAAAAAGCGGATACAAACGTCAAACGTAGCGCCGCCCCACACTTCCATAGAAAAAGTCTGCGGATGCGCCTTTGCAAATGCCTCCGCCACACGCAGCATATCCGCCGTACGCATTCGCGTGGCAATGAGCGACTGGTGGCCGTCCCGAAGCGTAGTATCCGTGTAATGAATCGGCTGCTCGGCGCGCAGCCATGCCGCGAACGCTTCAGCGCCAAACTCCGTCAGCCACTGTTTAGTGCCTTTCGGAGGAGCACCATGTGCGTCCACATGCGGCACAACCGGCTTTTCAAAGCTCCGCCCGTCATGCTTTAATTTGACGTCGGGATTGCCATTTACCGTTACCTCAGCGAGGTACTTCAACACCTTGGTGCCCCGGTCCAGACGCTGCGAGAACTGAAACAATTCAGGATGCTCGCTAATGAAATTCACGGTTGCTGCTCCTGCCATAAAGTCCGGCGCCGCCACCAGATTTTCTAAGAATGGAATGTTGTTCTTTACGCCCCTAATCCGAAACTCTTTAAGCGCCCGCAGCATCTTAGCGGCGGCATCCGGCAGGTCTTTCCCATGCGTGCTCACCTTTGCGAGCATGGAATCAAAAAAGGGCGAAATCTTCATCCCCGGATAGGTACTGCCTTCGTCGAGGCGCACGCCGAAGCCCGCCGCATTGCGGTAAGTGGTAAGCGTTCCATAATCCGGCTTGAAGTTCTGAGCCGGGTCTTCTGTTGTGATGCGGCATTGGATGGCTACGCCGTTTTTGGGAATAGCAGCCTGCTCGCCGAGACCTATTTCTTTAGAGGAAAGCGCATAGCCACTTGCGATGTAAAGCTGGGTTTTAATCAGGTCAATGCCGGTGATCATCTCCGTAACCGTATGCTCCACCTGAATGCGCGGATTCACTTCAATGAAGTAAATGTGCTCATCCGCATCCACCAGAAACTCTACGGTGCCGAGGTTGTTGTAGCCAACCGCAGCGGCAATATCAACCGCGTATTTATAAAGGTGCTCCCGCGTTTCCTCTTTCAGGTTGATGGACGGCGCCATCTCAACGACTTTTTGGAAACGGCGCTGCACACTGCAATCCCGCTCGTAGAGATGAACGATGTTGCCGTGACTGTCTGCAGCAATCTGCACCTCAATATGCTTAGGGCGGTCAACGAACTTTTCCAGAAACACCGTGTCGTCGCCAAAGGCAGTCTTCGCCTCGCTACGCGCTTCAGTAAATGACCTCGTCAGCTCATCATCGCTTCGCACGACACGCATCCCGCGCCCGCCACCGCCAGCGGCCGCTTTTATCATTACCGGATAGCCAATGCGTTGCGCTTCATTCAGAGCAATGTTTTCGTCTGTCAGCACTTCCCGATTGCTTTCAATGATGGGAAGGCCGGCTCGAATCGCTACTTCCTTTGCACGCACCTTATCACCAAGCGCTCGCATCGCCTCCGGCTTTGGGCCAATGAAGGTTATATCCGCCGCCGCGCAGGCTTCAGCAAACGCGGCATTCTCGCTTAGAAAACCATAGCCAGGGTGAATAGCATTGGCACCACATGCTTTCGCAATGCTGATGATGGCATTCATATCTAAGTAAGGCCTCAGCGGGTCACTGTCCTCTCCAATCTGATACGCTTCATCCGCCTTATAGCGGTGCAGGGAGTATCGGTCTTCGTAAGTGTAGATAGCAACAGTCGGGATTTCCAGTTCGGTAGCTGCGCGGAATACACGTATGGCAATCTCACCGCGATTAGCGATAAGGAGTTTGGTAATGTTCATTTTTAGAACGGGCTGTTATGCAGATTAAATGAGTTGAAGCGCTGCAAAGAAAAAGGATGCCAGCCCGTTTGGGAAAAGCATCCTTTATGCAGGTGAATATTAGAATTTGTCAGGCCGCCTTATTCGCTGAATGAGGGCAACCCAACCAAGCGTTACCACAGCTTTACCCGTGCGCTGTCCGGCAGATACATTTTGTCTCCAGGTTTTATAGCAAACGCTTCATAAAATGCAGGTACATTCGGCAGCGGGCCGTTTACGCGCCACTTTGCAGGGGCATGTACGTCCGTAATCACGCGTGACGCCAACTCTTCGTCGCGCATCTGGTACATCCAACCCAGCGCATAGCCGAGGAAGTAGCGTTGCAACGGCGTGAGGCCGGAAATTTTCTCGCCCTTCTTGTAAACGTCTGTTTGCTTGAATGCATCCACGCCCAGCAGAATGCCGCCGAGGTCAGCGAGGTTTTCGCCGAGTTCCGCTTTGCCGTTCAGATGAATAGAATCAACAACGGTGAAGCCGTTAAACTGAGCTACAAGCTTCTGTGAGCGGAGCGAAAACTGAGCAGAATCCTGCGGGCTCCACCAATTCTTCAGATTGCCGGCAGCATCAAACTGGCGGCCTTCATCATCAAATCCATGCGTGATTTCGTGGCCAATGGTGGATGCGGCTGCATAGCCATATACGAGCGCGTCATCCAACTCTTCATCACGATAGCCGGGCACGGTGAAGATGCCGGCAGGCAAAACAATTTCGTTATTGGAGGGATTGTAGTAGGCGTTGTAAGTCTGCGGCGTCATGTCCCACTCCTCACGGTCAACAGGCTTGCCCCACTTAGCTATGCTGTAAGCATTCCACCATTCGGCGGAGCGCATCATGTTTTCCGCAAAAGAGGCGCGACCGATTTTCATCGCTGAGAAATCCTTCCACTTATCTGGGTAGCCCACTTTCTTTTTCATCGTTGCCAGTTTGGCGAGCGCTTTTTGCTTTGTGCTGTCACTCATCCAGTCCAGCTTTTGAATGCGAAAACGATAGGCATCACGGATTTTCTCTACCATATCGCTGTAACGCGCCTTTGCTTTTTCGTTGAAATACTCTTTGGCAAAGAGTTGGCCGAGTTCCTCTCCAATTGCGCTTTCCTGCGCATCCAGCACCCGCTTCCAGCGCGGGCGCTGCTCCGCCGCGCCGCGAAGCGTCTTGTAATAAAAATCAAAGTGCGCATCTACAAACGGCCTGGAGAGGTATGGCGCAAACTCGGACGCCCAATGAAAGGCGAGATAATCCTTTAGCGTCTCAATGCTTTCAGTGGTGACGACCTTATCCAGCGCCTTGTAAAACTCCGGCTGCCCTACGATGACCGTATCCACTTTAGGCAGGCCAATGGTTGAGAAGGTGCTGTGCCAGTCCATAGTCGGCGACAGCTTTTGCAGGCCGTCCACCGTCATCTTATTGTAGTTGGCATAAGGGTCGCGCAAGTCTTCCAGCTTGCGCGATGCCTGCGCCAGCTTTGTTTCCAGCGCCACAACTGCCTTTGCCCGGCCGTCTGCGGCGGCCGTATCACCGACAGCTATCAGCCTGAAAATACGAGCAACATAAGCCGGGTACGCCGTGCGGATTTTCGCGGAACGCGCATCAGTATTAAAGTAATAATCTCGGTTAGGCATTCCGAGACCGCCTTGATTGAGATTGTAAGCCATCACCTCGCTGTTCTTCGCATCTTGGGCTACGCCTTCACTGAAAAAAACGCCTGCGCCCATTGTGTGCATCCGCGCCGCCTCAGCCACAATTTCGCTGCGCGTTTGTAGCGCATTGATTTTATCTAGCTCAGGCTTCAGAGGTGCCGCGCCCTGGCTTTCAATCGTCGCGCTGTCCATGCCGGTAGTCCAGAAATCAGCCACGCGCTGTTCGGTGCCGGAACGCGTGCTTTTCTTGACTGCTTCCTCATTAATCGTTCGCTTGCGCTGGTAAAGCTCCTCATTCACCAGCTTGGCAATGCCCCAGGAAGTTTCATCCGAAGGAATAGGATTACGCTTAAGCCAGCCGCCGACAGCAGATTCAAAAAAATCTTGTGCAGGGCTGACTGTTGTGTCCATATTGACGACGAGGATATCGCCTTTGGCGCTTGCGGGCCGCTTGCTGTCGTTATCGTTATTGCAGGAAAGGAGGGTGGCAGCAAGCAGCAGCGCGGTGAGGCAGGAAAGTTTATTCATAAATGGTTGCGGGGAAAGCGCGGGCAAAATAATTGCATTTTAGCTGCGCTTGTGAAAAGGGTGAGGAGAAGCGGGAGAAAAGCGCGTACGTCTTTTCTTTACCGGATGAAAACCGCCTTGCAAGCTTTTGAAGAAATAGTCGCTGCCATACCGGACGCAAAACTGAGCAAGATGTTCGGCTGTCCCTGCATCAAATCACCAAACGGCAAAGCGTCGTCGCTGATATGGCAGGAGAAGCTAGTGATGAAGCCACCGAAGGATATGGTAGAAGATTTGTTGCGTAGCGGCTATGAGATGTTTGCGCCGATGGAAGGCGGACGAGCGATGAATGGCTGGATTGTAATTCCGAAAGAGCAGGCGGCGAAATGGAAAGGCTTCGTTGAAGATGCTTATGATTATGTGAACAGCTTGCCAAAGAACAAGTAAGCCTACGCAACGGCAGTCTTAAACTCGCTCGTAAAGTGAAACTCAATATCAGGATTGTTCTGCCGCTCGGTATTGAGGAACCATTCACTCTGCGCGAGATAAACGAGGTTGCCGTCTTTGTCTTCCATGATGTTCGCCTGCTTAAAACGCGCAAAGTCTTCAATCTTAGCCTTGTCACCTGTTATCCAGCAGGCTTTGTAGAAAGACAGCGGCATGAAGGCACAACTCGCGCCGTATTCCTGTAGGAGCCGGTATTGAATCACCTCAAACTGAAGCTCGCCCACGCAGCCAATCACCTTCCGGTTGCCGCCGTGCTGTGTGAATAGCTGCGCCACGCCTTCGTCTGTTAGCTGCTGGATGCCTTTTTCCAACTGCTTCGTCTTCGTCGGGTCTTTATTGACAAGCTCCTTGAAAATTTCCGGGGAAAAAGTCGGGATGCCGGTAAACTTCATCAGCTCACCTTGCGTCAGCGTGTCGCCGATTTTAAAGCTGCCCGTATCAAAAAGGCCGACCACGTCTCCGGGGTAAGCTTCTTCAATTACATCCTTTTCCCGCGCAAGGAAGGAATAAGGATTGGAGAAGCGCACGTCTTTTTCCAAGCGCGTATGCTTGTAGTAGGTATTGCGCGCAAAGCGCCCGGAGCACACGCGCAGGAATGCGATGCGGTCTCGGTGACGCGGGTCAAGATTGGCGTGAATCTTAAAGATGAAACCGGAAAATTTTTCTTCATCCGGCGCTACAAAGCGCTTGTCTGTATTGCGTCCAAGTGGATGCGGTGCGACTTGGATGAAGGTGTCCAGCAGCTCTTTTACCCCGAAATTATTCACAGCTGAGCCAAAGAAAACGGGCGCAATTCTTCCTGCACGATAGTCATCCTTATCCAACTCGCCATATACGCCCGACAGCAATTCTGCATCCTCCCTAAGCTGTGCCGCATCGCGCGCGCCAATCCGTTCATCCAGCGAGCTATCTTCCAGATTTTCTATGGGAATAGAGTTGTCTTCGGTAAGCTTCTGACCTGCCGAGAATAGTAAGAGGCTGCTTTCATGCAGGTTATACACGCCTTTGAACTCCTTACCGCTATTAATCGGCCAGCTCATCGGATGCAGGGAAATCTTTAGTTCCTTTTCAATTTCATCCAGCAGGTCAAAGGGCAGCTTGCCGTCTCTATCCATCTTGTTGATAAACACAATCACCGGCGTATCACGCATCCGGCACACCTCCATCAGACGGCGCGTCTGCTCCTCCACCCCATTCACGGAATCAATTACCAGAATTACCGAATCCACCGCCGTCAACGTCCGGTAGGTGTCTTCCGCAAAGTCTTTGTGGCCGGGTGTATCCAGAAGGTTGATGAGCGTATCGGCGTATTCAAACGACATCACCGATGTAGCCACCGAGATTCCGCGCTGGCGCTCTATTTCCATAAAGTCGCTTGTCGCATGCTTCTTAATCTTGTTGCTCTTCACCGCGCCGGCCACCTGAATGGCGCCGCCAAAGAGGAGCAGCTTTTCGGTGAGTGTTGTCTTGCCGGCATCCGGGTGCGAGATGATGGCGAAGGTGCGGCGGCGGGCTATTTCTTTATCGTACATGGTCTGAACCAGAATTCACAGAATGGAAGAATTACCGGAATGCTCCGGCGGCGCGCGAAGGTCGGTCAAAGCATTTACGATATAAAGCATTAGCGGAAAGGTTTGTGGTTTACAACGACTATTTTGCATTTTGCAACCAGCTATTCATCCAGACTTTTTACCAACAATGGCTCAAACACGTTTACAAGACGACCTGCTCCACGAGTTCCGCGAAGAGAAGCGGATGATTGGGGCGCAGATTGAGGACTTTGACCCACTGGCGCTGCAACTGCGCAAGCCGGCCGCGCGTCGGTTGGCAGGCAAAGGGCTTATTCTCTTCGGCGAGCTGTTATGCTGGGCGCTTTTTCTCGGCGCTATTGCCGTCTGCATTTTTCTGAATAAGCTGTATCCGTTCTATCTGCTCTTCCAGTTAAAACGGCCGGAGCATGTGCAGACTTTAGGATTGCAGAATGTGCAGATGCTGCAATGGAGCGTTTATACACTGATTGGTTTGGCGGGCTTGCTGTTCGTCTTTCTGGCAAGGACGCTGGCGCGCATCCGGCAGAAGAACGACATCCTGCACATGGCGGGGTCGCGCATTAAAACTTTAGTTGGTCAGCACCTCCAGCGCAAGGCGGCGATTGATGCGATTGAACAACGGCATTTTAATGAGCTGCATGCAGATGTGAAGATTGGCGTGAATGTTGTGCCGAATCCCGGTTATGATGGCGAAGAAGGGATTGTACGTAAATCCATCCCGTAGGAACGCGACGCGACGCGTTCCTACATTTGGCGTCCTTATGACGCTTTACGACCGTATCCAAGCCACCGCTGATTTCCTACGTTCCAATACAACACGCACGTCCCAAACTGGCATCATCTTGGGCTCCGGCCTTGGCGGCTTGGTTGACTTAGTAGAAATAGAAGCTTCCATTCCCTACGACCAAATTCCGCACTTCCCTCAGAGCACAGTAGAAGGCCATGCGGGTAAACTCATCTTCGGTACACTTGGCGGCAAGGCTGTAGTAATGATGGCTGGCCGCTTTCATTATTACGAAGGCTACAGCATGGATGAGGTCACTTTTCCTGTGCGCGTTATGCGGGCGCTTGGTTGCGAGACACTCATTGTTTCCAACGCCGCCGGCGGCATGAATCCGGCGTATCGCGTCGGCGATATTGTTCTGATAAAAGACCATATCAATCTTCATCCGGAGCATCCGCTGCGCGGGAAGAATGATGAGTGCCTCGGCCCGCGCTTCCCGGATATGAGCGAGCCGTATAGCTATGCGTTTATTGAAACTGCAAAAGCTATAGCGAAGGAGCAAGGTATTGAAGTGAAAGAAGGCGTGTACGTAGGCCTACAAGGGCCAACCTTTGAGACGCGGGCCGAATACGAATGGCTGCACCGCATTGGCGGCGACCTGGTAGGCATGAGCACGGTGCCGGAAGTGATAGTCGCGATTCACGCGGGCATGAAGGTGTTCGGCGCGAGCATCATCACCGACATCGGCATCCGTGAGGAGCTCAATAAGATTACGCATGAAGAAGTGCTGGCGGCTGCGAATGCTGCGGCTCCGAAGTTGGCGCGGCTCGTGGAGGGTTTGGTTTCGCGTCTGTAGGAACGCGCCGCGGCGCGTTCCTACGTATTTTCGGATAAATAACTTTCATCCATGAACACTATTCTCTTTACCATGCTGCTGGCCGCGTGCGCGCCGACCGCCTTTGCGCAACAAATGATTGTTGCGCAGAACAATGAGCCGGTTGACCCGAACGGCCCGCTGACTTATGCTATCAAGAACAATGAGGTGTGGGCGGAAAGCGGAGGCGTATCGTTCAAGCCTAACAGTGCAGAAATTCTGCCTTCAAGCACGCGTACGCTCAAGACCATTAAAAAATTTCTGGACGATAAAAGCTATATCTCCACGCTGCGGGTGGAAGGGCATGTAAGCTGCGGCGACAAGGCGCAGGCGCTGAGCGAGGCGCGCGCTTTGGCAGTTTGCCAATGGCTCGTCAAGGCCGGTGTAGACTGCAAGCGGCTGATGCCGGTTGGCTTTGGCTGCAACAAGCCGATTACAGACATGCACAACGAGATGAATACGCGCATCACTTTTGCCAACGCCGCGCTGAAAGGCCATGCCATCGGTGGGATGCCGCTGGACGGTGGCGGCAAGGTTGCGGGCGATGCCTGCGCTCAGTAATATCCTTTTACCACTAAGACGCTAAGCCACTAAGTTGCACTAAGGCGGATTTCTTAGTGTCTCGGAGTGCTCTTAGAGCCCATCCAAAAAATAGATTACGGGCTGTTTCCCAATCTTTTGTCATCCCGGAACGGGAACTATAAACGCCACGCACGTAATAACAAAAGTTCCCGTTCCGGGATGACAAAAGATGCTCTGAGCTATTTCCGGATAGGCTCATAGTTTCTTAGTGGTTAATTTCCCATCCTAATCCAATCCCCCATGCAAACTTGGAAAGACTACCAATCCCAAAACAGCCAGCGCTTCATTGACGAGCTGCTGGAACTCCTCCGCATCCCCAGCGTCTCCGCCGATTCCAAATACAAAGGCGATGTTGCGCGCTGCGCGGAAGCCGTGAAGGATTCGCTGCTCAAGGCTGGCGCCGACAAAGCCGAAATCATCCCGACGCCCGGCCACCCGATTGTCTATGGCGAGAAAATCACCGACGCGTCCAAACCGACAGTGCTCGTGTATGGCCACTACGATGTGCAGCCGCCTGACCCGCTGGATTTATGGACAAGCCCACCCTTTGAGCCAGTGATTAAGGACGGGAAAATCTACGCCCGTGGCGCCTGCGATGATAAGGGCCAGATGTTCATGCACGTGAAGGCGCTGGAGGTGATGGCGAAAACCGGCGAGCTACCCTGCAACATTAAGTTCATGATTGAAGGCGAGGAAGAAGTGGGCTCGTCCAACCTCGGCAAGTTTCTGGAAGACCATAAGGACATGCTGACTGCCGACATCGTGCTTGTGAGCGACACGAGCATGATTAGCATGGAGCACCCTTCTATAGAAAGCGGCCTGCGCGGGCTCGCCTACATGGAGGTGGAAGTGACCGGCCCGAACCGCGACTTGCACAGCGGCGTTTATGGTGGCGCGGTGCAAAACCCAATTAACGCGCTCTGCAAAATGATTGCGAGCCTGCACGACGAGCACAACCACATCACCATCCCCGGCTTTTACGACAAGGTGCAGGAGCTGCGCGATGAGGAAAAGAGGAAGCTCAACGCCGCGCCTTTCAACCAAAAAGAATACAACGAAGAGCTTGGCATCGGCGCGGAATGGGGCGAGCAAGGCTACAGCAACCTGGAGCGTACCGGCACCCGCCCCACGCTTGATTGCAACGGCATCTGGGGCGGCTACACCGGCGAGGGCGCGAAGACGGTTTTGCCTTCAAAGGCCTATGCAAAAATCTCCATGCGCCTCGTGCCCAATCAGGTGAGCGACGAAATCTCCAACATGTTCGCAAAGCATTTTGAAAGCCTTGCGCCAGCCGGCGTGAAAGTGAAAGTGACGGCCCACCACGGCGGGGAGCCGGTGGTGACACCGACGGACTCGCCCGCTTACAAGGCGGCGGAGAAGGCGCTGAAAACCACCTTCGGCAAAGACCCGATTCCGACGCGCGGCGGCGGCTCTATTCCCATCATCGCGCTGTTTGAGCGCACGCTGGGCCTGAAGACGGTGTTGCTCGGCTTTGGTCTGGACAACGACAACATCCACTCGCCGAACGAGAAGTTTGATATCGCGAATTATGAGAAGGGGATTGAGACGATACCTTATTTTCATAAGTATTTTGCTGAGATGAGATGATGTAGCAAGGCATAATACGACACGAAATTCGTATTGTATTAATTAAATTTATTATTGTTTGTAATCAAGAGAAAAAGAGTGTCATGAATAACGATAAAACATGCTTTTTCATTTCCGGAATTGGGCAGGTCAATTCAGAAACGCGAATACAGTCAGATTATATAATGGGCTTGTTGAAAGATACATTAGATGATTTAGGTTATAATGTGATTCGTGCTGATACAGTTACAAGTCCTGGTAGTATAACACACAGAATAATTGACGACTTGTTTGAATCAGAACTTGTCGTTGCCGATTTATCAGGCAAGAATCAGAATGTATATTATGAATTAGCAGTACGTCATGCAACTAACAAACCTTATATACAAATTATTGAATCGGAACAGATTCAGCACATTCCGTTTGACTTACATCATCATCGTACCCTTCCATACAGCTTTGATACAACGGGCAAAAATGATGATGGTAAAAATGAAGGTTTTAAGAAGCAAATAAGAGATTTCTTAGTTAGCAGTGAGTATTCAAGTCATAAGATTAAGAATCCCATCGCTGAGATTAGCCCAAACATAAAGTTTTTAAATAAAGACATTCATACTGAAGAAGAATTAATATTTGATATTATTCATGTTCTCTCTAGTAAAACTAGACATAACATAGCCACATCCTCTGAGCTTTTTGAGCAAACAATATCATCAACTATACCATATCATAATGCTTCTGTTGAAATTTACAAAAGCATACGTAGGACTTTACAATTGCTTACTTGGGCTGAGGTAATGTGTAGCGGGCCTCTCATCATGAAGATATTCAATACATTTATCAAATATGCTCAGCATCGCTTCGTAGCTGTAAGTGTAGATGATACTTCATTTTGGATAAAACGCGAAGGGAAAGACTACTTAGCCATTATTAAGGAGCAATATGATAGAAATAAGCGCATGGGTATCAATATGACATTAGAAAGAATATTTGTGATAAACACAGAATATGAAAAGAATGGCCATTCTTGGTGTCCAACCGAAACAGAGGAAAAAAAAATATTTTTGCATCAAATAAAGAACGGTTATAGTATTGGTTTTGTAGAAGCTGAAGAATTAAAAGGAATTGATACCAATGTCCATAAACTTGACTTTGGCCTTTTTGATAACTTTGCTGTGTCATTTTTTAGAGTTGATAAAGGCAGAGAATTTCATATAAATACTAATAAAGATTTTTACAATCAATATTCTGAGTATTATAAGGAAATCAAACGAAAATGCTTGTGGGTAGATGAAGTTCCTGAAAAAAATGTAACCTCTACTAACATGCTTTCATCACAGCAACAATATTTTGCTTTAAAAGCGCAGAAAGGCTGGCGATAATTTACAATATTCTCGCTACTTCTCGGCTCGTTATGACATAAACCAAGGTCAAATGGACTGTAGCGAGATTAAAGACTTGTCTCGTAAATTACAAGGTTATGTTGGATGAAACAGAAAATTTTAGCCTAGCACCATCGTCTTACTTTTACACAATATTCAGCCAGATGAACGCCATAACCCCGCAATGGACGAGCACTTCCCGCAGATTATTCGGCAATGGCTGGGCAGCCAACGAGTTGCAGCTTATGAACACTTTGACGCAACAACGCGTGATGCTGCCAATATCTGTGCAGCAAGCCAAAGCGCAAGTAGAGCGGCTGGCAGGCCGGAGCCGCTCAACCGTAAAGAAAGCTTAGACCTAAATCAGTAACTTCGGAACCATGGAACTGAAAGTACAGGTGCCTTTTCAGGACTTACTAACAGCGGTAAAAAGCCTGAGTCCCGCTCAAAAAGAAAAACTAAAAAAGCAACTTGACGATAGTACCGCAAAGGTTGCTGGCAAAGGAGACGACTTTATAGACTTCCTGCTGAAAGGCCCCGTCTATTCCGAACAGGACATTGCAATTGTGGCAGAAAACCGGAAAAGTATTGCAGCATGGCGGACAAAAATCTGATGCTTGACACGAGCATCCTCATTGACTACTTCCGCAAGACCGACAAAAGCAAGTCAAAGCTTATTGACCATTTCCGGAATTACGACCGGCTTTACATCTCTGCAATAACCGAATTTGAAATTTACAACGGTGCTACGCCGCAGCACAAACAGTTTTGGGATGCCATGATGAGCCGCCTGACCGTTTTAGATTTTGACCGAAAAGCTGCGAGACAGGCGGCAGACATCGTAGCGGAACTAAAGACGAAGCGCAAATCCATTGACAAGCCCGACCTCTTCATTGCCGCAACGGCTGTGGTTCATGGCCTTACAATGGACACCTTGAACACCAAGCATTTCAAGGAAATCGCCTTGCTGATATTATTAAGTAGCGAATCGCCTGGCATTTGACAGAATGAAATAAAGATGCCTTTGCCAAAAGATATCATCTTCCAATGGCTCGCCGCGTTCAACAACGCCGACGCAGCCGCTATCACCGACCTCTACGCCGACTTCGCTACCAATCACCAAGTTGCCAACGAGCCGGTCATCGGTAAAGCCGCCATACGTAAGATGTTTGAGACAGAATTCGCACAAGCCGAAACGGTCTGCATCCCCGACAACATCTTTGAAGACGGCGAGTGGGCCATCCTGGAATGGTACGACCCGAAAGGCCTGCGCGGCTGCGGATTCTTCCACGTGATTGACGGCAAAATCGTCTTCCAGCGCGGCTATTGGGATAAGTTGTCCCTCATGCGGCTACACAATGTGCCCGCAGAAAATTCGTAGCGCAGCAGCGGCATTTATGGCCTTACCGCCGCTTTTACTACACCGCTGTCCGACGAGTTTTTGCCCGGCATCTTCGCAGCAATGTTGTCCCGCGTCGCCTGCCGCGCCAGGATTTTCTCCAACTGCGGCTGCACTAGCGCGTTCAGCGTATCGGCAGGCACATTCAGCGCGGCAGGATTTTCCACCAACTTCCACCAAGGCTTGCCTTGCCCGAAGGGATAGGCTCCGAAGATGAGCACGGGCGTTCCCTGTGCAGCCAGCTCGCCTTTGCGCAGTATCCATTGGTCGGCCCAGTCGTAGAGGAAACGGGCATCTTCTTCCAGCAGCCTCATGCAGGAGTGCGAGGCGGGATAGCCGGGCAATTGGTAGAGGTGAAAGCCTACGCCGCCTTTGTTCCAGACGTTGAAATTCCATTTCAGAATCCAGTCATCGTCCACTGTACTAACCGTTTCCAGCGCTTTCCAGTTGCAGGAGAAAAGGCCCGTCGGTGTTGGTGACGCTTTCTTGCCCATATTCGTTGGCCCCCAATGGGTGAGCTTCCCGCTTTCATAAATGCCAAAGGCTTCCGGGTAGTAAGCGAAGAATATCATCTTGCGCACGTCTTTCAGCACCGGCAGCTCCGCTGGAAATACGGAATACGCCATCCAGGCTGTGTCAATCTTCTCCGGAAAAATCATCGTGTCAAGCCGCTTCCACGAAGCCGCATCCACACGGTTCAGCTTCAATACAATTTTCTGCTCGGCGGGCGACAGCGCTTTGAAAACAGCCAGGGCGCTGTCACGGATAGCCTCGTCCTTATTGCGCATGGAAAGAAAGTAATACCGGAACGCAGGTAGCGGCGCTTCTGCCTTCTTTTCAACAACCGTATCCTTCTTAAAAGTCTTTTCAATGCGCTTTGCCACCGGCGGCGCATCATCATTGCAACCGGAAATGGCGACGGTAAAGCACAACGCGGCGAGGTAGAAACGGGCCGCTTTTGGAATGCTGCTCATATAAGAATTGACAAACTAAAATAATGCCGTCCCAAAATTGAGGCTAAGGCAAACAAAGCCCGGAAATGGGGTTCACTTTTGCAGCCATGAACCGGATTATTATTTTACTCGCTATAATTTTTTCAATCGGCTATGCTGCTAATGCGCAATCCATTCCTGCTTATACTGCCGACAAGCTGATGGCGCGTGCTAAGAACAAGGATACAACCTACATCATCAACTTTTGGGCTACCTGGTGTGCGCCATGCGTGGCCGAGCTGCCGCAATTTACCGCACTGCAAAAACGCTACGCAGGCCAGAAGGTGAAAGTTCTGCTCGTCTCTTTTGACTTCCCGGATTCTTATCCTGCGAAGCTCAGCGCATACGTGAAAAAGAAAAAGCTGGAGCCGGAAGTGGTCTGGTTCAGCGAAAGCAACGCCAACGAGTTCATCCCGAAGATTGACAACGCCTGGTCGGGCGCGCTACCGGGAACGATGATTATTTCCGCGCGGAATAATTACAAGCTCTTCCTGGAGCGGACGGTAACGGCGGCTGAAATCGCGGATATTGTTGACAAGCTGAAATAGTTAGACGGGATTGCTGCTCGCCCAATCTTTGTCCTTCCGTAGGAATCTGTGTGTAGCTGGGCTTGCTCGTGGCCGAACAGATTCCTACGGAATGACAAAGTCGCTGCAAGGAGCCATTAGGAAATGCTAAACGCCGCATTGCTTTAACCGACAACTGCTCATCGTCCTTCTTTCTTTCTTCTAAAATCTCTTGTCCTTCCCCATCCCATACCGCCAAAAGCTCCGCGCACTGCGCGACCGCGAGCTGGTAGAGCCATCGCTCACCTGGGGACTGCGCATGGCTATAGCCACCGTTGTGCCCGTGGCCTGGGGCATCAGCGTAGGCCTGCCAGAAGCGGGTGAATGGATAGCGCTGACGGCGGATTGTATTTGCTGGGTAGCGCTCAAAGGCACCTTCGCGCAGCGCCTGCGCATCCTGCTTGGCGGCGCAATGCTGACGCTTGCAGCAACGCTTCTAGGGAGCGCAACCGGCGGCTCAGCGGTTTGGAGTGTGGGCTGCATGTTGGGTGTCGCTTTTCTTGCGGGGTTATTCAAAAACCTCGGCGAGCGCGGCAGCGGCCTTTCGCTTTGCCTGTATGTAATGTTCCTCATCGCCAACGCGCATCCTGCAAGCGGAACTGACCTGAAAGAACGGATGTTGCTCACGCTTATCGGTGGCGCGTGGAATACGCTGCTTGGCCTCACCACCGCCTTAGCCGTGCGCGAGCAGCAACCTTACCGCCGTACTATATCAGGCATCTGGCGGGCATCGGCGGGGCTGATGGCGAAGATTGCTGCCGGTTGGGATGGCCGGGCCGCGCGTGCCAATCAGCGGGAGCTTTATGTGGCGGAAAAAGAAGTGCGGGCGGCGATAGACGTCTCCTTTGCATTTCACGAGCGGGCTGCGCACCAACTGCGCGGCAAGGAAGGCAAAGGCGCGGAATACCAGCTTGCGCAGGTGCGCAAATCGGCAGCGCTCGTTGCTACACACATGACTGCCATTGCAGAAGAGCTGGAAGGCATTCGTCTGCAAAGTGTGGAGGAAGCCCTGCGCATCCGGCTGGCTAAGCTTTTTCGCGCGCTGCGCATTTCTTCTGAACGAATGAGCGTGCTGGTGCTCACCCGCCGTCCCGAAGAAACCCTGCTCATGCGCGATGCGGTGGATAGCATTCGCATTGCGCTCACGGCGCTGGAAGAGCACCGCACGCCTACCTCACTCGGCATCACACAGGCAGTGCGGCGGGTGATACAGCTTGCCACCCGTTGTGGGCGCCTGATGGAGCGCTCTATGCAGCGGCTGGAAGGCGTTGCCGAGTCACCCATGTTCCGCGCCTACCCGGTGATGAAGACGATTTACGTGCTGCACCCAAAGCATTGGTGGCGCTCGCTACGGCTGCTGTTCTCCATTGACTCGCACACGGCGCGATATGCGATGCGGACGGCGCTGGCCGCCGCGCTGGCAGTCGGCATCTCCCGCTGGTTTCACATTAACCACGGCTACTGGCTGCCGTTCACTGTCATCATTGTCATGCAGCCCTATTTCGTCGCCACCATTCGTAAGGCTATTGACCGGCTCATTGGAACCGTGGCTGGCGGCATTGCCGGCGGATTGCTGCTGCTCCTGCCGGCGCACCTTCATCTAAAGGAAGCGATGCTGTTTTGCTCCGCCATCCTGATGATTCATTTTTTCAAAGCGCAATACCGCGTCAGCGCGTTTTTCATCACGCTAAATCTTGTTGTGCTCTTCTCCGTGTCGCAGGAGCTGGACAAACAAATCATTCTGCTGCGCGCCGGCCTTACGCTTTTGGGTGCTGTTATTGGCGTGACCGCCGGTTTTCTCCTGCTGCCTGCATGGGATAGAAAATGGCTGCCGCGATTGCTGGCTGGTGCGCTTGCGCGAAACTGGGCCTACTTCGCCGCGACTTTTTCTGAACGCACTGCGCTGACCTGGACGCGTTTCAAGCGCGTGGCGGAAGTAGCTAACAGCAATGCCTTTGATTCCTTTAACCGCGCGGTGCAGGAACCCGGCGGGCTGCGGCGCGATTACGCAGCTTACTATCAGCTAATCATGCACAGCGTGCGCATCACGCGGGAGCTGAATAATTTTCATCTGGAAATAGACAGTAGCCGATACGAAGAGACCGCCGCGCCTGCCGATGCCGCCGACCGGGAGCTTGTTGAAGCCTGCGCAAAGCTTTTTGAAGAAGCGCTGCAACTGGCGAAGCCTTTCTCAAGAAAGCCGTTGCGGGGCGATGAAACTTTTAAAATTGCAGACGCACTGCCGCGGCTGAATGCTGCGCAGAAGCTGTACCTGAGCCGGCTGCATAATGAGCTGAGGTTGCTACTGCAGAATCTTCGGACGCTTCTTCCAGCACCCCCGTCACCACAGCCTTCCCTCGTACATTCCAACGCATGAATTACCTCGCCCACGCCTACCTCTCCTTCGGCGAGCCGCTTATTCTGACGGGCAATATGATTGCCGACCATGTAAAGGGCCAGAAAGCCTTAGCGGATTTTCCGGAAGGCATTGCGGCTGGCATCCGCCTGCACAGGAAGATTGACGCTTTCGCGGATGAGCATCCGTCTGTTGGTCGTGCGAAAATCTGGTTTCGTGAGCCATATCATCTTTACGCCGGGCCTATTCTGGACATACTGTGGGATCATTTCCTTGCCAATGACCCGGCTTGCTTCAACTCGGAGGAAGCCTTGGCGCATTTCGCGCAAACAACCTATGCGCAGCTTGCTGATACTACTGCCTGGCATCCGCCACGCTTCGCGCAATATTTCCCGCATATGCGCGAGCATAACTGGCTTTATAATTCGCGCACACTGCAAGGCATCCGCAAGTCGCTGGGCGGGTTGGAACGGCGCGCGCAGCACATGCCGCCTATTGATGAGGCGTACAACATTTTCGTGGGCCGATACTACCAACTTGCGCAGTGTTATTACGAGCTGATGGATGCGGTCAAGCTGTTTGTAAAAGCGGAGTTGAAGGGGCAAGCCCTGTAGCCTTGGCCTAACTTTGCCGCCTTCCAAAATCAACCGTCGTGCTGCGCCGCGTACTCCATATACTCCTTTCATTCCCGGTGCTTTGCACCTGCCTCGTAGCCTGCCATTCCGATAGAGGGCAGGTGCAGGCCTCCCCGCCTCCACCCCGTTTTCACGAACAGCCTAAGAAGCTCGGTGCAGTTGCTATTCCGTATGCTGATACGACCACTGCCGAGTGGCAATTAATACGCAAACGGCTGGATTCTTTTTACAATGTTCAGGTGCGCGGCGGCTTCAACGGCAGCGTGCTGGTGGGCTATAAAGGACAGATTCTTTATGAGCGCTACTTCGGCGTTGCTAATCGTGAGAAAGGCTTGCCCTGGGCGCCGAATACCGCTTCACAGTTAGCTTCTACTTCTAAAACACTGACCGGCGGCGCGGTACTTTATCTCCATGAGAAAAAGTATCTGGATATAGACAAGCCGGTGTTGGATTACATCAAAGGCTGGCCGTATGAGGGCATCACGCTGCGCATGATGCTCTGTCATAGGAGCGGCCTGCCCGATTATACGCATTGGGTGGACAATTACCGCAAAGACCACAACACACCCATTAGTAATGCGCAATTGATGGAGCTGATTGCGGATTACAAACCAAAGGTTGAGTTCAAGCCTAACACACGCTTTCATTATAGCAACACGAACTACGCCGTACTCGCCCGCATCATTGAGGTGGTGACGGAGAAGCCCTATCCGCAGTTCATGCAGGAGCATATTTTCGGCCCGCTGGGGATGACCAACACCTTTGTTTCCGACCCGGTAAAAGGCTTGCCCGAAACAGCGACCATCAGCTATAAATACAACTGGCAGCGCGAGCCGGTGATGTTTGCCGACGGTATTTACGGCGATAAGGGCACCTACAGCACGGTAGAAGATATGTATCGCTGGGATCAGTCGCTTTATAAGAACACGCTTTTGAGCAATGCCACGCTGGAGATGGCGTATGGCCCCTGCTCATTTGAGAAGGCCGGTGTCAAAAACTATGGTCTCGGATGGCGGATGCTTTGCTATCCGGATGGGTACAAGATAATCTACCACAACGGCTGGTGGCATGGCAACAACACCTGCTTCTACCGTTTTATCATGGATAATTTTACGGTGATTGTGCTGGGCAATAAATACAACAGCGGCATTTACCGGCAGCCGCAGGCGGTATATAATATCGTGAACGGCTCGTCGCCGGATAGCAGCCGGAATGCCGGTGGTGAAGGGGCTGAGTAGTCTGCCCTTAGCGAAATTTGTCAGCCCTCCCGCTGGTCGTTCAGCCCAATTTTTTTCCCGGCCCATATTGCACCGCCAATGCTGTCGCGCTTTGCGCCGGTTACAGAGGACAGCACATTGACTTCGCCCCGCCAGCGTAATGCCCCGATGAGCGCCATGATGAGGGCTTCTTTGTATTGCACCAGCCTCCTTTCCGGGACGACAACTTCAATGTTGTAGGGTGTCAATGCTGCCTGGAGTTTTTCTATCAGAAATGTATTGAACGCGCCTCCGCCTGTTGCAAGGATTTTGGCAGGAATGTCTTTGTCGGCAAAGGGTTGAAGCGCCGCGGCAATGCGCGATACGATATGCGCGACGCATGTAGCAAGCGCATCGTAAAGCGAAAGTCCAGCCTTGTCTATTTCCGGCAGAATGCGGCTTGTTGAAAAATCGTTGGCGAGCGATTTTGGTGGTTGGAGGGCGTAGTATTCCTGAATGGAAATGTTAGCGGCAAGCGCTTCATCCACATTACCACTTTTGGCGAGCTTGCCGCCAGCGTCGTATTCCATACCGGCTTTTTCAGCGTAATAATTCAGGAGCTGATTGCAGGGGCAAATGTCAAAGGCGATGCCTTGGCTTTGAATAGAAACATTAGCAATGCCGCCAAGATTGAGCAGGTGTTCGTATTCGGGAAACAGCAGCCTGTCGCCAATTGGGACGATGGGAGCGCCTTGTCCATTAAGGGCTACGTCCATGCTACGCAGGTCGGAGATTACCGGGATGCCGGTTTCAGCAGCAACTGCTGCGCCGTCGCCTATCTGGCAGGTTGTGGCGTTGTACGGCTCATGAAAAACGGTGTGGCCATGCGAGGCAATGAAATCCACTTCCTCAGCCGGAGCATTCTTTAGGAGAAAGTCTTTTACAAGCTTGCCTGTGAGGTGGCCGTATGCGGTATGCAGCTTTAGAAAGTCTGGTACGGACAGCTTATGCGCATCTTTCAATTGCGCGACCCATTCCTTAGAATATTCAATGCAATCCGTCGCTACCCATTCATATGACCAGCTTCCGCCCCTTTCTGAAAGCCGTACAAAACAAATGTCCAGCCCATCTAAGGATGAGCCGGACATTAAACCTATTGCTTTGTAAGTCATTTTGAACGCTTTCCCGTAGCGAAACCGTTCAGCCCGGCTGCGCCGTTCCGACCGGATTGCTATGCGGTTGCCATCTTCTTGTTCAGCACCTCGGCCATCATCTTGCCAATATCCGCCGGGCTGTCCACCACGTTGATGCCGCATTCGCGCATAATCTTCATCTTGGCCCGCAGCCGTATCATCCTCGCCGCCTACGATGGCGCCAGCGTGGCCCATCCGGCGGCCCGGAGGCGCAGTCTGACCGGCGATGAAGCCCACAACAGGCTTGCGCATATTTTCTTTCAGCCACTTGGCGGCTTCGGCTTCCATGTTGCCCCCGATTTCGCCAATCATGATTATGCCGTCTGTTTCGTCGTCGTTCATCAGCAGCTCAACCGCTTCGCGCGTTGTGGTGCCGATAATCGGGTCGCCGCCGATGCCGATGGCTGTGGAGATGCCGAGGCCGGCTTTTACGGCCTGGTCGGCAGCCTCATAAGTAAGCGTGCCGGATTTTGACACGATGCCGATGCGGCCCGGCTTGAACACGAAGCCCGGCATGATGCCCACCTTCGCCTCGCCTGCGGTGATAACGCCGGGGCAGTTCGGGCCGATAAGCCGGCAGTCTTTTCCGCTTAAAAATTCCTTCGCGCTCACCATGTCCTGCACCGGAATGCCTTCAGTGATGCAGATAATGACTTTAATACCCGCATCGGCGGCTTCCATAATCGCATCGGCGGCAAACGCAGGTGGTACAAAGATGATGGACACGTCCGCGCCGGTTTGGTCAACCGCTTCCTTTACGGTATTGAAAACAGGGCGCTCCAGGTGGCTCGTGCCGCCCTTGGCAGGTGTCACGCCGCCTACTACGTTTGTACCGTATTCTATCATCTGAGAGGCATGAAAAGTGCCTTCAGTGCCGGTGAAACCTTGAACGATTACTTTGGAAGACTTGTTGACGAGAACGGACATCTAATTAAATGGAGAATTGAGAATGGAGAGTTGAGAATGAACGGGCGCAAAAATAGCCGAAAAGGGGCGACGGGCAAGTTCTAACACAATACTTGGCGGCGCTGGCGTTATTTTTAATCCGTTTCCCGATTATGAGCAAGAAAACATTAGTCCTCGGCGCGTCTGAAAATCCGGCGCGTTATGGCAATAAGGCCATCCTCGCCCTGCGCCGCAAAGGCCACGAGGTGGTAGCTATTGGCAACCGGAAGGGGCAGGTGCTGGACGTGGATATAGAAACAGAACAGCAGCCGCTGGAAGGTGTAGATACGGTTACGCTTTACCTGAACCCAACGAATCAGCAACCGTACATTGACTACATCCTTTCGCTGAAGCCTAAACGCATCATCTTTAATCCGGGTACGGAGAATATGCAGTTGGAAGCGTTGGCGGAAGAAGCAGGCATTGAGCCGATGCAGGCTTGTACGTTGGTGTTGTTGAGTATTGGGCGGTATTAAATCAGTTTATATTCGGAGTAAACGTTGCTCGCCCAAACTTTGTCATTCCCGCAGGGAATCTCACAGAAGCTGCGAGTAAAGATTCCCTTCGGGAATGACAAAGTCGCTGAAACCTATGTTACGCAAGCTTCGGCAACCAAAATGCTATCGGCTGTAATTCGGCGCCTCCTTCGTAATCACAATATCATGCGGGTGGCTTTCCGCCATGCTAGCCGCCGTTATTCGGATGAACTGCGCGTCTGATTGTAAGGTCGCAATATCCTTTGCGCCGCAATAGCCCATGCCCGCCCGCAGGCCGCCTACGAACTGCTGCACGATTTCATTCAACGTGCCCTTGTACGGCACGCGGCCTACAATGCCTTCCGGCACCAGCTTCTTGATGTCCGTTTCTACGTCCTGGAAATAGCGGTCGGAGGAGCCTTCCTTCATCGCTTCCACGCTACCCATGCCGCGGTAGCTTTTGAACTTCCGGCCTTCGTAGATAATCATCTCGCCCGGGCTTTCTTCCGTGCCTGCGAAAATGGAGCCGGCCATCACGCAGGATGCGCCTGCTGCAATAGCCTTCACCATATCGCCGGTGTAGCGGATGCCACCGTCGGCAATGACCGGGATGCCTTTCTTCTTCAGCGCTTCTGATGCCTCCATGATAGCTGTTAGCTGCGGTGCGCCTGCGCCGGTCACAACCCGCGTCGTGCAGATGGAACCGGGGCCTACACCAACCTTCACTGCATCAGCTCCGGCTTCTGCAAGGGCTTTCGCGCCAGAAGCGGTTGCCACATTTCCGGCAATAAGGCTTACATGCTTAAATGCCTTCTTCACCTTCGCTACCATCTCCATAACACCGCGCGAATGGCCGTGGGCGCTGTCCAGCGTGATTACATCTACGCCTGCGGCGCGCAATGCCTCTACACGCGCTAAAGTATCACCGGTAATACCGACGGCTGCACCTACCAGCAGGCGGCCATGCTTGTCTTTGCAGGAATTTGGATGGCTTTTGAGGTGCTGGATGTCGCGGAAGGTGATGAGGCCTTTCAGGTGGCCTTTCTTATCAGTGATGAGCAGTTTTTCAATCTTGTATTGCTCCAGTATGCCTTCAGCGCTCGCCATGTCTGTTCCGTCCGGCGCGGTGACGAGGTTTTCTTTTGTCATAATCTCGCTCACCTTCTTGGACATGTCTTTTTCAAAGCGCATGTCGCGGTTGGTGAGGATGCCGGCGAGCTTTCCGTTCGCATCCACGATTGGAATGCCGCCAATCCGGTTGTCGCGCATGAGGCGGCGGGCTTCAGCCACACTCGCTTCTGGCGAGAGGGTAATGGGGTCGGTAATGATGCCGCTTTCGGAGCGTTTTACCTTGCGCACCTCGTCGGCCTGGCGCTCAATGCTCATGTTTTTGTGCAGCATCCCTATGCCGCCTTCTCGCGCCAGCGCAATGGCCAGCCGTGCCTCGGTAACGGTATCCATCGCGGCAGATACCATAGGCATCTGGAGGCGAATGTCTTTAGTAAGCTGGGTGGAGATGCTTACCTCGCGGGGTAGGACTTCGGAGTAAGCGGGCACGAGGAGCACATCGTCAAACGTGAGGCCCTCGCCATAAAACTTGGAGTTTGCTGCCATGCGCGAAGATAAGTGCGCGCGTTGAGACGTCGAAGCGTTGGGGCGTTGAAGCGGCTATGAACTTATCAACTTTTCAACATTACCGGGTTGCACACAAGCTGATTCAACATCTATAATCGTCCGTCAGCGCTTTTGAAATGCATCATCCAGACTCCTTTTCCGCGGCTCCTCAAAGTCAATCTGCTGTTCCCAGCCGGCCTTCAGATTAATGGTGGTAGCATAAGGAATAACCCCTTCAGGCTGGCGACGCAAGAACAGGTCGCCGGCATCCCAGCGGCCATTCTGATTGCGGTCTTCTATAATGCGCAGAGTATAGCTGCCAGGCGGGATGCGCAGGAGGGAAACAACCGTATCGGCCACCCATTGCTGGTAGATGGTGTCGCGCTCATTGCTCACCTGCAGGATATGGCCCCGCCCATAAAAGCGGCCCGGCAGGTGGACGCGCAGTTTGCCGTAATCCTCATCGCGCTTCGTGCGGAATGTGTAGCGGCCCGGCAGCAGGTCAGTGCCGCCGCTGTCTTTCGCAAAGCCTTTTTGCAGGCGCAGCGTATATACTGCATCCTCGCGCCAAGGCGTGCTAATGGTGTAGCGCAGCTCGCCGGTATCGGCGGCCGTAATGCGCAGCGGCGCTTCCACCGTTGCGCCGGCACTGTCGTAGAAAAGAAAGATTTTAGACTGCGCCATTACGCCTGCAATACGGCGGCCAAAAGTAATGGTAAGGGGTTGGGTGATGTCCTGGCTGCGCTTCTTAGCATCAGAGGTATCTGCACTTATGATATAACGTCCAGGCGGGACAATAAGGCCGGGCGGCGGTCCTTGCCGGCCAGAGCCGGCACGCTGCCGGACATCAACGGACACCGCAGTGTCCCCAAGCGATTCGGGGAAGGTGCGTAGGATAAAATCGGAGCGCATGGCCGGTATGGGTGTAATGATGCTGTCGGCAAAGGCAATCCATTCGGCCCCACCGTCAAAGGTGAGGTTGCTGTTGGCATCGCGCAGCGCGTAGAGGCGAAATGGCCGCGCGGGCAACCCCTCAAAGCGGAAGTTACCTGCGGCATCCGCATGTACTACATACATGGGTTTATGGCGCACCACGGCGCTGTCGCCACCGCCTGCGGCGTAAAGCATGACTTGCGCTGTGCTGTCGCGCAGGCCGGTGCGGGCGTCATAGACAGTTCCGGCAAGCGATAGCGAATCAAAGTAGGAGCCGGTGCTGAAGATGTAGCCGTTGCCGGACCAGACATTGCCCTCATGAAGGTCGCGGATGGCGCTGCCAAAGGTGATGCGGTAGGTAGTGGCATCCTGCAGGAGGCTGTCGGGAATGATGATGGCGACACGCTTACTAGTGGCGGTAACAGTCAGCGGAATAGGCAACAAGGGCGAGATATGCACCTGCGTGGCCGCGTCCGAAAGAACAATGTACTCATCAAAGGCCAGCTCCAGCTTTTTGACGCGTGTATTGCGCTGAGAATCCAGGGGCGCTATGCTGCGGAGCTTAGGCGGCGTAACGTCTTTCTCGCCGCCGGCGGGAGGAACGATATTGGCGCAACTGCCAAGAAGCAGCAGGAGCAGAAGCGCGGCAATGCCGCGGAAGGTGGCGCCAATCATGAGTGGCAAAAATAGGCCGGCGGGGTGATGCCTGGCTGCTGTTGGTTTTTCCCGGATTGGTCAGATGGTATCTATAAAATACCGCAACGCGAGCGCATAGCCTTCCAAGCCCAGCCCGCTGATAGAGCCGATACACTTCGCGGCAATGAAAGACGTCTTGCGAAATTCTTCCCGCGCCAGCACATTGGATATATGCACCTCTATCACCGGCAAGCCAATGGCGGCTACGGCATCGCCTAAGGCTACGGAAGTATGCGTGTAGCCGGCAGCATTAAGGATAATGCCTTGGACAGCGCCTCGGCAGGCGTGAAGATGGTTAATCAGCTCGCCTTCCACATTGCTTTGGTAGAAAGTCAGCTCCACTTGCGGAAAACGCGCCTTGAGGCCGGCGTAGAACTCTTCAAAAGGCTGTACGCCGTAAATATCTACCTCGCGGGCGCCGAGCAGGTTAAGGTTAGGGCCGTTGACGATGGCGATGCGCAGCATAAGCGTTTCTGTTTCTTTTTTCTGCGGAGAAAGAAGGCAAGATACGTCGCGCCGTATGTAGCTTTGAGCGTGCCTGCCATTACCTAAAACCCAATCCTCCACCCTATGTTAACCTTGGAAGCGCGGCTCAAGTCCAGACCCATTACTGACCCGCACATGCGGGCCTTCCTCAACATCATGGTAACGGGCGCATGGCTGGAAGCGCGCATGAATGCCCTCCTGAAGCCGCACGGCCTTACCGAGCCACAGTTTAATGTGTTGCGCATCCTGCGCGGCCAGCAAGGCGCGTCTATGAACCTGTATGAGATCAGCGAACGGATGGTGCATCCCACATCCAATGTGTCGCGCATCATAGACAAGCTCATTGAGAAAGGCTGGGCTACACGCGAAGCCTGCACCGAAAACCGCCGCCGCGTGGACATCAGCATCACAGGCCCGGGCTTGAAATTGCTGGACACTTTGCAGCCGGAAATTGAGCGGCATTTTCAGGAGTTTTCCAAACGCCTGCCCGAAGCAGATGCCCAATGCCTGAGCGATGCCTTGGAAATGATGCGCGGAGATGAACAGTAGTTCTGCGATTTGAAATTTTGAGCCCTTTCTTAAAAAGCTTTAAAGCTTACCTGCAATTAGAGCGCTCCATGGCAGCGCACACGGTAGAGAGCTACCTGCGCGATGCCGGAATGCTGCTGCGCTTTTTGGAAGACGCACATCCGAGCATTGGTCTGACCGCTGTGGCGCTGCCGCAATTGCAGGAGTTCGTGCAGACAGTGCATGAGCTGGGCCTGGCTCCGGCTTCACAGGCGCGCATCCTCAGCGGCGTAAAGTCATTCTTCCGGTTTCTCCTGTTAGAAGGCATTATCACAACTGACCCGACCGAACTGCTGGCTGCGCCAAAGACGCGCCGTCCGCTGCCAGAGGTGCTGAGCACCGATGAGATAGACCGGATGATTGCAACCATAGACCTGAGCACGCCGGAGGGCACGCGCAACCGCGCCTTGCTGGAAACGCTCTACAGCAGCGGCCTTCGCGTGAGCGAACTGACGGGCCTTCAAATCTCCAACCTGTATTTAGATATCGGCTTCCTGCGCGTAGTGGGCAAGGGCAATAAGGAACGCCTTGTGCCGCTTGGGGCGGAAGCAGCTAAGCAGATTAAGATTTATAAGGAGCAGGTGCGCGTGCATGTGCCTATAAAAGAGACTGCGCGGGACATTCTATTCCTCAACCGGCGCGGCAGCGGACTGAGCAGGATGATGGTATTCACCATCGTGAAAGACGCGGCGGCTAAGGCGGGCATTAAGGCTAATGTGCACCCGCACACCTTCCGGCATTCCTTTGCTACGCACCTCGTGGAGCGCGGTGCGGATTTGCGCGCGGTGCAGGAAATGCTCGGCCACGCCAGCATTACTACAACGGAAATCTACACGCACTTAGATCGCGCCTTTTTGCGCGATACATTGGAGAAGTTTCATCCGAGGTATAAGTAATGTCCGGGAAAGGCTCTAACGCTAATAGACCTTTGTCTTATAAGGCACGGCCTTTAGCCGCTCAAACAGTGCTTTCGTCTTTGCCATCCCATCTCTACCGTTCAGGGCGAAGTACCAGAACTGCTCATAATCCCCCATGTTCATAGCAAGCTGCATCGTGCCCTGGCTTTTGTGCTCTGCAATTTCCCAGTTAACGATAATGCGATAATCCAGCGAAGACTTGTAGCCAAACTTCACCGTCCGGTCAAAGGCCACGAGGGGCGTATCGGTAATAGTGCGGCTCTCCGTATAAGTCTTTAACTGCGTGAAATGCGCCGCCGTATCCCCCTTGCGGCCAATGCCGCCGCCAAGGACTATTGGCTTCTTGCCCACTTTCATATCGCGCACTGCGCGTAGCGCCAGGAGCGATGCCGCTTTGTGGCCGCCATGCGTACCCGGCATGGGCAGGAGGCAGAAGACGTAATCATACGCGCCGATGGCCAAGACATCGCGCAGCCGCGCCTGCACCTGCGCCACATGCCAGGAGGTATCCAACGGCTCGCGTTCATCCAGGCCGTAGTGTGCATCCTTCTGGTCCATGAATGTGAAGTTGCGGATGCCGATGATGCGGCCTGCGTTCTGCAATTCCTGCTTGCGGATTTGCGGGAGAGCCTCACGGCCTACTTTCTCTTCCGTCAGCTCTTTACCATAATAGGCCTCGGCGAGCGTGGAGTATTTATAGCCGCCCTCGCCGTTGGTAACGAGGAAAAGGTCGGCAGTGCCGTGCAGCTCTTTGGTGATTTTATAGACTGTTGCAGCAAAGCCTGTCTCATCATCCGGGTGAGCGATCACGATGAGGACGCGGGGGGAATCCTGAGCAGCACATAAGGTGGCGATTGTGCAGCAAAGAAGCATCAGAAGGTGGCGGAGACGCATAAGCTTGAAGATTGTGCGCTGAAAATTACGCCCGTGATTACGTCCTTTGCTTATTAACCCATAGCCATGTCATTTATCCGGGGCGGATTGCGCTTACCAGAAAGTTGCCAAGCAGTGCCGGAGCATAAACAGAACAAACAGCATGGATTTTAGAAATGAAAGCCCTGCTCTTCCAGCAGCCCGCGGCCAGGTCCAATCACCATGTAAAGGTGTGCCGTCCGGAAAACCTGCGTGCCTTGAGGTAAGCCAGAAAGCACACTGTACGCTATCAGGGCCACTCGCTCCCGGCGAGCCAGCGCCTCATTCACCATTATCACATATTCCGGATGCCGGTCTGTAGGAGATGTATAACGTGCGATGATGCCTTCCCGGCTGTAAAACATCAATTGCCATTGCAGCAGTCCGTTTTTTACAAAAACGTACCGTACGCCCTGCCCTTCCAGGCAATCAATGGCGGCAAGCAGCTCTTCTTTTCCGGTTTCCTGAAAGCGAAAATCCCTGAAGCGGAACATTCCGACAGCGCTTATAAGCATCAATGCAGCTATCACCGCAAGCGCTGTTTTACCCAACCGTACGTTGCGCAGCAAAAAGAATAGCGATACATACATCCACCCGCTCAGCGGCAGCAGATAGCGCGGCGCAAATGGGCCTGTGAGAAAGAAAGCATAAGCCAAACTGAGCAGCACGCTAAGCATGGAAACCATAAAGAGCGTGTCCTCGCGCATTCTCTTTTTAGCGAGTTTATAAATGTTGCAACCAATAAGCACCGGAATCAACCCGACCATTATCCATGCAAGCGCGGCGCTGATGACCGGGGACGGGAAAATTTCCTGGAGATAATAATAGCCGCTAAAGCTTTGGAAGAGATGTACCGGCAACTCTCGCGCATTGCCCAGAATAGTACCGCCATCAACACTAAACACCTTGGTTTGCCAGTAGTGTGCGCCTGTATGTTGCACATACGTCAGCGGCAGCACCACAAGTAGCAGCCCTGCTAAAAAGGACAGCGCACCGCGCAGCCGGAAGTTCTGCGAAAGCCGGTGCGCTGCAAACGGCACGAGGCCAGCCAGCCACAGCGCCTGGCTCACATACACAAGAGCCAGCAGCAACCCGACGCCGAAGAAGCGCCATGCCGGATACCTATCACCTCCGCGCAGCAGCAGCCATAGCGTAACGGCGCTGCCCGCAAAGGCTGTAAGATATCCGCCTCGCGCCTTCATAGACCAGACGGACCAAGCCGGCGATAGAATGAATAGCAGTGTGATGAGCAGCGGCCACAGGCTCCTCCCGCCAGCCTCGCGCCTAAAGGTTTTGTACAGGAACACCACGCCGGTTGTCCACAGCAGCAGCATGGCGGCTTTGACGCTATAATCTGTGGCGCCGCCTATGAGAAATGCTGCCGCGCATATGCCGCATTCTATAAGCGAGAAACCGTAAGCCTGTCCCCAGAAGAAGAGCGGCACGCCCCTGCCCTCGCGCAGGTGCTTTGCCATGAGGCCTACGATGGCCTCATCGCCGTCCAGCAGCAGATTGTGGCCGAGGAGCTGCGGCAGCCTGCTGAGGATGCAGAGCGCAATGACGATGCACAGTTCCTGCGCAGGGCTTAGGCGCGGTTTGGAAGACATGGGGAGATGCTGTAAATATCCGGCATCCAGACTAAGCCATTACACGCTACCTGCAGGCCTCCGCCAGCCATTCCACTCCGGTCTTCTCCGGTGCAGGCTCGGGAAATTGCTCCGCCCATGCCAGGGCAAAAACCATGGGCAGGAAGCTTTTGCCGCCGGGTAGCTGCCGGAAGCGGACCATCTTGCCGAGCATGTCCATCATCGTCGTTGCCATAGGCAGGCGGCGCACTTCGGCGTCCGTATCGGCGGCGCAATGCAGGGGGTCGGAGGTAACGAGGTACTCGCGACAGGCTACGGGCCGCTGAGGATGGATGGAGCAGGACTCCTCTTCCAGGAAAGGACAGGCAACGCGCTGATTAAAATACTCCCGCACGATGCCCTTCAGCTCCTGCGCGTCTGTGCAGCGGGCGTATGCTTCCAGCCAGCCTGTCTCCTGAAAGTGGCTGGCCGCGGTGTGGAAGCGGCGCAAGAGCTCGCTGCGGCGCGGCTCTGGCTGTTGCGCTACGATGTTGACGAGGTAGTGAATCTCGGCCTCGGCCAGGGGCACGGGCTGTCGGCAGCAGGCGGCGCAGCCTTTACGGCAGGAAATACGCTGCGCCTGCGCTTCCGCCTTATGCTCCGCTAAATCAGCGACCGTATTGGCAAGCTGGTGAAACAGCGGCAGCATCACCTGCGGGGCTACAGGCCAGGCTGGCACTTGCACCGTAACGCGCAGCGGGGCTTCGCCGGTGGGGAGGGTGATGCTTACGGACTGTAAGGTTTGTTCGGTCATGAAGCACGGCTGCTTTAGGTGGCCGACAAATTAAGCATCATCGGCGCTGCGTAAGACTAACAGCGGCGGGAATTAGGACTAATAAAAGGAAACCGACATTGCTACACGCTGTGAAACCTCAGCTTCCTGCCTGTAAAGACAGCGAATCCATCCTGCAACTGCTCAAAATGTAATAAGATGGTTTGTACGGTAATCAACACTTTCATCCGTAATCAGTTCCATCATGCGGCTATGGCGCGGTCGTGCTTCGCGTTGTCTGAGGCGTAGAAGAGGCATGCGGCATGTCTTCGCACCGCAGTTTTGGGTAGCCTTCCAGCAGTGATTCAATGCGCTCGCCATAGCCGAGGCGCTCCAGTATCAGGTCAGCGGGGATGCGCGTGCCCTTTATTACGGGCTTCCCGAAGAGAATGGCCGGGTCGGTGGTGATGTGGGCGCTCCAATCCATGATTGCTTGGTTTAGGCTAAAGGAAAGTAATGTTGCGGCCGGTGTAAAGCTTCCATATTGTGTGCGGCTGTGATGCGGCCCACGCGCCAGACACGAGTTGCCGCGCTCCGACCTCACGCCTCAAACTCGCGCCAGCTATGCTTCTTGTAACATACTTGCGCGAGCGGGGGGCGGCTTTTGGCCTCCGGAATGCGGCGCTGTTTGGGTATTCCAGGAAAAAGTTTTTTCTTGTAGCCATTCTCATCATCATTTCTCTAAAACAGTCCCTTTATGTCTGACCAAAGCCATCTCGTGCCCAATGTTTTTCTGACTGTTACGAAGAACAACTTCACCAAAGCCGCCACCATAGGCAATGATGTGGAGGCCACCCTTGCGGCGAAGGCTGCGGGCGATGCCGCCTTCGTGCCCATTCACAACACGTTTAAGGCGGCGAATGATGCATATCAGCAAAAATTTGCGGCCCTTGCCAATGCTTTGGGTCAGAAGGAGGGCGCTACGCTGAGCCTGAAGGATATGATTGAGGAGATGAAGGGCAAGGGCCGCACGTGGAAGCGCGCTATTGACGCGGTATATAATGAGGGCACGCCGGAGTATAAGGCCATATTGCCCGACGGCATCACGCCATTCTACACCGGCAAGCAGACGGATATGCTCACCTACACATCGGCCGTGTCCCTCGCGCTCACGGGCATTGGCGCGCTAAGCGCTACGAAGGCGGATGTGGATGCGGAGCTGGCAAAGTTTGAAGGCATCAACACGGGCCAAAAGGGCAAGAAGGGGACGGCGGAAGGCGCGAGCGATGCCCTTGAGGCGCAGCGCATAGACTTGTGCGAGCACCTGCTGCTGGCGCAGGCGCAGATAACGGTCATCTGTTATCGCACGCCGGCGGCGGTGGATGCTTTCTTCCCAATGGAGCTGATTACGCGGCGCCCGCAGACGGATTATGCCGGCGCGGTGCCGGTGGGTGTGGATGCGCACTTTATTGTAAGGCGCACGCTGCAGGCGGATGCACCGATAACGCTGACTAATGACGGGCCAACGGCGCTCTTCTTTTTCTGGGATAATAATGAGCACGCACCCTATGCAGGCGAGGGCACGGAGGTGCCTCCCGGCGGGACGGTGGAAACCACGGCGGGCGGTATGAATGCTAATAAGGTGCGTTGCTTCCTGCTGGTACATAATACGGAGGCGCGTACGGCGGGGCACTTTGAGGTGCATATATAGGAAGGGGGAGGTGGAGCTTACGCGAAGAATGAAGCATGACGGTGGTACACTCCTGAGAGAAGCTGCCAAAATTTATGGAGATGCAAATACAGATATGCGTTTAGCGCCTATCTTCGCGCTCCCATAAAAATCCCATTCAAAAGGAGGAACAAAACATTGGAAGACCAACAAACCATTTCCCAAACCATTCAAAACGTGCAGGCAGCGCAGCACGACGACTTCGACTGGAGCGTAGACAAGCGCAATGTGGCATCCTACAAAAACGAGGAGCGCCAGCAGATGGACACTATGTATGGCGGCACCTTTAAGCAAATCGGAGACTCCGAGCTGCTGCAGGGCACCATCGTAGGCAAGACCAAGACCGATGTGATTGTAAACATCGGCGCCAAGAGCGACGGCCTCATCTCCCTCAACGAGTTCCGCGACATGCAGGACATCAAAATCGGAGACGAGATTGAAGTGATGGTGGTTCAGAAGGAAGACAACGCAGGTCACCTGAACCTCAGCCGCAAGCTTGCCCGCGCAGCCCGCGCATGGCAGCAAATCGTTGACTTTTACAAGACCGGCGAGGTGGTTACCGGCACCATTACCTCCAAGACCAAGGGCGGCCTCATTGTGGACGTGCACGGCCTGGAAACCTTCCTGCCCGGCTCTCAGATAGACGTGAAGCCCGTCACCGACTACGACCAGTACGTAGGCAAGACGATGGACTTCAAGGTGGTGAAGATTAATGAGCAAATCCGCAACGCGGTAGTAAGCCACAAGGCCCTCATTGAGTCCGACATTGAAGCGCAGCGCTCCGTCATCATCGGCCAGCTTGAGAAGGGCCAGGTGCTGGAAGGCACGGTGAAGAACGTAACCGACTTCGGCGCGTTCATAGACCTCGGCGGCGTGGACGGCCTCCTTTATATCACAGACATTTCATGGGGTCGCGTACAGCATCCGAGCGAAGTGCTTAGTAACGGCCAGAAGCTGAACGTTGTAGTGCTTGACTTTGATGATGAGAAGAAGCGTATCTCCCTTGGCCTGAAGCAGCTTACGCCACATCCGTGGGAAGCCCTTCCTGCTGAAATCCACGAAGGCGCCACCGTTAAGGGCCGCGTGGTGAATATAGAAGACTACGGCGCATTCCTGGAAATTATGCCAGGCGTAGAAGGTCTCGTGCACGTATCCGAAATCACCTGGAGCTCCCAGCCAATCAACGCGAAGGAATTCTTCAAGGTTGGCGAAGAGTACGAAGCGAAGATTGTTACTCTTGACAAGGACGAGCGCAAGATGAGCCTCTCCATCAAGCAGCTCACGGAAGACCCGTGGGAGAACATTGAAAGCCTCTTCCCGATTGACTCCCGTCATAAGGGCACTGTTAAGAACATCACTCCGTACGGCGTATTCGTAGAGCTGGGCCAGGGCATCGGCGGCATGATTCACATCTCCGACCTGAGCTGGATTAAGCGCTACAATCACCCAAGCGAGTTCACGAAGGTTGGTCAGGAAATAGACGTGGTTATCCTTGGCATTGACAAAGACAACCGCAAGCTCTCCCTCGGCCATAAGCAGATTGAGGACGATCCATGGAACACATTTGAAACGGTATTCCCAATCGGCTCCACGCACGAAGGCACCGTTACCCGCAAGGACGAGAAGGGCGCACACGTGCAGCTCCAGTACGGTCTTGACGCCTACATGCCTGCCCGCCACATGCGCAAGGAAGACGGCGGCAACATCGCTGTTGAAGAGCAGATTCCGGTGGTCATCATTGAGTTTGACCGCAACGACAAGCGCATCATGGTAAGCCACTCCCGCATCTGGGAACAAGCAGCTGCCGACGAGCGCGAGACCGTAAAGAAAGCGGCCAAGGCTGAAACGGAAACGACTCAGAAGACCGTTAAGAGCATCCAGGCTAAGGTTGAAAAGCCTACCCTCGGCGACCTCGGCGCCCTCAGCGCACTGAAGGACAAGCTGAAGAAGGCAGAAGACGAAGCCGGCAGCCCCAAGAGCGAATAATCAGGAATCAGATTGATAAAAAAAGAGGCTGTCGTTTAACAGCCTCTTTTCATTTACGGTCGGGCCGCGCTCATTCAGCGAATGGGGCGGCCTGACCGATTTTATTTACCGGCGACGATATCCACCTCCATAATCGCTACGATCATTGTTACCGTTCCAACCTTGGCCTCCATTGTTGTTATAGCTGCCATTGCCATTATTATAGCCATTGCCGTTCTTATTCCACCCATTATGGCGGCCATTGTCGTGACGGCCATAATTGCCATTATTGTAAACCTGAGTTCGGGATAAGAAGTTGTGGAAAAGTAGTGGCTTAAAAAGCGAATAGCGGCGTTGTTTTTGATGTATAGGTGATTGACTAAAAACAACTCACATCAAAAATGAACACACCGCTATTCGCTGACAAAGTAACCGAAATTTTCGTTGCCGTAGATGATTTCTGCCTGCTTTTCGAACACCCCATCCATCAATTGCTCCTCGACCATTCGAATGGAACCAAAACCCGCAACCGGAAAGCATCGCTGTGCGATTCTGAAATCATTTCCATGCTCATTGCTTTTCATTCCGGCGGATTCAGAAACTTCAAGTTCTTCTACACCCAATACGCCTGCGTTCATCTCAAAGACAGCTTCCCCAACCTTGTCTCCTACAACCGCTTTGTAGAGCTCAGCCACCGCTGCGCAGTGGCCTTTATGCTTTTTCTCCATCACTGCTGCCGGGGCGAATGCACCGGCATCTCCTTTATTGATTCTACCGTTCTTCGGGTATGTCACAACAAGCGCATCCGCCGCAACAAAACCTTTGCTGGCATAGCTAAAATTGGCAAGAGCACTATGGGCTGGTTCTACGGATTCAAGCTGCACCTGGTGATCAATGATAAGGGAGAGATTCTGTCTTTCTACCTGAGTAAAGCCAATGTAGATGACCGGAATGCAAAGGCTATTACTACCCTTACGGAGAAGCTGTTTGGCAAGCTCTTCGGCGATAAGGGCTACATCTCAAAAGCGCTTACCGATATGCTCTTTGGCAACGGCATCCAGCTTATAACTGCAGTGCGAAGGAACATGAAGGATAAGGCACTGAGCAATGAAGAGAAGCTGCTCTTGCGCAAGCGTTCAGTGATAGAAACGGTCAATGACGAGCTAAAGAATATCTGCCAGGTAGAGCATACAAGGCACCGTTCTCTGAACGGCTTTCTGCTGAACCTGATGAGCGCCATAGCCGCTTATTCTTTCTTTCCCAAGAAGCCTTCTATCAGAAAAGATATCGAGGAAACAAACCCAAAGCTCATCGCCGCTTTCCAACAACAACAGCAATTATTAATCGCCGCTTAAACCGAACTCAGGTTGTAAGCCGAAGCGTATTGCTGGCGGTAGTAAGCATTGCGCTCAAAAGGGGCGCGGGCGCGTACGCGGTAGTATTGTGTATTGCTGTAAGAGCAGCCGCCGTAGCGCTGGGGCAGGGAAGGCGCATACACCCAGCGGCCGCCTTCGGGATACACATATACACGGCGTTGGGTATTGTAGTAAACGTCCTGCTGCGGCATGTAGTAGTAGTCATCGTCGGAGCCATACCAGCTTTGCTGGGTTACCGGGGCGCCGATATTGATATTGACCCGCACCTGCGCATCACTGCGGAAGGAAGTAGTAGAAAGACCGAGGGCCAGGCCGGCCAGTAAGAGCATCTTTTTCATTGTTGTGTTGATTTGAAACCATTAAGGCAAGCGCTGTGCCAGTTTGCACAAGGCTTCATAAGCGGGCGTTAAGAGCCCAGCCGGCATTTACATCACAAAACAAAAAAGCCGGCGCAGGAATGCGTCGGCTTTTGTCTTCATAGGAGGGGTAAGTATGCTTATCGGCGGCTGCCATCGTTAGCCGGCAGTGGCTCACTTTCATTATTCGCACGCATGTTACGGTAAGCGTTCTTGGCCGGGCCGTCCCACGCTGGGGAAGCAGCACCCTGATATTGGGCGTTCATGCTGGCGGCAGTTGCTCCATAGAGGGTGAAGTTGTTCAGGCCATAGTACATCGTCTGACCCATCAGATACGGGCGGTATGCCTTACCGCTGCCTACCGTGAAGTCAGCATCGGGAGCGGGAGAAGTGGCTTGGCCAGCCCAGTCGGCACTGTATGCCCGGTCGTGGCTGCGGTCAATGTTGGCGCTGTGCTTAGCCTTCATCTTAGAGGCTGCTGAAGCGGGTATTGCGGCTGCGCCGATGAGGAGCAGGCTTACGATTAGCTTTTTCATAAAGGGGTATTTAAGCGTGAATGAATGCTTTGTCTTGCCCCACTCTTGGCAAAAACATACCGCCGCGCCATAAAGAAATCTTAAAGGATTGCCGCCATGCGTAATCTATGTTTGTACCCAAACATTATTCTCGTGACCAAAAACCGGTTGGAAGCATTCTCAGACGGCGTGCTTGCCATCATTATTACCATTATGGTGCTGGAACTGAAAGTGCCCCACGGCGATACGCTGGAAGCCCTGAAGCCGCTCCTGCCGGTTGGGGCCAGCTATGTGCTCAGTTTTGTGTACATCGCCATCTATTGGAACAATCACCACCACATGCTGCACGTCGTGAAGCACATCAACGGCGCAGTGCTGTGGGCCAACATGCATCTGCTCTTCTGGTTATCCGTGGTGCCCTTTGCCACAAGCTGGATGGGCGAGAATCACTTCACGCAATGGCCGGTAGTCGTCTATGGCTTAATCCTCCTGATGTGCGGGCTTGCCTACACTATTCTATCCATTAAGCTGGAGCGTGCCGAAGGCCCGGATAGCGCCCTTCGCGCCGCCATCGGTACTGATGGCAAGGGTAAGCTATCACTGGTTTTATACTCCGCCGCCATTGCGCTCGCCTTTGTTGACCCGCGCATCAGCATGGGCATCTACGCGCTGGTGGCGGCCATGTGGTTCATCCCCGACAGACGCTTAGAGCGGCATCTGATGAAGGAGCGGGAAGCGGGGCAGCATTAAGCCGTCTTCTTCGGCGGCAGCGCGAAGGCAATAGCTTCATGCTCAAAGTGCCCTTTGTGCGAGCCGTCACAAAACGGCTTATTCTTAGAAAGCCCGCAGCGGCAGATGGCCACCACATCGCGCCCTGCGAGGTCGTAAGGATTACCGTCTTTATCTACGATTTGAAAATCGCCTTCTACTTTAAGAGAGCCGTTGTTATTGACCGTTAGCTTGGTGGGCATGGATGCTGCGTTATTTGCCGCAAGCTACACGATTACCATACCACCTGTCCCAACCCTTATCAATGCCCGAAGCCTTCAGCTACAAGGGCCGGCCCCTACACGGCCCAATAAACAAAATCATAACAGCCCGCCAATAAACCTCTGCCGCCTGCGCGGTCTAAATTCATCCAAGCAATGACCCAACAAGAGAAACTCCAGATGCTCTGGAGCCGCGCCGGCTTTGGCATGCCGCTGGCAGAGCGCAAAAGCAGCAAGACAATAGACGAAACCGTAGCGCAGTTGCTGCACGCCACGACGCCGCTGCCGCTGGAAGTCATTTCCGCCGAAGAATGGACGGAGCTGAACAGCAGCCGCGTGAAAGGCGATTCTCCGGAAGCAGTGGCCTTCCAGATGAAGCTGCGTTCCTTCCGCGAGAAGACGGGCGACCTCGGTCTGCTCTGGCTGCGCCAGATGGGCGCTACGGAGCATCCTTTTCAGGAAAAGATGGCCCTTTTCTGGCATGGCCACTTCGCCACGCGCGTGGACAATCCTTATTACGACCAGCTCCTGCTCCAGACTTTCCGCGCCGGTGGCCTCGGCTCTTTCAGGGAGCTGCTTTTTGCTGTCTCTAAAAGCCCGGCGATGCTGGCATTTCTGAATAATCAGCAGAATAAGAAAAAGCACCCGAACGAAAACTTTGCGCGTGAGTTAATGGAACTGTTCACGCTCGGGCGCGCGGCTTATTCGGAGCAGGACGTAAAGGAAGCCGCCCGCGCCTTCACCGGATGGAGCTTCGATGAGGAAGCGCAGTTTACCATTCGCAGCGGCCAGCATGACAACGGTGAAAAGAACTTCCTCGGCAAGAGCGGCGATTTTGCAGGAGACGATATTCTGAACATTATCCTGGAACGCCGGGAGACGGCAACCTTCGTCACGCGAAAAATCTACCACTACTTCGTCAATGAAGAGCGTGTAGATGAAGCCTGGCTGGCGGAACTCGCGGACTACTTTTACAAGAGCGATTACAACATCGCCACGCTCATGCGGGCCATCTTTACTTCCGAAAAATTCTATCAGCCTGTCAATCGCGGCGCGCGCATTAAGGCGCCTGTAGAGCTATTGGTGGGGATGCAGCGCGTTGCGCCGGCCACTTTTGAGAAGGAGCGGACGCTCATTAATCTCCAGCGCGTGCTTGGGCAGCAGCTATTCTTTCCACCCAATGTAGCCGGGTGGCCGGGTGGCCGCGCATGGATTGACTCATCCACCCTGTCCACGCGCATGAGGCTGCCGGAAGCTATTTACACATCTAAAGAGTTGGAGCTACGAGCGAAGGAAATAGATGCGGAGATGACCGAAGTAAACAAGAAGCCGTTGATGTCAGACTCCGGCGTAGAAGGCAAGTTCAAGATAGGCAAAGCCGAAGCGGACTGGAGCAACTTCGCCGCTTATTGTCAGGATTATGATGTGGCGAAGCTGCCGCGATTGCTGGCAGATTATCTGTTGGCAGTGCCTATCTCGGATGCGCAATTGAAGACTGCGATGAAGTACGCCGCGAGCTGCAGTAAGGAAGAATTAATCAAAACGCTCAGCATCCGGCTGATGGGCTTGCCGGAATACCAATTAGCATAAGCAGTGAATAGTAAGTAGTGAAACATACAACTGTCCAACAACCGTAGCGATGAACCGCAGAAAATTTGTCCAACTTTCTTCCCTCGCCTCGGCCTCTCTGATGGTGCCGGGTTTCCTTAAAGCTTTCGCCGCTGTGCCGCCGGCGTTGGGCAGCAAGAAGCTCATCGTTCTTCAACTAAGCGGCGGCAATGACGGCCTCAATACCATTATCCCATTCCGCAACGACATCTACTACAAGAGCCGTCCCGGCATCGCCGTCAAAAGCGAAGAAGCCCTCCGTCTTACGGACGAGTACGCACTGCACCCGATGCTGCGCGGCCTTAAAGGCTTTTACGACGATGGTATGCTGACGCTGCTGAACGGCGTTGGCTATCCGCAGCCCAACCGCTCCCACTTCCGCAGCATGGATATTTGGCAAAGCGGCAGCGCTTCGGAAGAGATTGTTACCACCGGCTGGATTGGCCGTTATCTGGACGGCGCATGCAAAGACTGCTCTTCGCATAATACACTCGCAATTGAGGTGGACGACAGCCTAAGTCTCAGCATGAAAGGAAGAGACAAAAAAGCCCTCGCCATCCGGGACGCCAAGGCTTTTTACGCCGCCGCAAAAGCACCGTACTTCAGCGCCGTAGCTTCCAGCCATGCCGCTGAGCATGGCAGCGCGCTGCCGGATTATCTCTACAAGACGCTGCGCGAAACCATTTCTTCTGCCGAGTATGTCCACGAGCACTTCGGTGCTGGAAAGCCAACGCAGACTTATCCGGATACGCCGCTCGGCAAGCGCATGAAGACGATTGCTTCGCTTATGCTTGGCGGGGCGGATACGCAGGTGTACTACGCTTCTCACGGCTCCTTTGACACACATGTGGGCCAGCGCGGGCGGCAGGATAAGCTGCTAAAGGATATGGACGAGGCGCTCACCGCATTTACTGAGGAAATGAAGGCGGCGGGTCTGATGAATGATGTGCTCATCATGACCTTCTCAGAATTTGGTCGCCGCGTAGTGCAAAACGCCAGCAACGGCACCGACCACGGCACGGCTGCGCCTATGTTTTTCATCTCCGGCAAGCTGAAGACACAGGGCATTTACAACGCGTTGCCGTCATTAGAAGACTTAGACGAGGGCGACCTGAAATGGGCGATTGACTTCAAGCAGGCCTACGCTACGGTGCTGGACGGCTGGGTGGGTGCCCCGGCAGATAAGATTCTCGGGAAGCATTACAATCGCCTAACATTTCTGTGAAACCGTAAAGCATTAGCCGGCGTAACTTGCTTGGGCGCATTTTTTATGCGCTTTTGCTATATAAAGTCAACGCCTGATGCCCCCTTCGTTACGCCGGATTTCAAAAATTATTTTCACTTCCCTGCTGCTGCTTGCCGCTTTTCGCACGGCTGCTCAGGAAGCTACGCCGCATGCCATTCGCCTCAACGGGCACCTTGCGCGGATGCGTCCGGATGCTGCTGCATGGATAGACAGCTTCCGCCACGCCGCTAAGGAGCCGGCCTTAACAGTTATCCAGCTTAAAGCCATTCCTGACGATGCAACTAAGCAGAGGCTTGCGGAAGCAGGTATCATTCTGCATAGTTTTCTTTCGCCAACAGCGGCTATTGCAAGCGTTGCAATTAATGTGTCTGCTAACGTGACTGGCGTTGCCGCCATAGCGCCGGTGGATGCCGCTATGAAGGTTTCGCCGGTGCTGGAAGAGAATGTAAAAGCTCCGCAGTCAATAGACGTCATCATCTCCTGCGTGCCCAGCATAGCAATAGCCGATGTCTCGGCGCGTATAGTGGCTGCCGGTGGAACTATGCTAAGCACCCCGCTGGAAGCGCACGCCTTTTTTGAAGCAAGCATTCCCGGTAACCGCCTTGAGCTTTTGGCAAAATGGCCTTCCGTGCTTTCCATAGGCCTGGCGGCAAAGGATGCGCCCCTGAATCTGGAATCGCAGCGGGCTGCAAAAGTGAATGTGCTGCACGCCTCGGCGGCTAACGGCGGCTACGGCCTGCTGGGCGACAGCATCACAGTGGGCGTGGGCGACATTTCCTGCGGGCTGTATCACGTAGACACCCGTGACCGTGTAGTGAATTACAACTTCCTGCCTTACCACACCCACGGCCAGCATGTAAGCGGCACCGTTGGCGGCGCAGGCATACTTGACCCTTACGGCGAAGGCTTCGCGCCGCACGTAAAAATTGTCAACCACTACTTCAACCACGTCTGGGAGCGCACCGGCGCTATGCTGAGCGCGCACAACATGACGGTGACGAACAACTCTTACGCCGCCACCGGCGCGCCGAATGCCGCTGTCTACTGCGCGTATGCAGGCACTTATGACGCTTATGCGCAGGCGTTAGACAGCATAGCGCTTCAATATCCAAGCGTGCTGCACGTCTTCGCCGCGGGCAATGACGGCGGCACAAGCTGTCTCCCCTACCCGACAGGATACGCCACCATTGCCGGCGGCTACCAAGCCGCGAAGAACATTATGGTGGTGGCCAATTCACGCAAGTTTTTTGTGCTCAACGGTGGCTCTTCGCGCGGCCCGGTAAGGGACGGACGGCTGCGGCCGGACATCGCAGCTGCCGGCTCGGTTGTGTATTCCTGCCGCGGCGGGGATGGCTATCAGAATTCAAACGGCACAAGTATGTCTTCGCCGCAGGTGGCGGGGGCAGCGGCGCTGCTGCAGCAGCATTACAAGCGCCTGAATGGTGGCGCATATCCATCTGCCGTGCTTACGCGGGCGCTGCTGATGAATGGCGCACAAGACCTCGGCAACACCGGCCCGGATTATGCCTTTGGCTACGGCTTTATAGACCTGAAGCGCTCGCTCGGTATGCTAGACAGCGGGCGATACACAACAGGTAGCATTGGCAACGCCGCAAACCAGACGCCTGTGAACATTGCAGTACCGGCCAATACCGCACAGCTAAAGGTGATGCTGGTGTGGCACGACCGGCCAGCGTCGCCGCTCGCGGCTGCGCAGCTTGTCAACGACCTTGACCTCAAAGTAACCAGCCCCTCTAGCACTGTTACGCTGCCTTACGTGCTTAATCCCACACCGGCTAGTGTAACCGACCCGGCTACTAAAGGTGCTGACCACCTGAATAATATTGAGCAGGTAGTGATTGATAATCCCGCCGCAGGCAGTTATGCAGCTGGCGTGAGCGGCTATGCCGTGCCCGCCGGGCCGCAGGCGTACACTGTCGTGTACGACATCATTCCAAGGGGAATAACCCTTACCAGCCCTTTTAAGGGTGATGCCTACAAGGCGGGCGTACTCTTGGAATTTTACTGGACGGCTTCGGATGATACTGCGGCTTTCACCATTGAATATTCCACCAATAATGGCGGCTTGTGGACGACACTGAGCAGCAGTGTAGCGGCCACCGACCGGCGCTATACCTGGAGTGTGCCTGCGGGCATAAACAGCGGCCAATGCTTCGTGCGCATCACGCGCAATGGCACGGGCCAGCAATCCATCACAGGCGCGTTCGCTATCAACGACCAGCCGGTATTGAGCCTGCTCCCCACGCAATGCCCCGGCTATGTGAATATGAAATGGACGAGCGTGGGGAATGCCACCGGCTATTCGGTGCTGCGCAAGGTAGGCTACTACCTGGAGCCCGTTGCTACCACTACTGATACCTTTTACTACGCTTCAGGCCTTCGTCCAGACAGCATCTATTACTTCTCCGTGCAGCCGCTCTTTGGTACAGCAAGGGGCTTCCGCAGCATTGGCGTCAGCCGCAGGCCAGATACCGGCTCTTGCACAGGCTCTTATTCCGACAACGACCTGATGGCGGACAAAATCCTCCTGCCCGGTAGCGGAAGACTGAACACTTCAACTGCGCTTACCAGCAATGAAACGCTTAGCGTGCAGGTGCGCAATCTTGACGATGCGGCGGCAAGCAGCTACAAGGTGTCTTACCAAATCAACGGCGGCACATGGCAGTCGCAAACGCTTTCGTCTTTGCCTGCGGCAAGCACGACGACTGTAAACTTCACTGGACTTAATCTTGCTACGCCCGGCACTTACATCATTCGCGCTGCGATTCAGAATCTCTCCGCCACTGACCCTGTAAGCGTGAATGACACCATTTCTAAAACCTTCCGGCAACTGCCCAATTCCGCGCTTACCCTCAATGCTACAGGCGTGACGGAAGATTTTGAAAGCCTCCCTGCCATGACGCTCCTGGCAGACAGTATCGGCTTCGCCGGCAGCGCTGCTGCACGCTGGGATTTTTACAACAGCAATGACACTGGCCGGCTGCGCACGTTTGTGGACAGCGAAATTACCATCAGCGGGCAGCGCTCCATCAGCATGGATATGCAGTATCAGGAGAGCCGTCCGCCATTCAATCAGCTTACCGGCACCTTTAATCTTTCCGGCTACAGTGCGTCAAGCGACGAGCTACGGCTGGAGTTTGATTACAAGCTGCATGGCCGTCCCAAGACTCCGGACAGCAACAAGGTTTGGGTGCGCGGCTCCGATACGCAGCCCTGGAAACAATTAATGGCTTACAGCCGCGCAGCTATGCCGGGTACACTCATTCATTCCGGCTCGCTGTCTATTACAGACTCGCTCAATGCGGCTTCGCAAAGCTTTTCTTCTTCTTTCCAAATCGCCTTCGGCCAGTATGATACTTCCGCCATTGCCACCAATCATGACGGCAATGGCCTGACGCTGGATAATGTGCGGCTGTACCGTGTAAGCAAGGATGTGGGCCTGAGTGCCGTTACCTCGCCTGCTGCCGTGAATTGCGCCTTGAGCGCCGCTACGCCGCTGAGCGTAACCGTCTTCAACGGCACTGCCACAACGGCTACAAGCATCGGCATGAACTACCAGTTGGATGGCGGCACCGTGGTGAACGAAACGCTTACTTCCCTTGCGGGAAAGACAAGCCAGACGTACACATTCAGCCAAACGATGAACGCCTCCGGCTTCGGGCCGCATACCGTAAAAGTATGGACGTCACTAAGTGGCGATGACGCGCCGGTGAACGACACGCTCTACTATTCTTTCCGCAATGAGCCGCTTGTGGCGGGCTTCCCTTACCTGCAGGATTTTGAAAGCAACGATGGCTACTGGTGGACAGATGGCACCCGCACATCTTGGGCCTGGGGCACGCCTGCAAGCACGGCGATTAAGAACGCCGCATCCGGCACGAAGGCTTGGAAAACGAACCTTACAGGATATTACAACGATGGCGAGAGCTCATACCTCTACAGCCCCTGCTTTGACATCAGCGGCCTCACCACGCCTTACCTCAGCTTCTCAGTCAACATGCAGATTGAAGACTGCGGCTCCACCCTCTGCGATGGCGCCTGGGTAGAATACTCCATTGCCGGCGGCGCATGGACAAAGCTGGGCATGGCTGGTCAGGGCACGAATTGGTACAACAGCTCCTCCTTCCAGCTTTGGAATACGCAAACCGGCGTGCGGTGGCGCGCGGCTTCTATTCCCTTACCCGCTGCGAGCGGCACTTTGCGCCTGCGTTTTGCTTTCTCCTCAGACCCCGGCGGCGGCTTTGAAGGCATTGCTGTGGATGACATTCACGTTTACGACCGCACTGCGCCGCTATATGCTGGCGGCAATGCCGGACCAGTCACGCAAACTGTTGCTACGGGCGGCGGCTTTACGTCCTTTACCGCCGGCAGCGCTTTGCTGGCGCAAATTTCGGCGGGCAGCGGGGCGAGCCTTGGCAATACAGACGTGACCATCTGGAGCCACGCCGCCAATAGCGCGAATGCGCTGCAATATTACCTGCCGAAGAATTTTGTGGTCAATACGCAGAACACACCTACTGACAGCATCACCGCGCGGCTTTTCGTATCCGACGCGGATGTGCTGACGCTTGTGAATGCCACTGGCTGCACTGCCTGCTCCAAGCCGGAGGATGCCTATCGCCTCGGCGTCACGAAGTACGACAATCCGAACACGAGCCTTGAGGACAGCACACTCACAAACAACAGCGGCGGCACTTACGTGTATATCCCTTACTCGCGCGTGCGTTGGGTGCCGTATGACGCGGGCTACTATGCGCAGTTCCGCGTTGCTTCTTTCTCCGAGCTATGGTTTAATGACGGGGGCCCTGGAGCGCTCTTCCCGCTGCCCATAGTAGCGCTGGATTTTGATGCCCGGCGTAGCGGGCCGTCCAGCGTGCTTCTCACTTGGAGCTCGCTCACCGATACGCAGGTGGCAAGCTACGAACTGCAACGCTCGGGCAACGCCTCCGATTGGGATGCCATTGCCACCGTGCCTTCGGCACATGATGTAAGCCGGCGGTATAGCTATACCGATGCTCCGCCGGTTACCGGGCGCGTGCTCTACTACCGCATCAAGTATATCCTGCGCAGCGGTGTGATGTACTTCTCACCTGTAAGGCAAATCATTCTAAACGGCGGTGCGGCGGACGTGCAGGTCTATCCTAATCCAACTCGCGATGGTGCATTGACTATTGACTGGAGCACGGAGCCGGGCGCTGTGCTGGAAGCTACTGTTACAGATGTGATGGGTCGGAAAGTGGCTGAGTTAAGCGCAACAGCAAGCAGCTACAGCAATCGCAGCATTATTGACCTAGGTGCGGCGGCGCGTGGTATCTACTTCCTGCATGCCATGGTGGACGGGGAGCGCTTTGACGTGAAGGTGGTGCGGGAGTGATAGCAGCTAAGCGTTTAGTTGTTGCCAACTGAAAGCGAGACTGCTATTTCTGCCCCAGATACTGCTCCAAAGCAGTAACCATAGATGGCGCATTCGGCGCTGGCGCCTTTACATCCAACCTTAAACCGCTGTCTTCAACTGCCTTAGAGGTGGTAGGCCCAAAGGCGCCAATCAGCGTGCCGTTCTGCTTGAACTTCGGGTCGTGGCTGAAGAGGGTCTGGACAGAGAAGGGCGAGAAGAACACAATCATATCGTAAGCGTCCTTCTTCATGATAAGCTCAATATCGTTGCTTACCGTGTGGTAGAGCGTCACCTCGGCGAAGGGGATACTGTGCTTTGTCAGGTAATTATGAATCTCATTCCTTCCGCTGTCGGAGGTAGGCAAAACGTATTTCTCGGCCTTATGCTTCCCGATGACATCCAGCAGGCCATGCACAGAGCCGTCTGCGGAGAAAAACACTTTCCGCTTGCGGTAAAGGATGAACTTTTGCAGATACAGAGCCACAGCCTCCGTGATGCAGCAATACTTCATCTCCTGGCTCACCTTTACCTTCATGTCTTCCATGATGCGGAAAAAATGATCAACAGCGGAACGGCTGGTGAAGATGATGGCTGTGTATTCAGAAATATCCACCCGCTGGCGGCGGAAATCGCGGCCTGTCACGCCTTCCACGCGTATGAAGGGATGAAACTCAAGCTCTAAATTAAAGCGGCGCGCCAATTCGAAATAAGGACTCTTCTCCGTATCCGGGCGCGGCTGAGTAATAAGGATTTTAGAGACCTTCTTGGCCGGAGCAAGCTGTAGTGTCGACTTTTTAGTCTTTGCAGGCTCCCCTACTGTCGCCGTAACCGTGGCTTTTGCCGCCTTTCCTTTCGCGGGAGCAGCAGGCTTCGCATTCGCCTCATCCTTGCCCTTACCGTTGTTCAAGCGTAACGCTTTAGCCATATTAAGTCCGGGTAATTTGGTATTGGAATACCGGCGTATCGTTGAAGCATTAATGGAGTAAATGCAGCAACCATTTGACCAGCACCGCCATAGGCAGGATTTCCGAGGCGCAAAGGTAGGTGAAAAAATGAAATCTGGAGCCTTTAAAGAAGGCAAAGAGCAGCGGCCACGAGCGCAGGTAGCGTGTAGCAAACAAGCCAATAACCACCGCACCGGACACAATACTCATCGGGTGCAGCCATTCCTGCCCTGCAAAAGCAATGATTACAACAAATGGCAACAAGACGATAGCAGTAATCTTATTGACCAAGAAGATATTAAACAGATATTGGTCAGCCATAGCCTCCACGCGGAATGCCCAGCCAGAAAACTGAATGACCGCATATTTAGCCGCGTAAATAAGGAGCATACCGCAAACGAGCAGCGGCAATACGAGCGGCGCCCGCACGCCCTTTATACCAATGCCCTCGCCTGCCGAGAGGTAATAAATGTAAGCGCCGAGCACAACGGCGAAGAAAACGTTCATGCCCAGATTAGGCAGCGCGGCGGCCTTTAGCATATCGCTCCATTGGCGGCCCGTACCGGGATTCCGGTAAGCGCCGACGAGCAGGGCAAAGTAGCGCGGCTCTAAGTAGCGGATGGCGCCAAGCAGCAGGCAAAGCGTGCAGAGCAGGTAAAAATCCAGTGTAGGATTGCGGGAAAGGCGGTAGCGCTGAATGCTGTAAATCAAAGGCCTGGCTTTGGGGCTAACCATATCGAGCAAGCTATCTGCATAGCCGCTTGCAGCGCTTTTTATAGAAAGAGAATCGGCAGCCGTTAGTGAGACGCCCCAGCGCGCCGGGCTCAGCTTTGCGCTGCAAGGCGCGGCCCAAAAGGCCGTTAAGAGCAGAATCAGGATGGGGAGCCTCGGCATGAAATGCAAAAATAACGTCGCGGCAGGGCGCGGAATCGTTGTAAGGCGGGGCACGCCGCTAAATTTGTGCCTCATGCAAGCTCCACCCTACTTCCGCCTGCCCACCCGCGAAGTCCGCATCGGCAACCTGCTCCTCGGCGCGGGCCAGCCCATCCGCATCCAGACGATGACGACGACGGACACGATGGACACGGCGGCGACCGTAGCTCAGACCATCCGCTGCATTGAAGCAGGCGCGGAACTCGTTCGGATTACGGCGCCGAGCAAGAAGGAAGCGGAGAACCTGGCTGTAATTAAGCAGGCCGTCCGCGCGGCAGGATTTGATACGCCGCTGGTAGCGGATATCCACTTCACGCCCAACGCGGCAGAAATTGCCGCACGCATTATTGAGAAGGTGCGGGTGAATCCAGGCAACTATGTGGACAAGAAGAAGTTTGACCAGATAGAATATACAGACGCGGAATATGCCGCCGAGATTGAGCGCATCCGCGAGCGCTTCACGCCGCTGGTACGCATCTGCAAGGAATACGGCACCGCCATGCGCATCGGCACCAACCATGGCTCCCTGAGCGACCGCATCATGAGCCGCTACGGCGATACGCCGCATGGCATGGTGGAGAGCGCGATGGAATTTTTGCGCGTTGCGCGCGGTGAAAGCTACCATCAGATTGTGCTTTCCATGAAAAGCTCTAATCCGCTGGTGATGGTGCAGGCTTACCGGCTGCTCGTGGCGCAGATGCAAGCCGAATTCGGAGAATGCTACCCGCTACACCTCGGCGTAACGGAAGCCGGTGATGGCGAAGATGGCCGCATTAAAAGCGCTATCGGCATCGGGACTTTGTTGGAAGAAGGCATCGGCGACACGATTCGCGTTTCATTGACGGAAGACCCCGAGTTTGAATTGCCGGTGTGTAAGGATATCGTGGCGCGGTATGCGGCTTTGCCCGTAACGCCTGTCAGACCTTCTTTTGGTCGGTCAGACCGGCTTTCTGACTTGGCAAGTTCTGAAGGAAGACTTGCCAAGTCAAGGGAGGTGCAAGCTGGCTATCAACGGCGCACGACGGCTGCGATTGATAATATTGGCGGCAGCCATGTGCCGGTTGTCATTGCGGATTTCATGCATGAAAAGGTTATTACGCCGGAAAGCCTTGCTGCCATTGGCTACAATTATGACGAAGGTTTAGACAAATGGAATATCGGCGATGCCGCAGCAGACTATCTCTACGCAGGAAATAAAACCGTTGACTTTGCCCTGCCAGGAACGCTCGGCATAATAGTAAATGCTGCCCAATGGCGGCAGGATTTTGAGCGGCATTACCCGCTTTTTGAATCCGCCGTTTTTCTTTCATCAAACGGAAAGCACCCTACGCTCAACTTCATTTCCATAGATGCTGCATCTGAGGATGCTGAAGCCGAAGCGCTGAAAATAGCTGGCGATGCGGCCGCAGTTTTCTGCATCTACGCTACATCGCTTCAGCCCATGCCTGTCATACGTACGCTCGCAAATGCGCTGATGGCCGCCAGCAAAACTGCGCCTATTATCATAGCCGCGGAAAGCCACAGCAATACGGTGGACAAGCAGCTCATTGACTTCTCCACAGACGCGGGCGCACTCCTCTTAGATGGCATCGGCGATGGCCTCTGGCTGATGAACGACCCAACTAAGCTGGCAAACGACGTCGTAACCAGCCGAACCTATCTGCCCGTTACTAACAACCACCAATTCCTCAACAACACCGCCTTTTCCATCCTGCAGGCTACACGCACGCGCATCTCCAAGACGGAGTACATCTCCTGCCCTTCCTGCGGCCGTACACTCTTTGACCTTCAGGAAACGACGGCAAAAATCCGCGCGGCCACCTCGCACCTCAAAGGCGTCAAAATCGCCATCATGGGCTGCATCGTGAACGGGCCGGGCGAAATGGCCGATGCCGACTTCGGCTACGTTGGCTCCGGGCCGGGGAAGATTACCCTTTATCAGGGCAAAGACATTGTGAAGCGCAATGTCCCGAGCGAGGTAGCGGTAGAAGAGCTGATTGGACTGCTGCAGGATGCCGGCGTCTGGATAGGGCCGGCGGCAGTCCTGAGCTAAGAGGCCGCTCCCTTCCTTTTGAATATCGTAGGTTCGGGCTGAAGATGGCGGTACAGAGCATTCCTATTGAGCAGTTTCTGCAGCTTGCACAGCAGCATCCGGTTCTGGACGTGCGCAGTTCGGGAGAGTATGCCCACGCACATATTCCCGGCGCGCATTCGCTGCCCCTATTCACAGACGAGGAGCGCAAGGACATCGGCACCTCCTACAAGCAGCAAAGCCGCGAGATGGCAGTCAAGATGGGTTTAGATGCCTTTGGCCCGAAGATGCGGAAGATGGTGGAAGAAACGGAGCTATTGCTAAAAGGTGGTCACACAGTGCTTGTGCATTGCTGGCGGGGCGGCATGCGTAGTTCGGCAGTGGCATGGCTGCTGGATTTTTACGGCTTCCACGTTTACCTGTTGGAAGGCGGCTACAAGGCCTACCGACAATGGGCAATCAGTCATTGGCAAGATGGCGGAGCGTATCGCATATTGAGCGGATACACCGGTGCGGGTAAGACCGAGATATTGGCGGCGATGCAAGCGCTTGGCGAGCCGGTTATTGACCTGGAAGGCATTGCCGTCCACAAAGGTTCTGCGTTTGGCGGCCTGGATAGGAATCCGCAACCATCGCAGGAAATGTTTGAAAATTTGCTCGCGATGCGCATTGCAGCATTGCGCGAAGCACACGACGAAAAGCCGATTTGGATTGAAGATGAAAGCCAGCGCATCGGCGACCTCAACATCCCGCATGAACTGTTTCGGCGCTGGGCGCAGGATGATGTACAGACGCTGATTATAGAATTGTCCTTTGAAGAAAGACTGGAGCGTATTACTGCCGAATACGGTCGCTTAAGCACCGAAGGTTTAATCTACGCCATTGTACGCATCAAGAAGCGCCTCGGCCCGCTGGAAACTAAGACGGCTATTGCGCATCTTGTGGAAGGCGATATAAAAGCTTGTTTTCGCATTCTGCTCCGTTACTACGACAAACATTACAGCATTAGGCGTGCCGCGGAGCGCATGAACATATCCGGCTTTGACGCAGCAGCTATTGCACAACTCATACAATCCCGCACTCAAAATGGAAACGCCTGAAACCATCAAGCTCACCCAATACGCCAAAGCCACCGGCTGCAGTTGTAAGATTGCGCCGGCGCAGTTGCAGGAAATGCTTGCGAGTGCAATGCCTATCGCTCACTTTCCCAACCTGCTTGTTGGCAATGGCAGCAATGATGATGCGGCGGTTTATGCACTGGACGAAACAACAGCGCTCATTGCAACAACCGATTTCTTTACGCCGGTAGTGGATGATGCCTTTGATTACGGCCGCATTGCCGCGGCTAACGCGCTGAGCGATGTGTATGCGATGGGCGGGAGGCCTATTATGGCTATTGCCATTCTTGGCTGGCCGGTAGATATACTTCCTTCAAGCCTTGCGCAGCAGGTGATAGAAGGCGGTCGCGCGGCTTGCGCCGATGCAGGTATCCCGCTGGCAGGCGGGCACAGTATCATTTCTGCCGAGCCATTCTTTGGCTTATGCGTCAATGGGCTTGTGCCGCCTGGCAACCTAAAGAAGAATAACACCGCCCAGGAAGGCGATGTCCTTTTTCTGACAAAGCCGATTGGCGCCGGCATCCTGACAACCGCAAGGAAGCGGGCCATGCTGAACGATGAAGTGTATCCAGCGCTCGTTGCGCAGCTCTGTAAGCTCAACGATATTGGCGCGCAACTCGGAAAACTCAGCGGCGTAACAGCCATGACTGACGTGACAGGCTTTGGATTGCTCGGCCACCTGATTGAGATGGCGGAAGGAAGCGGCTTGTCGGCAGAGCTGGAGTATGGCAATGTGGACGTACTTCCCGAAGCCCGTGAGCTTGCCGCGCAGCGCGTAGTGCCGGATGCTACCTACCGGAATTGGAATAGTTACAGCTCAAAGACGGCCTTTGCTCCGGGCGTAAATGTGATGGAAGCATTCAACCTCCTGCCAGACCCGCAGACGAACGGAGGGTTACTGTTTTCCGTAAATGAATCTTCTGTAGAGGAAGTGAAGGCGTTGTTGGGTCGTGAAGGCTTTGAAAACCATCTTACTTCTATTGGCCGGCTCATTGCCAAAGGCGAAAAGACGGTGCAGGTGTTACCCTGATTACTTCCGCACAATCTTATCCAGCTTCGCCTGCGTGAGCGGGTGATAGTTCTGGCGGTACTGATTGTAGATGCGCGTTGCCAAAGACTGCTGACTGGATTTCATCAGCTCTTCATAAAGCGGCATCAGGAATTTCTGCCGTCCTACCCTGCTTAAGAAAGTTTCCATCGCCGGGTAAGCCGGCTTGTACTGATGATGCACCGCCAGGATGAACCAGAGGTTGGCAATTTCACTATTGCCGCTTTGCGTGAAATGAAACAGTTTGTCCAGCTCGCCCATCTGATAAGTGCTGAGTAAGTCCGGCATCTTGCGCAGAAAATGCTGCCATTCGTGGCTTGTCCAGTCCTTTGCGGCAGTATAATCCGGCCCGGCGTGGATTGGACTTAAGAAAGCCTCTCGCACTGAATCAACCCGGTTAAAACGCTCACGTTCGGCACGGGGGCAATTCGCGGGAATGCCGGAGCCATAGACCCACGCATTAATGTTCAGCTTTTCTTCCAAAGCCTTATCGCCTCTGATCAGATTAGCATGTAGGTAAGCAAGAAATTCTTCGGTCGTAATCGTCTTAAAGGCGTGGGATGAAAAGTATTCTTTCAGGAAAGCATCAAACTTTTCCCGCCCGACATTCCGCTCAACGAGCCATAAAAACAACGATCCTTTCTCATAAGGAATGTCCGAAAGACCTTCGTCCGGGTCGCGGCCTTCCAGCTTCAGCTTCAGCCAGGTGTCCGGGCTGTCTTTGCCGAAATTCGCAACCTCTTTTTCCAAATCCTGATAGCCCAGTTCCCAAAGCATATCCACGTAGCTCTTGCCCATCATGGCCTCTGTGATGCGGCGCTCAAAATAGACCGTAAAGCCTTCGTTCATCCAGATGTCGTTCCAAGTCGCGTTCGTTACTAGGTTGCCGCTCCAGTTGTGCGCTAATTCGTGCGCAATCAAGTTGACGAGGCTTCTGTCACCGGCAATAATCGTCGGTGTGCAGAAAGTCAGCTTCGGGTTTTCCATCCCGCCAATCGGGAAGCCAGGCGGCAGCACAAGCACATCGTATCGGCCCCAGCGGTATGGGCCATACAGGTTTTCGGCGGTTGTCACCATCTTGCCTACATCCTCCAATTCATAGCGCGCCTTGTCAATCATTGCAGGCTCCGCATAAACTCCCGTACGATTGTCTATTGACCGAAAGGCAATGTCGCCGACCGCCAGCGCCATCAGGTAAGCCGGCACCGGATTGCTCATTTTGAAATGATACACGCCGCTGTCGCTCACCGACTGCGGGTTTTCCGCGCTCATCAACGCCATCAGGCCCTTGGGTACCGTTACGCGCGCATCGTATGTAAAGCGTATGCCTGGTCCGTCCGCACAGGGCACCCAGGAGCGGGCATATATGCTCTCGCTTTGCGTGTAGAGGAATGGCTGCGTCTTGCTCATCGTCTGCGCGGTTGAGAGCCATTGCAGGGCGCGAGCGCTGTCACTGGTGGCGTACCAGATGCTTACTTTTTTGCTGTTTGGCTTTATTGGAATGCTCAGTCGGCTGCCGAGAAATTGCACCGGTGCAGAAACGCTAAACGCTGTCTTGAGGCTATCTACGCTGACGCTGTCAATCTTCAGGGCGTAATTATCCAAATGCAGTTCCGATGCTTTGGCTTTATTGTCAATCGTCCAATCGGCTCTGCCGGAAATCTGCTTCTTTTCGAAAGAAACGGCGATGTCCAGCGAGAGGTGCTGCATCATTACGCTGTCGGCATTGCTGAGTGTGTGTGTGTCTTTTGGACGCGCGGCTACGCTGTCTCCTGATGCCGATGCTGCAGCATTGTTATTGGTCGTTGAATCCTTGCAGGCGGCAAGCAGCAGCCCTGCGGCAAAGATGGCGATGAAATTTCTCATGAAAAATGGGGCGCAAGATGCCGCAATAAAATTTGAATAGCGAGGCCCGTTGCGAGCGCCAGCCCGAAGCTGAGCAAGGTGCCGATGAGCACATACTCTGTATGGCCTTTATCCTTACCCTCACGCAGGTCTCCGAAACGAAAGACGCTTTTGGCAGCCATCAGAAAACCAATCGCGCTCCACTGCCCTATTAGCACGAACGTGAAGACCAGCGTCCGCTCCATCACGCCAATCCAGCGGCCCGCTTTGTACAGCAGCTCGCGTTCAGCCGGCACATGCACCCGCCAGCGTTCCGTAGCAAGCGCAATGAGCTTTGGATATAGCAAAGCATTGAGCGCATAACCGGCAACAATCCACCAGCCCCGCTCATCATGAACAGCACCGCGAATGAGTGACACGAGGTCAACGCCTGAAACATAGCAGCAGCAGAATGCGATGATAAGCAAATGCAGCGCCTGGTCAACAATGAATCCCACAACATCCTTCCGGCGCAACAGTGCCTTGAAGCCGTCCAGCACAATATGCCCGCAGCCGATGAGCGCACCAATCCACCAGCCATTTGGCAGAAAGGAAAAACCGGTGGCGAGGATAAAATGCACCACGCCGTGCGTATACAGATAAGGTGAGCGGAAGTTGCGTGCGCTTCGGTCAGCCACCCAGCGGTCGGGCTGCAGCACAAAGTCGCCGAGGATGTGGGCGGCGAGCAGGCGGGCGGGAAGGCTCCAGTCCATGAGGGCTTAAATATCGGCGGTTTGGGCCAGCTTTCGGGCAGCCGTTTCGCGGAAGTACGCCTCCCAATGCCGGATAGCGGGCCAAACGCCATTTTGCAGGCGCTTATGCACAGCGGGCTGCGAAATATTCAGTCGCTTTGCAATCGCGGCTTGGGTTTCATCGCGCAGCAATTGCTGAAAAACTGCTTCCGCTACGGGCCTTGACCAACTGCCCATGGAAGCTTCCGCCAGCAAGCATTCTGTGCGCAGGGCGGCATTCCAGTCATCGTCCGGCGTTTGTATGGCAATCCTAGCGCTATCACTTTGCGCTTTTAAACTGTCCAAAAGCGTACCGGACACGTGGAAGGCCGGCCCGCCGGATGCAGCAAGCGTAGCCGCCCGGTGCGCTGCAGCGCCGATGCCTATGGCGATGCGAATGTCCCACATATGCTTGTCGGGCGTGGCGCGGACGCCGGCGCGCCAGAGGAGCGCTATCTTCAGCGCATCAGCCGGATTTTCCAGCAACGCCTGAAAAGAATCGCCACGATAGACTTCAAAGGTTTTCTTCTTTTTAAAGAAGGCTGCTTCCAGCTCTTTGGCGATATCTGCCAAACGTTTTTCAAGCATTTGCGCATTTATGCGACGCGAGCCTACAACATCCGCAGTAAGTACGGCAACATTCTTGGAGACAGGTTTAGTCTTAGCAACCACTCGCCAAATATAACTATATCAGGTTATAAGCCTGAGATATAACTACATGAGGCTATAACATAGAAAAATAACCAATTTTTTTATGCCTCTTCGGCCTTTATTACCTCCCAACTTGTATGCGCATAACTGTCCCAAACAAGCCAGAGCAGAATAGAAGATAGCACCAGAAAAATCCCCTTCAACCAAAGCATATCCAGCGCGAGATAGTGCCCGATGCCGAGCGCGGCCGGAATGGACATCCCAATCAGTGCCCGCAGGAACTTGGAGCCGCCGGCAGCCGTCTGGTCAAGCTCCGAGAACGGGAAACGACGGTAAGAGACCCGCACGACGCAGGCGGCAAAGAGCGTCACGTTCACAAGCGCTAGTAAGACGTCGGAGATAGCTGTTGGCCCCCAGACGACCAGCACAAACGCGGCAATGACAGCAAAGAAGGGCAGGAAATACTTTATCCAAACAACTTTAAAAGCGCCTGACATAATCGCACCGGGCTCACCAAGTGGCACAGCACGGTAAATCCATGCGGCTTTGTATTGCTCCGAGATACCGATAAAGGCGAAGGCTTGGAGCATGACCACTGAGCACATATAGAGCAGCACGATGTGCTTGCCGGAATGCGGAAGGTCTTCCCAGACGGTGCTCAGCGATTGGCGGCTTTGCAGCATCAGATACAGGAAGTAAATGGGCACATACGCGAACATCGGATAGACCTTCATCTTAAAAGTTCGGCTGCGGGCGGTCTGTATCCACGTCATAATAAAGCCGGCCTGCGCCTCGGGGCGGGTGTTGATGAGCTTTGCCAGCTTCTGGTAGAATGACGAGCCGCCTTTTGCATGCTGCACCTTTTGAGTCGTATTGGTTTCGCCGGATTCAATGGCATCCAGCCCGCCGAGGCGGGCGGTGAACTGCGGAGCGAGGTATTTCACCGTAACCCAGATACAGAATAACGGCAGCGCAATGGCGAGCAAGCCAAGAAGCGCAACGCCTTTCGTACCCGGCGCAGCCATGCCAATCCAGCTAAACGTAGCGGCCAGCCAATACGGCGGTGTGAAGCGCATAGCTGGATAAGCCGCAACATTGAAGTGGCGCATAGCCGCGGCATCCATTGCGCGGGGCACGAGATAATAGGTGCCGAAGATGATGACGGAGAAAGCAATCTGGAAGTAGCTCAGCAGTTCCTTGAACTTTTCTGCCGAAGCCGCGCGCAGCATAAGCAGGTAAACGCCCATTACCACGAATAGCGCGGTAAAAACGAGCAGCATCAGCGGCAACGGAAAGAAAACTGCCGCCTTCCAGCCATCCATCAGCCCCAACGCAATCCAGCCGGGTAAGGACATTGGCAGCACGATGCGGAAGAGATAAATGAAAATGTGCAGCACCCGCGAGAGAAAGAGCGTGCGGTCGGAAACGGGGCGCGGCAGGACGATGTACTTATCCCGCGTATCTATAAGCACCGTTGAAAAATCGGAGATGAGGGTGAAGGACAGCAGGAAAAGGAACATGGTGAAGAACGTCCACAGCGCGGTGAGGCGGTCTTCCATCAGGAGCAGCGGAAAGATGTAAATAACGCCGGTGATAAAGGAGATAAACATCCCCAAGACAAGCGAGAAGCGACGGGCCTTCTTCTGCTGGCGCTGCCGGCCGAAGTTGACGGGCTTGCGGTCGTCTAACTTAAGCTTCACATTAAGGATGGCGCGAAGCTGCGCCGGGTCTGCACCAAGCCTGGTATAGAGACCGGTGGGCAGCATGATGAGGTAGAGGAGAATTCGATTCATTATATTTTTTACTGCTTTCTTGCTGCTCGCCTGAATTTTGTCACTCCTGCAGTGCCGCCGCGATATCTGACGCTCGCTCGCCAATATTTTCTTTGGAAGTCAGCCTGGAGAAAATCTGCTCCAGAGAGTTGCTTCCGTCACCGCGTAGCTCAGCAATGGTACCGTCCGCTATAATCTGGCCGCCGTCAATAAGCACGATGCGGTCGCTCACGCGTTCCACGACATCCATCATGTGAGAGCAGTAGAAAATGGTTTTGCCTTCCGCCTTCAGCACTTGCAGCAGCTCCTTCACCATAATCACCGCATTGGCATCTAGGCCAGAGAGCGGCTCGTCCAGAATCACAATCTTTGGGTTGTGCAGCAGGCCGGACGTCAGCAGCACCTTTTGGCGCATGCCTTTGGAAAAGGAATCCATGCGCTGGTCTATATTATCCGCCAGACCGAAGGACGACAGCATGCGCCGGCTCCGCTCCTCAATTAGCGCATCCGGCATATGGTGCAGCTTGCCCACGAAGGTCAGGTACTCGCGCGGCGTCAGCAGGTCGTACAGCTCCGCCAATTCCGGGATATAGCCGGTGATGCTTTTTACATGCATTACGCTTTCGCGCAGCGGCTTCCCTTCAATACTTACTTCCCCCGCATAATCCGTAATGATGCCGGTGAGAATTTTTACTGTCGTACTCTTGCCGGCGCCATTGGGGCCGATGTAGCCGATTATTTGTCCGGGATAAATGTCTAAGCTAATATCGCGCAGCACTTGCTTCTCGCCGTAAGCCTTGCTGAGGTTGCGAATCGTGATGATGGGTTCCATGAAGGCCTAAAATTACATCCGGCTGGCGCGATTATTCTGAATTGAGCATAAGTAACTTACCATGTCCCCGGAAGCAGCGCCCCAACAAGAGCCAAAACCCGTCGTATCGCGAAAGGTGGATAAGGTATTTGCGTCCCTCGGTCGCATCGGCACATTCATCGGGCAGTTCTTCCGCGAGCTGTTTAAGCCTCCTTACGAGTTCAATGAAATAGTACGGCAGTGTTACGATGTCGGCTACAAGTCGCTGCTGCTGATTTGCATGACGGCCTTTATTACCGGCATTGTATTCACGAAGCAAAGCCGGCCCTCGCTGGCGGAGTTTGGCGCTACAAGTTGGTTGCCGTCGCTTGTTTCCATCGCTATCATGCGTGCATTGGCACCGCTCGTTACGGCCTTGATTTGCGCAGGCAAAGTCGGCTCCCAGATTGGCGCAGAGCTTGGCTCCATGCGCGTAACGGAGCAAATAGATGCGATGGAAGTTTCTGCCACCAATCCATTCAAGTTCCTCGTCGTCTCCCGCATTATAGCCACCACGCTCATGATTCCGGTGCTGATGTGCTTCTTCGGTGGCTTCGCGCTTTGGGGCTCGTACTTGGACGTTCATGCGTCCGAGAAAACTTCTTTTATACTCTTCGTAGAAGCCGCTTTTGAGAAAATCACCTTTATGGACATTAATGTGTCGGTGATAAAGGCACTGGTTTTCGGCTTTACAATTGGTACCGTCGGCTGCATACAGGGTTGGAATGCTCGTCAAGGGACGATGGGCGTAGGCCGTTCGGCCAATAATGCCGTTGTAATTTCCATGTTCCTCATTTTCATTGAGGAAATGTTCATTGTTCAAATCGCCAATTCCTTCCGCGCCTGATGAACGCAGCGCCCACCTCTTATAAAGCCACTGCCGGCCGCAGTACGCAGGTCATCGCCATCCATGACCTGTACAAAGCGTTTGGCCCTAATGAGGTCTTGCGCGGCGTTGACTTAGACGTATTCGGCGGCGAGAATGTGGCGGTGCTGGGCCGCAGCGGCACAGGAAAATCCGTTTTGATTAAAATAATCTCCGGCATGTTGCCGCCCGATGCCGGCGAGGTTCTGGTGCTTGGTCAGGATGTGACTGACCTGGATGAAAAGCAACTCCGGCAGATGCGCCTGAAAATCGGCTTCTCTTTTCAGAACAGCGCGCTCTACGACAGCATGACCGTCCGGGAAAATCTGGAGTTTCCCCTCGTGCGCAACAAGCGGCAGCTTTCCCGCAAGGAAATCATGTCGTCCGTGGAAACGGTGCTTGACGCGGTCGGGCTTGCGCAGACCATCAACCAGCTTCCTTCAGAATTGAGCGGCGGCCAGCGCAAGCGCATCGGCATTGCGCGCACGCTCATCCTGCAGCCGGAAATCATGCTGTATGATGAACCGACCGCCGGCCTTGACCCGATTACGAGCACCGAAATCAACGGCCTCATCCGCGAGGTTCAGGAGCGGTTTAATACCAGCGCCATCATCATCACGCACGACCTAACCTGCGCTAAGGAGACGGGCGACCGCGTAGCGATTCTTTTGGATGGCAAATTTTTTAAGCAGGGGACTTTCGCGGAAGTCTTTGCGGATAAGGATGAGCGCGTACGCTCCTTTTACGACTATAACTTTACCGCCTGAGCAATGAGAAGTACTAAAAACCGCCGGGCCGTGATTGTGGGCATCGTGCTGGCCGTGGGCCTGCTGCTATTTGCGCTTGGCGTGTTTACGCTGGGCGGCCAGAAGAAGACCTTTACCACCACTATTACCTTACAAGCCATTTTTGACGATGTCAACGGCCTCCAGCGGGGGAACAACATCTGGTTTTCCGGCGTAAAGGTTGGCACCATCCGCTCCATTCACTTTGACCCGAATGCGAAGGTGCTGGTCGCGATGAATGTGGACGAAGATGTGCAGCGCTTTATCCATAAAGACGCCCGCGCCAAGGTGAGCACAGACGGGCTTATCGGCAATAAAATCATCCAGATTTTCGGCGGCAATCCCGCCACCGGCCAGGTAGTGAGCGGCGATACGCTGCGCGTGGAAAGCGTGGCGGGCATGGAAGGCATGATGGACACCTTACAACAGAATAACCGAAACCTGCTGGCTATTACGGCAAATTTCCGGAACATAAGCAATGACCTGATAGCTGGCAAAGGCACCGCCGGCCGCATCCTGACGCAGGATGAAATGGCCAATTCACTTCAGTCCAGCCTGAACGCACTGAATGTCGCCGTGAGGAATGCACAGGCGCTGACGACCAATCTGAATGCCTTCAGCGCACAGCTCAATAAGCCCGGCACTTTTGCCAGCGACCTTGTGCACGACACCGCTATCTTCCGCCGCGCACGCACGGCCGTGAGTCAGCTTCAGGCGGCTACCGCTAATATTCAGAACGTTTCCAACAAGCTCGGCGACCCTTCAACCCCGCTCGGCGTGCTGATGAGCGACCAGCAGGCCGCCGCTGACCTGCGGGCTACATTACGCAACCTCAATGCAGGCACCGCTAAGCTGGATACCAATATGGAGGCCCTTCAGCACAATTTTTTACTTAGAGGATTTTTTAAGAAGAAAAGGAAAGCGGAAGCAGCGGCGGCACATGGCAAATAGCCGTTGCCAAAGGTCTCTCAAAGAAAATATTATCTTCAACCCCAAGCCCGCTTCCCTCGCCCATCTGTTAGTTGCCAATGAAAAAGATAGAACTGGAAATCGTAGCCCTTTCGCACAGCATTACGCAGACCCATTCCTATGCCGTCGTGCTCGGAGAAGTCAATGGACTCCGCCGCCTGCCCATCGTCATTGGCGGCTTTGAGGCGCAGGCCATTGCCGTAGCGCTGGAGCGTATGGAGCCTTCCCGCCCGCTGACGCACGACCTGTTTTCCAACTTTATGGCCACCTTCTCCATTGAATTGAACGAAGTGCTCATCTATAAGCTGGAGGAAGGCATCTTCTTCGCCCAGCTCGTATGCCAGGGCCCTGACGGCGATATCGTGGAAATTGACGCGCGCACTTCCGATGCCCTGGCGCTGGCCGTACGGGCCGGCTGCAAGATTTACACCTACGAGCAGATACTGGAGACGGCCGGGCTTTTCTTAGACCAGTCCGAAGGTGCCGGCGAGGAAGAAGGGGAAGGCAAAAAGCCGGCCCGCGCCAGCGGCTCCAACGCAAAAGTCTCCTCCGGCGGAACGGACAAAGACCTGAAAGGCATGAGCCTTGAAGATCTGAATGCCCTCCTGCAAACCGTATTGGAGCAGGAAGACTACGTCCGCGCAATCCCCATACGGGACGAGATTAATGCACGGAAAGACAAGTAGCACTACGCCGCTTTTAACCGCTTGCTGACGGCTGCTTACAGCCTTTGGCGGTAACTTGCTGTTCCTAATTTTTCTACGACATGAGCCTTCTCAAATGGCGCGGCCTGGTCTTTGGTTTTTTTCTTCTTACCGCCCTTTGCGGCGGTGAAGGCGCAAAGGCCCAGCGGGTATGCGGACAATCGTCCGTATTTAAGCAGATGGAAGCGGCGCAGCCCGCCGCTTATGCTGCCCTCCGCGAGCGTCACCGGGTGATGGCGGATGGCTTCGCCCGCGCCGGCAATAATGCATTGGCGAGGGGGGCGGCCACCAATCCTATTCCCGTTGTCTTCCACATCCTCATTGATTCCATCCGCTACATCACTATGGGGCGCGATACTGGGGTGCGCCGCCGGGTGGCCTCGCAGATGAAGGTGCTGAACGCCGACTACAACCGCCAGAATCCCGACAGTACGCGCATTCCTGCGCCTTTTAAGCCGCTCTATGCCAATGTAGCCTTCCAGTTTGGGCTGGCCAACGGCACCAGCGCCTATACCATCGCCCCCGGCATTGAAGTGAAGATTGTTACCAGCAACCCCACCTACAGCGATATCACCACCGCCTACAACGCCAAGCAGAATACAGCCACCGGCCTCCCTCCCTGGGATAATACCAAATACCTCAACGTATGGGTGTGCCGCCTCACAAGCTCCGGTGCAGGTACGGTGCTGGGCGTTACGCTTCCGCCGCAGTTTGTCGGCTCCTCGTTTGGGGGGCATCTGGCTACGCCTGACGAGGTGGGCGTAGTAATGAACTATGCCGCGTTTGGCGTGCGGGAGTTTCCGCTGCAATATTTCTTCGGCTCCTTTGACCGCGGCCGCACCCTTACGCATGAAGTAGGCCACCTCTTTGAGCTCTACCACACCTGGGGCGATGACGACAACAGCGACCAGGCCGGCTATTGCCCCAATGATAAGGTGGGTGGCAACATCGTAGGTTACGACGACGACATCTTCGATACGCCCCCGCAGGCGCGACGCACTTACTGCGACTACCCGAGCCACAACGGCACCTATTGCCCCACCTTCCCGCTGACCGATAAGTGCTCCCCTGCCTCCCCCGGCGTGATGTACATGAACTACATGGACTATACCGACGATACGGCCATGCAGATGTTTACCGCCGGGCAGGCTGTGCACATGCAGCTTGCACTGCTTACCGATTTGCCCGGCCTTATCCAGCACCCGGAGCTTTCGCTGGCGGTGGCTGACGCGCGGCCGGCCGTTGGCAGCATCAGCCTTGCGCCCAATCCTGCTACCGGGATGGTGGTGATGAGCATGGACGATGCCGCCGCTTTTCGCGGCGCTATCGTCGTAAACATGCTTGGCCAGACCGTGGCCGCCATTCCCCGCAAAGCGGGGCAGAAAACGTACCCCATTGACCTCTCCGCCGCTCCGCGCGGCATTTACTTCGTGCGCTGCGCCTTTGATGGCGGTAGCGTTACTCAAAAGCTGATTCTTGAATGATGACGGATTTAGGTACCGTGAAAGATGCCGCATTGCAGCGGATTAGGGAGAAGGTTTACAATCAGGAACGACTGACTGAAGAAGATGGCATCCTCCTCTTTGAGCGGGGCGAGCTGGGCTTCGTTGGAAGCCTTGCCGCGGGCGTCGCCGAACGCCTGCATGGGAAGAAGGTTTACTTCAACCGCAACTTCCACATTGAGCCTACCAACGTGTGCATTTTTACCTGCAACTTCTGCTCTTACTCCCGCCAGTACAAGCACCGCGATGATGGCTGGGAGCTGACGCAGCAGGAGATGTTGGACATCGTGCGGAGGTACGACGGGCAGCCGGTTACGGAGGTGCACATCGTGGGCGGCGTGCATCCGAAGATGAACCTGGAGTTCTTCTGCGAAACCATCCGGAAGATTAAGGCACACCGGCCCGGCCTCCACATCAAGGGCTTTACCGCGGTGGAGCTGGACTACATGTTTCGCAAGGCAAAGCTTTCTATTGAAGAAGGCATGAAAGCCCTGCACGAGGCGGGCCTACAAAGCCTTCCCGGCGGCGGCGCGGAGATATTTCATCCCGAAGTGCGGGAGCAGATTTGTGCGGATAAGGTGGATGGCGACGGCTGGCTCCACATCCACGAAGTGGCCCACAATCTGGGCATGCACTCCAATGCCACGATGCTGTACGGCCACATAGAGAGCTTCGCGCACCGCGTGGACCACATGGCGCGTTTGCGCGCGATGCAGGACAAGACGGGCGGCTTCAACTGCTTCATTCCCCTCAAATTCCGCAATGGCGATAATGACATGAGCCGTGTGCCGGAAAGCACCATTGTGGAGGACATGCGCCTCTACGCCATCGCGCGCCTCTTCATGGACAACTTCCGGAATCTGAAGGCCTATTGGCCCATGCTCGGTCGGCAAAGCGCGCAGCTCAGCCTCGCTTTTGGCGTGAACGATCTGGATGGGACGATTGACGACACCACTAAGATTTACAGCATGGCCGGCTCCGAGGAACAAAGCCCCGCGATGAGCACCGAGGACATCTGCGACCTGATTAGCGCCGTTGGTAAGGTGCCTGTGGAAAGGGATACGCTGTATAACGAGCTTGAGGTGTTTGATGGGGCGGCGGCGTATGGGCTTAGCAATACGCTTTAATCAAGTCCATTTGGAAGCACAACGCTAAAACGATTACTTCAGTGGTGTCCGGGTTTAGGGATAAGATTAAAGCGGTCGATCTTATGTTGTCCTTTTAGAGGAATAATATAAAAGCGTACAATTCCTTATTGTCCGCGTGCAGGGACAATTAATAAGCATCCGCTTTACTGTTGTTTTTTCAAGCAAATAGTATTGAAGCGAATGATTTAATATTGTCCTTCTAAAAGGACAACATTAAAGGGCGCTTCTTAGCTTCATTCCTTACCTACTGACATGCCTGGAATACAACACATGCTCGTCAACCCCTTCGTCAGCACTACAAAACGTGCCGGGGGACGCGCCGCCACTCTTGGAAGATATACAGACAGCGCACTTAGTGCCCCCGGCAATCCGGCGGAGATTGCGGCGCTCTATGCGGCCTACCATCCCGTTTGGGAGGTTTTTAAGAACGCCTATTATGAGCGCAGCAGCAAAGGAGGCGAACAGGTAGGTAAGGTAGCAGGCATGAAGGAGCAACTGCGCGCGCTGTCGGATAACATAAAAGAATGGGCATTAGCCATAGAGCAGGTGCATCGCAAGGGCACGCCGGGGTATGTTACGCTATTGCCGCAGGGCCGGCACCCCTTCCGCAACGGCAGCAAAACCGAGCGTATAGCCACGGTGGATGCCTTGGTGCTGAGTCTCGCAGAGCAACCGGAATTGAGCGCCTTACATACGGAAGTGGCGGCCTTTGCCATGCAGCTAAAGACATTTAATGCCGATGCCGAGGGAAAGAAAGGCGGCCGTAGGAGTAGCAGCGTCAGTCTGGAACGTGCCCGGCTGGCGTTGTGCAGCGCGCTATACGCCGTACTGGGCGGGCTGATAAATCTGTACCCGGACGAGCCGCACCGCGTGTCCCTGTACTTTGATATAGCTACCATGCACCGTCACCGCCACCGGAAGGGTAAGTCGGAAGAGGCATCATAGAAAAGGCGGGATTATCTTTCGGCGATGAAAAGCCTGCTGCTCATCCTGCTCCTGCTGGCCGCGCCAAAAGCGCATGCGCTGTGGCGCAACACGCCTACGCCGAGGCTGCATTCCATCTTTGATGATGGGGATACGCTGCGTAAGCGCCACCAATGGTTCACACCGGAGCGTTCGGAAGTGTATGTAGCGCCGCCACCAGCCCCGCCGCGAGTGCTTACAGACCGCATCCTGCACCGGCGGGGGCGTGCGGATGCTTTGGTGGGGCATACCTCCTATAGTCTTATCCGTACCGCTGCTTATGGTAGCGGATGGTATCAATGCAGACATTGGCCGGGCGGGCAGCCCGATGGGAAGCAGCTACACAGACAAGCCCGACCCAACCTGGTACTACGTCTCCAGTGCTGTGTCGTTTGCACTGGGTGTATTTCTCATTGCGCGAGGCAGCCGGCTTGTGAAGAAGTATCCACGCCATAAGCGGATTGAGGTGCAGTGAAGCTTTGAAAGGCCGCACTATCTTGCCGCCTTCTTTTTTATGAGAATAACACTACTTACCAGTCTCCTCATCATGCTCTTCAGCGCACAAAGCGCAAACGCGCTCTTCATGCCAAAGGCCACACCAAAACTGCACAGCCCATTAGTGCACGCCGCACCGCTCCCCTTCCGCGCTGCAATGCTCAGCCAGCGGCTCCCGGACGGGGGAGAAAGGCCGGCGGCAGGCCCGAAAGGCTATAAAGAGCGGCGCAAGCACGAGACGGGCTGGGAACTGTTTACGCTCGGCGTTCTGACCACCGTCTTCAGCACCATCTGGCTAAGAAAGCTGAACGCAGAGACGGTTGTAACAGGCCCGGACAAAGGCAGTGATTTGCTGAAGAATATAACCATAGGCTTTATTGTAGCGGGTGCGGCCTGCACGGTTGTAGGATTGTCCATTGCGCTGTCGCATCATTAAACATGATCGATCAGCGATAATATTGCTATTATGAAAAGCCTGCTAATCGTACTCCTGCTCTTGTGCGGCGCGCAATGCGCCAACGCCATTTACGTATCCAGGCCTATACCGCAACTGCACAGCCCACTTGCGGCTAAAGCGGCATTGCCATTCCACGCTTCTATGCTTAGCGAGCCGCCGCCTGATGCCGGGCCAAGATTCAAGCGGACTACGTATGGCGGGCGCGGCGGCGGGCGCAACTATCAGTCGTTGCAAGATTGCCGGCATTGTGCTAACGGTTGTAGGACTGGTACTCGGAGCATTAGGAGGCTTATGGCTAAAACATGAGTCGGACGATGCGGAGCGGCAGAAGGCCATCAACAATGGCCACAGCTATAATGACCTGAATGTTATGGCTGCGGGATGTGTATTGGGAATGGGCGTGGTAGGCGTGTGCATTGGGTTGCCGCTATTGCTGACGCATCTTTAAACATCATTGCCGCCGGGCACAATTTTTCTTTCGGCCAATAGGAACAAAACCAAAACAACATTCCTATGGCAACGAACAAAAATCCGAAGCACAGCGAAGGCCCTGTGGCTACCGCGATTGAGCAGCAAACTGCGAAGCTTCCTTCCGACATCTTTCTGTGGAGCGCCCTCGGCTCCATGGCTGTGAGCGCCACGCTTAAAATCATTGGTAAGAACCATACGGCGCTCTTCGTAGGCCAGTGGGCTGCCCCCTTCCTCCTCCTCGGCCTCTACAACAAGCTCGTAAAGCTGGAAGGCCACGACGGCGAGGATGATGGCAGTGATGATGAGTAAGCGCGTTGAGCCATTCAGACATTTAAAAAGGGCACGCAATGCGTGCCCTTTTTAATGCGAGTAGTCATAGAACCTATCAAGCTACCAGCTCCCGCTTGCCCCGCCGCCGCCAAAGGAGCCGCCGCCAAAACCGCCGAAGCCGCCGCCGCCACCTCCTCCCCACCGCCACCCCAGCCTCCCCCGCCGCCAAGGATGGAGCCGGCCAGAAAGCCGCCGCCGAAGCCGCCCTTTCCGCCCGCGCCGGCTCATGTAGGTGCCGCCACCGCCACCGCCACCTATGCGCCGCATCAGGAAAAGGATAACGAGGATAATAATGATGACGGTAAGGATGCTCACGTGCCCGCCTCGCCGTCCGTCGTCCTTAGGGTCGGCCTTGTACTCGCCGCGCGAAGCAGCAGCCACGGCATCCAGCGCGCGGTCAAAGCCACCGTAATAATTATTCTGCCGGAAGAGCGGCGCCATCTCCTCACGGATGATGCGGCCACTCACGAGGTCGGTCAGCGCGCCCTCAAGGCCCTTACCCACAGAGATGTTCATCCGGTGGTCGCTGATGGCGGCAAGGATAAGGACGCCGTTGTTGCGGGAAGACTTGCCCACACCCCACTTATTGCCGAGGCGCGTGGTATAGTCCGCCACATCGTACTCCCCTATGCTGCGCACGGTGACAATGGCGATTTGGTTAGAAGTGGAATCTTCAAAAGCGAGGGCTTTTGCTTTCCAGCAGTTCCCGCTCATCGGCGCTCATCACGCCAGCCAGGTCGTTGACGAGCTTAGGCGGGGCCGGGCGCGGAGGAAAGTCGCTGTCTTTTTGCGCGAGCGCAGGGATAGCGCCGGCAAGGCACAGTAAGATGATGATTAGATAGCGCCTCATTTTCCCAAACACGATTTCGTCCGGCAATTCATTTTATCCACGCTCTGCGTCGTAGGGGAAGTGGGTGGCAAGCGCGTTGCCCAATTCAGCGATGCAGGTTACAAGGCCGGCGCCAAGGTCGCCGGAGCGCAGGGCCGCCTGCAGGATTTGCGCAGCGCGCTCCCAATAGTGCGGCCCGCCCACGCGCTTATAGATTTCCGCATCGCCGTAAATGGCGAACTGCTTGTCCGTAACGGCCACATATACCAACACGGCATTGCGCTCCTCCGTCTGCTCCATACCGAGGGACTTAAACAACTCCTCCGCCCGGAGCAGCGCATCCATGAAGGCGCAACGGTGCTCCATGAACACGCGGATTTCGCCGAAGTGCGCACTTCCGCCTGCCGGATAGCCGCTACGACGGCTTCCTGCACATCGGGCGGCAGCATGGGCTTTTTCTTCCAGAAGGAGAACATTAAGCGTTGGAATTAGAACTGAACCTTCGGTGCGTTCTGCGCATTAGGGTCGGCCTGGAACATAGGGCGCTGCTTAAAGCCGAAGATGCCGGCCAGGAGGTTATTCGGGAAGTTGGAAACCTTCTTATTGTATTGCAAGACGGCGTCATTGAAGCCGTTGCGGCTTACATTGATGCGGTTTTCGGTGCCTTCAAGCTGCGTTTGCAGATCAGAGAAATTTTGTGTGGCCCTCAGATTCGGGTACGACTCAACAGCGATGTTGATAGCTGTGCGCATTGCCTGACCGGCCTGGGCGCTGGCATTCTGGATTTCCTGCATGCGCTGGGGCGTCAGTTGGTCGGAGGGCACATTAGTAAGATTGCGCAACTGGCCGGCGCGGGCCTGGGCCACCTGTATGTAGGTGCTCTTCTCAAAGTCGGCGGCGCCCTTCACGGTAGCCACGAGGTTGGGGATAAGGTCGGCGCGGCGCTGATAGGCGCTTTGTACCTGGGCCCAGGCGTTGTCAACCTGCAGGCGGGACGTGTTCATGCCGTTATAGCCGCAGCCGCCGATGCCAATGACGACAGCGAGGATAATAAGGATAGGCAGTGCTTTTCTCATTGCTTGATTCTGGATTTGGGGTTAAATGTAAGGGTTGGAACGTTCGGGTGTTGGAATGTTGGAGCGTTCCACTTTGGAGTTTGGGGCCAAGCTTTCTATTTATTTAAATTCTGCTGTGCACCCGCATTGGGTATTCAAATGGCTTCGCCTTATTGGAGCCGAAGTAATAGCGCAGGGCCACGCCGACGATGTTGTGCGGCATAAACTCAACTTCCTGAACGTAATTGAGGGAAGGCCGCACGTCGCCGAAAATACTGATTGGGAAACGCCGAAATAGGTATTCAAGCCCGCCGATACCGCTGAGGCCGGCCATGGACTCGTCAGGGAAGGGCGTCTCGTCACGGCCGCTCCAGTAACCTGCCTGTGCGCCGCCGCCGAAGTACAGACGAAAAGATGTAACGGGCAGTAAGAGGTGGTATTCAATGAGGGCCACGAAATAAAAGCTATGGCCGTTGAGCAGCCGCACGCCGCCGGCATTAAGCTGTCCTTCAAACGCAAAATTCCGGTCAACAAAATACTTAGCCGTAAGCCCGAAGCCATCCAGCGAGCCGCGTGTGCCGATGCCGGTGCGGCCCGGCTGGGCGCATACCGGGAGTGCATGGGAGGCGATGAGCATGAGGAGTAAAACGCGTTTCATTCAGTCCGTCGGGAAGCAGGCGCGCCGCTACCCTTTGCCCCTATTACCAAAGTAATGCCCGCTACATGACTGCCCAGTTTGAAGCCTCTGCCGAATATGCCCACAGCCTCGACCAGATGGACACGCTGTTCCCGTTCCGGGAGCGCTTCCATTTTCCGCAACATAACGGTGAGGACGTGCGCTATTTCTGCGGCAACTCGCTTGGCCTGCAGCCTAAAAGCACGGCATACCTGATGCAAAAGGAGCTGGACGATTGGGCGGCTTACGGTGTAGAAGGGCACACGCAGGCGCGCAACGCGTGGCTTTATTATCACCATCTTTTTTCAGAAAGCCTTGGTCGCATTGTAGGCGCTGAGAAGGAGGAGGTAGTAGCGGCGAATACGCTCACCGTAAATCTGCATCTGCTGATGCTCTCCTTCTACCGCCCCACGAAGGAGCGATATAAAATCATCATGGAAGCCGGAGCTTTCCCGTCTGACCAATATGCAATTGAGACGCAGGCAAGGCTCTGGGGATTTAATCCCGACGATGCGGTGATAGAAGTAGCGCCGCGCGAAGGCGAGTTTACGCTGCGCAATGAAGATATTCTGAAAGCGATAGAAGAGGCTGGCCCTTTGCTGGCGCTCGTGATGTTTGGCGGCGTGAATTACTATACGGGGCAGCTATTTGACATCGCCGCTATCACAGAGGCGGCACATCGCGTGGGCGCATACGCCGGCTTTGACCTCGCGCACGCAGTGGGCAATGTGCCACTGAAATTGCACGATTGGGACGTAGATTTCGCGTGCTGGTGCTCTTACAAATACCTGAACAGCGGCCCCGGCGGTGTAGGCGGTATCTTCGTACACCAGCGGCACGGAGATAGTCCGGACGTCTTCAGGCTGGCGGGCTGGTGGGGGAATGAGGAGGAGACGCGCTTCCAGATGAGGAAGGGCTTCCATCCGCAGCGCGGTGCGGCAAGCTGGCAGATGAGCAATGCGCCGGTGTTCAATATGGTGGCGCATCGGGCTTCACTGGATATCTATGATAAGGCCGGCATGGCGCCGCTGCGCGAGAAGAGTCTTAGGATGACAGCCTATCTCCAGTTTCTTTTAGACAACTTAAAGTCATTACCCTTTTCCGTCATCACACCACGGGAAGAAAATCAGCGCGGGTGCCAGATTTCCATGCTCTTTCATGAGCGCGGGCGGGAGGTTTTTGACGCACTGTCGGATGCGGGTATTATCGCGGATTGGCGGGAGCCGGATGTGATTCGCGTAGCGCCCGTGCCGCTTTACAATACTTATGAGGATGTGTATCGGCTATATGAGGTGATGGCGCGATTGGTAGGAAGTTAATAGACTGAAAGGTTTAGAATAGTGACATGCAATACAACGACACCGCCAAAATCCGCGAGCATTACGACATTGCTTCTCCACTCTACAAAGAGCTTTGGGGCCAGCATATCCACCACGGATATTGGATTACAGGAAAGGAGTCAAAGGAAGAAGCAGCTCAGAACCTTGTTGACTTATTAATCCAGAAATCCGGCTTGCGGAGGGGCTCCAAAGTGCTGGATGTGGGCTGCGGCGTGGGTGGGACTTCCATCTTTCTTGCCAAGGAATGGGATTGCGATGTAACGGGCATCACTATCTCGCCCGTTCAGGTAGAAATGGCTACTGCCACCGCTAAAGATCTTTCTAATCCGCCTCGTTTTCTTGTGGATGACGCGAATGACATTTCTGTTCAGGGCCAGTTTGACATCATCTGGTCAGTAGAAATGATTTCACACCTGCGTGACCGGGACAACCTTTTTCGCCGTGCAAGCGAGCTGCTGAAGTCCGGCGGGAAGATGTGCATCACCGATTGGTGGAAAGCCGACGGGCTTTCTGAAGCAGACGAGCGCAAGTACATCCAGCCAATTGAAAAGCCGATGCTCGTAGCCTTGCCCACCTTATCCGAATACCAGCAATATATTGACGCGCACGGCCTCCGAATCGTTTATTACGAAGACATCTCCGAGCGCGTGGCCCGTACCTGGGATATAACCTCCGAATCCATCAAGCCGAAGGCCATCTGGAATTTTGCCACGAAGCACGGCCGGGCTTTTGTGGATTTTCTTCATTCTTTTCAGGCAATGCGCGCTGGCTTCAAAAGCGGTGCTTTCCGGTATCCGGCGATGGTGCTTGAGAAGCTTTGATTAATGATATGGGGCGAGCGCCAGCCGTATAGAGTCGGCATTCACATTGCTTTTGCTTGCGTAGAGCACATCGCCCTTCTTATTAAAAAGCAGAAAGCTGAGCGTTTGCTTTAGCTCATCGCGCGCTGTGCGCTTAGTGTAGTACCAAAGGAAGTAGCACTGTTGGGAAAAGTCATTGATGGCAATAGCCTGCTTGCGCCCGTAGCGCTGTATTCTGAAATAGCCCCTAAGCACATCGGGAAAATCAAATCGGCGCTTTAGTGCGAAGGCATGAGTCTCCGGGTCGTTAATGCTGTAAAAGGCGATACTCATCTTGCCCCTCGCCTCATTTATCAGTTTAGGAAATTCGGCAGCACAGCCTCTGCACCATCCTGACCAAAAGAATATGCCGGTATAATCTGCCGTGCGGATGATGGAATCAAGTGCGTGATATGTGATGTCAGGAATGCGAACGTGCGAAGAATCCGGCACTTGCGCAACCAATTGTTTGGCAAGGCAAATTGCAGCAACAAAAAGCATCAATCTTTTCATCCGTCAAATATCGCCTGGCGGCGGCGGTAGTACTGAAGTTGCTTTACAGTACATAACAAAGAAAGGAGAAGCCGAACGGCAAGATAAAACGCAACAAAAACAAAACAGCCACCGTAAGAACGGTGGCTGCACAGAGAAAACCAGTTGGGGAAGGCTAGCTTAGAATTGCTCCAGACCGCTGAAGAAGAAGGCGCCTTCAATGGCGGCATTATCATCGCTGTCGGAGCCGTGCACGGCGTTCTCGCCCATGCTCGTTGCGTACTTCTTGCGGATAGTTCCTTCTTCAGCGTTGGCCGGATTGGTAGCGCCGATAAGTGTGCGGAAGTCGGCAACAGCATTCTCCTTTTCCAAAATGGCTGCCACAATGGAGCCGCTGCTCATGAACTCCGTCAGTTCGCCGTAAAAGGGACGTTCCGCGTGAACCTCATAGAATTTCTTCGCCTGCTCCGTTGAGATGCGGGTGTATTTCATCGCCACAATGCGGAAGCCGGCGGCGTTAATCATTTGCAGGATGTTGCCGATGTGACCGTTGCGAACGGCGTCAGGCTTAATCATCGTAAAGGTGCGGTTGGTAGCCATGTAGGTAGTTTTTTGTGACGGGCGCGAAGATAGGAGGGTAATGCTGGAGTGTTGGAACGTTGGAGTGTTGGATTGTTCCTAAAACAAAAGTCAACCGTTCCAATTCCAAAGCCAACAACGTGACACCTACACTCCATCCTTCCAACACTCCAACCTTTACCTTCGCCAATCCATGAAGCCTATCCGTGAAGCTCTGCTGCTGTTGCAAGCGCCGAAGAAGATTTTCATCACCACCCACCATAAGCCCGACGGTGATGCGATTGGCTCCATGCTCGGGCTGTATCATTACCTGAAGGTCAAAGGACATCATGTGACGCCCGTTGCGCCAAGCAGTGTACCGGATTTTTTGATGTGGCTGCCGGGTGTGGAAGCGGTGATTGATTATGAAGACCAGCCTTCGGAAGCCGAAACAGCGCTACGCGAAGCTGACATTATCTTCTGCCTTGACTTCAACGACCCCAGCCGCGTAAAGGGCCTGCAGGCTGCGCTGGAAAGCGCCACCCAGCCTAAGCTGCTTATAGACCACCACATGTTCCCGAAGCCCGTCTGGGACTACGGCGTCAGCGAGCCGGAGAAGAGCAGTACCTGCGAAATGGTGTATGATTTCATCAACCTGTGCGGCGATAACGGACTTATAAACCTAAGCATCGCCGCCTGCCTCTACACCGGCACTATGACTGATACAGGTTCCTTCCGCTACCCGGTAGCATCTGCGTCCGTTCATCGCATGGTTGCGGATTTTTTAGACCGTGGCCTGCAGCACAGCCCCATTCACGAGGCCGTATTTGACTCCTGGAGCGCCAACCGTATGAAGTTTGTGGGCTATATGCTTATTGAGCGTATGGAGCTATTCCCGCAGTGGAGTGCCGGCCTCATCACAATCGCCCGCAAAGACCTTAAGCTCTTTGAATTGAATACCGGCGATACGGAAGGCCTCGTCCAGTATCCCCTTTCCGTGGCAGGCATTCGTTTTTCTACGCTCATCACCGAGCGGGCTGACGAAGTCAGGCTCTCCTTTCGCAGCAAGGGCGACTTTGACGTGAACGGCTTCGCACGCGAGCATTTTGTCGGCGGGGGCCACTTCAATGCTTCGGGCGGCAAATCTTCCGAAAGCCTTAACGACACTGTGGCGCGCTTCAAAAAGATTTTATCCGAATTTCACCCGCGCTAAAAACCAACCCGCACATACGTAACAATCAACATGGTAAAACAGCTACTCTCCCCCGCCGTTCTCGGCCTGTCGGTGCTTGCATTTTCTTCCTGCAACGCGCAGGACGCAGGCTTTAAGAAGACCGCCAGCGGTCTTGAATACAAAATTGTCAAGGACGAGCCGGGCATTCAAAAGCCCGCTATTGGCGATTATATGGAGTTTCATATCAAGAGCTACATCCGCTTCCCGAAGGGAGACTCCGTGCTCTTTGACTCCCGCAAGATGAACGGCAATCAGCCAGTGCCGTTCCAATTAACGCCGCCGCAATTTAAGGGCGACCTCGTAGAAGGCTTCCAAATGCTCACGAAGGGCGACAGTGCCGTCTTCCGTGTAGCGGTTGACTCCGTGATTAAGGCCGGCAACGCGCCGCTGCCTTGGATGGAGAAGGGTAAGAATCAAAAACTGGAATACACGGTACAGGTGGTAACTGTAAAGACGCAGGCACAGCTTCAGGCAGAGCAAAAGCAAGCCGCATCCAAGCAGGTAGGCGTGGATGAGCAGCTTATTAAGGACTACCTCGCTAAGAACAACATCAAGGCCATGCGCACCCCCTCCGGCCTATACTACAAGGTCGATAAGATGGGCGCCGGCTACAAGCCTATGCCCGGCGACAGCGTGAGCATGAACTACACCGGCATGACGCTGAACGGAACAAAGTTTGACTCAAACATTGACCCTCAGTTCAATCACGTGCAGCCTTTCTGGTTCAACCTTGGCGTAGGCCAGGTGATTCGCGGTTGGGATGAAGGTATTGGCCTCATGCCTAAGGGCAGCAAGGGCACCCTCTACATTCCATCTACAATGGCGTACGGCGCGCAAAGCCCTACCCCGCTCATCCCGGCCAACTCCGTGCTGATGTTTGACGTGGAAGTGGTGGACGCTAAGGCAGCGAAGAAGAAGTAAGTTTTTGGTCAGAACAGAAGCGGCGCTGCGGTTTTTCGCAGCGCCGCTTCTGTTATATAAGGCTGGCAAGCGTTCATGCCGGTTACTGCTCCACGCTAAAGGAGCCGCCCTGATAATGGTAGAGATAGACGTGGCCATTCTCCCAATACTGCGTGATGCCGTCTTTACCCTGCGCAGGCTTCATGTCAAAACGAGTAAAGAGCGCGCCACCGTTGTCGGCGTAGTGCTCATTAAAGACGGTGCCGTAGCGTTGCAGCAAGTAGGCATACCAGGAGAGGGTCTCATAGCTACGGTAAGCCATGTCACCTGGCCGGCCCCCATACTTTTCATTAAAGGCATCAGAGAAGCCCTTGCCGGCAGATGTGCTGGGGTCAAAATAGAAAGGCGAGGGAATTATGATGCCCACGTTCGGGAGGGCGCCTTCCTTGCGCAGAAAGGACAGGCTTTTCCATGAGGGCATTCCATAAACCTCAAAATTGTACTTCGGGAAGGCCTTGCCAAGCTGCTGCAAGAGTTGCGTTGCATACGTTACATCCACAATCGGCATTACGATGATGTTGGTGAAGCTGCTGTCTAAAAAGTTGCGTAGCTTCTCCGAGGGGAGCGGCGTATTCATAGCCACCTTCGTATAGGCAAAGGAGCTGTCCTGCGTGATGTAGCGGAAGCACTGAGCGTCAAGCGGCACCGTGCTGCGCTGGTAAATGAGCAGCGGCACCGTTGGGCGCGCTCGCCTTGCTACGGCCGCTTTCACGGCGGCGCAATGCCGCTGAAGCGTAGGCTGGGCAAGATTAAAGTAAAGATTGCCCTTCACGCCGCCATCCGCAGGCGTGAGCGTGGAAACGAAGTTGATGTTCCGCCTTTGCGCCAGCGCGGCCAGCGGAGCTACCTGCGAAGATTGCACCGCGCCGATGATAAGGTCGGCCGTATCCAGCTTGCCGCCCTTCAGCAGTGCGTCAACTGTATGAGCCGGGTCGGTGATGTCGTGGACATAGACGTCCAGATGATAGCCGCTGCTTCTGAGCGTATCGGCGGCAAGCTGGATGCCCTGGTAGAAAGAGAGGCCGGGCAGGACTTTGTCCGGCAGGTGACTTTTGTAAACTGGCTTGCCGCCGCTCACCAATTCATTCAGGTAAAGCGGCGTCAGCACTTCTACACGGTAGCGTGGCTTCATTACCGTTTTGCTGAGCTTGGGTGGCTCAGGCGCTTTCTTCTTGCTTGCAGTTGAAGTGTTCTTTTTGTCGCCCGCGGGTTTCTGGACGGGCTTGCGCACGGGTCGCTTTTCTTCTTCTTTCCCGAAAATCTTCTTCCAAAACTGCGCATGCGCCGGCTGCGGCTGCGCCGCTATCGCAGCGGCGAGCAATATCAGTGAGACAATATGTAAGGCACGTTTCGTCGTCATTTGCGCTAGCGAAGAAAAGAAAACTATTCCCACTCAATGGTGGCAGGCGGCTTGGAAGAGATGTCATACACGACGCGGTTGATGCCGCGTACGCCGTTGATGATGGCGTTGGAAACCTTCGCCAGGAATTCATGCGGCAGATGCGCCCAATCCGCCGTCATGCCGTCCACGGATGTAACTGCGCGCAGGGCAAGGGTATACTCATAGGTGCGCTCGTCGCCCATCACGCCTACACTTTGCACGGGCAGGAGCATCGCCCCGGCCTGCCATACCTCATTGTAGAGACCGCTGTCGCGAAGGTGCTGGATGTAAATGGCATCGGCCTCCTGAAGCATCAGCGCTTTCTCCTCAGATACGGCGCCGAGAATGCGGATGCCGAGCCCGGGGCCGGGGAAAGGATGACGGGAAAGGAACATCTCGTCAATGCCAAGCTGCCGGCCAATGCGGCGTACTTCGTCTTTGAACAGAAAGCGCAGCGGCTCTACCAACTGCATGTGCATCTTCTCCGGCAAGCCGCCCACATTGTGGTGGCTCTTGATAGTCTGCGAAGGGCCGTGCACAGATAGCGATTCAATCACATCCGGGTAAATAGTGCCTTGTCCTAAAAATCCGACATCCTGAATGTGCGTGGCTTCTTCCTGAAAAATGTCAATGAAAATGCCGCCGATGATTTTGCGCTTGCGCTCCGGGTCGCTCACGCCGTCAAGGCCGGTATAGAAGCGTTGGCGCGCGTCTATGCCTTTGCAGTTGAGGCCGAGATGACGATAGCCTTCCAGCACCTGCTCAAACTCGCCTTTGCGCAGCAGACCGTTGTCCACGAAGATGCACGACAGCCGGTCGCCGATGGCGCGGTGAATGAGCGTGGCGGCAACTGTAGAATCCACGCCGCCGCTAAGGGCCATCACTACTTTTCCGTTTTCTCCAACTTGCGCCTTGATGCGCGCAATAGTATCTTCTACGAATGCTGCTGGCGTCCAGTCAGGCTGGCAGCCGCAAATGTCCATTATGAAGTTCTTCAGCAACTGGCGGCCATCCGTGGTGTGCGTTACCTCCGGGTGAAACTGGATGCCAAAGACGGGATTGGGCGCAAAGCTTTCACTTGCCTGAAAGGCGGCTACCGGAATGCTTTCGGTCATGGCAACAAGATGAAAGCCTTCGGGCAGCGCCTTAATAGTATCGCTGTGGCTCATCCACACCTGCGAGCCATCGGTAATGGTAGCCAATAGCGGTGAGCGCGCCACTTCCTGCAGGTGCGCACGGCCGTACTCGCGGTGCGATGACTTACCCACTTCACCACCCGACTGCTGCGCGATAAGCTGCGCACCGTAGCACACACCGAGCACCGGCTTTTGCTGCGCAATGGCAGCTACATCAGGCTTTGGAGCGGCCGGGTCGTTTACAGAAAATGGAGAGCCAGAGAGGATTACGCCACGCAGGTCGGCGCTGTAATCTACCGGCTTTGTGCAGGGCTGAATCTCGCAATAGACCTGCAGCTCCCGGATGGCCCGGGCGATGAGCTGGGTGTATTGGGAGCCAAAGTCAAGGATGAGGATATAAGCCCCCCGCCCCCCTGAAGGAGGAGTTCCGGTAGTGCTTGTTTCGTGGTATTGGTCGTTGCTTGCCTCTTGCATGCTCAATGCTGAAGTGATAACTGTTGCTGGTCTTGACTCCCCCTTTAGGGGGCCGGGAGGTTACGCCTGCGCCGTCGGCCCGCCGAAGTTGAAGGGCAGGGTGACCTGCTCCTGGTCTTTGATAATGCCCTGGGCGGCTTCAAAGCGCTTAATGTTATCCACGAGGGCACGCATAAGGCGCTTGGCATGCTGCGGCGTCATGATGATGCGGCTCTTCACCTTGGCTTTGGGCACGTTGGGCATTACGTTGACGAAGTCTATGACGAACTCGGCAAAGGAATGGGTAATGACGGCGAGGTTGGCATAATGGCCATCGGCCATGTCTTCGCTGAGCTCTATGTTGAGTTGTTGTTCGGGTGTTTGCTGGGCTTCCATGCGGTAAAAAGATTAGGGCGCGAAAATACGGGCTTCCGCAGGGCTTGCTTCGGTATTTTCGCAACCATGCGCACCTTAGGCCTGTTGAGTTTTATTGTAGCCATTGCATCCTGCAAGCCGGAAACGTATGTGCCTAAGCCACGCGGCTATGCGCGTATGGACACGCCACAGCATGCTTACCGTCACTTTGATAGCGTGGGCTTCCCTTATGCGTTTGAATATCCGGTCTATGGGCGCATTACGCGCGACACGATGATGGCGGGCATAAAGCCGGAAAATCCTTATTGGATAAATATTGAGTTCCCGGGCCTCGGCGGCACTTTCTATATTTCTTACAAAGCGATTGACGCTGCCCATCCGCTTGAACAGCTCATGAATGATACGCACGACATGAGCTTTTATCTGACTAAGCGCGCGGATTATATGAATATGCCGGTATTCCATCTTCCCGGTGGCGTAAACGGCATTCTGTATGATGTGGGTGGCAATTCCGCCTCGGCTTACCAGTTCTTTGCCACGGACAGCACCCGGCATTTCCTGCGCGGCTCGTTGTATTTCAACGTAACGCCTAATGCAGACTCACTAAGGCCGGTAACGGAGTTTCTGCATACGGATATGGAGCACCTGATTCATACGCTGCAGTGGAAATAGATTTGGGATTTGGGATTGGGGATTTGATTTTTGCACTTTGGCTGCGTAGTTCAATGGATAGAATAGGCGTTTCCTAAACACTTGATCTAGGTTCGATTCCTAGCGCGGCTACGGATGTAAAAGGTCAGCAGAAATGCCGGCCTTTTCTTTTTGCCGAAGGGGTGCGTACATTAATTTCTTCCGTGCTCATAAACATCCAGTTCCAAAATCTGCTTCTTATAAGCAGCCGGAAGCAGCATCGCTTTTAGCATCCAGTCCATGTTCAGCCGTCTGCTCAGCTTATACACCGGCAGTGCAGGCGCCAGTAAAGAATAGCCGCTAAAGCCTAACATCCTGCTTACATTATTCGGCACCACCAGCTTCTGCCCTTCAACTAAAATTCCGAACCGCAAGGCTCCGAGGTGCTTCCGGTATTGCTTAAAAAGGTCGGTAGTGTATGGGCCGGCCTGAAGGTCTGCTGCGAGGTGCGCCGCTCTTGCAGGGAGCCATTCCTCATAACTCCGTGGCAGATCTTTCAGGGCCATCCTGTCGCCTACGCGGCGGAAGACATCATAGACCGCTTCCCGTTCCGCATCGGTCAAGCGGCGCTCAAACAGCTCATAAGCGGCAATTGAATAGTACACCAGCATAAACAGCACATCCCGGTAAGCCCAATCCGGTATGGCGGCCCCGCGGGCGCCTTCCACCGCGCTGTGTATCTGCCGGATGGTATCAATGGCCTTGTTGGCCTCCACTGTTGAAGAAAACACGATGTGCCGCGCATAACCCACAGTAGAGAAGAGCCGCCCGAGCGGGTCTGCCGGCAGCTTGCCGGTGAAGTAAAGCCAGTCCACGGCCTTATTCAGCGCAAACTCAGCCGCCGCGCCGGCGAATATGAACAGGATGGTATCGGCCCCGCCCCAGATTTCGCGGACAATAGAATCCTTTGCAACAAAGGGCAGGCTTTGAGAATCTGAGGTGCTCACATTTCACTTTGAAATACAAAGTAAGTGGGCTTTTGCGATCTTCCCGGACACCGCACCGTTAACGGCTTACCAATATTCAGATGATAGCCTTATCAGTAAAGCAGCCACCACAATCAGGAAGAAAATCCGAATAAAGCCGCTGCCTTTCCGCAGGGCAAGCTTTGTACCCGCATAATTGCCAAGCATATTGGCGGCGGCAACTGGCAGCGCAATCTTCCAGATAATAGCGCCTTTAATGAGAAAGAACGACAGCGCCGCGGCGTTGGTCACACAATTCAGCACCTTGGCATTAGCCGCCGCATGGACGAAGGTGTATCCGAACAGCAGCACAAACGCGAAGACCAGAAAGCTGCCGGTGCCCGGCCCGATGCAGCCGTCATACAGCCCGATGCTCAGGCCAGTGAGGATGCTGTAAAGCAGATGCTTCCGCGGGCTGAGCGTGTGGGTGCTGTGCAGCCCGAGCTTTTTGTTGAAGAGCGTGTACACAAGCACCAGCGCCAGCACCGCAATAAGAAACGGCGTAAACTGCTTCTTGTGCACGAAGCTCACCAGTAGCGCGCCGCAGAAGGCGCCGATAGCAGCAGCCAGAATGCCCGGCAGCAGCTCTTTCCACGCCAGCTTCACCTTACGCAGATAATGAAAAGCCGAGAGCGAGGTGCCGGAAAAGGAAGCTGTCTTATTGGTAGCGAGCGTTTGTATTAGCGTAAGCTGCGGTTGAAAAAGGAAGAAGGCAGGAAGCTGAATCAGCCCGCCACCGCCAACCATGGCATCTACGAAACCTGCCAGAAAGGCGAATAGTATAAGCGCCGACATTTAAACGAAGGTCAGGGCTTACCGGATTTATTGCAACTGGAATGAAAAGCAGCGCTACGGCCGCCGATATATCATTCCGGCCTTTTTGCATTCTGATAAATTACCTTGCAGCTCATTTCACTCGAAACTTTGCCATGAAAAAAATACTCCTGCTGCTCTGCGCTGCATTCAGCTCCTTCCTCGCCGCTCCGGCCTCTGCGCAGACTACCATAAGGGTGTTTGACACGGTGCTGTTCTTTGACGGCTATGCCGGACTCGTCACAAACCCTCCTCCGCAGGCAGGCGTCATTCGCCACCGCAACGACTTGTATGCGCGCAGGCTCACCACACAGGAGCTTCAGTCCATAGGCAGCAGCCTTTCCATGACGGTAACGATAAAGGCGGCCTGCGATAACTACGATCGCATCGGCAATGTGAACCTGGCGCTCGTGCCTAAAGGCGCTTCCACCTATAAGCCGGATAGTGTTCAGCGGATAGAAGTAGGGAGATACATCACGCCGTTCATGAACAAGAATAGGTCGCCAAATCAGGTGCCGTATTCCTACAGCATTGACAACATCGCCAACATTCTGAAAGAAACAAGCATCACCACCAACTACGACATCTGGGTGGAGCTGGAGCTGTTTGGCGTGCCGTACGCCGCCCAGACACAGGTAACCGGATGCTCAGGCCGTACGGATGTATTCTACGGCTCGCTGGAGTTTGTAACAAATGCGCCGGCACCGACGGAAAGCACAAACGTGCTCATTCCGCTTTCCATGAAGAAGAACCTGAACAACTACGACACGCTTGCAACGGACACGCTCGGAAAGACGACGCGCACTATTAAGTTCAATGTGCCTTCTAACCTGAGCGATGCCGCGCTCTTCCTCATCACTTCTAACCACGGCTCCAATAGTGGCGGCGAAGAGTACAACCGCCGGATGCACTACGTGCATTTTGATGATGCCGAGGTACTGTCGTACATGCCGGGCCGCCCATCCTGCGAGCCGTTCCGCAAATACAATACGCAGGGGAATGGAATCTACGGCACCAGTCCCATGTCGGACGCTACGTGGCAATCCTTTAGTAACTGGTGCCCCGGCGACGTGATTGACATCCGCCGCATCAATCTTGGCCCAACGAGCGCGGGGGCACACAAGTTTCGGATTGAAGTTCCATACGCTGTATTTACCGGCGGTCAGGGATACATTCCTTTTTCGCTCTATCTGCAAGGAAAGACTTCCGGCAGGCTGGCGGTGGGAGAAGTAGGTGCCGAAGGTGGCATTTCTCTTTATCCGAATCCGGCAAAGGGCTCAGTAACGATTGACGGTGGCGCGGTGAAGATTAAAGGCATTGTCATTCTCAACCAAGTAGGCGCGGTAGTCTATCGCTCAAGTAGATTAAGTGGAACTAAGCACGAGCTGAACCTTGGCAGCCTTGCTCCCGGCTTTTATGTGGCCCAGATTCAGACCGATGACGGGATAATTTTCCGCAAGCTTCGAGTAGATGGTGATGGGTATTAATATCAGAACCGCAAGCTACGCCTGAATTTTTGCCCCTTCTCCAAAACATGCGCATTTTAAAACTGCTTGCATCACTCCTCATCCTGCCAGCCATCGGCATTGCGCAGTCGTCGGCTTTAAACGACAAGGAATGGACAGCTGGCCCGCTTTCTGTTACGCACCACACGCTCCAAACCGCAAGCGCGCCAATAGCCTACACCGCCACCGCAGGCTATATGCCCATGAAGGATGAGCGGGACTCGCTGAAGGCAAAGCTCTTCTTTACTGCTTACACTAAAGACGGCACAAATGCCGCTAAGCGTCCTATCATCTTCGCCTTTAATGGCGGGCCAGGTTCCTCGTCTGTGTGGCTGCACATGGGTGCGCTGGGGCCGGAGCGTGTGCTGATGACCGACAGTGGCGAGAGCCTGCCGCCACCGTACCGCAGCATCCCGAATGAATACTCTTGGCTGGACAAGGCCGACCTGGTGTTCATAGACCCGATGCTCACCGGCTATACGCGGCCTGAGGGAAAGACGCCGGCTTCAGACTACACCGGGTTTGATAACGACATCCGCTTCGTGGGCGATTTCATCCGCCTTTATCTGACACGCTACAAGCGCTGGGCCTCGCCGAAAATTCTGGCGGGCGAGAGCTATGGCACCACACGCGCCGCGGGCCTGAGTAGCTACCTGCAAGATGCGCACGGCATTTACCTGAATGGCATCGTGCTGTTGTCTGCAGTGCTGAGTTTTAATGCTCACAATGCCGGGCGTGACAATGAAGTGCCCTACGCATTGCAATTGCCCACGTTTGCCGCCACTGCGTGGTACCATCACCGCGCGGATGCGAAGTATACTTCTTTGAAAGCCATGATGGCGGATGCGCAGCAATATGCGATGGGTGATTACGTCAATGCCCTGCTGAAAGGCGACCGTATCTTGCCGGCCGAGCGTAGTTCCGTCATCACCAAACTGCACGCGCTGACCGGCCTTTCCCCGGAATACTTAGATGAGGCGAACCTGCGGCTGAGCGTCGGCCGCTTTAATAAGGAGCTTTTGCGCGCCAGCGGGAAGACGGTTGGTCGCTTTGACTCGCGCATTAAAGGCACTGATTACGACCGCGCCGGCGAGAGCTATGATTATGACCCGAGCTACGACCTCACGGTGCGCGGCCCTTTCACCAATGCCTTTAATGATTACGTGCGCCGGGAGCTTGCTTTCAAGAGCGATCTGCCTTATGAGATTCTTACCGGGCGCGTATGGCCGTGGTCATTCTCGCAAAATGGCTACCTCAATGTAGCGGAGCAGCTACGCAGTGCAATGGTGAAGAACCCGCACCTGAAGGTCTGGATAGGCAGCGGCTATTACGATATGGCCACGCCGTGTTTCACAACGGAGTATGTGGTGGAGCACATGTTTCTGCCGCCAGCGCAACGCAGGAATGTTTCGTTTACGTACTACGAGGCCGGGCACATGATGTACCTGCACAAGCCTTCGCTGCTAAAGCTGAAGCGGGACTATGATGGGTTTATGGAAAAGTTGTTTGAATAAGCTAAGGACATCACTTCATTACTTCATAAGTCAGGCCGACGCCCACTACGAAGGTTAGCGTCGGCTTTATCCAGCGGTTCCAGGCGTTTGGCTTTTGGCGATAGGTGACCGTCCCGAGGCCAGTGGTGCGCACCATCGGGTTGGTGTTCATGGCCTGCACAAAATCTTCCCTGCCCAGGTTGAGAAAGCCTTTTTTCCGCACGCCGTGCCGGAGCCAGACGTTGTTGTTCACCCAAACGCTGTCCAGCGATACGCCGGTTTTCAAAACACGGCCGAATACACCGCTCATTGAGTCCGTTTGGGAGAAGAATTGCGGTACGCCAATGCTGTCAGAGCGCCCTTCAGCAACAAGCGGGATGTGCCGACTTGTATCATAGCGCAGGAATACCGAATCATAACGCACCTGTTGCTTAACCACCGTCAGGTAGGTGATTTTCTTGACCATCCGCTCCTGCTCATCTTTCAGGCTGAAGACTGTCTTGCTCATTTCCTGCAGGATGCCTTCGTTTTTAGCAATCAAGGCGACATTATCCGTTACGAGCTGGCCTTTCTGATTCTCAAATGTCTTCGCCAGGTTGCTCATGCTATCCAGCTTATGGAGCATGTCCGCCACCGTCTGATTGTCAACGGCCGGCTTTGGACGGAGCTGCTGATAAATGAAGTACCCGGCAAAAGCCGCGAGGAGTAGGAGCAGGACAAGCATCAGCCGACGGAAATTTTTTCGCAGGCGCTCATGGGCGAGGCTGTCAATGACATTGCTCATACAAGGCTTATTTGAGGTCGTTGAGGAAAACTGCAATTATGCCTTGTCTCCCGCAGCGCCTTTCTGGCCGCCGCCCTTCAATGCAAAGAGCATATCATCGTCGCAATGTTCCGCGCCGGGATCACAGCCGTCTTTGAAAGCTGGCAGTACCAGTTCACAGCCGCCATTAACCCACTTTTGGTGATACATCTTGCCGCCGCAGCAGATATCGGGGCATTGCTTATTCGGCTTTTTGCCAAAAAGAGAACGTAGGAAACCGAACATATGGCTTGAGGCTATTGGTTGATTTGGTATTCAGCGAGCTTGTAGAAGCGTAGGCCTTTCGGGAGGTCGGGAAAGTGTCTGCGCACTTCAAAAACATAAGGGTCGGCGCCCCCGAACTTATTGTCTTCCCGGTCAACGATACGTGTGAAGTTCATATCGCCCACCGGGCGCAAAGAATCGGCGACAAACAACAGATGAGTTGAGTCTGCCTTCCGCGATAGCGCCCTCTTCTTTGGCTTCAGCACTAAGGCTCCGCCCTCTTCCGCCATATATAGCTCCAGATGGAAATAAATTGAGGACGGGATGTAACTGCTCCCAACGTAGGCCCTGCTGAAACCCTTTTGCATGCCGGCCTTGTAAAGCACGCTGAAATAAACAAAGGTGTCGCGCTCTATGCTGCCGCCATCCAGCCGCACGAGGTACAGCTCCTGCTTGTAGCCCGTCCGCTTATTATCATAGTCCGCTTTCTTACGGTTCGTGTATCTGTTAAGCGATGGCGAGATGAGCAAATTGCCGGACTCCACCTTCTGCTCCTTGAAGTCCGTGGTATACACTACTACGTGGAGGCCCGTGTGCGTGCCTGGCGCCCATCCAAGCGCCTGCCGGTAAAAGTCCGGGCTGTCGCAACGACTGAACGCAAAAGGCGCCTTAGCCGTCTTGCAGCCGCCAAGCCCACCTATCAGGAGGACAAGAAAAATGACGCTAAAGCTGCGCATGTTGGTAATTGAGGTAAGTGCCGCCGAGATAAAAGCGATTCGCGTCGTTATTCGGATGCAGCGGATAGCGGCCAATGGTATGAATGATGTCCTGCAAGCCGAAGACATGCTCATCATCTTTAGAGCGCAGGGAGCCGATGACGCCAATGTCCACAGCATAATTGCGGTAGGGGAACCAGCGCAGATTGTACGCAGAAGTGTTGAAATTGGTTGGTGTCTTCCGCTCCTTGCCCTTCACGTCATCTAAGTTGTAATCGGGAAGCCGGATACCAAGAATAGATGACATCTCATAAAGCATCGGCGCGTAGCCGGTGAACTGGTCAAAGAGAAACTCAGCGTTGTTGAAGGAGCTGTTGTTGTGGAAGAAGAAGCCAATGCCGCCCGTCCAATAGCGGTCAAGGTGGTCGGAGAATGAGCCGAGGTCTATCGGTGCCCCGCCATCGTTGTAATAGCTAACCGTGAAGTCTCCGAAGTTGGCCGTGATTGCGCCCAGCGCTTGGTTGCGCCGATGGTTGTTGAAAATGAAGATGGTGGAGAGGAAAGCCGCATTGCGCTCGCGCAGCACCATATTGTAAGCAGCACTGTTGCCGAGGGTGCGCAGGTATTTGGTATAGCCAGGCGCATCGCCCCACCAGCCGCCGGCACTGAGGGAATGCGCGAAGTCTATCTGTACGTCATCTACCAGCGGGCTGAGGTTAGCGCCGAGTGATTTGGAGTAGAAAGACAGCGTAGGGCCATAATTGAAAAGGTAGTTGTGCTTATTGACCGCTGCGAAGCTTGCACCGGCAAATGCTTTCCAACCCGGAAACTTCTGACCATGCCCGCTGAAGAAGTAAACATTGAAGCCGAAATTGAAATGGGAGTCGTAGCTCCAGTCGGCGTCATCGCCCTGAGCACGTGCGCGTACACACGAGAACAGGCAGAATAGAAATAGCAGGCGAAGTTTCATAGCCGGGCGGGTTTGCCACGGCTAATATAATAGGTGAAATTATTAAGTAGTATGCAGAATGTTTAGCTGATGCAGATGCTACTGCATTAGGCTTTTGCAAAGCCGGCGAGAGACTGTCCGAAAGTATTGGTCTAAAATGCCAGCCCCAGCAACATCCCAACATCTGCCCCGCGACCAGCAGATGGCGCGACAAGTGGCAGCACATTGTTGGAATGCAGTCCGAAGAGAAATGGCCCTGCCTTCAGTGATGCCAGCAGCCCGATATTGCCGCCCCACAATCCGCCCACGCCTGCGTTTGCGCCGATGTTGAGGATGCCAAGAAAGGAATGCGTGTAGCCGACAGCTACATAAGGAACCGTTGTGGCCGTCAGGTAATTGGCAAAGCCCTGTACATACATGCCGCAGAGCGTATGGGGGTAATAGCTGCCGCTACGCCCTTCTACCCTTCCAAGGCCGATGCTGCCACTCAGCACCAGCTTCGTGGGTAGCTCCACACGATAGTCCTGATAAGAATAAAGGGGACGTGCAAATTCAGAAAGCGAGTCAAGGTCAATGCTTTGGTTTTCTGTAAAGCTCAGCTCCTGGCCTTCGTAACGGTAGCTGCTGTGGTTGTAGATATTAGTGGTGTTCTTCGTGAAGCGGATGCTACCGATGTCCATAATGCCTGCATTGAGCAGGATGCCGGGGCGCGGTGAGATGCGCAGGCCCAAATCCATCCCTATGCCGCTGCCGGCGCCCGCCTTGAAGCTCTTATCATTCACATTGAACGAAGAACCGGTCAGCTTCACGGAGTCGTCGCCGAGGGAAGTGTTGATGTTATAGTTCAGCCCGAAGTCTAAGTAGCGTCCGTCCGGCTCGGTATAGAGCGTGATGGAATTGGCCTTTACCATCTGCACGCTCGCCTGCCCGGACAGATAGCTTATCCGGACGGCAGGCTTGATGACGACTTCCGAATTGCGTGGGCGGATATTGTAAGCCGCCGCGACATAATATTCTGTGTAGGCGAGGCCGTTGAAGCGGGGCGCGAGCTCAACCGTCTGGCCGGCAAACTGCTTGTTGCCATTGTAAGCAAGCTGCAGGGTTTCCTGATTGAATACAGTACTAAGCTCTACCCGCTCATTGACACCAAAGCCTATGGACAATGCCTTGTTGCCTTTGCGGTTATTGATGTTGAAGGCAGCGTTTACAATCGCGATATCCACCGAGCCGGCAATCATATTTTCCTGGCTGTTCAGCTTGCTGATGGTATTGCCAATGAGCGTGGACGTAATCTTATCCGCCGTCAGGTACTCTTTCGCATCTGCCACCGTAGCGAAGTTGCTGCCAATGCTGACGTATGGATTAAGGATATTGATTTGAAAACGTGAGAACCGGTCGCCGAGGTAAGTGGGCATGTGGCGTGCTGCATTAGAAGCGTTGTGCGCGTCTTGCAGCGCGCCGATGTCTAGCTGGGCGTTGGCGCAAAAGGCGGAGCTTGCCAGCAATGCGGAGAGCGTAAGCTTTTTCATTCGTAAAAATCTCTTTTAGAAATAGCCTTTGTTTTAAAAACGGATATTCAATTTTAGGTCACCGGTAAGCTGGATAGCGAGCGTCGGATTCCGGTTGGCGGCCACGAATCCGCCGGGATAGCCGAAGGTGTTAAAGCGGAAATTGCTGATGACGTAAGACGCCGCTTTAATCCTGTCCAGCTTGCCGCGGCTGATGGGCACCTTTGTGCCTGTGGCAGATATGTACACCGGGTTGCCCGCGCCATCCGTGCGTCCGCCTTCCACATTAAAGCCGGGCGGCAGGAAGAGCGAGTCCAGGATGCGTGAGCGCGTATTGTCTAAGAAGTAAAGCTGGATGCCTGCGTTCGCCGGCAGGCCATTATCCGCAAAGACTTTTATTACGCCTGACGTTGCCGTATCGCTCAGGCTGCCAGCCGTGTGAATGCCAATCTGGTCATCGGTGCCCGCCGAAAATTCGGTAGTATCGGTAGAAGCGAACTGCCGGTTTGTGTAGATTTCAATATAGCTCGCATTAATCACCTTCAGTGTGATATCCAGCTTTGTAGCTGTTGTCGTGAAGGTTACATTGCTGTAGGCAGGCGAGTTGAAATTTTCAAGAAAGAAATAGACCGAATCATAGAGCGTTTTGCTGCGCACCTGGATGTCAAAGGAGAAAAGTCCGCCGGGGGGAACTGTACCGGCAATGGTAGCAGAGCCGGCAATGTTAGCGGACGAAGAAGTGTCGCGCGAGGTGCGCATTACCACCTGTGTGCCCGCGCCGATGGGAATGGGAAAGAAGTTGTTGAGGCTGCCGGAAAAGGCCAGCGTATCCACATCCAGCCGCTTCAGCCAGTCCGTAATCTGCACGGGAAATGGCCCGACATGCGCCAGCCGCAGGCCTGGCGATGATACAGGGATATTGATGGGCTGACTGATGCTTTGCGCCGGTATCTGGATATGATACTGTAGGTTTTTGAGCGAGTTGACGGAGTTAAGGCCAAGGGCACCTTTAGCGATTGGGAACAGCCATTGGCCTTCAAGGTCAGTGGTGGTGTCCTTCTTGCAGGCAGGCAGGCTGAGCAACAGCAAAGCAAATGAGGAGAGGCGTAAGCGCATAAAATATATCGTTTGCGGTTGCGAAAGATAACGCGCAGGGCTGATAAGCTGTTATGCGTTTACAGCTTATTAGCGGTAGAAGAGAAGCGTTTGGCGGTTTATTTAATGTAATGCACGTAAAGAGTTTTGGCAGGGCATTTTACAGCCTTTTAACGGCGCGTTCGCCCGGCTAAACCCCGCGCCCCTCATAGCTTTTCCGTATCTTAGAGCATTCTTTTACCAAGCTAATTTTTACTCATTGCGGGCGCTGAGCCTGCGGCTATTTTACTGTAATTAATGGAAGACAATCAATCCCCGAAACACGCAGAAAGCAAGTCGGTTTTTATTGACAGCATGTATCAGAGCTGGTTCCTTGACTACGCCAGCTATGTAATCCTTGAGCGCGCCGTGCCTTACGCAGGCGACGGCCTTAAACCTGTTCAGCGCCGCATCCTTCATGCGATGAAGGAAATGGATGATGGCCGCTTCAACAAGGTGGCGAACGTCATCGGTCAGACGATGCAGTATCACCCGCACGGCGATGCGTCTATCGGCGATGCAATGGTGAATATGGGACAGAAAGACCTGATGATTGAGACGCAGGGCAACTGGGGCGATGTGCGTACCGGTGATTCTGCTGCAGCGCCCCGTTACATTGAAGCGCGTCTTTCCAAGTTTGCGAATGAGGTAGCCTTTAATGGCAAGACCACCGAGTGGCAGCTTTCCTACGATGGCCGGAAGAACGAGCCGCTGGCGCTGCCGATGAAATTTCCGCTCTTGCTGGCGCAGGGCGCGGATGGCATTGCGGTCGGGCTGAGTACCAAGATTCTTCCGCACAACTTCTGCGAGCTAATTGACGCGGCTATTAAGCATCTGAAGAACCGCCGCTTTGAGCTGTACCCGGATTTCCTCACGGGTGGCATGCTGGATGTGGCCAATTACAACGATGGCGCGCGCGGCGGCAAGGTGCGCGTGCGGGCGCATATTGAAAAGGTGGACGCGAAGACGCTTCTTATCAAGAATGTGCCTTACGGCGTGACGACAACAACGCTTGTTGACAGCATTCTAAAGGCGAACGATGCCGGCAAGATTAAAATCAAGAGTGTCACGGATAATACGGCCGCGAACGTGGAGCTGAACGTGCAGCTCGCGCCCGGCATCTCGCCCGACCAGACGATTGACGCCCTGTACCTCTTCACGGATTGCGAGGTGAGCATCTCGCCGAATGCCTGCGTGATTGCATATGACAAGCCGCAGTTCCTCAGCGCGAGCGACCTACTGAAGATGAGTGTGGAGCACACGAAAGGCCTGTTGCTTCGCGAGCTGCAAATCAAGCTGCACGAGTTGGAAGAAGACTGGCATTATTCATCGTTGGAGAAGATTTTTATAGAAAAACGCATCTACCGCGACATTGAGGAGCAGACGACCTGGGAAGGCGTGCTCGGCGCTATTGACAAGGGCCTCCAGCCTTACAAAAAGATTTTCCGACGTCCCATCACGCAGGAAGACATCGTTCGCCTGACGGAAATCCGCATCAAGCGCATCTCTAAGTTTGACGCCTTTAAGGCCGATGAGCACATAAAGGGCGTAGAAGAAAACATGAAGCAGGTAGCACACGACATTGAGCACCTGACCGACTATTCTATCCGCTACTACGAGGGCCTCTTGAAGAAGTATGGCAAGGGTCGCGAACGGCACACGGAGATTCGGCCTTTTGAAACCATTCAGGCTACGACCGTCGCTATTGCGAACACGAAGCTGTATTACAATGCGAAGGAAGGCTTCATCGGCACGGGTTTGAAAAAGGACGAGTTTGCCTTTGACTGTTCCAATCTTGACCTGATTATCGTCTTCCTGAAAGACGGCAAGATGGTGGTGACGAAGGTGGCCGACAAAACCTTTGTGGGCAAGGACATCATTCACTTAGACATCTTCAGGAAAGCCGACGAGCGCACGACCTACAACCTCATCTACACCGACGGCAAGACGGGCATTGCCTTTGCCAAGCGCTTCAACGTAACCGGCATCACGCGCGACAAGGAGTACGACCTTACGAAGGGTGCGCCGAACAGCAAGGTGCTGTGGTTTACCGCTAATCCGAATGCCGAGGCCGAGGTGGTGTACATCCACCTTAATCCCGCGTCTTCCGCGCGCAAAAAAGAGATGAGCTTCTCCTTTGCCGACATTGAAATCAAGGGTCGTGGCTCTGCCGGCAATCAGGTGACGAAGTACCCGGTGAAGAGCGTGAAGCTGAAGGAAAAGGGCGTCTCTACCCTCTCCGCGCCCAAGCTGTTTTTTGATACCGAGATTGGCCGCCTCAATAAGGACGGCTATGGCCGACTGCTGGGCCGCTTTGCCGAAGACGACCTGCTGATTGCCTTCTACCACGACGGCACATACGAGTTGAGCCGCCCCGACATGAGCACCCGCTACCCGCTGGATACGCTCAAGCTGCTCGCGCACTTTGACCCCGAAAAGGTGGTGACGGCCATCTATTTTGACGAGAAGACCGGCGCCTACAATGCCAAGCGTTTCTACATTGAGACTCAGACGCTGAACTGCCGTTTCTCCTTCATCCGCGAAGGCAAGGCTTCCTTCTTAGACTGGGTGACGCTACACCAGGAGCCGGTGGTGACTTTAGACTATGGCAAGAAGCGCGATGCCGAAGAGGCATCGCTGGCCGATACGGTGGACGTAGCCGGCTGGAAGGCCGTAGGCACGCGCATTGCTACCGCGGATTTGAAAAACGTGGTACTGGTGAATGAGGACAGCGATGTGACGGAGGAAGAGGTGCAGGGGGCGTTGTTTTAGCGCCGTGTTTATCCGCTTAATCAGCGAACGGCTGCCCAATGGCTCTTGTCATTGCGGGCTTGACCCGCAATCCGCCTCATCGTACTGTGCCCATGTTGGGAGTACGAGCGGATTGCGGGTCAAGCCCGCAATGACAGGTTGGATTTAGCTTTAGCAAAAACCATTTATCATCAGCAGTTCTTTACGGCTCTATCCGCTTGATGATGTCTTCTGCTACTTCAAAACCATCCTGAATTGTAGCAACGCTCGTAACACCATCGTAGTAGCCGGCGAGGTGAAGAATAGCATAAGCATTATACAGAGCAGCGCCCAGCTTTTTGTCCAGCTTGCCAACTTGCTCCTGATAATACTCAATGCTTTTGCGGCCTTTCTTCTTTTCTACTTCCTTCAGTGCCAGATAGCCGTCCAGCGCCTTCAAGACGCCATTATACGCAGTACCGCAGGCTGTTTTGACGTATTTGTCATCCAGATAATAGCGGCCTTCTTTACCTGCCTTCTTCAGCGTCTCGCGCGCATTATCCATGTAGCGCATGGCTTCGTTGTAATAGGTGCTTTTGACGGCTTGCTGCTCGATGGTGCTCATTTTGAAAATGCTTGCTTTTCAAAGATACAAAGAGGCATTTGGCTGTCAGGGCAGGTGCTGCTATTGAGCATCCGTTGCGTCGTACATTTCATCGTTCATCAGTCTGTTTGGCTTTTCGTGCGGGATGTATATTTGTCACCTTAGGAAAACCGATAATGGCAAACAAATTTTGAAGAAGGCAATTTTCATAACGGTAGTATTTCTTTTGGTAGCTTTCTCTGTCCGCGCTGACCCGTGGGAAAGCAAACAACCTTGGAGATGCAATTTTGCTCGGTTTCCTGTGGATTGTCGTCAACGCTTATTCGTATTTACTAATCCTAATCCCATTATATAAAGGGCTAAGGTTTGGAAAGGTTGCGAGATTTATGTTTATCCTGGCAGCGATATTATATGTTTATTTGATTATTCATGCAGTGTGGTTTTATAATGCGTATCCAAAACAGAAAACCGCTTATATGGATGGATTTAAAAAGGGTAATTATGGCGTAGAATTGCTGACTTTAATAGGATTCATTTTTGTTTCTGGTTGCCTTATTTTTCAAAAAAAGCCTTACACTAATCAGCATAAGCAATAATTCACTATGATGCCTGCCACCGCAGTTCATGTCCAGGTAAACCGCTTTAAATGATTTCCGCCCTTGTTCTCTAGCCTCTGCTGGCGCAAGTTTGAGGCGCAGGCCCGCGGGTAGCAACTTGTGCCTGGCGCAGCCAAATCATTGATTATCAAAGCGGGGCGCAAAAAACCGTCGCAGCTAATAAGTCTGACACTTACATGGTAAAGCGGAGGATAAAAAGGAGCTTCCGGAGGATAAAAGGGACTTCCGGGAGGACGAATGGGAGCTCCTGCTCGTCCTCCCCTCAACTCCGGTTCCTCCTCCCCCGCACTCCTGTTCGTCCTCCCCCCGCTCCCTCCCGGCCTCCCGAAACTCCTTTTCAGTCTCCCGCCACTCGCTCTTATCCTCCTGAGACTCACTTGTAACCGCCGGAAAGTCACTTTCTCCCTCTGGAAGCCCCTTTTCGTCCTCCGGAATGTCACTTTTATCCTCCGGACGCTCCCTTTCTGCTTCCGAAGGGATATAGAGGGTTTTGCAAGTGCTTAATCATAAATCATTCTCTTAATAAATAGCTGTCATTGCGGCAGCAGCCCCTCAATCTGTCCAATCGGAGTGCTTCCAAGAATAGTGTCTCACTTTTGACAGTTCACAGCGACTTGTCACCCTGAAAGGGTCTTGCAAGATTGTTTCAGAAACTTGTCCTGAACTTGATTCAGGATGACAAGTTTGGGCGAGCAGTTTCGTAAACTGTGACACTACCCTCAAAACACAGAATAAATGATTGAAGGCGAAACTATCCCATCCGGCGAGGCCGGAGTAGCAGACACCGGCCCCTTTTACCACGGCACAAAAGCCGATTTACAGATTGGCGATTTGCTGACGGCGGGATTCCCGTCTAACTATAAGCCGGAAGTGATTATGAATCATATCTACTTCACGGCCTTAGTGAATGGGGCAGGGCTTGCAGCCGCATTAGCGGGTGGCGATGGCCGCGAACGCGTGTACATCGTAGAGCCGACGGGCCCTTTTGAGAACGACCCGAACGTCACCGATAAAAAATTTCCCGGCAACCCGACCCGCTCCTACCGCAGCAGCACACCAGTGAGAATCGTTGGCGAAGTGAAGGATTGGGTGCGGCTGACGCCTGACGAGCTCCAGGCATGGCGTGATAAAATAGCTAACATCGCAGCAGACTCAACGAAAGAAATTATCAATTGAGTCCTTACTCAGCTTGTATGGCTATTTTGTGGCCAGGCAGAAAATTGCGCACACAATAAGCATTCAGAGCAGATGAAAAAGCCAGGCTTAATCCTCATAGCAGTCGTAGCATCGTTCTGTTGCGGCTTTGCATTCCGGGCTGTTACGGCCGGCGAATCCGGCAAGGGAAGCGTGCAGAAGAAAGTAACCGGTATCGGCGGCATCTTCTTCAAGTGCAAAGACCCGAAAGGGATGCGCGAATGGTATGCATCAAATCTCGGCCTGGCAGTCAATCAATACGGAGCCGTATTTGAGTGGTATCAGGGCGCGGACAGCACTAAAAAGGGATTTACGCAATGGAGCCCTTTTAAGGAAACGACGAAATATTTTGAGCCGTCCACCAAAGACTTCATGATAAACTACCGGGTAGAAAACCTGGAAGCGCTTGTAGCAGCTTTGCAGAAGTTCGGCGTAAAGGTGGTGGACACGATTCAGGAAGTGCCCTACGGCAAGTTTGTCCACATCCTTGACCCGGAGAACAATAAGCTGGAGCTGTGGGAGCCGAATGACGTGGAATATGAAAAGATGGGGGTGCAGATGGGCCTTAAGACGACGAAATAGCAAGCTTATTCGGAGCAGCGCTCGATTAGGATTTCTCTTGCCCTTCTCCACCCGTCAGGGTACGGAACACTTCTTCCAGCGACTGCCCGGCAGTCTGCATGGAGTTGATGGCTACGTCTTCTGTCAAAGCCCATTGCATTAGCTCGCGGCGCAGCTTGTCGGCGTCCTTCGTGTGCAGCTTCCAGCGGGCATCACCGAGGCTTTCTGCACGCGTTAATCCCTTTAATGCTTTTAATTGGGCTTCTGCAACCTGCTTGTCAAAGGCAACGAGCAATGCGGATTCGGTGCCCTCGCTTTTCAATGCATCCACGCTGTTGTCAGCCACGATATTCCCTCGGTTGATAATGATAACCCGGCTGCACATAGCCTGCACTTCCTGCATGATGTGTGTGGAGAGCAGCACGGTCTTTTCTTTACCGACGCTTAGAATGAGGTCGCGGATTTCTACAATCTGGTTTGGGTCAAGGCCGGAGGTCGGCTCGTCCAGTATCAGTACTTCCGGCTTGTGAATCATCGCTTGGGCAAGCCCGACGCGCTGTTTGTAGCCTTTAGAGAGCGCACCCAGCCGCTTATGCGCTTCCCGTCCGAGGCCGGTTATGGCAATCATTTCCTCAATACGCCCCTTCGCCGCTTTCCCAAGGCCATGAATGCCGGCGGTGAATTCCAGATATTCACGCACGTACATGTCGTAGTATAATGGATTGGCTTCAGCAAGATAGCCAACGCGCTTGCGCACCTCCATTGCCTGTGTCTGAGTGTCAAAGCCGCACACGGTGGCGGTGCCTGAGGTCGGCGCGAGATAGCTCGTCACCATCTTCATCGTCGTGCTCTTGCCTGCGCCATTGGGACCAAGGAAGCCGACAATCTCACCGGGCCTGCACTCAAAAGAAATGGCATTGACTGCCTTCTGCTCGCCGTATTCCTTCGTCAGCGATTGTACGCGTATGGACATGGCCGCAAATTACGGACGGCGGCGCGCACCCACAGCAAAAAGCCGGGCCTCGCGGCCCGGCTTAAGAATGTTTCAACGTTTGTATCAGCGACGTGTGCCTATGAAGGTGCAAACACCTTTTTGGCCGGGGCCGGTAGCACGCTCTATAATTACGGTTATCTGATTGTGGTCAATCACGGCATGTGCCTTACGCTGATAGCCGTTGATTTGCGGCTCGTCCGGCACTACGATAGCGTATTGCTCCACCGTGCCCTGAATCACCTCACCCGGGCTGTTGTGGCGCAGGGAGAAGGCTACAATATTCGGCTCAGCCACTTGGCGCACATCCAGCGTGTCATTGAGCGCAGGCAGGTCGCCGCAGTGATTATAGCCGATAAAGGAGCCGAGGAAACGGGTGGACGTCTTGAACTCGCACTCCGCGCCCTCATAGCCGGTGGGACAACGGCAGAAGCCCTCTGTGCATGCGCTGCCGTTCTTGCACTTCAGGTCGGTGCATGGGTCTTTCTCGCAGGCGCTGAAGAGCACAATGCCAAAAACGGAGACGGTAAGCGTGAGGGTAAGTAACGAAAGCTTCCAGCGCTTCATGAAGAGTTATTATTGAAAGGCCAAAGTACAAAAATATCTGACTTTGCGATGGCTTTTTATGTGAGCGGCTCAGGTAAAGGCATTCCAGCCTTGCGCTTTTAGCTTGTGCGATGGGCCGGCCTTCGTCTGAAGGAGCACCCCTTTCTCCGCCTCTGTAACATAGCCGATTACGGAAATGTCGCCGCGTTTTGAAATTGCCTCATAGTCGGATTGGGGCACAGTGAATAATAGTTCATAGTCCTCGCCGCCGCTTAGGGAGCAGGTTACGGGGCTAAGATGCAACTCTTCCGCAGCCGTTTTAGTTTCAGCCGCTACCGGAATCTTGTCGTCATACACCACACAACCTACACCGCTCTTGCGACAAAGGTGCAGCAGCTCGGAGCTGAGGCCATCGGAAATATCAATCATGCTTGTAGGCGTGATGCCAGATTCGCGGAGATATTCAACGATGTCCGTGCGAGGCTCTGGCTTGAGCAAACGGCCTATGCAATATGCGTGCGTTGTAAGCTCCGGCTGCATATCAGGATGCTCTAAGAAAATTTTCTTCTCGCGTTCCAGTAGCTGGAGGCCCAGGTAAGCACCTCCGAGGTCGCCGGAGACGCAGATGAGGTCGTTCGGCTTTGCGCCGCTGCGCGTTACGAACTTGTCGTTCGTTACCTCGCCTATGGCGGTTACGCTTATCACCAGCCCTTTCAGCGAGGTAGAAGTATCGCCGCCGATGAGGTCGACGGAATAACGCTCGCAGGCGGCGTAGATGCCATCATAAAGCTCATCCAGCGCTTCCACCGAAAAGCGGTTGGAGAAGCCGAGGCTGACCGTAATGTGCGTCGGTGTTGCCATCATGGCGCACAGGTCGGAGAGGTTGACAGCTACGGCTTTGTAGCCGAGGTGCTTCAGCGGCGTATAAGTAAGGTCAAAGTGGATGCCTTCCAGCAGCAGGTCGGTGGTGATGACGCTCTGCTTCCCGAGGTGGTCTATAACGGCAGCATCGTCGCCCACACTGAGGACTGTGGACGCGTTAAGCGTCTCGTTGTCACGAGTCAAGTGGTCTATCAGGCCGAATTCGCCCAATGAGGCTACTTCTGTTCGTTGCATGGTTTCGTTTGTTTCAATGTGTCAGCCTTTTCGGCAGCTTTCCAGGAATTGAAATTCCCGGCTATTACTTTGGTCGTTACGGGCCTTGCTGAATTCGTTTAACCAGCTCAACTCGTTCAACCCACTCAGCTGATCAGCCCTATCTCTCCTTCCGCATTCCGAATCATTGCCAACAAGGGCTCGTGAATGCGGCCATTCGTAGCGAGCGTTTCCTTATCAAAGACGTCGTAAGCATTTCCGTCAAAGTCGGTGATGCTGCCACCCGCCTCTGCCACGATGAGATAGCCTGCAGCAATATCCCAGGGGCTGAGGTTATATTCCCAGAAGCCGTCAAAGCGGCCGCAGGCTACCCAGCAGAGGTCTATGGCGGCGGAACCGAGACGGCGCACCGGTAGGCCGCGCTTGATGGCCCGCTCAAACACCTTCAGCGGATGGTCGCCATGTGCAGGCATTCTATATGGAAAGCCAGTTACGAGGCAGGCGCGGGCAAAATCTTCTTTGAGCGACACATGAATTTTTGCGCCGTTGAGCGTAGCCCCCTTTCCCCTTTCAGCGAAGAAAAGCTCGTTCATCATTGGGTTATAAACTGCACCGATGAGCAGCTCCTTTTTATAGCTGAGCGCAATGCTGACGCAACAGAGCGGAATGCCGTGCGCGAAGTTTACAGTACCGTCTATCGGGTCAACAAACCAGACATAATCTGAATGCTGCTCCAGCAGGCCGGCTTCCTCGCTGAGAATGGTATGGCCCGGAAATTCGCGGCTGATGATTTGAATGATGGCGGCTTCAGCCTGCTTGTCCACTTCCGTAACAAGATTGTTGATGCCTTCTTTATGGTCAACCACAAAATCGCCGTTGAAGCGCCGCTGAATAATGGTACCCGCTGCTTGGATGGCTTCATCTAAAACGCGCCTGAGTTGCGCGAGGTCTTCATTCATCTGTCTGTTTTGTCTTTTGTCGCCTACAGCTTCAGCTGCCGGCCAAGATAATAGTCTATCACCTTCAACCGGAACATCAGGTCATACTTCGCATTGGCCAGCGCCGCGTCCGCGCGGAATTGGTTGTTTTGAATGACGAGGTATTCGACCGTATTGGTCAGGCCGAGGTCGTAGCGCTTTTGGGAGAAGGAGAAGGCTTCTGCAGCCGCTTCAGCCGAGCGTTGTGCCGCGAAATACTTCTGCATGGAGCTGCGCGCATCGTTCGAGGCTTTATAGACGTCCTGCTTCAGCTTAAGCTCCGTATTGTACTTCGCCAGCTCTTGCGAAGCCACGGAAATTTTGGCCTGCCGCGCGCCGTACTGCGCCGTCCATGCGTTGAAGATGGGAATGTTGACATTAAGCGAATAAGTCTGCCGCAGATTGTTGGAAAACTGTGTGCCGTAAGGCGTGGTATTGAGCACATCCAGCCGGTAATTTGGTGTTGTGACAGGCAGGCTGAAAAAGCCGCCCACATTTACTACACCGATGGTTTGAGAATCACCAGTCGCCACGGGTGCACCGTAGTCCTTATAGGTTGTCGCATAGTTAGAGCCTACCTGCGCATTGAGCGTAAGCTGCGGCCAGAGCGCCCCGCGCGCCGCCAGGTAACCTTTCTGCGCACTGCGCACCCGGAGGTCGGCGCTCTTTACGGAGCCGAAGTGCTTGCGGGCTTCTTCAAAAACAGTTGCCGGGGCGTAGCCGGTCAATTCATACAGCGAGGCAACATCTACAGCCGGCGGCGTGATGTTGAACGGCGCTTCAAAGTCAAGGTTGAGGAGCGCCTTGAGGTCAAGAATGGCTGAATTGTAATCGGCGATGGCGGAGATAAGCGTGCTGCTGTCGGCGGCTACTTGCGACCGCAGTTGCGCCACATTGAGCTGCGGCACACGGCCCGCTTCGGCAAATTTTTGGGTTTGCGAGAATTGCTGCTGAGACAAATCCACCTGCTTCTGCGCCACACCGATTTGCTCCTTTGCCAGCACCGCCCGCAGAAATCCGGTGGCCACATTAAGGGAAATGTCATCCTGCAACTGCTCCAGGTCACATTGCGACGCCTGATGCGCAAAGTCGTTTTGAGCTATGCGGTTACGCTTTTGGAACCAGCCGAAGAGCAGCACGTCCGCCTGCCCACCAACTGATGAATAGTTGTAATGCCCATCTACAAACTGGTTCGTTGTCGGGTCAATAGAGCGGCCGTAGGAGATGCCGTAGCCAGTGCTGAGGTTGGCATTTGGCAGTTGTGCGAGGCGGCTTTGCTGAAGCGTTAGCGCAGCAAGGCGCTCGTTGAGCACACTTTGCCGGATGGAGATGTTATGCTCCAGCGCATAAGCCACGCAGCGCTCCAGCGTCCACGTGTCTTCTTCTGAAACGGCATGCGCAACAATGGGCGCGGCCAGCAGCGGCGCTGCAAGCAGGATGAGTGTGATGATGCGGCGAAGCATGCTGTAAAAGTAGGCGAGGCGGATTTATAAGCGGCTTGCAAACGGAGCAGCCGTTTACGAATGATTAGTAAGCATGGATTAAGAAGCGCACCACATTAGCGGAAACAATTTATCCTATGCCACGACGCATTACAAACGAAATCGTTGACATCCCGTTGAATGGTGGATTGGTGAGAGGGATTCTTAGCGGGGAAGAGACAAGCTGGAATTTCCAATCGCTAAGCATGGAATTCCTTACCCTTTTCTCCGGCGGCATTGTGCACAGCCACACCTATCTGGGCGTGAGCACAATGCAAAATGAGCAGGAGCGCTTCAAGCTCGCGGTGACTAATCACCTAAAAGAGCTGCTGGAAGAGCGCCGCGCTGCCGCGCCCAAGCCTCGCGCTGCCGCCTACCCGGCTTATGCCGCACAGCAGCATCGCCGCATTGTAGTGCCATAGCAGGAATTGTTAAGCCATTCCTGCCACAAAGCAGCTCCGGCAACGCGCCTCGTAAACGTCCTGCTCGCCGAGCAGGATTTTAGCGCCGCCAACGGTCTTTCGGTAGGAGAAGGCGGCCAGCCCGCCGCAGCGCGCGCAGATAGCGTGCAGCTTGGTGATGTATTCCGCGCGGGCGAGCAACAGCGGAATGGGGCCGAAAGGCGCGCCGGTAAAGTCCATATCCAGCCCTGCGACGATAACGCGGACGCCTTTGGCGGCAAGACGGCTTGCTACATCCGGCAGGCCATCGTCAAAGAACTGGGCTTCATCTATGCCTACTACCTGCGCGTCTCCGGCAAGGAGTAGGATAGAAGCGGCGCCTTCCACAGGCGTGCTGCGGATGCGGGTTTCGCGGTTGTGCGATACGATATCCAGCGCATGGTAGCGCACATCTATGGCCGGCTTGAAAATTTCCACCTGTTGCCGGGCGATTTCCGCACGCCGGAGCCTGCGGATAATCTCCTCGGTCTTGCCACTGAACATGGAACCACAGATGACTTCTATCCAGCCACTGCGGCTGCCATTGTGGTGCGGCTCGAGGAACATAAGTTGAAGAGTTGAATAGATTGAGCGAGTTGAACGGGTTTTCGCAAATGTAGTAGCCACGGAATGTGTCTTAAATAACTTTGGCGTGTTCCCTTTTCTGTACAACTTGCTCAACCCGCTCAACCTGCCGAACCAAAATGCGCATCCCCACCCTTCTGCAAAAGATTGCCGAGCTGTCGGCGCAACCGGAGCGCCGCACGGCTATTGATGTTGACCTGATGCTGGACTATACCCGCGTCCTATATGCCGACCTGCTGGAGTGGCGCAGCAAACTGCCTGCAACCCTTCAGCAAGCGCCTGAGCCCGCTGCGCCGCCTATCCAACGGGAAGCGATGCCTGCGGAACTGAAGGATATAGGTGAAACAAAACTGGCATTTGCGCCGCAGCAGGAAACGGCAAGGCCATCACCACCAAAAGCAACTGAAAACACGCCAGCGAATGCCGCGTCCAATCTAAACGACATTCGCGCGCTGATAGGCATTAACGACAAGTACCAGATTATGTCGGAACTCTTCAGTAACGACAAGGCGGCTTATGAGCAGACGCTGGACTATATCAACCAAAGCAGCGGCGAGCGGAAGGCGCTGGACTGGCTGCGTGAGCAGCTTTGGATTACCGAGGAGCGCAGCGAGGTAGCGGGAACTTTCTTTGAAATAGTGGAACGCTTCTTTGCGGCGAAGTGAGGGTTATTCAAAGAAAACCTCTTCACTCTTCTTATGAAAGACGGGGATGTAAATGCCGCCGCGAATGCCAAATAGTAAATCAACGCGCGAAGCGTCATCCTTGCGCATCACATCGTACAGATAATCGCGGCGGCCTTTGGTAAAGCCGGCTGTAAGGTTCAGGCCGAGGTGGAAGTTGATAAGGCCATTCTTGTCAAACATATTCCAGCCAACGAATTGCTCCAGATACCAGCCGTTGGTCAGCCGGTCGTAGCCTTTGCGGTAATCACCGCGAAGCTGCGGGATGGTTTTGTCCTGGTCAATGACGGAAATTTTGTGCTGAATGAAGCCGGCTCCTGTCATGACGAGGATGCCTTTGTTGGGTTGGGCGTTATCAATGGGAAGAATTTTGCCAGCCTGCAGACCAATCATATAGCCACGCTCAAACACGCCTACACCTATGCGGTTGCCGCCATTGTTGATAAACTGGCCGTACTTATCGCTCACATTGAATAGCAGGGAGTCTTCACGCACGCGACTGCCGAAGATGAAGTCTGCCTTCGCGCCAAACGTCCAATTGGACATTGTTTTCCAAAACAGCGACGGGCCGAGGCGGAAGGAATTGCCAAAGCGTTTGGCCATGTCCACGCCGGGAACATCGTAGCCGACATTCAGGCCAATGACCAGACCCTTGCGGGAAGGCTCCTTCACCTCGCCAAACAAGTCGGCCTGAGCATAAAGGGCGCCGGGCAAGAGCGCCAATAAAAGTGCGGCGGCAAGTACAATCCTGTTCATCGCCCTCAAAGGTAAGCCCGCGACCAAAAGCCTTATTTTTGCCCGCACTTAAAAATTCTAAAAAGGAATTACAGCTTATGCAGCATTTGCAAATGGTGGATTTGAAGCGCCAGTACCAAAAGATAAAAGGAGAAGTGGACGCGGCCGTGCAGCGGGTCATTGAAAGCACGGCTTTTATCAATGGGCCGGATGTGGCCGCCTTTGCACGTGAACTGGAAGCCTACCTCGGCGTAAAGCATGTGATTCCCTGCGCCAATGGCACTGATGCGCTGCAAATGGCGCTGATGGCGCTGGATGTTAAACCCGGTGATGAAATTATCACGCCTTCGTTTACCTATATAGCTACAGTAGAAGTAGTGGCGCTGCTGGGGCTGAAACCTGTGTTTGTAGATGTGGATGCCGATACGTTCACGATGAATATTGAATCCGTTCGCGCAGCGATTACGCCGCGCACGAGGGCAATCATTCCCGTGCATCTGTATGGGCAGAGTGCAAACATGGAAGCGCTGACGGCGCTTTCGGTGGAGCGTCGCATACCGTTGATTGAAGATAATGCGCAGGCTATTGGCGGCACTTATACCTTCTCCGATGGCCGCACGGTGATGAACGGCACGATGGGCATTATAGGCTGTACCTCATTTTTCCCTTCCAAAAACCTCGGCTGCTATGGAGATGGCGGCGCGATGTTCACGAATGATGACGCCATGGCAGAGAAGCTGCGCATGATTGCAAATCACGGACAGAAGGTGCGGTACTACCATGAGGTGGTTGGCTGCAATAGCCGGCTGGATACGATTCAGGCAGCTATCCTGCGCATCAAGCTGAAGCATCTGGATGAATACTGTGATGCCCGACGGGTGGTTGCAGATTTTTATGACGCGGCCTTTGCCGACAATGAGCAGATTGTGATGCCTTTCCGCGCGGCGTACAGCAAGCATGTCTTTCATCAATACACTTTGCAGCTTCGTGGCGTAGATCGTGATGAGGTTGTAGCTGCTCTGGCGGAGAAGCACATTCCTTCCATGATTTACTATCCCGTGCCAAGTCATAAGCAGAATATGCTGAAGGCTTTTGCCGGAGACGACTGCCAACTGCCTGTTACGGATATGCTTAACGCCTGCGTCATCTCGTTACCTATCCATACGGAGCTAACAGAAGATGAGCTGCTCTACATTACAGAAGGCCTCTTGGAAGTAGTATCCAAAATGGCTGTTCCCGCATGAAGCTAACACGCACGCATATTGATGGCCTGCTTATTGTTGAGCCGCGCGTCTTTCATGATGACCGGGGCTATTTTTTTGAATCCTTCAACTGGGTTCAGTTCAGCGAGCTGACGGGACACAAGATTCCCTTCATTCAGGATAATCAGGCCCGCTCCGTGCAGAACGTGGTACGCGGCCTGCATTACCAGAACAACCCGACGCCGCAGACCAAACTCATTCGCGTGCTGGAAGGCGCGATTTGGGATGTAGTGTTGGACATTCGAAAGGGCAGCGCGACCTTCGGCCAATGGTATGGCATTGAGCTAAGCGCGGAAAACCGTCTGCAGTTTCTAGTGCCGCGCGGCTTTGCGCATGGCTACTCGGTGCTCAGTGAGACAGCAGAGATTATGTACAAGTGCGACACCTACTATGATAAGAGCACGGAAGGCGGCGTGGCCTTCAACGACCCGGCGCTCTGTATTGACTGGAAGATAGACCCGGCAGTTGCCATCGTCTCAGAGAAGGATAAGGTTCAACCCTTGCTAAAGGATGCGGTGAATACCTTCTAATTCTTCATATTCACATACTGCAGCGGCAACTCAAGGCTGCTGGTACGACAAAGCTGGATGACATCCTGCAGGTCGTCAATTTTTTTGGCCGTTACGCGGATGACATCGTCCATAATAGCTGGCTGCACTTTGAGGCCGCTGTCTTTGATGAGCTTGACGATTTTCTTGGCCGTCTCCTTGTCAATGCCGTTTTTCACCTTCACGGTCTTGCGCATAACCTTACCAGAGGCGGTCGGCTCGCCGCCCATATCAAACGCGTTGCTCTCAATGCCCTGCCGCATGGATTTGGTGAGCAGGATATCTTCCAACTGGCGCATCTGCATGTCGCTGTCGGTTTCCAGCGCAAGCGTGAAGTCTTTCTTATTCAGCTCAACCTGTACGTGGCTGCCTTTGAAGTCGTATCGGTTTTCCACTTCTTTCTTGACTACGTTGATGGCATTGTCAAGGGTTTGCAGGTCTATTTTGGAGGTGATGTCGAATGAGGGCATAGCGTTTGGATTTTGGATTGCGGACTGAAAGGTAGAAAATCAGGCGAGCTTTTCTTCCAGTTCCATCAACTCTTCAAAGGCCTTTTCGTATTCTTTATTAGCTTTTTCCCAAGCGGAAGATTGGGAGCGGTATTTTGCATCCAGCTCGCTGAACTTTTGCTTATCGGCGTACATAGACGGGTCGCCAAGTTGACCTTCCAGCGTTGACTTTTCAGCGCCCAGCTTCTTCACATCCGCTTCCAGCCGCTCCACTTTTTTCTGAAGCTTCTCATACTCTTTCTGGCGGGCGCGGCTCTCATTGTCGGGCGCCTTCTTTTCAACCGGCGGCGCTTCTTTAGGCTTTTCCTTAGCTACAGGCGGCACGTTGCTCAGCGCAGCTTTCTGCTTTGCCGCACGCTCATCCATCCACGTATGCCATTCCTCATAAGTGCCTACGAACTCTTTAATCTTTCCTTCCTCAATCCACCAGATTTTATTCGCCGTCTGGGAGATGAAATAACGGTCGTGGCTTACGAGGATAAGTGTGCCTTCATACTCATTCAATGCTTCAATCAGCATCTCTACGCTCTGCATGTCCAAGTGGTTAGTAGGCTCATCCAGCAGCATGAAGTTCGCTTTGGTAATGATGGTTTTCGCCAGCGCTACCCGTGCCTTTTCACCGCCGCTCAATACGCGAATTTTCTTAAACACATCATCGCCGCCAAAGAGGAAGCAGCCCAGCAATTGCCGCAGTTGAACTTCCGTCATCCCGCTGCCGCTACGCTTCAGCTCTTCCAGAATTTCTATTTCCACGTTGAGTGATTCCAACTGATGCTGCGCGTAAAAAGCTTCCTCAACATTATGGCCTTCCTTACGCTCGCCGCCGTCAGTCGGCTCCCGGCCGGTAATGATGCGCAGCAGTGTTGACTTGCCTTTGCCGTTCGCGCCGATAAGCGCAATCTTATCGCCCCGAATGATTTCTGCATCTGCGGCCTCTAAAAGTGAAAGCTTGCCGAAGCGTTTCGTAATGTTTTTGAGCGTTGAGATAATTTTGCCTGGCTGCACAGCCACGTCAAAGTTGATATTCATCACCGGTACCGTACTGTCCGGGCTTTCAATGCGCTCTAGCTTATCCAGCCGCTTGACGATGCTCTGCGCCTGCGCCGCCTTGGAAGCTTTCGCCTTGAAGCGCTCCACGAAACGCTCCTGCTGGCGGATGTAGTCCTGCTGATTTTCGTAGGCACGCTGCATCAGCTCCATGCGTTCCAGCTTTTCCTTTTGGAAGAAGGAATAATTGCCGCTGTAAGACACCAGCGTACGCTGAAATACTTCCACAATCTTCGTCACCATTCTATCCAGAAAATAGCGGTCGTGCGATACGATAATCACTGAGCCGGGATAACCTTGCAGGTACCGCTCCAGCCACTCAATAGACGGCAGGTCAAGGTGATTGGTAGGCTCATCCAACAGCAATAACTCCGGCGCTTGCAGCATCATTTTAGCCAGCAGCACGCGCATCCGCCAGCCGCCGCTGAACTCGTTGTAAGACCGCTGCAGGTCTTCGGTAGAAAAGCCGAGGCCTTCCAGCACTTCCGCCGTGCGGTGCTCCATCTCGTAGCCGCCCGCCACCTCAAAGTCGTGCAGCGCATGGCTGTAATTATCCAGCAGCTTGGCATCGTCGGGTTTACTTTCAAGGTCTTTGAGGATGCGCTCCATATCGCCTTCAATTGCTTTGGCGCGTTCAAAAGCCTGCATGCCTACCGACAGAATGGAATTGTCAGTAGAAAAGGAAAGAAGGTCTTGGTTGAAAAAGCCGAGGCTGACATCCTTGGGCTTGGAAATGGAACCACCGTCCGGCGTATATGCGCCGGTCATCAGGCGAAGCACGGTGGACTTACCGGCGCCGTTGGGGCCCACAAGGCCGATGCGCTCGCCGGTATGCACTTGCCAGTTGGCGCCTTCAAGAATGGTGCGCGCGCCGAAGTGAAAGGAGAGATTTTGCAGGGATATAAGCATGACGGCGCGAATTTACGACAAGCCCGCAGGCCTCCTGCTGTACTTTTGGCCACGAATTTTTTTTTGACCAAATGCGCCATTCCGCTCTGCTCTTTCTAGTCACCGCCTCACTCTTTGGAGCATGTAATGATGGCGGCAAGCCTGCTTCATCCAAAACAACGAGTGCTGCAAAACCTGTCGTCAAAACAGAGCCGAAAACCGACCTCAACAAGCCGCAAACCAACGAGCTACTGCATCTGCTCACCGCTTATTATTCGCTCAAGGACGCGTTCGTAGCTACCGATGGCACTAAGGCCGATGAGGCAGCATCGCGCGTGCTCTCGGCAGCAGAGGGTTTCAACAATGAGGTAGGCGGCGTGCCGCAAGCCACTGAAATCCAACCGCAGGTGAAGAAGATTATGTCCGGCTGTGATTCCATCATTTCTTTGAAAGGCGGCGATGTGGAAGCGAAGCGCAAATACTTCTCCGGCATCTCCGACGCTACATTCAAGGTGCTGAAAGTGGCGAACCTGAAAAACGGCGGCGTCTATCAGCAATACTGCCCGATGGCGTTTGACAATAAGGGCGCGTACTGGCTGAGCGCGGAAGAAGAAATCAAGAATCCCTACTTCGGCAATAAGATGCTGGAATGCGGCGAGGTGCGGGATAGCCTGTAACCTTAATACTGCTCCTGGTCGTTCGGAAAATCTTTGCTTTTTACGTCCTTGATATATGCGCCGGTCGCTTCACGGATGATATCATACAGCGTTGCATAGCGCCTCAGAAAGCGTGGTGAGAAATCCTTCGTGATGCCCAGCATGTCGTGCATTACCAGCACCTGACCATCTACCCCACCGCCCGCTCCGATGCCGATTACAGGAATTGTCAGGTTCTGCGCTACCTGTGTGCCCAGAGCCGCAGGAATTTTTTCAAGAACGATGGCAAAGCATCCTGCTTCCTGCAGTATTTCGGCATTGCGCAGCAACTGCGCGGCCTCAGCTTCTTGCTTCGCGCGCACGGCGTAGGTGCCGAATTTATAGATGCTCTGCGGCGTGAGCCCGAGGTGGCCCATCACCGGCACGCCGGCGGAGATAATGCGCTTGATGCTGTCCACCACTTCCTCGCCGCCTTCCAGCTTGATGGCGTGCGCGCCGGCTTCCTTCATAATGCGGATGGAAGAGTTGAGCGCTTCTTTGGAATTACCCTGATAAGAACCGAAGGGCAAATCAACCACCACGAGGCAACGCTGTACGGCACGTACTACGCTCTGGGCGTGATATATCATATGGTCAAGCGTGATTGGCAACGTGGTCTCGTGCCCGGCCATTACGTTAGATGCGGAGTCGCCGACGAGGAGCACGTCAATGCCGGCATCGTCCAGAATGCGCGCCATGGAAAAATCGTAGGCGGTGAGCATGGAAATTTTCTCACCATGCCCTTTCATCCATTGCAGGGTGTGCGTGGTGACGCGCTTGACTTCGTTGTGGATGCTCATCTTAATTTGATAATGTGGTAATGCAGCAATGTGATAATTAGCGCTTAAATAAAGACTCTGTTGGCTATTTCCATTGCCTCGCGGAAGGCTTCGCGGTTGATGTCGGGATAAATGTCGTGCTCGTCACACCATTGCAGGACGTTTTCTGTGGCGATGTTGCCTACAAGCACGTCTTCCGCCATCGGACAGCCGCCGATGCCTTTTATAGCGCTGTCGAAGCGTATGCAGCCTGCTGCGTATGCTGTGTCAATCTTCATCCGCCAGTTCTCGTGTGATGCGTGGAAGTGCGCGCCGATGCTTACTTGCGGGAAGGCGGGAATGAGGCTGCGGAACAGATAGTCAATTGTCTCCTGCTGCGCCACGCCAACGGTATCGCTCATGGCGATGGTGCGGATGCCGAGGGCTGCGAGCTTACCGACCCATTCAATGGCAATCTCCACGGTGTATGGGTCGTCGTAAGGATTGCCGAAGCCCATGGAAATATAGACGACCAACTCTTTGCCGCGCTGCACACAGAGCTCTTGGATTTCTTCAACCTGAGTGAGCGATTGGGCGATGCTCTTGTTTGTATTGCGCTGCTGAAAGGTTTCGGAAATGGAGAATGGAAAACCGAGGTAAGTGATTTCATCATAAACCACAGCTTCTTCCGCGCCGCGCGTATTGGCAATGATGGCGAGGAGCTTCGTTTGCCCATCTATTCGTAATTGCGGAATGACGTCATTCGTATCGGCAAGCTGTGGGATGGCTTTTGCGGAAACGAAGGAGCCGAAGTCCAGCACGTCAAATCCTACGCGAAGGAGAGTATTGAGGTACTCCACTTTTGTAGCCGTAGGGATGGGGTGCGGCCAGCCCTGCATGGCGTCGCGGGGACATTCAACGAGGCTGATTCCGCTTTTTCCGGCTTGCATAAGCATTTTGTTCGGCGTAAAAGTAGGCGCCTTTGGTATGGATAGCCCTATGGAATGATTGCCGGCGGCTATTTATCGGCTATGAGGTTTAAGAATGTCTCCAATCCGCGCAGCTTTTCCGCATCTAAGTGATAATGGATGTTGTGTCGGTAGTAGGTCTGCAAATCATAGTGCGGAAACGGATTTGCCACCACGGCTTCGTCAATATGCTTCAGACCCTCCGCATTTGCGGCATTAAAACGTTCTAAGAAATCCGTCGGCAACTCTTTATTCGTTACCCAAGCAGCGAAGACGAACGGCAGGCCCGTCCAGTCTTTCCAGCCCTGCGCAAGGTCGTAGATGTAAGAGAAGTTATGGCGCTGCTCCAGTGCGCGGTCGCCGATGATGACGCCTGCTGTCATGCCGTTGATGCATTGAATATAGTCTTCCGGCGCGGGCAACAATTCAACGTCCTTCTTCCAGAATTCTTTCAGCAGTAATGTAGCCAGCCGCACCGAGCTTCTGCTTTGATAATCCAGATAAACCACTTCAATCACTTCCAGCGGCACTTTGCTGAACAGCGCTACCGAAGCCACATCGCCGTCCGCGGCAATGCCGTAATCGCTGACAATCCGCGCGCCGGGAATGCGGGGCATGGCAGCGACCGGCAGCAGCGCCATGTCAATATCGCCTGCCGTCAGCGACGCCGCTAGATTTGCCGGATAATCTGTCAGCAGCTCTATTTCATTCATTACATCGCTGCGCTCAATGCCCCAAAGGAGCGGCTTGGTGTTGAGGTAGGAAACGGCGGCGACTTTAATCCTGGACAAGGGCGTAGAGATTTCGGATTGCGAATTTCGGATTGCGGATTGATGCCCGCTACTTAAATCCGAAATTCGCCTGTCACCCTGAGCTTACCGAAGGGCGAAATCCGAAATCATTTTGTCTCAGCTAATCATCTACACCGACGGCGCTGCCCGCGGCAATCCCGGCCCCGGCGGCTACGGCGCCATCCTCATGTGGGGCGACAAGCGCAAGGAGCTTTCCTGCGGCTATAAGCATACTACCAACAATCGCATGGAGCTGATGGCCGTCATTGCGGCGCTGAAGGCGCTTACGAAGGAAGGCCTGAACATCACCGTCTTCTCCGACTCCGCTTATGTAGTGAATGCAGTTGAAAAGGGCTGGCTGAAAGGCTGGCTGCGTACCGGCTTCAAAGGCAAGAAAAATCCTGACCTCTGGGCAGAATACGCCCGGCTGGCCGCGAAACACAATGTGCGCTTTACCTGGGTAAAGGGCCATGCCGATAATCCGCTGAATAATCGCTGCGACCAGTTAGCGACAGCAGCCGCGGATGGTGGGAATCTTTTGGTGGATGAAGGTTATGAAGGTTGATGTGTCATAAGAGCAATGGTCATAATTGCTTTTCATTATAAGAGAGCGCCTTAATCCAGTCCGAAGCTCAAGCCCCAATAATTTACCTTTGAGGCTATTATGGCTGACTACTCTTTCATTTCAAACGCACATCCGCAATTCATAGAAGGGCTTTACACTGACTACCTTGAAAACCCCGATGGCATAGACCCGGAATGGGCCTCGTTTTTTAAAGGCTTTGATTATGCGTCCGGCCGTAACGGTGGCAGCACGGGCGTAGCTGGCGGCAAAGCGGTTGATGCCGAACAGGTAATGAAGGAGTTTGGCGTGTTCCGCATGATACGCGCCTACCGCAAGCGCGGCCACCTGCTGGCTACCACCAATCCCATCCGGCCCCGCAAAGACCGCAAGCCTTTCCTGAATATGGAAGACTTCGGGCTCAGTGAAGCGGATATGGATACGGCTTTTGCCGCAGGCTGGTACATCAAACAGCAGGGCGCGAAGCTGCGCGATATCGTAGCCTTTCTAAAGAAAACTTACGCGGGCGATGCGGGTATCGAGTACACTTACATTACCGACAAGAACAAGAGCAACTGGGTAGAAAAAGAATTTGAGGCCAGCCAGAACCGCGAGCTGAGCGTGGAGCAGAAAAAGCGCATACTGGAGAAGCTCAACGAGGGCGTCATCTTTGAAAAGTTCCTGCACACGAAGTATATCGGCCAGAAGCGCTTTTCGCTGGAAGGCGGTGAGAGCACCATTCCCGCGCTGGACACGATGATTAATGAGGCGGCCGGGGCGGACGTGAAAGAAGTCGTCATCGGCATGGCGCACCGCGGGCGGCTGAATGTGCTGGCCAATACGCTCGGCAAGACGTACGAGCAGATTTTCTCCGAGTTTGAAGGCAATATGCCGACGGACACCACCATGGGCTCCGGCGATGTGAAGTATCACCTGGGCTTCCGGCATACACATAAAACTCCGGCAGGAAAAGAAATCAACGTTCAGCTATGCCCGAATCCCTCACACTTAGAAGTAGTTGACCCGGTTGTTGCCGGCTTTGCCCGCGCCAAGGCGGATACGCTTTACAGCAATGAGTACGACCGCGTGCTGCCTATCCTCATCCACGGCGATGCTGCGGTGGCTGGGCAGGGCGTTGTGTATGAATTGTTGCAAATGAGCAAGCTGGAAGGCTACGCCGTCGGCGGCACGATTCACTTCGTCATCAACAACCAGATTGGTTTCACAACCGATTTTGACGATGCCCGCTCATCCGACTATTGTACAAGCGTAGCCGCAATGGTGCAAGCGCCAGTACTGCATGTAAATGGCGACGATCCCGAAGCGGTAGTGAAGGCGGCAATGCTTGCGGTCAAATACCGGCAGGAGTTCAATGAGGACATCTTCATTGATATGGTCTGCTACCGCCGCCACGGACACAACGAGGGCGACGACCCCGCTTTCACGCAGCCCACGCTCTACGACCTGATTAAGAAGCATCCGAACCCGCGCGAAGTTTATAACGAAGCGCTTATTAAGCGCGGCGATGTGGACGCTGAGCTGGCTAAGGAGATGGAAGCGTCATTCTGGAAAACCCTTCAGGACCGCTTAGACGAAATCAAGCAAAAGCCGATTCCTTACGCCCTTCAGGCGCCCGAAGAAGCATGGAGCAAGATGGCCCGCGCTATTGACGACAATTTCAAGAAGTCGCCCGATACGGGCATCCCTAAAGAAGAAGTGGAGCGCATCTTCCGACTGCTGATGCGAGTGCCGGAAGGCTTTGAGCCGCTGCGCAAAATCGGCAAGCTGCTGGAGGAAAAGGTGAAGCTGTTTGAAATGGAAGGCAAGCTGGACTGGGCGTCCGGTGAGTTGCTGGCGTACGCATCCCTGCTGGCTGATGGACGCGACATTCGGTTCAGCGGTCAGGACGTGCAGCGAGGCACCTTTAGCCACCGCCACGCTATTCTTCACGATGAACAGACAAACGCGGAGTACAACCGGGTAGACGCAGCGAGCAAAAACGGCTCCCGTTTCCACATCTACAACTCCTTGCTTTCGGAGTTTGCAGTGCTCGGCTTTGAGTATGGCTATTCCATTGCCAATCCTTCAACACTCACCATCTGGGAAGCCCAGTTTGGCGATTTTGCCAATGGCTGCCAGACGGTGATTGACCAGTACATCGCCTCTGCCGAGACGAAATGGCAAAAGATGAGCGGCCTCGTGATGCTGCTCCCGCACGGCTATGAGGGCCAGGGGCCGGAGCACTCTTCCGCGCGCATGGAGCGCTTCCTGCAGCTCTGCGCGGAGAACAATATGATTGTGACCAACATCACAACAGCCGCTAATTTCTTCCATGCGATGCGCCGTCAACTCGCCTGGAATTTCCGCCTGCCGCTTATCAACTTTTCGCCAAAAGCCAACCTGCGCCTGAACCGCGCTTATTCATCAATAGACGAATTTACAAGCGGTGGATTTAAAGAGGTAATTGACGATGCAACAATCACGGAGCCGGGTGCTGTGAAGCGTGTAGTGCTCTGCTCCGGCAAAGTATTCTACGACCTTTCTGAAAAGCAGGCGGCAGAAAATCGTACCGACGTGGCGCTTGTTCGCTTAGAGCAGATTCATCCGCTGCCTGCGGAGCAATTAAAGGCTTTGCAGGAGAAGTACGCGAAGGCGGAATGGATTTGGGTGCAGGAAGAACCGCTTAATGCCGGTGCCGCGTCTTTCTTGAGGATGAATTGCGAGATTCCGTTCAAAAAGATTATTTCCCGTGGACTGAGGGCAGCCTCTGCTACAGGCTTCTCCAAGAAGCATGCTCAGGAGCAGACAGCTATTCTGGAAGAGGCGCTTGCAGTTAATGTGTAGCAATGACCGACGTGTCCAATGACGCATTAGAGGATTCGTCTTTTACTCAGTTGGATAGTTCCAAGATGAGGTAGGCTGTATTTGATTAAGATAGCCGGATTGACGTGGTATCTCGTGCGCAATGAATTGAATAAAGTTGAATAAACATGGGTTAAGCACCTTTAATAAGCTATGCTAAATAACCCGAACTGGACGACAAATGTCCGGTGCCGCGATCATCATTCGTAAATTTGAGATTCCCATTTTTATGACTGAAAAGAAAGCCGCCCTCGCAGACCGCGGAGGCATGATAGAGGTGCTCGGCGCGCGCGTGCACAACCTCAAAAACATTGACGTTTCCATTCCCAAAAACCAGCTTGTCGTTATCACCGGGATTTCAGGTTCGGGTAAAAGCTCGCTGGCGTTTGATACCATTTTTGCGGAAGGCCAGCGGCGTTATATGGAGAGCTTCGCCGCTTATGCCCGTCAGTTTATGGGTGACCTTGACCGGCCGGATGTGGATAAGGTAAGCGGCCTATCGCCGGTTATTTCCATTGAGCAGAAAACGACGAACCGCAACCCGCGCTCAACCGTAGGTACAGTGACGGAAGTGTATGACTTCATGCGCCTGTTTTACGCGCGTGTGGCGGAAGCATTTTCCTACAATACCGGCAAAAGCATGGCGCGCTTCTCTGAAGACGAAATCGTGGCGCACATTCGGGAGAATATGGCGGGCAAGCGTATCATTTTGCTGGCGCCGATTGTGCGCGGGCGGAAAGGGCACTACCGCGAGCTGTTTGAGCAGTTGCGCAAGCAAGGCTACCTGAAAGTTCGTGTGGACGGCGAGGTGAAGGATTTGAAAGAGAAGATGCAGGTTGACCGCTATAAGATTCATGATATTGAGGCCGTTGTTGACCGCATTGTGGTGGATGATGAAAGCGCGGCACGCCTCAGCCAAAGTGTGCAGCAAGCGCTGGGCGCGGGTAAGGAGCTGATGTTTGTGTTGAATGCTGACACGGATAAACTGAACCAATACAGCAAGGAGCTGATGTGTGCCGAGACGGGCATTTCTTACGAAGAGCCTTCGCCGAACACTTTTTCATTCAACTCGCCTTATGGCGCGTGCCCGAGGTGCAAAGGCCTTGGCAGCGTCTATCAGGTGAACATGGAAGAAGTGGTGCCCGACCCGTCCAAGAGCATCAAGGACGGTGCGATTGTGCCGCTTGGCGGCGAGCGTGATTCCTGGACATTCAATCAGGCGCTGACTTTCGCGAAGCGAAATAAAATCTCCACAAACGAGCCATTCTCCTCGCTGTCTGACAAGCACCGTAACATGCTGCTGTTCGGGAATGAGGAAGGGGCAATTACCTACTCGGCAGACGGTGTTGATAATTATGTCGCTGCAGTTACGCAGCACAATTTTGAGGGCGTCGTAAACACGGTGCTTCGCTATTTCAATGAAAGCTCGTCAGAAGCCATTCGCGAATGGGCGGAAGGATTTATGTTACTCCAAAGCTGCCCGACGTGCCACGGCGCGCGCCTGAAAAAAGAAAGCCTTTGGTTTAAGATTGACGGTAAGAATATCTCGGAGCTGGCTACCCTTTCGCTGGAAGGCCTGCGCGATTGGCTGGAAGGCTTGGAAGAGCGACTGAACAAGAAGCAAAATGTAATCGCCAAAGACATTCTCAAAGAAATCCGCGACCGGCTTTTCTTTCTTTTAGACGTAGGCCTGCATTATCTCACCCTAGACCGCCCCACCCGCACGCTGTCCGGCGGCGAAAGCCAACGCATCCGTCTTGCCACGCAAATCGGCTCGCAGCTTACAGGCATCACCTACATTTTGGATGAGCCGTCTATCGGCCTGCATCAGCGGGATAATCAGCGCCTGATTACTGCGCTGAAGGCGCTGCGTGATGGCGGCAACTCCGTGCTGGTTGTAGAGCACGATAAAGACATCATGCTAGCTGCCGACCACCTCATTGACGTCGGGCCGAATGCAGGCTGGCATGGCGGGCGCATTGTAAGCCAAGGCACGCCGGAAGAAATGCTGGCGGGCGACACAACTACCGCCGGCTACCTGAATGGCCGCCTGAGTATAGAAATACCTAAAGAGCGGCGCAAAGGGAATGGGGCATTTATTAAGCTGAAAGGCGTAACCGGCAACAACCTTAAAAATGTCGGTATTGAATTGCCGCTTGGGACGTTTATCGCGGTCACAGGCGTTTCAGGAAGCGGTAAGAGCACGCTGATAAATGAAACGCTCTACCCGATTCTCGGCAGGCACTGCTTCCACAATTTTAAGGCGCAGCCGATGCCTTACAAAAAGCTGGAAGGGCTGGAGCATATTGATAAGGTGATAGAGATTGACCAAAGCCCGATTGGTCGGACGCCGCGCTCTAATCCCGCTACTTATTGCGGCTGGTTCACCGAAATCCGCAGCCTCTTTGCGCAGGTGCCGGAGGCTAAGATTCGCGGCTACAATGCTGGGCGTTTTTCTTTCAATGTGAAAGACGGGCGCTGCGAGGAATGCCGTGGCGGGGGCATCAAGGTGATTGAGATGAACTTCCTGCCAGACGTGTATGTGCCGTGCGATAAGTGCATGGGCCGCCGCTATAACCGCGAGACGCTGGAAATCCGCTACAAGGGCAAGAGCATTGCCGACGTGCTGGACATGACGGTGGATGATGCGGTGGAGTTTTTCGTCAACGTTCCATGGTTGCACCGCCGCATCAAGGCGTTGCAGGACGTGGGGCTTGGCTACGTTACAATCGGGCAAAACGCAGTGACACTCTCCGGCGGTGAGGCACAGCGGGTGAAGCTGGCGACCGAGCTAGGTAAGCGCGATACCGGAAAGACGATTTACATCCTGGACGAGCCTACAACAGGCCTGCACTTCCAAGACATTCAACACTTACTGGCTGTCCTCAATCGCCTTGCCGACCGCGGCAACACAGTGCTCGTGATTGAGCACAATATGGACGTGATTAAGGTAGCCGACTACGTAATAGACATGGGGCCGGAAGGTGGCGGAGGCGGTGGGACGGTGGTTGCTACCGGCACGCCAGAGGATATTGCGAAGGTGGCTGCGAGCCATACGGGGCGGTATCTGAAGGAGGAATTGAAGCCGGTTATACCTGCGCCTGCTAAAAAGAAGAAAGCCGCTTGACCAAGTCCATAACTGCCAGAACAGATGCGATACAGTTCCTGTCATTGCGGGCTTAACCGGCAATCTGCTTAATCTTGCTACGCACTCATTGGAGCACCAACGGATTGCGGCTCAAGGCCGCAATGACAGCCATGATTAGGCTTTCGTAAAACCTCCTCGTCTCCGTCCATCAATTCAACAACTGTCCAACAATCATCCAACCATGTCCAACAACCGTCCAACGACCACTCCCGCCAAATTCTTCCTGCGCAAAAAAATCTCCGACCGCGTCATCTTGGGCCACCCGTGGATATTCGGCAATGAGCTGGGCGAGCACGATGGCGATGCGCAGCCGGGCGATATAGTGGATGTGCATTCCTCCACCGGCTCCTTCGTTGGCCGCGGATATTACAATCCCGCTTCGCAAATCCGCATCCGTCTTGTAACGCGGGAGAAAGACGAAATAGTAGATGCCGGCTTCTTTAAGCGCCGCATTCAGCAGGCCTGGGATTATCGCAAAACAATTGGCTATACCGAAAACTGCCGCCTTATCTTCGGCGAGGCCGAAATGATGCCGGCCCTCATCATTGACAAGTTTGGCGATTACTTCGTCATTCAGACGCTGGCCCTCGGTATGGACATCTGGAAGGATGCCATTGTAGCAGCATTACAGGAAATCTTTTCGCCGAAAGGCATCTATGAGCGCAATGACGTGCCCGTCCGGGAACTGGAAGGCCTGCCGCAGCAGAAAGGCTTTTTGTCCGCGCCTTTTGACACAAACCTCGTCATCAACGAAAACGGCCTCCGCTTTCGTGTGGACATTGAGAACGGCCAAAAAACCGGCTACTTCTTAGACCAGCAGGATAACCGCCGCGCGATTGAGCACATCGTTAAAGGCGCAGAGGTGCTGGGCGCATTCACTTACACCGGCACCTTTGAAATTCACGCCGCGCATTACGGCGCCAAGTCTGTGCTGGGGCTTGACATTTCAGAGAACGCCGTTGCACAGGCGAATAAGAATGCTACGCTGAACGGCGTGGCAGACCGCTGCCGCTTTGAAGCAATGAACGCATTTGACGTGCTGAAGCAATGGGGCAAGGACGGCCGCAAGTATGACGTAGTAATGCTGGACCCACCTGCTTTTACTAAGAGCCGCGAAAACATTCAGAAAGCCATTACCGGCTATAAGGAAATCAATCTTCGCGGCATGAAACTCATTCGGCCCGGCGGCTTCCTTGTCACTTCCTCCTGCACTAACCTTGTTCCGCCGGAAATGTTCTTGGACATTATCGGCATGGCGGCAAAGGATGCAAGGCGAACACTGAGACAGGTTACTTATCAGACGCAGTCAAGCGACCATCCGATTCTCTGGAATGTCCCGAATACTAAATACCTGAAGTTTTTGATTGTGCAGGTTCTTTAATGCAAAATTGAAAATGCAAAAGGGCTAAAAGAAAAGCGGCGCTTGATTACTCAAGCGCCGCTTTTGAATTTTACATTTTGAATTTTACATTCCTACAGCTGGTTGTAAATCTTCACATCTGTGCTGCGCGGGATGCCATAGAACTGGAAGGTCTTGCGACGGAAGCCCTTCTTATAATAGGCATCCGTATTGCTTTCTTCCGCAATCGTCATCCAGTCATTATTACGCGGGTTGCTCCAGCGATAGACGGCTATTGTATTTGGGCCGCGGCGGGTGCCGGCATAGAACTGCAGCTTCTTGCTCGTGTAGCCCATCTTGGTCATCTGGTCGTCGGTGAACTCATCCTCCGCCATTGACACTTGGTCTTTTGTAGTAGGGTTCATCCAGCTATACACTGCTACGCGGTTCGGACCGGCAGAGCGATAAGCTGTGAAGAGCATCGTTTTGTCTTCCCAACCCCAGTTGAGCATTTGGCCGTCCTGGTATTCGCCTTCGGCAACGGTTTCAAACGTGCGGTCGGTGCTGTTGTACCAACGGAATACATTGACCAGTTCATCGTTGCCACGGTCTTGTGCCTGCGCGTTGTTGATACCGGCGGCGCCTGCTACGAGCGCGGAAAGAAGAAGGAGCGTTTTTTTCATGGAGAGACTCTGTCTGTGTTTTTAATCGCGTCCAAAATACAGCAAAAATTTCCGGTAGTGCAAGAGGGCTGGGAAAAAAGTTTTTTAATCACAAGCCGGCAACGGCTTTTTGGCGTTTTTTCCGGCCTTCAAAAAAGCACAATCCCCACACATTGCCAAGGATAAGCAGCATGCCATAAAACACGTCCTCAGCGGGAATGGTATAAATGCGCAGCCCAATATTCTCGCCATCATCATAGAGAACCACCGGTAAATTTGTTAGTAAGCCATTGACAATCAAAAACGGAACTAGGCATACGGCGTAAGCAAGCAGAAACCGGTCGGCGCGAAATAATGGCGCATGTTGGCGCAATACAAAGGCCAGCAGCAAGGCAATGCCACAGCCACAAAGCGCGGAGCAGGTATAAGCCCGGGAAAAGTTGAGCATCCCGATAATTAATACCACTGCCGCCAGCCCGACCAGCCATTGCCACCCGCCATCCGCGCCTTTTGGCGAAAAGTAGGCATTGAGCGTAGCGTAGATAAAAGCGCAGGAGTATGGCACCACTAGAAAAAACAGCCATTCCTCCAGTGGCAGACCCGCGAGGCGATACGGCAGCGTGTATTCCCGGCTAAACCACCATACTCCCTGCGCTGTGAACAGAATATCCCACAGAATAAAAACGGCTCCGGTAATCAGCATTCCCGGCCAAAGCGAGGACCACAGCTTGAAAAAGGCGACTTTCTTATCAAAGGAAAAGAGCAGTGGGAAGAAGAGCGTGCCTGCGTCTATCAGCAGGTAAGTGTAATGCGGATTCATGCGGCATTCCGCCCGCTTTTTACGCGCACCTCGTCCGCCAGAATTTTATCCCAATACCGCCGGGGCACAATCAGCAGGCCGAAGGATTCACCAGCTTCTTTGCCCGTGTGCTTATGGTGCATCTTATGCGCCCAGCGCAGCACTTTAATGTAGCGGTTCTTGGAACGGGTAAACCATTTGAAGCGCTGATGAATGACCACGTCGTGCACCAAGAAATAGCAGACGCCGTAGAGTAAAATGCCGATGCCAAACCAGAACAGCCACCAAAGCCCATACATAGAGCCGAACATCGTGCACAACCAGCAAGGCACCGCGAAAATGAGGAAGAAGGCGTCGTTTTTCTGAAAAGGATGATATCCGCCCTGATGATGGTCATTGTGCAGTCCCCAGAGCGGGCCGTGCATGAGGTATTTATGTGCCGTCCATGCTGCGCCTTCCATCAGCAGGAAGGCCAGCACCGTCATTCCAATGTTCACAAGCCAGTTCATAGCAGCATTCTGAGGACGATGAAAAAAACGCTTTGGATAAGGAACAGCCCGACGGCGAAAAGGTTGCCTCTTAGACCCAGCCGCTGCCAAAGCAGGGTGGAAAGCGCCGTCAGGCCCCACCAGCAAAGGTAATTGTAGGGCGGGATGCGACCACCTTCCCACATCCAGTAGCCTAGTTTCATCGCCAGCGGCTCTAAGAGAAAATCGTAGGCGGTAGCAAGCGTAGCAGCGGTGATGGGAAGCGTCCAGACCGGAAGTCTGAATCTTTCCGCAAGGGAAATGGCGCCTGCGGCTACAACCACCCAGTTAACGCCAATGAGGAGCGGAATGTCCAGCCATTTTTGGCCAAGCACACTTCCATACCAATATGCGCCAAAAAGCCAGCCGTAATGAACGCCAATCCATTCCGCTGCGAAGCAAATGACCGCCACGCTAAGGCCCCAGCATAAAAAACGGGGCAGCTTTTGTTTGAAAGCAATCAGTAGTAGCGCCAGCATCAGCAGCAGATGCGCCGGTGTGCTGCGGATAATGCCAGTGTGGTGCATTACGCCGATACCTGCTATGCCCACAAGGTGGAAAATGGCTGCTGTTAGTAGCAGAATGCCGATATTGCGGTCAAAGCGGCTTATCCCCATATCCATTCAACGCTTCCATGCGCGTATTGTTCTATCCTGCCTGACGCGTCTTCTAAGAGCAGCATTCCGGCAGCGTTCATTCCCAGAATTTTCAGTTGACGCCCGGCTGTTCCTATTAGAAAGCTTCGCCGTTCGCCTCGCCGGTGAAGCATTTCGTTATAGCGTTCCAAAACCGTCGCTTCTACACCAGGCAGCTGCGAAATCGCCTCTGTAACCGCGTCGGCCAACTCGCCGGCAAGCCTTTCCAAATCTATTGCTTCGCCACCCGTCAGCCGCAGGCTCGTTGCGTGCGGCAGCTCATCCGAAAAATTCGCTTGGCCCACGTTCAGCCCAATGCCGACTACCGCCCACTGCCATGTCGCGCCACGCACAACGTTTTCTATGAGGATGCCCGCTGCCTTTTTGTCCGCAATCAGAATGTCGTTCGGCCACTTAATTGTCACCTCCTGAGCGGGAACTTGTCGCTGTACTACTTCGGCCACCGCTACTGCCACCGCCGCCAGAAACAAGGGCTGCGCACCTAAATCCACGCCGGGCATGAGGATAATGCTCATCAGCAGGCTCTCGCCGGGTGCATCCTGCCAGCTTTTACCACGCTGCCCCTTGCCTGACGTCTGCCGCGTTGCCAGCACAGCCTCGCCATGCGCTGCCAAGCCTGCTTCTATACGCTGCATGGCATAGTTGTTGGTGCTGTCAACGGTATCTAAGCGAATCATTGGGGGCCGGACAGGCGGCAAAAGATTCGTATTTTTGAGCATTGGCATAGCCTGAAAGCGAAGGCCAAATTTATCCCTACCACGACTTAATCCATCCCAGGAATTCTTTTGGAGAAAATCATTACCGCCCTGCAGGGCCGTCCTAAGGCGCCCACCCGCACTACCCGCGCCAGCAAGCTATTCAAGTCCATTATCGCCGCGATAAAGGATAAAAAAGGCGAGGCCCTCGTCTCGCTTGACCTCCGTAAGATTGATGAGGCCGTTGCCGACTTCTTCATTCTCTGCGAAGCAAATTCATACGTCCAGATTAAAGCTATCGGCGACGCCGTGGTGGAAGGCGTACAAAACGCGACTGGCGAAAAGCCATACCATACAGAAGGCGGCGAGCTTTGGACGCTCATTGACTACGTAAACATCGTCGTCCACATCTTCAACCGCGAGCAGCGTAAGTTCTATGACCTGGAAGGCCTTTGGGCCGACGCGGAGCGCTTAGAGCACAACGACTAAACAATAACATCCCTTTTCTCTTTCTATTCCCAACTTGCGCGCCGCATCCTTTGTTCTAAGAATGCAGTAAGATTTTGACAGCGGGAAGGCTCCCGCAAAACACACATGGAAGATCAGAACGTAAGGCAGCAGCCACCGGCAACGCCGCCTCAGCAGCAAAAGCTGCCGCAGGAAAGCGCCAATGGCACCGGCGGCGGGCCAATCATAAATAACAACGACGGCGAAGAGCCGCGCCCGCCCCGCCGTGGGCCGCGCTTCAATATATATTGGGTGTATGGCCTCATCATCCTGGCCATCTTCGCGCTTCAGTTTTTCGGCGGCTCCTTCGTAGGCACCGGCGGCGCGGAGGCCGACAACAGCTTTCTGGAATTTCAGACGAAGTACCTGAACACCGGGCAGGTGGACAAGATTACGATAATGGGCGGCGAAGCGAGTGGCCAACTGAAGAACACCGCAGCTGCCGCGCCTGCACAGCCTAACGGCACCATCGCTGCACGCAGCGGAGAAAAGTCCGCTGTTTATACTTTCAAAATCGGCTCCATTGAGCAATGGCGCGACGACTGGAGTGAGGCGCGGAAGGCGCTGCCCCAGGGCGTAAGCGAGCCGCCGGTGGTTTACAAGCAGGCCAACAACTTCTTCCGGGAAGCCCTCAGCACCATCCTGTTGCCCATCATCTTTATCATTGCCATGTGGTTCCTCATTATGCGCAAGATGGGTGGGCCGGGCGGCGCGGGAGGCGGAGCGGGCGGTCTATTCAACATAGGCAAGAGTAAGGCGCAGCTTTTTGAGAAAGGCACAAAGGTGAACATTACGTTTAACGACGTTGCCGGGCTGGATGAAGCGAAAGTGGAAGTAATGGAAATCGTGGATTTCCTCAAAAACCCGAAGAAATATACCAACCTCGGCGGTAAGATTCCGAAAGGCGCGCTGCTGATTGGCCCCCCGGGAACAGGTAAGACGCTTTTAGCGAAAGCCGTGGCTGGCGAAGCTCAGGTGCCGTTCTTCTCCATGAGTGGCTCCGACTTCGTAGAGTTGTTTGTAGGCGTAGGCGCGAGCCGTGTGCGCGACCTGTTCAAGCAGGCACGTGAAAAGGCGCCATGTATCGTCTTCATCGATGAAATTGACGCCATCGGCCGCGCCCGCGGCAAGAATGCCGTGGTGAGCAATGACGAGCGGGAAAACACGCTCAACTCACTGCTCGTGGAAATGGACGGCTTCTCCGGCGATTCCGGCATCATCATCCTTGCTGCTACTAACCGCCCGGACGTGCTTGATACTGCCCTGCTGCGTCCGGGGCGCTTTGACCGTCAGATTTCCATTGACGTACCGGATGTAAAGGGTCGCGAGAAGATTTTTGAGGTGCACTTGCAGCCTATTAAGAAGGCGCCAGACCTGAACATCGCCAAACTGGCTGTTCAGACGCCGGGTTTTGCCGGGGCGGACATTGCCAATATTTGCAACGAAGCAGCCCTCATTGCAGCGCGGAAGGGCCAGGACGAGGTGAACATGCAGGATTTCAACGACGCGATTGACCGCGTGATTGGCGGCCTGGAAAAGAAGAATAAGATTATCTCGCCCGAGGAAAAAAAGATTATCGCTTACCACGAAGCTGGCCACGCCATTTGCGGCTGGTTCTTAGAGCATGCGCACCCGCTCATCAAGGTGAGCATCGTTCCGCGTGGCGTTGCCGCTCTTGGCTATGCGCAATACCTGCCGAAGGAGCAATACCTATACAACACCGACCAGCTCAACGACCAGATGGTATCGCTCTTTGGTGGTAGGGCTGCGGAGGAAATCATCTTCAATAAAATCTCTACCGGCGCGCAGAATGACCTGGAGCGCATCACCAAGATGGCGTACAGCATGGTGATGATTTACGGCATGAATGCGCGCATCGGGAACATTTCCTTCCACAACAGCGGCGAGCAGGAATACACAATGACCAAGCCGTACAGTGATGAGACGGCGCGATTGATTGACGAGGAAGTGCGGGCGCTTATCCTGACGGAATATGAGCGCACAAAGCAATTGCTGTCCAAGCACATTCACCACTTGCACGCGCTGGCTGCCGAATTGCTGAAGAAGGAAGTGCTCTTTAAAGACGACCTGACGCGCATCATCGGCCCCCGCCCTTATGCGGAGGAGGCGACACCGGACGATTTTATTCCCCCGGTAAACTCAACTGTGCTGGATAACCGGGAAGGCTATACTACGGCTTAGAAGCTTATTAACCTTTATCGCAGAACGCGAGTTGCAATACCGCGCAACATTGTAGCGGATTTGGAATCCGCGCTATTGCACCCGTCCGTTACGGGGATTGCAGTTCTCCTGCCACGTTGCGCCGGATGATAAATCCACCATTGCGGAAAATGCCATTTTGTCCCGCACAACCGGGCTGGCACACCGCTTGACCTTACCTTCGCGCATGTTCAAAAAACGTAGCACGATGAAAGACGGAATGAACGAACCGATACAAGAAAACCCTACTGCGCAGCCGACAGAAGAGCAGCTTTACGAAGGCTTTAATACGGACGAGAACCGTGCCGGCTCCGAAGGCCTGGAAGGCCTCGCAGATAACAGCGACGACAAGCTGCAGCAAGAGCTGACGGAAGCGCGCGATAAGTACCTGCGCCTCGCCGCCGAGTTTGAAAACTACAAGCGCCGCACCAGCCGCGAACGCATTGAGCTGACCCAAACGGCGGGCCGTGACATTATCCAAAGCATGCTGGATGTGCTGGACGACAGCAACCGTGCCGCCCAAAGCCTTGAAAGCACCGACGATGTAGCCCAAATCAAGGAAGGTGTGATGCTCGTGTTCAATAAGCTCAAAACTGTGTTGCAAGCGAAAGGCCTGAAGCCCATGGAAAGCGAGGGCGCTGACTTTGATACCGAGCTGCACGAAGCTGTAACGGAAATTCCGATGCCTGGGATGGAAGGCAAGGTGGTGGATGTGATTATGCCGGGCTATTACCTAAACGACAAGCTAATCCGCCACGCGAAAGTCGTGGTGGGTAAGTAGGCCGATACTTTTAATAAACAATGTCTAAGAGAGATTATTACGAGGTGCTTGGGGTCGCAAAGACGGCCAGTGCAGACGAAATCAAGAAGGCTTACCGCAAGGTGGCCATGCAGTTTCACCCCGACCGCAATCCTGGCAACAGCGAAGCCGAGGAGTCTTTCAAGGAAGCAGCCGAAGCTTACGATGTGCTCAGCGATTCCGACAAAAAGGCCCGCTACGACCGTTTTGGCCATGCCGGCATTGGCGGTGCGGCAAGCGGCGGCCACGGCGCTGGCGGTATGCGGATGGAGGACATCTTCCAGAACTTCGGCGACATTTTCGGCGATGACGTATTCTCGTCGTTCTTCGGCGGTGGCAGTGGTCGTGGCGGGCGTCCGCAAGGCGCGAGAGGCTCTAACCTGCGCGTGAAGCTGAAGATGGATTATGCGGAGATTGCTGCCGGCGCAGCCAAGAAACTCAAGGTCAAGAAATACGTTTCCTGCGATACCTGCCGCGGCTCCGGCGCGAAGGACAAGAACAGCGTCCAGACCTGCGGCACCTGCGGCGGACAAGGCCAGGTGCGCCGCGTTCAGCAAACTTTTATGGGCGCGATGCAGACGGTGAGCACTTGCCCAACTTGCCACGGCGAGGGCCAGACCATCACCGCCAAATGCGGTAGCTGCAAGGGCGAAGGTCGCGTCTTTGGCGAAGAGACGGTAGAGCTGCAAATCCCCGCCGGCGTGCATGAGGGCATGCAGCTATCCATGAGCGGCGCGGGCAATGCCGGCGAGCGCGGCGGCCCCGCAGGCGACCTGCTCATCCTCATTGAAGAAGAAAAGCATCCGCACCTCCGTCGTGCGGAGTTGGACGTCGTGTATCAGCTCCGTGTCTCTTTCCCGGATGCTGTGCTGGGCCTGAATGCCGAGGTGCCAACCATTGACGGCAAGGCTAAGATTAAGGTGCCCGCCGGCACGCAGAGCGGCAAGATATTCCGTCTCAAGGGCAAAGGCTTCCCAGCCTTCCAGTCTTACGAAAAGGGCGACCAACTTGTGGAAGTGCAGGTCTGGAGCCCGCAGAATCTGAGTAAGGAAGAAACTGCGCTCTTAGAGAAGCTCAAAGCATCGCCGAACTTCCAGCCCGGCGCTGAAGACGCGCACGAGGAAGAGAAAGGTTTTTTTGGGAAGATTAAGGATGCGTTTCATTAAGGCGCAATCGCGCATGGGGAAGCCTCGCTCTTTGGAGCGGGGCTTTTTGTTATCGGGGTCCGGTGCGCCTTTCAGAATGACAAAGTCACTTAAGACGGTATCAAGAAAGTAACGGTTTGGTGCACAAGCACTCAATATGCCCGTGCAAACAGCACCCGCTGCATACTCAGTTTCCCGGTCAGGATGCATATTCCTTCTTCCAGCGGATTATCGAGCGGGATGCAACGAATGGTGGCCTTGCTTAGCTCTTTGATTTTCTCTTCCGTCTCCGGCGTGCCGTCCCAATGGGCCATGATAAAGCCAGGGGTTTCGTCCAGCGCCTTAGTGAATTCAGCCCAGGTATCCACGCGGCGCATATTGGCTTCGCGGAATTGGAGGGCTTTGTTGTAGATGTTCTGCTGAATTTCTGCCAGCAGGGCCTGGATATGGGCGGTAAGGCCTTCCAGCGGAACGGAAGATTTTTCGGCTGTGTCGCGCCGTGCTATTTCCGCAACGCCTTTTTCTAAATCCCGCAAGCCCATTGCCATGCGGATGGGCACGCCCTTCAGCTCATATTCAGCAAATTTCCAGCCTGGCCGGGAGGTATCGTCATTATCAAACTTCACACGAATGCCGGCGCTGCGCAGCTCAGCCATTACCTCATGGATGCGGCCGTCAATCTTCTCTTTTGAATCCGGGCCTTTGTAAATAGGCACAATCACCACCTGAATAGAAGCGAGGCGGGGCGGCATCACCAGGCCCTTGTCGTCGCTGTGCGCCATTACCAAGGCACCGATGAGGCGAGTGCTTACGCCCCAACTCGTCGCCCAGACATATTCCAGCTTATTGTCCTTATCGGCAAACTTTACATCAAAGGCTTTGGCGAAATTCTGACCGAGGAAGTGCGAGGTGCCGGCCTGCAATGCTTTGCCGTCCTGCATCATAGCCTCAATCGTATAGGTGTCGTCGGCGCCTGCGAAGCGCTCGTTGGGCGTTTTTACGCCACGGATGACAGGCATTGCCATCCATTCTTCGGCGAAGCGGGCATAAATGTCCAGCATTTGCTTTGTCTCTGCAATCGCTTCATCCTTTGTAGCGTGCGCAGTATGGCCTTCCTGCCACAGAAACTCGGCGGTTCTGAGGAAGAGGCGGGTACGCATTTCCCAGCGCACCACATTGGCCCACTGGTTGATGAGCAGCGGGGAGGTCGCGGTAGCTTTGAATCCAGTTTTTGTAGGTGTTCCAGATGATGGCCTCGGAAGTCGGGCGCACCACCAGCTCTTCTTCCAGCTTTGCTTCAGGGTCGACAATGAGCTTGCCTTTATTGTCCGGGTCAGTCTTCAGGCGATAGTGGGTTACGACCGCACATTCTTTTGCGAAGCCTTCCGCATTTTTCTCTTCGGCCTCAAAAAGGCTTTTCGGCACGAAGAGCGGGAAATAGGCATTCTGGTGGCCGGTGTCTTTAAACATCTTATCCAACACATCGCGCATAGCTTCCCAAAGGGCGTAACCATAAGGCTTGATGACCATGCAACCGCGCACGGCGGAATAATCGGCAAGGCCGCCTTTGAGGATAAGGTCATTGTACCACTCAGAATAATTCTCGGAACGGGGCGTTAAAACGTTGCTCATGTAAACTTTGCCCGGTTTTTGCTGTCATTAGCGTAAAGCGGGGCGGCGCAAAAGTATTAATTTCACTACCGGCAACTCCTGCTTAAATAAGAGCACTATGAAACGCTTATTAATTACAATGCTGATGCTGCTTTCCGCAGCCAGCTTCACGCCAGCCGGCGCCCAAAAGAGCCGGCAGTACGATGATGATGTTTATGGCAGTAAGCCTTCAACATCAGCGCAGCGTCAAGACGATCCTGCGCAAAGCGCGACGACAAGCAGCGACCGACATGATGAACAAACTTATTCATCCCGCGGCAGCCTGCAACGCGGGGATGACCACAGTACGTCGCGCCAGTACAGCGATGAGTACTATGATTCGAATGATGATTATTACTACTCTTCGCGCATCAACCGCTTCTATCATCCTTTTTATAATCGCCCATACTGGAGCGCCTTCTATGACCCATTCTGGTACGACCCATTCTGGGTTGACCCGTATTCGGGCTGGAGTCCCTGGGCGCGTCCCGGGATTTCCATCTCCTTTGGTGTAGGGCCATACTGGTCTTCTTACTGGGGCTATAACTCCTGGTATGGCTATCCGGGCTTTGGCTCTTATTATGGCTACCCGGCTTATGGCTATGGCTACGGCGGCTATTACAGCGGTTATTGGAATGGCTACTATGCGGGGCTCAATGGCGGTGATGGCTATTACCGTCCACGCTACGGCAAGACGGTTACTTATGGCCCACGCTACACATTGCGTCCGAATGCCGCTTCGGGCGCCGGGATTTCTAATGGAGGTTACAGCGGTTTTCGCAGGGCCCCTGTCGGTAATACAATGAGCACCGGCTCAGCAAATGCAGAGGCTGCGACGATGCGTAATAATGGCTTCCGTACGGAACCGGGCAATGGGGTTAATCCATCAGCAATCCGTGAAGAACGGGCCCGGGCGGTGGAAAACCGGAATAATGTTTTCGATAATGGCAGTGAAGTGCGGACGAACGATGCCCGTGCGAATGAAATGCGTACGATGAATGAGCGCCCGGTGCGAAATGGCTGGAATGAAGGCGACAGAAGCGTACGCAACAGCGAAGTAACTGCCCCTACGGCAACACCGTCTGAAGCGCCGCGCCGCGAGCGCAGCTCTTGGTTTGGCGGCCGCAGTGAGCAAAGTGCCGCACCTCAACGCGAGCAGCGCACGTTTTCCCAACCACGAATTGAGCAACGCAGCGAGCCAGCACCTTCACGCAGCTTCGGCGGCGGGCGCAGCTTTGGCGGTGGCAATAGCGGAGGTGGCGGCGGGGGTTTTGGAGGAGGCGGTGGGCGCCGGCGCTAATGACTAAATGACCAATTTTTTTTAAGAAGGCTGTCTTTGGATGGCCTTTTCTTTGGGTTGCCGCTCCTGTAAATCTCCCGCGACTCAAGTCGTGGTGCAGTACCGGAATAATTTTTAGACGCCTTTGGCAAAACTGGCGCGGGCTTTGATTAAACCCATTCAGGCGCAGGCTTTCTAAACCTGTATTATGCTCCTTCAAGACTTTTTTATGAAAAGGCAAAGTATCCAAAGCTATCTGGCCGCAACGGCCTTATTCACCATATGCACCATTGCTGCTAATGCGCAGGACGAGAGAGACGCACTACGCTATTCGTTCCTGCAGCCGCAGGGAACCGCCCGCTCCACTGGCATCGGTAGCGCGATGGGGTCTTTGGGCGGCGATTTTACTTCGCTGGCTGTCAATCCGGCGGGCATCGGTATTTACCGGCGCTCAGAATTTACATTCACGCCTTCACTTACGTTTAGCCACAGCAGCGGCGAGTATGTCGGGGCTTCGGATGAGCAAAGCGGCTCGCATTTCGCCATCAGCAACCTTGGTCTTGTTACAACGAAGACGGAAGGTCGCCGTCGGGCAAACCGTACCGGCTGGACATCTGTTTCCTTCGGTATCGGGCTAACGCGGCTGGCAGATTTTACCCGTGATTATACTTATGGCGGCACGAATACAACCTCATCGGCTTCCTTTGTATTTAAGGAAGATGCAAACCGCGACAACCCGCGCAATCATACAACAGAATATAGCACCACACTTGGCGACCTTGGCTACCAGACCTATCTGCTGGATACGGCCGGCGGAGGCTTTGTATCTGTTGTCAATCCAACGAGCACATCGCCGGTCAGCCAAAGAAAGACGGTGAGCGAGCGCGGTGGCATTTCCGAACTTGGTCTCACGCTTGGCGGCAGCTACGAAGACCGGCTGATGCTCGGCGCTACGCTGGGCTTGCCAATTGTGCGCTACACGCGCAATCGTACCATTACGGAGCGCGACATGAGTGGCAAGGCCAATAATGACTTTGATAATTTCAGCTACAGTGATGAGTTACGCACTACCGGTGGCGGCATCAACCTTAAGCTCGGCTTCATCTATAAGCCTTCGGACGCGTTCCGCTTCGGCGCGGCCATTCATACGCCTACTTACTATTCGCTTACAGACGTTTACAATCAAAGCCTGACGGCAAACACTGAGGGATTTGCGGGCGTAAGGAACGATGCAGCTTTGGAAAACCAGTATGATTATAATATGCTGTCGCCATGGCGCGGCGTGGTGTCGGCTACTGCATTTTTTGGCGGCTATGGCTTCTTTACAGCAGATTATGAGTTTGTGGACTATGCTTCCGCCAGCTTTAATTTCAGCGACAAAGATTATCAGCGCGACGTGAATAATACGATTAAAGCGACTTATGGAGGCGCTTCAAACATCCGCACAGGCCTTGAAATCCGGCTGGATAACTTTTCCCTGCGCGGCGGGTTTGGGTACTACGGCAATCCTTACAAAAGCAGCAGTCAGGACGGCGAGCGGCTGGACTTTTCAGGCGGCCTCGGCTTCCGTTTTCAGAATGCCTTTATTGATTTAGGCTTTGTGCACCGCCAGTACAAAACCAGCGAGCAACCTTATTCGCTTCCCAGTTTTTACAGCGCGATCGTGCCTACGGCCAATCTTACAACCGGTAACAACAACGCCGTTGTTACGTTTGGCTTTAAGCTCTAAGTGCTACTTCCAAAAAACAAAACAGCCGCTCTTTTGAAGCGGCTGTTTTGTTTGAAAATGCTTGCCTTAAAACTTCCCGCGCTTGAAACGCTCACTCACCACAAGTTCTTTGGAGCCGGGCGTGTACTTGTAAAAGCCCTCGCCGCTCTTTACGCCGAGGTAGCCGGCCTGCACCATATTGGCCAGCAGCGTGGCCGGCGCATACTTCTGATTGCCGAAGCCCATGTGTAGCACGTTCATGATGCTGTAGCAGGTGTCGAGGCCAATAAAGTCAGCCAGTTGCAGCGGGCCCATCGGGTGCGCCATGCCGAGCTTCATGATGGTGTCAATCTCCTCAACGCCGGCAACGCCTTCCTGCAGCGCAAGGATGGCTTCATTAATCATCGGCAACAGGATGCGGTTGGAGATGAAGCCGGGATAGTCGTTCACCACGCAAGGCACTTTGCCGAGGAAGGTGGAAAGGTTTACCACTACTTCCGTCACCTTTGAATCCGTAGCGTAGCCGTTGATAACCTCAACAAGCTTCATTACCGGAACCGGATTCATGAAGTGCATGCCAATTACCTGCGATGGGCGCTTGGTGAAGGATGCAATGCGCGTGAGGGATATGGAAGAAGTGTTGGAAGCAAGTATGCAGTTGGCCGGAGCGAGCTTATCGAGCTCCTGGAAGATTTTAATCTTTAGGTCAATGTTTTCCGTGGCGGCTTCCACTACGAGGTCGGCGTCCTTCACAGCTTCGGCCATGTCTGTGAAAGTCTTGATACGGCTCAGGGACCCGCCCTTTTCATCTTCAGAAAGCGTGCCCTTGCTTACCTGCCTGTCCATGTTCTTGCCGATTGTGCCGATGGCCTTATCCAGCGCCTGCTGATTGATGTCCATCATGTGCACCGTGAAGCCGCTTTGGGCGAAGACGTGGCAGATGCCATTGCCCATAGTGCCGGAGCCGATGACCGTAACCGTCTTGATTTGCTGGAGCATTTTCTGTGTTTTGTCGTCGGCGCCGGCGGCTTGTACATCGGCGTTGACCATTGTTTCTTTGACCATTATTGTTTTGAAATTTTTTTGAACGGAGCGAAGTTATGGGTTGCTTCATTTTGGGGTAACATAGTAAAGACATTAACGGGCGGCTTGTAAAAGCAATAACCCTGTAGTTGGCTGCAGGGTCTCACGACGACGAAGCAGTAACATCGTCGGCACAAATATAAAATCAACGACTTTTTGTGAAGTAAAGAAGGGTTAAATAAGCCTGTATGCCTGCAAGCCTTCGCCCGATTAGCTACATTTGAAAACAGCGTTGTGGAAAAGCTTTCCACTCGCATCTTTCTACCGGAAAAACATTCATGAAAGTCCAACGCGCGGCGCCTGCCAATGAGCTTTTGGCGAAGCTGCTGTTCCTAATTCTGCCCACGGCCCTCGTCGCCTACTTCCTGCTATACAACCTCAATGAGTACTTCTCTTTCCTGCAAAACAGCGGGTTGAGATGGACGCTCATTTTTGGTGCCGGCATGGTGGGAAGCTCCCTGTTTCACGGCTTCCGCTTCCGGGCACTGCTGCCCTTCATCGGGTTAATAGTGCTGTTGCGGCTTGGATATGCAGGGCTGGATACGCTGGCGCTTGGCGAATTTGACCAGCCGAAGATTGAAGCGAGCTATAAGGTCTTTTCGGTGCTCTTTGTGCTGGGTTGGGTGGTGGGATGGGGGTTTGTGCGGCTGCGATATTGGGCCATTGGCATGAGCGCGGCATTGCTGCTGGCCTGCATGTACATCATTGCCAAGTTTAATGCCGATACCGTGGCGCATCTGATGCAGGCCTTTGCGCCGGCGGTGCTGTACTCGGTCTATATCATTTTTACGGCAGAGCAGATTTATTCTTACGGTGATAAGAGCGAGAAGTTCTGGTGGTTTCTGTCACGCCGGCTGATTGGCTTTGCCATGCTTGCGGCGCTACTGCTGGTAGGCGTCTATTTCGTAATGCGCACGGAGATACGCGAGACGGTAGCCAATTTCGGCGCAGGCGGCAAGGCGGGGAAAAATTCCATGCTGAAGCAGAATAAGGATGGAAATTTTGACCTGAAGAATTATTCACAGCTCCGCTCACAACTTGGCCGCTCCAATGAGCTGCTGTTCTGCGCGCACATAGACAACTACTTTGAAGGCACCGACCTGCCGAATCCACTTTACCTCACGGCCTTCTATTACACGAAGTTTGACACAAGCACCGAGACCTTTGAGCGCGACAGCACCATCCCGCGCAATGACCTATTTGAGCCTGACCCAACGCAACTTTCCCTTTTCGCGACGAAAACGGATTCTTCTGTAATCAAAAACAGTGGCACGGAGCGCGGCGGTAAGACAGTGGAAGTACAGGTATATAGCCGCAAGCTTTCGCCGAGCACCTATCTCGCGCCCCATACGGGCTACTTCGTGCAGCCTATTACGGTGGAAAAGGATTTCCGGGATTCCTTTAAATACGCCTTCCGCGCGAAGAGCTATGTGAGCGAGCTGAACAGCGCCTACTTCGTGTATAATGCCAAGGACGAGCAAATCAAGAAGTTTCAGGAAGAGCGCTTCAAGATTCTGCGCAAAGCGCCTGATTACAGCGAGGAGAAGCCGGACTTCATGAAGTACTACACGTACATGCCCGGCGATGAAAAGTTTGTGCGCATTGCGCAACTGGCAAAGCAGGTTACGGAAAAGGCAACGACGCCTGTTGACAAAGTCATTGCGCTGCGCGACTGGTTTCTGAGCAAAGACCCGGCAGGCCAGCCCCTGTTCAAATACACGGACAATCCCGGCGTGCCCGACATCCCGAATGCAAGCAAGCTGATGTATTTTCTCTTTGAAAATCACAAAGGCTATTGTGCGTATTACGCTGGCGCTACGCTATTCATGCTGCGCTCGCTTGGCATTCCATCACGTATTGCGGTCGGCTTCCTGACCGTTGACCGAAGCGGTGGGAAGAACAAGGGCTGGTACTGGTATTATGCCGACCAGGCCCATGCGTGGGTGCAGGTTTATTTCCCAGGCTTTGGCTGGCTGGATTTTGACACCACCGTTGGAAATGACGAGGCGCAGCAATCGCCAAAACCGGATGGCACACCGCCTATGCAGCCCCCCGCGTCTTACTTGTCCGCTGACGGTGTGGTAACGAAGGTGGACACGGCGGCGAAGACCATTAGCTACCGCGTGCATCGCTTTAACCTGCATGATAAGGAGTTTAAGATAGAGCCGACCGACGAGGTGATGGATGTGCATGTAGCCGCCATCCGTCGCGATAGTGTAGATATTCCGCTCCACGCAGTCAGGGCCGGCGATTCCGTAACCGCCGTTTCTTACGCCGATGCCTTTAAGAACCTCACAGCGCGGGCCGGCGAGCCGGCCCCCTCTATCCTCAACCGCTTCCCGAAGCCGGAGCCGGTGGATGAAGTATATCTGAGACGCAAGCCGGATGAGCGCAAGGATGAACCGCCGGTAAAACCCAAAGCGGAAGAACCGACGGCGTGGCGGACAGTGCTCTACACGATTGGCGGCATTACCGCCGGACTGCTGGCGCTGTTCTTCGGGCTGCCAGCGATTGTAATGGCTTATTACAAGAGCCGCGCGCGCGGCGCGAAGACCGGCGAGAGCAAGGCCTACTGGACTTACCGCGCCGCATCGTTTTATCTACATCAGCTTGGCTACCTGCGTGGTCGTCTAACGCCAATGCAATATGCGCGTGAAACCATTGACCCGGCGTTGGGAACTAACCTTACTTCCTTCATGAATGCTTACCTGAAGGTGAAATATGCAAAGCAGCCGCTGACACTATCCGAGGGCGAGCAGGTTGCGGGTTTCCTGCCACCGTTCTTTGCGCAGGTGCGCTCACACATTGGGGGCAAAAAGCGCTTTGCAGCCTTTCTTAATCCAATTCGTACCATTGCCTTCTTCGTGCAGCCGGGCGATGATGACAACACTACATAGGAACGCGCCTGACGGCGGCGTGTACCTGTTGGCAGCCACGCATTCCTACATTTGACCACCGATACGCGACCGTTTTATGAAAAAATCAGTGCGCGCCCTCTGGACAGTGTTCCTGTCTTTTATGGCGCTCTTCCTTATACTCATTGCCGGCTTCTGGTGGAATTGGTGGGGCGGCATGCCATCGCTGGCGGAGCTGGAAAATCCAAGCAGTGCTCTCTCGTCAGAAATCTTGGCGAACGACGGCACCGTTATGGGCCGCTACTATGTGCAAGACCGCTCCAACAGCAAGTATTCCCAAATCAGCCAGAACATTTTCAACGCGCTCATCGCAACGGAAGACGAGCGTTTTAATGAGCATTCCGGCATTGACGGGATCGCGGTAATGAGAGCTATCGGATACTTAGGGCACGAAGGCGGCGGCTCTACCATTACGCAGCAGCTCGCCTTCAACTTGTTTAACGGCGAGCGGGCGCATAATAAGATTGCGCGGGCCTGGCAGAAGTTGAAGGAGTGGGTGCTGGCCGTGAAGCTGGAGCGCAACCTGACTAAGAACGAAATAATTACGCTTTATCTTAATACAGTTCCTTTTCCCGATAACGTTTACGGCATCAAGAATGCGTCTATGACATTCTTCAATAAGACGCCCGATAAGCTGAGCGTGGATGAGGCTGCGACCCTGATTGGCACACTGAAAGGCAATACTATTTACAATCCACGCTCGCATCCCGAACGCTCGCTGAACCGCCGCAATACCGTGATTGAGCAGATGCTGAAGTATGAAAAGATCACGGCTGTGGACGCTACGAAGTACAAGGCAAAGGCGATAAAGCTGGATTATCATAAGCTGGATTACCACGAAGGCACCGCGCCGTACTTCCGGCAGGTTTTGGAAGCGCAGGTGAAGAAGGCGCTTAAAGATTCAAAGAACCCCACGACTGACCGTCCGTACGACATCTACAAGGACGGCCTTAAGATTTACACGACCATAGACATGCGGATGCAGACCTACGCCGAGCAGGCAGTAGAGCAGCATATGGCCGACCTGCAAAAGCAATTCATGGCGCAAAGCGGCTATGGCAACTATGCCATCTGGAAAAAACACATGGACATCGTCCGCGCCGCCATGCGCCAGAGCGACCGCTACCGGATGATGAAGGAAGACAATCCGGACATCAGTGAGGCGGCGGTGTTGGCAGCTTTTTCCAAGCCCGTAAAGATGCGCGTCTTCGCCTGGAATCAGAACCACTACAAAGACACCGTGATGAGCCCCATGGACTCCATCATGTACATACGCTCCTTCCTGCAGGCCGGCTTTATGGCTATGGATCCCTTCACCGGCGAGGTGAAGGCCTGGGTGGGCGGCATTGACCATGACTACTTTCAGTTTGACCACGTGAATGAGAACACGAAGCGGCAGGTAGGCTCAACCATAAAGCCACTGCTGTATTGTCTTGCGGTGGACAATGGCATATCGCCATGCGGCACGGTGAGCACAGCCGGCCAGAGCTTCAACGGCAAAATCTACAATGCCGGCGGCTCCAAGTACGGTGCTATGCCGATGAAAAAGGCGCTGGCGCTATCCGTAAACAATGCCGCGCTATACCTCATTAAGCAAGTCGGGATTCCGTCCTTCATAGACTTTGCCCGCAAGTGCGGGGTGAACAGCGACATTCCGCCCTACCCTTCTACCGCGCTGGGTGTGCCGAGCATCTCGCTGTTTGAGATGATGCACGCATACACCATGTTCCCGACGGGCGGCATGAATACAGAGCCGTATTTCATCTCAAGAATTGAGGATAAGAACGGCATCGTCATAAAAAGCTTTGCGCCGCAGCAAAAAGAAATCATCAGCGCCAGCACGGCTTTCAAGATGGTGAAAATGATGCGCGGCGTGGTGGACTTCGGCACCGGCAAGCGGATGCGCTACCGCTACAACATCAAAGCAGACATTGCCGGTAAAACCGGCACCACCAACAATCAGGCAGATGCGTGGTTTATCGGATACACACCTCAGCTTCTTGCCGGATCCTGGGTGGGCGCTAATGATATGTTCCTCCACTTCCAGAGCGAGTATCTGGGCCAGGGCGCTGCTGCCGCGCTTCCGATTTGGGCGCTCTTCTACAAGAAGATTGCCGCCGACCGCACACTGGACATACGCCCAGATGTAAAGTTTGAGGAGCCGAAAGACTTTGACGATTGCGATGTAAGCGACCCGAATTCAGTTGACCGCGCCGGCCTGAACAGCGGCGGTATCGGCGGCTCCGCTACGGATGATAATGAGAATGACGTGAATAATGACGCGACCAATCCACCTGCTGAAGATTGGGGCGGCGGGCAGCCTCAGGAAAGCACCGGCGGTGATGATAAGAAGGACGGCCAATAAGCGCCTGTGGCTAACAGCCACATCCATATTTCCGGCTTTAGCCAATCACCTGACATCATTAACCCCAGACTTCAGTCTGGGGGAAAAAGAAGTCCAAACCAGGTTGGCAAAAACAAAAGCTCCGGCCTTTACGGCCGGAGCTTTTTGTTGGGATTGTGCCTACTATACCCGTGGATTTCTGAGCACGGCGCAAATATCGCCTCTTTGTCTGACTGAGAACAGAAATTTTTGGCAAGCATTTGTCCTTACTGGCATCCTTTTCCTTCATAAAAATACACCAGCCTGACAATAAGTCGGTTGGATGCAACAATTTCAGACAAAACGGGTGTAAAGTTTTGGGTGGAATGTGGTTTGCCTGATACATGGCAAACATACAAACCACTAAAACCAACTAAAAATGATTACCATGTACAGCAAAAACCAAGTGATGCCCCGCGCGCTGGGCTCTATGTTGGAAGACATCTTCTCAAACACCGTCAACAAGGCTTTCGGCGATGAAGGTCTTGCCGGCACCCCGAATGCGCCAGTGAACATCCACGAAACAGACAAGGCTTACGAGCTGAACCTCGTAGCGCCGGGCCTGAAAAAGGAAGCGTTCAAGCTCAATGTCGACCGCAACATCCTGACCATTTCCTTTGAGCACAAGGAAGAAGAAACCGAGCAAACCACCAAGATGCTGCGCCATGAATACAAGCTGAAGAGCTTCAAGCGTTCCTTCACGCTCAATGACAAGGTTGACACCACTGGCATCTCTGCCCGCTACACGGACGGCATCCTCAACGTGAGCATTCCGAAGAAAGAGCAGCAGGAGATTACCGCTCAGGAAATTTCCGTGAGCTAATCAACCTCAATTCTTGATAAAAAGCGACTCTTTCCGGGTCGCTTTTTTATTGGCGGCATTTGGGGCACAATGCTTGCGCTTCTGGCGTTATTCTTATACAAGCCCGGCTATGCGCAACTTTATGCTCCGCCTGCTATTGACGCAGGCGCTCTTCATCATCATCCCGACAAACATTTTCGCCCAAGGCTTCTCCGTGAGCGGCACGGTAAAGGACAGCAAAGACGGCCAGCCCCTGCCGGGCGTAGTGATGGCGCTCTCGCCTCAAAGTGATTCTACCAAAATTCAAAACGCCGTGACAGACATTGACGGTGTCTTTACGATTCCAAATGTCGCGGCGGGCGGCTATACGCTGAAGGCGCTGTATCTGGGTTACAGGCTTTACAGCCAGCGGGTAAATGTCATTAGCGCTGCTGTGGCCGTTGGCAATATCCAGCTTGTTCAAGGCACCAGTGCATTGGGGGAGGTAACCGTAACTGCGGAACAAATCCGGGCGCAGCAAAGCGGCGACACATCTTCCTTTAGCGCAAGCGCCTTTAAGACAAATCCCGATGCGACTGCGGAAGAGCTGATTACAAAGATGCCCGGCGTGACGAGCGAGAACGGCACCGTTAAGGTAAACGGCGAGCAGGTGCAGAAGATATTGGTGGATGGAAAGGAGTTTTTCGGCGACGACCCGAATGCGGCAATTAAAAATCTGCCTGCTGAAATCATAGACAAGATTCAGATTTTTGACCGCGCTTCCGACCAGGCGCAGTTCACCGGATTTGATGATGGCAATACGCAGAAGACCATAAATATCGTAACGAGGCGCGGCAAGGCGAACGGCACGTTTGGAAAGCTGTCCGGCGGCTACGGTATGGACTTAGACAATAGCGACAGCCGCTATACAGCGGGCGGCAACGTGAATTTCTTCAATGGCGACCGGCGCATTTCCATCGTAGCGCTTGCCAATAACGTGAACCAGCAGAACTTTTCTTCCGATGATTTGCTGGGCGTTACGGGCGCTTCCGCCGGTCGTGGCGGTGGCTTTGGCGGCGCTGGAAGCGGCGGCCGGAGCCGGGCGGGGGGCTCTGTAAGTAGTGTTTCATCAGGAAGCGGAGGCAGCTACAGCGGCGGCGATGGCGCTTCCAACTTTCTTGTATCACAGCAGGGCGGGATAACGCAAACGCAGTCGGCAGGGATAAACTATAGCGACCAGTGGGGCAAGAAGCTAAAAGTGAGCGGATCTTACTTTTTCAACCGCAGCGATAATGAGAACAGCACGACGCTGACGCGCAACTACATTGTCAATAATCCGGACAGCGGGCTTGTCTATCGTGAGAATGGCCTGAACAGCAGCATTAACTACAATCATCGCGTCAACGCACGGCTGGAGTGGACGATTGACAGCATAAATTCCGTTATCATTCAGCCGCGCTTTTCCTATCAGGATAATAATACGAGCCGCAACCTTTTCGGAAGAACCTCGCTCGGCGCCATAACCGACCAAAGCACGATTAATAACCGCTATGAGGCGCTGAATAATGGCTACACACTCAATAACCAGCTCACGTATCGCCACCGATTTGCGAAGCAGGGCCGGACAATTTCGCTGAGCGCCGGGACTTCTTACAATGAAAAATCCGGCAGCGGGCTGCTTCACTCGCAGAACCGTTATTCGCCGATAGACTCTGAAACCAACGACCAGCATTACGACCTTGACGCGAGCGGCCTGACGCTATCCGGCAGCCTGAATTACACGGAACCGCTGACGAAGAAGAGCCAGCTTCAGGCGAACTATTCGCCGTCTTACAACCGCAATATCTCCGACCGCGAAACCTATAACCGCGCGGGCGCGGAGTATACTTCGCTGGACACGGGCCTCACTAACAAGTACAACAACAATTATTACTACCACCGCGGCGGCTTCGGCTATCGCTACAACGACCAGAAGATTTCTTTCAACGCTACGTTAAATGGCCAATACGCCACACTCACCGGCGACCAGACGTTCCCCTACCCGATTCAGGTGAACCGGAGCTTTCAGGATTTATTGCCGAATGCGATGCTGAACTACAAGTTTTCAAAGACGGAAAACCTGCGCTTCATGTATCGCACGAGCACGAACGCGCCGAATATCTCTCAGCTCCAAAACATCGTGGACAACAGCAATCCGCTACTGCTGCGCACCGGAAATCCCGACCTGCGGCAGGATTACAACCACAACGTGTCTATTCGCTATGGCAGGACGAGCACAGCGAAGGGGCAAGGGCTTTTCATCTTCGCCAACGGCAGCTACGTGAATAATTACATTGGCAACAACACGGTGATTGCGGTCAACGATACGACTGTGCGTGGCGTGCAATTGGCGCGCGGCAGCCAGCTCAGCCTGCCGGTAAATCTGGACGGGAATTATTCGGCGCGCAGCTTCGTAACCTATTCGCTGCCTGTGAAGAGCATCAAGACGAACTTCAACCTGAATGCCGGGCTGAACTATAATCGCATTCCCGCCATCATCAACAACCTGACAAACTACGCGGGCAACACGACGATAAATGGTGGCGTCGTAGCCGGTTCCAATATCAGCGAGGATGTGGACTTTACGCTTTCCACGAACGGCGCGTACAACATCGTTAAGAACACGCTGCAATCGCGGGGCGACTACAACTATTATTCGCAGACCTCTGCGTTACGCTTCAACTGGATTATCCTGAAAAGCATTGTCTTCCGCACCGACCTGAACCATACACTTTACTCCGGCCTCGGCGAAGGCTACGATCAGCAGTTCTTGCTTTGGAATGCTTCGCTGGGCTACAAATTCCTAAAGGACAAATCGCTGCAGGCGGATGTTTATGCCTTTGACATCCTGAAGCAGAACCGGGCGATTTCCCGCACCATTACCGATACTTATGTGGAGGACGCGGTGACGCAGGTGCTGCAACGCTACGCCATGCTGCGGCTGACTTATACGATACGGTCGTTTAATAGCGGTGCGGCGCCGGCAGTGGATGGGCCGCGTGGGGAGGATGGCGGTTTTCGCGGAAGGCCAGGGCGTGGTGATGGGGCGCCTTCGGGTGGCGGAAGGATGGATTAAGCTTTCACCTGTTTTTTGTAAATGAGTTTACAAACGCTACAGCTTAGAATGCCATAAGTGTTCACGGCGACTTTGTCATTCCGTAGGAATCTGTTTATTGCTGTGGCTATCCCGTGCCGAACAGATTCCTACGGAATGACAAAGATTGGGCAGCAATAAACCGCAGACCGCTACTTTCTCAATTCCTGAAGTAATTCACTAACATAAGGTTCATTCGCCGCCCGGTGTTCTCGCTTTGTGACAATGATTTTTGTTTCGCCACACCAGCTGACCGATTGGATTTTTTTGTATGAGACGTTCTCTTTTCTTTCTTTTAGCTTCTGCCCGAATGGTTTCCACCAATCGTAGTTAGTAAGCACTATACAAAACTTAGGCTTGATTTCTTCAATCTCTTTTTGAACAAGTTCTATTGATTTATCCATTTGCCAGTCGCGTTCATAGGAATTTGGATTAGAGCCATCCGGCGCAATCTTGTACAAATTTGACCAAGCTATCTTCTTCGCCCAATCCCAAGAGTGTTCGTCTAAACCGTAATATCTGGACGCGGTTTTGTAAATCACATTCCAGAAGAAAGAGCGAAAATACCAATAGGGCTTTTTTCGTCTATCATGATAATAATTCTGTAGTTCTTTAGGATGACAATAGAATTGACTCTTACACCACCGAGCATTAATCCTATCTAAAGGTGAATTGAGATTGAAAGTCGGATTAGAAGTTCTTACTGTCGCGTCAAGGTGTTCAGAAGATAGCTGTTTGTCAGTATTGAAAAATGAACTCCAACCGTTTACTGCTTGACCATAAAATAGCAAATCGCAATGTCTTTCCTTAGACCCTAATGTTGGGTAGAAATCCACATAAAAATCAAAAACGCCGTTAGACTTCGCTGCCTGTTGAAAGGCACCAATGTTGTCAAGATAGAGCCTGTCGTAACTTTCTGAAAGGCGATTATAAATCTTGTTCATTGGGTAGAAATTTTTGCCTGCGCCAGCTTTGCGATACCCGCATCTACTTGATATACCCCAAAATCTTCAGCATACTCTGCGCGCTCTGCTCCTTCGCATAAAGCCAGTCTTCCAGCACGCCGTTCTTATCATACTCCACCACCACATGTTTCGGCGAGGGAATCATGCAGTGCTTGATGCCGCCGTAGCCCGCAAGCTGGTCTTGGTAAGCGCCGGTATGGAAGAAGCCGATGTACAGCGGCTCGGCGTCCGGGCCCTTGTCCATCTTGGGCAGGAACACGGCATTGATGTGCTCCTCTGAAGTATAGAAATCATGGCTGTCGCAAGTCAGGCCGCCGAGATGCACTTCCTGATACTCGCGCTGCCAGCCATTAATGGGCAGTAGCAAAAACTTCTCGCCTATGCCCCAGGTATCCGGCAGCGTGGTGATGAACGACGAATCAATCATGTACCAGATTTCCCGGTCGTTCTGCTGCTTTTCATTGAGGATGCCGTAAATCACCGCGCCCGCCTCGCCCACCGTAAAGGAGCCAAACTCCGTGTATATGTCCGGCACGTCCACTTTGTTCTTCTTGCAGACCTTTTTAATGGTGCTCACAATCTCATTTACCATGTACGCATAGTCGTACTCAAAGGCAAGCGAGTGCTTGATGGGGAAGCCGCCGCCGATGTTAAGGCCGGTCAATTCCGGACAAATCTTCTTGAGCTGGCAATAGAGGTTCAGCACCTTGTTCAGCTCGCTCCAGTAATAGATATCGTCCTTAATGCCCTTGTTCATGAAGAAGTGCAGCATCTTCAGATTGAAGCGTTTGTTGCCCTTCATCTTGTCAATGTAGAACTCCAGCACATCACGGTTGCGAATGCCGAGGCGCGAGGTATAAAAGTCAAACGTCGGCTCTTCCTCCGTTGCTATGCGCAGGCCAATATTGACCGGATCTTTGGAGCGAATACTCTTCTTATAATCCTCAAACTCGGCAATGTTGTCCAGCACCGGAATCACATTTTTGAAGCCGGTGTTGATAAGGCCCGCGATGTTCTTCGTGTATTGCCGCGTCTTAAAGCCGTTGCACACGATGGTAATGTCTTTCGTGATTTTCCTGCGCTTCAGAAGTGCTTTGATAATCTCAATATCGTATGCAAACGACGTCTCCAGGTGCACGCCCTGCTTCAGCGTTTCCTCCACCATAAAGGAGAAATGCGAGCTCTTCGTGCAATAGCAGTAAAAGTACTTCCCCTCGTAGCGATGCTTCTTAATAGCCTCCGCAAACAGCTTCTTTGCCTTCGCCACCTGCTGCGCGATTTTGGGTAGGTATGTCAGCTTGAACGGCGTCCCGTATTTATCAATCAGCTTTTGGATGTCCAGCCCGTTGAAGAGAAGCGTTTTTTCTTCGTTGATGTCAAAGCCTTCCTGCGGAAAGTGGAATGTTTGCTTGACGAGGTCGGTGTAGGTATTGTTCATTGTTGCGCGGCGGGCGGCTGGCTGAAGCTGTTGGGTACAAAAATGGTGCGCGGTAAAAGTAAATTCTCAGACCGGATTTAGGTCTTATGAATTTCCTATTGGCGGTAAAGGAGAAAATCCCGCCATCTTCGTCCCTAAATCCAAAATCCGCCCTCCAAAATCCGCAATGAAAAAGTCCCTCCTCGCCATGCACACCGCTGTCCTCCTCTGGGGATTTACCGGTGTGCTCGGCAGGGCCATCTCGCTCGACTTTCCGGTGCTAGTATGGTGGCGAATGCTGCTTACTGCGCTCTTCATCGCGCTCATCATTACCTGGCGCAGGGGCTGGACGCCGATTGCAAAAAAGGACTTAGGACGACTTATTCTGGTTGGTATTCTCATGGGCATCCATTGGGTAGCTTTTTATGGCGCCATCAAATTCGCCAATGCTTCCGTGGCGCTCATTTGTCTAAGCACCTCGCCCATCTTCACCTCGGTGCTTGACCCGCTTGTCAATAAAAGCCGCTGGGACGCGGTTGAAATTCTTTTCGGGCTCATAGGGCTTGGTGGCGTTGCGGTTATCGCTTTTCTTGACCATCAGAATGCGGCTGTGAATGAATTACGCGGCGTTGGCATCGCCATGGGCGTGGTCGCGGCCATTCTCTCCGCCGTGTTCACTGTTATTAATAAAAGCATTGCTTCCAAATATCCTGCACGGACGATGGTATTCTGGGAAATGTCCAGCGGCTGGCTGTTTATCAGCATTGCTATTGCAATTGGCATCGGCGCCGGCGCAGAAAGCTTTATGCTGAATCCCGGCAGCACCTGTCTGGCTTGGTGGCCGCGTCAGTCGTCGCTGGACGCGTTTCTAAATCACGTACAAGGCAATCCATTCCCACAGGCCGACTGGGTTTGGCTTGTTATTCTGGCGCTGTGCTGCACTGTATGGGCGCAAAGTCTGGCGCTTACAGCTTTAAAGCAGCTCAGCACTTTTACAGTGACGTTGAGTGTGAACCTGGAGCCAGTCTATGGCGTGTTGCTCGCTTTTCTATTCTACAAAGAAAACCGGGAACTTGGAGCCGGTTTTTATGCTGGCGTAGGGCTGATTATCCTTTCTGTTGCGCTACAGATGTTGCGCATGTTGCGACAAAAACAAGCTGTGATTGAAAGAGGCGGGATAGACTAAATTTTTGCCGGAGGCAGAAACATAAAGTAAGCCGCAACGACAATAAGCACAAAGGCAACAATGTAATTCCACCGCAAGGGCTGATGCAGCGCAAAGACGGCGAAGAGCACAAAGACGGTTAGCGAAATGATTTCCTGAATCGTCTTTAGCTGGAAAGTATTGAAGCCTTCCGCCGGCCCGAAGCGGTTATTAGCCGGCACCATAAAGCAATATTCAAAGAACGCAACGCCCCAGCTTATCAGGGCAAGCTGCCAAAGGGGAATTTCGGAAAAATTCTTCTTTAAGAAGCCCCCATACCAGGCTACCGTCATGAAGCAATTGGAGATAATCAGGCAGATGATTGTGCGCATCGCGTAAAGGCTATGCTACAAAACTATTCCCACCAGCCATACGCTGCGATTCCCATTCCCGGCTCTTTTGCGACAGCACAATCATCACCGCAATGGAGATATAGAACAGCGCGCCCACCTTGTGCGTCTCTATCAATTCGGAGAAGAAGTTGTTGATAAAGCCCGCCGCAAACATCATGGCTACACCAATTGTAACGTGCCGATAGAAGCGCTCGCCTTTAAAGCGATGATATGTCCGTTGCGCCACCGAGAAGAATACCATTAGCAGCGCGCCATAAAGCAGCATAGCCGGCCAGCCTTGCTCCACGAGCATGTAGAGGAAGTAATTGTGCGTGGTGCTCTGCTCCGTATTCCGGCTCACATATGTGCGGAATGAAGTGACGGCGTATGGCTTGTAATAATAGTAGAAGGCGTTCGGGCCCACACCCGTAACCGGGCGGTCTGTACTCATGCGCACGGCTGCTATCCAGCGGTAAAGGCGCTCCATAGAGCTCATATCCTCGCCACGAAAGGTGGCAATCATGTGGTCGGTAAAGGTGAAGTGCGTGTAGGTGTGCTCATAATTAGGCCGGAAGTCAATGTACTTGTTGTGCCGCACCATGAATACGACCAGCAGCGCAATCACTCCGTAGAAAGCCGGCAGCACCGCGCGCGCAAGCTTCATCCTTATGGCAATGCCCACAAAGGCAGCAAAGAAAATAGCCAGCATCGCACCGCGAGCGAACGTGAGGTAGATAGCGGCGAGAAAGAAAATAATAAGCAGGAACAGGGCAGCACGCTGCAATCGCCTGCCTTTAGTGAGCGGCACGGCCACTAGCAGCAGCGGGAAGAACATGCTCATGAAGGACGAGTACTCCACCCGGTTGTAGTACAGCCTACCGATGGCCCTGTTAATCTCCATAAACGAAAATTTCATCGTAGCATGCCAATAGTTTACTACGAGCATCGTGATAACCGTCGGTACGAGCACAATCAGAAAAGCTTTTTTGAAATCGCTTTTCGTTCTGAAAATGAGAATTGGCAGTACAAAGTAGGAAGCCAGAAACCAGCACTTCGCCGCGGAGAATTTCAGCGAGATGTCGTGTTCCTGCGAGCAGACTACTGCCACTAGCATCCATACAAATTGCAGCGCTACAACAAGCGTCAGAGGGCTGCGTAGCCACCACTGCGGCAGTATGCCGGGCCGCGAGACGACAAGCGCTATCGTCATCAGCAGGAAAAGCCACATCATCGGCTCATCGGGCACTGTGGTGGTCAGGCTGCCCTGCACCAGTTCAAGCTGCTGTGATAGGGGGATGCTGAACAGAAAAAGCCACCATGCCGCCTTCCAGTTAATAAACAGGAGCGCTACAAACATCAGCGCAAAAGGCACCGCCAGCAGCGGCACAAACGCCGTTATGAAGTACCCGCATACGAACGCGGTGCCAAGAAGCGCGCCCCCCCAGAGCATCCGCCTTTCCACAATCGTATCAGTAGCGGCAAGCTGCATGGCGCGCTATCGTTGCGTGGTATTGAGCTTACGGAAGTATGTGGTGAAGAGTACCCACAGCGCAGCAAAGAATCCGGCAACTGCCGCCGCAGCCAGCGCAGTGAGCAGCAGCCCCAGCCCCTTTGGCTTATTAGGCGCGGCTGCCTGCGAGATGACCTGTATCTGCGGCTGGTCACCTGAGTGCATACCTGTGCCAAACTCACCTATTAGCGATACGGTACGCATCCTGTCCATAACAAGCTGGTCTTTGGTAGCTTCCAGGCTTTGGATTTCTTCCATTGCGCGACCATAACCTGTGCCGCGCGTCCCGCCGCTCAGTACAGCCGGGCCCATGCGCGCGGGAGAAATGATGTCGTAAATCCCGTGGTGGTCGCGCATGGCAGCGAGACTATCGGTGAGCGAAGCAATAAGGCTGTCTGTATAGACCAACTGCCGCTCCAGCGTACGGCGATTAGCAGTGCGAAGCGCATTATAATAACCGGAATAGATACGGTTGAAGATAGCGACGCATTGGTTGCAAAGCTGCGCAGCCTGGCTTGCGCCGGTGTCCAGATAGCTCACTTCCAGCGAACCATACTCGGTGCGCTTCACGTCAAAGGACTGGTCAAAGTGCTGCTCGGCCTTTTGCTTCCACTTCTTGTCTGTAGTCGTATCAATGCCGTAATGTTCCCATAGCCGGCAGTTGTAGATAATGCTGTCGCGCGTGCCATCCGCCTTGGCAACGGCCATTGCCTTGTCCACATCATCCTCGCGACCATAGTAATCCACGAAGGAAATTTTGTCGTTGCGGAAGATGTTGTTGCGGTCGGTATATAGCGGGTTAGAAACAAGGAACGAAGAAGTTGCCTTATACTTCTTTGGCGCAAGGAGATAAATGATGGCCGCGCAAATTGCGGCGATGGCTCCCGCAATCAATATAAAGCGCATCTGCCGCCGCAGCGCCTGCGTGATGTCAATAAGATCAAAGCGTGGAGTGTCGGACATTGATGTTTGGAATATTGGAATATTGGAATGTCAGAGCGTTGGAGCATCAGAGCGAGCAGGAAACATTCCAACAGGCTAACGCTTCAACCTTCCAACAATTATACGCTTTCGCCGGCTTCCATCTTTTCCGCGTTCTCGGCAAGTTGCAGCGCGTCCAGCATTTCCTGAATGTCGCCGTTCATAAATGCGTCCAGCGAATAGATGGTCATATTGATGCGGTGGTCGGTTACGCGGCCCTGAGGGTAATTGTAGGTGCGGATTTTGGCGCTGCGGTCGCCGGTACTTACGAGACTCTTCCTGCGCCGCGCTATTTCTTCCTCATGCTTGCGCACCTCTTCTTCATACAGCTTCGTCCGCATCATAGCTGTAGCCTTCTCACGGTTGCCCAGCTGGTTGCGCTCCGTTTGGCAGGTTATGACCGTTCCGGTCGGGATGTGGGTAAGGATGACTTTCGTTTCTACCTTATTCACGTTCTGGCCGCCTGCACCTCCGCTTCGGGCCGTTTCCATTTTCAGGTCGCTTTCCTTCAGCTCAAAATCTATCTCTTCCGCCTCCGGCATAATGGCAATGGTCGCTGCGCTCGTATGCACGCGGCCCTGTGTCTCGGTGGCAGGCACGCGCTGTACGCGGTGCACGCCGCTTTCAAACTTCAGCGTCCCATAGACATCCTCACCCGTTACTTCAAGCTGCACTTCCTTATAGCCCCCTACTGTTCCCTCGGTTTCGCTCAACAGCGCCACTTTATAGCCCCGGCGCTCGCAATAGCGCACGTACATGCGCATCAGGTCGCCCGCGAAGATGGCGGCCTCGTCGCCGCCGGTGCCGGCGCGGACTTCTATAATAGCGTTTTTCTCATCCTGCGGGTCTTTTGGTATGAGCAGGGTGCGGATTTGGGCTTCCAGCTCGTCCTTGCGCGCCTCCTGCACTTCCAGCTCTTCCTGCGCCATTTCGCGCAGCTCCGCGTCGCTTTCAGATGCCAGCACTTCTTTGCCAAAGGCAATAGCGTCCAGCGTAGCTGCATAACGCTTCCAGCCTTCCACAATAGGCTCCAGCTTACGGTATTCGCGGCTGAGGGCTGTATAGCGCTTATTGTCGCTTACAACTTCAGGATTGGTAAGGGTGATGGCCAGCTCATCAAAGCGGGCTTTGATGGCGGCGAGCTTGTCAAAAACAGGGGTCATGGCTGGAGCGCGGCGAAGATAGCAGGGAATGGTCTGAATGCTTTGTCCATTACATAAAAGTGACTTCCCGGCGGAAAAATGTGCTTTAGCCCTTCAGACAGTTTTCATAAAAAAGCCGGTTACGCTAATGTGCGGTATGAAGTTGGTAGGCAAAGTAGATACTTCCTTCATCTCCAAACAATATATCCGCCATGAAAAAGCTTATTATTACCTGCGCCATCCTTCTTATAGGCACTTACGTATCAACTGCGCAAACCCGCGTCCGTCAACAGTCTGTACGCACCACAACTACTACAAAAACACGGACAACCCAAGCTACTTCTACCCCTTCGCCCACAGCGCAGCAGCCTTTGCAAAGCCCGGCTGTGTCTACAGTCCCACAGCCCCGCTCTGCAACCACGCCAACGGATATGCAGCTACAGAACGGAAATAAAACCGTCCCGGCAAACAGCGACATCATAGTACCTGATCACGCTTATGAGCCGAAGGGCACGGAAGGCGTTGGTGTATACGGCAATCAGACCGGCGGCAGCTCTATAGGCTCGACCAATACGACCAACGGCGGGACTATTAAGAATGCCGACAATAGTAAGAGTACTAATACTACCGGCACCGGCGCCAAGGTCAGATAAGCCCTAGTGGCAACGACGCATTGCAAAAGCGCGCAGCCACGGCTCTGCGCTTTTTCAATGAAAGAGCGTTGTGTCTTACTTCCTCAGCGGTGCAATCTTTCCCTTAATCATATCTTCTTGACGGCGTGACTTATGAGCGGCCGTATCGGTCGAATGGTGAACCGGCATTCTGCCCATTATCACCGGAGCCTGATAGCGAGGCGTATCTATTGGAGGCGTGGCAACCTCGCCCACGATTGCAATTGCGCCCGCAAGCGGCTGCTCCGGCTTTTGGGATGCCTTTGACTTTATCTTCTGCCTTGCATCACTCACGGCAGGCGTTGCGGTAAGGAAGAGCGCAAACAGGATAATGGCTGCCACCTGCTTCAGAAAAGCCCATGGCGCTCGGACTATGTACAGCACCGCTTCATTAGGTGTAGGAAGTTCATCGCTTAACTGACGCTGATGGAAGCGGCCGCAGACGGATTGGCCGGCGTTCAGCTGGAGATACAGCCCGATTTCTTCAGCACTCATGCCGGTAAAGTCTATGACAGTTTTATCGCATTGCGCGCAATGCCGGCCTGATGCCGCCGGCTGCATAGCGTCCCATGATTCGGAGCAGGGCTGTGGAATGTGGATATGCATCGGTTTGCTGTTTAGAAAGAAGATGCGTCAGCGTTCAGATTCCATAAGGCTGCAAATGAAAAAGGGCACATCCTTGCGGATATGCCCTTAATTACCTTAGTATGAACTGTGTTCTGCCTTAGATAACTTTTACATTGATGGCGTTCAGACCCTTACGGCCGTCTTGCACATCAAAGGAAACGCGGTCGCTTTCGCGAACCTCGTCGATGAGACCAGAGGAGTGGACGAAGATGTCCTCACCGTTTTCTGGCTTAATGAAACCGAAACCTTTGGTTTCATTAAAGAATTTTACTGTTCCTTCTTGCATTGTACTGGTTTAAAAAAATGAGACACGAAGATAAGCGTTGCTAATTCATTTTCAGGGATTCTTTTATAAAAAGAAGTTCTTTAACGTCTATATGGGAACCAAGGGCTGCCGACACCGTATCTTTAATACCGTTCAGCAACAACACGTTTTTGGTTTCTATTGGCCACCTCACCTACGGCCGGCATTGCTATTAATAAGTCCCGGTTGCGCTTTTTTCTTTACCAGCCTAAAACTGATTTATTATGGCTATTCTCCTGTTTTTCATAGCGATATGGTATTTGTCGCTGACCTTTCAGACGCTTTTTCACCACCGTTATGCCTCGCATGGAGCTTTTAAGATGAGCAAAGGCTGGGAAAAGGTATTTTTCATCGGCTCCTACATCACGCAAGGCTCCTCATATATGAGCCCACGCGGGTATGCGATCATGCACCGCTACCACCACGCTTATACGGATACAGAGCTTGACCCGCATTCGCCTTCCTTCTCGCCCAACATTTTTGCTATGATGTGGCGCACACGTGGCTTTTACCGCGATATAGTAGAAGGTAAAATGGATGTAGAGCCCCGTTTTGAAAAGAATCTGCCTCTGTGGCCTGGATTTGACCGCTGGGCAAACGGCACTGTATCCCGCATACTCTGGATTGCAGTATATACTTGCTTCTTTATATATTTCGTTACAAGTCCGTGGCAATGGCTCCTGTTTCCGATTGTGCTTACGATGGGTGCTTTCCACGGCGCAGTGATTAATTGGTTTGCGCATAAGTACGGCTACATCAACTTTAAGTTGAAGAATACCTCTATGAACTTGTTTTTTATAGACATCCTGATGCTGGGCGAGTCTTATCACAACAACCACCACAAACATCCTTCGGCCATCAATTTCGGACGCCGCTGGCATGAGATAGATCCAATGTATCCTGTAATCCGGCTGTTGGGCTGGCTGGGTGTTTTGCAGTTGCCAAAGCTTGCGCCCGAGAAGGCTACGGCCTGATGCCACCAATTACTGGCATCAAATTTCTATACGCATCTTACGGATAGACAAATACCTGTGAAAGGCATCTGTTTCGCCATGTGCCCGGACGGATGTCCTTATTCTTATTCAACTACAATTAATGAGTGTTTCACTACCTCAGTCATGGGGCAAACCGCTTGTTGCCGCCGGCGACCAGGCGCTGTTTATGGGCACCTTCTTCCGCAATCTGCTGCGCCGCGGATTTGAGTGGAATGAAGCCATCCGCCAGTGCTTCATTATCGGCTACAAATCGCTGGGGCTTGTCGGCATCACGGGTTTTATTCTCGGCTTCGTGCTCACGCTGCAAAGCGAGCCGACCATGAAGGAATTCGGCGCGACGAGCTTTGTGCCGAGCATGGTGGCTATTTCGGTTATCCGCGAAGTTGGCCCGGTCATCATCGCGCTGATTTGCGCGGGGAAAATTGCCTCCAGCATCGGCGCGGAACTCGGCAGCATGAAGGTGAGTGAGCAGATTGACGCAATGGAGGTGATGGGCGCAAATCCGATTCAGTACCTCGTCGTCACGCGCATTCTGGCTTGCATCTTCATGATTCCGCTGCTTACGCTAATGGCGGATGCGCTGGCGTTGCTTGGCGGCTGGGTAGCGGCGAATATCTCCGGCAGTATGAGCTTAACGCTTTATGTAAATAAAGCCTTCACTTCGCTTGCTTTTACCGATTTAGTTCCTGCCGTGCTCAAAACCATTTTCTTCGGCTTTGCGATCGGATTTGTCGGTTGCTTCAAGGGCTATAATTCCGACCGTGGGACAGAAAGCGTAGGCCTTGCGGCCAATTCCGCGGTGGTGAGCGCTTCCCTTTGGGTGATTGTACTTGATGCCATTGCCGTTCAGCTCACATCTGTTTTCGCTTATCAATAATCAGGGAAAATGGAAGCTACAATATCAAAAACAGCAGCGACGAAAGGCCCTGCAGCCGACCGGGAAGTGGTGATAGAAATCAGCCACGTCAAAAAATCCTTCGGCAGCAAGACCGTCCTTTCTGACATCAATATGCAATTGCATCGCGGCGAGAACCTCGTTGTGCTCGGCAAATCCGGTCAGGGAAAGTCTGTAAACATTAAGCTCATGGTCGGGATGCTGCGGCAGGATAGCGGAACCCTCAAAGTGTTCGGCCAGGAAGTGGAGCGGCTTTCGGAGGAGGATTTAAAGGCGTTGCGTATCCGCGTAGGCTTTCTTTTTCAAAGCGGCGCTCTCTTTGACTCCATGTCCGTAAGACAAAACTTAGAATTTCCACTCACGCGCGTTCTAAAGCTGCGCGACGAAGCAGAAATAAAGAACCGCGTGGAAGAAATGCTGGAAGGCGTGGGTCTGCAGGATGCCATCGACAAGATGCCGAGCGACCTCTCCGGCGGTATGCGCAAGCGCATTGGCCTCGCGCGCACGCTCATTCTGAAGCCGGAAATCATGCTTTATGACGAGCCGACAACTGGCCTTGACCCTATTACTTCCCGCGAAATCTCCGAGCTTATTCTTGAGATGCAGCAGAAATACCAAACCTCTTCCGTCATCATCACCCACGATATGGCCTGCGCCAAAATCACCGCCGACCGCGTGCTGGTAATGAATGGCGGCGCTTTTGTAGCCGAAGGCACTTACGAGGAGCTGGAAGCTATGAATGACGACCTCGTCCAACACTTTTTCAAATAAAAATTTTAATATGAACGCAAGCGCTTCTCAAAAAATAAAAATTGGTCTCTTTGTCGTTGCAGGACTGCTCGTGCTCCTGGCGGGCGTATTTCTGATTGGCAGTAAGAAGGCCATGTTTTCCAGCACGTACAACGTCTATGGCACCTTCCGCAACACCGGCGGATTGCAGGCGGGCGGGCAAATCCGCTTCGGCGGCGTGAATGTGGGCACAATCAAAGGCATCCGCATTATGACCGACACGATGGTGCGCGTGGATATGGTTATTCAGTCGGACAAACGGGAGTTTATGAAGAACGATGTGGTAGCATCCGTAGGCTCCGACGGCCTGATGGGCGACAAGTTGCTGGAAATTTCCCCCGGCTCGCCTACCGCACCGCTCCTGAAGGCCGGCGACCAGATTAAGACGGCTGAGCCGACCGATTTCGGGGCTATCATCAATAAGTTCACGGTTGTGGCTAATAATGCTGAAGTGATTACCGGCGCGCTGGCTCAGATGGCCTTGCAGATTAAGGACGGTAACGGCTCCATCAGCCGCCTGCTGTACCGAAATGACCTGGCAATGGGGCTGGAAGGCACGATGAACAATGCGAAATCAATCACCGGCGCCATGCAGGGCATTGCCACGCATATTCAGTCAGGCCAGGGCTCGCTCGGCTCACTCATCTACACTGATTCACTTTCCAAAGGGCTTGAGAAAACTGTATCTTCCGCCAATTATGCCTTGCTGACGGTGCAGAAGGCCGCCGATAATTTTGGCGAGAATATGAAGGCGCTGCAGGGCAATTATTTCCTGAAAGGATATTTTAAGAAGAAAGCAAAGGCACAGGCCGACTCCGCAAAGGCGAACATGAATAATAGTGACGACGAGATGGATGACGCGGAGCTGGAGCAGATAAAAAGTGATGCCGAAAAAGAGCTGCAACGCCGCCGCGCGAACAGCAATACAAATCCCGCGAAGAATGGGTAGCAACCATACCGCTTCAACCTAAACAACTTTATCAATCTGCTGCGGCAGGACGCACCGATTGCTTTTATGAGAAGCCAGACAGCCGCCAGAACCCTTGTAAAGTTTGCCCCGAAGGGCGAAGCTGGTTTTTATGATACCGTCCGCGAGCGCGTGCGGGAATATTTTGATAGCACTGGCCTTTCGCCAAACGCCGACCGCGAGATGTACATCAAAAGCGCTGTTATGCTGACGCTTTATCTCGCGCCGTACTTCGCCATTCTGTTCGGCATAGGCACGGTCAGCGTCTGGCTTTTCTATGCTGCCTGGACAGTGATGGGCTTGGGCATTGTTGGCATCGGGACGAGCGTGATGCACGACTCCAACCACAGCGCTTATAGCCACAATAAGACCGTGAACGGAATCATGGCATTCATCATTGACTTCATGGGCGCGTACTCCGTCAACTGGCGGATTCAGCACAACATCCTGCATCATACCTATACCAATATCTCCGGCCTTGATGATGATATTTATACCGGAAATCTGCTGCGCATGTCGCCAAACCAGCCACGGAAGCAGGCGCATCGCTGGCAGCACGTTTACTGCTGGGCGCTTTACTGCCTGATGAATATCTATTGGGTTTTTGTGAAGGACTACAAACAGGTGCTGCAGTACCATCGGGAAGGTTTATTGCGCAAGGAGAAGAAAACCATTAAGCGCGCCCTTTGGGAAATTACGGCCCTTCGCCTTGTTTATTTTGGCTACACCATTGCGCTTCCGATTCTGTTTTCCGGAGTGGCCTGGTATCATTGCATAGCTGGCTTTATTCTGATTCAAGTGATTGCCGGCATTTCGCTGGCCTGCATCTTCCAGCCCGCGCACGTGATGGAGACCTCCGACTTTGCCGTACCTAACGATGCGCGCAAGCTAGAGAATAGCTGGGCGGTGCATCAGGTGCTGAACACCGCCGACTTTGCGCCACGCAACCGCTTCCTCACTTGGTTTATCGGCGGGCTGAATCAGCAGATTGAGCATCACCTCTTCCCACACGTATGCCATGTGCACTACCCCGCCCTCGCGCCCATCGTGCGGGAGACTGCGGAGGAATTCGGACTACCTTATCATGTTTATCCGACGTTCCGGAATGCCTTGAAGGCGCATTATCAGATGCTGAAGATGCTCGGGAGCCGGGAAGGTGAGGCAGAGGTGCTTGCGGAAGGGGCTATCGTTTTTACGAACGAACCTGAGTAACAGCGGCCTACAGGACACACTTCCGGTTTTTTTTGATAAAGTATGAAGTTTCGAGGTGCATGAATTACTTTCAGCAAAATTTTTCAACCCTCTAAACTGACTGCCATGCCCCTAATCATGACCTACGACCAATGGATGAAAGACACCCATTCATTAATCAAAGCCCGGAGTGAAGAACTGAAGAAGATTGACAACTTCATCAAGGCACGAAACCAACCCGAGACATTAAAGGCGCTGACTGCCTGGATTGACGGCCAAAATAAAAAAGGGCAGGACTGGCACCGTAGTGTGCGCAACACGAAGAATAAAGCAGTGGAGCGTTTGGCCAAAGAGGTTGGTTACATGGAAAATGCCGCAAAAACGCTGACGCCGGCGGAAAAGCTGGCCGATTCGGAAGCCAAGTCGCTAATCAGAAGCCAGATTCGCCGCGCGTCCGCGCAGATGTTTTCCGGACGGCGCGTAGTCTTCTCAAATGTTTTTCTGCAGGCCATTAATGACCGAAAGTTGAAAGGCAATCAGAAGCTGAAAAACAGCGGCGGCAAGTTGGGTAAGGCTGCTGCATTTGGCCAAGACGCGGGAGCCGTTGCCGGAGGCATTTCACAGGTGAGGTCAATCGCCACACAGCTTCAGCAAGGTATTGAGTCAATCCTGCACGGCATTCCCGAAGGGCAAAGAAACAACCTGATTGAAATGGCACTTGGCACAGGTGCTGCCGACTTTGCGCTGGATTGTGCCCCGCTTATCGGAACTATCAGTTCCGGAGGCAAGACGATCATGAACATCATCAACATGATTATGGGCCAGTTTGACCTCTCGGAGATGGAAAGCAAGAAGGGGGACGTGCGTCCCGGCGATGCAGGTGCGGCACTTGCCGCAATCACCAGGATAATAGATGAAGAGATAGTCAAAAACGGCAAGGAAGCCGCCATTCACGGTTCCGCATTTGCGGCCAAGGCTGGCCTTCTTGCCGCGATGGTTCCCGGCGACAGCATCGTAGGCGCGGTAGAAGGCATGCTGATGCTGCTTCATAATTTATATGAGCTGTCTAAGCAGTACAAGCAGATGAATGCGGCTAACGCTAAAATTGAAGCCGGCAATATTGACGTCACTATCTTCAATACATGCCCGATACTCGGCTGCTATTATATCTGCGTGCAGGGCGACTTTACCATCATGAACTTTGATGTGGCTAACATGGGTAAGCAAAACTGGACGCAGGAAGTGCTGCGCCTGAAAAACGCGCTGGAGCCGGTGAAGAAAAAGGCACTGTCCTTTATCGGCAGCTCGTCCATCATCATAGAAGGCATGGAAAACCAACAGGGCATTTACCAGGAATCTATGTGGCACAAGATTTCGCAGCCGTTCAAGAATAAATTCGGAAACAATGCCTCCAAGCCCGGCACAGCTATGGGCGGCTTTGTGAAAGAGGACTACAAGCTACCGGGTATAGACAGCGGCAAGTACAGCGAGAAGGAGCTGCAGTTTCTGAAGATGTTTGAACCGGCTTAATTAATTATAGCCGCTCACATACAGAAAAAAAGCAGCGCCGGCAATTGCCGGCGCTGCTTTTTGATTAATGGCTTTAGCGATTGTGCGGACCTTCCGCAATTTCTTCAATCATCTTCTTACAAAATGCGGGCAGGTCGGCAGGCTTGCGGCTGGTTACCAAGCCTTTGTCAGTTACTACTTCTTCATCCACCCAAATACCGCCCGCATTCTCAATGTCCGTTTTCAAGGAAGGCCAAGAAGTGACTTTGCGGCCCTTCAGCGCGCCAGCTTCAATGAGTGTCCACGGGCCGTGGCAAATAGCAGCAACGGGTTTCATTGCGGTCATAAAGTCGCTTACGAATGCAACGGCGGCTTTGTTCATGCGTAGCGTATCCGGGTTCATGACGCCGCCTGGTAATACCAGCGCATCGTAGTCGGAAGCCTTTACGCTGTCCACTGTATTATCTACGCTTACTTTATCGCCCCAGTCTTTTTCGTCCCAGCCCTTGATGGAACCGCTTTTCAGGGAAATGATTTCTACGATTGCGCCTGCTTCTTTCAGGGCTTCAACCGGTTTTTGGAGCTCGGATTGCTCAAAACCATCTGTGGCGAGCACGGCAACTTTTTTGTTTTGAATGTTTGGCATTTGAATGTTTTTACAATGCCTGATGCGTGAAAATAATTGTGCCGATTGGCCAAAGCAATTTTATACTGCTATGCGTTTGGTTTCCGCAGGCTACTTACATTGGTGCTTTAAATCATCATTAAATGGGAAAAAGCCTTACACTGCTCACGTGTATGTTGCTCGCTTTTACGCACGCCATAGCGCAGTCCGGCGAAAGCGAAATGGTTAAGGCATTCCGCAAAGGGCTTGAGGATGCGGAGCAGAATCGTGTCAGATATCTGAATCCAAAAGTGTCTATCAATGGCTCTCTGTACACTGACTCCGCGTACGGCTTCAGCTTTCGCTTTGACCCGGGCGACAGCATTATCAACAAATCGTCTAACGGACAGATGGTGGTTATCCTTGAAAATCACCTTTTTTATGTGCGCATGAATTCGGTAGATGCCAGAACGGGGTTATCAGACTATGCGAAGGCGCAACGGGAGCTAACCAAGGATAAAGCTCCCGAAGGCGCGACCCATTATAAGGTGAGCAAGCTCTCGCAGGAAGACTATACCTACAAGTACAATGTACACTACGTGTCTAAAGACGGGCTGTCCGTCGTCTCATCAATACGTATGAAGTATGCACAGCGGAAGTATGGCTATCTGAAAATAGCGGGGCTGTTTCCCGATGATGCAGATGCGCCAGTAAAAGAGGAACGACTGGATCGTCTCATGCGGATATTGGAGACTTTTTCAACCCTCTGACAACGCAATTTGCCCGATGTTGACCAAAAAATATCACATAGGCGGAAGCTTCGCGAAACTATTGTGAGTTAATGGTGTGCTCGCTGGCTTAAGTCCGCTGCGCAAGATTTAATCAATAGTGGTAAAAATCCTGTAAAGGCTGGTTAGCGCCCGGCAGGACAGTACGGCTTTCCGTAACGGCGTCATTTATAATAGCTTCTACAGTGACAACGTTCAGGAATCATTTAAGAGAACTGCCTAAGTCTCAGCTTATCAGGTTACTTTCAGCAAAATTCTCTTAAGCCCATGCCGCTAACAACAACCTACGACCAATGGATGAAGGACACTCATTCATTAATCAAACCAAGAAGTGAAGAGCTTAAGAAGATTGACAACTTCATAAAGGCGCGCAATGAGCGGGAAACGCTGAAATCACTCACTGTGTGGATTGATACCCAGAATAAGAAAGGCCAGGACTGGCACCGTAGTGTGCGCAATACAAAGAACAAAGCCGTAGAGCGTCTGGCCAAAGAAGTTGGCTACATGGCAACTGCGGCCACAACAATGACGGCAGCCGATAAACTGGCTGATTCTCAGGCAAAGTATGCCCTCAGAAAGCAGATTGCCAGCGCTTCGCAAGACATGTTTCAGGGAAAGACGGTCGTCTTATCCAACGTTTTTTTGCAGGGTATCCGCAACCAGTCGTCCTCAGCCAAAACGCGGTTAAATGATAAGGTGCTTGCCTGTGAATACGAGGCAGATAAGATGATGCTGGATAAAAGCATGGGGTCGCTCAGCCGGGCAGGTAATACAGTTGGAGCGGCTAACACCATGAACAGCTTGCGTAAGATCGCCAACCAGCTTGAGGATTGCATTGAAAGCATCTTGAATGGCATCCCTGACGGGCAGAAACGCGAGATAATAGATTGGATATTTGGAACAGGCGCCGCGGAATTTGCAGCGACCTGCGCTCCGTTCATAGGCACCATCATGTCCGGCGGCAAGACGATAACCAACGTCATCCAGATACTGGTCAGCGAATATGAATTCAGCGAGATCAATCAACGCAAGGGAGATGTTCGGCCCGGCGACGCCTCCGCGGCGCTGGCTTCCATGCTGAGAATCATAGACAGCGAGGTTGCCGCGAAGCAAAAGTCAGTCGCAATTCATGGGTCTGCTTTTGCGGCGAAGGCATCCATGCTGTGTGCGGGTGTGCCGGGCGATAGCATCGCAGGCGCGGCAGAATGCCTGATGAAGATGCTGCATAACCTCAACGAGCTGGCTAAGCAATACCGCGAGATGAACGAGGCCAACAAGCGTATTGCCGCCGGCGATATTGACGTCACCATATTCAATACCTGCCCCATACTTGGCTGCTACTATGTGCTCGTCGGGGGTGATTTCACCCTTATGAACTTTGATATTGCCAATATGGGCAAGCAAAACTGGGCTCAGGAAATATTGCGTCTGAAGCTCGCGCTGGAGCCAGTGAAGAAGAAGGCGGTAGAGCTGATAAACAACTCGTCCATTGTTATTGAAGGATGGGCGAATGTCCAGGGCCTGCATCAGGAGAAGATGTGGCGCAAGATTACCCAACCGATGAAAGACAAATTTGGAAGCCATGCCTCCAAGCCGGGAATGGCGCAGGGCGGGTTTGTAAAGGAAGACTACAAGCTGCCGGGCGTTGACAGCGGCAAGTACAGCGAACAGGAACTTATGTTCCTGAAGATGTTTGAACCGGCATAGGTGGCTGATTGCCGAATGGAGGGACGCATAAATTATATAAAAAGCCCGGCTGTCTGCCGGGCTTTTTTAAACCCTCGCCTGGCCGGCAAGCGCTAAACTGCCGCTGAACCCATCACTAACATTGCGTCTATCTCACCCCCGGTATTTTCCTGCATTATACTGCGTGTTGCCATAAATCCCAGAATAAGCAACAGGATTAAATCGTCAGACTGTTGTTGTGACTCACTGACCATCAGCTCCATGCGCGCCGGCTGCCCGCTTTCGGCTTTAAGGGAGTAACGCAGAACTTCAAAGCCTGAAGCGTCTTTAATCAGGAGCGCCGCCAGAGGCGTATTCTTAAATTCCGAGGTGTAGGTGCCACCAGATTGGAGCTTAATAAAGCTCTTGCTACCGAAGAATCTGTTTTCGTAGGTTGCAATGGGATGTCCGGCTTCTTCAATCATCAGCTTCGGCAGCCAAAAGCCTTTATACACAATCACCAGTTCCCGGCCATGAAGGCTAAGCGATGTATCATAGCGGTTGAACTGTAGCTGCGCTAATGTCTCATTTTGTTTGAGAAGCAGTGCTTTGCCGTCCTCTTGCTTCCAGGAATAAGAGTCCGTACGCGCGTTCTGGGCGTTGTTCATGCTACAGGTTTTATTTAGCGATAAGATTGTATTATCGGTTGTCAGCTTTTAGTATCCGGATATTAGCATCGTAAAACGCATTCACCACTCCTAATCACCAAACATAATTGCGAGCTAATTTGTTGGCCAATTCACTGGTTTAAGTCTTGCGAAGAAGACTTAAACCAGAATAGAAGCAAGTCTCTGACTTGCAACCTCAATCCTGCAAAAGCACAAGCGGCAATCTTCCTGGCTGAATAATTCCGGAATACTCCAAAGCGCTGCTGTAAACATAATGCTGCGCTTCACAGACCAATCCTGCCCTTACCGGATTTTCGTGGAGATAGTTTAGCCGCTGCTCAATCATTTCCCTGCTTATCAATTCAATCGGGTGATTGTCCTGCTGCCAGAATTGAAAGGATTTATTGTTGCTGTTCTTTTCGGCGGCGCTGCGGAAGAGCCATAGCAGCCAGTTGCGGCGGCTTTCAGATGGGTTGTCAATCGCAGACGTCAGTTGGCGGGAAGTAAACTTTTTGTGGTCGCGCATGATGTCTTCCAGCGCAATGTCGGGGCGGGCGGCAGAGGCGATGAGGTGGACATGGTTGCTCATGATGACATACGCATGAAGCACCAATCCTTTCTCGTTAATGCAATGCCGCAGGCTGGCCATAATGATGTCTTTGTATTGAGGCCGGCTCAGCGCATCGGCCCATTGTACGGTGGAGTAAGTGATAAAGTGCGGAATAAGCGAATCGCCGAAACGGTAGCGGGTAGCCATAGCAGTTAATTAAGCCGGCCAACGTACAAAATCTTCTCAATGATTTATAACGCTCACAACACTCACAACACTCGTTGAAGTCTTGCGCAGCAGACTTCAATGATGAATAGCGGCAAGACTGTGTCTTGCAAAAGCTTTGCAAGTCGGAGACTTGCTTCTATTGTGGGTTTAAGTCTGCTTCGCAAGACTTAAACCAGTGGGGGTTGGAGACTTGCTTCTATTGTGGATTTAAGTCTGCTTCGCAAGACTTAAACCAGTGAGGGCTGAACAGGTTCACTTTGCTTTTTCTTTCTCAATGTTTATCAATAGGTTTGGAACTAATGTCTCACTAAATCCAGAAAGTATAGCAAAGAAGACATATCCAATAACTGGATTGTTCATTTTACCACAAATACTGAAAGCCAAATCTGCTTTGATTGCAAAATAAACAATTACAGATGCAAGAAGACCAATTGAAATCCGCTCAAGCCCGTACAACATATAAAGCCACCATTCAACATCTTTTTCGCAAACTATTTTATTAAGTCCAATTGTTAGTGAAAAAAGTGCCCCCATGCTACCACCGGCTAAGATGTATATTAAGTTGTGAATGTGAATGTGCCCTACATAAGACTTTTCATAGTATTCTCGTGTTGAAAACAGTATTATAATTACTGTAATGATTGAAGCGCTTAATAGCATTCTCATTCTATTATTAAACTGCTCTCTATATTCTAAGTTGATTTGTTTTACTAAATCACCGAATTGTCTATTTGCTTCCTCAACGTTTCCTCTAATTGCGTTTATTACAATTTGAGAAATTATAGCCTTTGTAGTTGTTTTATCAACGACTTTATATAACAATCCTTTTATTTCAGAAAATTTTGCTCGTATTTTATTAAAGTTGTCAATTGGAACTCTATCATCTTCAATGCGAGTTTCTATCCAAACTTTTAATGAATCAACCAAATCTTTCGTTTCTATTTCATAAACTACAAATTCGTCACCCCTCCCAAAAATTTTTGTTATCAGGTTTCCGTTTGTGTCTTTCTCGCCAACCTTATACTTATCAATTGTAAGCTTCTGCTGCTTTTTATATTCCTCAGCCTTTTCTTGCAAAGACTGCTTCAATTTCTTATCTGCATTCATTGTATTAAGAATAACCCATTTTAATTTACTTATCTCAACGATACTTCTCTGCAAATATTGATGTAGATGCTAAATTGATTGCTCAAGGTTTATACAACCTTCAAAAGTTCGCCCGAAAACTTCTCCAAGTTTCCCTAAAAACTCCAACCACTTTAACCGAAAACTTCCTAATCCTTCCTATACTCCATATTCTTCAACATCGCTTGCAAAGTAGCGCCGGGGCGAAAGTTGATATGCGCCTCACGGATTACGTTCGGACTCACCTCATCTTGGTTTGCAACACCATCACTGCTAAGGGCCACCCGCAAATCGCCCAGCTCACCAAGCCTTACAATAGTGCCTTGCGATAGGTAATCGGGTATCAATTCGGTAATGGCAATGACTGCCGCGCGGCTGTCCGCCACACTCAGGGTGCTACGCTGGGCGATTTGCCGCGCCAGCTCATCAATATTTATCTCTTCGCGCTCGGCGGCAGAGGCGTACCATTTTAAAGTTCCACCCTTTTTGCCAGGCTGAGAATTGCGTTGAACGGCTTTGTATTTGAAAGGCATAATGCGTTATCCGTTTAGATGCGATAAATGTAGGCGCTTCTCTAAAACAAAAAGTTTTTAGAAAAAGAATTTGTTGTCGGCGCCGTTTGGAATAATATTTGCTCCAAGCCGCGCCTTCTCTTTATATTTGCAGCCCCGCGCGTGCACCTATCACTTATCGTAACAAGCTGCTAACTCAAGATACTGACCTGTAAGGACAAGGCTTTGCCTGCCCTTCAGGCTTTCGGCGTCTGTCTCTGTAAGCCACCATTCTGCAAGAAAAAGGACTCAATATACTATGGCTAACATAACCAAGAAAACGGCTTCCGGCCGCATCAACTTCGGCAAGATAGGAGATGTAGCGGATACCCCGGACCTGCTGGCGATTCAGCTCCAGGCGTTCAAGGAATTCTTCCAGCTGGAGACGACGCCTGACAAGCGTAACAATGAGGGATTGTTCAACGTGTTTAACGAGAACTTCCCCATTACGGACACGCGCAACATCTTTGTGCTGGAGTTTCTGGATTACTTCGTTGACCCGCCACGCTACTCTATAGAGGAGTGTATGGATCGCGGCCTGACGTACAGCGTGCCGCTGAAAGCGAAGCTGAAGCTGAGCTGTAATGACGAAGAGCACATTGACTTTGAAACCATCGTTCAGGATGTGTTTCTGGGTAACATCCCGTACATGACCCCGCGCGGTACGTTCGTAGTGAACGGCGCTGAGCGTGTTGTCGTAAGCCAGCTGCACCGCTCTCCGGGCGTATTCTTCGGACAGAGCGTGCACCCGAACGGCACCAAGATTTATTCTGCCCGCGTAATCCCGTTCAAGGGCGCGTGGATGGAGTTTGCGACGGACATCAATAATGTGATGTACGCGTATATTGACCGTAAGAAGAAGTTCCCGGTAACAACTCTTTTGCGTTCTATCGGCTACGAAACAGATAAGGACATCCTTCAACTCTTCGGCATGGCCGACGAGGTGAAGACAGATAAGAAGACGCTGAGCGCCCACATCGGTCGTCGCCTGGCAGCCCGCGTACTGCGTAGCTGGACGGAAGACTTCGTAGATGAGGACACCGGCGAGGTAGTATCTATTGAGCGTAATGAAGTAGTGCTTGACCGCGACTCCGTTCTGGACGAGGACAACGCGGCGATGATTCAGGAAATGAACATCTCGACCGTGTTCCTGCAGAAGGAAGAGCTGAGCGGCGACTATTCTATTATATACAACACCCTCAATAAGGACACTTCCAACTCTGAGCTGGAAGCGGTGCAGCACATCTATCGTCAGCTCCGTGGCTCTGATGCCCCGGATGACGAGACGGCGCGCGGCATTATTGAAAAGCTCTTCTTCTCCGACAAGCGTTATGACCTCGGCGAAGTAGGCCGTTACAAGATTAACCGTAAGCTCGGTCTGGATATTAAGATTGAGAAGAAGGTTCTTACCAAGGAAGACATCATCACCATCATCAAGTATCTCGTTCGCCTGACGAACGGTAAGGCTGATATTGATGATATTGACCACCTCTCCAACCGTCGCGTGCGAACGGTGGGTGAGCAGCTGTTTGCGCAGTTTGGCGTAGGCCTGGCGCGTATGGCGCGTACCATCCGCGAGCGGATGAACGTTCGCGACAATGAAGTGTTCACGCCAATTGACCTGATTAATGCGCGAACGCTTTCTTCTGTAATCAATTCCTTCTTTGGTACAAGCCAGCTCTCGCAGTTCCTTGACCAAACGAATCCGCTTTCTGAAATCACCCACAAGCGCCGTATCTCGGCCCTCGGCCCAGGCGGTCTGAGCCGTGAGCGCGCGGGCTTTGAGGTTCGTGACGTACACTATTCTCACTACGGTCGTCTCTGTACGATTGAGACGCCGGAAGGGCCGAATATCGGTCTGATTTCAACGCTTTGCGTACACGCGAAGATTAATGAAATGGGCTTCATTGAAACGCCATACCGCAAGGTAAAGGGCGGCAAGGTTGACCTCAAGAATCAGCATTATCTCTCCGCAGAAGAAGAAGACGAAGCCAAGATTGCCCAGGCGAATGTGCCTATGGACGACAAGGGCAACTTCACGGGCGCAACAGTAACAAGCCGCCAGACCGGCGACTTCCCGCTGCTGCCGCCGGATGAAGTAGAATACATGGACGTGGCGCCAAACCAGATCGTGGGTCTGTCTGCATCACTGATTCCGTTCCTGGAGCATGATGACGCCAACCGTGCCCTGATGGGTTCAAACATGCAACGTCAGGCGGTTCCGCTGATTCGTCCGCAAGTGCCAATCGTTGGTACGGGCCTTGAAGGCCGCGCTGCCCGCGATGCGCGTATTCAAATCCACGCCGAAGGCGATGGTGTCATTGAGTACGTTGACGCGAACGAAATCCACGTGCGTTACAACCGTAATGAAGCGGCCCGCCTCGTGTCATTTGATGACGACCTGCGCGTTTACCGCCTTACGAAATATAAGAAGACTAACCAGAGCACGTCCATCACGCTGCGTCCATGCGTTCGCAAGGGCCAGAAGGTGAAGCAGCACGACTTCCTTACAGAAGGCTATGCAACGCAGGCGGGCGAGCTGGCACTTGGCCGCAACCTAAAGGTGGCGTTCATGCCCTGGAAGGGTTACAACTTTGAGGATGCCATCGTAATCAACGAAAAGGTAGCCCGCGAAGACTGGTTCACGTCTGTACACATTGACGAGTATGAGCTGGAAGTGCGCGACACCAAGCTGGGCGAAGAAGAGCTGACCTCTGATATCCCGAACGTTTCTGAAGAAGCGACGAAGGATTTGGACGAGAATGGGCTTATCCGCATCGGCGCGCACATTGGCGAAGGCGATATCCTGATTGGTAAGATTACCCCTAAGGGCGAGACTGACCCGACTCCTGAAGAGAAGCTCCTCCGCGCCATCTTCGGCGACAAGGCCGGTGATGCAAAGGATGCTTCGCTTAAGGCTTCATCTGGTACAGAAGGTATCGTGATTGAAAAGCAACTTTTCCAACGCGCCAAGAAGGACAAGAATTCCAAGGTGCGTGAGAAGGCTGCGCTTGAGAAGATTGAAGAAGTACACACGAAGAACACAACAGGCATCAAGGAGCTGTTGATGGAGAAGCTGATGACTATCCTCAGCAACAAAACATCAGCAGGCGTTCAGAACAACTTTGGCGAGCCGGTTATCACAAAGGGTGGCAAGTTCAACACGAAGACGCTTGGCTCTATTGATTACTCTACTGTAAACCCGCTGAACTGGACTGGCGAAGCGGAGATAGATGAGATGATTAATCAGCTCCTGCACAACTATAGTATTAAGTATAACGAAGAGCTGGGCCGCTACAAGCGCGAGAAGTTCAACCTCTCAATCGGTGATGAATTGCCGGCTGGTGTGTTGAAGCTTGCGAAGGTTTATCTCGCATCAAAGCGTAAGCTGAAGGTGGGTGATAAGATGGCGGGTCGCCACGGAAACAAGGGCATCGTAGCACGTATTGTTCGTGCGGAAGATATGCCGTTCCTGGAAGACGGAACACCGGTTGATATCGTTCTGAACCCACTCGGCGTACCAAGCCGTATGAACCTTGGGCAGATTTACGAAACTGTTCTTGGCTGGGCTGGTGAGAAGCTGGGTGTGAAGTTCGCGACGCCAATCTTTGACGGCGCAAGCGTTGAAGAAATCGGTGAGCTGGTGAAGGAAGCCGGTCTGCCGGAGTTCGGTCACACTTATCTGTATGATGGCGAAACCGGAGAGCGTTTTCACCAGAAAGCGACGGTAGGTATCATCTACATGATTAAGCTGCACCACATGGTTGACGATAAGATGCACGCGCGTTCTATCGGCCCATACTCCCTCATTACACAGCAGCCGCTGGGTGGTAAGGCGCAGTTCGGTGGTCAGCGTTTCGGTGAAATGGAGGTGTGGGCGCTGGAGGCATATGGGGCGTCCAACATCCTGCAGGAACTTCTTACACTGAAGTCGGATGATATTGTCGGCCGTGCGAAGACATATGAGTCCATCGTGAAGGGCGACAACGTGCCGAAGCCTGGTACTCCGGAGTCGTTTAACGTATTGGTGAATGAGCTGCGCGGCCTGGGTCTGGAGCTGAAGTTTGAATAATAGTATCAAGTATCAAGTAGCAAGTAGCAAGCTGTGATGTAGATGCACAACTTCAAAGATTTGCAGGTTTGGAATAAGGCTGTTGATTTGGTCGTACAGGTTTATCAGAATGTAGAACATTTCCCAAGTAAGGAACGATTCAACTTGATAAGTCATATTCAAAGAGCAGCAACATCCATTCCGAGCAACATCGCTGAAGGTTGTGGGAGGAGTACAAATCCTGCCTTCAAACAGTTCTTAGCAATTGCCCTTGGTTCTTCATACGAGCTGGAAACGCAAATTATTTTGAGTGGTAGGTTAGGATATCTAAATGAAAAGGACAGCAATGAGCTATTGAAAAGGATAACAGAGGTTCAGCGAATGCTCAACGGTCTGCACAGTTCTCTTCAATAGCTCATTCATCCAAGCTTGATACTTGATACTTGCTACTTGATACTCAAAAAAGAAAAACACTTCTAAACATACTATGGCTATCAAGAAGGACCTGAAACCAAAACCGGGTTTCAACAAAATCACCATCTCCCTCGCATCGCCTGATAATATCCTGGACCGTTCGTTCGGTGAGGTATTGAAGCCGGAGACCATCAACTACCGGACGTACAAGCCCGAGCGTGATGGCCTGTTCTGCGAGAAGATATTCGGTCCCGTAAAGGACTATGAATGCTATTGCGGCAAGTACAAGCGTATCCGCTACAAGGGTATCGTTTGCGATCGTTGCGGCGTAGAAGTAACCGAGAAGAAAGTACGTCGTGAGCGTATGGGCCACATCAAGCTTGTTGTGCCTATCGTACACATCTGGTACTTCAAATCCCTGCCGAATAAAATCGGCTACCTGCTTGGTACATCTTCCAAGAAGATGGAGAGCATTGTGTACTACGAGCGCTATGTCGTGGTACAGGGCGGTGCCGCGGACGAGATGATTCGCACAAAGCTCAACCTGAAAGAAAAAGAAGGCACGACGCTTCAGCTCATCACTGAAGATGAGTACCTCGAAATTCTTGACGCTCTTCCGCGCGAGAATGCCATGCTGCCGGACGAAGACCCGAATAAGTTCATTGCTAAGATGGGCGCAGAAAGCCTTCAGGCGCTGCTTTCCCGCATTGACCTGGACTCGCTTTCTTACGACCTGCGTAATGCTGCCGCGAATGAAACATCCCAGCAGCGCAAGCAGGAAGCCCTGAAGCGCTTGAGCGTAGTAGAAGCTTTCCGCGATGCGAACAGCCGCGTAGAGAATAAGCTGGAATGGATGATTATGCAGTACATCCCGGTTATTCCACCGGAACTGCGTCCGCTCGTGCCACTGGATGGGGGCCGTTTCGCGTCTTCTGACCTGAACGACCTCTATCGCCGTGTAATTATCCGGAACAACCGTCTGAAGCGCCTTATTGAAATCAAGGCTCCGGAAGTAATCCTGCGGAATGAAAAGCGGATGCTGCAGGAAGCTGTGGATTCCTTGTTTGACAACTCCCGTAAGTCCAATGCCGTTAAGGCGGAAGGCGGACGTGCACTGAAGTCTTTGAGCGATGTGCTTAAAGGCAAGCAAGGCCGTTTCCGTCAGAACTTGCTCGGTAAGCGTGTTGACTATTCCGGTCGTTCTGTAATCGTGGTAGGTCCTGAAATGAAGCTGCACGAGTGCGGCCTTCCTAAGGACATGGCTGCCGAGCTATTCAAGCCGTTCATCATCCGCAAGCTCATTGAGCGCGGCATTGTGAAGACGGTGAAGAGCGCAAAGAAAATGGTTGAGCGCAAGGAAAGCGTGATTTGGGATATCCTGGAAAACGTCCTGAAGGGACACCCCGTCCTTCTTAATCGTGCCCCTACCCTTCACCGTCTTTCCATCCAGGCCTTCCAGCCGAAAATGATTGAGGGTAAGGCCATCCAGCTTCACCCGCTCGTGTGTTCTGCCTTCAACGCCGACTTTGACGGTGACCAGATGGCGGTTCACGTGCCACTTTCCAATGCTGCTATTCTTGAAGCGCAGCTGCTCATGCTGGCTTCTCACAATATCCTGAACCCGCAAAACGGTACGCCTATCACCCTTCCTTCTCAGGACATGGTGCTTGGTCTGTATTACATTTCCAAGGGTAAGAAGAGCATCAATGGCGAAGTGATGAAGGGCGAAGGCATGACCTTCTACGGCCCGGATGAAGTTATCATGGCGCACAACGAAGGCCGTGTTGACCTGCACGCATGGATTAAGGTGCGTGTAAATGTCCGTAACAAGGAAGGCCAGCTGGAACTGAAGCTGACGGAAACAACCGTTGGCCGCGTCCTCTTCAACCAGTTCGTACCAAAGCGCAGTGGTTATGTGAATGCCATTCTTACCAAGAAGAGCCTTCGCGAAATCATCGGCGACATCCTTAAGAATACGACTATTCCAGAAACCGTACAGTTCCTGGATGATATTAAGACGCTCGGCTTCCGTACCGCATTCCGCGGCGGACTTTCCTTCTCTATCAACGACCTGACCATTCCTGCCGTAAAGGAGGAACTGGTAGCCGCTGCGCAGGTAGAAGTGGATGATGTGATGGAGAATTATAACAATGGTCTCATCACCAACAACGAGCGTTACAACCAAATCATTGACATCTGGAGCCGCGTGGATACGCGCGTAACGGAGACGCTGATTAAGGAAATGCAGGCAGACAAGCAGGGCTTCAACTCTGTTTATATGATGCTGGATTCCGGCGCCCGTGGTAGCAAGCAGCAGGTTAAGCAGCTCGCAGGCCTCCGCGGTCTGATGGCCAAGCCACGGCGCTCTGGTTCTTCCGGTTCTGAAATTATTGAGAATCCAATCCTTTCAAACTTCAAGACTGGTCTTTCGGTCCTTGAGTACTTCATCTCTACCCACGGTGCCCGTAAGGGTCTGGCCGATACCGCCCTTAAGACGGCGGATGCCGGTTACCTCACGCGTCGTCTCGTTGACGTAGCGCAGGATGTGGTGATTAATGAAGAAGATTGCGGCACCCTCCGTGGCATCGCAACAACTGCCCTGAAGGACAATGAGGACATCGTAGAGCCACTCTATGATCGTATCCTCGGACGTACTTCCCTGCACGATGTGTTTGACCCGATTAGCGACAACCACATCGTTGGCGCCGGCGACGAAATAACCGAAGACGTAGCGCGCACCATTGAGGAAAGCGCCGTTGACATGGTGGAAATCCGCTCCGTGCTTACCTGCGAAAGCAAGCGTGGCGTGTGCGCCAAGTGCTACGGCAAAAACCTCGCAACCGGCTACATGGCGCAGAAGGGCGATGCCGTCGGCATCATCGCTGCCCAGTCTATCGGTGAGCCGGGTACTCAGCTTACCCTCCGTACCTTCCACGTAGGTGGTGTTGCCGGTGCAAGCGCAATTGAAAGTAACCTGAATGCTAAGTTTGACGGCACCCTCCAGTTTGACGGCGTGCGTACCACTACATACACAAGCCCCGAGGGCGTGAAGGAGACCGTAGTCATAGGCCGTACCGGTGAGGCGCGGATTGTGGACACGAAGAACGACCGCCTCCTCATCACCAACAACATCCCTTACGGCTCCATCCTCAAGGCTAAGGACGGTCAGAAGATGGCCAAGGGCGATGTCATCTGCACCTGGGACCCATTCAACGCCGTCATCATCTCCGAAGTGGGCGGCTCCGTACGCTTTGACAATGTGATTGAAGGCGTCACCTTCCGCGAAGAGGCTGACGAGCAAACCGGTCACCGCGAAAAGGTGGTCATCGAAACAAAAGACAAAACCAAGATTCCCGCCATCATCATCGACGGCAAAGACTCCAAGACCTACAACCTCCCCGTCGGCTCACACATTGTGGTGGAAGACGGCGAGACCGTACGCAATGGCCAGGTAATCGTCAAGATTGCCCGTATCATGGGTCGCAGCCGCGACATCACCGGTGGTCTGCCGCGCGTAACGGAGCTCTTCGAAGCCCGCAACCCAAGCAACCCCGCCGTTGTAGCCGAGATTGACGGCGTAGTAGCCTTTGGCGGCGTGAAGCGTGGCAACCGCGAGATTTCCGTAGAAAGCCGCGAAGGCCTCGTCAAGAAATACCTCGTGCCCCTTACCCGCCACATCATGGTGCAGGACGGCGACTTCGTGAAGGCCGGCAACAGCCTCTCCGACGGCGCTACCACGCCGAGCGACATTCTCGCCATCAAGGGGCCATTCGCCGTGCAGGAATACCTTGTGAATGAGATTCAGGAAGTGTATCGCCTGCAAGGTGTGAAGATTAATGACAAGCACATCGAAGTAATCGTTCGCCAGATGATGCGCAAGGTGACCATCGTTGACCCCGGAGACACTAAGTTCCTCGAAGATGACACCGAAGACAAGGCAGACTTTCAGATGGAAAACGACTGGATTTTTGACAAGAAGGTCATCACCGAAGGTGGCGACAGCGAAGTCTTCAAGGCCGGCCAGATTGTGACCATCCGCGAAATCCGCGAGGAAAACTCCGCCCTCAAGCGCGCCGACAAGAAGATCATTGAATTCCGCGACGCGCAATCCGCCACCTCGGCCCCGCTGCTTCTCGGCATCACCAAGGCCTCCCTCGGCACCCGCTCCTGGATATCCGCCGCATCCTTCCAGGAAACGACGAAAGTGCTCTCCCAGGCCGCCATCAACGGCAAGACCGACAACCTCCAGGGCCTCAAGGAAAATGTAATCACCGGCAACCTCATCCCCGCCGGCACCGGTATGCGCGACTTCAACGACCTCGTGGTAGGCTCCAAGGAAGAAATGGAGCTCCTCATGAACTCCCGCGCTGTGCTTGAGTTTGATGATGAAGAATAAGGTAAAAGTAAAAAGGTAAACAAAAAAAGGCCGCTCTGTGATGAGCGGCCTTTTTTTGTTTACCGATGCGGTAATTGCGAAGCTCCCTTCCTCGCAGTGACGAGGGCCGGGCGCGGGAGCGGAGCATCGCACAGATTACCATACCACAGCGACTTGTCATTCTGAAAGAATCTTGCAAGATGCTTACAGCATGACAAGATTGGGCGAGCAGCACTTAGTGCGAGCAATTGTCACTCCCGTCTCAGTTCGGCGAAGTCTACCGCCTTCGTCCGGCTATTTGTAGGCTCTAGCTACAGCATAATCAAACGAAGCCAGGAGGCTTAGCATAATTGGGGCTACTTACAATCATACGAGTAATTTGTGACGCCTGAATTTAACCCGTCACTAACTGTAACTGCAATGATTTTATTACCCGCGTCGACAGTATATGAATAGTAATAAACAGTTCCATCAGTATAGGATATTGATTTAAGCAGGTGTGCAGTTTTATAGAATGTCACACCATGATGAAGAAACAAATTGAGCTGTTCATTCTGAAGGGTGATGAATTTAGGGGCTGGCTTATCAGTATAATATTCGTACTTGGCTCCAAACGGCGACCGAGTGACTGCATTTGGAGCAGTAGAGTCACTAATTACATCCCCATTTGCCCACTTATAATACCTGTCATAAATAGTGCTGCCTACAAGCTCATGAGATTCAGATAAGTAACCATTCGCATCATAACGAAAGGTCGTGACATTTCTCCGATTAAGAACGGTATTAATGTAGGAAACAAGATGCTGCTGGGCATCCAATACAATCGTGTCCGTTTCCTGAATACCGCCAGAAGTATCATAAACGCTAGCGAAGATTATATTCCCCTGATAGTTGAGCCTTGCAGTATAGTGCGCGTACTTACTTGATTGAGATGATTTATCATCAGACACAATCGTACTCAGACGTTTGATACTATCATACTGAAGTAAATAAAAATTCGCAGGGGTGCCACTAGCGTTATGATTATCAATCCTGACTAAGTCGCACTTGTCAGAAGTCTTATCACTATCAACACTATCATTGTCTTTTTTGCAGGCAAGAACAGATAAGCAAAGTAAATAGAATAGTAAGCTATGAGCTTTCATTCGGGCAGTTTGATTTAGGTCAAATATATACTTCCCACCGTTATTGGTCTTATGACCAACAACTTGGGGTGCCACATAGGGTTCGTGTTTGGTGATAACACCGTCAACTACGAGAAAAAGGACAGTCAGGCACCGCCACTCATCTGCATCATCAGCGTGCGTAGCTCCTCAATCCTGTCAACCGGAATGGCCTGAAGGAGCTCTGTAATGCCTGGCGTCTTGACCCGCACCAATGCCTGCATGGAATGCCCCGCGGCTACACTTTGTCCTTCCACAGGATGCCATGAAAACAGGTCACTTGGCGTGCAATTCAGGGCAAGGCAAATCTTCTCGACCTGCGCATTACTCAGACGCACCGAAGGATTCTGGCGAATAATGCCGTGATATACTTGGAGCCAAATCCAAGCTTGCGCAGGAAAACAGAAGGCTCTCTGATACCGCGTTGAGCGGCAATACGGGCAATGTCAAGCGTAAGCATGGCGAAGAAGCGGCTTTAAGCCTTAAATATAAGGCAGAAGGTCGCATTAATGAGGCAAAAAGCCGTTATGATATACCCAAAAGCTTCAATTAGGTTATAAAAAGCCTTGCATAAACACCTTTCTGCCATTTAACTGATGCAAGAACCCGTCCTGTTGAGGCAAGAAGGGAAATTATGAAGGCAAAATACCTCACTTCTAAGGCATAAAGCCTCATAAATGCAGCTCTTGTTGGTTTTAGGAGGAAGCGCAAGGTTCTTCGCGACGCGCTTCACTGACGTCGCGAAGAACACTTTTCCCGGGCGTAGAATATCCAAAAGGAAGTGGCCCCCTTTATCTCTTCTTCCCCTTTTCCGAATCCCGCACGGCATGCGTAGCAGCCTTAGCATCGCGACCCACCGAGCGGCCGGCATCTCGGAAGCCATGCCCGATGGCGCGGAAGCTTTCCTTGAGATTGGCGCTGGTGCTCGGCTTGGGCGCTTTGTCTTTCTTTTTATTCCGGGCAATGGCCGCATCAGGCGCCGTGAACAGTGACAGAGCGAGCAGCAGGGCAGCGGGTAACTTGTTCATATTGATGATGGATGCAAAGAAAAGGACAGGGCTTGTATTGCCGGCGGCACAAAGCCCAACATTCCCTTTAGGCTTTTAGAAGTAGGTTTGCCCGGCTGTGTTTAAGAAGCTCGACATCCTCATCGTCAAGTCCTTCGTGGGGCCGTTCATCGTCACGTTTTTCGTGTCGCTGTTTGTGCTGGTAATGCAGTTTTTCTGGCTCTATATGGATGAGCTTTTAGGGAAAGGCTTCGGCGTGTGGACAATACTGAAGCTGCTCTTCTTCATGTCCTCCACCATGGTGCCGCTGGCCCTGCCGCTCGGCATCCTGCTGGCCTCCATCATGACGTTCGGGAATATGGGGGAAGCCTACGAGCTGGTGGCCATCAAGTCTTCCGGCATATCGCTGCTACGCTTCATGCGCCCGCTGGTGATTATGATTTCAGGCGTGGCGGTGGCGGCCTTCTTCTTCAACAACAACATCATCCCCGTAGCCAATCTTAAGGCCTTCTCGCTCCTGTACGACCTGCGCAATGCCAAGATGAGCCTCAACATTCGCCCCGGCCAATTCAATGGCGAGATACCGGGCTACGCCATCAAAATTGGCCAGAAGGGCAAGGACGATAAGACCATCCGCGACATCATCATCTACGACGGCGGCCCTGCGGGCAATGACCGCATCGTGCTGGCCGAAAGCGGCGAGATGGCGCCGTCGGAAGACGGGAAGTTCCTCGTCTTCCGCCTGCAAAACGGCTGGCGCTTCCAGGAAGGCTCCGACGGCGGCAACCCCGGCGCCGGCGCGCACGCCACGCAGACGCGCATGCACTTCCGCAGGTACGACAAGATTATAGACCTCTCCGTGCTGAAGATGAATCACACGAATGAAGACCTCTTCAAAGGCGGCTACCAGATGATGAACGTGCGGCAGCTCCGCCAGGACATGCGCCTCTTAGACACCAACCGCCGCCACGATCTGGCGATGAGTGAGGCCAACTTTGCCCCCTACTTCCCAGTGTATAGCAAGACGGAGCAGGGCATCGCATTCCGCAAGCAATTGGAGCACGTGCATCAAGCGCTGCCCATTCCCGCCGGCGCCTCCTTCGCGGCGCGAATCCCGGACAGCCTGCGGGCAAAGGTGGCAGAAACCGCGCTCGGCAGCGCGCGCAACGTGATGCAGCTTGAAGGCTACACGGCCAATAATGTGAAGATATCGGAGGAAAATATGGTGAAGCGGGAAATTGCCTTTCATAGCAAGTTCACGCTGTCGTTTGCATGCGTGCTGCTCTTTCTGATAGGCGCGCCGCTGGGGGCCATTATCCGCAAAGGCGGGTTGGGGCTACCCATTATCATAGCCATCGGCTTCTTCGTGTTTTACTTCATCATGTCCAAGACAGGGGAGCAGCTTACCGTATCGGGCGTGTTGCCGGCGTGGGGGGGGATGTGGCTGAGTACGGCGCTGTTGCTGCCCATCGCCGCATTCATCATTCGCGCCGCGCGCAATGACTCGCCGCTGTTCAGCAAAGAGTGGTATGTGCGGCTCGCGCATCGGATTGGCAAACTTTTTAAGCGAGTGCCGGATATACAGTCATAAAGCCCATCACCGTGCTACGCAAAGTCCGCGCTTTTTACAATCCCTGGTTCATCTATCCATTTCTGATTTGGATGCTGATGGGGAGCGTGCTGTGGTCTGTATCCAACAGCCGGGAACTGTTCCGTGCCGTCAACACACACCACACAACATTCCTGGACTACTTCATGCGCGCCATTACCGAGATAGGCGACGGCATGGGTACTACAATCATTCTGGCGCTGATGGTGGTGTGCTTTAAGTCTTGCCGCAACTGGTGGTTTGTGCTTGCGGCGGCGTTTTGCAATGTGGTGCCGGCGCTCGTTATTCAAGGCCTCAAATCGTATGTGCAGGCGCCGCGCCCGCTGGAGTATTACAAGCTGGAAATGCTGCGCGACCCGGATTGGCTGCACATCCGGCAGCAATGGCCGCACCTTTTTTACCGCTCTTTTCCTTCGGGGCACTCAGGGAGCGTGTTCAGCATGTGCTGCTTTATCTCCATGATACTGCCGGCAGGCTGGGGGCGCGCGGGACTGGCCCTGTTTTTCATTGCGTTGCTCGTAGCATACTCGCGCATGTACCTCGCCGCGCACTTCTATGCCGATATTTTTGTTGGCAGCATGTTGGGCACTATCACTACCATGTTTTGCTTTGCGCTCATGCGGCGCTGGAGTAATCGCTCCTTCCGCATTGAGACGCGCAGGGAGTCGGACGTGAAGCACCCGCCGCTTGTGTAATGTCCCAACGTACTATTTACCTGCTCATAGGGCTTGCCGGCGCGCTGCTCTTTCTGCCCTTCCTGGGCTATGTCCACCTCTTTGACTGGGACGAAATCAACTTCGCGGAGTGCGCGCGGGAGATGATTGTATCCAAGGAATACCTGCGGATGCAGATCGACTTCATGCCGTTTTATGAGAAGCCGCCGCTGTTCATCTGGATGCAGGTTCTCAGCATGAAGGCTTTCGGCATAGGCGAGTACGCCGCCCGCCTGCCGGATGCATTGACTGGCATAGCCACGCTGCTGACGCTCTATTGGGCAGGAACGAAGGCACGCGGGCGGCAGACCGGCCTCTGGTGGACGGTACTGTACGCGGCCACCTGGCTGCCGCACATCTACTTCAAGAGCGGCATCATTGACCCGGTGTTCAACTACTTCATCTTTCTGGCCTTTGTGCAGGTATGGCTGCTTAAGTGGGGGATAAAGAAGTGGATGCACGCGGCACTTGCCGGCCTGTTCATCGGCCTTGCCGTGCTTACTAAAGGCCCCGTAGCGATTGTCGTTTCAGGAATTGCCTTCGTAGGGTTTCTCATCTGGAACCGCGGGTTGCGCGGCTACAACTGGCTGCACTTTTTGCTGCTGGCGCTGATTGCGCTGCTTACCATGTCGTTGTGGTTTGGCGTGGAGATAGCCTTGCACGGCTGGACGTTCTTCCGGGAATTCATCGCTTATCAGGCCGGGCTGTTCGGTCAGAACATTGCCGACCATGAGGAGCCGTGGTACTATCATCCCATCGTGCTGCTGATTGGCTGCTTCCCGGCTTCGCTGTTTTTATTGGGATGGCGGCGGCAGCAGGAAGAAGGCCCGGCAAGAGATTTTACACGCTGGATGTGGTTGCTGTTTTGGGTGGTGCTCATTTTGTTCTCCATTGTCAAGACGAAGATTGTCCATTATTCCTCGCTTTGTTATTATCCGCTTACCTATCTCGCGGCGGTGCAGATTGTCCGCCTGTTGGAAGGCGAAAGGAGGCTGCAACGCATCGTGCAAGTTGGCCTGCTCATCATTGGCAGCGCGTTGGGAATTGCCATTACTGCGCTGCCTTTAATTGGAATTTACAAGGCGCAGCTTATCCCGCATATACAGGATGCTTTTGCCGCAGCAAACCTGCAGGCCGCCGTTAGCTGGCATTGGACGGAATGCCTGTGGGGCGCACTTTACCTTGTAGGAATCTGGGCTTGTGTGCTCGCCATGCAGCGGCATTTCCAAAAAGCAGTCGTTGCGCTTTGCGCGCTGCAAATCCTCATCATCCAAGTAACGGTCATACACTTCACGCCAAAGGTGGAAGCCTATTCGCAGCGCGCCGCCATTGAATATTTCCAAAGCCTTGCCGGCAAGGATGTGTATATTCATCCATTGGGGTATAAGAGCTACGCCCATCTGTTTTACAGCCGGAAGGGACGCAGCACAAACACGAATTATTACTGCCTTGTGCAATCAGACGTCGGTACATCCACCATTCAGGAGCCCGATGAGGATTGGCTGCTGCATGGCGACGCGGACAAGCCGGCTTACTTCATTTGCAAGCTCCCGGATGCGGCGGACTGGCGTGCGCTGCCGCAGTTGGAAGAATTGGGCGCGAAGAACGGCTTTGTCTTCTTTCGCAGAAGGCCGTTATAGGCCGCACAGGAAAGCCATCGTGTCCACGCCATCAGCAAAATCGCCCAACGAGGGCTGTTGCGCCGTGCCGAAGGGCAGTCCGCCCTTTCCGATGATAGCTTGAATGTCGGCACTATTCCGAAGCTCTTTCAGCAATGCCGTTTCGTCTTTGTAATAACGGTAATGCAAAACGCTCACTGCCGAAAAAGGCAAAGCATTCTCCACCATCAGCAGCACGCCATTGTCAAAGTACGGAACTCGGTTGAGCAGGTAAATGGCGAGGTGGTAATCGTAATTGTTACGGTACTTGTTGTGGTCATTGAGCGGCTTCCAGCTTTCCAGCGTACGCAGCAGGGGAATAAAGTCGTAGCCTTCGGGCACGCACACCTGCGTAACGTTCCGGCAGCCAAGGCCGAAGTAGCTGAAAATATCCCGGCCCAGCGCAGCAAAGTCCGCTTCGCTTTCCGAGCCGTCCAGCACCGCCACGGAAGTGCGGTTGCGGCGGATAATGCTGGGATATTTGCCGAAGTATTGCTCAAAGTAGCGCGCGGAATTGTTGGAGCCGGTGGCTATGTAGGCTTCGCAGCCTTTGAGCATTTCCGCAGTGTGTACTTGCTCCAAGACGGCTGGTTCCCATTCGCTTAGCTTCTTAATCAGGTGCGCCATCAGCACCGTGTCTTTGGAAGAAAGCTTCAGCAGCAGCCTGTGTCCGCTCAGGAAGCCGCAGAGAAAATCATGAAAGCCCACAAGCGGGATATTGCCGGCCATAACGATGCCTACTTTCCGCGGTGTTGCCGGCAGGCTGTAATGGCTCAGCCAATCGCGCAGCTTATCCTCTTCCAGATATTCCCGGGCAATATTTCCAACGGCTAAGTCTATGGCTTCCGGCGTAAACCAGCCATTTTGTACCACCGCCTGCTGCCTGACAGCTGCCCACTCCTCCCCGTCTTCTGACATGTACTGCCCCAGCTTCGCAAGCAGCGCTATGCGTCGGTTTGTATCCATTCCGTCCGGTTTTCTTTTGCGCGAAATTGTACCTTTGGCGGCACACGGAATCAGAAAATTCAAGCGAAGAAATTCCAAACAGAACATATTGCGGGGCGTACTAACGCTTCAACGACTCACCGAACCAATGGCTATTAAGATAACTGACGAATGTATTAACTGCGGCGCCTGCGAGCCGGAATGCCCAAATAACGCGATTTATGAAGGCGGCGTGGAATGGGCCGTCGCCGATGGTACAGCGGTAAAGGGCACCTTCATCCGCATGGACGGTACGCCGACTGACGCGACCGAGCGCCACGACCCGCGCGCCGTAGATGTTTACTACATCACCCCTGACAAATGCACCGAATGCCAAGGCTTCCACGAAGAGCCGCAGTGCGCCGCCGTATGCCCGGTGGACTGTTGCGTCCCCGATGAGATGTATCGGGAAACGGTCAATGAGTTATTGGCGAAGAAGGAGAAGTTGCATATGTGAGTGCGTTGAGCAAGTCGAAAGTTCGGCGCGTCTATTTATCAAAAACAAAGAAGCCTTCGTTATAGAAGGCTTCTTTGTTTTTTACATACTTGTTTAACTCGCTCAACCATTCACTCGCCATTCGGCACATCCCGAATCTTCTTCCAGGAATTGTCCACATTGCGCAGTGAGTCCATGCTTTCGCTGAGGTATGAAAGGAAGCGGGGGCCGGCATTGGCATTGCCGATGAGCTGCTCCTTGCCGCTTTGCGTAAGTGTGAATGAAAGCCCGGGCAGGTCGGCAATTCGGGTGCGATAATTCGGCGAGCAGGTGTCGGCGCGGTAATACATAAACTGCGCAAGGACATTTTGCGCCTTCGCTGCTCCTATATTCTTCTGATAAACGCCCAGCGGCTCGGTGCTACGGATGCCATTGTAAACAACTAGTCCATCACTATTGACCGTGAGTGTGTACTCCGGGCAACGGCCAAAGCAAGCGCCGCGCCGCATCATAGCAGACGTGAGACCGCGTAAGGCAGCAGTAGATGAAGATGTTTTCGCAACCGTTTTTTTGCGTGCAGTTTTGCGGCCATGCGCGCAGGCAATAAGTACGGTACTACCGAGGAGCAGGCCGAGGAGGAGTTGCTTTTTCATAAATGCTGTACTTTGAAGCTGCGGCGCTTGATGACGCTGTGTTTTTTAATCCGCAAGCCTTAGGAAGCAAATATGCTGCCATTTACCGAAGACGAAATTTTAGCCCGGCTGGCTTTAACGTTCATAGATGGCGTAGGCCCCAAGATGGCGCGCGTTCTGCTCAGCCATTTCGGCGATGCCCGCAACATTATGAGCGCGCCGGCAAAGGACTTGAAGAGCGTAGGCGGCATGGGCGAAGTGCGTGCAAAGGCGTGTAAGGACGCGACTGTGCTGGCGCGGGCAGAAGCTGAACTGCGATTTATTCAAAAGCATTCCCTGCAAGCGCTGTTCTTCACCGACAAAGACTACCCCACCCGGCTGCGCAATTGCGAGGACGCGCCTATTCTGCTCTTCTATCGCGGCAATGCGCCGCTTAATGCGGAGAAAATTGTAGCCATCGTAGGCACGCGAAAGAATACGGATTACGGCGCACGCGCCACTGAGGCCCTGGTAGAAGGGCTGCAGGCACAGGAAGGCCTGCTGATCGTAAGCGGCCTGGCGTTCGGCATTGATGCCATTGCGCATCGTAAGTGCGTACAGCTTGGCCTGCCGACTGTGGGCGTTGTGGCGCATGGCTTAGATCGCATTTATCCGACCGCCAATAAGAGCCTCGCGAAAGATATGGTGCAGCAGGGCGGCGTGCTAACGGAGTTTCCGTCCGGTACGAACCCCGACCGCACCAATTTTCCGCTGCGCAACCGTATTGTAGCCGGCCTGAGCGATGTAGTGGTGATTGTAGAAAGCGACGAGAAGGGCGGCGCAATGATTACCGGCTACGTAGCCGCATCATATAACCGTGAAGTGACGGCTTTTCCAGGCCGGGTCTTTGACGCTAAATCCGGCGGGCCTAATAAGCTTATCCGCAAAAACATTGCCTCGCTCATCACTGGCGCGCAGGATTTGATGGATGTGATGGGCTGGGCCGGCGCACGACCTTCTAAGCGCGACCAACAGCAGCTTTTCAGCCAGCTATCTGACGAAGAGCAGCGCGTGGCTGCAGTATTGAATGGTAAGGACGGCCTTCATGCTGATGACCTGATGCTTCAGACAGGTATGAGCACCGCGCAGATTGGCGCCACGCTCCTGCAAATGGAAATGCTCGGCCTGGTGAAAGCATTGCCCGGCAAAATGTTCCGCTTGAACTGAGGAATGCTTAAGCGACAACAAAACCCGCTTGAAACAGCGGTAGCAAAATTGTAAACGTCGCCCCCTTGCCCGGCTCGCCTACCGCACGGATGAGGCCATGGTGATTTTCTACAATGCGCTTGCATATGGCCAGGCCGATGCCGGTGCCTTCATACTCACTGCGGCCGTGCAGGCGTTGGAAAATCTGGAAAATCTTGTCCGAATACTGTTGGTCGAAGCCGATGCCATTGTCTGCCACCGTTATCCGGCAGTATTGCTCCGCATCAAATGCGGCAGCGCTCCTATCCGGTGCGTATTGGCGGATCCAGGCTTTGTCGTCGTTGCTTAAATCAACGCCTCTTACCTGTTCGCCGGATATGCGGATTACTGGCGCCTCACCTTCCCGCCCAAACTTGATAGCATTGGAAATCAGGTTTTGAAACAATTGCTGCAACTGAGGCGGTATGCCCTCTATCTCCGGCAGGCCGCTCAGCTTTATCCGTGTGCCGCTGCTCTGAATGCGTAGCTCCATATCATTCTGCACAAATCGGATGATGGTAGCAAGATTGACCGGCTGATAGACGAGCTTGTCATTTGACACGCGGGAAAAATCCAGGATGTCATTTACCAGTTGCTGCATCCTGTCCGTAGCGCCGACAATCTTTTGAATCAGGCCTTCCTGCCGCTCCGGTGTGAGGTTAGTGCCACTTTGCAGCATAGTGGCGAAGGAAGAAATCTTGCGCAGCGGCTCCTGCAGGTCATGCGAAGCGATGTATGCGAATTGCTCCAACTCGCCGGCCTTGCGCTCCAATTGAAGCGTCTTGGCAAAGAGCTGCAGCTCGTCGTGCTTCAGTTGCGTCACATCCTGAGAAGTGCCGGTTACGCGGGCCGGCTTTTTTGTTGCAGCGTCCACGTTCACCTCACCCCGTGCCAGGATATGCCGCACCTCGCCCAAAGGCGTAACGATGCGGTGATAGAATGTCGGGTACTCTTGGGTTTCCAAAGCCCTGTTGATGACGCTTGACACGTAATCTTTGTCCGCCGGATGAATAGTCTTTATGTACTCTTCGTAGGCAAGACTGCTGCCCAGCGGCAAGCCCCAGATGCGGTATTGCTCGTCGCTCCAGGTAATCTTACCGGTCTTTACATTCCACTCCCAAGAACCTACGGATGCCATTTGCTGGCTTTCGTTGAGAAGCTTGTTTTGCATTTGGAGCGCATGCTCGGCTTCCTGCCGCAGGCGCACTTCCTGCTCCAGCTCTTTAGACGTTTTCAGGTTAAAAGCCACCGGCAGCAGCTTCACCAGTTGCCAGACTGTAAGCCAGCTCAGGATGCCGGTAATAAGCCGGATAAGCGCCGACAGGCGGTACACCGGTATCCAGAACATGAGCGCATCAAAGAAGTGCGTGATACCACAGGCGAGGATGAACGCCGCAAACAGAAAGTAAAGGCTATTGAACCGCACCTGCTGCCGCTGCTTGATGACGTAGCGAATAATAAGCAGCGGGATAGCGAAGTAGGCCGACCAGATGAGTAGGTCGGAGACGATGTAGAGCCATCCGTGAAAGTCTGACCAGCGCCCGCAATGCCAGCGCGGCGGCCAGTCGGAGTGGTCAAGCAGCTTGTGGAAAAAATCGGTAACCTGGTTCATGCCTGATGGTGGCGTCAGCTTTCCTTATGAAGGAAGAAAAATAGGATGCGCAAGATAACGAATTGAAGACCGCGCTTATTTCTAAAGCGACGGTTAAAGACCGCATAAAAGGCGCGCCACACCTACGCCTTCAGCAGGTCAGCAAGGGCGAAAGTCTCTTTCACGCGGATGCCCTTTGGCGTCTCTTGCAGTGTGCAGCATTCTATCTGCGGGTCGTGCTCAAAATAGAGCACCCAATTATTAGCTGCGGCCTCTTGCAGTAAAGATTTCTTCTCCTTCAGCGTTTCCAGCGGGCGCATGTCGTAGGCCATTACCCATGCCGTGGGAATGTGGTGAACGGATGGAATGAGGTCGGCGCAGTAGAGGATTGTCCGGTCGTTGCAGCGGATTTGAGGGAGCATCATCGCATCTGTGTGGCCATTCACATAGCGCACACGGAAGTCGGGCAGCCATTCGGCGCCATCGGCGGCTTCTACGAAGCGGAGGAGGCCGTGCTCTTCCATTGGCAATATATTCTCCTTCAGGAAGGAGGCCTTCTCCCGGTCATTTGGCGCGAGCGCCGATGCCCAGTGTGCCTTATTGCTCCAGTAGAGCGCCTTCGGGAAGGCCGGCACCAGCTTTCCATCCGCGTCCTTCTTGATTGAGCCGCCGCAGTGGTCAAAGTGCAGGTGCGTGAGGAAGACGTCGGTGATGTCGTCAGGTGTGAAGCCGTGGGCGGCGAGGCTCCGCTCAATGCTGTCGTCGCCGTGGAGGTAGTAGTGGCCGAAGAACCGCTCGTCCTGCTTCGTGCCCATGCCGTTGTCTATGAGGATGCGGTAATTGCCGTGCTCTACCAGCAGGCAGCGGGTGGCCCAGGAGCACATGTTGTTCTCGTCGGCGGGATTGGCATTCTGCCAAAGGCTCTTCGGTACGACGCCGAACATGGCACCGCCGTCCAGCTTGAAGTAGCCCGCGTTGATGGTGTAGAGCTTCATGATATAGTGCGTAGGCGGTTTTGCGTGATACGGGTGTAGGCCAATAAGAGCAGGCCAATGATGAAGAAGGCGCCCAATGCCAGCACGGAAGCCCGCTGGCTGCCCGTAGCCTCCTGTATTGCGCCGAAGGAAAACATCCCGATCACAATCGCGATCTTTTCCGTCACATCGTAGAAAGAAAAGAAGGAAGTTGTATCGCGCGTCTCGGGCATCAGCTTGCTGTATGTGGAGCGGCTCAGCGACTGCACACCACCCATCACAAAGCCTACCACCACCGCCAGCATATAAAACGCATTGGGGTTGTGCGAGGGCAGCAGATAGCCGGCTACGCAAATGCCGATCCATACCGCAACGCATATCATCAGCGCGCGGATATTGCCCAGCGCAGCGGAGACTTTTGAAATAGCCCATGCGCCGGGAATGGCAATTACCTGGATGATGAGGATGGAAACAATCAGGTTTTCCGTAGGAATGGCAAGCTCACTTTTGCCGTAGAGCGTAGCGGCGAGCATCACCGTTTGTACGCCCATATTGTAGAAGAAGAATGCAACCAGATAACGCTTCAGCACCGGCAGCTTTTTGAGCTGCGCCCATACTTTGCGCAGCTCGCTGTAGCCCTGCGACAGCTTTTGCGAAGCCCCCGCCACCGGCCCGCGGCCTGCCGGCAGCCTTGTAAGCGGAATGATGGAAAAGCCCAGCCACCAAAGGCCCGTCAGCGCAAATGAAAGCTGCGAGGCATAGCCCTTTGTAATGCCGAACAGGTCATTCTTCAGCACAAAGACGAAACAAATCAGCTGCAGCAGAATGCTGCCTACATAACCGTAGGCAAAGCCTTGCGCGCTTACCTTATCGCGCTCCTCAAAGGTGGCAATGTCGGGCAGGTAGCTGTTGTAAAACACAAGGCTCCCCCAGAAGCCTACGCACGCCACAATCGTGAGGCCGAGGCCGAGGCCGAGCGTGTGCTCGTCAAAGAAGTACAGCCCGCTGCACGAAAGGCTGCCCAGAATGGCAAAGAAGCGCAGGAAGCTTTTCTTATTGCCGCGACTGTCTGCAATAGACGACAGGAGCGGAGAAATAACGGCCACGATAGCGAAGGCAACCGCAAGCGCATATTGATAAAGCGCAGTATTGATAAAGCGGTGCCCGAAGAACACCACATAATCCACCGTATCGTCTTTCCCATCGCCGGTGATGCTCTCGTAGTACGCGGGGAAGATGGTGGAGGTAATGACGAGGTTGTAGGCAGAGTTGGCCCAGTCGTACATGCTCCAGGCGCGGTGGAGGCGCTTGTTGGATGTTGTATTGCCGGATTGCTGTATTGTTGGATTGCTGGGCATGGCGTGGGGTCAAATGTAGCGAGGGCAGCTTGTAAGAACGCGGGCGGATGCTTTAGCATAAATGCTGCCAGAGCGCAGGGCTATGCTGAGCGACCGGGACGCTTGACGCGTCCCGGTCGCTCAGCATAGCCGAAGCGCCTGCCCGTTAGCTGTGCCGGTAACATTTGGGTAGGCGCTTCGGCTACGCTCAGCGACCGGGCTTTCTGCGAAAGCCCCACTTAGCATCTGCCCCTACTCCCGTCATTGCGAGCGCAGCGAAGCAACCTGCGCAAGTTGTGGGCAGATAACTTGTGCAGGTTGCTTCGTCGTCGCCCAGCCTCCTCCTCGCAATGACGGGGTGTGGCAGGGATGGAAGCGGCATTGACCGCCGCTGGCACATGCATTGGGGGCAAAATAGTTCCAACAAATGCATTTTTCATTTAAAAATGGGTTTATTGGTTTCCAATGAGGTCATTTCTCAATAAACAATGATTTAGTTGGTGGCCAGTGAATGCTATTTTATTTCAAAAAATGATGTAATTGGTTTCCAATATGATGATTGCAAATACAAATTTGATAGTATTGGGCGCCAACTTGAGCATTTTAAAATCACACATTAGCTTTGAGGAGGCATCTTTCTATAAAAAATCAATAATCATCTGCCCAATGACTGCGCTTTCTAAGAAAAAGGCTCCCTCCAAAGCTAAAACCAGCCCCGTCCGGCGTGTAACGGGCGAATTGCCGCGCAAGGATGCGGATGTTTTGAGCGTTGCGCAGGCGGTGAGTGGGAAGTGGAGCGCCACGCCGGCCGTTACGCTGGCGTGGATGAGCGCGGCGGCGTTTGCGGAGCTGGTAGCGCAGTATGCTACGATGTTTGGTGCAAAGCGCTCGGCGAGCGGGGTGCGCCCCTCGCAAACGTATAACCTACGGGTGCTGGACGCGCGCATTGCGGAGGCTACGACGGCGGTGAAGATTTATGTGAATGCGCGGGAGGGCACGCTGCGCAGCACGGCGCTGTACGCGCGCTTTGGCATGGTGCGGGAGGCGAAGATGTACCGCCTGCCGCAGGACAGGCAGAACCGCCTGGCGGCGCTGCGGGTGATGGCGGAGGCGGTGGAGGCGGAGGGCTTTGGCGCGAAGGCGTACGGCACGGCCTTCTGGACGGGGATGGCGGCGGATTATGAGGCTGCGCTGGATGCGGCAACGACGACGGACGGGGCCATTAGCGGTAGCGCGGCAAGAAAGAATGTGGCGAAGGCGGAAATCCTGAAGGTGATGAAGGCGCTGATGTGGGTGCTGCGGGGCAATTACCCGGACACGTACCGCCTGAAGTGGCGGGAATGGGGCTGGCAGAAGGAGGATTATTAGGGAGCTTTGGAAATTATGAAACGATTGCTTTTTCTGCTCTTGCTGCTGCCGTTTTATGGGGATGCTTATACGCGGCAGGATACGTTAAGGGGGAGTAATGGCAGGGGGAGGGATTGGTGGGATGTGGTGCGGTATGATTTGAGGGTGGAGATTGATACTGCGACGAAGCGGATCAATGGAAATTGCAGAATTATCTATCGCCTGATTGGTGAGCCGCGGGACAGTATGCAAATTGATTTGCAGGAAGGAATGCGGATAACAGACAGCCATCACGACTGGAGACGTGACGGTAGTGTATACTGGCGAATACTACCGGGATCGTACCATGAAATCGGCAGCACCTTCTTTGTAGATATACCATTTGAAGGCAAGCCGCGCACGGCGGTCAACCCTCCCTGGGATGGCGGCTTTATCTGGACGAAGGACAGCATGGGCAAGCCTTGGATATCAGTAGCATGTCAGGGGTTGGGCGCGAGTAGCTGGTGGCCCTGCAAGGATTATCAGGGGGATGAGCCGGATAGCGGGATGTCGCTCCAAGTGACGCTTAAGAGCCATACCGTATTGCCTATATCAAACGGGCGTATGACGCAAGTGGGTAACTACAAAATGGAGTACCATGGTGACCAGGCAATATTGACTGAGGATGATACATTTCAATGGTACGTCCACAACCCCATCAACACCTACAACACCAGCTTCTACATCGGCGACTACGCCCACTGGCACGACACCCTCCATGGCGAGCAGGGCGTGCTGGACTTAGACTTCTACCCCCTCCGCTACAACGAGGCCAAAGCCCGCAAACAATGGACACAGGCCAAAGAGATGCTCCGCTGCTTTGAATGGTGGATAGGCCCCTACCCTTTCTACGAGGATGGCTACAAGCTGGTGGAGGCCCCCTACCTCGGCATGGAGCACCAGAGCGCCATCGCCTACGGCAATCACTACACCAACGGCTACTACCGCCCCACCGGCCCCATAGACCGCAGCGGCACAGGCGTAGGCATGTCCTTTGACTTCATCATCATCCACGAAAGCGGCCACGAGTGGTTCGGCAACAGCATCACCGCCCGCGACATCGCCGACAACTGGCTGCACGAAGGCTTCACCACCTACACCGAAACCCTCTTCGCAGAATGGATAAAGGACAAAGACAGCGCCTTCGCCTATGCTCAGGGAGAATGGAAAAACATCCGCAACGACCGCCCCGTAATAGGAGATTATGGCGTGAACGATGAAGGCTCAAGCGATAAATACGACAAAGGCGCGGCGGTGGTGCATATGATACGGATGATGATAAACGACGACAAGCGCTTCCGGGAATTGCTGCGCGGCCTGAACCGGGACTTCTATCATAAGATTGTTACGAGTGAGGAGGTGGAGGAATATATCAGCCGGTTTGTGGGGAGGGATTTGAGGGTGTTCTTTGATGTGTATCTGAGAAGCACAACCATTCCAACGCTAAGAGTAACGATAGAGAAATATCGCCGAAAAAACTTTCAATCACGTGAGTGGATAGGAGTAAAAGACGGTTTTTTAGCGCCCGTAAAATTTGGCAACAACATCACAGTAGAACAGAAGTATAAACGAATGCGCGACGACTATATCATTCGCTACCCTTCTAAAGGTCTCGGGATAAAAGCAGTTGGGCTTTATAAGGTTGAGGAGGTACAGTATAAGCCTTAATCTCTAAGCTGCTCGCCCAATCTTGTCATTCCCGCAGGGAATCTATTCTCTCGCAGCGAATGTGCTGCTCGTCCAAACCTTGTCATGCTGCAAGCACCCTTCCCGACACATACCAGAGGCGCAGGTATCCTCCGCTGGCGGAGGTGGCTGAGGAGCAAAGCGACGAAGCCGGAGGTGGGTCTGGAATAAAATCCCACCTCCGCCCACCTCACTTCGTTCAGCGGGCACCTCCGCCAGCGGAGGATATCCCATCGGGAGCCGCAATCCTCCCTTCAACTTACCTTCGCCCCAATGGCAAAGAAGGAAGCATCGGAGACCCCGATGATGCAGCAGCACCGCGAGATAAAGGCCCGCTATCCCGATGCCATCCTCCTCTTCCGCGTCGGCGATTTCTACGAGACCTTCGGCGAAGACGCCATCACGGCAGCCCGCATCCTCGGCATCACCCTCACCAAGCGCAGCAATGCGAATGCGGCTTCCTTAGAGTTGGCCGGCTTCCCGCACCACGCGCTGGATACCTACCTGCACAAGCTGGTAAAGGCCGGCTACCGCGTAGCCATCTGCGACCAATTAGAAGACCCCAAGCTTGCCAAAGGCGTAGTAAAGCGAGGCGTCACAGAACTGGTAACACCCGGCGTTGCCTCCAATGACAAGCTCCTGGACGGCAAGACCAACAATTTCCTCGCAGCACTCTACCTCACGGACGGCAACTGCGGCGTAGCCTTCATAGACATCTCCACCGGCGAGTTTTACGCCGCCGAAGGCAGCGCCGATTACATGGACAAGCTGCTCCAAAGCTTCGGCCCATCGGAAATCATTCTCGCCAAAGGCAAGGTCAAAGCCTACCGCGAGCGCTTTGACAGCAGCACCTACACCTTCGCCATGGAGGACTGGATTTTCGCGGAGCGCTACACGTATGATTTGCTGCTCCAGCATTTCGGCACGCAAAGCCTCAAAGGTTTCGGCATTGAAGAATTGAAGGCTGCTACCGTTGCCGCAGGCGCTGCGCTGCATTACCTCAAAGACACGGAGCATCCCCACCTGCAGCATATCTCCGGCATCCGCCGCATCGTCGCGGATTCGTTTTTGTGGATGGACAGGTTCACCATCCGCAACCTGGAACTGCTGCCCGGCGGCGACCGCGAGGGCTCATCATTGTTGCAAGCCTTGGACGGTACGCATACGCCCATGGGCGCACGGCTGCTAAAGCGCTGGATGATATTTCCGCTCTTTGACCTGCACCAGATTCATCAGCGCTTGTCATTGGTGGAATTATTTCTGAAAGACAGTGAGCTGAGCGGAAAGCTCTTGCAGCAAATCCGGCAGATTGGCGACGTGGAGCGATTAATTAGCAAGATTCCGCTCAAGAAGGCGAACCCGCGAGAAGTCTTGCAGCTTGCGAAGAGTTTGCTGCACATGGAAGCTGTGCAGACGGCTTGTGCCGAAAGTGATTCGGCGGCGTTGAAGAGCCTTGTGCAGAGCATTCAGCCCTGCACGGAGTTGCAGATGCGCATCTGGCATACGCTTCAGGAAGAAGCGCCTGCCCTTGCCTCCAAAGGCAATTTCATTCGCGATGGCGTGCATGATGTGCTGGACGACTTGCGCAACATTTCGCGCAGCGGAAAGAATTATCTCCTGCAAATCCAGCAACGCGAGATTCAGCGCACGGCTATTTCCTCGCTGAAAGTTTCTTACAACAACGTCTTCGGCTATTATCTGGAAGTCACACACGCGCACAAAGACAAGGTGCCGGCGGACTGGATTCGCAAGCAGACCCTTACAAATGCGGAGCGCTACATAACGCCGGAACTGAAGGAATACGAGGAGAAGATTCTGGGCGCGGAAGAGAAGATGCTGGGGTTGGAGCTGGAGCTGTACGGACAGCTTTTGGCGGCAATAGAGCCGTTTATCGCCTGCATTCAGGCTAATGCCGGCATCATTGCGCAGCTTGATTGCCTGCTCTCCTTTGCACGCCATGCCCAGCGCTACAACTACCGCAAGCCGGATGTAGTGGAGGATGCGTTCATTGAAATCAAAGCTGGCCGCCACCCGGTAATAGAACAGCGCCTGCCACCCGGCGAGCAGTATGTGTCCAATGACCTGCGACTTGATAAGGATGAGCAGCAAATCATCATCCTCACCGGCCCGAACATGAGCGGTAAGAGTGCCCTCCTCCGCCAGACTGCCATCATCACGCTCATGGCGCACATGGGTTCCTTCGTGCCGGCAGACGCAGCTACGATTGGCCTGACGGACAAGATTTTTACGCGCGTCGGCGCGAGCGACAACCTGAGCGGCGGCGAGAGCACCTTTATGGTGGAGATGAATGAGACGGCGAGCATCATCAATTCCATCTCCGGCCGCAGTTTGGTATTGTTAGACGAGATTGGCCGGGGTACAAGCACCTACGACGGCATCTCGCTGGCGTGGAGCATCGCAGAATTTCTGCACAACCACCCGGCGCGTCCGAAAACGCTCTTCGCGACGCACTACCATGAGCTGAATGAACTGGAGGCGCGCTTGGAGCGGCTAAAAAATTATCACATCACGCATAAGGAGACGGGGAATAAGGTGATTTTCCTACGCAAACTGGCCCCTGGCGGCTCGCGGCATTCTTTCGGCATTCAGGTGGCGCGGATGGCGGGGATGCCCCCGGATTTGCTGGCGCGGGCGGAGGAGATTCTATCGCTGCTGGAAGAAAAACATGCGGCAGACGGCGCGGAAGGCGAGGATGCTGCGGCGCGTATCCGAAAGCAGCAACCTAAGGCGGCGACTTTTCAGCTCAACATTTTTGACGGGCTTTCAGAGGATTTGCGGCGGATACAGCAGCTTCTGGACGAAACGGACATTAATACGCTGACACCTGTTGAGGCTTTGATGAAATTGAATGAGATGAAGGGGATTGTGAAGGTTTATAAATAGGCGGCACAACCTTTGAAACGCTCCTTTCGTTTTTGAATGAACATTCTAACCCAGCTTGAAAACGAAATATAGTATTCCTATTCTTGCGTCGCTTCTGATGCTCGCGGCATGTATCACCCCACGCAAAGGGCCGCGCAAGGCATTGGCGAAAGCCAACAGCATCATCCCTTTTGACGCAGTCATCATCCCCGGCATTCCTTTCAACGGCGAGAGCTGGGACAGCGTAATGAAAGCGCGGGTGCTGTGGAGTTTCATCCTTTACAAGAACGGCTACGCGAAGAACATTATCTACTCCGGCAGCGCGGTTTATACGCCATATTACGAGGCTAAGGTGATGGGCTTGTACGGTCAGGCGCTGGGCATTCCGGCAGAGCACATTTTCTACGACACGTCGGCGAAGCACAGTACCGAAAACGTCTTTTACGCTTACCTCATCGCGAAGCAACAAGGCTTCAAGTCCATTGCCCTCGCTACCGACCCGTTTCAGTCGTTCATGCTGCACGGTTTCACGCGAAGAAGGTTTGGGACACCTATCTATCATTTGCCGTTCATTGTAGATTCTTTGGCGGCTTACAATAGTGCAAACCCGGCCATTAATCCCAAATCCGCCAAAGTGAGGAATTGGACTTCTATTAAAGACCAGGAATCTTTCAGTCAGCGCTTCAAGGGAACGATGGGCCGGACGATAGATTGGAGTAAGTATCCCGGCGGGAAAGTCGGGCCGCTGTAAGGGAGCCCAAAACATATTTTTTAAAAACGCACTGGGTTACCTTTTGCTTTTTTATAGCATCAATGTGACCCCTTCGCCCGGCCTGCCGGAGGGGTAGCCCGTATATTTGCCCTACCCATTTTCAACTTCACAATCATGCTTTTTTATTCCCAAAACCTGCGCAGCACGCAGCGGAATCCCAAACAGATCCCACCGGGCACCGATTGTTGAAAGCCGTCCAATAAACGTCTCTTCTTCTAATCGCCCCGGCCTCTGGTTCGGGGCGATTTCTTTTCCGCCCTGCCTGCTGCATAACCCACGACACTATGAATTTCAAAACCCGACCCGAAGAGATGCAGACCGCAGAAACCACCGCCATCACACCACCATTCCGCAGCCCAATAACGCCTGCGAAAGACGCTCCACCAATGCCTCAGCCTTACAACGAAGTGTTCGTCCGCACCAACCTGTTCAGCGGCCACTTTATAGATACCAAATCGTTTTACCTGCACGAGTTCGGCACGCTGCCAAACGTGACTATTATCCGCCAGGTGGATTATGAGAAGGCGTATGCCTCTATCAAAAAGGAGTACGCCGCGCAGATTGAAGAAGAGTATCACTACACCGCCATCAATCCGAAAAAGGAGAAAGAAGAAAAGGAAGAATCCGTCCTTCGCCTGAAGGAGCAGATTATGCTGGAAATGGGCGATGGCTATGCGGAGCTTTACTATACCAATGCGACCGGCCCGCTCTACAAGGCACTCGTGGCGCGGCTTTCCGGGCTGCGCGGCGGCAAGCGCACGCGCCCGCAGGAAATCAACCTCATCACCAAAGGCGACTACGGCCTGGAGCTGACGAAGATGGATGTGAAGCGCACGAAGCTGGACATTGACCTCTTCTACGAAGACGACTTCAAGGAGATGCACAACACCATCATCAAGCGCCTGAACAAAAAGGACGACAAAGGCATCGTGCTGCTGCACGGAATTCCCGGAACGGGCAAGACCACCTACCTGCGCTACCTCGTGGGCAAGATGAAGAAGAAGGTGCTTTTCGTGCCGCCGGATATGGCCGCGCACATTGTAAATCCTGACTTGGTAAAGCTGCTCATTGACAATCCTAACTGCGTGCTCATTATTGAAGACGCGGAGAACATCATCATGCAGCGGCAGCCCGGCTCCGATTCAGCCGTGAGCAATCTGCTGAACATTTCCGACGGCTTGCTGTCGGACTTCCTTAATGTGCAAATCATTTGCACCTTCAACTCTTCGCTTTCTGTCGTGGATTCTGCGCTGCTGCGCAAAGGCCGCCTCATTGCGAAGTATGAGTTTGGAAAGCTGTCCGTATCAAAGGCACAAAAACTGAGCGAGTTCGCCAATTCAAAGCTGCGCGTGATTACGCCAATGACAGTGGCGGAGATTATGAATCAGGAAGAGAAAGGTTATGAGCAGGAGCGGCCGCGAATAGGGTTTCGCTCGGCAGCGATGGCATAAAGGCTGCGCAGCATGCAATGAATCAAACCGCCAAAGCTTGCTCGTGTAATAAAATAAAAAGACCGCCTTTTCAAGCGGTCTTTTTATTCTTTCAACCAGGCGCAATTGCCTATTGCTACCCTTCGGTCGGATGATAGCCCAGCGGGTCCTGATGTACTGTCGGGCCATCGTGAGGGCCGTCATCGGAGCCGTCGCCGTTACCATAGCCACCGTCTTCCTCAGCAAAGGGTTTTCCGGTAACTGGGTCAAATGCCAGAATACCATCGCCGCCATTGACGCTGCGCATTTGCTCGTCGTTAAGCTGTTCTATTGTCGTTTTCATAAAAGGCAGTTTTTAAGGTGCATTATTGCAGACATAGTACTTTAAAAAATAGGGCCAGCGTTTCTTAAAATAGTTGAGCGAGCTGAGTGAGTTGGATAGTTGAGCGAGTACATAATTATCGGTGCAATCACCCGTTCAACTCGCTCAACCATTCAAACCAACTTGCTCCTCGTGCAGCCTACCTTCGCCATCATGCTCTTGCCACGCCCCAAAGCCGCCCTGCTGGAGCTTTACGATGCGCACGATGTGAACCTTTACAGCCAGCTCCGCTTTCTGCAATGGGGCGGCTATGAGGTAACGCTCATCGTATCCGAAAAGCACCGCGACGCCGTGGCCCACTACGGGAATGGCTTCAACATAGAATGGGTACGGGTGACAGCAACACGGGGCTTGGCTCAATGGCAAGAATTGTGGCGAATAAGGCAGTTCATCGTAGCGCAAGGCATTGAGACAGTCATTTTCAATACTGCGCATACCAATCCCGTTCGCAACTTCTGCCTCTTGCCTTTTCCAAAAGGCATTCGCTTCTTCGGCACGCTGCATGGCGTCAATAAGCTGGCTGGCAGCTTTACGCAAAAGCTTATTTCGCGCCGCATCGCTAACTATTTTTTGCTGGCCGATTATATGCTTGAAAAGGCCATGAAGATGCCACATTCTGGTTTGGAGTTTTCCGTCTTCTACCCCATTTTTCAGCCACATTTTGAGGTGCCAGTTGCGCCGAAAGCGCCCGGAGATCTGTGGATTGCCATCCCTGGCAGCGTGGAGTACAAGCGCCGCGATTACCAAAGCCTGCTAAAAGCCTTTGCGGCACTGGAAGTAAAGCCGGCTGTGCGTTTCCTCCTGCTTGGAAACGGCGAGCACGCTCATGGCAACGGCCCCGAGCTACGGACGCACGTTACTGCGCTGGGTTTAGAAGCGCATTTCCAGTTTTTTAACGGTTATGTGGAAGACCCGGTACTGCACAGCTACCTCCGTGCCGCGGATGCGGTGATGCCGCTCATTCACCCAATCAATGCGCATATGGAAAAGTATCTGGAAAACCAGATAAGCGGCTCCTTCCATCGCGCTTTTGAATACTGCAAGCCATTGCTGATGCACAGCTACTTTAGCCGCTATCAGGATTTCCGGGAAACGGCGCTGTTTTATGAATTAGACGGCTTGAAAGAATTTCTGCAAACCCTGCCGGGGCAGTTGGCTGCTTACCATGCGGCGGAGCATTACAGCAATCCAAAGTGGACATTTGAGTATCAGGCGGAGCATTACTGCAGCTTTTTGAAAAGCGCGCAATAGAGCGCGCCGCTACTTTTGCCCCATGGCAGGCTATACAAACGAAGAAGAAGATTGGGACGATGAAGAAGGCGAAGGCGCCGAGGCGCCCCAAGAGCGCGCGGAGCGAATGCGCATCGTCACGGACAAGCGGCAGGAGCCTTTGCGCATAGATAAATTCCTGATGACGCGCGTGGAAGGCGCTACCCGTAACAAAATACAGCAGGCGCTGGATGAGGGCAACATCATCGTCAACGGCGCTATTGTAAAGTCCAACTACAAAATCCGCCCTGCGGATGAGATTGTTGTCTATGATACCCGGCGGCCGGACATTACCGAGATTATTCCGGAAGAAATGCCGCTGGACATCGTCTTTGAAGATGATGCGCTGATGATTATTAATAAGCCAGCCGGCATAGTAGTGCATCCCGGCTGCGGTAATTATAACGGCACGCTCATCAATGGCCTGAGCTGGTATCTCCAACAGAAAACCGGCAATCTAAGCGAACTTCCCCGCGTAGGGCTAGTACATCGCATTGATAAAGACACCACTGGGCTGGTTGTGATTGCCAAAACCGAAAGCGCCATGTCAAAGCTGGCGGCCCAGTTCAAGGCGCATACCGTGCACCGGCGCTATGTGGCCCTTGTCTGGGGTGATTTGATGGAAGACAAAGGCACGGTTATCGCGCATGTGGGTCGCCATCAGCGCTTCCGCAAAATCTTCGCTGCTTACCCGGAAGGGGAGCATGGAAAGGAAGCTATCACTCACTATCGCGTGCTGGAGCGCTTCGGCTATGTAACGCTGTTAGAATTGCAGTTAGAGACTGGGCGTACGCACCAAATCCGGGTGCACATGCAACATATCGGCCATCCGCTCTTTGGCGACGCTACTTACGGCGGCGACCGGATTGTGAAGGGAACCATCTTCGCCAAATACAAGCAGTTTGTGGAGAATACTATGTCGCTTGTCCCACGTCAGGCATTGCATGCCAGGGAATTAGGCTTTGTTCATCCGGATACGGGCGACCAACTAATGTTTACTTCAGAACTGCCTGCTGATATAACTGCCGCCATTGAGCGCTGGCGCAGCTACACAAAAGGCTTTGGCGGCAAATATTAGCTGCGTTTTGCGGTAAATAGCCGCAGCCTTGCGGTGTTAAACTAAGGGTTAATATGTTTTTGAGGCAATGGTTTGGGCCTCCTAAGCCTTATCTTTGTTGTCCAACGTTTCCAAAGAAAAATTCTGTCTTATGGCGCTCCTCAACATCGTTCCGCAAATGCTTATCCACCTGCCCGGTGGCGACCAAATGATATGGCTGCTGCTTGCCGTTGTTATTTTCTTCGGCGGCCGCAAGATTCCAGAATTGGCACGTGGGCTGGGTAAAGGCATTCGCGAGTTCAACGATGCGAAAGAAGGTGTGAAGAAAGAGATAGAGAACGGCTCTACAGTATCAGAAAAGCCAACGACGACTACTAATCTGTAGTTCCTTTCCGCTCCCTAAGGCTCGGCATACATAGCCACAGTTAGAAAAAGCGGCCGCTTCCATAGTTGTTACAGGAAGGGTTGCATGAATTGTCCGCCGTTGCGCGTGCCGCTAAAGCGGCTGCGCAACAATTAAACGACGACCAAGAAACATGCAATTGAAGGGAATTTTTGCGTCTGCCATTCTGCTTACCTGCACCGCTGCCTTTGCACAGAACGCGAAGCCTATCACGATGCAGGCACCTCCGAAAGTCATTAAGAACGACAGTCTTATCGCTGGTTCTAAGACTTCCGGCAAGCTTATAGCCGGCAATCTGCCTACCACTATTGTCACTCCGCCCGCTCCTTTCAAAGGAGTTCCCTTGGCAGGCCAGAAAGCCTATTTCGGCGCAATGACGGATTATGTGAATGGCTTTGTGCGTCAGTATCTTGGCTCGCACAATACGACATTGAGCACCGTTCAGGGCCGCGCATCCAAGAAGTTTTCACTGCTGGAGAATATCCTGAAACGCCACGACATTCCTGCGGAGCTAAAGTACCTCGCAGTTATTGAGTCTGCCCTGAATAACAACGCCGTGTCGCCGGTAGGCGCGGTAGGCCCCTGGCAATTAATGGAAAGCACCGCCCGCATGATGGGCCTGCGTGTGGACGGCAAGCGCGACGACCGGACGGACTGGTTTAAGTCCACTAATGCTGCGGCCAAGTATCTGAACGTTCTGCACGGTCAACTGAATGACTGGCTGTTGGTAGTGGCAGCTTACAATAGCGGCCCAACGCCTGTTATGCGCGCTATTGAGCGCACAGGCAGCAAAAGCTTCTGGGATATCAAGAAGTATCTGCCGCGCGAGACGCAGGGCCATGTGCTGGCCTTTGTAGCTACCGCTTCTATTTTTGAGAAGATGAAGCAGTATATCGGCCCCGGCCAATTGCCAGTTGATTTTAAGTTCGGCAATGAGGAGACGCTTGCAGGCAAAGCCATAGAGCCGCCCAAGCCGCAATTCACGAAGGAAGAGCTGGAGCACATGGCCATTGTACGCATCAATGAGCCGCTGCATCCTGAGGTATTGCTCACCGAGCTGGGCATTGATAAAAAGCTTTTTGAGAAGTGGAATCCTGATTATGAGCTTTTTACAATGGCTACATACGGCGAAGACTTCTACAAGCTCCGCATTCCAAAGGATAAGCTGGACGGTTTCGTAGAAAAGAAAGAGTTCCTGACCAAGCGCAGTAAACAGGCTTTTGCTGCCGAAATCATGTAAGAGCAGGATATAGCAGGATTCAGGGACAAGATTGAACAGGATTAAGCGGGATAAAGGCTGTCTTGTAAAATTCTAATCCTATACTTATTCCTGAAAAATCTTGGTCAATCTTTAAAAATCCTGGTCAATCTTGGTCAAATCATGGTTATCTTCGCGCTCCATTTTAGAAAACATCCGATTTTAATTAGCAATGGCTAACCATAAAGCAACCAAGAAAGATGCCCGCCAGGCCCTGAAGCGCCGTGAGCGCAACCGTTATTACGGCAAGACTACGCGTAACGCTATCCGCAAGCTGCTGGCTAACGAAGATGCCGCAGCCGCAACCCAGGAACTGCCGAACGTTATTTCCATGATTGACAAGCTCGCCAAGCGCAACGTGATTCACAAGAATAAGGCAGGCAACCTGAAGAGCGCGCTAATGAAAAAGCTGGCTACGTTTAAGGCTGATACCACCGCATAAGCTATTGTTGAATAGATATTTGTAAAAGGCTGCCGATTGGCAGCCTTTCTTATTCCCGGCATGAGTGCGGTCGGCCCCACAAGCGGCCCGCCTTTTTCAAATACCATCTAACCACTAAGCCTCAACCGAAACCTTACTTTTGCGGCCATGCCATTATCGGGATACACACACACCGTTGCCGGGCGCTTTATGCGCTACGCGATGATTGACACGCAGAGCGACCCTGCCTCCCCTTCACAACCATCTACCGAAAAGCAAAAAGACCTGAGCCGGATATTAGTGGAGGAGCTAAAAGCCATCGGCATTGGAGATGCGGAGCTGGACGAACATGGCTATGTCTATGCAACCATTCCCGCAACAACTGATAAGAAGGCGCCAACGCTGTGTTACTGCGCGCATGTGGACACTTCGCCGGATAGCAGCGGTACGGGTGTGATGCCTATACTCCATAGAGCGTACGATGGCAAAGACATCGTATTACCGGACGACCCTGCTATTGTCATCTCTACACACAATCATCCTTACCTGAAAGAGCGCATCGGCGACAATATCATCACCGCATCCGGTACGACCCTGCTCGGTGCTGATGATAAGGCAGGCGTGGCCATTATCATGGACTTAGCGGCTTATCTGACTCAGCATCCGGAGATTGAGCATGGCAAGATTCGCATCTTATTCACGCCTGATGAGGAAATTGGCCGCGGCGTGGCTGCGGTAGATATGCAAAAGCTAGGCGCTGACATAGGCTACACACTGGACGGCGGTGAGCGCGGGCACCTGGAAGGCGAATCCTTCTCGGCCGATGCGGTGGTGGTTACATTCCACGGTATTTCCGCACATCCCGGCTATGCAAAGGGCAAGCTGGTGAGCGCCATTAAAGCCGCATCGCACTTTGTGGCAAGCCTACCGGCTGATAGCTGGGCACCCGAGCACACAGGCGACCGTGAGGGATTTGTGCATCCTACCTCTATCTCCGGCACCATTGAGCAAGCCGTCGTACAGTTCATCATCCGCGATTTTGAGACGGCTATGCTTGCAACGCATGAGGAGCGCCTGCGCAGACTGGTGAATGATACGCTGACGCATTTTAAGGGCGTAACTGCTGATTTTGAAATCAAGGAGCAATACCGCAACATGCGGGAAGTGCTGGATGGCGTGCCTCAGGTAATGGCCAAGGCGGAGGACGCTTATCGCCGTGCGGGCATCGAGCCGCAGCGCATCTCTATTCGGGGCGGCACAGATGGCTCCCGGCTTTCCTTTATGGGCCTGCCCTGCCCTAACATATTTACCGGCGAGATGGGCATTCATTCCAAGCAGGAGTACGTAAGCGTACAGGATATGGAGAAGGCGGTGGAGATATTGGTGGAACTGGCGAAGGTTTGGACGGAAGGTATTGGATAATGTTGGATAGGGTTTACAAAAATGAACACACAATTAAAGACCATTCTCCTGACGGTGCTGACGCTTTCCGTCTTTTCCATTGCGCTGATTGAATTAAGCGGCGTGAGTAGCACGGCGCTTTTCAATAAATACCACATCGGCCAAGGCGGCTCCGCTGATAAGGGGGCCGGTATGGGCCTCAGCGAAGGTGCGCAACGGGCACAGCAGGCGGCGGCTATGCCGAAAACAGAACTTCAATTCACCGATACAAAGTTTTCCTTCGGAAAAATCAAGGAAGGCGATGTAGTGAAGCACGCTTATCATTTCAAAAACGGCGGCAAGGCTCCGCTCCTTATTGCCCGCGCCGAGGCTTCCTGCGGCTGCACGGTTCCTTCTTTCCCTAAAGAACCCATTCCGCCGGGCGGCGAAGGCGATATTCTAGTGCAGTTTGACAGCCACAATAAGAAAGGACATCAGCAGAAGAATGTGCTTGTATGGAGCAACGGCAACCTTGAAAGAACAAGCATCGGCTTTGACGCGGAGGTCGAATAGGTGAATGGCGAATAACAGATGAACGATTCAACGTCTCAACGACTCAACATAACAACGGTCGGGCGCATTAGCCAGTACCTGTCGCTGATTAAGTTCAGCCATACGGTGTTTGCCCTGCCTTTTGCACTCGTCGGCTTTACGCTCGGTTTTGCAACGCATCTGCCAGAAGGTATTTGGGTGCTCTTGACAAAAATGCTGCTGTGCATGGTGTTCGCACGCAGCGCCGCAATGGCGTTTAATCGCTGGCTGGATAGAAGATATGATGCGCTTAACCCGCGCACCGCAAAGCGGGAAATTCCCGCCGGCATTGTGCGGCCAAAGGGCGCTCTGCTTTTTACGCTTATCTGTTGCGCGCTCTTCATTGCCGTTACCGTGACCATCAACCGGACGGTGCTGTGGCTTTCGCCTGTGGCGCTGGCCGTCATTCTTTTTTACAGCTATACAAAGCGATTTACGGCACTTTGCCATCTTGTGCTCGGTCTTGGGCTGTCGCTGGCGCCTATTGGGGCTTATCTCTGTATATGGGCGCATTTTGATCCGCTGCCACTGCTATTTTCAGGGATGGTGTTCACCTGGGTCGCCGGCTTTGACATCATTTACGCGCTCCAGGATATTGACTTTGACCGCGGTCACGGGTTGCATTCCATTCCCGCGCTGCTTGGCCTAAAAGGCGCGCTGATAGCTTCTACCCTCCTGCATTTTGTTACTGCGGTGTTGGTAGTCACTGCGGGCTTTTACGGGCACTTCAATCTCTGCTACTGGCTGGGCGCGGCGGTGTTTGTGGGGCTGCTCACTTACCAGCACCTCATCGTGAAGCCGGGCGACCTGAGCCGGGTGAACATGGCCTTTGCCAATACCAATGGCGCCGCCTCCATCCTTTTCGCCCTCTTTACCATTTCCGGGCTTATTATCCAATACCGCCCGCTATGAACATTGCCCTGATTGGCTACGGAAAGATGGGCCACGCCATTGAGGGGATTGCCGCTGGCCGCGGCCACAGCATTGTGCTAAAGATTACTTCCTCGAATCTGGAAGATTTTACAGCCCAAAATCTTGCAGGCGTAGATGTGGCCATTGAGTTTACCACGCCGGAAGCCGCGCCGGAAAATGTAGCGCGCTGCCTTGCCATAGGCGTGCCCGTAGTATGCGGCACCACCGGATGGAATGAGCGCCTGGACGAAGCCCGAAAGCTGGCGGCTCAGAATGCCACTGGTTTTCTTCATGCCTCCAATTTCAGCATTGGTGTGAACATTTTTTTTGAACTCAATAAGCACCTCGCGCGGCTGATGGCGGCGCAGGAAGGCTATACCGTCGCCTTGGAAGAAGTACATCATCTTCAAAAGAAGGACGCTCCGAGCGGCACGGCCATCACGCTGGCAGAGCAGATTTTGACGGAAGATGCACGCCTAAGCGGATGGGTGCTCACACCGGAATGCGGCGACGGCAAACTGCCCATTACGGCCTTGCGCGAGGAAGGTGTGCCCGGTACGCATAAAGTCTCCTGGAAGTCTGCCGTGGATACGATTGATGTCATTCATACCGCGCATAGCCGGGATGGCTTTGCGCTCGGAGCAGTGCTCGCTGCGGAATTTTTGCGCGGGAAGAGTGGGGTTTTTTCGATGCGGGATGTGCTCGCCATTTGAGAGAGTGTCTAAGAAAGGATGCCTGACCATTCAAGCCGATTTTCGCGGAAAAAAGCTGCATTAATTGGTCAACTCGTTTAACCCCCTCAACTCGCCCCACCTTTTTACATTTCATTTATCCACAGTTGGAGCTTTAGGCACAGAATTTTCTCGTACATGAGGGAGGAATGGCTCACAAAGCTTCCAAAGCATTGGTAAACATCCATTCCGGTAAGGTTATGAACGAACGGGCGAGACAATTCTGGGAGTGGTTTGTGGAGCATTGCAGGCCATTTCTTTTCCTGAGCGACATGGAGGCAGAAAAAAAGCAGGAGCTGCTTACCGAGCTACTCACACACCTGCAATGGTACTGTCAGCAGCTCAACTTTGAGATTGGCGGCGAGCCGGGCGGCAAGCAGGAGCTAATCATCACCGCCGAGGGCGACACCTTTTACTTTGACGAGGTCAATATCCTTATAACCAGCGCGCCAAAGCTGGATGATTGGGAGTTTATCGCTTTCATTCCGCCGCGCGGCGACTCTTTTGAGTTTGGCTTTGAAGACCTTACGCTCAAGGCCAGCGATATCTGGTTTGTGCCGCTGCAAGACAGGGCTCACCCGGAAATTGTAGCTATCAAAGTGTGCACGCCTCACTATGACCGCTTGAAAGAGTACAAATGGTTGCGCCCGGCGATGTACAAAATTTTAGAGAGCATTCTTGGCGAGCAATCCTTTGCCCTTGACATTCAATACGTAGACATTGGAGAATTGCCGCCGCTGCCTACCGAGGAGGGCCTCATGCAGATAGCGCAGCTACGGCAATACATTGATTGGAAGAAAGCTGCTCACCTGGCTATGATTTATCTCAATTAGCACCGGCTAACCTTCCGCCTTAGCGATATGGCTGTGAATAAGTGAAGCCAGAAGTTTGGTATCAACGCTTTCCAAAGGATGCGGCGTATTGGGAAGCACAGTCAATGAGCCAATCGGCAATGTGCGATAAGCTGCCATAGTTTCATCTATACTTACCATCTTATCACGGTCGCCTACCATCATCTGCACAGGCTGCCGGATGCCCGCTAATTCCTCTGGCTCAAAGCAGTAGCGGCTCATGCCACTGATTAATCGCTGCGTATGCTCCACGAGTTTGCGCCAGCCGTGGCGTGAATGCGCAGCAGCAAGGCCAGCTACGAATTTGGGAATCTTGGCTTCCATCATATCTGCATTCAGCATGGCTGCTTCTTTGGCGCACGCGCCTTCCGTCCAAATCATCTTGGTTGCAAGCGTTGTAAGAGAACGGATACGCTCAGGTGCTGAAAGGGCCAGCCGCAGGCCTACAAAGCCACCCATGCTATAGCCGAAGAGGTGCGCCGCTGCAATGCTTTGGGTATCCATCAGCCGCAGCACGTCGGCTTCAAAGGTTTCTATGGAAAGGCCCTCCTGTGGCCAGCTGGCCTCTCCATGGCCGGAAAAATCCATGATGTGGACTTCGGCGAGCGAGTTAAGCGATTTGCTAAGCAGCAATAGCTGGGAGGCCGCCCCAAGCGCACCGTGCAGGAGAATGATGGGCTGCATGGCGCTAAAGTAATACGGGCTTTGCGGAATATGCGGTACGGGAAGTCTTATTTATGCCCTGGCTCGAAATTCTATACTCCGGCGGGCAGTATGGCGTCCAAGGCTTTTGACTACTCGCTTGATTTTAAGAGTACGGACTTTCGTGCGCACCCGGAGCTGTACCGCATTGGCAAGGGTGAGCAGGGCGTGCTGCTGGTGCAGCCTTACAAGGGCGAAATATTGCCGCACTGGCGCTTTAAGACGCCTGCAGAAGCCCGTGCATCGGGCAAAAAGATTTACAGCCTCTTTGTCGCCTATGGGCGCGCCGGCGATTTTGTGGGTATGGACATGGCGCGGAAGTTCCTGCAGATGGGCTATACCCGCGCCCGCCGCTATGCCAACCACCGCAGCGGCAAGAAGTACTATGGCCCTGTGCCGGAAGATAAAAAGGGACAAAGCGGCGCCCATGGCCGCGGCCAATTGCCGCGTAAGGAAGACTCTGTGAAAGCGGAAAGCGCAGTTATATTCTGGGCGCAATGGCAGCGGGCGAAGAAGAACCCAACTTATTTGCGGTTGATGCGGGGGTTTCGGGAGCGGTATGGGTTGTAGTTAACGTTGCGGGTATTTATGCAGTAAGGGTAGTTGTTGTTCTACTGCTCAAACCCTGGTCCTGAGGCAAAATAAAATTAATTGGCTGAATTTACTACTGCTCCCCTTATTGCATGAATACCTTGTTAGCGGTGGTTGTTGTCTGAATATTGTTTACCTTGTCTTTCAGCTGTTTCTATCTTTCTATACTGCACTCCATATACATGTGTCAATACACCTTGTCTTTCCATTTCTTCAAATAGCTTTAACATGTCGCCAAATCCATGGTTAAAGTTCTTTGCCAGAAGTTTATAGCGTTCGGTAGTTTGAAGAAAATTATAGAAGAAATAAGGGTCAAGGTTTCCTACACTTTCCCTGTCTCCAAGTGAAACTTCAAGTGTTTGCCCGGTCAATAAATTTCTAAACAAACAATGTTCGCCATGTACCGCAAACGACCAATTCCCAGACAGAAATTCTTTTCCGTTTATTAAGGGTGCGTTTTGTATTTCATAGTAATTGCCTTTTTCAATTTCTTCCATTGCAGGTTGGCCAGTTTCAAGAATTAGCTTGTCAATTAGTTGTTGAGCAATGGTTTTGTAACTGTCGATTGCTTCAACGATTTTTTCTTCCATCTTTTGTGAGGTCTCTGTCATGCAATCGCCGCTAACAATTTGATTGCCGTCATAAAATGTAATCATCAATTTTTCAAGTAGTTGATATTCAGGCCCTGTTATGTCGCCTCATCTCAAAAGCGTGTCACCTTTTGTAACGCCTTGATTGTCAACCTCAATTATGTCGCCTTTGCAAAGTGCTGAAAATCAATCCTGTTTATGAGGCTTTTTCCAATTATGGCTTTAAGGATTACCCAAGAAAAAAATAGCCGCCACACAAAGTGCAGCGGCTAATGTAGCTAAAAGTTCTAAAGCTTATTTCGTGTTGGCCAGAAAATCCTTCACCTTATCCTTGTGCACGATGCCCTCCTTAAAGGAATAAGCGCCGGTCTTAGGGCTGCGTACCGCCTTAATCACCTTTGTGTAGTTCTTTGCCTCAGCGGCGAGCTTGGGATCTTTCTTAATTGCCGTCTTTGCTGCTTTTGCCATGAGTTATAATGTTTTAGAGGCTCCCGTCGGGCAAATCCGAAATCCGCCTTCCGAAATCCGAAATGATTTTACTTGATTTCCTTGTGCGTAGTCACCTTCTTCATGGTCGCATTGTATTTCTTCAACTCAATGCGCTCCGGTGTGTTCTTCTTATTCTTGCTGGTGATATAGCGGCTCGTGCCGGGGAGGCCGGAGTTCTTATGCTCGGTGCATTCCAGTATTACCTGAACGCGGTTACCTTTCTTAGCCATGGATTATAATGTGATAATGTGATAATGCGGCAATGAGAATTGAAAATCAACCCACTGCCGGAGTAATTTAGATTTTCGTTCCTTCAGCGCGGAGTTTCTTTACGACCGTCATCAGGCCATTCTTATTGATGGTGCGGATAGCATCTGAAGATACCTTAAGGACAATCCAACGGTCTTCTTCAGCAAGGAAAAAACGCTTCGTCTGCAGGTTAGGCAGGAAACGGCGCAGTGCCTTCTTATTAGAGAATGAAACCTTGTGACCTTTAATGGGCCTCTTGCCCGTGACCTGACATACGCGTGCCATACTTACAGTTTTTTGGACGGCAAAAGTAGCTCTTAAAGCCGAATAAATCGCTCACTTCTATAAAAAAAGTGGCGGAATATTATTGCGCGGCTTTATGCCCACTTCGTTTACGTTTCTTATCAAATTTCACGCGACTTGCGGCAAAAGCAGACCATTCAGGTCGTAAAGGCCGGGCACATTCTCGCTAATCAGTCCTTCGCCGTACTCCGTCCCGATTCGCTTGCCTAAAAGGGCGTCCCGGTATTTGATTTGCTCTAAGAAATTCTGCGAAGAGATGTATGTCTCCGGCTCTTTAGAGTCCGGGTTATGAAACTGACTTCTATAGCATTGTACCGCTTTCAGCTTCTGCGCATGCACATCGCTCACATCCACCACAAACGTAGGGACGAGTTGTCTGTCCTGAATCATGTGGAAGACGCGCTTGGGCCGCCATGCCGGCTGCTCTTGGTCTTCATGAGTTATCGCAATCATCCGCAGGCCTGCCAGAAAGCAGGCGTCTGCTACGAGCCGACCTGCACGTCCGTGGTCGGGGTGGCGGTCTTCCAGCGCATTGGTAATCACTATTTCAGGCTGCCAGCGTCGGATGTACGAGATAAGCTGCATCTGGTGTACCTCATCATTCCGGAAAAAGCCGTCCCTCATAGCTGCGTTCTCACGCACGCTTACGCCCATTGCCCGTCCGGCATCAGCGGCTTCCTGCAGGCGGATTTCCGGCGTGCCGCGGGTGCCCAACTCGCCGCGTGTAAGGTCAAGGATGCCAACAGCCTGCCCCGCGCGAGCATGTTTTATGAGAATGCCCGCGCAACCCAATTCTATATCATCAGGATGGACGGCAATGGCAAGGATGTGCAGCTTTTGAACCACGGATGGAACCAGGATTTTCAGGATTGGCCGGATTGGCCCGGTAAAGGTGGCTATTCCCGTCCATTAACGCGGATAGTTCGCTAAATTCGGAAAATCCCGGTTCAATTTGTTCGCTGAACTGCTGCGCGATATCGGTAGTAATTGCTGGTCTCTAGGTCTCTTACAATGGCCTCAATATCCTTGTCGTCGCCGTACGCATCGTACTCATGCTTCAGGTTATTACTGAAAAGCAGGCCGACGCCCTGCCAGATTGTGGCGGTAAAGCCGCCTTTCATTTCCTTAATGAGCGAGAAGCAATTCTTGCCTGTTTGGCGGTCAATGAGCTTCACTAGTACCTGCCCTTGTGTAATGCTCAGGTCGGTCAGCTCGCCTTTCCAGCGTTTGGTCAGCTCCTTTTCAATGCTCTTCAGATAAGCCTTACGCGCCCCCTTGTCGTCGCCGAAGCGGTCTAAGTTTACGTCCACATCCTTCAGCACTTCGGCCGCCGCCACGGCATAAGGATACACTTTAGTTACATTGTATTTCAGGCGGTTCCATACTTCCCGCTGGCGCACAAGCCGCCGCGGCAAGCGGTCGCGCACTTCCTGCTCATCCAGAAATACGACGGGCAGCGTGTCCTTCCCGACGATGATGCCGCCGAGGCGTATGGTATCATTTGCGCCGCGCGGAATCTGCGCGCGGCAAAGCCCGCCGCAACACAGCATCAATATGCACATCATCATCCAGAGGGCCTTCATTTTTATCACGCTCCCTATTTATCCGGCAAGGCTTTTAAAAGTAACCTTTTCATTCAAGGTATCTTTGCAAGGATTATGCTAAACATAAAGAAGCTCCTGCCACTTGCCGCCATCGCGCTTGCCGCCTGCAATCAGAACCCTGAGCACACCGATTCGTTTGTGCACGCAAAGGTGGATTCCATCGTGGGCAGCCGGATGGAAGAAATCAACCGCAAGGCCATGGAAGACCTCGACCAGCGCATGACCATTGAGGTAAAGCAAAAGGCCGACTCTATCATTGCCGCACGGCGAGCCAGGGCCGATACCTCAATTCGTCCTGCCACTGTGCCTGCCGGGCCAATGGCAGCGCCCATGCCATGAGCGGCCTGGTGCTTTTCTTTGACGGCGGCTGCAACCTTTGCAACAGCGCAGTGCAGTTCGTCATCCGCCACGACAAGGAGGGAAAGATTCGCTTCGCTTCCCTGCAATCTGAAAGCGGGAAAGCCGCAACGGCAGCAGTTTTAGCGCAGAAAGGCCATGTTCCGGATTCGTTGATTTTTTTAGAGAAAGGCTACTATTATACGGAGTCCGATGCGGCATTAAGGGTCGCCGCTTATCTGGACGGCGGCTGGAAAGGGCTGCGGCATCTGCGCAATTTTCCACGCTTCCTGCGCAATGCGGTTTACCGCCTGGTGGCAAGAATGCGCTACAAAGTATTTGGCAAGCGCGATGCCTGTATGCTGCCCACGGCGGAATTGCGGCAGCGCTTCCTTGATAATTAATAGTGCGCCCGGTAATACGGCAGGTAGCTCCCTACCCCACCGTCAGCAACAAGCTTGCGGTAGTTAGCAGCAGAGATTACGAAGGTCTGGTACTCATTCGCGTTGTACTCCCGCACCAGCGTCTTCGCTTCATTGAATGCCGCGAGGTATGTCCGCGCCGCGCCTGCATTCTTAAACGTCTTCACTACCACAATGGCCCGGCCCGCCTTCATCGGCAGCATAGCCGTCTCCAGATTCGCGGATGAGAAGCGGAAGGTGTTCAGGTCGGAAAGGCCTGCCTTTACGCCCAGCGCCTTTTGCTCCACTTTATTGACGGCAAAGATGAAATAGTGCGCCTCAGCGGGCTTATAGGTGTACTCCGCCGGCACAGGCAGCGCGCTCGTATCAACGGGCTTTGTGCCTGTCGGCGCTGCTGCCGCCGGCGTTACGCTTCCGGTTGTAGCTGCAGAAGTAGGGCTGGCAGGCAAAGCGGCACCTGTCGCAGGTGCGCCCGGCACAGAAGGCATCAGCGAAGTCGTATCGCTTTTTCTTACGCTCGCTCACGTATGCCAATACACGCTCCGCCCAAGGCTTCAGCGGGTCATCGGTATGCGTGCGGATGAATTCATTGAGAATAGTGTCCGCTTGCCTGTATTGCTCGGAACCAGCATAAGCCATCGCTTCTACTATGCGGAAACGATTGCCGTAAGCCTCATCGTGTACTGCCTGCGCGCGGTGCGGGCACGGCTGAGCACCTCGCCGTATTGGCGCTGCTGCAGGAGGTCATAAGTGGCGTCATAATACGCGCCTACTGATGCGATGGCAGGGCCGCTTTCCGTCGGCTCGCCCGGTGCTGGCGCTACATAGGCCGCCCATTGCGTGCCGGAAAAATCCTTTTGCAGCTTATCGCTCCAGCGCTGGGCGTCCTTCAGGTTATTGCGCCGTAAGGCGATTTGGTAGCGCAGGTAGGTGGCTTCCGCAGTATATGGATTCAAGCCCCAACGCTTATCAAATGTGTCCAGCGTGGTGGTCGCGTGGTGTAATCGTCGAACTGCTTCACGTAGGCCGTGGCCATATCCACCGTCGCGCGCTGTAGGCGGCCTGTGGCAATGGCCTGCGCTTCCGGTGTTGTTGGGATTACGGCCAGCAGGGCTTCTTTCCGTAGGAAGACCATTCTCATCTAAAGCCGTGCTCGCTGCCGTGTTATTTTCAGGGATTTGCGCCGCCATCATTACTGGCTGCATTGCCTCCCGGCGCGCTTGTACCAGCGGCTGCGAGCGCGGAAGCCCGCCGCCAGTTATCTGCCTGCGGGCGATTGCCCCATCTGCGCTTAAAGTCGGTCATGCCCTGCTGCATCTGCGCGGGATTGGCAAAGTACCAGGATGATGCGCCCGCATCGCTACCGCCTTTTGCGTCGCTATTGTCCTGTAGGGCTGCGGCTGTGATGCCGCCATTCTCTGCGCGGAAGGCGCTGTCTGACTTGCGCGTCTGCAAGGTCTTTAGATAACGGCGCACGACGGCTCTTTGCTCTTTGGCGCTCATGCCGCCGAGGGTCAACAGGCTGTCTTGCTGGCGGATGGTAGCCGCAGGCGCGGCGATTTTTTCAACAAGAGAAGCACGCCGCATGGCTACGGCCACCCTCGCTGTCGTCGGGGGCGGCAGAGAGATAGCGGGCGGCGCTGTCATAGGCGCTTTTTGCGCCGGTGTAAGCGCCTGTATTGAAATAGACATTGCCGAGCGCGGCAAATGACATTGCCTTCTGCTTGCGCGTAGTCTTGGAAACGCCCAGGCCATTTTGCAGATACGAAACGGCTTCACCGCTATTCCCCGCATTCGCCGAAAGGCGACCCAGCAGGTAATAAATCTGCTCAAAATAAGGCGAGAACTTACCATCGTTCAGCATGCCCTTCAGCGAAGCGATGGCGTCTTTTTGAACGCCACCCGCCTGTATAAGCGAATAGGTGCGGTTGCGGCGCGCGGCAAAGTCCATATCAATTTTCGGGTGCAGGTCGCTGACGAGGGCATACTGCCGTGCGGCTTCATTGTAAGAGCCGCTTTCCTGCAAAAGCTGCCCCGCTATGAAGGCGGCGCGGCGGCGGGTGTAGGTTGGAATGTCCTTATCCGCCGCGGCGAGCATAAGGTTGGCAGCGGCATCCTTATCGTTGTGCTCCTTCAGCGCGAGGAAGCCTTTTTGTAAAGCAAGCTCGCCACGCAGACTCTCCGGAAACTTCGGGTCGTTGCCCACAAGGTCAAGCACGGATTCCGCATCACCGTAGCGTCCATACGTTGTGTAGGTGCTGGCCAGCCAAAAGCAGGCCTTCATTATTAGCCGGTTCGCGTTTCAACACGGCCGCCAGGCCTTTTTGCTCCGGCGTTACGATGCTCGGCGCTTCCCGACGGGTGCTTTTGCCTTTATTGGCTGCCTTCTTCGATGCTTCCGCCTTTGCACGCTCATTCAGCGCCACGATGTACTTAAACCGAAGACGCGGCATTGTCCATATCGCCCTTGTAGAAGTAAGCCTTTCCCAGCAGCAGGTAGAGGTCGTCGCCCCACTTAGTGCGCGGGTCATGAATCTGGATGCCAAGCGAGGTTTTCTGAATCACGCTGTCCATGTCCGCCGCGAAGGTGGTAGAGTCGGTGACCGGATTGAAGCTGTAAAGCGGGATGCGGTCGTCCCATTTATCCTTTGCGGTGCGCTGCATATTGGCCTCTGCCTCAGCCATCTTACGCTCGGCGTTGAAGTAGTAGTTATAGTGCGTGAAGGAGTTCTGAACAGCGCGGCGCGGCGGCGTCCACTTCTTCTTCAGCATGTTCTCATTGCTGTAAACAGAGCGCTTCTTCTTAATCTTCAGCTCAAAGGCAATCTGTGCCTTATTCTCTGTTTGCTTCTCCTTAATCTTCTTATCCCGAATCTGGCTGTCCTTTTTCTTTGCCCAAAGCCGCATCGCGTTCTTTCTTCCGCGCAGCCAGCGAATCCGTGCGCACCTTGCGGATGGCAGTGAGGCTGTCCGTAGTTATTTTCCGGACAGCCTTCATCGCGTCCATATTCGTCTTACGGACGGTGGCAAGGCTGTCTGTAAAGGCTTTGCGCCTTGCGGCAATGTCCTGGGAGCGGGCTTTCTGGGCAATGACCACACTATCAGCATAACGCTTGCCGGTCTTGTACTTTTTAACGGCAGTAAGGCTGTCCGTGCGTCGCTGCTGCAATTTCCGGATGGGCGCAAGCGCCGCCTCGCGCGCTGCGATGGCGCTATCCGTGCTGCGTTGACGGGCATCCTTCAGGCTGTCCATGCGGTCATGCTGCGCATCGCGGATTGTGGCTATACGGTCTTCGCGCGCGGCTGTTACACTATCGCGGTAATGCCGGCTTTCCCGATACTTACGCATGGCGGTAAGGCTATCGGTACGCTGCTGCCGGAAGGCTTTAAGACTGTCCAATACGTGCTGTCGCGATGCCTTAGCAGAATCCAGCGAATGCTTCTGGGCAGCCCGGAAGGCTTCCAGAGCCTGCCTGCGCGCCTGAGCTGCGCTATCGGCGTTAAAACGGGTTTGGGCATAGCCGGTCAAACTCCCTGCAAGGAGCAGAAAGCCGGTAAGTAAGAGGAGGGAGAATAGCCTTTGCCGCAAGGCTGAGAATGACATTTGAAGCACGCTACTTAATAACTCAAAGGTCGGGTAAGATAGTATGTTTTGGGGGTCAAGTGGGCGTTAAGAAACGCTTTTCTATATTATGTCACTTCATAAAAAAGCCCTTTCCATTATAGAAAGAGCTTTTAGAAAACTATTTTCTATTTACCGCCGCCGCCCGAACAGGCGCAGCAGCATGAGGAAGAGGTTGACAAAGTCCAGGTAAAGCGTCAGCGCGCCGAGGATAGACAGCTTGCGAACGCCTGCTGCACCTACGCCCTCATATTCCAGTCCGGTGGCGATGCGCTTCAGCTTCTGCACATCGTATGCCGTGAGGCCGGTGAAAACTGCTACGCCGATAAGGGAGATGATGTAATCCAGCACAGGGCTTTTCAGCATAAAGTTCACCAGCATGGCGATGACGATGCCAATGAGGCCCATCGTCAGAATGCGGCCAAAGGAAGTCAGATCTTTGTTAGTAGTGTAGCCCATCACAGCCATTACGCCAAACATGGCTGCCGCCGAAGCAAAGCAGGTGATAATGGAGCCGGGTGTGTAAGCCAGGAGGATGAAGGAGAAGGAAATCCCGTTCACCGCAGCATACGTGATGAAGAGTGCCGCCATGGCCGGCGCGGAAAGCCGCTGGAAGCCAAGCGACATAAGCAGTACAAAGCCGATGGGCGCAAGGAATACCGCCCAGCCCAGCGTACTGAGCTTACCCATAGGCGTGATTAGGTAAGAAAGCAGGCTTAGATTATTAGCAAAGAGCCAGGCAAAGGCCGTAGAGATAGCCAGCGCGCCGAACATCCACAGGAAGACGTTGGCGAAAAAGCTCTTGGAAACGCTATGCGTCTGCGATTGTTCCAGAACGTAATCGGAGAAGATGCCGTTTTGATTTTGGTTGTCCATTTTGAAAATTTGGTAGCCTAAATGTAGGAAACCGCCGCCGGACGAATTTGCTAAAGCGGCGTTGATTTTCAGACTTCGGCAGCCATGCTCTTCGCCGCAATCCAGCCGCTGCTCCAGGCATGCTGGAAGTTGTAGCCGCCGGTAATGCCGTCCACGTCTATTGCCTCGCCGGCGAAGTAGAGGCCGGGCGCGAGGCGGCTTTCCATCGTCTGCGCGTTGATTTCCGATACCGTGACGCCGCCGCAGGTAACGAACTCTTCCTTGAAAGTCGTCTTGCCCCTCATTTCATAAGCATCGGCTATGAGCGAGGTCATCAGCTTTTGCTGCGCCGCGGCAGGCAGCTCGCCCCAGCGAATGCTTTCTGCTACGCCCGCTCTTTGCACGAAGAATTCCCAAAGTCGCTTTGGCAGGCCGAAGGGATTCCGGCTGCTCACCGCTACCCTGCCCTGCGATTGGCGCAGCTCGCCGAACTTTTCCCGCAGGGATGTATCCGTAACGTCATTCAGCCAGTTCACAAGCACGGTGCATTCGTACTTCCGCTCTTGCAAAGCGCGAGCGGCCCAAGCGGAGGTTTTGAGCACCGCCGGGCCGCTTAATCCCCAATGCGTGATGAGCAGCGGGCCTTTTTGCGCGCCTTTAATGCCGGCCAGCTTCACCCCAGCTTCCGGCACGGAAACGCCCATGAGCTGGGTGATGGGATTGCCAGGAAGATTGAAGGTAAAAAGCGACGGCGCGGGCGGCTGAACGCTATGGCCAAGCCTGCTGAGCCATCCGAAGTTTTCCGGCTTTTGAATGCTGCCGCAGGCGAGCAAGACCTTATCGTATTCATAGGCGGAACCGTCTTCAAAAGACACGCGCCAGCCAGCCACAATCTTAGAAACATCTTTCACGCCTTTGCTGAAACCCACTTGTACGCCGGCCTGTTGCATAGCGCTCCAGATCGCGTCAATGATGGTCTGCGAATCGTCCGTAACGGGAAACATTCGCCCATCTGATTCTTCTTTTATAGTAATGCCGCGCTTGGCAAACCATTCAATCGTATCCTTCGGCCCGAATTGGTAAAGGCTGCGCTTCAGCAGGCTTTGGCCACGCGGATAGCGCTTCACCAGCTCGGGAATGTCGTAGCAGGCATGCGTTACATTGCAGCGGCCGCCGCCGGAGACCTTGACCTTCTGCATAGGTTTCGGGCCTTTCTCAAAGACCACTACCTCGTGCCCGGCCCCCACATTCGCGGCAGCAAAACAACCGGCGGCACCGGCTCCTATGATGGCTATGCGGGACAATGACGAGCGCGATGAGGTTTAGGATGTAAATGGTAGCTCCGGCCTTGCCATTGCCGATTTCATCTGCGCATCCACCACCGCTATGGCCACCATATTCACAATCTGCCGCACTGTTGAGCCGAGCTGGAGCACATGTACCGGCTTGCGCAGGCCCAGCAGGATAGGGCCGATGGACTCCGCGCCGCCCACTTCCTGCAAGAGGTGGTAGGCGATGTTGCCGGAGGCGAGATTTGGAAAAATGATGGTGTTGGGCGGCTCGCTGGCAAGCACCGAAAAGGGATAATTTTCCCGCAGGATGTCCTGGTTGAAGGCAACGCCCGCCTGCATCTCACCGTCCACAATCATGTCCGGGTAACGATCGCGAAGCTTCGCGACAGCATTGCGCACGGTGATGGCTTCGGGGGAATCAGAAGAGCCGAAGTTGGAGTAAGAAAGCAGCGCAATGCGGGGCTTAATGTTGAAGCTCTCCACCTCGCGCGCGGTCATGCGGGTGATTTCTACGAGGTCTTCCTCTGTCGGGTTGAAATTCACCGTAGTATCGGCGAGGAATAGCGGGCCGCGCTTGGTGAGCATGAGGTACATGCCGGCCACCTTCTTGACACCATGCTCCAGCCCGATGATTTGGAGGGCGGGCCGCATCGTGTCCGGATAATTGCGGGTGAGGCCGGAGATGAGGGCATCTGCCTCGCCTTCCTCTACCATCATGCAGCCGAAGTGGACGCGGTCACGCATGGCCTTGCGGCTTTCATAAAGGTTGTAGCCGCGGCGTTGGCGCTTCGCGAAGAAGCGGTCGCCGTAAACATCGCGCTTTGCGCCGGCGGTCTCGCTGCGCGGGTCTATGATTTCTACGTTGTCCAATTGCAGGCCATTATCGTCAATGAGCTTTTGAATGGCTACAACATTGCCCAAAAGAATGGGCGTGGCAATCCCTTCATCCCAGGCAATCTGCGCGGCTTTGAGCACCTTCAGATTTTCCGCTTCCGCAAATACCACGCGGCGCGGCGACTGCTTTGCTTTGTTTATGATGTAGCGCAGCACGTTATCATCTCCGCCGAGGCGGTGATGCAGCTCATTCTCATAAGCGGCCCAATCCGTAATCGGATGCCGCGCTACGCCGCTGTCAATTGCGGCCTTTGCCACCGCAGGCGCAACTGTAGTGAGCAGGCGCGGGTCTATCGGTTTCGGAATAATGTAAGTAGGGCCGAAGTGGAGGCTGCGCTCGTTGTAAGCAACGTTTACGATGTCCGGCACCGGCTCTTTGGCTAGGGCGGCCAATGCTTTTACCGCCGCCAGCTTCATGGGTTCATTGATGGCCCTTGAGCGTACATCCAGCGCGCCGCGGAAAATGTAGGGAAAGCCCAGCACGTTGTTCACCTGATTGGGATAATCAGAGCGGCCGGTGGCCATAATTACATCCGGCCGGGCCGCTACAGCTTCGTCGTAATCAATCTCCGGCGTTGGATTGGCAAGGGCAAAGACGATTGGCCGGTCGGCCATGCTGCGCACCATATCGCTGTTCACCACGCCGCCTTTAGAAAGACCTATAAAGACGTCCGCGCCTTTCATCGCGTCAGCGAGGCTCTGGTCTGGCCCGGCCTGCGCAAACTGCTGCTTGTGCTCGTCTAAGTCTGTGCGGTCTTTGGTGATGAGGCCCTTGCTGTCAAACATGAACATGTTGATCACGCTCGCGCCAAGGGCGAGATAGATTTTACAGCAGGAAATGGCGGACGCGCCAGCGCCGGAGATAACGAACTTAACCTTGTCAATGTCTTTACCTACAATCTCCAGCGCATTAAGCAGGGCCGCGCCGGAAATGATGGCCGTACCATGCTGGTCGTCGTGCATGACGGGGATGGAGAGCTCTTCCTTCAGCCGCGTCTCTATCGCGAAGCATTCCGGGGCCTTGATGTCTTCCAGGTTCACGCCGCCGAAGGTTGGCTCTAAGGCCTTCACCACGCGCACAAACTCGTCCACATCGCGCACGGCCAGCTCGATGTCAAAGACGTCTATGTCGGCGAAGATTTTAAACAGCAGGCCCTTGCCTTCCATTACCGGCTTGCTTGCCTCAGGGCCAATGTCTCCAAGGCCGAGGACGGCGGTGCCGTTGGAGATGACGGCCACGAGGTTGCCTTTGGCGGTGTATTGATAGACGTCTTCCGGGTTCTTTGCTATTTCCAAACATGGCTCCGCTACGCCGGGCGAGTAAGCAAGGGCGAGGTCGCGCTGGGTTTTGGTTTCCTTCGTGGGGATGACCTCAATCTTGCCGGGGCGGCCTTTGCGGTGGTATTCAAGCGCGTCTTCTTTGCGAATGAGCTGTGCCATGCCGTAAAGATACTCCGCGCGTTTGCGGGCTACGTAATTATGTGGCTTATCTTGCGTTATAAGCGGCAAGCTTTCTCACACATTTCTTTTATGAAGCGCATTTTTACGCTCCTTACCTGCTTCACTATTCTCTTCTGCGCCTGCAAAAAAAGCGACAGTACCAACGACACAGCAGACCAAAGTGGCAACTTTAGTATTTCCGGAGTGCGCGATGTTGATTTGAGCATTACTTCCGACGGCAGGTACTCCTTTCCAGTGGCGGTAACGCCAACCGGCAGTGCACGCGATACAGTAACGCTGGGCTTTGAATTGCCGGGAGGCATCTACGCTGACTTCAAGCCACAGGTTGGCATCACGCCGTTTAATGCCGTGGTAACGATCAGTACAGACTTCACCATTGCAGGCGGCACTTACGAAGGCCGAATCAAAGGCATTGGTCATTCCGGTACACGCAGCTATGCGTTAAACGTTACCATCCCGGAGTACCGCGGCTGGAAGCTAGGCAGTGTCATTTATCAAAAGACCGGCTTGACCAAAGACGGAGATTCCACGAAGCAGTATCCAAACATCCGGGTTAACGGGCCAGGCGGCCAGTTGTTGGTGGTCACTTTCGCGAAAACGGCGAAGCTTCCTACAAAAACGTCAACTTATAAGATAGCCGCGGATAGCAACACGCTGGATAATGTGCAGATTGCAATGGTTGACGGCGCGCACTTTTACCGCGCAACAGGGTATAACAGCCTCGACGGCACAAAAGGCGTAACGGGCACATTCACGTTTGATACGCTGCGCCGGTTCACGTTCCGTTGCGCGAATGTGGAGATGACTGACGGCAACGCAAAGCTGCCGCTGAACTGCAACTTTAGTGAGTAAGCGGCGCTGCTCAATGCAGTGAGAAGCGTATTCCGATGCTGCCGCCAATGAGCAGCACGCCATAATTGTCCCGCGCCAGCGCGCCTTCGCTGTTCATGTTGCGGCTAAGGCCGTCAGAGATGTTCAGGCCGATTAAAATGGCCGAGCCGTAATCCATGGGGATGTCCAGGCCGCCTTCAGCAAATAGGCGCACCCAGAGCGGATTAAAATCTTCGGGCCTTACCACATTCTGTCCCGCACCGGAACCGTCGGTAGTACGATAGTCGTGCCGGATATCGTCCTGAAAGCAAAGGCGCAGCCCGGCAGCTCCGTAGAAGCGCGTGCGGAAACTACGATGCCCGTGATAGGTGCAGAAGCGCACGCCGAGGGGCACCTCAAAGCAATCCTGAAACTCGCTGCGTATCGTATCCGGCCCGCTAAGCGCCGCCCGCCCTGTAAGCTGGTAGCGGTACGCCCAGAAGCCGAAGCCAGTAAAGAGGCTGATGCGCTCATCCAGCTTATAGCCGCCACGAAGCTCTAAATGCAGTGCGCGGCCAGTGTTGCCAAAGTCCAGGCCGTTATCATAGCCAGGCACAATGCCGAGGCCTATTTCAGGATTGAGATAAATTTTATCCAATAATTGCGCGCGGGCCGCGGGTCGAAATACAACGATGGTTAAGAGCAGCGCGCAGATGTGTGTGCGTAGCGTGCCGGATATTTTCATAGGCGCGAACATAGGCAAATAAAAATCCCCGTCTTTGCGAGCGGGGATTTTGAATAATTGGTTATGGATTACTTCTTTGTAACGCGGATATCTATGCGGCGGTTGAGGGCATTGCACATCTTAGGGTCGCCGGAGCACTGCGGGTCGCCGGGCTTGCAGGCGGGATGCTGGCTGCCGTAGCCTTCCGCATCAATGCGGCGGCCATCCACGCCCTGCTTTAAAATAGCAGCCTTTGCTGCTTCCGCGCGTTCCTGAGAGAGCTTCATGTTGGCCGCTTCATTGCCTACGCTGTCTGTGTAGCCGCCGATTTTGACGGTAGCATCGGGATAGCTTTTGAGGATGCCGGCGATGTTCTTAATCTGCTCTTCAGATTCGGGCTTGACAGATGCCTTGCCGCTTTCAAAGCGCAAGCGATCCATCGTTATCCAGCCGTTTGTTTTATCGTCGGAGACGGAGCCATTGTTGAGAAAATCAACGAGCTTCTTTTCAGAAGACATCGCGCCTACGGACATCTTCATGCCTTTTACGTCCAGTTCCGTTACTTCGCCGGTTTCATAGACAAAATCGCCGGCCTCGTTTATAGTTCCTTTTACCGGAGAAGATGGAATTGGCGCGGGGCCAGCATTGTGAACCGTGTCCATTGGCGCAGCCTGTGTTGCTACGACACCGTTCAGCTCCATCAGTGTCTTCAGTTTATCGCCACGGCGCTGCATGATGCTGTCGTGGTGCATGTTGGCGAGTGTCGGCGCAATGACAAGGCTCACTATGCTCATCAGTTTGATGAGGATATTCATAGACGGGCCTGAGGTATCCTTGAATGGGTCGCCTACGGTGTCGCCGGTTACGGAAGCTTTATGCGGCTCGCTCTTCTTGTAGTACATCTGACCTTGTATCAGAACGCCCTTCTCAAAAGACTTCTTTGCGTTATCCCAGGCACCGCCGGCGTTGTTCTGGAACATGCCCATCAATACGCCGGTCACGGTTGCGCCTGCGAGGAAACCGCCCAGCACTTCAGGGCCGAAGATGAAGCCGATAATCAGCGGGGAGACAATTGCGATTGCGCCCGGCAGCATCATCTTCTTCAGGGAAGCGGTTGTGGAAATGGCAACGCACTTATCGTACTCCGGCTTGCCGGTGCCTTCCATAATGCCCGGAATCTCGCGGAACTGGCGGCGCACTTCCTGCACCATAGCCATCGCAGCTTCGCCAACGGCGCGGATAGCAAGGGAGGAGAAGATAAACGGTATCATAGCGCCCACAAAGAGGCCCGCAAGTACATCCGCACGGTAAATGTCAATGCCGTCAATTTTGGCGATGCCTACGAAGGCGGCAAAGAGCGCCAGGGCAGTAAGCGCGGCGGAAGCGATGGCGAAGCCTTTACCGGTAGCGGCTGTTGTATTGCCTACGGCATCCAGAATGTCGGTCTTTTCACGAACGTCTGCCGGGAGCTCGCTCATTTCGGCAATGCCGCCTGCGTTGTCCGCAATAGGGCCGAAGGCGTCAATCGCCAATTGCATACCGGTCGTTGCCATCATGCCTGCGGCGGCAATCGCCACGCCGTACAATCCTGCAAAGTAGAATGAGCCGTAGATGCCGCCAGCCAGCACGAGAATAGGCAGGAAGGTAGATTCCATACCGACCGCCAGACCGCCAATGACGTTTGTAGCGTGGCCGGTAGAAGATTGATTGATGATAGACATCACCGGGCGCTTGCCCATGGCAGTGTAGTATTCTGTGATGACGCTCATCAGCGTACCTACAACGAGGCCGACCATAATAGCGCCAAACACGCCACCCTTCGTGAACTCATGACCACGCAGTACCATCGTATCTGGCATCAGGAATTGCACGAGACCGAAGGAGACAATCGCGGTCAACACCATGGAGCCGTAGTTGCCCATGTTAAGCGCCTTTTGAACGGCTGCTGTAGAGATGCCGGCCTTATCGGAAATGCGCACGAAGAAAGTGCCGATGATGGAAAGGATTACGCCAATTCCCGCAATGAGCATCGGCAGGAGAATCGGGGAAATGCCGGAGAATGCGTCGTGCGCCATTGTTTCGGAGCCAAGCACCATTGTTGCCAACACAGTAGCCACATAAGACCCAAATAGGTCAGCGCCCATACCCGCTACGTCGCCTACGTTGTCGCCTACGTTATCAGCAATCGTCGCAGGGTTGCGTGGGTCGTCTTCGGGGATGCCGGCTTCTACCTTGCCTACAAGGTCAGCGCCTACGTCGGCAGCCTTTGTGTAAATACCGCCGCCTACGCGGGCGAAGAGGGCGATGCTTTCCGCGCCGAGGGAGAAGCCGGTGAGGACTTCAATCGCCTTCTTCATTTCCATCGCGTCGAAGCCAGTGCCGAGACCGAGGGAAGGCACAAACACTTTCAGAAGAATAATAAAGATGGAGCCCAAGCCCAGCACCGCCAGACCGGCAACGCCAAGGCCCATCACCGAGCCGCCCGTGAAGGAAACTTTAAGCGCCTGTGCGAGAGAGGTACGAGCCGCCTGAGCGGTGCGCACATTCGCTTTCGTAGCGATGTTCATGCCGATGTAACCTGCCGTGGCAGAGAAAACAGCACCGACGATAAAGGCAACGGCGATGCTCCAGTGGCTTTCTGGATTGGTAGCGCCCATCACGCCGAGGAGCAGCGCCGCAATGATGGCGAAGTAGGTCAGGATTTTCCACTCTGCCTTCAGGAAGGCCATCGCGCCTTCGGCGATATAGCGGGCTATTTCCTTCATCCGGTCGTTGCCGGCATCTTGTTTGCTCACCCATGAGCCGCGGGCGGCAGTAAATAGCAAACCAATTACGCCGCAAAGGGGCACGAGGTACAGAAGTACTTCTTTATTCATCTAATCAGTGATTTTTAAAAGTCGGCAAAGATAATGGTTGGAAGGTTGGAGCGTTGGAATGTTGGAATGTTCCTTCATCTTGCAGGCAAGTTTTCCGGCTATGCCTATTGCCCCTTCCGAACTCATCATCAACGCACGCGGCGCCATCTATCATCTTGACCTGCGGCCTGAAGAATTAGCAGATACTATTATCACCGTTGGCGACCCGGGACGGGTGGAAACGGTGAGCAGGCATTTTGATTCAATAGAAGCCCGCGCCGCGCACCGGGAGTTTATCACACATACGGGGCGCGTTGGCGGAAAGCGCATCAGCGTGGTAAGCACCGGCATAGGGCCGGATAATATTGACATTGTGCTCACGGAGCTGGACGCGCTGGCGAATATTGACTTTAGGACACGGGAAATAACGGCTCAGAGAAAGTCGCTCAATGTCATCCGGCTCGGTACCAGCGGCTCGCTGCAGCGGGATGTGCCAGTGGATAGCTTTGTCGCTTCGTCTTTCGCAATCGGGCTGGATAACCTGATGCATTACTACATGCAGGAGCCGAACCCCGATGAGACCTATATGCTGCGGGAGTTTACGGCACATACGCGGCTGGAAGGCTCGGCTATAAATCCATACATCGCCGAAGGCGGCATCCGGCTTAGGGCTGCTTTTGCGGATAAGATGGCGAGTGGGATTACGATTACCTGTCCGGGATTTTATGGCCCTCAAGGGCGGGTGTTGCGTGCGCCGATTGCTTTTCCGAATCTGATTGATGCGCTTGGCACGTTCAGCAGCCGGGGGCACCGGGTGACGAATTTTGAGATGGAGACTTCGGCGATTTATGGCCTTGGGAAGCTGCTGGGGCATCAGTGTCTTTCTATCTCGGCCATTGTGGCGAATAGAATGACCGGAACTTTTTCCGCTGATGGTGGGAAGGCGGTAGAGCGGATGATTGAAGCGTGTCTGCCGTTGATTGCCGGTCTATGAATTTTTTACCACTAAGACACTAAGGGCATTAAGAGGTACTAAGTCTTAGTGTTTCTCAGTGTTCTTAGTGTCTTAGTGGTAAATTCAGCGGCCTACATTTGCCGCGCTTTATGTTCCCTGACTTTCGCTACCTCGTCTATGGCCTCACGGGCTACTTTCCACCGCACTGGGTGGGCCTGTTTAAGACCTTCGGCGCAATGGTGGCGCTTGCGTTCTTGGCAGCGACATGGGTAATGATTCGAGAGCTGCGGCGCAAGGAAGGCGAGGGGTTGATTCAGCCGATTACGGATAAGAAAACCGGCGGCAAGATGTGGCCGCATGAGCGCATTTCGGAAATTGTGATGATTGCCGCCATTGGAGGTCTAATTGGTGCGAAGGTGTTTAATGCGCTGGAGACCTGGCAGGATTTCCTGCGCGACCCGATTGGTTCGCTGTTCTCCCGTAGCGGATTGACCTTTTACGGAGGCCTTATTGTAGCAACAGCGATTTTTTATTATTACGCCAAGAAGCAGAAAATCCGCTTCGCACATTTATGTGATGCTGCGGCTCCGGCTATTATGGTAGCGTATGGCATTGGCCGGCTTGGATGCCAGCTTGCCGGTGATGGCGATTGGGGAATTTATAATAGCGCTTACGTCAGCCAAAGCATACAGACGGCCAACGGTGAAATTCTAACCAGCGGCGAGCTAAAGCAAATATCGCGCAGCCAGGGTGCGGCGGCGGTTGCCTATTACTCAGAAAAATTCCGCGGCGATACAAACCTGCTTTACGCTCCTGCGCCTATCTGGATGCCGCGCTGGCTATGGGCGCAGAACTATCCGCGCAATGTAGGCAATGAAGGCATTAAGCTGGAGAACCCGCCAAATGAGGAAGAGTATTTCCGCGTTTTGCCGGTAGCGGTCTTCCCGACCCCGGTTTATGAAGCGATTGTATGTGTGGGACTGTTTTTCTTCCTTTGGAGCATCCGAGGTAGGCTGAAGCGGCCTTGGCAGATGTTTGGGGTCTATCTTATTCTGACCGGGGCAGAACGCTTTTTGGTAGAATTAATCCGGGTGAACTATAAGTATGACTGGGGATTTATCCATCCCACTCAGGCGGAAATCATATCCGTGACGCTGATGCTTATAGGTCTATTGCTCCTGCGGAGAAAATCTCAGGCTGCTACTTCGGTTTCAGCCATTACCAAATGACCTTTATTCAGCTCTGGGTTTGCTCGCTCCGCTTCTTCAATAGGCGCAAAATCTGATAGCGCTTCTCCCCCATTCCGCCGTACCACCGCGGTATGCTCATAGTGGCAGGAAGGCTTTCCGTCCTGTGTTACAATCGTCCAGCCATCGTCCAGTGTATAGACTTCCTTGACGCCGAGGTTTATCATCGGCTCAATGGCAATGACGCTTTTCTCTTTGAGCTTCTTGCCATCGCCGCGCTTGCCGAAGTTTGGTATCTGCGGGTCTTCATGGAGGTCCTTGCCTACGCCGTGGCCTACAAGCTCGCGCACTACGCCATAACCGTGCTGGCCAAAGGTATAATTCTCAACTGCCCATGCAATGTCGCCGGTGCGGTTGTTAGCACGCGCCTGCGTGATGCCTTTTGTGAGTGACTCTTTGGTGATACGCATCATCTTAAGTACTTCAGGCGCCACATTGCCGATAGCGAACGTGTAGGCATGGTCGCCGTGGTAGCCGTTTCGATAAAAGCCGCAATCAACGGATATGATGTCGCCGTCTTTCAATTCATAATCAGACGGGATGCCGTGCACTACTACTTCATTAACGGAGATGCAAAGGGCAGCCGGGAAATTGCCGTAGCCTTTAAATGAAGGAATGCCGCCATTATCGCGAATGAATGTTTCCGCCATTTCGTCTATAGACGCCGTCGTGATACCGACACGAAGCATTTTAGCCACTTCTGTAAGCGTAGCCGTCACCATGAGTGCGTTTTCGCGGATAATGTCTATCTCGTCTTCTGTTCTTATGTGAATCATTGTCTTAGCTTGAAAAAAAGAAACGGTCAGAGTCCGCCGTGGCGAAATCTGACCGTATGTGGAGGTCAGTCTCCGCCGTGGCGGATACCAACCAAATTTATATCGTAGCTGCTGCCTGGCGACCTGCTATACGTCCTGTTTTCATCAGGCCGTCATATTGACGCATGAGGAGATGGCTTTCTATCTGCTGGAGTGTGTCGAGGATTACACCAACGCCAATCAGCATAGACGTTCCGCCGTAGAAAGATGCAAAGCCGCTGGTTACACCAAGGATACGGGCGAGGCCTGGCAGTACGCCTGCTACAGCGAGAAACAGCGCGCCGGGCAGCGTAATCCTATCCATAATGGTAGAGATGTAGTTCGCCGTTGGCTCACCGGGCTTTACGCCGGGGATGAACGAGTTGTTGCGTTTCAGGTTGTCCGCCATATCCGTCGGGTTGAACGTGATGGCGGTGTAGAAGTATGTGAAGGCTATTACGAGGATAGCGTAGATGAGATAATAAGGCCAGTTGGCATCATCGCTCAGCGAGCGAAGAAAACCGCCGGAGCCTTTTGGATCGGCAAAGCCGGATAGCGTGGCCGGGATGAACATCAGCGCTTGCGCGAAAATGATCGGCATTACACCAACCATGTTCACTTTCAATGGAATGAAGTCACGTGCGCCAGTCACTTCCTTAGCCGCATTCGTCGAGCCGATAATGCGGCGGGCATAGTTCAGCGGCACACGGCGGACGCCCTGCGTGAGCAGGATAAGACCGACAATAACGGCTACGAAGAGCGCCATTTCAATAAGGAATATCAGCAGACCGCTTGCGCCGCCTTGGCCATTGCGTGCATCAAACTCCTGAGCCAGAGAGTGCGGCAGACGGGCCATGATTCCTACCATGATAATGAGGGAAGTACCATTGCCAATGCCCTTATCAGTAATCTTCTCGCCGAGCCACATTACGAAGAGCGTACCTGCTACAAGCACAACGACCGTTGTCAGCGTGAAGAGGAACGGCGTAAAGTGTGTCAGGTCAAGCGCAGCCTGATATTGCGGAGAACGAAGAAACGTGGTTGCGTAAGCGATGCTCTGGAAAGCCGTTACCAGAACAGTCAGATAACGTGTGTATTGGTTGATTTTCTTTCTTCCACTTTCTTCCTTCTGCATCTTGGCTACCTGCGGCACGATGATGCCTGCAAGCTGCATAAAGATGGATGCCGTAATGTATGGCATTACGCCCAATGCGAAAATGGAAGCACGTAGAAACGCACCACCGGAGAATGAGTTGATAAGGCCGAGAATACCGCCGCCGCCGGCCGTCTCTGCCTGCTTCAGCATGTTCGGGTTAAGGCCCGGGATGGTGATATAGCAACCAACGCGGTAAACCAGAATGAGCAGCAGCGTATAAAGAATCTTCTTACGGAGCTCTTCAATGCTCCAGATATTCTTCAGTGTATCAATAAGCTTCTTCACGAAATATGTGTGGTGTAGGAAAGGGAAAAAGGACTGCGAAGTAACGGAAAAGGGCTGAAAGTGGAAAGGTTGATAAGTTGATATCTGGTTAAGCAAGCTCACCCCGACTTATCAACTCACCAACCTTACCGCGTAAAGCCTTAGATAAGCTCAACCGTACTCCCACCGGCTTCCAGCAGTTCCCTGGCCTTGCCGGACATTCTTGTTACCTTAAATGGCAGTTTTGCCTTTAGTTCGCCGGTGCCGAGAATTTTTACTTTCTCAGTACGTGAAATGAGACCATTCATGTACAGCACCTCCTCGGAAAATTCCTTCAGCTCATACTTTTCAATGAGGAAGTCAAGGTCGCCAAGGTTGAATACTTTATAATCAACGTGGAATGGATTTTTAAAGCCGCGCTTAGGCATCCGGCGCTGGATTGGCATCTGGCCGCCTTCTGATGCGCGCTTGCGCTTAGAGCCAGTGCGGGATTGCTGACCTTTATTACCCTTACCGCCCGTGGTACCGTGACCGGAACCTTCGCCGCGCGCAATGCGCTTTGTCTTATGTACTGCGCCTTCTGCAGGCTTAATATTGTTGAGAGCCATTGTGTTCTGTTGTTTACTTGCGCGGCGAACAAGCCGCTCGCAATTGATTATTAAATTAGGAAGCCAGTTCTTCAACCCTTACGAGGTGAGCAACTTTGGCTACCATGCCCTGAATTTGCGGCGTTGCTTCTACCTCAACGGTAGCGAGCATCTTACGCAAACCAAGGGCAATGAGCGTACGCTTTTGGCGCAACGGGCGGTCAATGCCGCTCTTTACCTGAGTAATCTTAATCTTAGCCATTTTTAATGCAAAATTTAAAATGCAAAATGCAAAAACGATACAGAAGGACCTGACGAAATATTTCGTGACTTTCCTGTCGCCGCAAAATCAAAAAGCATTTTTGCATTTTGAATTTTGCATTTTTAATTATTTATCCGTTGAAAACTTTCTTAAGGTTGATATTGCGGTCACGAGCCACTCTGGTAGGCTCACGGAGCAGAGACAGGGCATTGAAGGTTGCCTTGACCACATTGTGCGGATTAGCAGAGCCAAGACTCTTGCAAAGCACGTCTGTGATACCTGCGCTTTCCAGTACGGCACGCATTGAGCCTCCGGCAATTACGCCTGTACCATGGGCAGCAGGGCGAATCATCACCTTCGCAGCGCCTTCCTTTGCGAACTGCTCATGTGGAATGGTGCCCTTCATTACTGGTACGCGGATAAGATTCTTCTTAGCGTCGTCAATACCCTTCGTGATGGCTTCCTGCACTTCCTTAGCCTTACCGAGACCATGTCCTACCACGCCAGCGCCATCGCCTACAACTACGAGGGCAGAGAAGGAGAATGCGCGGCCACCCTTTGTTGTTTTCACAACACGGTTGATGGACACCACTTTGTCAGTAAGCTCCAGCTCGCTGCCCTTTACTTTATTTGATTCTTGAAATGCCATTTTAGTATAAAGTCTTTAGTAGAAAGTAGAAAGCTGGTTCGTAGAGGCGCTGTTGTAACAGCTTTCTGCTTTGGACTTTCTACTGATTGATTTAGAATTTCAGACCTCCTTCACGCGCACCGTCGGCGAGGCTCTTGACACGACCATGGTAGAGATAGCCACCGCGGTCAAACACGCAGGTTTCAATACCTGCCGCCTTTGCGCGTTCTGCGAGGATCTTACCAACCATCGCACTTTTCTCCACCTTCGCACCCTCAGCCTTGAAGATGTCTGCTTCGCGGGAAGAAGCAGCAGCAAGCGTGTGGCCCGCAGTATCGTCAATGAGCTGTGCGTAGATGTCTTTATTAGAGCGGAATACAGACAGGCGTGGCTTTTGAGCCGTGCCGGATACTGTAGTCCGGATGCGCCAGCGGAGTTTCTGCCGGCGGAGTTGTTTTTGAGCGATTGGCATTTTCTTTCTGTTTTTACGGGCTCACCCACTTGGGATGGCTACCGGGATTTTATTTATTCGTTGGCATGCTGCTTGCGCAACATCCCAACGCATTAACCTTACTTACCAGCTGCCTTACCAGCCTTTCGACGAACAATTTCACCCTTGTAACGAACACCCTTACCCTTATAAGGCTCAGGCTTACGGAGTGAGCGAATCTTAGAAGCAATCTGACCTACAAGCTGCTTATCAATACCTTCCAGAATGAGGCGTGGATTCTGACCCTTTTCAGAAACAGCCGAAGCCTTGATTTCCTTAGGAAGTTCAAAAATGATATTGTGGGAGAAGCCGAGCGCCATATCCACCTGCTGACCGGTAACGGCCGCACGGAAACCTACGCCCACCAGTTCAAGTTCACGCGTAAAGCCTTCTGTTACGCCCTGCACCATGTTGGATATCAGGGAGCGATAAAGGCCATGTAATGCGCGGTGACGGATTTGGTCTGTCGGACGGCTAACGTTTACAGCGTTATCATTGACCTCAACAATCATGTCGCGGTCAATCTGCTGCGTGAGCGTACCCTTCGGGCCTTTTACCGTGATTTCATTTGAAGGAGAAACCGTTAGGGTTACGCCTTGTGCCAGTGTTACCGGCTGCTTACCTATACGAGACATTGTTTAATGCAAAATTTGAAATGCAAAATGTAAAATTGACTTACCGGCTTTCAGCGTTGTATAGTGCGCTTAGATTATCGGTTTCTTATCTGTCGCAAAATTCAAAAGCAGTTTTGTATTTTGAATTTTTCATTTTAAATTCTTAGTAGATATAGGCCATCACTTCGCCGCCGACGTTCTGAGCACGAGCTTCTTTGTCTGTCATTAGACCTTTGGAAGTTGAGATGATAGCAACGCCAAGACCATTCTGTACGCGACGGATTTCAGCAGGCTTAGCGTATTGACGCAGTCCCGGACGGCTTACACGCTCAAGGCTGCGGATAGCAGGCTCTTTAGTTTCAGCATTATACTTCAAGGCAATCTTGATGAGTCCCTGCTTGTTGTCGTCCTCAAATTTGTACTTCAGGATATAGCCCTTGTCGTACAGGATTTCGGTCATGCGCTTCTTCACATTGCTCGCAGGAATTTCCACGATGCGGTGATTAGCCATTTGCGCGTTGCGGATGCGCGTCAGGAAGTCTGCTATTGGGTCTGTTACCATCGTTAAGCGAGTTATTGAGTTTGTTACTGGTTTCGGCTTTAGCCGACCTTGAAACGGTTAGATGATATTGTTGAATTAAGCCGTTACGGGTGGATTACCAAGACGCTTTCTTAACGCCAGGAATCTTACCGTCAAGTGCCATATCGCGGAAGAGTACGCGGCAGATACCGAAGTGGCGCATGTAGCCTTTCGGACGACCGGTAATCTGGCAACGGTTATGCTGACGTACAGGCGAACTGTTACGTGGCAGCTTATCCAGACCCTCACGGTCACCTGCAGCCTTCAGTGCAGCGCGACGCTCAGCATACTGGGCTACCAACTTAGCGCGCTTGCGATCGCGGGCTTTTACTGATTCTTTTGCCATTTTATTATAATGATGTTGTGCGTAGTCTATTAATTATTCAGCGCCATCCTTCTTTACGTTCTTAAAAGGCATTCCCATTTCCTTCAGAAGCTCAAAAGCCTCATCGTTTGTCTTGGCGGTAGTCACGAAGGTGATGTCCATACCAGAGATACGGTTGATTTTGTCAATGTTGATTTCCGGGAAGATAATCTGTTCGGTAACACCCATTGTATAGTTACCGCGACCATCAAAGCTTTTGTCGTTGATACCCTTGAAGTCACGTACACGTGGCAGGGAGATAGAAACAAGCCTGTCCATAAAGTCAAACATGTTAGCACCACGCAGTGTTACGCGGGCACCAATCGGCATGTTCTTACGGAGCTTAAAGTTAGAGATGTCCTTCTTAGACATTGTAGGCACCGCTTTCTGACCAGTGATGGTTGACATTTCAGTCACTGCATCATCAATCAGCTTCTTATCGCTTACAGAGCCTTTCACGCCTTGGTTCAGGCAAATCTTCTCCAGACGCGGACATTGCATCACGGTCTTGTAGCCGAACTTCTTCATCAGCGCAGGTATAACTTCATCGTTATACTTCTTCTTCAGGCGGGTGGTATATGTTGCAGTTGCGTTAGCCATTGCTTTTTGATTGTCGGTTCAGCAAGTCTGTATGTCGCTTGTTTCGCCGGTTAAACTATTTAGAACTTAATTACTTCGCCGCTCTTCTTAGATACACGGTTGAAGCCGGTTTCTGTACGCTCACGCTTGATACGAACAGGTGCCTTAGCCTTTGCATCCCATAGCATTACGTTAGAGATGTGGATTGGCGCTTCTTCCTGGATGATGCCACCCTGTGGATTCTGTGCGCTTGGCTTTTTATGCTTTGATACGGTATTTACACCTTCCACAAGAATCTTCTCCTTGCTTGGGTAAACTGCCATAACACGCTTAGGCGTAGCGCGGTCTTTACCAGAACCGGTAATTACCACTACTGAATCGCCCTTGCGAATATTGAACTTTGGTTGAAAACGCTTTTTCACTTGATTTTGTTCCTTTTAGCCATCCATTTCTAGCGGGCGGCGAAGTTAAGGGATAATTACAATACTTCCGGTGCGAGGGATACAATTTTCATATATCCTTTATCGCGCAGCTCACGGGCAACAGGGCCGAAGATGCGGGTACCGCGTGGTTCGTCGGAGTTGTTGAGGAGTACTACCGCGTTATCGTCAAAGGCGATGTAAGAACCGTCCTTGCGGCGGAGCTTAAACTTCGTACGAACGATAACTGCCTTAGATACAGTACCTTTCTTGATACCGCCGGCCGGGATGGCGTCTTTTACGCTCACCACAATCTTATCGCCAATACCGGCAACGTTCTGGCCTGAATTGCCCAGTACACGGATGCAAAGAACTTCCTTGGCGCCGCTATTGTCGGCTACAGAAAGCCGGGATTCTTGTTGTATCATTTTCTTTGAGTATAAAGTAGTTAGCAGAAAGTAGAAAGCTGGTTTCTAAACAACTTTAGACTTTTGACTTTTACCTTTTGACTTTATTTAGCCTTTTCAATAACCTCCACCAGGCGCCAGCGCTTAGTCTTGCTCATAGGACGAGTCTCCATGATGCGGACTGTATCGCCTATGCCGGCTGTATTCTCCTCGTCGTGAGCGTGGAATGATGTGGACTTCTTAAGGAACTTTCCGTAAATCGGGTGCTTTACCTTACGCTCTACCTTAACGGTAATGGTCTTGGTCATCTTGTCAGATGTAACAACACCGGTACGTACTTTACGGTTGGCACGCTCAACGCCATGCTGGCCCTGAGTGGCTCCTGCTGTCTCGGCTATATTCTGGTTTTCCATTGGTCTGGATATTATTTAGCGAGCGAACGATGGGTTTGCTCAGTCTTCATCTGGGCAATGCGGCGACGCAGGGCACGAATGGAGAGCGGATTCTCAATTGGATTCACCGCATGGCTGAACTGCAGCTTCTTCATGCGCATTTCCTCGTCGGCGATGTTGTTATCAAGCGCAGCATCATCCCATTGACGATATTCATGCTGGTCTGCTTTTTTGTTCTTTGCCATTGTATTTCTGATTTCGGATTTTAGAATTGCTTCTTATACCCTATTAATGTCTATGTTTTAAAAGAAATATAATGAAATATACTAAAGATGCTCCAAGCAATCCTCCAGTAATAAATACAATCAGTTCTCTTATTTTGGGCGGGTTGCTAAATCCTCTTTTACGCTCCTGCATAATCAGCACGTACCACAAACTTTGTCTTAATCGGCAACTTTTGCGCAGCAAGCTCAAACGCGTGCTTTGCAACATCCAGCGGAACGCCTTCTGCTTCAAACAAGATAAGTCCTGGACGGATAACAGCAGCATAGTACTCCAGGTTACCCTTACCCTTACCCATCCGCACTTCGGCTGGCTTCTTGGTAATCGGCTTGTCAGGGAAAATGCGAATCCATACATTACCCTCACGCTTCATGGCGCGGGTCATGGCTTGACGGGCAGATTCAATCTGACGGTTAGTGAGCCAGATGGGCTCCAGCGCCTTCAGGCCAAATGAGCCAAAGGCTACAGTAGCGCCACGCTGTGCGTTACCCTTGATGCGGCCTTTATGTGCTTTCCGGTGTTTGGTTCTCTTCGGCTGTAACATAGTTACTTATTTTGGTATCAAGTAGCAAGTATCTAGTATTAAGACCGGATGTGCTACTGACTGACTTTTCTTCTTTTATAAACGATTCAACGTCTCAACAATTCAATTTTCTTAGCGACGGCCTCCGCCACCACCACCGCGGTTGCCACCACCACCGCCTGCGCCTTCGCGGCGACGGTCACCACCACCTCCACCGCCTTCGCGGCGCTCACCACCTCCGCCACGACGGTCTCCACGGTCACCGCCACGGAAGCCATCAGGACGGCCACCAGCTTCACCGCCACGGCGGTCAGCAGCACCTGATGAGAAGTTGGGGTTCAGGTCACGCTTGCCGAGTACTTCGCCCTTGCAAATCCACACCTTGATACCAATCTTACCGTAAACGGTCATGGCATAAGTGGAAGCGTAATCAATATCCATACGGAGGGTGTGCAGGGGTGTACGACCTTGCTTGTACTCTTCAGTACGGGCAATTTCAGAACCACCGAGACGACCGCCTACTTTAATTTTGATTCCCTCGGCACCCATCCGCATGGCGGTCTGGATGGCCATCTTCAGGGCGCGCTTGTAGCTAACGCGACCTTCCAGCTGGCGGGCTATAGTTTCACCTACAATCATGGCATCCATTTCGGGACGACGGATTTCCATGATGTTGATTTGAACATCGTCCTTCTTAGTCAGCTTCTTCAGCTCTTCTTTAATCCGGTCAACCTCGGTACCGCCCTTGCCGATAATAATACCTGGCTTGGAGGTGTGGATGGTAACGATGAGCTTGCCCAGCGTGCGCTCAATCACGATGCGGGCAATGCCGCCCTTGTTGATACGCGCGTTGAGGTAAGTGCGGATTTTGTGGTCTTCTACCAGCTTGGCGCCGAAGTCTTTCTTCTCGCCATACCACATAGAGTCCCAACCGCGCACGATGCCCAGACGGTTGCCAATCGGATTTGTTTTCTGACCCATTTTGTTATTTCAAATTAAGCTTGCGCTTCGTTTTGGCTTTGAGTAGTTGTTTTCTTGACGTTGCCGGCTGCTGCTTTGCTGTCAACAATCAGTGTTACGTGATTGCTGCGCTTGCGAAGGCGATAAGCGCGGCCTTGTGGAGCCGGGTTCATCCGCTTGAGCGTGCGGCCGCCATCTACGAAGATGGTCTTCACGATGAGGTTAGCGGCTGCCACATCCTGTCCTTCGTTCTTGATGCCCCAGTTGGCAATCGCAGAAAGCAGGAGCTTCTCCAGCGGCTGCGAAGGGTGCTTAGTGCTGAACTTAAGAATGTTCAGCGCGTCTTCTACCTTCTGGCCACGGATAAGGTCGGCCAGCAGGCGCATTTTGCGCGGAGAAGTTGGTTGATTACGTAAGCGTGCTGCAGCTTCCATTGTTTTAATTTAAAATGCAAAATGCAAAATGCAAAAGGTCAGAACGGTATGTTTTGATTGCTTACTTGCGATTGAACTCTGCTGCTTTGTCTTTCTGTTTATCTTCTTTTCTAACAAAATTCAAAGCGCCGTTTTTTGCATTTTGAATTTTGCATTTTTAATTATTTCCCGCCGTGACCCTTGAAGTTGCGTGTTGGAGCGAACTCACCGAGCTTGTGGCCTACCATGTATTCCGTTACATACACAGGGATGAACTTGTTGCCGTTGTGCACAGCAAACGTCTGACCTACGAAGTCCGGGCTGATTGTTGAGCGACGGCTCCATGTCTTGATTACCCCTTTCTTCGCCTTTCCTTCTGCGATAGCCATCACCTTGTCGTTAAGGTTGCCATCTATGTAGGGGCCTTTTGATACTGAACGTGCCATTTCTTATTGAGATGTGTGGTTGTTGATTTGCGGAATTGCTATTTTAACGAGCCACGATTAATTACTTTTTGTACTGACCGCTGAGCTTCTTACCATCCTTGCGCTGAATAATCAGCTTGTTGCTTGGATTAGTAGTGCTGCGTGTACGTTCGCCCTTAGCATACTTACCGGTACGGCTGCGTGGGTGTCCGCCTGAGCTACGTCCTTCACCACCGCCCATTGGGTGGTCAACCGGGTTCATAGCTACACCACGTACGCGTGGACGGATACCCTTCCAACGGTTGCGGCCTGCCTTACCCATGCTCTGGAGCTGGTGGTCACTGTTAGAAACAGTACCTACAGTAGCCATGCAAGTGATAAGCACCTTACGAAGCTCACCAGAAGGCATCTTCAGAACAGCATAACGCTCTTCCTTATTCGCCAGTTGAGCATAAGTACCGGCTGAGCGGGCAATTGCACCACCGCGGCCTGGCTGAAGCTCAATGTTGTGAATAACAGTACCAAGCGGCATGTTCTTCATTGGAAGTGCATTGCCTACTTCCGGCGCTGCACCTTCACCGCTCATTACGGTTCCACCTACTTCCAGGCCTTGTGGAGCGAGGATGTAACGCTTTTCACCGTCTGCATAATTCAGCAGCGCGATGAAGGCCGTACGGTTCGGGTCGTATTCAATAGTCGCAACGGTAGCAGGGATGTTGTGCTTGTTGCGCTTGAAGTCTATGATGCGGTACTTAATCTTGTTACCGCCACCGCTGTAGCGCATTGCGCGACGGCCCTGGCTGTTACGACCACCGGTGTTGTGCTGAGCTTCAAGGAGGCTCTTTTCCGGAACGTTGGTCGTGATTTCGGCGTAAGCGTTACCAATCCTCCAGCGGGTGCCGGCAGTGGTTGGTTTGTATTTGCGAAGTGCCATTTCTTATTAAGTTGAAAAGTTGATTAGTGGATAGGTTTAGAAGTCTATGCTAATCTTCTTTATTGAAACAAGTCTATTGAATCGCCCTCTGCAAGGGTAACTACGGCTTTCTTATAACCGCTCTTGCGGCCACGGAGTACACCGGCTTTGGTGAAGCGGCTCTTATTCTTGGCAGGAACAACGATGGTATTCACATCCTGAACCTTTACGCCGTAGAATTCTTCTACCGCCTTCTTTACTTCCAGCTTGTTGGCAGCCTTCGCCACTTCAAAAGTGTAGCGGCTGCTCTTCTCCATCTGGAGATTCACCTTCTCAGTCAGTATTGGGCGAACTAAAACGTCAGCAGGTTTCATTGTTTATTCTTTTATAAAGAGGCAATGCCTCCGACTATTATTAAGCTTCAGCAGGAGCTGCCTCTTCGGTGAACATTTTAGCTGCGCCTTCGGTGAATACCAGCGTGCTGGCGTTCATCAGGTCATAGGTATTCATATCGCTCAGCACAACGGTCTTGTTGTTCTGCAGGTTGCGACCGCTGAGGTAAACGTTGGCGTTATACTCAGGAACAATCACCATTGTACGACGTGCATTCTGCGAAAGTGTGCCGATTGCAGCTGCGAAATCCTTCGTCTTAGGGGCGTCAAAGCTGAAGTCTTCTACCACTACGATTTTGCCTTCCTTAGCCTTGTGAGCAAGAGCGCTCATCTTAGCCAGGTCTTTTACCTTACGGTTCAGCTTGAAATCATAACGGTGAGGAAGCGGGCCATTTACAGTACCACCACCCTTATAAAGCGGGTTGCGAATGTTGCCCTTACGAGCGCCGCCGGTACCCTTCTGCTTGTGCAGCTTCCGGGAAGAGCCATGCACTTCAGCGCGTGTCTTGGTCTTGTGCGTACCCTGACGCTGAGCGGCGAGGTATTGCTTTACCGCGAGGTAAATACAATGGTCGTTCGGCTCAATGGCGAAGATTTCGTCAGGAAGCTCCATTGAGCGGCCTGTCTTTTCGCCTTTATTATTCATTACATCAACTTGCATGGCAATAGTATTTTACAGCGGCTTGCGTCGCGGGCAAATTATTTTTGAATGAGAACGATAGAGCCGTTGTGACCCGGAACGGAGCCGGAAATAAGGATATAGTTCTGCTCAGGATAAACCTTTACGATGCGCAGCTCCTTCACCTTCACGCGGTCGCCGCCCATACGGCCAGCCATACGCATGCCTTTAAATACGCGGGCAGGATAAGATGAACCACCAATAGAGCCCGGGGCGCGCTGACGGTCGTGCTGACCGTGAGAAGCCTCGCCTACACCGTGGAAGCCGTGGCGTTTAACTACGCCCTGGAAACCTTTACCCTTAGAGGTGCCGATTACGGAAACTTTTTCGCCTTCTGCGAAGATGTCGCAGGTAATGCTCTCGCCGACTTCCTTTACGATGGATGTGTCGCGGAGTTCTTTCACACAAGCCTTAGGCGTTGTATTAGCCTTAGCGAAGTGCTGAATCATCGCCTTAGGCGTGTTCTTTTCCTTCTTCTCGCCAAAAGCGATTTGCAGTGAATTATAGCCGTCTGTTTCAACGGTCTTCTTTTGAGTTACCACACATGGGCCAGCTTCAATAATGGTGCAGGCTGTCTGCTTGCCATTCGGCTCAAAGACGCTGGTCATGCCGATTTTCTTACCAATAATACCTCTCATAGTATTCTGTATGTTTTTTAGCCAGCGCCTGGGTTGCTTAAAGCGTGTGGGCCAGGATAGCCTTTTTTCAATCTATTTTTAAGAGCTGCCTCCCTTTTGCTTATTAAGCAGTGGTTGAGACACTTACTAACCAATCAACTTTTCAAACTACCAATGCCGTTAGGCCTTGATTTCTACTTCTACGCCGCTTGGCAGGTCAAGCTTGCTCAGCGCATCCACCGTACGGGAAGAAGAAGTATAGATGTCCAGCAGACGCTTGTGTGTAGCGAGCTGGAATTGCTCCCGGCTCTTTTTGTTCACGTGCGGCGAGCGCAGCACAGTAAAGATTTTCATTTCCGTAGGCAGAGGAATAGGGCCTGTAACCACGGCGCCTGTATTGCGAACCGTTTTTACAATCTTCTCTGCGGATTTATCAACCAGGTTATGGTCGTAAGACTTCAGTTTAATCCGGATACGCTGTGACATACTGTAAAGAGCTTCTCCCGTTTTTGGGATTGCAAAGGTAGGGAGTTGGATTTTCTCTGCAAAAAGATTTTGAGGAAACTTTCCTAAGTCACTTAAAGTTGAAAAGGCTAAGAGTTAATCTTCGCTAATTCAACAGCCTGATGAATTTTATCTAAAGTCTCTTTACTAAAACCACTCTTGCTAATAGAAAGTTCAAATAGCTTTCTGCCGTGCTCTTTAATAAAAACTGTCCAATTATTGATAGAATGCCTACTTGGAACCTTCTTATAGTCAAGCTCTAATGCCGCAAAAGGAATACTGCGGCTATTTCGCGCTTTCCGAAAGGTTATAAAGAATACTGTAAAACACCGATTGTGATAGTCAATTGCAACTTGCACGACGAATTTTGAAAAGGAAATATGCAATGCCAGAACGGCAAGTATCAACAAGTCAAAAACAAATAGAGAAGGATTGAACCGTCTGTTTGGATATCGGATGGGATATAGAATATGGCATATCCCAACAACAATCAATGCGAGTGTAAACTCTTTTAGATAGTCAAAACGGGAATGCTCCTTTTCGGGATAAAACCTAATGACATCCATATTCTTATCTAACAGACTGGTTTTTAATTTCTCAAAACGATTTAGCCAGCTCTGCTAACTACTTCACATGCCCCCTCGGAATATTCCGGCTCTCGGGATTCACAGAAAGCCGCAACAGCTTCGGCTGTATCACCAAATCCATATCCTCCATGGGCACCGCGCCAAGCAATACCTCGTCGGCCATAATCAGTGCGCCTACAAAGCAATTCCGGTCTTCAAAAGTGATGCGCACTGGGCCGGCATAAGGCACTGTATGCGAGCTCCCATCCGCAGTTGTGGCCTCGCGGGTTTCTAAAATCTTCAAGCTAAGTTGCGTAGCCACATACTGTGGCAGCACCAGATACGTAGCGCCGGAATCCACCAGACAACGAACGGTAAGCGGCTTTAATTCAGCCACTACTGGACTAGAAAGTTCTATGTTGGCATACACCAAACCCATAAGAAGGATTTTCGCGAAGTTAAGCTAACACACTCGCGCTACGGCATATAGCTCATAGCCGGAAGCCCCAAAAGCCGCCGCCACAGCGCAATCTGCCCAATCATATTCGCCTCGCGGTAGGTGCTGAAATTAATCAGCTCCATATTGCTTGCCTCCCAGCCGCCCATGTCTTTCCGCGTGTCCAGCCAAGCGGTGTCCACTTCCAAGGTCTTCTCCCGCACAATCGGGCTAATCTTATCCCAATCAGCAAGAAACTGGGACAGCGGCGGATAGGTAACACTATCCTGAATGCCTTTGAAATCCTTAAAAAGCTCATCCGCCTCCTGATGAATGCCCACGCCAAGGTTGCGGGCGGCGACGAAACGCATTTCCACGATGCTACCGGCTATCCAGGCTACGTGGTTCGCCTTCGTGCCAAGGCGGTTGTGCGCGTCCTCATCCGAAATGCCTTCCAGCGCTTTCCGGAAATAATCCGTTTGCAGGTCGTAAAGGGCGAAGATGGCGAGCAGGCGGGCGTCTTTTGGCTGTGTGGTTTCCATAGTTGAAGTCATTTCGCGCAAAGCTAATCGCCACATCCGCTTTTAGATAAGGTGCGGTCAGGCCAAAGCTGCGGGCTGTTTGTGCCCTTCTTTATCCTAATTTGCCGCGATGGAATCCCAAACAGAAACCACCTTAAGCGCGGGCGTAGGCTCCCGAGTCTCCCACAACCTCTTCGGCCGCGGCGTCATCGTTGACCAAACGTCTGAAACCTATACCGTCTGGTTCAAAAGCCAACAGGCCACCCGCAACGTTGCCAAAGATTTTTCCGGCATGAAAGTCACCGAGGCGGTGGCGGACGGCAGCACGCCGGGCCAAATCTCCCTTTCCGACATTGAAGAAGCGCTGGACACGGTGCTGGAGCGCCGCCTGCACGAGGTGCAAATCGTCCCGCTCGGCACGCGCTGGGACGGCGGAACGCTTGTTCTCCAGCCAAAAGACACAAGCCTTCAGGCCAAGGAAGTGCCTATTGACACCTTCTTCCACAAAATCACGATGGTACGCGACCGCCTGCGCCTGATTGAGCAGAAAATCAATTCCAACAAAACGCTCAGCGAAAGTGATAAGATAGACCTGCAGCAATACATAACCGCTTCTTACGGCTCGCTGACTACCTTCAACGTCCTCTTCCGCGAGACCCATCATCAGTTTAAAGGCGCTTCCAAGGATTAACTCCCGCTCACGTCATGCCGAACTTGGCCCAGCATCCATCGGGCAGAACGAGGACACAATAGAACCCGAAACAAGTTCGGGTTGACGGAACAAAGCAATGATAAAAGACCTCTTCCTCACAATGCGCTGGTATGCGACTACGGGCGCGTGCTCAGGGCTGTTTGTGCTGGCCTTTTTCTTTCCATTGCTGTTTACGCCTGCCGCACTCATCACGCTGGGCGTTATTGGGCTTACCATCATTGATTACATCCAGCTTTTTGCCGGAAAAGGCCGAATCTCCGCCGCCCGAACAATGCCGCCGCGCTTTTCTTTAGGCGATGAGAACGCCGTCCGCGTTTCGCTGGCGAATGGCTACAACTTTCAGGCTTCCGTTTTGCTGATTGATGAGCTGCCGGTTCAGTTCCAAGAGCGGAATTGGCGGAAGCGCTTCACCATTTCCCCACGCATCCGCCGTGAGATTACTTATCCGCTACGCCCTACTTCGCGCGGCGTATATGAGTTTGGGAATGTGCTGGCTTATGTCTCTTCCCCACTCAGCCTTGTGCGGCGGCGCTTCATAGCTGCGGAACCTGTAACCATAAAAGTTTACCCTTCTTTCCTGCACTTGCGCCGCTATCAACTTATGGCTATGGCCGACAATTCCGCTATCGGCGCAAAAAAAGTCCGCCGCCTTGGCCACAGCATGGAGTTTGAGAAAATCAAAAGCTATGTGCAGGGCGACGACATTCGCTCTATCAACTGGAAGGCCTCGGCCCGTTCCGGCGACCTGATGGTGAATACCTACACCGACGCCCGCCAGCAGCAGATTTACTGCTTCTTAGACAAAGGCCGGGCTATGAAAGCGCCCTTTGACGGCCTCACGCTGCTTGACCATTCCATCAATGCCGCCCTTGCCCTCCTAAACGTCGCCTTGCTGCGTCAGGACAAAGCCGGCCTCATCACCTTTTCCCAAAAAATAAACGATGTAGTGGCCGCCGACCGCCGCAGCGGACAGCTTAATCACCTGCTGGAAGCACTTTACAAGCAGGAAACTGACTTCAAGGAAAGCGATTACGAAGCGCTTTGGGCCGGCATCCACCGCCGCGTCACGCAGCGCTCCTTCATCCTGCTTTTCACCAATTTTGAGACAATGTCTTCTCTGGAGCGGCAGCTATCCTACCTGCGGCACATGGCGCGTCAGCACTTGCTTTGTGTTGTTTTCTTCCAGAATACTTTGCTCAAAGAACTACAGGAGTCCCAGCCCGACACAGTAGAAGGCATCTACATTAAAACCATCGCAGACCGCTTTGATTTTGAGAAGCGCCAAATTGTAAAGGAGCTCCGCCGCCATGGCATCCTTTCTATCCTTACCACGCCGCAGAACCTAAGCGTGGACGTCATCAACCGATATGTAGAGTTGAAGGCGCGGCAGATGATTTAGCGGGCGTTCACATTAATATCACATCGCGAATTACCTGTTTGTGTAGGCAAAGACTATATTTAGCCCGTGGCGGCTAAACACCGGCGCATATACATATGGTGACTGTGGATGACATCTTCCACCGTATCGCGCAGAATATGCGCGACTACAGTGAGCATGACCGCATGGCAGCTGTTGAGGAGTTTATCCTCGGCTGCGTATTTGACCTCCATGTCGCTATCACTACGGACGTAGAAGAAACGGAGCTTGACTTCCTTGAGCGCTACGGCCATGGCCACACCTTCTACTTCCGCCTGAAGGATTATGAGCATGGCAAGCTCCTTGCCGGCCAGATGTACTGGATTCTCCTCGGCACGCGGCCAAACATGGACGCACACAAAGGCGACCGCTTCGGGGAAGACGATCGCCTTTATCTGTTCGTTCATGTGCTTGACATCACGCCGCCGCCAGTTGTTCGCGGCCTATGCTAAGCGCTGCTTACATGCTCATCCGCTTGATGCCGCAGCCGATGCTTTTCGTCTCTGCTATCTTCACCGGCTTGCCGTCCGCTACAGCGTGCATGGCGTTAAGCAGGTAATATTCCTTGGTCTTTTGCGGCTCTGACGGGTTGTCTTCAATCGCACCCTTATAGACCAGCTTCCCCTTACCGTCAAAGAGGAATACCTCCGGCGTGCGTGTGGCTCCAAAGGCATTTGCCAGTTCCGACTGCTCATCCACGAGGTAAGGCACCGTGTAATGCTGCCCATCCGCATACTCCTTCATGCGGTGCGGGGCGTCACCACCGTCGCGCATGGCCTCATTGCTGTTGATGATCACCATGCCTATGTGCATGTCCTTTGTCTGGTTCATGGCGTCTATCGTGTGCTGCTGCGCCTTAATCACGTATGGGCAGGTATTGCACGAGAACATTACCAGCAGCCCTTTGTCCTGCTGCGCCTGCTGCAGCGACACCGGCCGGCCGTCTGCGGAGTTGAGCATCTTTTCGGCTAAGGGAATCTTTGCACCTATCGGCAGGCTCTTGTAGGTTTCTCTTGCCAGCTGCACGCCCGGCGTATTCGCAGCCTTCTTCTGAGCAATGACCGGGCTGCACGCTGCCGCCATCAGCGCCAGCAAAATGATTTTCTTCATCATAAAGTATTGATTAGGGCCGCAAGCTACGCGCATTGCCCGCGCGCCGCTGTCAACAAAGCATCAAATTCCGCCCGCCGCCTTCCCTTCCCGCTCCATTCTTAAAAGCAGGATACTCACATTCAGCTCATAGCCCAGCAATATCACCTGCGTGTTGAGGAAAAGCCACACCATAAAGGCCATTAGCGTACCGATAGAGCCGTACACCTTGTTGTAGTGAATCACATTCTTTACCAGGAAGAAAAACACCGCGCTCAGCACCACACACATCACCGTGGCAAACACCGCCCCCGGCGAGATAAACGGAAACCGGCTGCTGAACGACGGCCCATACGTATAGACCATGCACACCACAAAGAATATCATCCCTACGATGATCAGCAGCGTCAGCACCTGTATTAGCAGCGCATGGCCTACGAAGCGCTCCAGCAGCTCATTGATGTACGACGTCTGCGCTATCAGCGCCCCGATGGTGCATATCGTTACAATCAGCACCATGAAGGTGAGCTTAATCGCCACCCACCGCCGCCGGATGCCGTTGCGCTTCACATACATCGGCAGCGCCCGGTCAAAGGAGCGCATCAGCCCCATAATGCCATTCGACGAAAAGAAAAACGTGCTCAGGATACCAAAAGACAGCACATCCCGCCGCTCATTGGTCAGGAAGTCCACCACAACGCCCGACACGCTCTTATAAGACGCCTCATTCGGCGTTACCAACTGCAGGATCGTCAGGATGCTTTCCTGCACCCCACGCAGCGGCAGGTACGGCACCAGCGAGCAGAAAAACAGCAGCGACGGTGGGATGGCCATAAAGAAATTATACGTCACCGCCGCCCCCCGGATATTCAGCCGGTTCGCCCGGATTTCGCGCAGCATCACCCGCCCCACCGCATACAGGCTCGCCCCGCCAAAGCCCGGCAACACCACCCCATCAAGCGCCCGGAAGGCACGGCGGATAGGGCGGGCAGGATGATATTTAAGCGCAGGATGCATCGGGCCTGCAAGGTGCTGGAAAATTTTTTGTTAGTCAGCGTTCCGTTCGCTCCCAATCGTTCCTTGCGTCGCACATTGAGGGGGCTGTCAGTCTATTGGGCTTTTCACTTATCCTGTTTCCACCTCCGTCATCATCCCAAAAAAAACTCCCCCACGCGATACCGGCGCTGGTATTGCACAGGGGAATTTCCCCCAGCCATTTCCCGCGCCGGTATCGCGCGGGGGATTTCCCCTGTGTAATACCGGCGCCGGTATTACACAGGGAAAATCCCCCGGCCATTTCCGGCGCCGGTATTCCGTGGAGGAAAATCCCCCAGCTATTTCCGGCGCTGGTATTCCACTGGGGAAAATTCCACTAAACATTCCACTCCTCCAACATTCCAACCCTCCAGCACATTAACCGACCTTTGCGCCATGCCCGTGCAGATAGGCCCGAAGATTACCCTACCCGACTTCCCCCTCCTCCTCGCCCCCATGGAAGACGTGAGCGACCCGCCCTTCCGCGCCGTGTGCAAAGAAGGCGGCGCCGACCTGATGTACACCGAGTTCATCTCTTCCGAAGGCCTCATCCGCGACGCGATAAAAAGCCGGCAGAAGCTGGACATTTTTGAGGAAGAGCGCCCCATAGGCATCCAGATATTCGGCGGCGACGAAGACGCGATGGCCATGAGCGCGAAAATCATAGACGCCACCGGTCCTGACCTGCTGGACATCAACTTCGGCTGCCCCGTGAAGAAGGTCGTGTGCAAAGGCGCCGGCGCGGCGGTGCTCAAAGACGTGCCCCTCATGGTGCGCCTCACGCAGGCCTGCATTCGCAGCACTAGCCTCCCCGTAACCGTCAAAACCCGCCTCGGCTGGGACGACGACTCGCTGAATATTGAAGAAGTGGCCGAGCGTCTGCAAGACATCGGCGTCGCCGCACTCGCCATCCACGGCCGCACCCGCGCGCAATTGTATAAAGGCGATGCGGACTGGCGGCTGATAGCGGCGGTAAAGAACAATCCGCGGATAAAGATTCCCATCTTCGGCAACGGGGATATAGACACGCCGCAAAAAGCGGTGGAGTACAAAGCCCGCTACGGCGTGGACGGCATCATGATAGGCCGCGGGGCCATAGGCCACCCGTGGATATTCCGCGAAATCAAGCATTACGTAGCAACGGGCGAAATCCTGCCGCCGCCGACGGTAGAAGAGCGGGTGGTCGCTGCGCGGAAGCACTTAGAATTTTCCATCCGCTGGAAAGGCGCGAAGCTGGGCATCCTGGAGATGCGCCGCCACTGGGCCAATTACCTGAAAGGCCTGCCGAATGTGAAGGAATACCGCATGCGCCTGGTAACGACGGAGAGCAACGATGCGATAGCCGAAATACTGAATGAGCTGGTGATGCGTTATGAAGGCGTTCCGCAACCCAGCTTCCAATAAATCGTGCGCTTCCTATTAACCGTCCTGCTGCTTGTAAGCGCGGCCTTACATGCCAAAGCGCAGGCGGGAGATGAACCGGCACTGTTTTCCCGGGATGAGGCAAAGATTTTTCACGCAGGGGTAAACCTCGGCGCCAATTTCTGCCAGGTTGATGGCGATACGTATGACGGTTATCGCAAAGTGGGGATCGCGGGCGGGGCGCTTGTGTATGTAAGGGTGCTGCCTATCGTCCACGTAAGTCTCGGCCTAGGCTACGCGCAGAAGGGCAGCCGCCAATCGGACATTAGGGATACGTATCTCGGGCCTGCGGTGTTCCGGTATCGCGTTGACCTTAATTATGTAGAGCTGCCGCTGATGTTTCATCTTTTTCTGGGCGGGCGGCTGCATTATAGCGCGGGCATATCTTATGCGCGGCTGCTTTCCAGCAAGGAGGAGGCTGAGGATGTGAATCCAATCATCATCAAGCAGGAATACTATCCGTTTATCAAGGAAGACTGGTCGGGGATTGTGAGCATCAATGCGCACATCTACGGGCGCTTCTTCCTGCAGGGGCAATTTCAATACACGCTCGGCTCAATCCGCGACCAGCCTTATATACCGCCCGGCTACGGCTCCGGCCATCAGCGCAACAATGTGATGTCGGTGCGACTGCTTTATATCATCCCTTCCGGCGCAGCGCGGTAATTTTGGCGCTATGGAAGACATTCAGGTTGGCCGCTGGAACATGCTCAAAGTGGTCAAGCATGTGGAGTTCGGCCTTTATTTAGACGGCGGCGAGGCCGGCGAAATCCTGCTACCCAAGCGCTTTGCGCCGCAAGACGCGCGGCCAGGCGATGAGTTGCGCGTTTTCCTCTATCATGATTCCGAAAACCGCCTCATCGCTACCACGCAGGAGCCGCTCGGCGTAGTGGGCGACATCGTCTTCCTCAAATGCGTCAGCACCACACAGCAGGGCGCATTCCTGGATTGGGGCCTGATGAAAGACATCTTCGTACCGTTATCGCAGCAAGGGCGTCAGATAATGCCCGGCGGGCGCTACTTGGTTGGCATTTACATAGACGAGCAGACAGGCCGCGTAGCCGCGACGGAGAAGTTTGAGCACTGGCTGAGCGAGGAGCCGGGCGAATTGAAGGAGAAGGATAAAGTGCAGCTCACTGTGCTGCGGCAAACGGACTTAGGCTACGTCTGCATCATCAACAACGAGCGTACCGGCGTACTGTATTTCAGCGACGTCTTTCAGGATTACGACACCGGCGATAAGCTGGACGGCTTTATTAAAACCATCCGCCCCGACGGGAAGATAGACCTTGGCATTGGCGAAGCCGGCTACGCCCGCGTCGAGAACGCCACGGAAAAACTACTCCGCCTGTTAGAGGACAACAACGGCTACCTGCCCTATAATGATAAGAGCGACCCGGACGAAATCCGTGAGTTTTTCGGCATAAGCAAGAAGACCTTTAAGATGACGACTGGTGGACTTTACAAGGCCGGGAAGATTGAGTTTACAAAGACGGGGATACGGCGTAAAGACGCTTAATCACGGCTGGCCCGCGCCGCCGGAAGAGGCGTAAATCTGGCCAGTAGCATAACTCGCATCATTGGCAGCAAGCTGCACGTAGATAGAGGCAAGTTCAGCGGGCTGTCCGGGCCGCTTGAACGGCGTATTGCCGCCAAAGCTCACCAGCTTCTCCATCGTAGCGCCGCCGCTCACCTGCAAGGGCGTCCAGATAGGGCCGGGGGCAACGCCGTTTACGCGAATGCCTTTCTCGGCAAACTGCTTACCGAGGCTCTTTACATAATTCATCGTCGCCGCCTTCGTCATGGCATAATGGTACAAATCCGGCGAAGGGTCGTAAGCCTGCTCAGATGCGGTGCCGATAATGGCGGAGCCGGGCGGGAGATGCGGGAGGGCGGCTTTAATCATCCAGAAGGGCGCGTAGATGTTTGTCTTCATCGTCGCATCAAACTCCTCGGTAGTCAGGTCAAGGATGGAAGCCCGCGTTTGTTGCCGGGCGGCATTACATACCAGAATGTCTAAGCCGCCAAGTGCCGTCACGGCGCGTTCTATGAGGCGCTTGCAGAAGTCTTCATCGCGCAGGTCGCCGGGAATGGCGACGGCTTTGCGGCCTTCGGCGCGAATGAGCTCAATCACTTCCTGTGCATCTGCCTCTTCAGTCGGGTAATAATTGATGGCCACATCCGCGCCTTCCCGCGCATAAGCAATGGCAGCTGCACGGCCCATGCCAGAATCGCCGCCGGTAATGAGGGCCTTTCGACCCTTCAGGCGACCAGAGCCGCGGTAGCTTTTCTCCCCGTGGTCTGGGCGAGGCTCCATTTTGCTGGCAAGGCCGGGCCACGGTTGGCTTTGCGCCTTGAAAGGCGGCTTAGGGTATTTATTAATCGGGTCTTCGGGGCCGGATACTTCGGCGCCCTTCGGTTTAGCGCCACCGCCGGCCCACACGGGAGAGACGGCCATGACGGCAAGGCTGGCGCCGAGGCCGGTGAGCACTTTGCGGCGGGAAATGGTGTTTTGGGATTCCATGAGATTGGTTGGAAAGATTGCTTGACGGCGGACACAAGAAGGATGCCGCTGGGTGACAGTCGGGCATTTAGCGTTTAAGCTGTGGGATATTTTTCCAAGGACAAGTATAACAACCGGAAATAGCAGGCTGCATTAAAACGGCTAATTATCCCTTTGTAAATGCCCGCAGCTTCCTGTACGCATCATTACTTTCGCAGGCGTAAGATTTTCTACTAATGACCATCCTCATCACCGGCGGCGCCGGCTTTATCGGCTCCCATGTCGTTCGGCTGTTCGTTCAGAAATACCCGGATTACAACATCATCAACCTAGACGCCCTTACCTACGCCGGAAATCTTGAGAACCTCCGCGATGTGGAAGCCGCGCCGAATTACAGCTTCATTAAGGCAGATATTACAGATGCGGAGGCCATGAACAGCCTCTTTTTTGAGCACAAGCCGGATGGCGTCATCCACCTCGCGGCTGAAAGCCACGTTGACCGCTCCATCGTTGACCCGAACGCTTTTCTGCAAACGAACATTATGGGCACAGCCAACCTGCTCAATGCCGCCCGCGCCGCATGGAATGGCGAATATGAAGGCAAGCGCTTCTATCATGTGAGCACGGATGAGGTGTATGGCTCACTCGGCGAGACAGGCTACTTTTTAGAGACGACGCCATACGATCCGCAAAGCCCTTACTCCGCGTCCAAAGCCGCCTCAGACCATATTGTGCGCGCCTACGGCAATACCTATCACATGCCGTTCGTGATTACGAACTGCTCCAACAATTACGGTCCGAACCAGTTCCCGGAAAAGCTCATCCCGCTTTTCCTGAACAACATCCGCAACAAAAAGCCGCTGCCTGTTTACGGCGATGGCAAGTACACCCGCGACTGGCTGTATGTGGTTGACCATGCCCGCGCCATTGATACAGTCTTCCATGAAGGCAAGAATGCCGAAACCTACAACATTGGCGGCTTCAACGAGTGGCAGAACCTAGAACTGATTAAACTCCTCTGCAAGCAGATGGATGAAAAGCTGGGCCGCGAAGCCGGAGAAAGCGAAGCACTCATCACATATGTCCGCGACCGCCCTGGCCACGACCGCCGCTATGCGATTGACGCCAACAAAATCAAGTCCGAATTAGGCTGGGAGCCGAGCGTGACCTTTGAGGAAGGCCTAAGCAAGACGCTGGACTGGTACCTTGCCAATGAGGAATGGCTGAACCATGTGACGAGCGGGGCTTATCAGAATTACTATAAGCAACAGTACACCCATTAAGCTAAGGGTTCACAGCGGCGCTACTACAGCGACTTTGTCTTTCCCGAAGGGAATCTCTTAGAAGTTGCGAGGAAAGATTCCCTTTGGGAATGACAAAAGATTGGGCGAGCAGCTCGTAGCTCAAAGCATCATACAACCGTCCAACAACTGTCCAACGCCAGTCCAACAATCGTCCAACAATCGTCCAATTATGAAAGGCATTATTCTCGCAGGGGGTTCAGGAACCCGGCTTTATCCGTTGACGATTGCCGTAAGCAAGCAGCTCATGCCGGTCTATGACAAGCCGATGATTTATTACCCACTCAGCACCCTCATGCTGGCCGGCATTCGCGAAATCCTCATCATCACCACGCCGGGAGACCAGGAAGGCTTTAAGAAGCTGCTTGGCGATGGCAGCAAGCTGGGCTGTCGGTTTGAGTATGTCGTGCAGCCATCGCCGGACGGGCTGGCACAAGCCTTCATTCTCGGCGCGGATTTCATCGGGAAAGACCCGGTGGCGCTCGTGCTCGGCGACAATATCTTTTACGGCTCCGGCATGGGCATGCTGCTGCGCGAAAAGGCGAATCCGGATGGCGCAGTTGTATTTGCGTATCAGGTGCATGATCCGGAGCGCTATGGCGTGGTGGAGTTTGATAAAGACTTCCGCGTCCTTTCCATAGAAGAAAAACCGGAGCTGCCAAAGAGCAACTATGCAGTGCCAGGCCTTTATTTCTACGACAACGATGTAGTGGACATCGCGATGAATCAAAAGCCTTCGCCGCGTGGCGAGTTGGAAATCACGGACGTCAACAAAACTTACTTAGAGCGCGGCAAGCTGGAGGTGGGCGTCCTTGACCGCGGCACCGCCTGGTTAGACACCGGCACTTTTGACTCGCTCATGGATGCCGGCAATTTCATCCATGTCATTGAGAAGCGTCAGGGCATGAAAATCGGCTGCATTGAGGAGGTTGCCTACCGCAACGGCTGGATTAACGACGGCCAGTTGGAAGCCCTCGGTGCCTACTATGCCAAAAGCGGGTACGGTTCTTATTTGAAAGGTCTGGTGGGACAGGTTTGATTGTTGGAGCGTTGGAACATTCTGACAACACTCCAACATTCCAACGCTTCAACATTCCAACCAATGAATCTCCTGCTCAACGCGTCAAACCTTCGCCATGGCGGCGGCAAGACGGTTGCCTTGCAGTTGATAAAAGGCCTTGCGCCCATTCGCCCCGACGATAAGATTTACGTCCTCGCACCGAAGACGGCGGAGTATGAAGCCGCCACAGCATTTCCAAACGTAACGCTGTTGCCCTTGTCGGAAAGCTACCATAATTCTTGGGTGAGCAAGATGTGGCACATGCACCAATCCTTCCCGAAGTGGTGCAAGCGGTTGGCTATTGACAAGGTCGTAAGCCTCGGTAATGCTGCGTTTCCGTCAAAAGGCTGCCCTCAGCTTGTTTACATCCAGCTTCCGCAGCTTGTCTATCACGAGTCACAGGCCTGGAAGCAGATGGAGATGGGCGCCTTCCTGCGCAACAGCCTTATGGATAGCTACGTGGCGATGCACCTGCGCTATGCGTCTTCCTACGCCGTGCAGACGGACGTAATGAAGGCGCGCCTCATAGCCCGCTTCAAGTTGCCGGATGAGCGTGTGCACGTCTTGCCCAATGCGCCGTTGGAAGAGGGCGATGTGCATCCGAAGCCAATTTCTAGGTCTTTGCAGCCGATGAAGCTATTATTCCTCAGCCGCTATTATCCGCACAAGAATTTTGAAATTCTGCCGCGCGTTGCAGAGCTGCTGGAAGAGCGAAATATCCCTGTTGAGATTACGCTTACTATTACCAAGGACGAGGCGAAAGGCGCAGCGGCAGTGCTGGATACTTTGCGCGGCCACACTTCTATCCGCAACATTGGCCCTGTTAAGCTAACAGACGTCAGCAGGGTTGTGCAGGAGCATCACGGCGTCTTTCTGCCTTCACTTATGGAGTCCTTCTCCGGCGTGTATGCGGAGGCCCTGCTTCATCGCCGCCACATTTTTACAAGCCACTATGATTTTGCGACCGAGCTGCTGGGTGATGCCGCTTTTTACTTTGACCCGCTGCGTGCCGAGCATATCGTCGACGTGCTAGACGAGGTAATCAAGAATCCATCTATCCTTAGCCGTAAGCTACGTGCGCTTGAGGTAGCCGCGCAAAAAGCGCCGCGAATTGACGCCGTCTCGCGCTTGTTCTCGCGCATCATTGATACGTTTGCCTGACAGGTTGAACGGGTTGAGCAAGTTGAACTGTTTTGTTCCCGCCAAGCTGAATAGAGCTACCAATGCTTAATGGTTCCTGTCATTGCGGGCTTGACCCGCAATCGGCTAAATAATTGCACATGGCTCGTTTTGACACCGTCAGATTGCGGGTCAAGCCCGCAATGACAGCTTTGATTAAGCTGTAGTTCAATCATCATCTTTGCAAACCAATTCATCCAACTCAGCATGTGCGGTATAGCCGGCGGCATTCGCCACAGACTTACTGAAGGAGAGGCGGCACAAGTCTTAGCCCGGCTGCACCATCGCGGCCCGGATGCAAACGGCATCTGGCAAGGCGAAGGCGTGTGGCTTGCCAATACGCGGCTCGCCATTCAGGATTTGTCAGCAGCGGGCGCGCAACCGATGCGCACGGCGGATAGAGCCTATACGATTGTTTACAATGGTGAGCTGTATAACGCGCCACTTCTGCGCCGCCGGCTGGAAGGCGAAGGCCTAACCTTCCAGACGCATTGCGATACGGAAGTGCTCCTGTACGCATATGCGCAATGGGGGCCGGACTGCCTGAACGAGTTGGAAGGCGACTTTGCTTTTGCCGTTTGGAATGAGATGCGTAAGGAACTATTCATCGCCCGCGACCCAATGGGCGTAAAGCCGCTGTATATCTACGATGACGGTCGCCAATTGCTCTTCGCTTCCGAAATCAAAGCTTTGCTGCATCTGCCGGGGCTGGATTATTCGCTGAAGCCGGACGTGTTTCGCGACTACCTGCTTTACCTCTACAGCCCTTCCGAGGCGACGCCTTTCCGTTACATAAAGAAGCTGCTGCCGGGGCATTGCCTGCGGCTGAATGAGCAGGATTGGAATACAAAGCCGCTGGGCTATCATCAATTGCGTTTTGATGTCGCGCATTCTAAAACTGAAAGGGAATGGAAGGCCGAGCTTGATGAAACCTTTAGCGGAATAGTCCGGCGGCAATTGCATTCCGATGCGCCGGTTGGACTCATGCTTTCCGGCGGGCTGGACTCCGGTCTGATTGCTGCGCTGGCGCAAAAGGGTCGGACAGAAACGCCTTTGCATGCTTTCACCATCAATACCGGCGCAGGAATGGCAGCCGAAGGTTTTGAGGAAGATATTCACTACGCGCGGCTGCTTGCGGGCCAACTAAACCTGCCGCTAACAGAAGTTTCCGGCGATTTGCAGCCAGATGGGGCCTGGATTGATAAGCTGGTATGGGACTTAGACGAGCCGCAGGCTGACCCCGCCGCATGGTACACCGGCGCAATCGCCGAAGCCGCGCGTGCGCAAGGCGTCAAAGTTTTGCTCAGCGGCACGGGCGGCGATGATGTCTTTTCCGGCTACCGGCGGCATCAGGCTATTCCGTTATTCAGGCTCATGCGCTTCATTCCAAAAGGTACGAAAAGGCTCCTAAGCTGCTTACCGGCAAAGCCTGCAGCATTGCGACGTTTGGGAAAGCTGTTGTCAGCGGCAGGATTAAAGGAACGGCAAGCCGCGATACATAGCCATTTCTGGACGCAGCCGGAAGACGCTTCCGCATTATTATTGCCGACAGCACAGCCGTCGGCGAACCCGTACGCGCATTTTGAATCGCTGCTTGAAGAAATCGGCGATGGGCAATGCCTGCTGCAACAGATGCTCCTATGGGAGCAGTGTGCTTTCCTGCCGCACCACAATCTGACCTACATGGATAAAATGGGCATGGCGCATTCGGTAGAAATTCGCGTCCCCTTTGCTGACCGGCAGCTTGTGGCACTTGCAGCTACGATGCCACCTTCCCTTAAATTGAATGGCAGAACAACAAAAGTAATTTTGCGGGAAGTCGCCAAACCTTATCTACCCAACGACGTCATTCATCGTAGCAAGACCGGCTTCGGCGCGCCATTGCGTAGCTGGATGCGCGGGTCGCTACGAGAAACTGTTGAGGAACGGCTAAGCGATGCTTCGTTTCTTAACCGAGGCATCTTTGACGCGGCTGCCATCAACGCTTTGATTAAATACAATGAAGGCAGCCGACGAGACGGCGCGTACACGCTATTTTCGCTGCTTTGCATAGAAAGCTGGCTGCGGCAGTTTACATGAAGCAACTCATCCTCCCCTTCAACACCGGCAAGCCGCAGCTCATAGATGTGTCCGCGCCGGTGGTGCAGCCGGGAGAGGTGCTCATCCGCACAACAGCAAGCGTCATCTCCACCGGTACAGAGCGGATGCTGATGGAGTTTGGGCAAGCTGGATGGCTCGGAAAGCTGCGGCAGCAGCCGGGAAAAGGCGAAGCAGGTTTTTGATAAAATAAAGACGGACGGCATTGCGCCAACCATCAAGGCAGTGCGCAGCAAGTTAGACGCGCCTATTCCACTCGGCTACAGCAGCGCAGGCGTTGCTATAGGTGTTGGCGCGGGCATTTTAGATATAAAGATTGGCGACCGGGTCGCCTCCAATGGCCCTCATGTAGAAATCGTAAGTGTGCCACGCAATCTGGTGGCAAAAATCCCGGACGGCGTTTCGGACGAAGCTGCGGCCTTCACTGTGCTTGGCGCTATAGCGCTGCAAGGTATCCGGCTGGCCGCGCCCACTTTTGGTGAAACGGTTATGGTGATTGGTTTAGGCTTAATCGGGCAGCTCACGGCTCAGCTACTGCTGGCTAATGGCTGTCGGGTCATAGGTACCGACCTGAATGCCGGGCGGCTGAATTTAGCGGCAAATAAAGGCGTGCAACCGCTCGCTCAGGCATCGGGTGATGCGGTTCGCACGCTAACCGGCGGGCATGGCGCTGATGCAGTCATCATTGCCGCCTCAGGCGGTGAGGGTTTATTAGAATTGGCCGCTGATATGTGTCGCAAGCGTGGACGGATTGTACTTACAGGCGTGGCGGATATGAAATTGAGCCGCGATGCTTTTTTCAAAAAAGAACTGACTTTTCAGGTAAGCGCATCCTATGGACCGGGCCGTTATGACCGCGCGTATGAGCAGGGCGGGCTGGACTATCCTATAGGCTATGTACGCTGGACAGAGGGGCGGAATTTTGACGCTGTGCTGAACGCTCTGGAACGCGGGCTGTTGGATGTTGCGCCACTCATTTCTAGACGAACTCCTTTTGAAGGTGCTGTCGCCGCTTACGATGATTTGGACAAGCCGGAGCATTTGGTGACGCTTTTCACCTATTCCGCTGAAATAGCGGATTACCGGGCGCCAATTATGCAAACATCCGCCGCGTCCGGCGGCATTACGCTCATTGGCGCAGGTGCTTTTGCGGCTGGAGTGCTATTGCCTGCGCTGAAGAAGACAGGCGCTTCCATAGCAGCCATCATCAGCAAGAACGGCTTGTCTGCGGCAACGCTTGCGCAGAAGCACGGCATTGCTCATTCGGCGACGGACACTGACCATCTCTGGAAAGATGAAAGTATAGGAGCAGTGATGATTGCGACACCACACAACGCTCATGCGTCGCTCACAGCCGCGGCATTGCGCGCTGGCAAAGCTGTATTTGTGGAAAAGCCTTTGGCATTGAGCCGCGAGGAACTGGAAAGCATACAAGATGTTTTGCAAGCACAAGGAGGCCATCTGACCGTCGGCTTCAACCGGCGTTTTGCGCCGCTTGCTGTTTGCGCAAAGGAACTATTGAATGGCCTCGCCGGCCCGGTAAACATGGTCATCACTGTCAACGCCGGCACCATCCCCGCTAATCACTGGGCGGCAGACCGCGAGACCGGCGGCGGAAGATTGCTGGGCGAGGCTTGTCATTTTATTGACCTTGCACGCGCGTTTGTTGGGAATCCTATTACTGTAGTTTGCGCGAATGGCATGAACGAGGATGTAAGCATTTTGCTGCGCTACGCGGACGGCTCCAATGCCGTTGTGAATTATTTCAGCAACGGCAGTAAGCGGTATGATAAGGAGCGCATAGAGCTTTACCGTGCCGGCTGTACGATTATAATTGAGAACTGGCGTAGCCTGCGTAGCTACGGCTTTAAGAAGGATGTTTCTAAAAAGGCTGCGCAGGATAAAGGGCATGAGGCACTGATTGCAGCGTGGGTAAAAAGTCTGAAAGGAGGTGTCCCGCCTATACCAGTTCAAGAGTTGCTCAATAGCTCGTCGGCCACGCTGGCGGTGGAAGAGAGCCTGATTAATGGGAGTTGGATACACTTATAGCGCCTATTTTCCCCGGACTGAAGTCCGGGGTTGAGGATGTCTGGTGATTGGCTAAAGCCGCTGCTGCACTTTCTTACCTTCGTCCGCCTTTCCTGCTATGCACACATTCTGGATTTTTACGCAGCCGCTCATCGCCGCCTTTACGGGTTGGTTTACGACCTGGATTGCCATCTACATGCTCTTTCATCCGCGGGAGCCAAAGCGGTTTTTAGGCATTACCATTCAGGGCATTTTTCCAAAGCGCCAAAATCAATTCGCCGCGAAGCTGGGCACGACAGTGGCAACGGAACTGCTCCATTTCAATGACATCGCTGCACAGATTAAAGACCCATCGCAGCTACAAGGTCTGATGCCGGGTATTGAGACGCATATAGATGAGTTTCTGCAAAAGCGTCTTGCTGAAAAGCTGCCTGTTCTGGCAATGTTTCTTTCCCCAGAAATCACGCAGACAATTAAGGTGGGATTGATGGAAGAAATTGAGTCGATGCTACCGGCGGTCATCGGGCAATTTGCGGATTCGCTGAGCAATAAGATTGACGTAGAGAAAATGGTGACAGAAAAGGTGGCGGCCTTCTCAAGCGACCGGCTGGAAGCGCTACTGCTGGCGGTGATGACGAAGGAGTTTCGCTTCGTGGAGCTGATTGGCGGGGTGCTGGGCTTTGTGATTGGCCTGATACAGATGGCCTTTTCACTTTGGATGGGCAAATAGCAACTTGCCTAAATTTGAGTAAGAAACTTTTTAAGGATGCCCCACTACTTCACCCTCGGCCAGATACCCCACAAGCGCCACACGCAATTCCGCCGCCCGGATGGCGCGCTTTACTCCGAGCAGCTTTTCTCTACCGAAGGTTTTTCGGATGAGTACACCTTGCTCTACCACACGCATCCGCCGACCGTAATCATACGCACAGAAGAGCCGGTGGATGTTTCGCCGAAGGCGGCGCATGATAATATCCTTAAGCCCCGCGCCTTTATGGGATACGGCACGCAGCCGGAAGCCGAATGGCTCGCCAGCCGCAAGATTGCGCTCTTCAATAACGACTGTCAGCTTTCCTTCGCTGCACCGCAGGGTGGACTTGGCGAAGACATTTTTTACAAGAATGCCGATGCCGATGAGGTACTCTTTATTCACGAAGGCACGGGGCATGTGCGCACGCAATACGGCAAGCTGCCCTTCTCTTACGGCGACTATGTGGTGCTGCCGCGCGGGACGATTTATGCCATTGAGTTTGACACGCCGGACAATCGCCTGTTCGTGATTGAATCCTTTGGGCCAATTCGCTTTCCGAAGCGATACCTGAGCAAGACGGGGCAGCTTTTAGAACATTCGCCGTACTGCGAGCGGGACATACGGAAGCCGCAGGATTTGGAGACGATTGACCGCACGGGCGAGTTCCTCATTAAGGTGAAGAAGCGCGGCCTCCTCTACAACATCTGGTACAAGCATCACCCGATGGATGTGGTGGGCTGGGATGGCTGCGATTATCCTTACATCTTCTCCATCCACGACTTTGAGCCGATTACCGGGCGCGTGCATCAGCCGCCGCCGGTGCATCAGACTTTTGACGGGCACAACTTCGTCATCTGCTCTTTTGTGCCGCGCAAGTATGATTATCATCCGCTTTCCATCCCCGCGCCTTACAACCATTCCAATATTGACTCCGACGAGGTGCTCTATTATGTGGACGGCGACTTTATGAGCCGCAAGCATGTGGAGCGCGGGATGATTACGCTGCACCCTTCGGGCATCCCACACGGGCCGCACCCAGGCACGGTGGAGAAGAGCATTGGCAAGGAGGAGACGAAAGAGCTGGCGGTGATGGTGGATACGTTTCATCCGCTGAAAATGACGGCGCATGCGGCGGGGCTGGAGGATGATAGGTATGCGTTTAGCTGGACGGAGTAAGCGTATCTTTAGAATGCAACAATCATGAAACTCAAAGTAATCATTCACGAGGCCAAAGAGGGCGGGCTTTGGGCTGAAGTGCCCGCTTTGCCCGGATGCGTAACCCAAGCCGAAACGATGGAAGAATTGCTGCCCAATATTTACGAAGCGGTGGAAGGCTGCCTGTCCGTGGATATTGAGCCTTCATCCATCCGCACGCCCGACCGTGTATTGGAGATTGCCGTATGAAGACCGTTTCCGGTAAAGACTTCTGCAAGAAGCTGGAGGCTAAAGGCTGGATGCTGAAACGCATCAACGGCAGCCATCACATTTATGGAAAGGCGGGCAAGACGGAAATCATTTCTGTGCCCGTTCATAAGAATGACGATTTAAAGGAGGGGCTGCAAAGAAAGCTAATGGAGATTGCGGAAATTGCGGATGCGGAACTTTAAGTGCATATCCTTTGGTAATTGTTGAAATAGCATGTGAAGAATAAGGCATTGACATTAATGGTAAATACCTTTCATCCGCTGAAGATGACGGCCTATGCGGCGGGGTTAGAAGATGATAGGTATGCATTTAGCTGGACGGAGTAGATTTTTAAATTCACTCACTTTGTTGAAGCTGTTATTGCCATGAAACCCCTGTCCAAAAGATACTGCCTTGTTCTCATGACATTTTTCCTCTCATGCTGTTCATTATATGCGCAACAGGGTGCCAACAGAGAAAATGACGGTTACTATGTGACGCATTATTACGCCGGCGGAAAGACCGTAATGAGCCATTTTACATCTACCTGTAGTAAATGTCTATCACATCAATCAGGTGCGATTGATATTTCAGGGCTATTTCCCTACGATGCGAAAGAGCTATTCCGTTGCAGTGGTTGCGAATCCTGTAATGATAATGCTTGCCGTACAGTTATCCTATACGCTTCGGCCGATTTCGTTGATGATACGGGCAACATTGAGATTCGTATTACTCATTTGGACGAGAAAGGGAATTGCATCTTGAAGTTTTCAGGAAAGAAGGTTGTTAGAGAAGTCAGAGTTGTGGAAAAGACTTTTAGAATCAAAGAAAGCCAGATGAAATGGGGGAAGGTGAAGCCTGATTAAGCTATCGTAATGCATTACACAGCTTTCGTTACGCATTACAATGGCCCTGCAATGCACTACATCGCCTCCGTTATGCATTACAATGGCATTGTAACGCGTTACAGAGGCAATGTAAGCCGTTACGGAGGCCATGCAACGCTCTACATTGGCAATGTTGCGCATTACAATGGCATTGTATTACCTTAGCTCCTCATCAAAACCAATCTTTTCGCCATGCCTGCAAATACTACCACCGGCCGCATCGTAATGTCCCGCACCCCAAAAGACGTGCTTGACCTTGCGGAGCTCATCTTCAAAAAACACACAACCGACGGCGCCGCTTCCGAGCTAAAAAACCTCGTGGATTTTGACTGGAACACCACCGGCCCCACCATCGTAACCGCGCAGGATTTTGACAAGCAGGCCGCCGACTTTAAAGGCAAGATGGAAGAAGCCTACCGCCAGCGCGACAAGCTCCTCAAGCCTATTGATGACATCAACAAGGCATCTGCCGCCTACCTCAAGGGCAAGTACCGCACAAACCCCAAGAAGCTGGCCGACTGGGGCTTCTCCGTGGACGATACGCCCAAGGCAAAGAAGGCGCCCAAGACATTCCCCGGCTCTTAGACCGTAAATGAAATGCGCCTTCGGGCGCATTTTTTATAGGTTTAGGGCACCACCATTCCATCAACACCCGCATTTCTATATGAACATCACCCGCACACTCATCGCCGCAGCCATCATTGCCACCGCCATTACGCCATCCTGCAAGCCTGATAAGCCCGAATGCGACACCGCCATGCGCGACTCTCTACAAGTCCGCGAGCTACGCCTGAAGGAGCGCGAGATGGCGCTGCGCGAGCGCGAGATGGCCGTCATGGAGCGTGAGCAGCAGCTTGGCATCGGTAAGAATGCCGGCAGCTACACGGCGCGGATGTCCTCCTCCAACGCCGGGATAGCAGCCGGCGATAACCGCGCAACCGTGAAAGGCGGCAGGAAAGATTATTCTGAAAAGACCTCCGAAATGGCCTACAAGAAGCCGGTGCTGGACTTCCCCGGCCAATTCCCTGAAAGCTCTGAGCGCGTACTTACGGACGATGACCTGGAGCATAAGAGCGCCTTCGGCAAGAAGATTATGCTCAATGAAATTTACGCCCGCCACGGCTACATCTTTCCCGACAAGGATATGAAGAAACACTTCGCCGGCGAGAGCTGGTATAAAGGCACGGAAAAGTCGCTGGGCAAGATTCAGCTCACGCCCACGGAGATTCAGAACATCGCCTTCATCAAGGCGCATTGATTATTGCTCCGGCACCTGGGGCAGATAGACCGTAAAGGTGCTGCCCGCGCCGGGAGTGCTTGTCACATCAATAAAGCCGTTGTGCTGCTGCGCCACCTTCTTGCAGATGGCCAGGCCGATACCCGTACCCGAATATTCCTTCCTGCCGTGCAGCCGCTGGAAGACCTCAAACACCTTTGCCGCATACTGCTGCTCAAAGCCGATACCGTTGTCCGCCACGCTGATGCTGTGGTACTGCGTTGACACGTCGGCGCCAAGCGCTTCTATGCTGCTGCCGGGGATTAATGCCGCGGTTATGTCTATGTTCGGCGGCACGTCCGGCCTGCTGTACTTGAGCGCATTGCCGACGAGGTTTTCAAAGAGCTGATGCAGCAGGAAGCGCAGGCCCATCACCGCAGGCAGCGGTCCGCATATTACAGACGCGTTCAGCTCCGCCATGCGCTCTTTGAGCGTTGCGCTCACCGCGGCGACTATTTCGCCGAGGCTTACCGATTCAAACCGCTGCCCGCCGGCGCTTGCGCGGGAGAATACCACAAGTGCCTCTATCAATCGCTCCAGGTGGTCTGCCGAGGATTGTATGCGGCTCAGCGCGTCCCGCATGTCCGGCGACAGACTTGCGCCTTCGCTTTTCTTCTGGATAATGTTGCTGAAGAGGCGGATTTTTCGCACCGGCTCCGAAAGGTCGTGGGAGGCAATGTAGTTGAAGGAGGTCAGCTCCTGGTTGCTGCGCTCCAGCGCCTTATTCTGCTCGGCAAGCTGGCTGCGCTGCTCTTCCAGCTTCAGGGCCGTCGCCTTCTCTTCCGTGATGTCGCGGATGAAGGCGATGTACACCACGCTGCCCGCACGCATGGAGCGGGATATAGTGAGGGATATGAAGAAGGTATCCCCGCTTTTGCGCAGCGCCTCCACCTCTATGGTCTTGTTCAGCACCCGCGACTCCCCCGTGCGGTGCAGCCGGTGTATGCCTTCTAAGTGTGCCTCCCGGTATGAGGGCGGGATAATGGTCTCGGTAATTTTCCTGCCGATAATCTCTTCCGGCGTCCAGCTGAAGGTGCTTACGGCTTTGGGGTTCCAGAGCAGGATGCGGCTCTCGGTGTCTATCACTACAATGGCTTCCGGGGCGTTGTTGATAAGCTCGCGCGATGCCGCCTCCAGCTCCCTCAGGCGCTCCGCCCGCCGCTCTGATTCGTGGTGCTGCTCCAGGATGAGCGCCTCCTTTATCTGGAAAAGGGTCTTGTAAGAAATATCCTCCTGCAGTAGCGTCAGCCGGTCGGCCTCATCCATTACGGCCACGTAGGTGTGGAGGTCGCTGCTGTAATTTTTCAGGAAGTGGCGGAATGCCTGGCGGCGCACAAAGTTGGCTTTGGACACATCCTCTATCACCACATCGCTGCCCTGGATTATGGGGAGGCGGTTTTGCTGCCAAGCCAGGGTGCTTTCGGCTACATGCTCCGCCGCGCGGCCTTCTATAATGGCGTGGAAGAGCTTCGTATTACTCTCCATGCTCATAGCCAGCAGTTGCGCTTCGGGCATCGCCTCAAAGTAGCGGAGCAGTGGCATGTCCAGCTCGCGGGAAGCTTGGAGGAGGTAGGCGCAGAAGTCGCGCAGGTGGTACTCCAGCAGGAAACGCGCATAATCCGCCAACTGCCCGAAGGGCTTCTGTTCGCTTGTATTATCCGCTGGGGGCATGGAGGAGCGAATTGGTGGTGATGGCGGCGGCAATGTAAAGGCTTTCCGGCAGCAGCCGGCAAATCTCTGTAACAAAATGATGCGCAACGGACATCTCAACTGTCGGTAGTGTCTCAGTTTGAATTATTGCTCGCAGCGACTTGTCATGCTGTAAGCATCTTGCAAGACCCTTTCAGGGTGACAAGTCGCTGAGAAACTCCAAACTGAAACACTACTTGTATGGGAATGCTTGGGCGCGGCACCAATCTTTTACCTTTAGGCCTTAAACCGAAATCAATATCATGGAAGCGACTATAGCGCAAGAGCTGCAGGCCCGCAAGGCCACCGATTTTCTGCCCATCAACGGCACTGACCATATAGAGATGTATGTAGGCAATGCGAAGCAGGCGGCCCATTACTATAAAACGGCCTTCGGCTTCCAGACCAAGGCCTATGCCGGGCCGGAGACCGGCGTGCGCGACCGGGTGAGCTATGTGCTGCAGCAAGGGAAGATTCGCCTGGTGCTTACTACGCCGCTCAAGAGCGATTCGCCCATCTCCGAGCACATCCGCAAGCACGGCGATGGGGTGAAGATGCTGGCCCTGTGGGTGGATGACGCTACGCTGAGCTTTGAAGAAACGACGCGTCGCGGCGGCAAGCCGTATCTGGAGCCTATTACGCTGGAAGACGCGGACGGGAAGGTGGTGGTGAGCGGCATCTATACTTATGGCGAGACGATTCACCTGTTCGTAGAGCGGAAGGATTACAACGGCCCATTCATGCCGGGCTATAGGGCGGCTACAAGCGAGTACAATCCTGCCGACGCGGGCCTCTTGTACATTGACCACTGCGTGGGCAACGTAGGCTGGAACCGGATGAATGAGACGGTGAAGTGGTATGAGGATGTAATGGGCTTCGCAAACATCCTAACCTTTGACGACAAGCAAATCAATACCGAATACTCCGCCCTGATGAGCAAGGTGATGAGCAACGGGAATGGCTACGTGAAGTTTCCCATCAACGAGCCGGCGGAAGGGAAGAAGAAGAGCCAGATTGAGGAGTACTTGGAGTTTTATGAAGGCGAGGGCGTGCAGCACATCGCGGTAGCAACCAATGATATTGTGAGGACGGTAAGGGAGCTGAAGAGCCGCGGCATAGAATTCCTGACGGCCCCGCCGAATGCGTATTATGCCACCCTGCTGGAGCGTGTGGGCAAGATTGATGAGGAGTTGAAGCCGCTGCAGGAGCTGGGCATCCTCGTTGACCACGATGAGGAGGGCTATCTGCTGCAAATCTTTACGAAGCCGGTGGAAGACCGACCTACCCTATTCTTTGAAATCATCCAGCGCAAGGGGGCAAAGAGCTTTGGCGCGGGCAACTTCAAGGCGCTGTTTGAGAGCATTGAGCGGGAGCAGGCGCTGCGGGGCAATCTGTAGGCGCTTCTACGCCTCAAAGGCATTATTACAATCCCTGCAATGCTTATATTGCAGGGATTTTTTTACGCAATAACTAACGCAACTTCTACGGACAGCGTCTTTAGACCAAACCACTTACCAGCTTTACCGTCTATGAAAAAGCTTTTACTCCTTTTTTCCTTCTTGCTCAGTGCCGGCATTGCCGGGGCGCAGTGTACGGCAGCTTTCAGCGCCACACAGTCCCCAACGGGCAATAGTCTGCTGAACTACACTTTCACGAACAGCTCCAGCTATGTGCTGCCCTATCCCGGCCAGCGCAAATCGCTCAACATCAATTATGGGGACGGCACCGTGATCAATGCCATTTCCGGCACGGGTATTCCGTCGCACATCTATGCTACTGCGGGCACTTATACTGTGGGGCTGCGCATCCGGGATTTTGACTCTGCTACTAATGGCACCCTTTGCACAGATTCTGCTACCATCATCATAACGGCTAATTACCCTGCCTGCGGCGCAACGATTGCTGTAACGGGAACGGGCGCTACGCGCAACTTCACGGCTACCAACCCTGCCGCAACAACAGGCATTACTTATGCCTGGAACTTTGGCGACGGCGGTACGGGTACGGGCACTCCGGTGTCGCACACTTATGCTTCAAGCGGCACTTATAACGTTACGCTTACGGCTACAGCCGGCAGCGGTCCCACGGCCTGCACCTATACCAACACAATGTCTGTAGTGGTGTATATCATCCCGCCGCCGCTTAACTGCGGAACGCTGAAAGCCAGCTTTGTAAAGAGCGTAAGCGGGGCTGTCGCTTCCTTCACCAATACATCTAACGTAGCTTCCAGCCTTTACCAGACCATTGCCGTATGGAATTATGGAGATGGCACTACCGGCGCAGGATATAATACGCCGCCGCATACCTACACCACGCCAGGCAGCTATACGGTAAAGCTGGTGATGACGTGGAAAGATTCCCTGAACACGACATCCTGCAAAGATTCCGCTATTGATGTTGTAGTCATTACTACTGTGCCGACTCCGGCCAATATCATCTCCGGCACTATCAGCTACGACTCAACCGGTACAGGCCTGCAATACTTCCGTGTTTACCTCATCAAGCTGGATTCTGCCACCAACATCCTTTCGGCTGTTGACTCCGTGCTTACCGGAACTGCTTATACGCCGTACTATGCCTTCGGCAGCAAGCCTGCAGGCAGCTACCGCGTAAAGGCGGCCCAATGGTCACCCGTTGGTCTGGGCCTGAGCTTCATCCCTACTTATCACGACTCCAGCCTGTATTGGAATCTCGCTACCGTCATCAACCATACCGGCGGCTCCAGCCTCAATAAGAACATTCGCATGAAGAAGGGGGTGCCCACCACTGGCACCGGATTCATTGGTGGTAATGTGTCCTTAGGCGCTAACAAGGGTGCGGCAGGCGGCGTATCCAATATGCTCATCTTCTTGCGCGATGCCACTATGCGTGTCATTCGGACTACCATTACAGACGCGAATGGGAACTACAACTTCGCCAATCTAGCCTTTGCGCCGTACAGTATCTGGCCGGAGCAAATCAACTATCTAACCACACCGAAGACGCCCATTGTGCTGAATGGTACATACCCTTCCCGCTCCGATATTGACTTCAACATGGACGATGCCAAGCGCACGATTGTGCCGCGCGGCTTCCTAAGCGTCGGTACGGTAAATGGTGCCGAAGGCTTTATCCGCGTAGCGCCGGTGCCTGCTTCCGGTTACGTTACCATTAGCTGGAACGGCCTTGCCAGCGGCACAGCTCAGCTTACCATTACCACCATTACTGGCGATGTAGTGGCCCGCAGCGGCGATATTCAGGGCAAGAGTGGCGAATTGCGCATGAGCCTGAGCGGCCTCTCGCACGGCCTGTACTTTGTGCATGGCAGCGGTGCGCTGGCTGGCACGGTGGCCAAGCTGGTTGTGGAGTAAGCCATCTCGTCTTAATCGTCAGAACAGGCAACAACATTTTCGTTGTTGCCTGTTTGTTTTTAGAGAAACGTTGCGCCCGGGCGCTGCTATCTTTGGACTACCCGTTTCCCTTTTAATCTATGCCGTCTTCTTTTTTCAGGATGCTTTTCCTTGCGCTTGCGTTTGGCTTTGGCACGATGCGCGCATCGGCCCAGGATGATGCCACCACTTTCCGCAATTTCCAATTTTCCTTCAATCGCGTTTCTCAATCCTGGGCGCGGTACAACGATACCTTACATAAAGTTTTTCAGCAGAAGAAAATAAACTACCCCGCTCATGAGGTTTACCTGCGCTTCTTCAAGGCACATAATGAGGCCGAGCTTTGGGCGCGCAATGACGATACGAGCAAGTTTACGCTCGTAAAATCTTACCGCATGTGCGCGCTCTCAGGCTCACTCGGCCCCAAGCGCTGGGAAGGCGACCGCATGGTGCCGGAGGGCTTTTACTTCATTGACGACTTCAATCCGAAGAGCGATTTTTATCTCTCCCTGCTGCTCAATTATCCTAACTACACCGACCTCGTAAAAGGCGACAAGGTGAAGCCCGGCGGCGACATCTATATTCACGGCGGCTGTGTGACGGTAGGCTGCCTGCCTATGACCGACCCGGTGATTATGGAGCTGTACACGCTTTGCCTCAGCGCCAAAATTGCGGGCCAGCAGTACATCCCGGTGCATATCTACCCCATTCGCTTTGACCGGAAGGGCCTAGACTTCCTGGGCCGCGAGTATGGCAGCGATACAACCAAGCAGCGCTTTTGGGTGAACCTGAAAGGCGAGTACGATTACTTCGAAAAGAATAAGCGCCTGACTCCTGTGATGTATACGCCGGATGGGCGCTATGTGTTTTAAACTTTTTTCGCAGGAAGGCCGTTATATAAGGCTGCCACTCATTTCTCCTCATCCTATGCCCGCCCCGCGAAAGCTCCTTTTCCTGCCTTTTCTTGCTCTGATGCCCCTTTTCTTCTCGTGCGAGAAAGAAGTGAACATTACGCTGAGCGATGGCGAAACGCAATTGGTGGTGAACGGGCAGATAGAGCTGAATGGGCCGCCATTCGTGATACTCACAAAATCCATCGGCTACTTCTCTAAGGTGGATTTGCAGACGCTGCAAGCCAGCTTCATCCATGATGCAGACGTGCGCGTAAGCAATGGCATGCGCACCATCAAGCTGCGGGAGTACAATGTGGACACTGGCGGCAGCGCCCGGTTTTACTTTTACACATTAGATACGGCTGACAAGACAAGCTTTGACTTTCTGGGCGAAGCGGAAAAGTTTTACACGCTCAACATCAGCGCAGGCGGTAAGCAATACACCAGCACAACGAAAATCCCGATGCCTCGCCCGGTGGACAGCATGAAGGCTGTAGCGCCGCAAAAGCCGCCGACTAAAGCCCCAACGGCCATGCAACTCATCGTCTGGTACAGCGACCCGGATACTGTGGGCAATTCCATACGCTACTTCACGCGCCGGAATAACCAGTCGTTTTATCCGGGCCCGAATTCTGTCTTTGACGACCAGGTTGTAAACGGCGCGAAGAATGCGCAATACCCGCTGCAGGCAGGCTCGGCAAACGACCGCGTAGATTTTTCGGACAGCACCGGCTTTGTCTTCAAAGGTGACACAGTAACGCTGAAGTGGTGCGCCATTGACCACGGCGTCTTTAATTTCTACAGCACTTTTGAATACTCCATCGGCACAGTGGGCAATCCTTTTTCTTCTCCTATTAATGTGCAGACGAATGTGGCGGGCGGCGCGCTCGGCGTATGGGCTGGCTACGGCGCTACTTATACCACGATTGTGGTGCCGAAGTAGGGCTTGGCGTATCTTGTCGGCCATTTACGCAACGCACAAACATGCCCGATACTGAAAAGGTTCATTGCCTCATCATAGGCTCCGGCCCTGCCGGATATACTGCCGCCATTTACGCCGCACGCGCTAACCTGAAGCCCGTGCTTTACCAAGGTTTACAGCCTGGCGGCCAGCTTACCATCACCACCGAGGTGGAGAATTATCCCGGCTATCCGGAAGGCATTATGGGGCCGCAGATGATGATTGATTTTGAGCAGCAAGCCACCCGCATGGGCGCAGACATTCGCTGGGGACTGGCTACGAAGGTGGACTTCTCCGGCAAGCCGCTGAAGGTGGAGATTGACGAGGAAAAGTGGATTGAAGCCGATGCCGTCATCATTGCCACCGGCGCTTCTGCCAAATGGCTGAACATTGAAAGCGAGCAACGCCTGAACGGCCATGGCGTATCTGCCTGCGCCGTATGCGACGGCTTTTTCTTCAAAGGCCAGGAAGTGGCCATCGTGGGCGCAGGCGATACGGCCTGCGAGGAGGCCCTTTACCTCTCCAAACTTTGCAGCAACGTGCATATGCTGGTGCGCCGCGGCGAGATGCGCGCAAGTAAAGTAATGGCAGAGCGCGTGCTGAAAACCGAAAACATCAAGGTCTATTGGCACAGCGAAACCGACGAAGTGTTGGGCGAAAAGAAGGTGGAAGGCCTGCGCATCCGCAATGTTCAGGACGGCAGCACGCAGGAGATTCCTGTCAAAGCCTTCTTCGTAGCCATCGGTCATGACCCGAACTCAAAAATTTTCAAAGGCTGGCTGGAAATGGATGACCAAGGCTATCTCATCACCCAACCGGACTCCACGCGCACGAACGTAGAAGGCGTCTTTGCCGCAGGCGATGTGCAGGATAAGATTTACCGGCAGGCCGTGAGCGCAGCGGGCAGTGGCTGCATGGCTGCGCTGGATGCCGAGCGGTATCTGGGGACATTAGAAACCCATTAATACTATCGGCCGTCAAAACAGGAGCTTCCGCGCGCGTACCATTTCCCGCTTACCCGGCGGGCCGTTCAGCTTCTCCACCTGCCAGCCTGCTGCGCTCATTGCGCGGCGCATTGCGCCCTTGCTGCAGTAGGTAACGAACACTCCACCGGAATGTGCGCTGTCCAACAATTGCCGGAACACCTCTTCCGTCCAAAGCTCCGGCTGCGCTTCCGGCGCGAAGGCGTCAAAGTAGATGAGGTGATACTTTTCCCGCAGGGCAAAGCGGAGTAAGTCCGCGTTATTTTTTTGCAGCGCAAAGCGCTCGTGGATGGGTGCCAGCGCATTCCAGGGCGCAAGCTGGATGGCGTTGAACAGGTCTTCGTGGCCAAGCTGCTCCGGATAATTGAGCAGAATGCTCATGCCCAGTTCCAGCGGCTGTGTATCAAGCGCTGTATAGCGAACGGGATGCACGCTGTCCACTGCGTCAATGGCCGTCATAAAGGCATTGAGGCCGGTGCCGAAGCCTATTTCCAGAATACTGAGCAGCATGCCGGGAAAAGTCGCCTGCGCCGCCCGCAGTCCTGCATCAATGAAGACGTGCTGCGATTCACGGATGGCGCCGTGCCGGGAATGGTAGGTCACGCCGGTTTCCGCTACCAGCACCGAGTGTGAGCCATCGTCTGTAATTATCAACCTCCGCTCTTCTGCCGCCATGCGGTAAAGGTCGGGTGAATTAGAACAGCGGAAGCTGTCCGCCGCGCTGTATGCGGCGAAAAAGACCTGTATTAAATTCCATCACCGTCTGATTCAGGCCGTACTTCTTGCAGAAGAGCTTGAATTGGTCGCGAATCATCTCTGCAAACTTGCCGTCGCCCACAATGCGGTTGCCCCAGCGGCTGTCATTCACGGCTCCCTCGTGGCATTCCTGAATGGCATGCCATACTTTTTCTGCCCTGTCGGGGAATGCTTTGAAGAGCCAGTCCTGAAAGATGGGGCCGATGGCGCCGTTGAGGCGTACCACGGTGTAGCCGGCCCATTTAGCGCCCGCTTCAGAGGCAGCTTTGAGCACGGCGGGCATGTCTTTATCCGTAAGGCCGGGGATGATGGGGGCATTCATGATGCCCGTTGGGATGCCGAGCTTGGACATCGTTTCTACCACTTTAAGGCGTTGCTTGTAAGAAGCAGTTCGCGGCTCCATCTTCAAGCGGATATTCTCGTCTAAAGACGTGATGGATGAGAAGACGCGGACAAGATTCAGCTTCGCCAATTCCTGCAGGATGTCCGTATCGCGCAGCACGAGCGCATTCTTGGAAAGTACGCCAACGGGGTTGCGGTATTCCAGACAAATCTCCAGCAGTTGCCGCGTAATGCGCATCCGGCGCTCAATGGGCTGGTAGCAATCGGTATTGCCGGAAAGGGATATAGGGGCCGGCTGCCAGTTCTTGTTCTCAAAAAATTTACGCAGCAGTGCGGGCGCGTTCTTCTTCACCACAATGCGGCTTTCAAAATCCAATCCGGCGCTGTAGCCCCAATACTCGTGTGAGTTGCGCGCGTAGCAATAGATGCAGCCGTGCTCGCAGCCCTGGTAGGGATTGGCGGAGTACATCATGCCCACATCGGGGCTGGTTACTTTATTGACGAGGGTTTTGTTCTCGTCAAAGATGTATTCGGTCTTGCGCGGCTCGGCCTCCCAATCGTCAATGGATTCAGAATGCTCTTGAACGTACTCGCCTTTTAGGAAGCGGTTTTTAGGATTGAACTGCGCGCCGCGGCCTTTGTCAAAACGCTCGTTGGCTTGTTGGTTTACCATTGTTGATTGCTTTTACTCGTCTGTTCCTTCCAGCATATACTTATTGAAGCCTGTTTGCCCTCCTTCATACAAATCCTTTACTGAGCCAAAGCCGATTGCATCTACCATCTTGCTTGGTTCTACTAATTCGGTTGCTTTGGCGCACCGTGTACTTGCCCCATTTGTCCTTGATGCCGTAGAGCACTTTGCGCAGCTTGTCCTGCTTCATGCGGTTGTCAAAGAGGCCGTACCGCAC
>CBDFFM010000028.1:0-38336 GCA_965246785.1 Chitinophagaceae bacterium
GCAGCACGCCACCGCCGTCTTCGTAAGCCTTAGCAAGGCCGCTTAAATATCTTGTGGCGTGGAATTGCGCCTGCCCTTCAAAGCGCGCCGCCTTCACCATTGGCACCGGCACAGGGATGCTATCCGTATAAGCTACCTCATCGCCTGCGCGGATAGCTGCCTCAACAATGCCCTGCAATTCATCCAGCTCCTTATCATCCTGCGCCACCAGAAAGCCTGCCTTTCTGGAGAAGCCGCATTCCACGCAGTAATTCCCAGATAGATTCTCTACAAGGCTAATCGCTTGCGCGCAGCCTTTCCGCAGCAGCTTCGCGCCTTCCTCCCCAAAATCTTTCTCTACCTGATGATACGGCGTATCCAGCATCGTATTCAGGTGCGCCGTGGTGCCGCCGGTGGTGCCGAAGGCCATATTATGCGCCTCTGCTACCACGCATTTCACGCCCTGCGCCTGCAGGAGCAGGGCCGTAGTAATGCCGGTAATGCCCGCGCCTATGATGAGCACATCATAAGTCGTCTCGCGGCCCCAGCTATTTGTGGGTTGATAATCCTGCGTCGTTTCCTGCCACAGGCTGCGCGTTTGTCCGTCTCTGTTCATTTGGGGGATTGCGCTTTAGGTGCGCAGGAGCATCCTCAAAAAAATGGAGCCACGTGTTTTCTGCACGTGGCGGAACCGGTCAGACCTCCCTCTGGTCGGTCAGACCGGTTCCTAAAACCGCTCCCGCTGCTGCTTCCCCCTTTGAAGTGGATTCGCCGTGGCCTCCGCATACTCCTTCCGGTTGCGCAGCAAGTCAATCGCCGCAAACACCGCCTCCCTGAATGACGATGGGTCTGCCATGTCCTTCCCCGCAATATCAAACGCCGTCCCGTGGTCGGGCGAGGTGCGGATGACCGGCAGGCCCGCCGTGTAGTTTATCCCCTCCCCCGCCGCAATCGTCTTAAACGGTATCAGCCCCTGGTCATGATACATCGCCAGCACCGCATCAAACTCCGCATAGCTCCTCCGCGCAAAAAACGCATCCGCCCCATACGGCCCGTACACCAGCCAGCCCTTCCCCTGCAATTCATCCACCGCCGGCTTTATCACATCAAGCTCCTCCCGGCCTATATGCCCCTCATCGCCCGCATGCGGATTCAATCCCAGCACCGCAATCCGCGGCTTGTCAATCCCGAAATCCCGCACCAGCGCATCCTTTATAATGTGCAGCTTACTCAGCAAAAGCTCCTTCGTAATCATCCCCGACACCGCCGCCACCGGCACATGCTCCGTAGCCAGGCCCACCCGCAGCGCACCGCTATACAGCAGCATCACCACATCCTTCGCCCCAAAAGCCTCCTTCAGATACGGCGTATGCCCCGTATATGGAAAATCCGCCACCCGCGTATTCCCCTTATGCAGCGGCGCCGTCACCAGCGCATCCACCTGCCCGTCCTTCAGGCACTGCGTAGCCACCATCAGGGAGCGCACCGCATACTTCCCGCCCGCCTCCGTCAGCACCCCCGGCTGCATCGCCACATCATCTTCCCAGCAGCTAAACACATTCACCCCATTCGCATCCAGCGACCCGAAATCCTTCACCACCTTAAACGGGAACTGCACCTCCTCCAGCCCCTTCCGCGCCGCCTCCATCAGCTTGCCCGATGCAAAAATGACCGGCGTACACAGCTCCGCCATCCGTGGGTCGGCAAACGTCTTCACCACCACCTCAGGGCCCACGCCGTTGATGTCGCCTATAGAAATACCAATCCGGGGTTTATCGCTCATGGGCGTAAAAGTAAGCGGGGAAAGTTTTTGTTCGTCGCCGTTCCGTTCGCTATTGAGCACCGGTTGCGTCGCACACTGAGGGGTTCGTCAGTCTATTAAGCTTTTCCCGGAAGCTGACCATAATCCAACAACTTGTCATCCTGAAACAAGTTCAGGACAAGTTTCTTAAAGAATCCTGCAAGCCGTTTACATGCAGAAATGCCTCAGGCAACGACAAAAATCCCCCGGAGGCAGCCCGTGAAGGGCCGGAGGACGGGCCGGAGTTCCCGGAGGCAGAGCGGGAGCATTCGGAGGGGAAACTTGAGCGACCGGAGGCCGGGTTTGAGTTTCCGGAGGGGGAACCTGACTTACCGGAGGACAAACCTGAGTGCGGAGGAGGCCGAAATTGAGTTACCGGAGGAGGAACTTGAGTTACCGGAGGCCGAACTTGAGCTCAGTTCCTCCTCCGGAAGGCCCGGCCCGGCCTCCGGGCAGGCACAAGATGCTCACGCGCAAAGCCACGCCTCAATCTTGCGCCAGCGGGGGGCACTGAGATGGCGAAGCATCCAAGGATTTATTCTTTAGAACCAATTATTTTGAGTTTCCCGTTGCTGATTGGGGATGTTGGGTCAGGAGATACATGAGGAAAAAACGTGCGCCAGCCCATATTGTCATACTCAAACGCCATGAATCTGTGGTCACGATACATGCCCGTGGGCGCCTCAATTGTCAACTCGTCGCCTTGAATTGGCGTGTAGTCAAAGTCAAAGCAATTTTTAGTATTGAGTTGACTGAGCACGTAAGCTTCTGTCAGGCCCATGCCTAAATCCTCCGCCGGCAGCATTGCTAATCCATCTATAGCAAGACCCGGAGAATCAATATATGGATAAGGCTTCTTTCGTTTAAGCCGCCATGTCATTGCCTCTCTTTCTTTTTTGTATCTGCGTGAGTTTTTGTTGTGAATAATCTCATTTGGCTTGCAACTGCACAAATGAATCCGCTTGCTGAATCACACATTGTTTCTTACAATTTTATAGTCACAAATATACATCCCTCGCGAAAAGCCCAATCAAGGAACAACAGCCAAATGGTTCCTGTCATTGCGGGCTTGACCCGCAATCCGTTCCATCAAGGCGGGCACACGGCAGCACCGCTAATCATTAGGCAGATTGCGGGTCTGCTGCCCGCAATGACAGCTAAGATTAAGCTTTTCACTTAGCATCCGGGAAAAGCCCAATAGACTGACGAACCCCTCAATGTGCGACGCAACGGCAGCTCCATAGCGCGCTGCCGCTGACTACCAAAAAAATCCTACGCTGCGGGAAACTATTTTTACGCCCATGTACACCCAGGCGCAGGAGCAGCAGCTTTACAACGACGCAAAAGACCTCATCCAGGCCCCCGATTCCCCGGAGCTCATGCAGCCCCTCGCAGACATCCTCCGCTGGGCCGACTGGCGCTACTACGTGCAGAGCGAGTCCGCCCTCGCCGATTTTGAGTACGACACCCTCTTCAAAAAGCTGCGCGCCCTTGAAGAAGCCTACCCCGAGCAGGTCTCCGCCGACTCGCCCACGCAGCGCGTGGCGGCAGGCCTCTCCGAGCGCTTCCCCACCGTGCCGCACCTCGTGCCCATGCTCTCGCTGGACAACACCTACAACGCCGACGACCTCAAAGACTGGGACAGAAAAGTACGGGCGGGTGCCGGCGAGGGCGTACCCATCCAATACTGCGTGGAGCCGAAGTACGACGGCGCCTCCATCTCCCTCATCTACGAGGGCGACAAGATGGTGCGCGGCGCCACCCGCGGCGACGGCGTGATGGGCGAGGAAATCACGCCCAACATCCGGCAAATCCGCGCTATCCCGCTCTCCGCGCCCTTCAGCAAAGACGGCGTGACGCAGATAGAGATTCGCGGCGAGGTGGTGATTCATAAAGAAACCTTTGCGGCCTACAATGCGCAACGCGCGGCGGAAGGCCTGAGTCCGCTGGCCAATCCGCGCAATGCGGCCAGCGGCACCCTACGCATGCTTGACCCAAGCGAGGTAAGCAAGCGCAAGCTGACGGCGATATTGTATCATGTTTCGGAGGTAGAAGCTTCGCCGATGCCGGAACAATTGAGCAATCACCATGATTCGCTGCAATGGCTCTACAGCCTCGGCTTCCCGACGCCCGCCAAAGAGCTGCGCCTCTTCACCCACATAGACGAGGTAATCGCCTACTGCGCCACATTCGCCGAGCGCCGCGACGACCTGCCCTTTGAAGTGGACGGCCTTGTGATAAAAGTCAACGACCTCGCCCTGCAGGAAAAGCTCGGCATGACCAGCCATCACCCACGCTGGGCGGTAGCGTATAAGCTGGCCGCACGCCAAGCCACCAGCAAGCTGCGCCAGGTCATCTTCAACGTGGGCCGCACCGGCAGCGTGACGCCCGTAGCAAAGATTGACCCGGTGCCTATAGGCGGCGTGACGGTCACATCCCTCTCCCTCTTCAACGAAGACGTCATCCGCGAAAAAGACGTCCGCATCGGCGATACCGTGCTGGTTGAGCGCGCCGGCGATGTAATTCCCTACATCGTAAAGCCGCTGGCCGAGCTGCGCGACGGCACGGAGGAAGCAATAGTCTATCCCACGCTCTGCCCGGTATGCGAGCACCCGCTGGAGCGCCCGCAGGATGAAGCCGTGTGGCGCTGTCCCAACCTGGCCTGTCCGGCGCAGGTGGTAGAGCGCATCATCCACTTCTGCTCTAAAGACGCGATGGACATCCGCGGCATGGGCGAGAGCCGGGTGAAGGATTTTTATGAGCGCGGTATCATCACGGATATTCCGAGCCTGTACAATATTGTCTGGGAGCGGGTGAGCGCGCTGGAAGGTTTCGGCGAGAAGTCAGTCACGAACTTGCGGAGCGCAATTGAGAAGTCAAAGACACAGCCCCTATCGCGCTTAATCTTCGGCCTCGGCATCCGGCATGTGGGCGAAACCGGTGGCAAAACGCTGGCAAGCGCGGTAAGCCATATCCGCGAGTTTTATGATTGGGATGAAGAAAAGCTGGCTACGCTGGAAGACGTAGGCCCGAAGGTGGCATCATCAGTAGCAGCCTTCTTTAAAACAGAAGAGGTGCGAGAAACGATTGATGCGCTGGAAGCGGCTGGCGTGAACCTCGCCAATGCGCACAAAGCGGAGGCGCCGGTTGAAGACATCTTCAGCGGGAAGACCTTCCTCTTCACCGGCACGCTGGAAAAGCTGAAGCGCAGCGAGGCGGAGGCAACGGTGGAGGCGAAGGGAGGCTCCATCCTAAGCGGCGTAAGCAGCAAGCTGAATTATCTGGTGGTAGGCGCGGATGCGGGCAGCAAACTGGAGAAGGCGAAGAAGCTGGGGACAGTGGCGGTGATTAGTGAGGATGAATTTTTGGGGATGGTGGAGTAGGGTTTGTGCTCCGTCACCCCGAACTTGTTTCGGGGGCCTATTGTGGACGGCCGCTCTGCCCGATAGATGCCGAAACGAGTTTGGCATGACGGGAGCGGGGACTTTTATTGAGTCGGCTGCATTACGCTATGGAGCTGCCGTTGCGTCGCAAATTGAGTGGCCTTTCAGTCTATCGGGCGTTTCGTTTAATGGAATATCCGAACCAAACACCAACAAAAATGATTGGAATAAATCCAAACGTTGTTACCAAGATTAAGGGTTTTAAAAGATAGTCATACGCAGCGTCTTTGATTGGCTCGTTTATGAGCCCTTCCTTAAAAAAACCGATTAAGCTTGCAATGAACGTGGACATCCAAACTATGACTAAGCCGCTCACCATGCCGACCAGCAGGTTAGGCCATTTCTTTAAAATGATAGTCGTTCCTGCAACTTGTCCGATGAGATAAGCGGATGTATAGCTCACGAAGACAGCTAAAACTATTGGAAACTTCCAGTCAATTTCAAAAAACCATAGCGGGCCTGCTAAACAGGCATAAATAAAATATGCGATTGCAAGTCCAACAGTTATAGCTTTAAAGGCCTGCTTATAGCCTATCCTTTTGGCTAATTCAACTTGGTTCATTTTACAAACCTAATCTGGTTCATCCGCCAGTGCAAGATTCAGGCTCCTCCTGTGCAAGCATACTAGGGAAGCCTCGTATATAGTGCTCGTCCGCAATAAAGCAAGCCTAACTTTGCCCTCTGTCAAGCAAGTTCGTCCCCAATAAATGTCCACCATCCACCCCTACCTGCGGCTCAGCGGGCTGGAGCCCCTGATTGTCCGTCCGGAATCCAACTTCGTCAATGTAGGCGAGCGCACCAATGTAACCGGCTCCAAGAAATTTGCCCGTCTCATCCGTGAGAACAAGTATGAGGAAGCCCTGAGCGTAGCCCGCCAACAGGTGGAAAGCGGCGCGCAGGTGCTGGACGTAAACATGGACGACGCCCTGCTGGACGGCGTGCAGGCGATGCAGGATTTCATGAACCTGATGCAGGCTGAGCCAGACATTGCCCGCATCCCGGTGATGATTGATTCTTCCAAGTTTGAAATCATTCAGGCGGGGCTGAAGTGCGTGCAGGGCAAGTGCATTGTCAACTCCATTTCCATGAAGGAAGGGGTGGAGAAGTTCAAGAAGGAAGCCCGCATCTGTAAGTCCTTCGGCGCAAGCGTAGTGGTGATGGCCTTTGACGAGCAGGGACAGGCAGATACGCTGGAGCGCCGCGTGAACATCTGCATGAAAGCCTACGAGATTCTGACGCAGGAAATCGGCTTCCATCCATCCGACATCATTTTTGACCCCAACATCTTCGCCATTGCCACCGGCATTGAGGAGCACAATAATTACGCAGTTGACTTTATAGAAGCGACGCGCATCATAAAAGAGAAAGCGCCGCTGACGAAGATTTCCGGCGGTGTGAGCAACGTGTCGTTTTCCTTTCGCGGGAATGATGTGGTGCGGGAAGCCATTCATAGCGTCTTCCTGTATCACGCCATCAAGGCGGGAATGGACATGGGCATCGTCAATGCAGGCCAGCTCGTGGTGTACGACCAGATAGAGCCGCAACTGCGTGAGCTGTGCGAGGACGTGGTGCTTAACCGCCACCCTGATGCAACCGAGCGGCTGGTGACATTCGCGGAGACAGTCAAAGCAAAAGACAAGACCGAAAAGATGGACGACGCATGGCGCGGCGCGGCAGTTGAAGAGCGTCTCAAACATGCCCTTGTGGCCGGTATCACCGACTTTATAGATGCCGACACCGAAGAAGCCCGCCAAAAATATCCACGCCCGCTGGACGTGATTGAAGGCCCACTGATGGACGGGATGAATGTGGTCGGCGATCTGTTTGGCAGCGGAAAAATGTTCCTGCCGCAGGTGGTAAAGAGCGCGCGCGTGATGAAGCGGAGCGTGGCGGTGCTCACACCGTTCATTGAGCAGGAAAAAGAAGACCGCCGCTTAGCGCACGAAGCCGCAGGCACGACGAATGAAGAAACAGCCGGCGCGGCCAAAATTCTCCTCGCTACTGTCAAAGGCGACGTCCACGACATTGGAAAAAACATCGTAGGCGTGGTGCTGGCCTGCAATGGCTATGAAATCATAGACCTCGGCGTGATGGTGCCGGCTGATAAAATTTTAGATAAGGCAGTAGAAGTAGGCGCGGACATTATCGGCCTTTCCGGCCTCATCACACCCTCGCTGGATGAAATGGTGCACGTGGCGAAGGAGATGAAGCGCCGCGGCATGAAGCAACCATTGCTCATTGGCGGTGCAACCACTTCCCGGATGCACACGGCGGTGAAGATTGCTCAAGGCTACGACAACGGCGTAGTGCATGTGCTGGATGCCAGCCGCAGCGTGACGGTAGCCGGCACACTGCTGAATGAAGAGCATAAGCCTGCCTACCTGCAAGGCGTAAGTGAAGAATATAAGAAGCTGCGCGCAGACTTTGAAGGCAAAAGGTCGGCAAAGCAGTACCTGAGCTTCGCGGAAGCGCAGGCCGCTCCTGTTGCTATAAACTGGGACGGCTATGCGCCGCCGAAGCCGTCCTTCACCGGCATCAAAAGCTTTGAGAACTATCCGCTGGCGGAAATCCGCGAGTACATTGATTGGACGCCATTCTTCATCACATGGGAATTCCGTGGCCGCTATCCGGACATTCTTAGCGATGTTACTGTAGGCGTGGAAGCCACCAAGCTGTTCAGGGATGCCAATGAAATGCTGGACAAGGTGATTGCTGAAGGCTGGCTGCAGGCAAAAGGCGTGGTTGGTTTCTGGAAAGCGGCCCGCACTGCGCCGGATACAATTACGCTGAAGCGTGAAGATGGCTCCATTGTCCGCTTAGAGAATCTGCGCCAGCAAATCAAGAAAGCTGCCGGTCAGCCCAGCTTTTCGCTCGCTGACTTCATCCAACCAGAAACTCAAAACTCAAAACTCAAAACTCAAGACTTCATCGGCGCCTTCGCTGTCTCCATCCACGGCATTGAGTCGCACTTGGAGCGTTTCACAGCCCGGCACGACGACTACAGCAAGATTATGCTCCAGGCACTCGCCGACCGCCTTGCCGAAGCCTTTGCTGAGCTCTTGCACGCGCACACCCGCAAATCCTTCTGGGGTTACGCGCCGGAGGAAATTCTCGCTCCCGAAGAACTCATCAAAGAAACTTACCAGGGCATCCGCCCTGCCCCCGGTTACCCCGCCTGCCCCGACCATACGGAGAAATACAAGCTCTTTGAACTCCTCAACGCGACGGAAACCGCAGGCATTACCCTTACTGAATCCCTAGCCATGTATCCGGCGGCATCCGTTTGCGGCTGGTATTTCTCTCATCCGCAAAGCAGCTACTTCGGTGTTGGTAAAATCCAGCAAGACCAGTTAGCGGATTACGCGCGCCGCAAAGGCATGAGCATTGATGACATCAGCCGCTGGCTCTCTCCAAACCTTGATTAAATGATGAATACTGATACTGCAGTGATAGAAGAAGACTTCCCAGAGAAGCCGCGCCCTGCACAAATAGGCCCGCCGGCGTTGAGAGGCTTTGCCTCTTTCGTCTCTTACATCTTCCATCCCGTGTTTATGCCGGTACTGCTGAGCATGATTATCTGGCGCATTCAGCCGGCGGAGTTTGCGGGGATGTCTTCGAAGACCCTGCTCTTTCGCGTTATCAGCCTTGCTTCTACCACAATCTTCTTCCCGCTGCTTACAGTGGCGCTTCTTAAAGCGCTTGGCTTTATTCAGAGCGTGCACATGCGGGTGGCCAAAGACCGCATTATCCCGCTCATCGCTACGATGACGTTTTACTTCTGGGCACAACAGGTCTTTAGCCATCTCACGGATACGCCAAAAATTATCAACATCCTCTTGCTTGGTTCCTTTTGGGGCATCGTCCTGCTCTTCATGGCCTCCATCTGGTTCAAGGTGAGCATGCATACGACCGCGGCAGGCGGCGCCATCGGCATTATGACGGTGCTGCTTTTTCTCTCGCCGTTCAATATGCTACCTGCGCTTTTTATTGCCCTTTTCATCGGCGGGCTGGTGGGCACGGCACGCCTTATCCTTCGGGAGCACACGGCGTTTGAGCTTTGGGTGGGCTATGCCATCGGGCTGGTGGTGCAGCTCGGAGCCTGGGTGTACGTGGGCTAAAGAAAGCAGGCTTACTTTGAGGTGGCAACAGACATTATGTTCAGAGGCCTTACCCTTCGCAGCTTCTTGTTCCTGCTTGCAGGCGTATCATCCGCTACTGTTGGGCTGAAGGGATTTCTGCTGCCCAATCATTTTCTGGATGGCGGCATTACCGGCATCTCGCTGCTGGTGTCGCGGCTTACGGGGGTAGAACTAAGTATTCTCATCGCGTTGATTAATGTGCCATTCATCTTCTTTGGCGCGCGGCAAGTGTCGCGGGGCTTTGCCACGAAGACGGGCTGCTCCATTCTTGTGCTGGCGCTTGCCGTGCACTTTGTGCACCTCAATACCCTTACTAAAGACCCGCTGCTAATCGCTGTCTTCGGCGGCTTCTTCATTGGTGCAGGCATTGGGCTTTGTATGCGGGGCGGCGGGGTGATTGACGGAACTGAGGTGCTGGCTTTGTCTGTGAGCCGGGTGAGCACGTTGTCAGTCGGCGATTTTATCGGGCTGTTCAATATTCTGCTCTTTGCCACTTCAGCATTGCTGGTGAGTATGGAAGTGGCGCTTTACTCCATGCTCACTTATCTGGCGGCTTCTAAGACGGTGGATTTCCTGATTACTGGCATTGAAGAGTATATCGGTGTTACCGTCATCTCACATCAGGCCGATGCCGTGCAGCAAATGATTGTGGAAAAGCTGGGCCGCGGCGTAACCGTTTACAGCGGCGAGGGCGGCTATGGAAATCACGGCCTCGTAGAGCAACGCCGTAAAATTCTCTTCTGCGTCGTGACGCGTTTAGAAGTACAGAAAGTGCTGACAGAGATTGAGCGGATAGACGAGGAAGCCTTCGTCATTCAGGCACCCATTGCGGATACACGTGGCGGGATGATTAAGAAGCGGCCGCTGCATTAGGCGAATGCGGAATTCGGAAGGCGGAGTTCGGAATGCGCATTGGCTAGCGTACCTCCTTCGGCAGGTACTTCGCGTTTAAATCAGCCAGCCAGCTATCCGCCGTCTCGTTAAAGCTGCGCAAGTAAATCTTCTTACTTACGGCGATTTTCCGCTTCACCTTCGGCAAGGCTATGAGCTTTTCCTGCTTTTCATTGTAGTTATTAAAAGCCGCTTCATAGCTGCCGGTCAGCAGGTTAAGGCTACTCGTGCCGCTGCCATCGTTGGCGGCGTTGCCGAATGATTCCGTATCGTAGCCAATCAGGCGAAAATCGCCTGCCGCCGCCTCCCAGCGAAATTTGTAGTAGGCAAAGCCGCGCATGCCTTTGGAATGCACGTCCACCACGCCGCCTTTTGCGGAAATAGAGCCGCAGCACATAGACAGTGCACCGCTGGTAAGTGTCTTGCCATTGGCAAGCTGCGCCATAAGCTGTGCATCTTCCCCACCGCTTCTTACCACCGCCCGGAAGGCGTCACGCTTACCATCGCCATCCAAATCCGCGCTGATGCTGACGGATGCCGGCGCATCTTCCAGCAACTTGTAGCCAGATGGCAGGCTTTGTGCCGCACCGTGATAAGCGTTGCTTAATAGAAGGGACAGGCTAAATGCCAGTAAAAAAAGAGATTGCTTCATCAGGAATAAAGTGGCAGCAGTAAATTTTCAGCGTGGAATGGCATTCTATCAACGCTCAAAGATTCCGTATACCGCGCTCCCGCTGCCGCTCATACTGGCATAAATCGCGCCATCTGCATACATCCGTTCTTTCAGAGCCGCTATTTCGGGGAATTGCGTGAAAACCGATTCCTCAAAATCATTGCGCAGCACCTGTCGCCATTCTCCCAGCGGCACACCGGGCAGGCTGCGCAAATCAAAAGGTGCAGCCTTCGGCAAAACACGGCTGAATGCCGCGCGCGTGCTCACATGTACACCCGGACAAACAATCTCAACGCGATAAGGAGAAAGGTCAATGGCAATCGGTTCCATCACCTCGCCGCGGCCCCGCGCGTACTGCGGCGTGTTGTGGATGAAGAATGGGCAGTCAGAGCCAAGGTTCAGCGCGAAGCTTTCCAACTGCTCATCTGATAACCCAAGGCCGCTAAGCTCGTTGAGCATTTGCAGCGCAACCGCCGCATCCGCGCTGCCGCCGCCAAGACCAGCACCCATCGGAATGGCTTTATGGAGATAGATATCCAGATGCGGCAGGCGACCGGGAAAGTTATCTGACATTAGCCTGTAAGCGCGGCAAACGAGGTTGGTTTCTTTCCCACCGCCAACCGGCAAGCCGCTTGCATGAAACACGCCTTTATCAAAGGCAGCAGGCACCAGCTCCAGCGCATCGCGCAGATGCGGGACGGGATAGAAAATCGTTTCTAAATCATGAAAGCCGTCTTCCCGCTTGCGCGTAATGTGCAGGCCGAGGTTGATTTTGGCATTCGGAAAACGAAGCATGGCAAACCTTCTGGACTTACCATTCCTGCTCCGCGACTGCGTACTGACCATTGGCCAACACAGGCTGTGGCTTCTTCAGTTGTATCACCTTCATCCAGTTCAGCAGCTTAATGACGCCGTACATCGGGTCAAGCTCATGCCACTTCTTGCCGAAATTAGCCGAGGACGCAAACTTGTGGTGATTGTTGTGATAGCTTTCGCCCCACATCAGGATATCAATGGAGAAGAGATTCTGCGAGGTGTTGCGCACCTTGTAATTTGTGTAGCCGTACTTGTGCGCGTACCAATTGATGATGGCGCCGTGCACCGCGCCGCTGGCAATCTGAATAGGCAGCAGCGCCCACCACCAGATAGACGGCGCGAAGGCCGCGTAATAGGCGACATACAAACCCACCCACAGAATGCGGGAGATGGGATTATTGCCCCACTTATCCAGCCACGCCCAATCCGGCAGGTTCTTCTTGAACTTATCTTCCAATACCGTTTTACCCTTCCAGATGTTCAGGTATATCGTCCGCGTGCGCCACATCATGTCAAAGACGTTCTTGGAATAAGACGGCGAGTGTGGGTCAAGCTCTGTGTCTGTGTAAGCATGGTGCATCCGGTGCATCAGCGCATAGACCTTTGGGCTGAGGTAAGACGAGCCCATCGTAAGCCAGGAAATAAAGAAGAAGAATTTCTCCGCGCCACGACTCATCGTAAATGCGCCGTGCGCCGCATATCGGTGATGGAAAAACGACTGCGAAAAAAGGGAGAGATACCAGTGGGCAATAAAGAAAATCAGAATCGGCACAGTGAACGGTTTAAGTGGGGCCGAAGGTACGAAGGGCACTTGTGAAGCATGTGGTAAGGATGGGCTTTTTGTGTAATGGCTGCGTCAGGCATCGGGCCATCAGGGGATGGCGCTCCGCCCGGCGGCGCGTCTGGGGACGCGCGCCAACGGTAACTATTTATCGGCTCGCGCCTCACACCGCCTTCCCCCGCATCCGCCACATCTGCACCGCCCGTATCATCGTGTAGCTATACGCATCGCCCAGCGCTGCCTTCGCAGCCGAACTGCTGCCCTCGCCGCTCACCTTATCCAACTGCGCATTAATTGCTTCAAACTGCTCCTTCGTTACCAGGGCATTCACGTGCACCTCGCCCGTCTGGATGTAGCGCGTCAAGTGGCCTTCAATCGTGCCTACCGTCACGCAGCGCTCGGATGCTATCTCGGCGATACTCTTGCCTTCTTTAAACATTGCCAGCGTGGTTGCATACGTGTCGCCCTTCTTCGCCTTAGGCGCGTAGGCCTCCATGGTGCCGACTGCCAGCCGCGAGCCTTCCAGCGGCGCGTCCAACTGAATCTCGGTGTACGATGTACCGCCGGCGAGACCTGCCGTCAACTGCTGTGCCTGCAGCCAGCCCTTCTTTGTCTGCAAGGCTGCCGTCTCCAGGCCGCGCAGGTCGACGAGGTATTGGCGGCTGCGGGGCTTGACGCTCCATTGCTTGAAATGCTCCTGCAGCGGCTGCATCACTTCCCGTTCCAATGCATCGCCGAACCACTTCTCCGCAGCTTGCACGCGCGCGCTTACGGTCGCGTAATCCGTCTTCTTTCCCAGCATGCCTTCTAATTGCATCCTGAATTTCTGTGCCGTTTCTTCCAGGCCATCCATTGCCTTCAGCACCTTATCACTCCAAGCGGCGGCGGCTTCTACCGATGGGATGCCGCGGTGCGCAAAGCCTTCGTGGAATATCGTCCACGTGGCATGGAGCTTCTCAAACGAAAACCACTTTACCAACTGCTCCTGCGCGAAGGCCTGCTCTTCGTCTATCACCAGCGCGCCGAGCAAATCCTCATCCATCTCACGCTTGCAAAAGGCCATTACCTCCTCGGGCATCTCAATGCCCTTTTCCGGAATGCGCGAGTGCAGCACCAACCCTTCCAGCGATGTCAGCCGGCTGAGCGCTACATACACCTGCCCGGCGGCGAATGATTGTCCCGCATCCACAATGGCCTTTTCAAACGTCAGGCCCTGACTCTTATGAATGGTGATGGCCCACGCGAGGCGCACCGGATATTGTTTGTACGAGCCAAGCTCTTCTTCATTCAGCTTGTCTTTTTCGCGGTCGTATTTGTAGCGGATGGCGCGCCATACATGGTGCTCCAGCTTCAGCTCTTCGCCGCTGCCGGCCAGCTTCACCCAGATGTCATTCTCGCTGCCGATATGATACACCGTCGCCAGCTTGCCGTTGTAATAGCGCCGCACCGCGCCCGAATCATTCTTGATAAACATGACTTGCGCGCCAATCTTCAGGCTCAGCGTGCGCTCGGCGGGAAGTGCCCGGTCGCTGAACTCACCTTTTAGCTCGCCTTCAAAAGGGTACGTCTTGCCCGGCAGCGCGGCGAGGCGCTCGCGGTTGATGCTATCCGCCTTCGCATTGTGCGTGGTGAGCACTATGGTTTCATCTTCCGGCTGCTGCCAGGGCATGTACCGACGGTGCAGCACTTCCAGCTCGTCTTCGGTCGCGCGATTGTTGCGGATGGCGTTGAGCACGTTAATAAATTCCGCATCGCTCTGGCGGTAGATGTGCTTTAGCTCTATCACCAGCGGTGGCTCTTCTTCCATCACCTTCGCACTAAAGAAAAAAGGGCTGCGGTAATGCTCGGAGAACAGCGCCATCTCCTCGTTCTTCAAGACCGGCGGCAGTTGGAATAGGTCGCCGATGTAGAGCACCTGCACCCCGCCGAAGGGCACGCGCGGCCTGGCGCGAAAGGAGCGCAGCACGGCATCAATCGCGTCAAGCGCATCGGCGCGCAGCATGCTTACCTCGTCTATAATCAGCAGTTCCATCTCGCGCAGCAGCTCGCGCTTCTCCGCATTGAAGCGGATGTTTTTCAGCAGCGCGCGCCGGTTCACTACCTGGCTGCCGCCGTATTCCTCGCCCGCATAATCGCTCGCATCGGAGATGTACATGCCGAAGGGAAGCTGGAAGAAGGAGTGCATCGTAACGCCGCCGGCATTGATGGCCGCCACGCCTGTGGGCGCTACCACCACCGTCTTCTTCGGTGTGGTGCGCACAATGTGGCGCAGGAAGGTGGTCTTGCCCGTACCCGCGCGGCCGGTGAGGAAGAGGTGCTTGCCGGTGTGATTGATGACGCGCGTGGCGAGGGAAAAGAGAGCGTTGGGCTGGGACATGGGCGTGCCTCAAATTTCGGAAGCTTTGGGGAAGATTTTTTTGTTTGCCGGCTTGGTAGTGTCTCAGTTTGAAAATTGCTCGCCCAGTCTTGTCACCCTGAAAGGGTCTTGCGTGTAATTGCAAGACCCTTTCAGGGTGACAAGTCGCTGTGAACTTTCAAACTGAGACACTACCGCCGGCTTGGGGTAAGTTCCCATACCTCCGGCATTTCTTACATCGCGAAGCCTGCCGCTAATCAGATAAGTGAGTTGAGCTTTTCCTATTGCGCGCGCAGGCACTGTGGGCTTTTCAGAAGCGATACCGTTGCTTTTGTGCAATCCTGCGCCAGCCTGCATCATCATAGCAGCTTCTTAAAAAAATGAACTCCTATGAAAAGACGCCTGCTACTTACTACCCTATCCTGCACCTGCATTTTAAGTGCGTCCGCGCAAAGTCCTGCGCTCTTCACTTCAAGCGAATACATTGATATCGGCAATATCCGCGCAGCCCACCTGCTGCACGGCGATATGTGGTGGGACCCCGCAACGGGAACGCCTCGATGCGAGTATCCGAAGGGCAGCGGGAAACATGTGGGCTTCGTGGCAAACCTTTGGATGGGCGGCTATGACGCTGGCAACAGCCTGCATGTAGCTGCGCAGACCTACCGGCAAAAAGGCAACGATTACTGGCCTGGCCCGATTGATACAGGCGTGCTGAAGCAGGTAAGCTATGCCACGAGCCAGACCTGGGCTAAAATCTGGAAGGTCTCCCAGACGCAGATTGACTCTTTTAAAAAGCAAACCATACATACGGCCACCAACACACCATTATCCATCTTGGAATGGCCTGCCAGAAACAACGCTTATGCGAAAGGCGCAGGCGGCGCAGCGCTCATCGTTAATCAGCCGATGGCGCCTTTTGTGGATGCCAACAATGATGGCGTGTATAATCCGCTGTCTGGCGATTATCCCGCTATAAAGGGCGACCAGATGCTTTGGTGGGTGATTAACGATGCGGGCGCGGCTGTGCATACAGTATCAGAAACAAACGCGCTGGGTGTGGACGTCAAAGTGTCGGCGTATGCTTACCATCGCAATACGGTTCTTGACAACGTCATCTTTTATGAGTATCAAATTCAGAATCATGCGGCCGGCGAATACAGGCAGTTTTTAGTCGGGATAGCGGCTGACATGGATATTGGCGATGGCATGGACGATTATCCTGGTTTTGATTCCGGCCGGAGAATGGGCTTTGCCTATAATGGAAAATCATCCGACTTGATATATGGCAGCGCCCCGCCCATAGCAGGCATTGCGATAATGGAACTGCCAGGGGATGGCTATAAGACATATAAACCTGCCGGCAGCTTTATTACTTACAACAATGGCCCTGGCAGCAATGGAGACCCGGCAAACGGATTGGAGATTTATCGCCTGCTCAGCTCACGCAATCGGGTAGGCACACCGTTACCTAATGGACAGTACCAATACCTGCAAGACACTTTGTGCAAGCTGGGATATACGACAACCGATGTTCGCTTTGCACTTGCCTCTGATGATCTATCCCTCCAACCCGGAGCAACGATAAAGATTGGAATGGCGCTCGTAGCTGCTCCCGGCGGCGGCTGCCCGAATGATACGCTGGATTTTATCAAAGCCACTACCGACACTGCGCTTAAATACTATTGGAATCCGCCGCCTCCGACAGCTACAGCAATCGCAGGTACTTATAAAACCAATTGCTTCCGGCTTTATCCCAATCCTGCCAGCACTACCCTGTCCATTGAAGCCGTGAACGCTATGCCTTACCCGCCTGCCATTCAGATATATGATGCCTTGGGAAGAACTTATCGGTTTCCGTACACGCAACATGGCAGCAAAACAGAGCTGCATATTGCCGCATTGCCGCCCGGCATCTATACCGTCCGGCTTCAGGATGCTTCAGGCGGAAGCGCCGCAGTTTTCATTAAGGAATAAATTTGTAAAAAGGCATCTAAAGGCGACGCAATAATGCGCCGCCTTTTCTTTTATGCCACACGCAACGCATCAACGCATCAACGCTTCAACGCACTCAGTGCCCTCCCGGCACAGCTTTTTAAGCCTTATACCCAAAGCAAACACTATGGCCACCCAAAAACGCCGCCCGGAAGATGATGACCTCACAGACTCTCCCTCCGACCAGGAGCGCCTGAAGCCCGAAATCACCACCATTGACCTGCCAGACGTATCAGATATTCCGGGACAGGAAAACATCCACATCCCGCCCCTCGGCGCGCTCGCGGATACAACCATCTCCAGCGATGATGAGGAAGACATCCTGAACGGCGATACGCTGGAAGGCGACCCCGACTTAGACAATGATGAGACAGCGGGCATCCCGTAGCAGCGGCTTTAGCCTATCACCAGATATCCTCAACCTCAGACTTCAGTCTGGGGATAGCAGCAAAACAACCACTAATCATGAACACTCCAGACCAGAATAAAAAAGACCAGCAGGAAAAAGACTTTCCCGGCTATCCCTCCTACCCCGCTTCCGACGATGTAACCAATCAGGCCCAGCGGGAAGACTACGGCACCCTGCGCAAAGCCGATGACAACAGCAGCACCGGCGAGGCTACCGAGCAGCGTTCCAACGATGTGCCGCGTGCCCGCAACAGCGACGAAACCATAGACCCGGAAACGGACGTAACACCGGAAGACATTGCCATGCTCACCGCCGCCGACCAAAACCGCGACATGGACGACCCGGATATAGAGGAGACACTCTTAGACACCACTGACGATGACGGCGACCCGCTCAATGAGCCAATCGGCTCTTACGGCACAACAGGCGCAGACTTAGATGTGCCCGGCTCCGAACTGGATGAGGGCAATGAAGCCATCGGTGAGGAAGACGAAGAGAACAATTACTACAGCCTCGGCGGAGACGATAAGAGCGACCTGGAAGACGGCGAGAATGTAACGAACCGCTAAACGGGGATTTAAAGGATTTAATGAATTACCCCGGCTGTGAATGCCGGGGTAATCTTTTTTATGTCGCTACGCACCAGCAATGGAAGGCTCCGCAAGCTTGCTCCTTTTTCTTCCATAAGTGAAGTAGATGACAAGCCCGATGACAAGCCACACGATGAAGCGCAGCCAGTTGGTAATGCCCAGCTCCGCGATCAGGTAGAAGCACGACAGCATCCCCAAGACCGGAATAAGTGAAAGCCTGCGCAGGAAGCTCAGCACCACCAGCACCACAATAAGACCCGTCAGCAGGAAGTGCGGGATGCGCTCTAACAACACCTCAGTCTTCGTCCATTTAGGGTTGGCGGCATCGTGGAGCGAGAAGAAATCGCGGAAGAAGTCCGGCGCGGTGTATTGAAAGACAATGATGCTGGCTACGAACAGTACCGGCACAATCCACCGGCCGTTGATATAAGGCACGCGGAATTTGCCGGCCACCTTCGCCTCGCGCGGCAACAGCAGGATGCCGCCGCACACCAGCACAAAGGCGAAGAGCGTCCCGATGCTCGTGAGGTCTGTCACAAGGTCGGAGTCCAGCACCAGCGCTGGCACACCTACGATGATGCCCGTGATTATTGTGGAGAAGCCGGGCGTATGATACTTCGGATGCAGCTTGGAAAAGCGGCGCGGCAGCAACCCGTCGCGGCTCATGCTCATCCAGATGCGCGGCTGGCCCATCTGGAATACCAGCAGCACGCTCGTTGTAGCAATGACGGCACTAATGGCAATGATGCCGGAAAACCAGTTCAGCCCGCGCGCGGCAAAGGCGGCAGCGAGAAAATCGCCCACGTCCAGCTTCGTATAATTCACCATGCCCGTCAGCACAAGAGCTACGAGGATGTAGAGAACGGTGCAGATGATGAGCGCCCACATCATGCCGCGCGGCAGGTCGCGCTGCGGATTTTTGCACTCCTCGGCGGTCGTGGAGATGGCGTCAAAGCCGATATAGGCGAAGAAGACATCGCTCACGCCACGCATGATGCCGCCAAAGCCATTGGGCGCGAAAGGCGTCCAGTTGTTCGTGTTTACATAGAAGAAGCCTACCGCAATCACGAGGATAATGACGATGAGCTTAAAGGCCACCATCGCATTGCTCATACGCCGCGTCTCCGAGATGCCGATATACACGAGCCAGGTGATAAGAATGGTGATGAGCAGCGCCGGAAGATTAAGAATGATGGGCACGGAGCCGATGCGCGGCGCGACTTCCCACAGATGATTCAAGGCAAGCGTGCTGGCTGATGACGGCAGGTGTGCCGCTGCATTCGCTACTACTTCCCCATGCGCTACCCATGGTCCACGCCAAGGCGTTGCCAGCCACTCCGGGATGTGCAGCGAGAGGTGCAGCGAGGGAAATTTCTGATTGATGCCGGCAGAGATATTGTCTAAGAAAGACACCAGATTGGAGCTCCAGGAATTGGCCACCACCACATTCCCGATGCCATACTCCATAATCAAATCCCAGCCGATAATCCACGCCACCAGCTCGCCGAAGGTGGCGTAGGAGTACGTATAAGCGCTCCCGCTCACCGGAATGCGCGAGGCGAACTCCGCATAGCACAGCGCCGAAAACCCGCAGGTAACGGCGGTAATCATGAACAGGAAGATGACGCCCGGCCCGCCAAAAAAGCAGCTCTTGCCCACCGTACTGAAAATGCCTGCGCCGATGATGGCGGCTACGCCGAAGGCGGTAAGGTCGCGCACGCCAAGCACGCGCTTCATCTGGCCGGGGCCGTTGACGTCTTCCGAGAAGCCTGCCTCTGCGTCGGCGGCAATCTTGTCTATGGATTTCTTACGGAAAAGTGGATTCATTATTGATACGCTTATGGCTACAATTCCGAATTCCGCATTCCGAAATCCGCATTGTCTCCCGTCCTTTGCACCAAACTAAAGTATGCCAACAAGTAAAAGCATTCAGGAATTCAACGATTACCGCGCGAAGATGAACGAGGTAATTCTTTCCAAAGGAAACAAAGTGATAGGCCGTCTCTACAATCTGGATACAAATACCTACGCTGCCGGGGCGCTGCCGGTACAGACCAAAGAAATGCTCGGCCTCGTAGCCAGTATGGTGCTCCGTTGCGACGATTGCATCAAGTACCACCTTGGCAAGTGCCATGAGGAAGGCGTGTCCACGGAGCAGCTATATGAAATCTTCGCGGTAGCCAATATCGTCGGCGGAACGATTGTGATACCGCATACGCGGCGGGCAGCGGAGTATTGGGAAGAACTAACTGCCGGCCAGCCGGAGTAAAGGTTTAGCCGTCGGAATTATCTTGTGCCCTTTCATGCTTTGGCCCGCTTCTTTTCTACGCTTTTTAATGTGGGCTTGTCTTTGCATGCCGCTCGCGTCCTGCAAGCTGGAGTTTACAGAGCAGGATGGGGAGATAGATGCCGAGCTTTCCGCAAAGCTGCAGGCGGTCAATAAGACATTTGTGGGTGGATTGACTGCGGGAGCATCTGCGAGCCTGCTGCCGCTGCTGAGCGATGACTTAAAGGCGAATGCCAACTGGCGCAAAGGCCTGAACGAGCTGGTGCAAATCTTTCAGGAAGCAGGTGCTGGCCATCCTTTTGTCCTGAAGCGGCAGTTCTACTCGCAATACCCCGACAAGGGCCAGATCATTACCGTAAAAACGGGCGAGAAGGGCGACCACGATTACGCCATTACTTATAAATCGCCAACACGACGCTCTTACGTGATGGTTGGCTGGATGGAAGGCAGCATGAAGAGCGTAGCGCTGCTTACCATCTGGAATAGCTATGACGGCACTTGGAAACTCACCACAGCTCGCGCCGGCGCTATTAAAGCGTTGGGCAAGGACGCTGTCGACTGGTATTACATGGCCCGCCAGCATTACGGCGACAATGCCCTGGTGGACGCTTCCGTTTGCGAGAGCGTGTGCGAAGCGCTGCTTGGGCCGGGCGGTGAGGGCTGGCATTACCATCTGGAAGACGACATGCGCATCCTTGCATCGCAGATAAAGAGCACGGCGGAGCGCGATTACAGCTTTCCTATCCGCGTGGGCAGGGTGGCAACCGGGCCGGCCATCTTTGCCGTGCGCCCGCAACTGCTCGACGATGCCTTTTACCCGGTTGTGCATTACGCGACAAAGCTCAATATGCAGGATACAGCCAGTCTTTCGCGCGAGTGCGACTCGCTGAACGCGCATATTGGCGACATCTTTAACGACATTGACCACAACAACCGCAAGATTCTCTACCTCGTGTACTCGCGCGTCCCAAAAGACAGCCTGGATAAGCTCACGGGCCGTGGATTTATCCGCGCTGCCGCCGCGACCTGGCACTATTAACCGGCTCCTCATGTTTATCATCAATACCATACGCATCAACGCCAGCCCCGAAAAGGTCTGGAACGCCCTTATCAATCCCGCCGAAACCAAAAAGTACATGTTTGGCTGCGAGACGGTGAGCGACTGGCAGTCCGGCAGCGCTCTGCTTTGGGAGGGCGAATGGGAAGGGAAGAAGATGGTCTTTGTGAAAGGCAGCATCACGCGCATTGAGCCGGGAAGCCACTTGGCCTACACCGTCATCGACCCAAACAATCCTGCGGTTGCCGATACGCCCGAAAACTATCTGACTGTTACCTACGACCTTACTGAAGAAGACGGCGGAACGCTGCTCACAGTCACGCAAGGCGATTACAGCAAGGTAGCGGATGGTGAGCGCCGCTATGCGGAAAGCTATAACGGCGGCGAAGGCTGGAACCCGATTCTGGAAAAGATAAAGGCGCAGGTGGAAGGCGCATGAGGGCGTTAGCTGCAAGATGGCGGCGGGAAGGGCCGGGCGGATGGGATGCCTTCGGGCTCTTTTTTGCCATCACGCTACTTCTTTATGCTCCTGCCATTCGCGCCGGATGGATGCGCGATACAATCGGTTGGCTCGGCGTCCTGCGGCGGAACAGCTTTTGGGATTACATCAACGTGCCGCACCATGCTGGCGCCAACCGGTACCAGCTTACGCAAATCGTTACCTGGATTTTTTATCAGGCTATCGGTACATCGCGGCTAGGCTGGTGGCTGATACACACTACCTGCTTTGCCCTCACAACTGGGTTGCTGTATAGGGTGGCCCGCCGGCTGCTACGCGACGCAGGCGTTGCGGATGCGGGCAGGATTGCACTCGGCGCTGCACTGTTGTTTTGCACCTCCCCCTTCGGTACCGAGCCGGTGGTTTGGAAGGCGGCCTGGCATTTCCTGCAGGCGCTGCTGCTCATACTGTTTATACTCCACCTGCTCCTGCGCTATCTGCATGCCGGCAAAAGGTGGATGGCCTTTACTGCCGTAGTGCTTTATGCCGTATCCACCACCTCGCTGGAGCTATTTTACCTGACACCGCTTTACGCCGCCTGCATCTTGGCCTTCTACCAATACTTGTTCGCCTGGGATGGACGGCGGGTACGGCTTGCCTGGCAATGGATAGGCCTGCCGCTCCTGACGGTGCTAAGCCTGCACTTTCTGCGCATGAGCGCCGGCATTGCCAATATCGTTAGCCATGCTTCAAGTGAGCTGGGGAGCAACGCATTTCGGCATTATGCTGTGATGACGCCACTCTACGCGCTACGGCTGCTATGGGGGCGATTTTTGCCGGAGGGCTGGCAATGGGCTTATCATAAAGCCATGTGCACTTACGCTGGTGCAGGGCTGTTTTACGTAAGTCTGGCCGGCATCTATCTGGCCATGCTGCTGCGCATAAGGCGCTTCTCCCCTGCCGGCAAGATGGCGGCGCTAGCTGCAATGCTCCTGGCGCTCTCCATGCTGCTGGCACTGCCCACTTGGTTTCCCGAGCATGAACTGATTGTCTGCGACCGCTACGCCTATACCCTTCTGCCTTTCTTCTCCTTGCTGCTGGCCATCGGGCTTTTCCGGCTGCGGCTTGGATGGTGGCCGCTTGCTGCCGTTTTGCTGCTTAATGTTTGCCTGACAAGCTACCTGAATAGTCTCTGGCGGCGAAGCACACGCATTATCGAAGCGCTTCAAACTGCGCATCCGCCTATTGACACAACCAAAACAATCATCCTGCTCAACAATCCCGCTTCCCTGCGCGGGGCACCCATGTTCGGGGCCGACATTTCGGAAGAATGGCGCAGCATGAACATCCAGCTTTACGGCGGCAGGCTCGGCCGCTCCATGCCGGAGGTAGCAGCTTACAACATGCGTTCCGTCACCGACGGTGCGCACGTGCAGGTGCTGGACGACAGCACGCTCACCGTCACCCTCAACCAGCCCGGCTACTGGACATATGGAATGGGCTTTGACACGGCGGCGCATCATGTCAGCCCATACTACACCATGAGCCGGTTGTCTCAGCAGACATACTGGCTAAGGTTGCATGGCGCGCCGGAGCAATACGTGCTCTGGTACCAGCAAGGCGACAAGTATAAGAAGGTGAATATGGCAATACGAGTTACTGCGCAATGGTAAATCCTACGCTTGCGAAGAGACGGCATACCGCTCCAGCACCTGCTCGTACAGCGCCTCGTAGATGGGAATGATGCGCGACTTCTCAAACGTCTCCGCGTGGCGCTTGGCCGCGTCTTTCGCTTCCTGAAGGCGCTCGTCGTTGCTCAGCAGTTCCAGCGCGTGCATAGACATATCCGCCACGTCGCCCACCTTACTAAGAAAACCCGTTACGCCCTGCACATTGATTTCCGGCAGGCCGCCCGCATCTGTGGAGATGACTGGCACGCCGCAGGCCATAGCCTCCAGTGCGGCAAGGCCGAAGCTCTCGTATTGCGAAGGCAGCAGGAACAGGTCGGAGATGGAAAGTATCTCATCCATCTGCTCCTGCTTGCCAAGAAAGCGCACCTCGTGCATGATACCAAGGTGGCGGCACAGCTCTTCCGCATTCTGGCGCTCGGGGCCGTCGCCAATCATCAGCAGTTTGGAAGGCTGCTCCTTGAGCACCGCGGCAAAAATCTTCACCGCATCTTCTACGCGCTTCACCTTCCTGAAATTGGAGACGTGCACTAGAATGCGCTCCCCATGCGGCGCGAGCATCTTCTTAAAATGTCCCTTATCGCTCTGGTGGAAGCGGTCTATATCCACGAAGTTGTGAATGACCTGAATCTCCTTCTCAATGGCGAAGGAGGCATAGGTCTCCTCGCGCAAATTGTTGGATACGGCCGTGATTGCATCACTTTCATTGATAGAAAAGGCGACCACCGGCGCGTAGGTCTGATCTTTACCCACGAGGGTGATGTCTGTGCCGTGCAGTGTGGTGATGAAGGGAATGTCCTTGCCCATCTTCTTCAGAATCTGCCGGGCGAAGTAAGCCGCCGAGGCGTGCGGGATGGCATAGTGAACGTGCAGCAGGTCAAGGCCGTTGTTCTCAATCACATTCACCATCGTGCTGGTGAGCGCGCTCTCGTAAGGCGGGAAGTCAAAGAGCGGGTACGTGGGCACCGTCACTTCATGATAGTAGATATTGGGGTGAAAGTGCAAGCGCACTGGCTGCTGATAGGTAATAAAATGCACCTCATGACCCTTTTGCGACAGCGCCATGCCCAGCTCCGTAGCCATCACGCCAGAGCCGCCGAAGGTTGGGTAACAGACAATCCCGATTTTCATTGGCGCAAACGTACAGGAAAGCCGTGCCCCAGCTTTGATGTTGATATAGATTTCATCTACGGGCGGCGGTTTCACGCAAAGGCGCCAACGGGTAGTGATGGTTAGCGCCTTAGCGGAATCATTGCGCCTTTGTGCGAAATGCGTCTTTCCGCGAAACCCTACTTTTAGCCTATGAAGCGCCTGCTGCTCCTTTGCTCTCTCCTTCCCTTTTCCACTCTCGCCCAAAGCGATTCCGCCGTCCTCAAAAAGTTGCGCGATGAAGTGATGCTGCGCAGCACCTGCTACCAGAATCTGCGCGTCCTCACAAAGACCATTGGCCACCGGCTCAGCGGCTCGCCTCAAGCTGCCAAAGCGGTGCAATGGGCTTTGAAGGCAATGAAGGAGGCTGGCGCGGACACAGCATGGCTACAACCCGTCTGGGTGCCACGTTGGGTGCGGGGCGCGGAAAGCCTGAAGGTGAAAAAACCCGGCAGCGCCGGCTATGAGGCGGTGCGGATGCTGTCTCTCGGCAATGCCGCCGGCTCAGATGGCAGAACGCTTGAAGCACCTATCGTAATGGTGCAGACTTTTGATGAGTTTAACGTCCTCCCCCGGCAGGCAGTGGCGGGCAAAATCGTATTCTTCAATTACCGCTTCCGCCAGGACTTCATAAACACATTTGCCGCCTACGGCGATGCCATTAAGTACCGAGGGGGCACACCGTCTGCCGTTTCCGCCAAAGGCGGGCTGGCCGTCATCATCCGCTCCCTCTCTACCGGCGAGGACGACGCGCCGCACACGGGGGCTACGCGCTACGCGGACACTGTGAAGAAAATACCGGCCGTAGCTATCGGTAATTGGGGCGCTGATGCCTTGGCTGCCGCCTGCGCAAAAGGAACCGTGTCCGCACAGTTGAAAACAAGCGCGCGTATGATGGACTCGGTGCTTTCCTACAACGTGATAGGCGAACTGCGCGGCTCAGAACGGCCGGACGAGTTCATACTGATTGGCGGCCATCTGGATTCGTGGGATGTAGGCGAGGGCGCGCAGGATGATGGCGCAGGCGTTGTACAGAGCATGGAGGTCATCCGTTCACTAAAGGCGGCCGGCATCCGCCCGAAGCGGACGGTGCGCGCCGTCCTTTTTATGAATGAGGAGAACGGCCTGCGCGGCGGGCGGGCTTATGCAGATAGCGTGCGGGCGCGAAAGGAAAAGCACATCCTGGCGCTGGAAACGGACGCAGGTGGGTTTGCACCACGCGGCGTGGGCTTACAGGTGTCGCCCGCTCAGTTGGAGAAAGTGAAAGGGTGGAAGGCTTACTTCTTTCCGCTTTATGCGGATGACATCAAGGTGGGCGGCGGCGGGGCGGATATAAGCCCCCTTGAGCAGCTGGGCGTGCCTGTGGGCGAATTGACAGTTGACCCGCAACGCTACTTTGACTATCATCATACGGAGCAGGATGTGTTTGAAGCCGTCAATCACCGGGAGCTTAAACTGGGCGCCGCTACACTCGCCACCCTCATTTATCTGGTGAGTGAGCATGGGTTGTAATGGATACCAGACACTATTACTGACATAACAGGTTGGCGCGCGTCCCCAGACGTGCCGCCGGGCGGGTGGCCATCCCCTGATGGCCGGAGGTAATGCCTGCCATTAACCAAAACGGGGGGCCAGAAACGAATGAAAATTTTTACCTTGTAGAAATTTTTTACGCGAGGCGTTAAACTTTCTTTTACACACTCCGTCCATCACCCAAATAAACGTTGCGCACATGGGCAATTTTAACCGCCGCGAATTTCTGGAAGAAGTTCTTGAGGCTTCTGTAGCCGGAGATAAGAACAAAGGGGAAGACCTGCTGTTCAAAAGGTACTCAAACCACGCGTTGCCGAAGGGCCTTGCCAAGGCCGCCGGTACCCTCACGCCGTACTCCGGCTCCTGGACGCAGGCCGAGGTCATCCACCTCCTGCGCCGCGCCACCTTCGGGGTGAAACCTGCCGACATTCAGACGCTGCTGGGCATGACACCGTCGGCGGCGGTAGATTATCTCTTTTCCAATGCGCCTGCTACGGCCCCTGCGCCACCAGTCAATAATTACGACAGCAGCACTTATACCGACCCAACCGGCATCATGCCGGGCCAAACCTGGGTGAATGCGGCCTATGGCGATGGCACGGTCAACAGCAAGCGCCGCTTCTCGCTCTCTTCCTGGTGGATGGGGCTTATCCTGAATCAGAATCTTTCCATTCTGGAGAAGATGACGTGGTTCTGGCACAATCACTTTGCGACGGAGCTGAGCGTGATAGGCGATGCGCGGATTGCCTATATCCACCATACCATGCTGCGCGCGGCTGCGCTGGGCAATTTTAAGACGCTGGCAACGCTCGTTACGAAAGACCCCGGCATGTTGGTGTACCTCAATGGCCGTTATAATACGGCTTCTGCGCCGGACGAGAACTACGGGCGCGAATTGCAGGAGCTGTTCACCGTATCCAAGTACAACAACCCGAACTACATTGAGGCGGACGTGAAGGCAGCGGCCCGCGTACTCACTGGCTGGCAGCTTGACACAACCACTACGCCGATTAGCAGCAAGTTCACCTCTTCACGGCACGATACGACCAGCAAGACGTTCTCATCTTTCTACGGCAATACGGTCATTGCCGGGCAGACCGGGACAGCTGGCGCGAATGAGACCGATGCGCTCATCAACATGATTTTCACGAAGGCAGCTACGCAGACGGCAAACTGGATTTGCACGAAGCTCTACCGCTTCTTCGTCTATTACGACACCGTTACCGACCCCACGGTGCAGGCCAACGTCATTAACGGGTTGGCTACGACGCTTATCAGTAATGGCTGGAACATTGTGCCGGTGGTAAAGCAGCTGCTAAAGAGCCAGCATTTCTACGACGTCAATAGCCGCGGCTGCTACATCCGTACGCCGCTGGATTTCTATGCGGGGCTATATCGCACCTTCGGTATTACGCTTCCGGGCTCCTTTGATGCGCCGAAGACTTACGCCATCTGGTACGCCTTCCGGCAATACGCGGCGGATAATGGGCTTGACCTTGGCGAGCCACCGAACGTCTCCGGCTTCACGGCTTACTATCAAGACCCGCAGTATTACGAGCTTTGGATTAATTCCAACACGCTGCCGCACCGCCTAGAGTTCATTGACCTGATGCTGAGCACCGGCTTCAAGGGCGGGACGGGCACGGCAATCGTTATTGATGTGCTGACCTGGGCGAACAACTATCAGTACGTGGACGACCCCGATAAGCTGACGCAATACTGCTCCGACATGCTGCTGGGCATAGACATCGCGCAGACACACAAGGATTCGCTGAAGCAAAGCATCCTCCTTTCGGGACAGACGAGCAACTACTACTGGACGCAGGCCTGGCAGGCTTACAAGACGACGCCAAATGCTACCAATACAGCAATCGTCAAGACGCGCATCACTTCCCTGCTGAAAGAAATCATGCATCTCGCGGAGCACCAGCTCGCATAAGCCATTCACCCACCATTTAAAAAGAGAAACGACGTATGAAACGCAGAGATTTCTTCCGGCTGGGTGGCGGCGCTTCGCTGGCCTTTATGATAAACGGGACGCCTATCAGCACCTTCGCGGAAAGCCCGCTGCTACAGCTCCTCGCGCGGCAGGCGGCAGTTAATGGGCGTGTGTTGGTGCTCATTCAGCTCAACGGCGGGAATGATGGCCTCAATACCGTTATTCCGCTTGACCGCTACAGCGAGCTGTCCGGCGCGCGCTCCAACATTCTTATTCCGCAGAGCAAGGTGCTTGGCCTGACCGGCTCCGTCACTACTGGCCTGAATCCGGCGATGGCAGGTATACAGGCCATGTACAACAACGGCCTCATGTCCATTACACAGGGTGTAAGCTATCCAAACCCCAACTTCTCGCACTTCCGCGCAACTGATATCTGGAACTCCGGCTCCGATTCCACTCAATACCTGAATACCGGCTGGATTGGCCGCTACCTTGGGCAAAATTATTCCGGCTACCCGTCTGGCTACCCGAATGCGACGATGCCTGACCCGCTGGCTATTCAAATCGGTACCGGGGTAAGCCCCGTACTTCAAGGGCCGCAGGTGAGCATGGGCATGGCTATTTCGGACATCAATTCCTTTTACAATATCGTCAATGGAACTGTTGACCCTGCGCCGGCAACGCCTGCCGGGCACGAGCTGACCTTTATCCGCTACATCTCGCAGCAGACGCAGACTTACACCTCCGTCATTCAGACGGCGGCTAGCAATTCCTCCACGCTTTCCAATAAATACGCCGCCTCGGGTAATTCACTTTCCGACCAACTGAAGATTGTAGCACGCCTCATCAAGGGCGGCCTGCAAACGCCGGTATATGTAGTGAGCATGGGCTCCTTTGATACACACTCCGTGCAGACCGACCCGGTTGACCACACAATTGGCACGCACGCCAATCTGCTCGGCCAGCTCAGCACCGCTGTGGATGCTTTCTACGACGACCTGAAGCTGATGGGTGTGGATAATCGTGTCGCTGCGATGACCTTCTCCGAATTTGGCCGCCGCATTATGAGCAATGCCTCCGGCGGTACCGACCACGGCACTTCCGAGCCGGTGATGGTGTTTGGCCCCGGCGTCAATCCCGGCATCATTGGCAGCAGTCCCGTTATTCCAACCAATGTAACGGTGAATGACAACCTGGCAATGCAGAATGATTACCGTTCTATCTATGCCTCCGTGCTCTCGGATTGGTTCGGCGTCTCGCCGACGGTGCTGAGCAATGTGATGCTCGCGCCTTATCCCATCCTGCCCATCTTCCGCAAGACTGCCGGCGTGGAAGAAACGACGCAGCAGGGCAGCACCGAGCTGCTGGGCCAATGCTACCCGAATCCCGTGCGCGGCGGCGCGACGGTTACCTTCTCATCAACCGGCAGCGCGCCTACTACCATCCAACTCTTTGATGTAAGCGGGCGGCTCGTGCGTACACTGGCGCAGGGCAACTATACACGCGGCCAGCATCAGCTTACTATTGATTGCGGCGGCATGGCTGCGGGTACCTACTTCTACCGCCTTACAAGCGGCGGCGAGAGTGCTACGCGGAAGATGCTCGTGGAGTGAGTTGGAGCGTTGGAATGTTGATGTAATAGGAACACTCCAACATCAAACCTTTACTACCACCCGCATCAACCGCTCTACTTCATCGGCCTTCTCCTCCTCGCGGCGGTAGCGGTAGCAGAGGGCCAGCTCTTCCAGCATCTTGTAGATAAAGCGGCGGGCGTCAATAGGCGCGTAGTATTGTTGCCGGGAGTCCCGCGCGCCTATTTTATGGAGGTAGGCATCCACATCATTGCGCGTATAGACCGAGCCGTTTACCGGGTCAACGAAGAAGGTAATCTGGCCCGCCATCTTTTGCCGGTCGGGGTGCAGGAAGGGGTGCCATGCGTCTATATAGGCAAACACCATCTGCCGCGGAATGTCCACCGCGAAGACCGGAATATCTAGCAGCTCGCACAGCGCGAGGTACATCGCGCCGATGGTGTAGCCATTGCCCTGCCGGCTCTCCAATGCCTGATTGATGAAGAAGTGAGCCGGCTCGCGCGCGCTCAGCTCATTGCCATGGAGGCGGTAGTAGCTGTACAGAATAGAGTTAAACACATTGACCTGCTCCAGCGGCGTCAGGTAATTATTCAGCTCCAGCCAGATGTTGCGGCGCATCGCGTCAAGCTGGCTGAGGATGGCCGCGGTGTTCAGCTCCGGGTATTGGTAGCGGGCCACCAGCATCGCGCCGCGCAGCACTCCGGGGTTGCGCTCGCCCGCCCACTCGTGCAGGTCGCGCTGGAGGTCTTCAAGTTGCACGCGGTGTATCAGCGTCTCAATCCGGCTTTGCACGGCCTCGTCAGCCGTTACCTCCCACAGCTCCTCCAGGTTGGGGATGATGCGCTTCCCATAATCCAGCAGCTTATCGGCCACCGTTTCATAGACCTCGCCGTCGGGGTCGTCAATCAGTTGGAGGAGGGCGCGCACTTCAGTGTCTTTCCACATTTGCGGTCTTGTCTTTTAGTCTTCTTTGATAGCTCTAATATACGTCGCGCCACCGCCGGAACCCGCGCCGGCAGCGGGTTTTTTCTACACAATAACGTCAGAAGATGGTGGAGAAAAACTACGGGTGGCATTACTTATCTTTGAGCTGCTATGACGGCCACGCAAAGCGTACAGCTTTATCAAATTCTCCAGGAGCATTTCGGTAAGAACGAAAATGCGGCTAAGGCAGTGTCTGCTATTGAGGCGATGATAGACACTAAGGTAGAAGGCAGCAATAAGCAATATGAAGCCTTACTGCATAAAGACCTTGAAATACTTCGCGGCGAGATGAAAGAACAGGGAAGCCGCTTAGAAACGAAAATCGCTGAAACGAGCACCAGCAATCTGCGCTGGGTATTCAGCTTTTTTATTGCGCTTGCCCTGATGATAATCGGGCTTTATCTCAAGAAATAACCGGCAAGGGCCTTTTTATGGAGCCGGCTGCAGCGCGCTATTAAGCAGCCGTTGCGTCGCACATTGAGGGGGCTGTCAGTCTATTGGGCTTTTCACTTAGCATTGCGCCCTTCGCACCCGCCATTGCGCAGCTTACAATGCCCGGTGCGCAACTATCTATGGCGGGTGCGAAGGTATCTACGCCCGGTGCGAGACTATCTATGACAGGTGCGAGAGCATCAATGCCCGGTGCGAGACTATCTATGACAGGTGCGAGCCTATCAATGCCCGGTGTGAGCGTATCTATGGCCGGTGCAACGGTATCTTTAAGCGATGCGAGGCTATCTATACTTGGTGTAAAGGCAAAAACGTCAGTTTCCGGCAAAAACGACAGGTATTGCATTCAAGCAACGTGAAAAGCTCAGCCGGCAAACGGAAACCCAAAGAAGGGTTGCCTTTAGCGCCAACAGTCGCTTAATAGCGCCCTGCAGCCGGCAACGTAATCGTCCCTACATTTGGCATTATTAACCCCGCCGCGACGGCACTAATAATCCCAACGCTATGGAACAGCCTATCATCTTCTGGTCAACTAACCTCCGCCACCTGCGCACGCGGAAGAAATGGAGCCAGGATGAGCTGGCGGAGCGGCTAGGCATCACGCGCTCCAAGCTCAATGCGCATGAGAACGGCAAAACGGTGAACCCGACGGCGGAAGACCTCATCGCCTTTGCCGGCTTCTTTAAGATGAGCATTGACTCCCTGCTGAAGGTCGATTTGCGCAGGCTCTCCGAGCTAAAGCTGCGCGAGCTGGAAAGCGGCAACGACCACTTCGCCACCGGCACAAGGCTCCGCGTCCTTGCCACCACTGTAGATGGCGCCAACCGGGAGAACATTGAGTACGTGCCCATCAAAGCGAAGGCAGGCTACCTCGCTGGCCATACCGACCCGGAGTTCATCGCCACCCTGCCGCGCTTCTCCATGCCGCAGCTACCCGGCGGGCGCACCTACCGGATGTTCCCCACCAGCGGGCGCTCCATGCTGCCCATCCCCGAAGGGAGCCTCATCATTACGGAGTATGTGCAAGACTGGACAGGCATCAAAGACGAGACGCTGTGCATCCTGATACTGAAAAGCGCCGGGGCGGATTTTGTGTTTAAGCAGGTCATCAATCTCATCAAAGAGCGGCGCAGCCTACTGCTGCAAAGCCTGAACAGCGAAGAGTTTGCGCCCTACGAGGTGCCAGTGAGCGATGTAGTAGAAGTCTGGCGCTTTGTGAGCTACGTGAGCAACGAGGTGCCTGCCGGCAATATCACGCTCGGCCAGATAGCGCAAAGCCTGAAGGATATTAAGGTGGATGTGAGCCGCCTCGCCGGCGCTGTAGGATAAGGGCGGTAATTTGCGGCGCACCGCTGCGCCACAACCGTCCAACAATTGTCCAACAACCGTCCAACAACTTTACGGCTACCGCTCCTCCTCGCGCGGCGCATGCTCAGGCATCAGCGGGGAACGTTTTCAGCCTTCATCATCCGGCTGGCCATCGCGGCCACAGCCTTGAGTGTGGCGGTGATGATTGCATCCATCGCATTCATAGGCGGCTTCAAGACCGTTATCCGCGAAAAGCTCTTTTCCTTCTGGGGCGAGGTGCTCATAGTGCCTTTTGACGCCAATAACAGCGACATCGTATCGGCGGTGCCCGTGGGGCTGGATGCGCAGATGATGCGGCAGGTAGGCGGGATGCCCGGCGTGAAGCATGTCTATCCATTCGTGCTGCGCCCCGGCATCCTGCAAAGCAGTGGCGAGATGGAAGGTATCCGCCTAAAGGGCGTAACGCGGGGGCAGGTTTTCCCTCCGGGAATATCGTTTAGCGGGAAGCCGATACAGTTTGAAGATTCCGGCTACGCGCAGCAAATCATTCTGTCGCGCACCACCGCCTCCAGGCTGGCTGTAAAGACCGGCGATGCCCTCCGCCTCTACTTCATCACCGCCGGCAGCCCGCGCATCCGCAAACTGACGGTTTCCGGCATCTATCACACAGGCATGGAAGAAGTGGACAAACAATTCGCCATCTGCGACGCCCGCCTGCTCCAACGCCTCAGCGACTGGGCGCCGGATGAGTTCAGCGGCTACCAGGTGGAGCTTACAGACAACCGGCAGGCCGATACGATGGCCGCGCAGATTTATGAGCGCTACATCACGCCGCCCATGAGCGCGCAAAGCATCACTGAAGTATATGCCGGCGTCTTCTCTTGGCTCGGCACGCAGGATACAAACGGGCGCATTCTGCTCATTATCGTAGGCATCGTGGCACTGATTAACCTCGCGTCCGCCATGCTGATTTTGATGGTGGACAGGGCCCCCATGATTGGGTTGCTGAAGGCGCTTGGCATGGCGCCGGGTGGATTGTGGGCGCTGTTCCTGTGCGTGGCGGGGCTGATTGGCGGTGTTGGGATTTTACTTGGAAATGTTTTGGGACTTGGGCTTTGTCTGGCGCAGCAGCGTTTTGGGTTTATCCATTTGCCGGAGGAGACGTACAATATGAGCACGGTGCCTGTACGCATCATTCCGTGGCAGATTGCGCTGCTGGATGTCGGTACGCTCATGCTTTGCGTGCTCTGCGCCCTGCTGCCGCTGCTGTACATCCGCCGCATTCAGCCGGCACGGGTGCTGCAATTCCAATAAATTAATCGTCGGCTAATACGGGAGCACCGTGCCGCTTTTTGCGGAAGTTTGCCGGGATACCGTGACTGAGAAAGAATTATTCACCGCCATCTGCCGCAAGGCCCCTGCCGTAGTGCCGCTATTCGCGCAATGCTGGTGGCTGGACGCGGTGTGCTATGACGGTCATGAATGGGATGTGGTGCTAACGATGAAAGGCGACCAGGTAACCGGCGTGTGGCCCTACATCCGCTCAGAGCGCATCGGCATCTCCATGATGCGCAACCCGAAGCTCACGCCTTACCTCGGCCCCTACGTGTTTTACCCACCCGACATTAAGGGCAGCAAGCGGGATTCTTATGAGTACGATGTAACCGAGCAGCTACTGGATTCCCTCCCCGATGCGGATGTGTGGCGGCTCAGCCTGCCGCCGGGCTTTAAGCAGGCCGGCCTCTTCCGCCGCTTCGGGCTGAAGATGGAGGTACAGCAGACTTTTTTATTGCCGCTGGATGGCGAAGAGGACGAGATATTCGCGGGCTTCAAAGAGCCGCTTCGCCGGAATATCCGCGCAGCGGATAAGGAAATCCGCATTGTGGAAGACCCGGCGCAGCTTCACTCCCTCTTTGACTTTCAAAAAGCAACGCTGGAAGAAAAGCGGGTGCGTCAGGCTTATACGGAAGAAGACATGCAGCGCCTGATGGCTGCCTGTGTGGAAGCTGCCTCCGGCACGCTATACCTCGCTTATGAAGACGGCCAGCTACGCGCGGGCATCTGGAATGTCTGGGACGCCCAGCGCAGCTACTACCTGATGGGCGGCAAAGACCCGGAGAGCGACAACTACCGCGCGATGAGCGCCCTGCTCTGGCATTGCATCCGTGAGGCGAAGCGGCGCGGCAACCGCGTCTTTGACTTTGAAGGCAGCATGGATGGCGGCGTGGAGCGCTTCTTCCGCGCTTTTGGCGCGCGTCGGGAGCTATATCTTGTGCTGAAGCGGGACGGGCATTGGCTGTGGCGGCTGCTGGGGGCGTTGGGACTGCGATGATGGTCTCGGTCGGGCCGCTCCCGGCGGCCTGACCGGTTCGGCAGCGTCGGGCCGTTAAAACGGCCTGACTCGTCATAGCCTGCCTACACCCAACGTCAAGTCAAAAAGCAATTCCTTGTTACAAAGCGAGCCATTACGCAGGCCGGCATAATCCAGATAAGATGAATAGCGCCAGTCTGCCTCAGCCGCTACAAGTCCTGCCCGAACAGGATTCTGATGGATATAGCGTAGCGCCGTGATGAGATAATGCTGACCAGTATTTTGCCTGATAATGCCTTCAAAAGACTCCAATACACTCTTGGCTTTCGTCTTCTGTTGAAACATAGAGCCGGTAGTGCCTCTTTCTTTATTAATGGCCTGCGAATAGCTGCTCAGTAGTTTGCCAATATGTTTGGGAAATAGTTGCATGGCCTTTTCACCAAAAGCAGCTTCCGAACTGCATCCATATTCGTTGACCATGATAATGAAATGGAAATGATTAGGCATCAGGCACCAGCCTAAGATGTCGCAGCATGACATTAGTTGCCGGCGGACACTATTCAGAAAATAGATATAGTTTTCCTCGCAGAAGAAAAATGGCTGCTTATTGTTGCCGCGATTGTAGAGTTGATAAATGCTGTTCGGTTCAAAATGCATGGCGACAAGATTGTGAAAATTTCCCGACCGTCATAATCTGCACAGGGTCAGGCCGTTTATAACGGCCTGACCCTGCCGAACCGGTCAGGCCGCCGGGAGCGGCCCGACCGTACCCCGTATTTTTGCCTCTATTCAAACCCCGCTCCTGAAACGCTTCCTCCGCATCCTGCGCAATACCCTGCTTGTCCTCATCGGGCTGGTGATGCTGGCCCTGCTGCTGGTCAATGTGACCGGCGTGCAGAACTGGCTGGCGCGCCGCGCGGTGACGATGCTGGCGGAGAAGCTGCACACGAAGGTCTCGCTGAAGCATGTACGCATTGACTTTGCTAACCGGCTGCTGCTGCAAGGCCTCTACATTGAAGACCGCCACGGCGATACGCTGCTTTATGCCGGCGAGGCAGAACTGAAAGCCAGCGACTGGTTTTACCTGAAGAAAGAAAAGCCCGTCATCACCTACATGGGCTTACATCATACCTACGGCCACCTCTATCGCAGGGCCAAAAGCGCGGAGTGGAACTATCAGTTTGTGGTGGACGCCTTCAATACCGGCAAGAAGGACACGACCAAGGCGCAGAACGAGTTTGAGCTGGACTTGAGGCACCTTGACCTGGAAGACGTCCGCTTTCACTCCGATGATGCCTGGGGAGGCAGCGACATGGACATTGATGTTGGTAGCCTTGCGCTGGACGGCAAGGAGCTGGATTTGAAAAAGCGCGTCATAGACCTTGACCGCATCCGCATTGGCGAGTACGAAAGTGGTGATGCGCGATTACGAAGCCGGAAAGCCGAAGGAGGCAAAGAAGGCAGAAGTAGTTGACACGACGGCATTCAACCCCGGTAGCTGGGTAGTACGCGTGCGCGATTTTGTCCTGGACAAATGTGCTTACAGCCTGACCTCTTCAACAAAGCCTGCACTCAAGAAAGAATTTGACCCCGACCATCTCGGCGTCACCGGCGCGGATGTCGTGGCGCATGACCTGAGCATCACCGGCGATACGCTGACGGCGAAGTTGGAGCATATGGAAGCGAAGGAACGATGCGGTTTAAACCTGCGGGAACTGAAGGGTGATGTGGTGGTGTCACCGAATGAGTCCTCAGTGAAGAATATGGTGCTGCGCACGGATAAGAGCGAGGTGCGCCACAGCTACGCCATGCGCTACAAGCGTTTCCCGGATTTCACGGATTACATCAGCAAAGTGCGGATGGAAGCGGATATTGAGGGGGCTATTGTTGACCCGCACGATGTGTCCTACTTCGCGCCGGTCTTTCTGGAATACTTTCCGACGATGATGCGACTGAGCGGGCAATTTGCCGGTACAGTGGCGGATTTTAGAATGAAGAATGTGCGCTATGCGGATGCAGGCGCAACCGCAAGCGGCGATATTGCCATGAAGGGACTGCCGGATATTTATACGACGCAGATTGCCTTTACGAACGGAGCCGTCCACACGTCCGGGAAAGACGTTTTTCGCTTTGCGCCTATGCTGCGCGGGATGCCGGGCTTTGATATTGCGCAGCTAACAAGCATTCAATACAACGGCTCCTATACCGGCTACATTGACAATTTTTCATTGGACGGAACCTTGCGCACAAACCTCGGCACGGTTACGACACACGGCAAGCTGGGTATGCCGTCTTTTGATACCCGGCGGGCAGTGTATAGCAGTAGTATCGTCACCGACAACTTTCAGTTAGGCAAGCTGCTGGGTCAGCCGATGCTGGGAACGGTAGCAATGAAGGGCACCATTTCCGGCAATTCCTTTGAAAGCGACCGCGCCGACCTGCGGGTGAATGCTTTTATCAGTCGCCTCGGCTTGTACGGCTACAACTACAGCAACATCACCGCCGACGGTGTGCTGCGGGGCGGCAAAAAGTTTGACGGAAAGATTCAGGTGGACGACCCGAACCTTGCCCTCTCCTTTGACGGTTCTGCCGACCTCAGCGGTAAGGAGCCGGTCATCCGCGCCACCGCGCATCTGCTGCAAAGCAACCTACAGGCGCTGCACCTGACACCGGAGCTGATAGAAGCATCCGCCGACTTTGACGTGGATGCTACCGGCAATTCCATTGATGATTTTCTGGGACGGGCACTGCTGCACAATATTGACGTGCGCCGCTCCGGCCACCGGCTGGGAGTGGATTCCATCCGGCTGGAATCGGCTTTAGGCGGCGATGGCAAAAAGCTTTTGCTGGTAGAGAGTAATGATTTTTCCGGCGTGGTAGAAGGTAAGTTCAAGCTTTCGCAGCTTGGCTATTCGGTGCAGTATTTTGTGGGGCAATACCTACCGTCATACATCCCGCCGCCGAAGGGGACGCCTGCCGACCAGAACCTTACGTTTTCCATTACGACAAAGAACATTGACTCGCTCCTTGGCGTGTTGGCGCCTTCCATCCGCGGCTTCAATAATGCCACTATTTCCGGTGCGCTCAACACCAGCCAGCAGCAATTGAGCCTGAATGCAAAGGTGCCATACGGCGTTGTCGGCAACATTGCGATTGCAGGCCTGACGCTGAAAGGCGATGGCGACTTCAGCCGGATAAAGCTTTCCGGCGACGCCGCGGGGCTGATTGTCGGCGATTCGCTCCTCAGGCTTTCGCTGAACCTTGCCACGACGGTGGCGAACGATTCCATTGGCTTCAACATCACCACATCGTCGCCCGGCTCCTACGGCACCGCTACGCTCAATGGCGCGGCCATTGCAAGGGGGGACTCCATTGTCTTGGGAATGGCGCCTTCCGAGTTTTTCCTGAACGCAACAAGATGGGAAGTGGAAGGCGGCAGCCAGGTTGTCTATCGCACCAATTATCTCGCAGTGCACAATTTGTTCCTCCGCTCCGGCCTGCAGCAAATCGGCGTACACAGCGAGGATGAGGCCGTCGCGCAGGCTTTGGTGGTGAGCGCTGCCAACATTGACCTTGCGCAGCTAACCGGCCTTGCCAATCTGCCCGGCTACGCGCCCGATGGTCGTGTAAACGGCACCATTCGTTTTACCGACGTGTTCCGCGAGCCTTCCGCCGCCGCATCCCTACGCGCATCGGGCGTGAAGCTGGGGGCGGATACGATTGGCG
>CBDFFM010000029.1:0-95142 GCA_965246785.1 Chitinophagaceae bacterium
GCGGTCGCTGGTGAAGTAGTTGTCTATCTGCGGCCCGTAAAAGTCATAAGCGCCGAAGTGAAGGCCGACGCCATGCTTGTTTTGGGCAGTAGCCAGCGTGCAAAGGCTTAGCAGCGCGAGGCCCAATCCTAAAAATTGTTTCTTCATGTGACAGAGACGTGATTTGGATGATAGTATAGCAACAAGGAGCGACTATGACTTTTTAAATACGCGCAGCGCGGTGCCATATCCCGGAGCGTGCAGTACATAAGCATAGCTTGTATCTCCGGGCCGCAGATGGAAATAGCTTACATCAACGCTAAAAAAGGAGCCGATGGTTTCAGAGTACTGTTGGCCGAAGTCAATGGTCGCTGTATCAATGACAGCAAAGTATGCTGCATCCGGTATGCCGGCACCGCCGAAATCGCCGGTACGGTATATGGCTCGGGATACCCGCGTTACCTGTACGGCAAGGCTGTTGGATTGGCGCACAAACCTTCCACCGATGTTGGTGTTATCCGGATAGTTGGTGACTGCTACGTACCGCGCATTTATTGAGCCGTAACCGTTCGCATTCTTTGCGGAATAGGTAAGTGTGTACATGCCGGGCGTGCTGGGGTCAACCGCCGAGGTGGTATCCGCCATGATGACACTGCTCTGGCCCGTTACATCGTCAATGAGCGTTGCACCTGAATCCACGAATGGAGCGCCGACGTTGATGGTCATGAATTTGGAGCCGTTGATGTTGATGGCCGGGTGAGATACGGTCACAACCTTAGACACGTTATCGTCGGTCTTCTTACATGCGGCAAAGGCTGTCAGGGCCACGCCGGCTATCAGAAGGAGCTTTTTCATACGCTAAAGGAAAAGATTGATTAATGTGGTTAGTGAACGTCCCAATACACTCTGTCGGTAACCTGCTTCTGTCCGGGGAAGTTCTGATTACGCTGCACCTCGGCGTCGGGGTAAAGCAGCCGGTGCGGGAAGTTGCCGGGCGTGCGCGGCAGCAGAGAGTTGGCTGAAATCCGGAACCAATCAGGATAGCCGGTACGCCGCCACTCCGTCCATGCTTCAAAGCCTTGCAGGCCGGTCATCGCAAACCACTTGTTGGTAATGATGTAGCGAATTCTGTCTTGAGTAGAGCCGCCGGTCGGGTACTTGCCCCAGGTAGCAGCCGTGCGCGTTACTGGCGCATTGCGCAGGAAGCCTGTCAGCGTATCGCCATTCAGATAGCGGTATAATGCGTAAGAAGGCGTGAGCGCGAACGTTGTCGCCGCACTCTTAGGCACTCCGGGGAAGCTGTCGCGCAGCGTGACGGTGGTAGGCAGCACAGAGGAGCCGTAAGGTGCGGTGCCAACGTTGCTTTCATTAAAGCTTGCTGTTACAGCTTGAGTAAATAGGGTTGCATCATTACCGGCACCCCATCCGCGCGCCGCAGCTTCCGCCTGCAAAAAGAGGCTTTCATAGGGCGTCATAAACTTCACAGGTGCCGTAGCAGAGGCAGTGTTGTTTGCATCAGCGCCTACGTTGGCACTTGGAATAGCTACCGCTGTTGATGCCGGCAAGGTATAGGCTCCTTGCGGAATGCCTACATAGCTTGTACCGGATGGCTTGAAGAAGAAATAGGTGCGCGCGTCAAACGGTACAGCCGTGTTACCCTTTGTAAGCGAGTCAAGGGATGTAGCGCTGCCCACGAGATTTTGGGTCTTGCTCAGCCCCACTTCTTCGGAATACAGCGGGTTTTGATTACCGGCTGTGGTAGAGAATTGAATCTGTGCCTCATCGGCCGCACCGCTTATGAAGCCATAGCCAGTGGCAAATGCGGCAGCCACAGTGGCTTGCGCGCGGGCCGGGTCTTTTTCAGAAAGACGCATGCCGAGCTTCAGCAGGAGGGTGCTGCCAAACTTTCTCCAGTTGGTAAGTTGCGTACCGGTAACGCCCCCATAAATAAGGTCGCCAGTTACCGTAGAGCCTGAGGGTACAGTACCGAGGATAGCCAACGCGCCCTTTGTCATGCCGATTAAGCTGTCGTACACACGGGTCTGTGGGTCAAAATGCGGGGATACGATGCCGCCGTCTGCGTCCTGTCCCTTCAAGGCTTCTGAATAGGGTACTGCATCCCAGCCGTCTGTAATTACTTGGAAGGTATATGCCTTCATCAGCCGCGCGATGCCTACATACATCTGCTGATTCGCAACTGTCGCCTTCCGCTCCATCTGATCAAGGTCGGCCAGGCAGTTAGCGTATAGGAGTGTCCATACGCGGTCATATGTAGAGGCGGTTGGTGAATATTGCTCGTAGATTTTGTATTGGCTGGCCGATGGGCTTTGCGTCCAGTATTGTGCCCAGATTGAGCCGTTGACTTGCAGGTCAACGCCTACTGAAGAGGCCAGATAAATCTGTGCGGAAGGCAGCAGGAACTCTGGCCCTGCGTTCTGGGCTACGTTAGGATTAGTATTTACATCCAAGTACTTCTTACAGCCCGTTCCCGCCAGGGAAATCCCTGTCAGCAAGGCCGCTGCTATGGAAAGCTTCTTTATGTTCATGAGCGTAGTCTTTTTCTTTTGATACAAGTTAAGAACAATAGGGCTTAGAATGTGGCACGGATGCTGAACCCATAGTTGCGCAGCGAAGGCCGGCTGATGTAGTCAAAGCCTTGCAGGTTGGATGCGCCGCCCGCATTCATTTCAGGGTCGCTGTATTTATTCTCATCCGGTGTCCAGATGAAGAGATTATTGCCAAAGACGCTCAACTGCAGACTGCCAAAGAAGCTCTTCTTCAGCCAGCTTTCTGGTAGCGAGTAGCTCAGGCTTGCTTCCTGCAGCTTCACATAGCTTGCATCAGTTATCTGCCGACCCGGCACGGACTGCCAAACAGCACTGTAGTAATCGTACGGATGGAAGGTCCGGTCGGTATTGACTACATAGCCGCCGTTGGCACCTTTGTAAACGGAGTTGGGAAATACATAGTCATCCCGCTGCTCTGTTTCTGCTGACGTACCGGTGAAGCCAAGCACACTGCGCGTGCGTGAGAAGAACACGCCGCCTTGCTTGGTCTGAAAGAGCACATTAAGCGACCAGCCTTTATAACGTAGATTGGTGCCCCATGATGCGATGAAACGCGGCTGGTAAGTGCCTTTATAAACCGTTGCGGCCCCTACTTTAGGCAGTCCGGTAGTGCTATCTACAATCACGCGGCCCATAGAGTCCATGTCCACATCCGTGCCGTAAAAGGCCCCATAAGGCTTGCCCACGGTTGCTGTGACGCTCATACCGCTTACGCCACCAAGGCTTATCTGGTTCACGCCGCCTGGTAGCCTTTCTACAATGCCCTTATTCTTGGTATAGGTGCCGAACAACTCCCAACGGAAGCTGTTTGTCTTTACAGGCGTTACACGTGCCGCAAGCTCCACACCGGTATTACGAACATCGCCTAAGTTGATAACGCGCGCGGTATATCCGGTGCTTGGTGGCGTAGGAACATTTACGATTTGGTCAATGGTCAGGTTATTATAGATCGTACCTTCAAAAGTGATGCGATTTTTGAAGAATGCAAGCTCCAGACCGGCCTCATAGGCATTGGTACGCTCAGGACGAAGGCTGGGATTGCCGATGGTATTTTGGTAAGTAAAGCCAGGGGTTCCGTTAAAAGGGAATTTGATGCTCCCAAAACCTGTATTGGATGTGGTGCTCACAAACGCTGCATTGTTATTCTGATAAGCAATTGCGCCATTACCTACTGATGAGTAGCTGCCACGTAGCTTACCGAAGCTTAGCACATTCTGATTCTCAAACGCCTTTTTGAATGTTTCTGTAAATACCCAAGAAAGATTTACAGAAGGGTAGAAGAAAGAGTTATTACCAGTTTGAAGTGTAGAGGTGATGTCGTTTCGGCCTGTTAATTCCAAGAATATCTGGCGGCGGAAATCTGCGCGCAGACTTGTATATAATCCTACTTGGCGCTGGTCAAAGTATTGGTCTGTAAGAGTTGCAGGGCCTTGTCCGTTATTCAGATTATAGAAGTCCGGAATCACCAGGCTGTTGGTCTGATTGTCTATAAAACCGGAAAGCGCGGTCTGACGGCTGTACTGCAGGTTAGCACCGAGCAGGCCGGTAAAGGAGATGTCTGTGCTGAGTTGGTTGGTGTAATTTCCGATAAGGTCATTATTAATCAGCAGCGCGGTATTGGAGCCTTGAAAGAAGCCGCCCTGACTAGTCCGCTTCTGCGGATTAGCGCCTGCAAAGTAGAAGGGGTCATAAGGCACAAGGTCAAACTTGGGTATCTTAAGCGTAGCCCGGTCGGAGACGAAGTCAACACCGAGGCGATTAAAAATGTCCCAGTGCGCAGAAGGGCGGAAACCAATTGTAGCATTGCCGAGCACCCGGTCAGTACGGTTACGGTTATCAACTGTTGATGCTACGTAGTATGGATTATCCGTATAAGCGCCGTAGTAACCATAATGCGCTACGCCCAGTGAGTCGCGCGTTCCATAGGCATTAAACGGGTCATCAAGACGGCGCAGTTCAGGAATAGGAATGTCACGTGGCTGCTGATAAACATTGTTCAGCACGCCTTGGTCGCCCTGGCCTGACTGCTCTACACGCTGATAAGTATTTAGATAATTGACGTTTACATTTGAATAAACCTTCTCCGATACATTAACGGACGAGTTGAGGCGAATGCTGTATTTATTAAAGAAGTTGAATGGGATTACCCCGCGATTGTTCAGCGTATTAAGCGAGAGGTAATAAGAGGCTTTGTCATTGGCACCACCGAGTGACAAGTTGTTTTCAAGTGTCTGGCCGCGCTCAAAGAAATCACGGACGTTATTAGGCTGAGCGGAATAAGGCTTCACTTTTTGCTGACCGTTAATCACTTGGCCCCATGGACGGTTTTTATCGTCGTAGGCGTAGCCCCAGCTAAAGTTCTCCCGACGGTCATCTGCTACGTTGTCAATATCACCCTGACCATATTTATCTTGGAAAGTCGGCAGCTTCAGCGGGTCAGAGAGTGTGTAGCTGGCGCTGTAAGTGATGTTTGTATTCTTACCTGCTACGCGTCCCCTGCCACTTTTAGTGGTGTACATAATAGCGCCGTTTGCGCCGGCAGAGCCGTACAGAGCGGCAGCGGCTGGGCCTTTAAGTACAGTCACACTTTCAATGTCTTCTGGGTTAATGTCATTGCCACGGTTGCCAAAGTCCACCTGATAACGCTCATCACGGCCAGTGAGGCGGTTACTGTTATTAATAATGACGCCATCTACTACAATCAATGCATTATTACCGTTAGTAATGGACTTCTCGCCACGGAGCACCACGCGGGTAGAGCCGCCGGGGCCGCCGGTTGAGGATGTAATGTTCACGCCTGCCGTCTTACCCTGAATTGCGGAAAGAGCGCTTACATTATTGCCGGCATTTAGGTCATCGGAACTGATTGTGGTAGCAGAATAACCCAATTCCCGCTTTTCGCGGCGAATAGCTAGGGCAGTTACTACCGCGCCATTTAGCTCCCGTGCCGCGGTACGCAGCCGGACTGATGCTGCTGCGCCCGCAGGAACTTCCTGCGTGGAATAGCCGATAGATTGAATAACGAGGATGGCATTGGAAGGAGCATTCAGGCGGAAATTGCCATCTATGTCCGTAACCGTTCCGATGTTGGGTGAGCCTTTAACGCTTACGCCTGCACCGGGCTGGCCTTGGCCTTTCTCGTCCAGCACGCGCCCGGTTATTACCGTTTGCGCCCATATAGCACCGGCGCTCATAAACAATAAGGCGAAGAGCATCAACAGAATTCTTTTCATACGCGTGGTTTTGTGAGTGGGAAACGTTGCTGTGCTTGTTAAGCTAGTATCAGGGTGAAATGGAGGGTGAATGTATTACCCCTTTATTATTTTCCAAACATTTTTTTGACTATCCTATAACATACCTTTCTTTTTGCCTTAACACAATTATTGTTCCACCCTTTTTTCTGCCCTATTTTAATAGAAACATAAGTTTCAAGAGGTTGCCTAGCAAGTCTGTCTACAGACCTGTTTTAAAATCCTGGCTAAAATTGCACTGATTATCAGTATGATTTTCGCCCGCCGGAAAATTTTTTAATGAAAAGCTTGGCTCGTAAAGATACCCTCTGCTACCTTTGCGCTCCGAAATTTAAAAAGCCGCATTGCAACAGCAATGGCTTCATCAGAACAACATCATGAGACACCTCAGCTTTAAAACACAATCGGCCAACGAGCGCATCGTGAAGCGCGACTGGTACGTCGTGGATGCCACTAACCAGACGCTCGGCCGCATGGCTTCCAAGATTGCCCACGTGCTCCGCGGCAAAAACAAGGCATACTATACCCCTCACTTCGATTGCGGCGATTACGTAATCGTAGTCAACAGCGGCAAAATTGTCCTTACCGGCAATAAGATGGAAGACAAGGAGTACATGACCTACACCGGCTACCCCGGCGGTCAGCGCACCGAAACAGCTAAGAGCCTCGTAGCCCGCCGCCCGAACAAGGTTGTGGAAGTAGCCGTGAAGGGTATGCTTCCTAAAAACCGCCTCGGCCGCGCCATGTACAAGAAGCTCTTCGTCTATGAAGGCGCAGAGCATCCCCACACCGCTCAACAACCTAAAGAATTAAAATAGTTGAGACGTTGAATCGTTGAGGCGTTGAATCGTCTGAACCTTATCCAACACCATCCAACATTATCCAACAATCCCGATGGAAAAACAAAAAAACACCGTTGGTCGCCGTAAGGAAGCCGTAGCACGCATCTATATGAGCGCTGGCACCGGTAACATTACCGTAAACGGTAAGGACTATAAGCAATACTTCCCGCTTATGTATCTGCAAAACCAGATCGAGCTGCCTTTCAAGACTATTGAAGGCACGGAAGGCACGTTTGATGTAACGGTCAATGTACATGGCGGCGGCCCCAAAGGCCAGGCAGAGGCCATTAAGATGGGTATCTCCCGCGCCCTGACGGAAGTGAACCCTGAATACCGTCCTGCCCTGAAGAAGGAAGGCCTTATGACCCGCGACCCACGCTCCGTGGAGCGCAAGAAGTTCGGTAAGGCTAAGGCACGTAAGTCATTCCAGTTCAGCAAGCGTTAATCCAATCAGTAGAAAGTCTTTAGTAGAAAGTGAAAAGACCGGAGCAGAAAACTCCACTTTATACCTTTTACAAAGACAGCTTTCTACTTTCTACTCACTACTTTCTACTAAAATATCATGGAAGAAAATAAAAGCCTTCATCAGCAGCTTCTGGAAGCCGGCGTCCACTTTGGCCACCTTCGTAAGAAGTGGAACCCTAAGATGCTGCCTTACATCTTCGCTGAGAAGAACGGCATCCACATCATAGACCTCAACCGCACCATTGAAGGCCTGCAGGAAGCTGCAGCCGCCATGAAGCAAATGGCGAAGAGCGGTAAGAAAATCATGTTCGTCGCTACCAAAAAGCAGGCGAAGGAAATCGTAGCCGAAGCCGCTCAGAAGGTCAATATGCCCTTCGTTACAGAGCGTTGGCTCGGTGGCATGCTCACCAACTTCCAGACCATCCGCAAGAGCGTGAAGAAGATGCAGAGCATTGAAAAAATGCTGCAGGACGGCACAATGGACAGTGTAACGAAGAAGGAGCGCCTCACCCTCACGCGTAGCCGCGACAAGATGGACAAGGTGCTCGGCGGTATCTCCCAGATGGGCCGTACACCTGCTGCCCTCTTCATCGTAGACATCACGCACGAGCATATCGCTCTGGCAGAAGCCAAGCGCCTCGGCATCACCACGCTCGGCATGGTTGATACCAACAGCGACCCGACAAAGATTGACTTTGCCATTCCCGCCAATGATGACGCTACAAAGAGCATCGCCATCGTGGTAAACTACCTGACTGCCGCCATTCTGGAAGGTCTGCAGGAGCGCAATACGCAGAAGGAAGGCGAAGAAGAAGCGAATGCTGAAGAAGCAGGCGACGATAATGCAACCCGCATGCAGGGCGGCGAGGGTGAAGGCGGCGAAGGTGGCGGCGAAGGCCGTGAGCGCGGCGACCGTCAGCGCCGTGGCGCTACATCCGGCGTGGGCCGCAGTCGTACCGGCACAGGCGGTGGCGCCGCTACCGGTGGCCGCGCACGCACAGGCGCGGGCGGAGGCGCCGCCGGTGGACGCCGTTAATGATTAAATACATTGAATTACCGATTGCCCCGCTGACGCAGCGGGGCAATTTTTTTTATAAGGAAGCTTCAGCCGCCGCTTCTACGAAGTACATCTCTATCTCGCCTTTATTCTTTGCCACCACCTTCCCGCGCGGTGTGCATATAAACGCATCCTTAATCAGCGCGTAAGTGGCGGATGAGATGTTGAGCCTGCCCGCCTCGCCGTGCTGCTCCATGCGTGCCGCGGTGTTCACGGTATCGCCCCAGATGTCGTAGGCAAACTTCTTCACGCCGATGATGCCCGCTACCACCGGGCCGCTATGAATGCCGATGCGTATTTGCAGGTCTGTCCGGTGGGGAAAGACCGCATTTGCAGGATGCGTCGCCGCCATGCGCGTCCCTACGAAGTCGCGGATTTCCAGCGCCGCCTGCACTGTTTTATGGGCGTGCCGGGCGTCACTTTGAGGCAGGCCGCACACCGCCATATACGCATCACCGATGGTCTTGATTTTCTCCAGCCCATTCCGCTCTATAATCTGGTCGAAGGCGGTGAAGCACTCATTCAGCTCCCTCACCAGCTCCTGCGCATCAAGCTGCTCCGCGAGGCTGGTAAAGTCAACCATGTCAGTAAAGAGCACGCTTACTTCCTCATAATGGCGCGCTGCGGACGTGCCTTTCTGCTTCAGCTCTTCCGCCACTTCCGCCGGCAGGATATTGCGCAGCAGGTCGTCGCCTTTCTTCTTCTCTTCCATTAGCGCGGCGTGCTGGCCTTCTATCTCCGTCTTCTGGCGCAGTACCTCCCGGGTGCGCTCCCCTACTTCACGCTCCAACATCTCATTCTGGCTCTGAAGGATGCGCTGCTTCTCCGCTTCCTGCTCCTGCGTTTTTGCTGATAAGGCCTCTACCTCACGCAGCCGCTGCTTCAGGCTGCGGCTTACATTGGCAAAGTTGTAGGCAAGGTAGGCGGAGAGCGACACCGGTATGCTGAGCAGCGCAATGCAAACCAGACCAAAAATGAATATCCCCTTTGTGCCCGTGAGACTGATGTGCAACGATTTCCCGGTGATTGCTGTAATGAAGACGAAGAGCAGCATCAGTACAAACAGGCACAGACCAGCGCCTATGATGCGCGCTCCGGGCACCCTGCGGATGATGGCCATGATGATGACCACAATAGTCTCGGTAATGGCTACAGCAATGACTCCGATGATGAGATATGTCTGCAGGGAATCAATGAAGATGTAGCCTAAGCAGCAGAGTGCGTAGAAGACGCTGACGATGATAAAGCGCGGCCGCCTACGCGAGAAGAGCTGCGCCAGAAAGCCGCTCAGCGAAAAGCACATGAGCACCGCGAGGAAGAAAGAATAATAGCTCATTGCCAGCTCAAGCCTGGGGCTGGACACGGTGCGGCTGGCATAAGGCAACATCAGCAGCAGCGCCATTGATGCTGCAAAAAGGCTGAACCAGAGATTGCTTCGCTCCCGCCGGTAGTAGAGAAAGAACAGAAAGTGCAGAATGGCAAGAATGAAGAAGATGCCGAAGAGAATGCAGCAGAAGAGGCTGCTGAAATCATTGTTGGTAACGTAATTATCAACCGCGCTTTGCGCCGGGCCCAGCTTGAAGTCAAAGCCCGGCGACTCGCCATCATAGAGATAGCCATGATTGTTGTAATTCCAGTTGGCGTAGCGGATGGCCAGCAGGTGCAGGAGCGTATCGGGAACGGTGATGGCTACCGGGTAATGCTGGGGGTCGTAATACTTCGCGTGCGCGGCATCGCCTACAAAGCCGCGCGTGTAGATGCTCTTACCGTCCAGATAAGTTTCGGAAGCGCCCACCTGTGAGAGGCTAAAGGCCAGCGGCTTTCCCGCCAGGCCCGTATCCACTCGGAAGCGCAGGCGCAACCACCCGATGCCTTTAAATGGCGACGGCGTACCGCCCTTAGATCGCAGGTCGCTGGTTGACACTTCCTGCAGGGTATAGTCATCAAAGGCGGGCAACGCATATTCCGGCCTGTCGCCGTCCACGAATAGCCACTTCGGGCTTTGATTGCTAACGCTGTCTTTAGTGAAAAGAAAAGGCGCCCGCTGCTGCGCCCCAACGGGCAACCAGATAAAGAGCAGAAAGCAGATAAGCAGGAGCCGCATGAGCCGGAAAGTTAGGATAAGCAGACCTCACCGGCACACCGCATCGCGCTTACCTGCTTACTACAATGCGCCGCGCTGCCACCTCTGCTCTGCTGATTATCCGAAGCGTATATATGCCCGGCGGGAGCAAGCGCACCGAAAAACGGGTCGCAGTAGTTCCATTGCCCGATAGCACCAGCCTTCCGCTCACATCATACAGCGCTGCCTTGAACGCGCCATCCGCCTCCACCCGGAAGAAATCATTCGCCGGATTGGGATACACTGTAAAGCCCGCGCGGACAGGAGCTGCGGGAATTCCCGCCGGCAGCAACTGTTGCGGGCAGGAGCAGGAGGCAAGCCGCCCCGCAGCCAGCCGCTCCTTCGCCCAAACGCTGCCGGTATTATAGCCGCCGGGCGAACCGATTACCGACCAGTTAGCCGCGCATAGCGGCTTTAGCGTACGCGTGAGGTAAAGTGAGCTGTCAGGTATCGGCACCGGGCCGCCGATTACGGTGCCGCGATAATTATTGCCCCAGCTAAAATGGCCCCTGCCGTTGATGAAGTACAGGCCGATGCTACCGTTCGTAATCTCATTGCCTATAAGCTGCACGCTGTCCGTGGCGGGGTTGAAATTCATGAAGATGCCGTAGCCGCCGGCGCGGTTGCGGAAGAAGGTATTCAGCGGGCCGTTCCTGCCGTGTGAGTCGTCAATGACGATGTTGGATACGATATTGCCTTCGGCGAGGTTCATGAAGGGATAATTGCCGTGCAGCACAATCTCACCGGCGCTGCTGTCTGGCAGATTAGGTTCCGTCCAGAAAGGGTGCGCCGAATAATTGTAAGCGAGCACATTGCCGTTAGCACCGGCCTGCAGCACCATACTGTGGCGCAGGTGGTTGAAGTAATTCGCCTCCGCCTTGCAGGCCCCGCTGCCAAATTGCAGCAGAATGCCGTAGCCTTGCCCGCCCCCGCCATACGCGAAGGCATCGTGGATATAGCAGCCCGTCACCTCAATGTTGGAGGAGCGGTTGATTTCAATATGGGCAAAATTGGCCGTATCCGATTCTACGCCCGCTACCCAGCAATTCACAGCCCGGTCAAAGATGATGTTGGAAGACTGCCCGGCGGTGGCGTCCAGCCGCTGCAGCTTCAGGCATTCGATGCCCACATTGTTCCTCGGTATTATCCTGCGGAGGCTTGCGCCCCGCTCCCGCAAAAAGCCTGCACGCAGGGGGCTGGAAATAAAAAGCGTCTCGCCCCGTATTGCCGCCACCTGCACCGTCTGCGCCAGCGAGCCGTAGGCCCAGGAAGAGGTCATAAACTCCTGATCGTCCATGCCGAGCGTAACCCAATCGCCGGTACGGATGGCCGCGCCGACGCTTATACTTATGGCGGTATCGCTCCGCAGGGCATCCCTAGTGAGCATGGCCGTATCTGCGCCCTCGCTGCCGGCGATGCTGACTAAGTTTTCCGCCCTGCCGCCGAGGCTGAAGCGCAGTACAGTGGCATCGTAGCCCGCCCCGCTAAGGCTGATGCTGTCGCGGCCTATGCGCACCTGAGCGGTGAACAGGTAAGCGCCAGGCGGAAAGTAAATAGTGCCGGGCTGACCGCCCAGCGCGGCAATGGCATCCGCAAGGGCGGCATCAGCAGGGAGGAAGCCGGAGGTATCAGCGCCATAGTCCACAACGTTGCGCGTCCGGGGGAAGGCTGGCTTTGCGCCGCTGTAGCCGGCTGCGCTCCAGGCGGTTTTTTGGGGCTTATAAGTTTGCGCGTCTGCGGCGAATGTGAGCAGCAGAAGGAGCGCCGTGAGCGCGTGTCTTATCACGTGGCGAAGGTAATTTTCCCGGTGTAGCGGCGCTGGCGGTGGCGGGTTAAAGCATTGAGGATATGCAGTTTGTGGAAGGATGGTTTGCCGGCTGTTAACCAGAAGGCCGGCTATTAATAAGAAGACGCGTCTCCTAAGGCTTGTTCACTAACTTATTCGCTGATGACAAGGTTTTACAAGCACTTTTCAAATTGCGAGACTGCCACCTTCACGGCTTAATAACTTGAACTTTCTACACATTTGTGATGTGCACGTACATCTTTACCGGATAAAAAATCACTACCTCTTTTTTCCGTGTATGAATACAATGTTCTACCTCTTACATAAGCTGTCCTTAAGCCGTCTGCCATACACGCTGGCAATGGCTGTATGCCTTATCCTGGCGTGTAGCCCCCATAAGGTGGCTGCGCAATTGCCCTATTACAAATGGGCAGGCGGCTTTACGCCTGCTACCGGTTCCAGCTGCACACCGAGGGCTACGACTATAGATACGGCTGGCAACATGTACATAACCGGATACTTTACCGGAACTGTTGACTTTGACCCCGGCGCGGGTACGGCAAACGTTGCCAGCAGTGGGAGCAGTGATGTCTTTGTCTGTAAGCTTGATGCTACCGGGGCCTATGTATGGGCTGTGAAGATGGGCGGCGCAAGCGCCGACCAGGGCTACGGCATTGCGGTGGATGGGAGCGGCAACGTGTACACCACGGGCTACTTCAGCAGCAGTACTGCTTATTTTGACCCGGCATCTACCAGCACCCATACGCTTGCCACTACAGGCGGCAATGACATATTCGTCAGTAAGCTCGATGCGGGCGGCAACTACCTATGGGCAGTGAAGATGGGCGGTACGGGCACTGAGCAGGGATATGGTGTGGCGGTGGATGGCAGCGGAAATGTATATACCACCGGCTATTTTAATGGCAGCACGGTTTATTTCGACCCGGGCTCTACGTCCACACATACACTCAGCAGCGCGGGCAATGACATCTTCGTCAGTAAGCTCGACGCCACCGGCGCTTATGTATGGGCCGTGAAGATGGGCGGCACAGGTGGCGACCAGAGCTATGCAATTGCAGTGGACAATAGCGGCAACGTATATACCACCGGCTCCTTTGCCGGCGCCGGCGCTTATTTCGATCCTAACTCCACCACCAGCCATACGCTCGACGTTACCGGCAGCAGCGACATCTTCATCAGCAAGCTGGACGCTTCCGGTAACTATGTGTGGGCAGGAAGGTTGGGCGGCGGGAGCGCCGACGCGGGCTTTGGCATAGCCGTGGATGGCCTCGGTAATATTTATACGACCGGCTATTTCTCCGGCAGCGGAGCCTACTTTGACCCTAACTCCACCGCGAATACGCTCAGCTCCACCGGAAGCAACGACATTTTTGTCAGTAAGCTGGATGCTTCAGGCAACTATGTGTGGGCGGGTAGAATGGGCGGAGCAGGCAGCGACCAAGGCTACGGCATCGCGGTGGACGGCAGCGGCAATGTATATACCACCGGTTATTTCGCCGGCAGCAGCGCCTACTTTGACCCCGCTTCTACTTCAACGCATACACTCAGCAGTGGAGGCGGCAACGATGTCTTCATCAGTAAATTGAGCGCCACAGGCGGCTATGGATGGGCCGTTAATATAGGGGCCGACACCGCAGACCAGGGCTATGGCATTGCAACCGACGGTCTCGGAAATATGTATGCGACTGGATATTTCAACGGAACCGTCAACTTCAATCCCGGAAGCACCAGCAACCTGACTTCCTCTAATGGCTCAGGCGGCTATGCCCTCAAATGGGCGGAGTGCAGCAGCATGAACACTGCCGCTACGGCAGCCTCCGCTACTACCAGCCCGATGTTCATGGGCGGCAGCAACCAGCCTGTCAGCTTCAGGAGCAACTGCGATGAAATTGCCAGGCTCACGCCGTCAGGCGCCAGCCCGGTAAGCGGAAGCGTTACGACGCAGGTATTTATAGACGGCAGCGTTCAAAGCGTTAATGGGAACAGCTACGTGCAGCGCCACTACGACATCCTGCCTGCGGCAAGCCCTAATACCGCCACTGCCACTGTCGCGCTTTACTTCACACAGGCAGAGTTTGACGCTTACAACACCGCCGTAGGCGCGGGCGCGCTGCAATTGCCCACTGGGCCTGCGGATGCCGCCGGCAAAGCCAACCTGCGCATCGCCCAATACCACGGTACGCCCGTGGGCGGATCTGCGCCTGGCAACTACCCGTCCACCTGGGGCGGTACCGGCCCCGCCCATGTAGCCATAGACCCGGCGGATGCGGGCATCGTATGGAACGCAGGCGCCAGCCGTTGGGAAGTAAACTTTGACATAACCGGATTTTCGGGCTTCTTTGCTTATGCCTCCAATAGTTCCGTTCCGCTAGCCGTGAAGCTGCTTTCCTTTAAGGCGAGTCTCGTCAGCGATAACGATGTGCTGCTGAACTGGCGTGTGGCTAATGGAACAGACGGCAGTGAATACACCATAGAGCGCAGTGTGGACGGATCAGCCTTCTATGCGGTCAGTGTTGTAGCCGCTACAAATGCAGGCGAGTACACGCTGCATGATTACAGGCCGTTTGGCGGCAGGAGCTATTACCGGCTGCGCATCGTAGAGAAAGGAGGCCACAGCAGCTACAGCAATATTGAGACGGTTTTTATCCAGAGTAAAAACTATGTACAGATTGTGCCCGCACCCGCGCATGAACACATCACTATTGCTACAAATGCTACAGGCCTCAGCGCCACCCTTATTGATATGCAGGGTAAGGTACTGCACACGCTTGCGGTAAGCGATGGCATGAATGTGGACATCAGCAGGTTGCCTGCTGGTGTGTATCTGCTTAAGCTGAACAATGGAGAGGCTATAAAGGTGGTGAAGGAATAAGCGGAAGTGTGACGGGCCAGTTGAAGTAACCCGCTATTTCCGTTTTGCTTAGGCAATTACTCCTTCATAAAAGAGAATGCCTTCGCGCGCAGGTATTGCCGGTCGCATATCCATTTTCAGATTGCCCATGTACGCTCGGACAACCCTTTTACAGAGGGTATTGTTGCAATTATGGTAGTGTCTAAATTTAGAATTAACCAGTAATTCGTCATTGCGAGCGATAGGTAAGCAACCTGCACATCATTTTGCTTGTTTTCGTTATGTGCAGGTTATTTCGTCGCTTCTCCGAACTTCGCTCATCGCAATGACGACATTCTCAAACTGAAGCCGAGATATTCACACTCACTCTATCTAAGCACAACTTAGTATGTCGCCCACTAACTTAACCCCAGTTATCCAATTTGCATGATATAACTTACCGCATCATCCTGCCAGAAGCCCATGCCCCCCGACATCCTCACCCGCAACAACGTAAAAGTCTTCGGCAAGGGCACACAACCCATGCTCTTCGCCCACGGCTTTGGCTGCGACCAGAACATGTGGCGTTTCGTAGCGCCCGCCTTTGAGGATGATTACAGGATTGTGCTCTTCGACTACGTAGGCTCCGGCAAGAGCGACCCCGACGCCTTCAACACCGAGCGCTACAGCAACCTCAACGGCTATGCGGATGATATGCTGGAAGTCATTCACGCCCTCGACCTCCGCGACATCATCCTCGTGGCTCACTCCGTGAGCTCCATGACCGGCCTTATAGCCGCCATCAAAGAACCGGAGCTTTTTCAGAAGCTCATCATGGTAGGCCCCTCGCCCCGCTACATCAACGACGGCGACTATGTGGGCGGCTTTGAAGCGCACGACATAGAGGAGCTCCTGGACACGATGGACAGAAACTACATCGGCTGGGCTAACTTCCTTGGCCCCGCGGTAATGGGCAACGGTGAGCGGCCCGAGCTGGCTGAGGAGCTGACCGCCTCCTTCTGCTCCACCGACCCGGTCAAGGCGCGGCACTTTGCCAAAGCCACCTTCTATGCCGACAATCGCGCCGACCTCCCGGCCATAAAAATCCCCGCCCTCATACTCCAGTGCACCGATGATATGATAGCGCCTATGGAGGTGGGCCACTACCTGCACGCGCACATGCCCGGCAGCACCCTGCGTATCATATCTGCCACCGGCCACTGCCCGCACATGAGCGCGCCCGATGAGACCATTGCCGCCATGAAGCAGTACCTGCAAAGCCCTATAGAAGCCGCCGCCTGATGGATGCCCTGCTGGACAATGCGCCCTGCGGCTTTCTGGTGTTTGCGGATAAGGGCATCATCACCGCCGCCAACCGGACGATTGCCGGATGGCTTGGCTTTGAAGTAGCAGAGCTTGTGGGCCGGAAGCTGGAAACGCTAATGAGTGTGGCAGGCCGCATCTTTTACCAGACCCACTTCTTCCCCCTCCTTGCCCTGCACGGCAGCGCGGAGGAGATTTTCATGACGCTGAACAGAAAAGACCGCACGCTGCTCCCCATACTGGTCAATGCCCGGCGACAGGACGATGGCGCCAACGGCGAGTATCACTGCGTGCTGATGCCGGTGCACCAGCGGAAAAAGTTTGAGGGCGAGCTGTTGCAGGCGCGCAAAAGCGCCGAGGAGGCGCTCCTGCAAAACGTGCATCTCCAGGCCGTCACCCGCGAGCTGGAAGAAAGCAAGATAGACCTGGACCAGCGCGTAACCCGCCTGTCGGTGATGAACGAAGACCTCGCCAAATTCAGCAAGGTCATCTCGCACGACATGCAGGAGCCGGTGCGCAAGATGGCAATCTTTACAGACGTGATGCTCCACGAGGCCGGCTTATCAGACTCCGGGCGCATCCGCCACGCCGCCGCCCGCGTGAGCGCTGCCAGCCTGCGCATGCAGCGCCTCATAATGTGCCTGGAGCAGTACGTAAGCATAGACACCGATACGCAGCCCGCGGAGCCCTGCAACCTCACCGCCCTCCTTGAGGCGGCAAGAGCGCAGGCAGCGGGCGAACCGGGAGCTGAAGACATCCGCATCACGGCAGGCAACCTGCCCGTAATCAGCGGCCACTGCGACCAGCTTCAGCTCATGTTCTGTCACCTCATCACCAATGCCGTGCAGGCAAAGAAGCCCGGAGTATTGGCAACGGAAATTCATGTAACCGCAGACGTCATCCAGCAGAATAGCTTCCGCTCTATACAGGGCAAGTACCGTTACGTGGATTTTGTGCGGCTCTCTTTCTCAGACAACGGACGGGGATTTGCGCCGGAGTACAGCGAGTACGTGTTCCAGCTGTTCAAGAAGGTTGATCAAGAGGGTGCGGGCTTAGGCTTCGGCCTGGCGCTGTGCCGGAAAATTGTTGCGCATCATTACGGCGCTATCAGCGCAAAGCCGGAGCCGGGCAAGGGGGCCTCCTTTACAGTACTGCTGCCAGTAGGGGCAACCGCCTGATGGCGTGTAAGGGACTGCTATTTCTTCAGTAATCCCGGGTACGGGTCGGTCTCCAGGCTACTGCCGGCTTCCCCCTCACGCGCAGCACGGTAGGAGAGCTGGTCTTTGGCTGCGGTGCCGATGTAGCGGGAAATGAAGCGCTCCCGGCTTATGCGGTGTTCTTGAGCCATGTAGTTGATCACAGTATTAATGCGGTCCCAGCTACGCTCTTCCGACCATTTGCTGCCACCGCCTGTGCCGGAAATTATTACGCGGCAGCCTGCATGGCTACTCAGCTCCTCCGCCAGCAGAGTAAGGGCGGCCTTCGCTTCCGCACTCAGCTCGGAGGAGCGCGCACCAAAGCCAAGCGTACCGCCGGCGAGGGCGCAGCTCTGACCACGGGCAGCGTCGGCCAGAAACAGGAGCAGCGCACATACGAAACATAAGGGCGCAGTTTTCATAGATGCTAAGATTGGAACGAGAATGGACAATGATAGGGCGAATATCCCGGAAATTATAGCAGGCCGGCCGGCTCCGCTACCGGGGCTGCCACAAGATACATCTCGACAGCGCCTTTATGCTTGGCCTCTATGCGCCCCCGATAGGTGCAGGTGTAGGCATCCCGCACAAGCTCATAGGTGCTCTTGGATATGTTGATAGCGCCGGGTAGCCCGTGCTGCTCCATGCGGGCGGAGGTATTGACGGTATCGCCCCATACATCGTAAGCAAATTTTTTGACGCCCACGATGCCGGCAATGACTGGCCCGGAGGAAATACCGATGCGGATGTCAAAGGCACGGGGCGCGGTTTTGCGCCGTGCGGCTACGAAAGCGAGGATGCCAAGGGCGGCCTGCACCGTAAGCTGCGCATGGCCGGCCTGTGGCTGGGGGAGGCCGCACACTGCCATATAGGCGTCGCCGATGGTTTTGATTTTTTCAAGGCCGGCCCGCTCTATGATCGCGTCAAAGGCGGTGAAGCATTCATTAAGCTCCTGTACCAGTTCCTGGGGATGCATCTGCTCGGCCGCACCGGTAAAGTCCACAAAGTCGGTAAAGAGCACGGTTACATCGCTGTACTGCCGCGCTGCCGATGTGCCTTTATCCTTTAACTCTTCGGCTACCTCAGCGGGCAGGATATTAAGCAGCAGGATATCAGAGCGGTGCTTCTCGCGGGCCAGCAGGCGGTTGGCGCGCTGTTGCCGGCGGAAGCCGCGTACAAGTATGCTCATAATAAGAAGGAGCAGGACAATGCCTGCGATGTAGGCATAGCGCTCATTGCGCTTCTTAAGCACTGCAAGCCGGGCTATCTGAATGTCTTTGTCCTTTAGCTCCAACTGCCGCCTCGTCTCAAGGGCGGCAATCTGCTCGTTGTTTTCCAGGCTGAACACGGAGTCCTTCATGGCAGTGGATTGCCGGTAGGCGCCGAGCGCTGCTTCAAAAGCCCCCTGCATGGCATAGGCCTCGGAAAGGCGGCGCGAAAATTCAATGATGGCCTGCCTGAAGCCTACCTCTCTTGCCTCTGCAATGCCTTGCCGCAGGTAGCGCACAGCATTGACCAGGAGGGCCGATCTGGCCCCGGCCCGCAGCACAGTGTCTCTGGCGAGGTCCACGTAATTCTCGCCGATATTGCCCAGATTCACGGCTATCAGCTGGCGGTCGCCCTCGGCCTCAGCAGCGCGCAGGGCTTTGAAGTACCAGCTCATAGCCGTTTGCACGTCGCCCATATCGGCATATACGCTGCCTATGTTGGCGAGCTGGTTAAGCGCGCCGCGCCGGTCGCGCAGCGCTTCGGCAATACTTAGCGCCTGCTGCATATAGTCAAGCGCTTCCCGGTACTTGCCCTGCTCATAGTACACCGTGCCGATGTTGCCTGCCGCCAGCAGCTCGCCGGCCTGGTCGTGCGCCTGTTGCGCCTTCTTCAGGCCGGCTAAGAGGTATTCCAACGCTTTCCGGTAATTTTTCTGCCCTACATACACCGTACCGATGTTACCGGTTACGGTGCCGGCCGCCTTTTCCTCACTGATGGCTTCATAGATGCGCAGGGCGCGCATATAGCAGTCCAGCGACTGCGGATAAGCGGCCTTGTGGCGGTAGTTGTTGCCAAGGTCGTTGAGGGCTGCGGCCTCACCCTTTTTCCAGCCGAGCTGCTGTGCAAGATCAAGGGAGCGCTGCGCATAGCGCAGGCCGGCCCCGGGGTCGGAGGTGCTGTAGGCAAAGGCGATGTTGTCAAGCAGCTTAACGGCGGATGTATCGCTGCCGGCTTTGGGCGCTTCAGCGAGCAGGGAGTCCAGGCGCGCCTTGCCCTGCCTTGGCTGGGCTCTGCCGGCAAGCGCCAGGGCCATACAGAAGAGGGTAAGAACAAGGTGCTTCATCCCTTAAAGTTGAGGATTTGCTTACCGCCGCAGGCCGGGGTTTGGCGGCGGCACGGTGCTAGAGCCACCTTCTTCGTCGCTATTGCGCGGAATGCGGAATACTACCTCACTGGCGCCCGGCTCGCTGCCTGTGTAATCAAAGACGAAGCGGTTGCGGTCAATATTGTTTTTGTCACTCATGTAGTGTATGACTGCGTCAACGCGGTCCCAGCTTAATTGCTGGTCGTACTTGGAGCCACCGCCATTGCCCAGAATAACGACGCGGCAGGCAGGGCTATACTGCATCTGCCCGGCGAGCTTGTCTAAGAGCCCCTGCGCAGCGGCTGATATGGCATAAGAGCTTGTGCTGAAGGAGATGCCGCCGGTGGTGATGTTGCCGCATGGATTGTCGCCCTGCTCGTCGTCTGCCGGCAAAGGGGCAGTTTGCGGCGCAGGGCTGAGCGCGGCCAGCAGTCTACTGTCCGGCCGCTGAGCATGTAAGGCGTCAGCTGCCAGCAGCAGACAAATGCAGACGATAAAGAAAGGCATTGCGGATGTTCTCATAGCGTTAGGCGGGCAGGGACTTGTTGCCGGACAATAATAGCTATAAAAGCTAAGAACAGATAGCAGCGGCAAGACTGGTCAGACAGGGCTTTCGCAATCACAGCTTTATCATGATGCGCTCAAGCTATGAGTCGGCTGCCGCCGACCATTGATTAAGATTTTAACGCAGCCGCTCGTACTCAAAAAGCGGCGTACCCTTCTCGCCCGCTGTGTTGTAGAAGCTCTTAAAGTGTAGCTTGTAAAGCTGCTCCTTGCGCGTGCCGAGCAGGTAACACTTCCGGGGATTGACGGTGAATAGGGCACCACCGCCGCCGAGGTCAACGGACTTCCAGTCGTAGCCGATCGCATTGCGCCGGGGACTTAGGGGCGCTGCGCCGGCCATGCTCAGATTAATAGCTGCGAAATCATGAATGCTGTCCGCAGCAGCATTGGTGCGGCAGGGATTAAGCAGAACGCCGGTTACGGAGTAAGGCACCCATACCTGCCTGCTGTTGTCATACACTGAATCCAGGTAGCGGGTAAACACCACATCCCAAGTGCTCTTAACCGGCTCCAACTGCATAGCGCCTTTGCTGAAGGAGAAGTGGATGAAATTGTAAGCCGTGTCTTTAGCCACCTGTACGCGCGTGGGCGAGCCGCTGCTGCCCAGAGGCATCCACTCAAAGGCGTAGCCCATATCGCCCGCTGAAATCATGCGCAGCTTCTGAAAGCCGCCGTTGCTGAGCTGGATGAGATATACCTCGCCTTTTGTGCGCTTGCTCCCGTCCATCCATTCGCCCATCGCAGTGCCATTAGGGAAGCCGCTGGGATTATCCCAGCGCCAGCCGGGGTCAGTACTGGCCGGCACGCTCTTCACGGCAGCCATGTCCGTCTGATGCGTGTTGTAGGCATACATGATTTGGCCGCAATTCAGGAATGCGTGATAGCCATCGCGGGAGGCTTCAAAGGCGATGTCCCAGGAGCGCGGGTCGGAAGTGTAAACGGGCTGTCCGCTTTCAAAATCAAAGAAAACCTGCTTGTCATAGTTCGGCCCCATTGTTACGGATGCGGAGCGGGAAGTGCCAGGCGGCGGCAGCACAATGGCATCTTCGCTCTTCTCACAGGAAGAGAGGAGCCAAAGCATAGCCAGCAGTGGAAGGAGAAGGCCGCGCATATATTCCGGTGATAAGCGGCGCAAAGGTAGCCCCGGCGTTGTCAGTAGCGCGTCAATAGCTACGGCTCCGCGCGGCGTGGCTTACCTTTGGCGCGCCATGAAATTCTCTTACGTCTATCGCCTTTTCATACTCTCCATCGTGCTGCTCTTGGCTGCCTGCGGCCGCGACAAGCGCTTCACCGTCATTGGCAACTTTACCAATCTGCCCCAGCAGAAGGTGCGCCTCCAGGAGCTGCGCATTGACGATAAGATGATAGTGGTGGACAGCAGTCGCACCGATGCCGATGGCAAGTTTGAGCTAAGCGCCGAAAGCACGGGGCCCGGCCTCTACCAGCTCATCTTCGAAGGCGGGGTTTACGTTATTCTTTCTCAGGATGAAGGCAACATCCGCCTTTCCGGCGACTGGCGGCAGATGCCGGCCTACACCGTGCAAGGCTCACCAGCATCGCACAGTATTCAGGGCTTCCTGCAGGTGGTCAACGAGCACATCCGCGATATCCAGACGCTGGACGGCGTCATACGTCAGCTTCATGCCGCGGGCCGCGACTCTTCCATTGCTTCCGCGCAGGGTGAACTGTCCAATACCACGTCCGGTCTCACGCACTACATAGAGCAGTATGCGGACACCACGAAGTTTCTGCCCAATGCGCTCTTTGCCGTGCGCATCCTCAATCCCGCTTCTGAAGGCCCTTACATGGCCGGCTTTATTCAAGGCCTGAACCGCCGATTTCCCGGCGCGGGGCAGGCTAAAGAATTTGAGGCTCGCTGGAATAAGATGCAGGCGCAGCAAACCGCCGCCGCGAATGGCGGGGCCAGTCAGCAGTTTACCGGCGGGCCGGTAATGGGCGCAACGGCTCCGGCTATTGCGCTGCCTGATCCGCAGGGACAGACGATATCGCTCGCTTCTATGAAGGGCAAGTATGTGCTCGTGGACTTCTGGGCTTCCTGGTGCCGCCCCTGCCGGATGGAGAACCCGAATGTGGTAGCGGCCTTCAATAAGTACAAGGACAAAGGCTTCACCGTCTTCGGCGTATCGCTGGACGATGATAAGGGGCATTGGCAGGAAGCCATTCAGGCAGACGGCCTCGCCTGGTCGCATGTGAGCGACCTAAAGCGCTGGGAAAGTGTGGCCGCCCGCGACTATGGGGTAGAAAGCATCCCCACCAATTTCCTCTTGGACAAAGAAGGCCGCATCATAGGCCGCGACCTGCGCGGCGTGGCGCTGGAGGCGAAGCTTGCCGAGGTACTGAAGTAGTCGCAAAAGGGCGCGATGTTTTAAGGATGATGGCTGCATTTATGAATCCCGAAACCCTCATTCCCGAACAGCGCGAAGGCGTTGCCAAAGAGCTGCATCACACTAATGACGCCGACAGTGAGGCGGAAGCGCAACGCATTTTTGAGCGTGCGAAGAAGTGCCTCCTGCAACCCGCCATGTGGGCATCAACCGCCGAGGGCATCTCTGCGAAATTTCTCCTGTACGCTGCCAATGGGGAGACCATCCCCGGCCGCCCGGCACAAAGTGGAGACCTTGTGCGTATAGACCTTCCCGGCCCGCATCGTGCCTCCGCCGGCGGTTACGATTGGGTACGTTTGGAAAATGTAGTTGAAGGCATCGACGATGGCGGCGCATCCTGGATAAGCCTCACCACCCGCCCCATTGCCGACCCGGAGGCAGCGCATGAAGGCACCGCTCATTTCTTCGCTGCCGGCTCTACCGGCACCTTTATTATCCGGCTATTGGGCAGTCGCGTCGAAGGACATCATTATGGGCGCAATGAATTGCCGAATACAGAAGGCGGCACCCTGCTGGATAAAGCCCGAGCCGTTCTGGTAACGGCGGGCGCTTACCTCGGCCTGAGCGATGTGCAGTGGGGCAATCTGGTGAAGGGATTGATTAGTGCTGACGCTTCCACAGCATCTGCATAAAGCCTAAAAGCTCCGCCCTTCCAAAGCTGCCACCTGCGCCCGCAACTCCGCCGGCAGCGGATACTTCTCAGCCCTGCGGTAATCATACAGCACTACTATATCGTAGCCTTCCGCAGCCAGCTCGCCGCGCTCATTCATTATCTGATGGTAGAGCGCAAAGGAAGTTGTCCGCATTTCCGTCACAGACACCTGTACCGTAATCTTGCCCGGATAATGCAGCGCCTTGCGGAACTCGCAGCGCGTGGAGGCAAGCAGCGGGCCGATGCCTTTCTCTGCATACCAATTCGTAAGGCCCAGCCGCTCCCAGTAATGCAGCCGGGAGGCTTGCAGGTATTTGAAGTAAGAGACGTTGTTGATGTGGCCGAAGAGGTCAAGCTCGCTCCAGTCAAGGCGTAGCTCCAGGCGGGATGGGAAGGCGTGTTCCATTTGCCTGCAAAGGACGCAAAGCCTACGCTAAGGGATGCCGCCGCTCTTCCACAATGGCCCCATCCCGCATCACGAGCGTTCTATCTGTGCGGGCGGCGAGGGCCTCATTGTGGGTAATGAGTATGATGGTCTGCCCCATGTCCGTTCTCAGGGAAAGAAAGAGGTTATGAATGGCCCCGGCATTGGCCGTATCCAGATTGCCCGTAGGCTCATCGGCCATGAGGATGGCGGGCTTGCCAACGAGCGCCCGCGCAATGGCCACGCGCTGCGCCTCTCCGCCGGACAGCTCCGACGGCTTGTGGCTGCCGCGCGCGCCGAGGCCTACGCGCTCCAGCATTTCCGCCGCAGTATTAAGCGCCGCTTTACGGCCTTTGCCGCCTATCCATAGGGGCATCGCCACATTCTCTAAAGCCGAAAACTCGGGCAGGAGATGGTGCTGCTGAAATACGAAGCCCAGTTGCTCATTGCGAAAGCGCGCCTGCTTACTTGAACCGAGGCCAAACACGTCCGTATCGCGGATGCGAACTGTGCCTTTATCGGGCTTGTCTAACGCTCCTAATAGATGCAGCAGCGTGCTCTTGCCCGCGCCGGAAGGCCCGATGATGGCCACCATCTCACCCTCTGCCACGTCCAGCGATACGTCGCGCACGACGGTAAGTTTATCGTAGGATTTGGTGAGGTGAGAAGCGCTAAGCACAATACGTTATCCGGGTCGGCGGCACAATTTCCAACAATTGTCCAACAACTGTCCAACAATCGTCTAACCACCATTACGCGGCACAAGATTTTTTACCCGCTTTCGCGGAAACCCTTTTCCCCTACATTTGCCCGCATTCTCTAAAAAAATACCTGACAATTAAAATATGTTCTGGACCCTTGAACTGGCCTCGCATCTTGAAGAAGCGCCCTGGCCTGCCACCAAAGACGAGCTGATTGACTACGCCATCCGCTCCGGCGCTCCGCTTGAGGTTGTAGAAAATCTTCAGGAGCTGGATACTGAAGACGAAATCTACGAAGGCATAGAAGATATCTGGCCCGATTATCCCACTCAGGAGGACTTCTTCTTTAATGAGGATGAGTACTGAGCCTTCCCTAAACCATTAAATAAACCCCGCTGCGATGCGGGGTTTTTTGTTGGAAGCGCTGCCATTATTGCCGGAAGCTGCCGTTTTTGCCTTCGCACCGAGCATTTACGGTCTTACACCGGGCGTTTACGCACTTTGAACCTGAGTTCGGTTTAAGCGGCGATTAATAATTGCTGTTGTTGTTGGAAAGCGGCGATGAGCTTTGGGTTTGTTTCCTCGATATCTTTTCTGATAGAAGGCTTCTTGGGAAAGAAAGAATAAGCGGCTATGGCGCTCATCAGGTTCAGCAGAAAGCCGTTCAGAGAACGGTGCCTTGTATGCTCTACCTGGCAGATATTCTTTAGCTCGTCATTGACCGTTTCTATCACTGAACGCTTGCGCAAGAGCAGCTTCTCTTCATTGCTCAGTGCCTTATCCTTCATGTTCCTTCGCACTGCAGTTATAAGCTGGATGCCGTTGCCAAAGAGCATATCGGTAAGCGCTTTTGAGATGTAGCCCTTATCGCCGAAGAGCTTGCCAAACAGCTTCTCCGTAAGGGTAGTAATAGCCTTTGCATTCCGGTCATCTACATTGGCTTTACTCAGGTAGAAAGACAGAATCTCTCCCTTATCATTGATCACCAGGTGCAGCTTGAATCCGTAGAACCAGCCCATAGTGCTCTTGCCAATTTTAGCTATGCCAGCAAAGGTTTTGTTGCGGCGGATGCGCTTGTTGTGACATACCCGAAGAACGGTAGAATCAATAAAGGAGATGCCGGTGCATTCGCCCCGGCAGCAGTGATGGAGAAAAAGCATAAAGGCCACTGCGCAGCGGTGGCTGAGCTCTACAAAGCGGTTGTAGGAGACAAGGTTGGGGAAGCTGTCTTTGAGATGAACGCAGGCGTATTGGGTGTAGAAGAACTTGAAGTTTCTGAATCCGCCGGAATGAAAAGCAATGAGCATGGAAATGATTTCAGAATCGCACAGCGATGCTTTCCGGTTGCGGGTTTTGGTTCCATTCGAATGGTCGAGGAGCAATTGATGGATGGGGTGTTCGAAAAGCAGGCAGAAATCATCTACGGCAACGAAAATTTCGGTTACTTTGTCAGCGAATAGCGGTGTGTTCATTTTTGATGTGAGTTGTTTTTAGTCAATCACCTATACATCAAAAACAACGCCGCTATTCGCTTTTTAAGCCACTACTTTTCCACAACTTCTTATCCCGAACTCAGGTTTACACCGGGCATTTACGCTGTTACACCGGGCGTTTACACTCCCGCACCTGGCATTTACACGCTCGCACCTGGCATTTACGCTCATGCATCTGGCATTTATGCTCCCGCACTTGGCATTTACGGTCTCGCACTGGGCATTTACGCTCCCGCACCGGGCGTTTACGCTCCCGCACCGGGCATTGTATGCTGCGCAATGGCGGGTGTGAAGGGCGCAATGCTAAGTGAAAAGCCCAACAGACTGACAGCCCCCGAGGAGTGCGACGCAACGGCTGCTTAATAGCGCGCCGCAGCCGGCTAAAAAGTAAAACCGCCGCGAATAGCGGCGGCTTTGGGGCAGATTACTCAATCAGGCCGTTTGAAAACCTCCCGTCTTGCCGAACTTGTTTCGGCATCTATCGTGCAAAGCGCCTCTTTTATAGACCCCGAAACAAGTTCGGGGTGACGGGATACTGTGTAATTGTTGCTATTTCTTGCCTTTGGCCTGCACCGTCTTCATCCGCTCGGCCTGGCCCTGCTGAAGCTCGGCCATCTTGGCCTGCCACTTGCTTGGGGCGGCCGGCTTCAGACGCGCCTCCTTGATGCCGCGGTGGATTTTCTCTTCGTTGATGATGAAGTTCTGGATGATATACTGCTGCGCAATGGTCACCATGTTGGAGAAGAAGTAATAGAAGGTAAGGGCCGCCGCCATCTTGTTGAACACGCCGAGGAGCACGAAGGGGAAGATGTAGGGCATGTACTTCATCATAGGGTTGTTGGGGTCTTGCGGCGTCATGTTGCGGTTGTAAAGCGCAAGGAAGAGCGAGGAGGCCGTCATCAGCAGCGTGAAGAGGGAGATGTGGTCAAAGAAGGAGAAGGGGAGGCGCGCGATGGAATCGTAGGTGGAGAGGTCAGAAGCCCAGAGGAAAGACTTCTGGCGGAAGTCAATGGCACTTGGGATGAACGAGTACATAGCCATAAGAAATGGCAGCATAAACAGCGTGGGCAGGCAGCCGCCCATCGGGTTGACGCCCGCTTCGCGGTAAAGCTTCATCTGCTCCAGGCCCATCTTCTGCTGGTCGTCGCCAATCTTGGCGCGCAGCTCGTCCAGCTCCGGCTTCAGCACGCGCATCTTGGCGGAGGAGAGGTAGCTTTTGTACGTGAAGAAGGAAGTGAGCAGCTTAATGAAGATGGTGAGCAGAATGATGATAAGCCCGTAGTTGGAAACGAAGCGCGTGAGCACATCAAACACAGGCACAATAAGCCACTTGTTGATGTATCGCGTAAACGCGAAGACGCCCACGCCCATAGGCACCATCTTATCCAGGCCGATGTCGTAATTCTTGAGCGTGCGGTAATGATTAGGGCCGATGTACCAGCGCATGGAGCCCGTGCCGTCGCCCTTAATGGGCAGCTCCGCGAGGGCAGTCTGCGAGGCCACGGTACTGCTGTCGCCGGGCCTGAATGATGCAGAAAGCTCGGGGCGGTTGAAACCCTCATCGGCTATCAGAGCGGTGGTGAAGTATTGGTTGCGGAAGCCCATCCAGTGCAGGGGGCTTTCGGAAGGGGTCTTCTTAATCCCGTCGCTCTTCACGGTGAAGTAATCATGCTCGCCGCCCTTGTACTTGTAGTGCATCTGGGCATTGATGCGCTCCGTGTTGATGTCGCGCTCCGTGTGCTGCGCAGCTACATTCCAGCGCAGCGGCAGACTGTTGGCGGGGATGCCCGTGAGGCGTACATCGCACTGCATCATATAGCCGTCGGCAGGCAGGGAATATATAAGGTCAACACGCTTGCCGCCGCCGAGGTCGGCGGTGAAGTCCACCTTCTGCGGGCCTTGCTGCTGCGCAGTAAAGGAAAGCTCCGAGGTAGCGGCAGGCGCAGCGCCGGGAATGGTGAGGGAGAGCGCATTGCCAGCGCCGTCAAAGAAGGCCAGGGGCTTACCGCCGTAGGTCTTGTAATCCTTGAGCGTAGCGGAAGCAGGGTAAGCGCCACGCGTAGAAAACTGCATGCGGACGTTCTTATTCTCCAGAGCCACCGGCTGCCCCGGCTCTTTGCGGAAGGCGGGCGCAAGCGTGGCATTGGCCGCAGCCTGCCCGAGCGTATCCTGTACGGCGACGGCCTTCAGCGCTGCCGTGTCTGCCAGGGCCTTTGGATGCGCCTTTGCATAAGCAACGCTATCGGCAAGACGCTTGGTTTCGTACTGCTGATGGGAGTAGTTGTTGTACCAGAAGTAAGTAATGACGAGCACGGCCAGCAGGGCGAAGCCGGTAAGGGTATTGCGATCCATCGTAAGTATTAAAACGGGCGCAAAGGTAGCCGGATTAAACTGCGAGGCGGACGGCACGCTATCATTTTAGACATTTCAATTCCCGAAGGGTGTGTTTACATTTGGTTAACTATAACCTTCCAAATCCTTTTCTATGAAGAAAACCTTACTTGCTGTTCTGCTGCTCTTCCCACTTTGCGCAGAAGCGCAGTTGCGCTGGGCAGATACCGTGCAGGCCTTCAGCTCGCAGTACACAAGCGCGAGCTGGGCTGCTTACCAGGCGCTCGGCACGCCCAATGTCTATCCAAGTTGCGGGGATATTACCGCGGCCTGGGCCTCGGCCAGCGCAGACGGCCAGCGGGAATATCTGGAGCTTGTGTGTGGCACGCCCGCACCGGTCAATACTATCCAAATCTATGAGACCAACGCGCCGGGCGCTATAGACACGGTATATCTCTGGAATTCCGGCACCTCGGCCTGGGTGCAGGTCTATAGCGCTGCGGCTGCGGCTAACGCTACCTGTCCCAACATCCTGACCATCCGCTTCGCGACCACGGGCTACAGCACTAACCGCATCCGCATCGCGATTAATTCTCCCGCTGTTTCTTCCTGGAATGAGATTGACGCGGTGGGCATCGGTATAGTAGGCAATGGCGGTGCGGTGGGCGAGAGCCAGCAGCTTTGCGCCACCGGCGGCACGCCGGCCCCTTTCGTAAGCTGGACGCGCGCTTTCCGCGACAGTACGGGCACGCCGGCCTATCAATGGCAAAGCAGCTCTGACGGTATAGCGTGGGCGGATATTTCCAGCGAGACGGGCAGCGGCTACGCAGCGCCGGCTATCAGCAGCCCGGATACGCTGTATTACCGCCGCCGTGGCATTCTGAATACCGATACAGCCTATTCCAATATCGCGACTATCTCGCTGCCGTTCAATAGCATTAATCCGGCCGTTCCCGGGGCTGGCGTCTGGAATATCTACGGCTTCAATGGCACCGATATCAACCTGAACCCAGCTAATGTCAATCCGCGGGGCTTCTACATTGATTCCACGCTCGGGTTCAACACCACAGTGGACTGGAACAGCGGCGGTTCCCCGCAAAGCGCGGCCAACTGGCAGGGCTGCTCCATCGGCGCGGATTACTTCTCTATGACGGCAAAGCGCAAGGGCTTCCCGCCGGGCTTCTACACCTTTCAGATGCCCTATCACGACGACCCCGGCACGGCGTTTAAGAACGGGCAGCAGATTTTCTATACCGGCGGATGCTGCGGTACCGGCACCGTCTTTAACATCGGGCACCTTGGCCCGAATGATACGCTGGACGCGCGCTTTGTAGAGTACGGCGGCGGCGCAGGGATGCAGGTGGTGCTGACGCAGGCGTCATTGACGGGTGGCAGCATATCGGCGGCCAATACCGCCCTTTGCCTCGGTGACTCGGTGTTGTTTTCCAGCGCTGCCGGCGCAGCGGGTGGGCAGGGGGATATGTTTGGCTCGGCCTATCATTACCAATGGCAGGACAGCGCCTCCGGCGGAAGCTGGATGGCTATTGCGGGCGCAACCTCTGTTACGTTCCAGTCGCATCCGCTTGCGGACACCGCCCACTATTACCGCCGGAAGGTGACAGACGATAGCGCCTATACAGCTTACTCCAACATCATCCGCATCAGCGCGGATACGCTGCGCGGCAATCCTGCTGTGTGGGGCATTAATCAGTGGCGCTTCTATGCCTACAATGGCTTAGACATGAGCCTTAACCCGGCCAACGCGCAATACCGCGGCTACTACACCGACACGGCACTGAACTTTAATACGCAAAACGACTGGAATGCCTACGCATCGCCCTCCACAGCGGCCAATTATCGCGGATGCCCGGTGCAGTATGATTACTTCACAATGTCTATCAAGCGCGTTGGTTTTTCCACCGGGCCTTACGTCGTTTCCTTTCCTACGCACGACGACTATATTCAGGTGTATCGCAACGGCGTGCTGATGCTAAATACCGGCTGCTGCAATCAAAATCCATTTGTATCACTCGGCGGGCTTAATGCCACGGATACGCTGGAGTACCGCTTCGGCGAAATCAACAATCCGGCTTATTTCTCCACCTTTCTGCGGCAGCAATCCATAGATGGCGGCACCATCGCAGGCGAGGAAATAGTATGTGCCAATGAGCAGCCTGCTATCATCAACAATACCGGAGGGCCTTCAGGGGGCTATGCACCGGCCACCTACGCCTATCAATGGCAGGATAGCCTGTGGGGCAGCGGCATCTGGGTAAACAAGACGGGCGCAACGGCCATTAGCTATACGCCGGATACGATTCATGCCAGCCATGCTTACCGCCGCAAGGTTACGGACAGCACGATGGCCTTTGCGTATTCCAACATCATTCAAAAGATTCACGCTAATGTGGCCGGTAATCCCGCCGATACCGGTAATGGCGTGTGGAATATCTATGGATGGCAAGGCTCGGACATCACGCTGGCCACGGACGTGTATAAGGGCTACTACATTGACTCGGCGCTAAACACGTTTACCACGAACTTCTACTGTAACGGCTGTGCCATGAGCAATGCCTCTAACTGGCAGGGCTGCCCTATCGCCCCGGATTACTATACCTCCGTTTTCCGGCGCAGGGGCTTCCCGGCGGGCGTCTATACCGTCAATGTATATCATGATGACGACCTGAAAGTGCTGAAGAACGGCACGCAGCTTTATTATGTCGGCTGCTGTCCTTCCAACAATATCAACGTCGGCTTCCTCAATGCGGACAGCGTGATAGAGATGCGCCTCGTGGAATATTATGGCGGCAACTTCCTGCAAGCCACGTTCACGAAAACCGACAGCGGCATCGCGGCTTTCCGCAACACGAATTGTAACACCTACAGCCTTGTAAACGTAGCGGGCAATAACTGGTGGGATTTTACGGATGACAGCGGGCGTGTGGTGGCTTCCCTGAATCCGGCCGGCAATAACCTGGGCACGGTGACGCTCAATATGAAGCACTACGGCGTGGACTCTGCCTCCATTCCGAAGACTTCCGTATCCGGTATTAAGTACATGGCGCGGTACTACAACTGGGAAAGCTCGGCCTATCCGAGCGGGGTGTTTCCGACACCCGTTTCTGTGCGCGTTTATTACAAGCAAAGCGAGCTGGATACGTACAAGAAAGCCACTTCGCAGCCTGGCCTTACCGCCGCCAATCTCCGCATCTATCACTACGATGGCGTGAATGAGGATTGCAGCATCAATAACAACGTGGGCGGCTCTACTTCGCGCGTTACGACGACCAACACCTTTACGTCCACAGGCTTTTACCTTCAGGCAACCATTCCGTCCTTCTCCGAAATAGGTGTGAGCGGCGGTAACCAGGCGCTGCCCATCACACTGACGGATTTTGAGGCGAGGCGGGCCGGGGCGGTGGCGCAGCTTTCCTGGAAGACGGCTACCGAATATAACTGCAAGGGCTTTGAGGTGCAGCGCAGCAGGGATGGCGCTGAGTTTACCACCATTGGCTTTGTGAATGGTGGCGGCAATAAGACAACCCCATCATTCTACACCTATACTGATGCCCAGCCGCTGGTGGGTAAGAACTACTACCGCCTTCTGCAGACGGACGCCGGCGGCCGCTACGATGCGAGCGCGGTGCGGGTGGTGGATATGAGTAACGGCGTGAGCGCGGGTGAGGTTTCTTTCTACCCTAACCCGGTGAGCAATGAGCTGTTTGTGCAGTTGCCGCTTACCAGTATAGTCAGCATACGCATCTCTACCGCTACGGGCGCTACGGTACATGAGGAGACTTATGCCGCTGCCAACGATACGCGTGTCATCAGCACGGCGGCATTGCCGGCGGGCATATACCTGGTGCAGGTGCACGATGAGCAGGGTAATCACTGGCAGCAGACGGTAACGAAGAAATAAGGGACTCACTTTTAATAGAAAGGCCTGCGACGTTTATCGCAGGCCTTTTTCTTTTAGCAAGGGCTGACAGGGCAAAGTGGGAGTATGTCATACTCCAGATGGGGAGGAAACTATAAGGAGGTATGAAGGAGCTATGGAGGAAGGGCGCCGGATTTGACCTTTTCTGCCTGACTGATGCCGGGGGGTTCAAGACGATCACCGTCTTTACCGGCCCCATTTTTCGTTGTAAGATTTTTCCCGTGCATCGGCCTCGCGGTGCATCTGGTCGTACATCTCCTGGTCGCGCTCGCGGGCCGTCTTTTCGGGCACCTTGTCGTAAACGACCGGCTCTTTTGAGCCTGCTGCGGGCGGCTGCCGGCTCGTAAGCAGTAAGCTTCAATTGCTTACCAGCCCGTTCAGGTCTTTTTCTGCCAGGCAGTTCTTGAACTGCTTGTTTTTCATGCAGGAATATGCGGCGTATCGGCGAAACAAGATATGGACGTGGCGGCAAAAAATCGTAAACGGAATGCGCTGCCACTCGGCGAGAGCAATACGGGCACCGGCCCGATTTTGTTTTTTAATGATGCTATGGCAGATGTGCACAGCAAGGCGACGCGGAGCTATAACATGAGCCGCATAAAGGGGAAGGATACGAAGCCCGAAATGCTGGTGCGCCGCTACCTCCATGGGCAGGGCTTCCGCTACCGGCTGCATGTGAAAGACCTGCCGGGCAAGCCGGATATTGTACTGCCCAGATACCGGACGGTGATTTTTGTGCACGGTTGCTTCTGGCACAGGCATGAAGGGTGCAGATACTTTGTCGTGAAGGAGACGGTACATTTAAGCATCGCTATATAAATTCTATTTCTTGGCCTGATGCAACGATTCTTCTACAGTAATTCTATTGCTGATTTCAAAACACAATCAGACGATGAAATTTTAGGCATTCTCAGCCGAGAAAATTCTTTTTCACTTGAACAGCTTCAACGCGATGCTTGGTTACGTCAAATAAGTGTTCTCAAACGATGCTTACAAGGCATAGAAGGGCAACTTTATCTTGAGTATTCCATTCCGCGTATGGGAAGGCGTATTGATGCGCTATTGCTTGTCAATGGCGTAATAGTCGTTTTGGAATTTAAGGTTGGTGCCACGCAGTATTTACAAGCAGACTATGAGCAGGTTTGGGACTATGCGCTTGATTTGCGGAACTTCCATGAAACAAGTCACACAGTTCCAATTCTCCCGGTTCTCATTGCAACATCAGCACAGCCGGTAAGCATTGAGATAGTTACTACGCCACAGCATACTGGCATTTATTTTCCGGTAAAATGCAATGCCCAAACATTGCATTTACTGTTTCAAAACATCATATTCACGGCAGGTGAAATCAGCATAGACCCGGCGCATTGGGAAGCCGGGCGATACAAGCCAACGCCTACAATTATTGAAGCTGCGATTGCCTTATATAGTCAACACTCTGTCGCAGACATTACGCGAAGTGATGCCAGCGCTACTAATCTTTCTGAAACAAGCGGCGCGGTCTTGCAAATCATTGAGGATGCAAAGGCGCATAGTAAAAAGTCTATTTGCTTTGTAACAGGAGTACCGGGCGCAGGGAAAACGTTGGTCGGCCTTGATATTGCCACCAAGAACATTGATAAAGAAGTAGGAAGCCATGCAGTTTTTCTTTCCGGAAATGGGCCACTGGTTGCTATACTTAGAGAAGCTTTAGTGCGAGACAAAGTAGCGCGCGAGAAGGAGAAGAACAATCGCATTACTAAGAGCGAAGCCGGCAGAGGCGTAAAAGCCTTTATCCAAAACGTCCATGAATTTCGTGATGAGGGTTTGCAGGATAAGGTCAATCCGCCAGAGGAGCACATCGCCATTTTTGATGAAGCACAGCGTGCATGGAACAAGGTTCAGACGGCGACGTTCATGCAGCAAAAACGAGGTGAAGAGAATTTTCAATTATCAGAACCAGCCTTCCTAATCTCGTGCTTAGATAGGCACCAAGATTGGTCAGTTGTGGTGTGTCTTGTCGGAGGCGGGCAAGAAATAAATACTGGCGAGGGCGGTATTGCCGAGTGGTTGAATGCCTTGAATGAGCATTTCCCAGAGTGGCACATTTACATCTCATCACGCCTGCAAGACACAGAATATTCATCAGGACAAGCTTTACAGCAATTAGAAGGCAAGCCGAATGTGTCTTTAATGGATGAGCTTCATTTGTCCGTATCAATGCGCTCGTTCCGCGCAGAGCATTTAGCCGCTTTTGTAAAAGCTGCATTGGACTTAGATGTAGTAGTTGCGCGCGAACATTATAAAAGCATACAGGATGCCTATCCAATAGTAATTACCCGAGACTTGACCAAGGCAAAGCGCTGGCTAAAAAGCAAAGCAAGCGGCAGTGAGCGGTATGGATTATTAGTTTCCTCGCAGGCAGTGCGGCTAAAGCCACATGCCATTGATGTCCGTTATCAGATAGACCCTGTAGTTTGGTTTTTGAATGATAGGGACGACATACGTTCCTCCTATTATCTTGAGGATGTAGCTACTGAGTTTAAGGTGCAAGGGCTTGAGTTAGATTGGACGTGTGTAACGTGGGACGCAGATTTCCGCTATAATGGCAATGATTGGAAGCACTTTTCTTTCCGCGGTAATAAGTGGCAGCGTGTATTAAACGAGGAGCGGAAGAAATACTTGAAGAATGCCTATCGCGTTCTTCTAACCCGTGCCCGGCAAGGGATGGTGCTTGTTGTGCCCGAAGGCGATGCAGAAGATGTTACCAGAAGCTCTGAATTTTACGATGGAACGTGGGAATATTTGGTAAACTTGGGCCTGCAAATCATTTAACCAAGAACTATAATGGAAGATTACAAACTTCTTGAAACCCTCACTGACCTTGCCTTTGCCGCAGGCAGCTCCGGCTATTATTCCGGCGATAGCCGCTCTGATATGGAGTCAATCATTTGGCTTGCAAAAGAATTTCAACAAGTTCACCAGTCAACAGACTGGCATGAGCAAGACTACATTTCTACTGTAGATGCTTTTGCAGAGCAGCATTTACGAACAGCAATTCTACGTAGCTGAAAACAACTCCGTGTACCGCGAAAACACAAACAACCTATTCCGGCTCCGCCCCGTAGCTTCGCCCACAATCCCCGCCTGCTCAAAAGTATCCATCAGCTCACCCGCCGCTTTCTTGCTCAGGCTGCATGCTTCCTGCACATCCTTAATGTTCACTACCGGATGCTGAAACAGGCGGTTGAGCAGCAGCAGCGCAGGCCGGGCGCGCCGGCCCCAGCCCGCCTGTATTTCCCCTTCCAGCTTTTGCTTCAACAGCACCACCTCCGATAAGGTAGCCACCGCCTGCGCCGCCGTCTGCTCCACGCCGGTCAGGAAATATCTTAGCCACTGCGCCATGTCGCTGGTCTTACGCACGCGGGTCAGGTTGTCGTAGTACAGCGATTTGTTCTTCTCAAACCATGCGGAGAGGTACAGCAGCGGCTTGCTCATGATGCCCTTATCCATGAGGAAGAGCGTAATAAGCAGCCGCCCGATGCGGCCATTGCCATCCAGAAACGGGTGGATGGTCTCAAACTGGTAATGCGCAATGCCGATGCGAATCAGCGCGGGCACATTGAGCTTGTCGTTGTGCAGAAAATTCTCCAGGTCGCCCATCAGCTCATTCAGGTGGATGTGCGACGGCGGCACAAACACCGCATCCGCCGGACTGCTGCCACCAATCCAGTTCTGACTGCTGCGGTACTCGCCCGGCAATTTTTCCTGACCCCTTACACCTTCCATCAGGTAGCCATGCGACCGACGCAGCAGGCGGGATGACAGCGGCAGATTGTCAAGGCTTTTTATGGCATCGTTGAGGGCGTGCGTGTAATTATTGACTTCCTTCCAGTCGTTGCGGCGTTCAGGCAGTATCTCCTCTTCCGGCAGCATCGCTTCCTGAATATTTGTCTGCGTGCCTTCTATCCGGCTGGACACGACGGCTTCCTTCGCTACGTGCAGCTCAATAAACAGGTCTATATTGGGCACCAGATGCGCATAGGCATTCAGCTCGCCGAGGCGGATAGAGGCGCGCTCCAATAAAGTATTCAGTTGCGCATCATTCCATTGCCACTGGTCATTTATTTTGGAAGGAACGAAGTATTTGTATCCGCTGCCGGGCTGCCAATGGCCGGAAGAATACTTTTCAAGTTGAATGGCCATGGCGGTTTTATTCTGCTCCAAAAGTAAACTAAGGAAACCGTTAGTTTACTTTCAGCCCCAAAAGTAAACTAACGAAAATCATAGTTTACCTAAGTAACCTTACGATCCCTCCGCTTCGTAAAAAGCCGCCCATCGGGGCAGCTTTTCAACAATGCTTATCACGATTCAAGACCCCGGAAACTCATGCGGCTTATCATCGCCCTCATGCCGCACCCCCGCATCCACAATATTCCTTGCCGCCTTGTAAGTGCCTACAAACTCCGGCGCATCATCGCGGTACAGGCCCACCAGGTCGTGTATAACTTGCAGTACCGCTTTGCCGCGCTGTATCGCCTGCGGCATTGTAGCCGTCAGTGTCTTGCGGCCGGATATAGCCCGGCGCGGCCTTGCTGAATGCCTAAATCGCCGTAGCCGCCATATCGCCCCTTGTTTAGACCCTGCTCGGCATAGGCTATGCCTACGTTATGCTATGCTGTAGCCTAATGATGTTGCATAATCAAACGAAGCCACAAGGCTTAGCTTAACTGTTACTAAGGCTTAGTGGCTATCTTGTCCCGAAAATTAAACAGCACACCCCCAACCTAAATCCCATGCCCAACAACAATGTTTCCTTACACCGCGTCTTGAAAGCAGCGCCCGAAAAAGTGTATCAGGCATTCACCAACCCGCTGGCTATGGCTGCCTGGCTGCCGCCCTACGGCTATCTGTGCGCCGTACAGGAGATGGATGCGCGTGTGGGCGGGCACTATAAGATGTCGTTTACCAATTTCTCCACAGGCAAGAGCCATTCGTTTGGCGGCGAGTACATAGAGCTGAAGCCGGGTGAATTCATCAAGTACACGGACAGGTTTGACGACCCGAATCTGCCGGGGGAGATGACTACTACGGTGCGGCTGAAAAAGGTGTCTGTAGGCACTGAGCTGACGATAACGCAGGAGGGCATACCGGCGATGATACCGGCGGAAATGTGCTACTTAGGCTGGCAGGAGTCGCTGGATAAGCTGATGCGGCTGGTGGAGCCTTCCATTCCGGATGCGTAGGACTTATGCCGGTATCTATTAAGCAGCGGACGTATGGCAAGGCGGACATCAGCGGCGCGCGCTTAGAAAAGGGCGTGTACGAGGGCTGCCGCTTTGATGGCTGCGATTTCTCTAATGCGGATTTGTCGCAGTTCCGCTTTATTGACTGCGCGTTTACGGATTGCAACCTGAGCCTTGCGCGGCTGGACGACACGTCTTTCAGAGACGTAAGATTTGTTGCCTGTAAGATGCTGGGGCTGCGCTTTGACAAGTGCGGCGGCTTTGGACAGTCGTTCCATTTTGAGCGCTGTATCCTTAATGATTCCTCTTTCTACAAGGCAAAAATCAGCCACACGGTTTTTAAGGATACGCAACTGCGGGATGTTGATTTTACGGAGGCTGATCTGACCGGGGCTACGATTGCGGGCTGCGACCTGGCGGGCGCCGCCTTTGGACGGACGATACTGGATAAAGCGGATTTGCGAACGTCTATTAACTATGCGATAGACCCGGAGGTGAACCGGCTGAAGAAAGCGAAGTTTTCGCTCTCGGAAGTGGAGGGTTTGCTGGGTAAGTACGGGATTATTGTGGATAGATTTAGCTAAGCTGCCGGCAATCAAAAAGTCCGTTCTTCCGGCTGTTAGCGCAGCGCATCCGGAAGTGGAATAGAACCGCTCTCTGAGCGGTGCGGTTCCGAGAACAGCTTCATTCACTTTTTCGCCACATCACCCGGAACAATAGCATTACACCCTCACGATGCCAAAGGCAAAAACACCTCAGCAGGCAAATTAAAGAACACCCTGAGCTTCCGCGCCATCTTCAGCGTCAGCTCCCGCTTGCCCGAAAGTATGGCCGATACATGGCCTTTGCTGCCAATCACCGACTCCAGGTCTTTGGCCTTCAGGCCGCGTTCCTCCATCTTCAGCTTAATGATGTCTAGGGGATTAGCCGCAGGCAGCGCATAATGCCGCCCGTCGTAATCCGCCACCAGTACAATGAGCAGCTCCAACTCTTCCCCCTCCGGCGTGCCCTGCGGGGCATGGAAAATATCCATCAGCCTGCCTGTAGCCGCTTTGTAATCTTCTTCGGTTTTCAATACTTTCCAATGGCGCATGGCTAAGGCTTTTTAAAGTTGTTGATGCTGGTATCGTAGGTAATGGTAGCGGCATCTATGCGGTTATACGCTGCCAGCACGTCCACACCGGCACCCATTAATTCTTCACCGCAGGCCCTTCGGAGCCGTACATCTTAGTGATGTCGGTAATCAGTTGACAACGTTTCGCAAACTCATTCCATACGGCGTATTGAAGGCGGATTTCCTCCATTAGCGTATTGTAGTTCACAATTATATCGTTGCGGTATTGTATGGCGTGCTCCCACCGCTCGCGATGGAAGCTGAGGGTTCCACGAAACCGCTCGTCCGCACGGTCAAAGCCCAAAAAGTCTATGGAGTGTCGCCCAGCCTCGGCATAGAGGAGGTGCTTATCGTCTCTCACGGCATCCCATAGCGTATCGTCGTCGCTGTACAGGCGCTCCCGGAATTCTTCATGCACCTTGCCCTTCGCGTTAAGGTCTGCCGACAAGATGCCGAGTGTCTCTTCAAATGCGGCTATAGCGTCACGCGCAGCATTAAAGGCATCTGCGAAGGCATCGGCAGGGCCGGTAATCTTGAGCCGGAAGGCAGGCAGCACGGCTTCTGCCGCTTGCTGCGCTGCGGCAATAGCCGGCGCCACGGTACTGCTGAGGCTGGAACGCACTTCGCCCACATGCTTATCAAAACGGCTAAAGGCGTCGTAAAGGGCACGCTTAAGCTTGTCCATTTCCACAATCTCGTCATGCAGCTTGCTGAAGTTGCTGTACAGCCGCTCATCCACCTCAGACCAAGGAATGCTTTCGTCGTACTCAAACCAGTTGGCTACCAGTGGCTGCCCGATTTCCTTTTTGCTCATTACGCTTAGAATTGAATGGCTGCTGCAAACTTAAAAAAGATGCGCAGGTTGCTTCACTACGTTCGTAATGACGGACAAGCTGGTACTCACCTATTCACCCCCGCTCCACCAGCCACACACTCCAGTCCCGCCCCCAATGGCTTACCAGCCAGGCCCGCTCCTTCCCCTCCGGCCAGCCGGATACTAAGCGTGCAAATGCTACCGCCACATCTGTGCCCCAAGCGCCCGTGCGCTGCCGGTAGCGGGTGCCGCCGTCTAAGGGAGCGGTGTATGCCCCTTCCGAGTGCACATCGCCATAGCTGCCCGTCCATAGCACATCGCCATCGCGCAGGCCGCCCTTTGCGGCAATGATATCCGCTATGCGCACGCCCGCTGCTTCCGAAGAGTGCTCTGTAAACAGGGCCAGCCCGCTGATGCGCGCCGACGCGCCCGCAGCATCGGCGCTCAGCAGGAGAAAGCCTGCACCCTCGCCCGCCACCGCCCCGCGATGCGGCCCCGCCACATCATCCGTGGCATAGGGCGTGGTGGTGTAAACACCGATACGCTGCAGGAGGCCCAGCACCGTATCCGTCAGCTCATCCACCCCGCCGCAGAGGATGCGGTGGCCGGGATGCTCCGCGAGGTAGAGGGCGGCGCTCATCACTGCGCCCTCAAAGGAGTGGCCGCGCTGCACCAGCGTATTGTTGTAGCCCCGGCAGCCGGTGGCAAGGGCTATTTGCCCCGCAACGGTATTGTGCGTGCTTTGAATAAAGGCCGTCGGCGTCAGCATCTGCTCCGCTCCCTCCACGAGCTTTTTCAAAAAAACCTCCGTATCGCCGATGCAGCCCAGCGAGGTGCCTACGGTAATGGCATCCGGCTTTTCCAGCCCCGCCGCGGCGAGGCATTCCCGCGCCGCGCCGATGCCCATGCGCACGGCCTTGCTCATGCGCCGCAACTGCATGGGCGGGATGAAGGCCGAGTAATCCGGCTCCTTCGCACTCAGCCGCAGCACCTCCTCACCGCTTCGGGCTTCCGGCGCAATGGCCGCTGCGGCGTGTATGTAGAGGTTAAGGCTCAGCATTTGGAGAAGATGAGTGAGGAGCAGGCCCCGCCGAAGCCGAATGAGTTGGAAAGCACATGCCGCACATCCACCCCGCTGCGGGCTTCGCGCACTGGTGTAAACGATACATCCGGCATCTGCGCCTCCCAGCGAAGATTGGGAGGGATAAAGCCCTCGCAGATGGAAAGAAGGGAGAACACCGCCTCCACCCCGCCGGCAGCGCCGAGCGCATGGCCGGTAAAAGCTTTTGTAGATGAAGCAGGAGGCACAGCAGCGCTGAAAAGCTTTTCAATGGCTGCGCCCTCCGCGCTGTCGTTATTCTCCGTGCCGGTGCCGTGGAGGTTGATATAGGAAATGTCTTCAGGCTGCAGGCCGGCTACAGACAGCGCGCCTTCCATGGCCAAAGTATTTCCGATACCATCGGGCGAGGAGGCGGTCTGGTGATAAGCGTCATTCGCATTGCCCCAGCCGCTAACGGTGGCGATAGGCGCTGCGCCGTAAGCTTTTAATGCCTTCTCGCTCATCAGCAGGAGATAGCCCGCGCCTTCGCCGAGGTTCAGCCCACGGCGGGCTGCGTCAAAAGGCTGGCAAAGCTGCCGGTCAAGGATGCCGAGGGTATTAAAGCCGTTGAGCGTGAAGCGGCAAAGCGCATCGGCGCCACCGGCAACGGCTACGTCCGCCATTCCGGCGCGTATCATCTGCGCAGCCATCATGATGCTGTTGGCGGATGAAGAGCAGGCGGTGGAAACAGTGGTGCGGTAGCCGTCAAGGCCGAGCTGTCGCGCGGCGAGGTCGGTAACGGCCCCGCATTCGTGGTAGATGAAATCGGCGGGCGAGCCGCTGGCCCTGTTCTTCTGCAGTGCGCCGAAAAAGGCTTCGGTCTTATCCATGCCACCGACGGTATTGGCGGAAAGGAAGGCTATCGGAAAATGCTTTTCCAGCCCGGCAAAGGGCTTCCAGGCCTCGCCCGCCGCAATGGTGCTGAGCATGGCTGTGCGCGGCAGATGGCGCGGCATATTGGCTATTGCCGCCAGCTCTTTATTGGTCTTCTTTATTTCCCCTACGGGGATGGTGTCTGCCCAATGGCTTTGCAGCACTTCGGCCCTGCCAATGCCACTGCGACCCTCTTTAAGGCTTTGCAGGCACGCTGCTGTATCGCCGCCTATGGCGGTAATGATTCCAGTGTTGACTATGAAAACAGGTGCGGGCATCCGGGGTGCGGCGAGGCCGTGGATGCAAAGATAGCGCGGCGCTGAGGGGCGCGGCATTTACGCCCGGGTGTGTATGGTGTGGCGCAGCGGGCGAGGCTTGCTCCGTGGCGCTCTGCAAGCGCGGTAAGATCGGCAACCGGCTCCATCATAATGGCGGCAGGTGCGGCGGTAGCATCCAGCTTCAGGCGTACGGTAGGCAGCCGCCAGGGTTTTAAAAGTTTCAGCTTCTTCATGGAAAATCTGCGCTCTTTTCGCGGCAACAAAGTAGAGCACTTAACGTGCCGCAGGTAGTGTAGTGATGTGAAGGGCTTGTAATTGCTGTACCGACAGGCTTTCAATGCTCTGCCGGTCTGCCCAGAAGAGGCTTACGTCGTGATGTGCGCCCACGGCATCGGCCCAGCCGAAGAGGCAATGGTTAGCGCCGCGATGTTCCAGCAGGTCGCGCACCCAGAAGAGGAGAGCTTCGGCATCAAAGTCGTCGGCCACTTCACAAAGCTGCTCGCCGGTAAAGCCGTGGCGGATGCAGATTTCGCCGAGGGCGATGTTGGGCAGGGTATAGACGAACACGGCGGGCGATGGAATGGTCTGCATCGTTTCCGCGTAGCGGTGGTCGGTTTCCAGGCAGCCATCGCGCGTAGCTATTACTACGGCAATGTGCTGCTTGTCTAGGCCATCATACAGCCAGCTTTCTCCCTGACGCAATAGGGCTTCCGCGCCGAGCCAGGCCCATTTGCAGAGGCTGTCCATCTTGAAAAACTTAGCGTAGCTGCAGCCGAGGGCGCGGTACATATCCGCGGGTTCGGTTGTGCCGGTGGCGGCCAGTTGTACGCCATTGCGCAGCAAGGTGCCGCCTACGATGCGTACGTGTTGAAGGCCGTTTGTATATATGGATGCTGCCGCCATTCCAGGAATGCCTTGGTGAGGCTTGAACAGCGTCGTGCCGTTCTGTGGGGCGACCAAAGTAGGGTGCGGGGCTTTGCTGTGCAAGATTTTGGGTGGTAAAAGTTTTCCACCGGCCATCGCTCAAGTTCCCGTTCCGGGATGACAAAAGATTGGGAGACAGCCTACAAGGAAAAGACCTTCCGGATTTTGAAATCCGGAAGGCCTTTAGGAAAAACTCTTAGGCGGCAGGCTTATGCTTCCGCAGCCGTTTCCGGCATCACCAGGCGGAAGCCGTTGCCGTGGATGTTCACGATTTCCACCTGCGGGTCTTCGCGGAGGTATTTGCGCAGCTTGGCAATGTACACGTCCATGGAGCGGCCATTGAAATAGGTATCCGAGCCCCAGATGCGCTTAAGGGCAGCTTCGCGGGGGAGGAGGTCGTTTTTGTATTCGGCGAGCATGGTCAGCAGGGCGTTCTCCTTTGGCGAGAGGGTGCTGCTGGCGCCATTATGAGTCAGTTGGCGGAGGCGGCTGTTGAAGTGGTAGGAGCCGATTTGAAACTCTACCTGCGCGTGCTGCTTTTCCTGCAATTCCTGGTTGCGCTTCATTACTGCCTTGATTTTCTGCAGCAGGATTTCTGAGTCAAAAGGCTTGGTGATGTAGTCATCCGCGCCCAGCTTGTAGCCGTTCAGGATGTCTTCCTTCATGCTTTTGGCGGAGAGGAAGAAGAGCGGAATATCCGGGTCAACGTTGCGGATTTCCTCGGCGAGGGTGAAGCCGTCCATGTTGGGCATCATCACGTCCAGCAGGCAGATGTCGTACTTCTCGCGGCGGAAAGCGGCGAGGCCGAGTATGCCATCGCGGGCCAGCTCTACTGCGAAATCATTCAGCTCAAGATAGTTCTTGAGCACGGTGCCGAAGTTGGTGTCGTCTTCTACGAGGAGGACTTTGTTGCGTTGTGGTTGTTGGTCTTGCGCCATTTGGGGAAACGTTGGAGATGTTGGATGAGGTTGAACGGGTTGAACAAGTTGAACGGATTTAAATCACTCGCCTCTCACTATTCACAACTCACTATCCACCGCTCACCGTCCCGCCGTTGGCTAAAATAACGTGCCGTACTGCTAACTGTTGTTAAAAACGCGGACACATAAAGGCCCTGCGCCTTGCCGCACCATCGTCATGATACATGCCTTGCCAAACGAGGCCGATTTCTGCAGCGCCGTTGTGGTTAATGTACTGGCCCAGGTTGGAGATGGTGTAATCATAAGAAGTCATCACCCGCAGCCCCTTCCATTCATAGCCGAAGGCAATGACTACTGCATCATTCATCCGGTGGTAAGCGCCGAGTAGGATATTATTGGTTGTGCCGGTGCCCTGCCCCGCCTTGATGATGAACAGCGAGCCGTATAGCAGCTCCGATGCCGACTTCTGCTGCGTATAAAGCACGGAGGGATTAATGATGAGATAATCGCCGACGCGCGCGGTGATGTCTATATTGCCGATGGGCCGGATTCCGATTGTATTCTCGCTGCCGAGAAAAGTTTCCTTTGGCTGATTGATGTGGGTAGCTGCGGCGCTTATTTTGATGTAAATGAACTCATTGGGCGAGTAAGAATAGTTGATGCCTGTGCTCACGTCCACGTAGGTTGTTTTGCTCAGCATGTCCTTTTCGTTGGTCGTCTTGCGCGTATCAAAGGCAAAGCCGTCCCACTGCGCATCCCAGGTAAACTTGCTGAAGTCAATGGAGCGCTGCACGTAAGCCACGGAGCCGCCGGCAGAGATGAGGCTCTTCTCACCAAGCTGCACATGGTAGGCTACAAAGCCTTCATAGCGGTTCATGGCCAGCTCGCCATCGCCGGCCTTATCAGAGTAAGCGGCAAGGCCCGCGCCGAGCCAGTTGGTCTCGTTGCGGGAGCGCATGGCCTGGAAGTCGCCAAAGAAGTTGAAGGTGTGATATGGCACTGGTACCGCGCCCCACTGGCTGCGGTAGGCCGCACCCACGCGATAGTCGGCGTCGGGCATCAGGCCGGTATTGGCCGGGTTGCTGAGCAGCGGACTGTTGAAGTATTGGGAGAAGTGAATGCCCTGCGCGAATGCGGAATGCCGAATGCCGAATGCGGCGTAAAGCAGCAGAACGCCGAGCACGGCGAGCTGCCTTGGGTGTAGCGGAATGCTCATAAAGCGAACTATCTGATTAGAGTGATGTTGCCTTTCTTAGTGGTGGAAGTACCGTCAATGAAGGAGGCGATGAGCACGTATGCGTAGGCGTCCATTTCCTGCGGCTTGCCCTTGTAGGTGCCGTCCCAGCCTTCGTCCATGCGGCTGGATTCATACACCTTCTCCCCCCAGCGATTGTAGATTTTGATGTTCATTGTCTCCACAGCAGCGCCTTTCACGAAGAACATATCGTTGTTGTTGTCGCCGTTGGGCGAGAAGGCACTTGGCACTCCGATTGCTGCGTGCACATCCGCCTCCACAATCTTGCAAATGGAGTCTGCGCAGCCTTCCGGCGTGCTGGCAATCAGGCATACACGGTACTGCCCGGTCTGGCGATACAGGTGGCTCGGGTTCACTTCCGCGCTGCCCGCACCATCGCCAAACTTCCAGTCGTAATAGCTGGCGTATAGGCTCTTGTTGGTGAAGTTGAGGGGCATGTTGGAAATCGGCACCACGGGGTCGAATATGAAGTCGGCCTTCGGCAGTTGCTTGATCTTAATCGTACGCGACATAGAATCGCGCTTGTTGCAGGAAGCCGGATTGACTGCCGTCAACAGCACCCTGTATATGCCGGGCTGCGCGTAGGTATGCGTTGTCTGGGCGATGTTGCTCGTCTGCCCGTCGCCGAAATTCCAGACCACGGCGCTCGCATTTACGCTGGCATCGCTGAAGGCAAGGCCCGTCTTGAGGCACACGGAGTCCGGCAGGCTGAATGCGGCCCTTACAAGGAGGCCATTCATGTTTACTACCTGGCGCGCCGTGTCCGGGTTATTGCACGCGGCAGTGTCCCTCATCACAAGCATCACTGTATAAATACCAGCGCCTGCGTAAACGTGGGTAGGAGGTGTAGTGCCGCTGTAAGTTGTGCCGTCGCCGAATATCCATAGGAAGGAAGTCCGGCCCACAGCACCGGGTTGCGCGCTGTACTGCGAGTTATTGACAAAGGCGGCACGGTAAGGCCCGCAGGAATCCAGCACAATGGTGTTGAAGGCGCTCTTGATGCGGTTATTATCCACCGTAATGATGATGAAGGCTGTGTCACGCGTGCGGCAGGCGTTGGGATTGTACACCACCAGACGCACTCTGTAAATACCAGGCGCGGAAAAAGTATGTTTCGGAGAGAAACTGGTATCCAGCGGCGAGCCATCGGTAAAATCCCATTCGTAAGAGATAGCATTCACAGAAGTGTTCTGAAACTGTACGGGCAGTGGCGGGCAGCCGCGGGCCTTCGGGCTTGCATTAGCAATGGCATCCGGCACCGAAAGCTGGAAGGCGATCTTGAGCGCCGCCTCGTTGCAATTGGCGCTGCCGACTGCCGTAGCCCAGGAGCCTGATGTGGTTGGAAAAGACGGTGAGGAAGGCCCGCCGCAATTGGCGCAGATACCCTGATATACGATGCCCTGGCGGTCAAAGCGGCTCGTGCCACCGTCCACGTGCTCACCGTAGCCGGGGTTGGGGTCATTGCGGCCGAGGTAAGCGCCAAAGAGGAGGCTGCTCGCATTCTTGCCCAATGCAATGAAGTAAAAGTCGTAGCCGTCCGTCGTGCTCTTCATGGGTGCTGCGATGGAAGCCGGCGTGATAGGCATGCCGTTAGTCGTGCCTACGGATGTGGGCGCTGAGGCAAAGCCGAGATTGCCGCCCCAGCCGGAGATGTAGATGTTCTGACAGGTGTCCACCAGGAAGGCGACAGGCGAGATATTGGTCTGTGTAGAAGAGCCGGAACCGAAGACAGTGGAAAAGACATCTGTTGTCAAGAGGCTGTCCATCTTTATCACGAACTGCGAGGAGCCGGCATTGCTATACACGCCCGCCGTTACCGGGAAGCCGCCGCCCAGCGTCTGGCCCATTGCATAGACGTTGTTTTCCAAATCCACCTGCACACCATACACCTGGTCGTAGCCGGAGGCGCCCATGAACGTCGTCTTTTGCAGCGGATAATTCCCGCCATTCCCGAAGCGCGCGATATAGCCATCGGCGGAGCCGCCCTGATAAGTATTCTTCCAGGCCCCGCCTGTGGACGGGAATCCGGACGACTGCGTGCCGCCTGCGATATAGAGGTGCGTCTGTGCCGTATCTAAGGCCAGTACGTAGCCCGCATCATCGGCAGTGCCGCCGAGGTAGGTGCTGTAGGTAAGCGCGGTAAGGTTCGGGGTAAGCTTGATAAATACCGCATCCTGGCCGCCGGCAAGGCTGCCCTGTGCAGCATTGAGCGTAACCGGGAAGTTGCTGCTGCGTGTGCAGGCCGTTACGTAAACATTCGCCGACTTATCCAAGATTACTTCGCTGCGCGCAGCGTCCCCATAGTTGTACTTCAGGTTGCCGAAGATGAACTCGCTGGCGTTGTAGTTCACGCCGTCCGCGCCCGTGCCGCCCACATACGTGGAGCCGAGTAGCGCCGTGCCCGTCGAGTTAAGCTTTGTAATTACGATGTCTGCGCCGCCATTGTAGGAGCCGTCGTAGCAGCCGCTCGTGATTGGATAATTGTTGGAATAGGTGATGCCGGCTATGACGAGGTTGTTGCTGCCATCCACCATCATAGAGTGCGGCTGCTCATTGTCGGCGCCGCCGATATAGGTGGCCCAGATGCGCGTCGTGCCGGTCGCATTGAGCTTCATGATGGCAATGTCTGAGGCATAGCCGATGCCGTGGTCGTCGCTCGTGGTGGAATTGGGGTCGGTAACGCCGCCGGCGTAGGTTGTTTGAAACGCGCCCGTAGAGGCCGGGAAGGCCCCGCCCCCGCTGCCGGGATAAGACAACATAATGCCGCCCGCATAAAAATTCCCGGAGGCATCGTAGGTAGCTGTGTAGCCCCAGTTGTCTGCCGTGGAGCCGGTCATAGTGCAGAATACCACCGTCGGGTCAATCACCAGCGGCAGCTTTTCATCCCAGCCGTCGGGGAAGTCGTAGCGAAGCTCATCTCCGGAAAGGCGGTAGCGGCAAGCCACCTCCTTGCGGCCTTCGGAGCCGTATTGATAAGCCACGGGCTTCAGCTCCTGCACATCGCCAACCGAAGTTTTAATAATCAGGTTTCCCCCCTTCAGGCTCAGCCCGTCGGCCCCGTCTATCTTCATACGGATGGCTGCCGGCTGCACGCCTTCCGCCACTATCCACTCATATTTCAGTTGGCCGCCCTCGGAGGCTATGTGCATCTTAATGCCGGGATATACATCGCCGTAATCCAGCGCGAGGTAAGGGTGGATGCCGGTCTTCCAGCGGCTGCTGTCCTGCCCGTAAAAATAATTGTAGTACCAGCTCTGCTCCTTGCTGCCCGTGATGGGCGCTTCCTTATTGGCCCCCACAAAACTCATACGGTAGGCGTGGTACTCCAGCTTCACCGGCTCCCGCGTAAAGCCGTGGTGCGCTGCGTCCATGCGCTCCCGGTTGGCCGGGTGACTGAGCAGGTAGGTGAAGGCATCCGGCGCGAGGAAGACCGTCCCATTGCCCGCCTCCGCCTTGTAGCTGAAGGGGCCAGGCCATTGGCCGTCGTTGCGCACAAACTCCACCGGCGCACCCGCGACAGCCATCACATTTCCCAATAAAAAAAGGAGGAGGTAAGTGTAGCGCATCATTCAGTCATTCGGCTAAGGCAACACGGGTTCAATGAAAGTGTAGTAAATGTACTGCAAAAACCACTCTTCCTTAAGACGGCGCGGGCGGCCCAAAAGATAGGCCCGCCAATGCTTTACAAGGGCGTGGCAAAGCCGCGGATAGGATTATTTGTTCGTCTGTTGGTGACAACACCAACAGCGGCGGGAATATAACCGGACTTATGCTAACAACAAACACGGCCATATTGGCTAAGTAATGCCCAATGCCACTTTGGCGTTATGAGCAAGCAGGAAGTCTTTATCATTAACGTACTCGCCAATTAGACTGTTCACATCAGGATTGTGGAAAGTCTTCAAGTACTGAAATGCTGCTATTTTAGAAAAAGAATTAGTAAGTCGTTTGAATGCGCCACTTGCAATTGTGGCCATTTTACTGTCGTTGCTAATTCTAAAAATTGAACTAGAGACTATAATCTCTTTCATTGGATCAGAGTTCGTCCCCAATAATTTATTCAGCACAGGCAAAGCTCTTGTAGAACCCATATAAGCAAGGGTTTCAACAATCAACAGGTCTTCATTACGCTGCAATTTTTCTATCAAAGCCTCTTCAACTTGAGACCGGTCTTGATGACTCAACTCGTCAATCAACTGATTATTAGTGAAACCATTTCTATGCAAGTAATCGTCTGGCGGTATTATGCGGCCAAGTAAGTTCTCTATTTTGTTGGTGTTGGCCATACAAGACTATTGAAAGCTTCAGCGTTTTTCTATACCCGCTTGCGTCAGCAACGAATATACATGCCATGCAAAAGCCCAATGGCGAGACCAGCCGGCAACATAATCATCAAAACCGCGGCCCCGCCACATTCCCCCCATCCGCCGGGTGGAAGAAGCCGGAGAACACCGCCGTCACCTCCAGCCCGCCGCGCATGGCGGTGGCAGCTTTGAGAGCGGAGTTATTGATGTCGTAAGAGATGCCGAGGCGCTGCCCTTTGTAGTCCACGCGCAGGGTGGGGATGATAGCATCGCCCACGCGGAGCTGCGCGCCGGCGGCAATGCCGAAGCCGCCGCGGCTGTCGTCGCTATTTGTAAGGCGCGCCCAGCGGAGCATGCCGCCGAGCATCAGCTCATGGTAAGGGCCTTGCAGCGCATAATTAGCATGCGCTTCCACGCTCCAGGCCTCCAGCAGCCGCATGTTTACGGAGAGGGAGGCATTCCAGCGGGTAGAAAGATTGAGCGCCGACTGCTCGGAGAAGGTGGCGCGCGGCCGCGTAAGGTGCCACGCGCCAATGCCTACGAGGTAGGTCAGGCGCTCATCGGCCCCGGCGGTGCCGTTGAAGGAGAGGCCGGCGGCCAAATCCCAGTAGCTGAGCTTGGCCAGTGGAAGCTCTTCGCCTGCGCCGGCGCCGGGATTCTGATATTGATTGTCGAAGGTGAGTGCGCCAGGGTCGTAGGAGCGCTGTATCATGCCGGCGGCAAAGCCGGCGGAGAGGTAGGAGCGGCGCTCGTCGGATGCGGCGAGGTGCTTGTGGTAGTTGAGCGCGCCGTAGAAGGCGGTAGTGCTCAGCCCGGCACGGCCCGCCTTATCAGAATACCCGGCGAGGCCGGCGCTGACATAATCCTGCCCGTTGCGGCGTATGGCGAAGCGGCCCTCGGCATCGGCGGAGAAGGTCTGGTAGGCTTTGCCGAGGCTGCCCCACTGGCTGCGGTAAGCGGCCACGGCCCGGTATTCTCCGCTGCTTATGCCGGTGAGCGCAGGATTGCGCAGGATGCTTTGCTCCGCGTATTGGGAGAAGTGGATGTCTTGCGCTTTGCAAATGCAACATGCGGCATTCAGCATGCAAAAGAGGGGAAGGAAGATTTTCGTGTTCATAGGCAGGCAAAAACTCAACACTCAAAACTTAAAAACTCAACACTTCATTACCGCAGCAGCATCACATCCCCTTGCCATTGAAGCGGCTCGCCGGTATCGCAGAGGGCATCTATGGTATAGACATAGACGTCAGGCGGAAGGAGGGTGCCACCCTTGCGGCCGTCCCAGCCGTTGCTTTTATCATCCACTGCAATGTTGCTGCGGTCAAAGACCACCTCGCCCCAGCGGTTGTAGATGCGGAAGCGGTTGATGTTGGAAAGGCCGCGGCCGCGCGGGTAGAAGACGTCATTGACGCCATTGCCGTCGGGTGTAAAGGTGTTGGGCAGATACACCTGCTTATTGTCGCAGGTTACGATGATGCGGAGGGTGTCTGAATCATAGCAGCCAAACTCCGTGGTGGCGGTAACGGTGTAGGTCGTACTGGCTTTCGGGTGCGCATCGGTAGCAGGAGAAGTAGGCGTGAAGAGACCGTCGGACGGCGACCAGAGCCACTTGGTGATGATGCCGGTGGCGGTGGCTTCCAGCCTTACAGGCGTGCCGGCGATGATGCTTTGGCCCGATGCGGCTTTTACGGTTGGCGTTGGGTGCACGATGATATTCACCATATCGGTATCCGCAGCACAGCCTGCCACTTTGGAGATGAGGACGTACTGCTGCGAGGTGCCGGGGTAAGCGGGTGTGCTGGAAGTGTCCTTATTCAGCAGGCCGGTAGCGGGGCTCCAGTGGTAAGACGTGTAACCGGGCGTAGCCGTCAGCGTCAGCGTATCGCCGGAGCAGATTTCGGCGCTCGCCGGCTTCACGTCTGTGACGGTTTTGTAGCGCAGGCGCACTACAAGCGTATCGGTGCTCGTGCAGCCATGCGCATCCATGCCTGTCACCACATAGGTTGTGGGCACGGTGGGTGAGGCATAGGGCGTATTGCAATTCGCGCAGCTCAGCGAAGCCGCAGGACTCCAGACATAAGACACGCCGCCCCGCGCCCGCAGGATAGCGGAGTCCGTGATGCAGATGGTGGTATCATCTGCCGCAATGATTTTAGGCAGCGGGTAGAAAATGACGTTGCTGCGGAAGGTATCCTTACAGCCGCCGGTGGTGCTGCTGTAAAGCACAACCGGATAAGTGCCGGGCAACGAATAGGTTTTGGAGGGGGCGGCAAGGTTGCTCGTAGTGCCGTCGTGGAAGGCCCAGCGCGGCGGGTTAAGCGGCGTGTAAGCGCCGCGTGAGGTATCCTGAAATTGAATGGTACCCTTATCGCAGGCCGGAAATGGCGAGAAGGTAAAGCCGGCAAATACGCCATCCACCTTAATGGTATCAATGCCTACGGACACCGCCGAGCAGCCGAGGTTGTCGGTCATGGTGATGGACGGCAGGTGCGGGCCGGGCTGCGTGTAGGTATGGGTCATTACAGTAGCGGTTGTTGCCGCAGTGGTACCGTCGCCGAAGTTGTAGATGAAGCCCGGCACGCCGTCCACATTGTTCGCGCGGAAGTTGACGGTGAAGGGTGCGCAGCCGAAGAGCGGCGGCCCGTAGCTCAGTACCGCGCCCGGATAGCCGAGCACGCGTGCATGGCCATACGCTGTGTCGGGGCAGCCCAGCGCATTGCGCGCAATAAGCCGGATGGGATAGTAGCCCGGCGAGGTGTAGGTAACAGAAGGATTGGTAAGCGTGGAGCCTGTGCCATTGCCAAAACTCCAGGCATAGCTCGCGGCGCCGGTTGAGGTGCTGGTGAAGTTGACGAACATCGGCGGGCACACGTTCAGCGTATCGTCCATCGTAAAGGAAGCGTGCGGGCTTACCGTTACGTTTACGGCGGAAGCCTTGTACATCGTGTCTTTGCAGCCCGCATAATCGGTTACGATGAGGCGTATGCTGTAAGTACCGGGCGTTACATACACATGGCTGGGGGATGGCATAGTGGAGGTGGTGCCGTCGCCAAAGTCCCATTTGTGGGTGATACCTGTGCCGGTAGAGGAAGAGAAGAACTGAAAGGGCGAGCCTACACAGGCATTGCTGATCGTGCTGCTGAAGATGGCCGTTGGCCGCGTAATGGTAATGTAATTGGGCGCTCCAAAAGAATCTACACAGCCAATGTTGTCCCTTACGATAAGCTTAATGGCATAGCCGCCCACATTGGGATAGAAGTGCGTAACAGAAGGGCCGAGCGGCCCGTTGATGGTCGCATTCGTGCCATCACCATAGTCCCAGATGTATTGGATGGGATACGTGGAAGGCACATAATTGGTCGTGTCGGTAAGCACAATGGTTGCCGGCGCGCATCCGGTGGTGGGAGTGGCCTTAAAATGCACAATGGGGCCGCCTACGGTAATGAAGTTGTTGTTGGTTCGGGTAGCCGGACAATCATTCAGGTCTTTGACAAGTACTGTTATGTTATACCGGCCTCTTGCCCTCGCCTCATATACGCCATTAGCCATAGTCAACGGGTCATTGAACAGTCCTGGCATAGGTGTGTATGACCATGCAACCGATTGCAGCGTAGAAGCCAGCGGCGCGGCACTACCGCTAATCACCGGTGAAAGGAAGACCGTATCGCCCACGCAGACATTGCTGTCTAAGGCCGACATATTGGTGCTGTAGTTGTTGATGATGACCGTGTGTGGCAGACTGTCCTTGCAGCCTGTCAGGGAATTGTAGGTAATCTGGCTTACCGTATAGACGCCCGGCACCACCGAATACTGATGCACCGGATTGGTCTGCGTGCTCGTGGTGCCGTCGCCGAAGCGCCACAGCATAGAGGTAGCGCCTGCGGAGCTGTCCGTAAACTGCACCTCGCCCAGCTTGTTGCAGTTCACCTTAAAGACGAATTTGGAGCCGGGCAGGCCTACATGGATGTAGTTCTGCTTTTTTACCGTATCAAAGCAGCCGTTCTGGTCGGTCACGAGCGTTACGGTATAGATGCCGGGAACGGTGTAGGTGTAGTATGGATTGGCCGGCCCGAAGGAATTGCCGCCATCCCCAAAATCGTAGTTCCAGTTAGTGATAGACCCGAAAGGGCTGACAGAAGAATCCAGAAACTGAATCTGCGTCCGGTTGCAGGGATTGGGCGTGAGCGTATAAAAATTGGGCGTTGCATGGCTGCCCGTGCGCACCTTAAAAGTGTCGTGGAAAACGCAGCCATTAGCAGTAGTCGTAGCTACGGTTGCATAGTAGGTACCGGTATTGCTGTAGGTAAAAGAAGGCGTTGCCGAAGTACTCGTAGCGCTGCCGGTGCCGAAATTCCAGCTCCACGATACCCTGGGGCTGGGGTATGGCATAGAGCCGAGTGGCGTAGTAACAAACAGGCTGTCTTTGAACGCGATAGTTACCGGCGCGCAGCCGCTCGGCGGCTGCGCGCTGATGTAGAATACCGTATTGTAAACATCAAAGCTTTGCTGCGCCGTGGAGGTACAGCCCGCAGCGTTGGTTACGGTCAGCTTCACCGTATATGTCTGACCTCCTAAGGCGTAGGTGTGCAGCGGCGACGTGACGGTGCTGAACGGGCTGCCATCTCCAAAATCCCAGAGCGAAGACACAAAGGAGCCGGACGAGGTATTGGTAAAAGAAATGAGCGAAGGGGCAGGGCAAGCCGGCGACGGACTATAGGTAAATGCAGCCGAGGGCTTTGGCGAAATGGTGATGGTGTGCTTATCCGTATCGCTGCATCCGCCAACAGTGGCTATGAAGCGGATGGTGTACGTGCCGGCGGTCAGGTATGTGTGTCCTGCCGCAGGGCCAGTAGCCGTATAGCCATCGCCAAAATCCCAGCTCAGCGCAGCGCCGCCGGTTGTGGGTGCAACGGCCTGCGTGTTCACTGCGGCCCCTACGCACGCGCTCGCGGGTACGCTCGCCGCTGCACTTACCGTGTGCACATTGATGTAATTGTTCAGTTTCAGCGAGTCGGTGCAGCCCTTGCTGTCCGTTACTACTGCCTTCACGGTGTACTTGCCGGCGCTGGCATAGCTGTGGCTCACCGGCGGCGTTGCGGATGATAAGCCGCTGCCATCGCCGAAGTCCCATACATAGCTGAAAGGGCTGCTGCCCGATGTGGTGCTGATGAATGTGGTGCTGCCGCCAAGGGAGCATACCGCCGTATCCGTAGCATAAAAGCCTACCGATGGCGGCGAATACACCGTTACGTAATTCACCTGAGTATCAGTTGTGGGGCAGCCGGAGCTGTTAGTGGCCGTAAGCTTCACCGTGTAGGTGCCGCCATTCGCATAATTGTAAGTTGGGTTGGCGCTGCTTGCCGTACCGCCATCCCCAAAATCCCAGTGATAGGTGCCGCTGCCCGGCGCATTCCACGTAATGCTGGAAGTAAAGCTGATGGGCACCTTCGCGCAGGCCGCCAGCGGCGATGCAGTAAACGATACTGAAGGCGGCGTCTTGACGGTGATGTAGCCGGTCTTAGTGTAAGGAGCGCTGCTCGTAGTGCCATTACTCACTGTCAGCGTTACGCTGTAGGTACCGGGCGTGAGGTAAGAAATGATGGGATTCTTGACAAAAGCCGTGGACGGCGTACCCCCGCTAAAGCTCCAGCTCCAGGTAATGGCGCCGCCGGTAGAGAGGTCAGTAAAGCTCACCACCATTGGCGGGCAGCCCGTAACGGGCGTCGCCGAAAAGTTGGCCGTAGGCTGCGCCGCCGCTACCCCGCCCATCCCCAGCAGTAAGATTATGAGTAGCGCTCTTATCATGTTTAGACCCTCAGATTATCCCTCCGAACCCTTGTTTTTTCCTGCTCTTACCAAGGCTTCGGGCAGATCGTCCGCGCCTTCTCAAACTTCTCCCCTGCAAACAGCCCGTGCTGCACCACCGTCAGCTCCAGCCCGCCCGCGCCGCCGGATGCCGGCCGCAGCTTGCTTACCGTAAAGTCATACGAAGCCGTCACCGAAAAGCCCTTGTAATCCACCTTCAGCGTTGGCGCCGCCGCATCGCCCGCGCGGTAGAAGAGGCCCCCGTAGATAGACAGCGGCGGGTCGGCTTCATTGCCGCTCACCCGCTTCCAGCCCAGCAGCCCGCCTATTATGGCCTCATTGTACGTGCCCTGCCGCGCATAATTCAGGTGCGCCTGCACGCCGTACTGGTCGGTCAGGCGGTAGGAGCCGCCCGCCGCCACATTCCACTTCATATCCAGCGCGATTAGGTTGTTGTCGCTCAGAAAGGAGCGCTTCGGGCGCGTAAAATGGTAGCCGCTCACGCCCGCATAGTAGGTTACATGATTGTCCTCCGCGCCGCTGTTCACCGCCAGGCCCGCGCCCATGTCCCAGTTAGAGATGCGGTTGTTCGCCAGATTCTCATAGTTCGGGTTATTCGGGTCAAAGCCGCCCATGCTGTTGTACTGCGTATTAAACGTCGCCTTCGCCGGATCAAAGGAGCGCTGCAGGTAGCCCGCCGTAAAGCCCGCCGTCAGAAATGTCCGCGAGCCACTGCCCATATACTTCGTAAACGACAGCGCCGGGTAGATGCCCGCCGTCTGCAGGTCAATAGACCCCGCCCGGTCGTAATAGCCCAGCATCCCGATGGTGAAATAATCACCACTCTGCCCCTTCAGCGGCAGCCGTGCCTCCCCGCTCACCACCCCCGTGATGTAAGGCCGTGAGATGGAGCTCCACTGCGAGCGGTAGGCTCCCGCCACCTTATAATCATCGCCAAAGGTGCCCATCAGCGCGGGATTGCGCAGCACCGAGGTCTCGTAAAATTGGGAAAAATGCACATCCTGTGCCCGCGCCGCAGCGCCGCACATCAGGAGGGCCATTGTAAGAGAGGTAAAAAATGGCTTCATGCTACACGCTCTTTGATTAAAGACAGTTGAATAAAATTTTTTGTTAGTCGGCTTTCGGTTCGCTATTGAGCGTTCCTTGCGACGCTCCGTTCATCGTTCGTCAGTCTGCCGGGCTTTTCACTAAGCATACCCGGATTGCGACTACCACGCAGTGGGCCTGCCTGCGTTTCCGCTCTCGAAGCGCATGTTTTTCGTCACGAAGCACAAGTTTTTCGCCGCCATGCGCACGTTTCTTGCCGCGAAGCGCATGTTTTTCGCCGAAAAACGTGCGCTTCGTGCCGCCATGCACGCGCTTCGCGGCAAAAAACACGTGCTTTTCCGTGCCATGCGTGCGCATCTGGGCCAAAAACTTGCGCTTCCCGCCGCCATGCACGCGCATATTGTCCGTATGCGCACGCTTCCGCCGCCTCGCTGGGCGCTTCGGCTACGCTTCCGCCGTTGTTGGTCTTATGACCAACAACGAACCCGGATGCTTCTGCCCGTAGGGTGTTGGTCATAAGACCAACAACGGCTAAAACCGAAAGCCGGCTAAATAAAAGAACTTCTTTTAAGGTTGGAGTGTTGGAATGTTACCCAAACGCTCCAACACTCAAACACTACCGCATCAACGTAATATCTCCCTTCCACTGGATCAGCTCCCCGCCATCTTCGCATCGGCTGTCCATCACATATACATACACATCCGGCGGCAGCGCGTGGCCCTTGAAGGTGCCGTCCCAGCCGAGCGTGGCGTCATTCAGCGGGAAGTTTGTGCGCTCAAACACCAGCTCGCCCCAGCGGTTGAAGATGCGCATGGCCCTCATGCCGCTGATGCCCTTGCCGCGCGGATAGAAGACGTCATTATAGCCGTCGCCGTTGGGCGTAAAGGTGTTGGGGATGAAGACGGAGTCGCCGTTGCAGCGCACGCGTATCAATACCTCGGCAGAGTCGGCGCAGCCCCACTCCGTGTAGCCCACGGCAAAGTACCTGGTGGTGATGTAAGGCTTGGCCACCGGCCGGAAGCAATTCAGGCAGGAAAGGGATGAGTCGGGCCGCCACCGGATGCTGTCAATGCCGGAGGTGCCTGGCTGAAGGATGATGGAGGTTCCGTAATTAATCACCGCATCCGGCCCCGCGGTAAAGAATACCGGCGTCGGGTGGACGGCCACAATCACGGTATCATAGCGCTCTAAGCAGGTGCCTTCCTGCGCCTTCACCACATAAGCGGTGGTGGTGATGGGCGTAGCCAGCGGCGCGGCAATGTTGGGCGAGTCGAGGAAGCGCACCGGCTGCCAGCTATAGGAGGTGGCCCCGGCGGCATAAAGCCGGAAGCTCTCGCCGATGCAGATGTCGCCGCCCTTGCTTACGGAAGAGGTGGTCTGGATCTGAATGCGGGCGGTAATGCTGTCGCGGTTGTGGCATCCATTGGCGTCTGTACCGATGACGAAATACTCCGTAGGCGCAGCGGTAAAGACGAGGGCCGTATCGCAGGTAGCGCACACCACCGGTGCTGTGGGCGACGACCATATATAGCTCAGGCCTCCGCGTCCTACGAGGCGGATGGTATCGCCGGGGCAGATGCCCGTATCCGCAGGCCCGGCATCTATAATGGGCAGCGGATTGATGAAGACGTTCTTGGTAAGCGTATCGGCGCAGCCCCAGGCATTGGCGGCTATGATGGTAACGGCATAAGCCCCTGCGGTGCCGAAGATGTGGCGCGTAACGGGGCCGGTAGCAGTATCGGCAGCGGGGAAGAACCACCGCCAGTAATTGGGCTGGCTGAAAACCGCGCTTGAGGAGCTGGTGAGGATAAAAGGCGAGTCCACGCACGGCACCGTGGCGCTGAAGGCGGCGCTCACCTTATCCACCCGCACGGGTGTGGTGGTAGCCGAGGCAATCTTGCAGGTAGGCGTGCCGTCGGAGAAGATGACGGAAGGATAATAGGTCTTCGGCACCGTGTAGATGTGCGTGATGACGGGCGAGTTGGAGGTATCGCCGCTGCCGTCGTTGAAGTCCCAGGAAATCTTGGGCACGTTGGTAATGGAGGAGGAGAAGGTAACGGCCCTGCCCACGCATACATCCGTAGGCGAGATGGTAAAGGCCCCTGCATAGCCGAGCACATAAGCCTGGCGCATGGCGGTATCGGTGCAGCCGGTCGCATCCACGGCAGTGAGCACAATATTGTAGATGCCGGGATTGGCAAAGGTGTGGGTAGCCGTATCTCGGGTGATGATAGGCGAGCTGGCCTCAAAGAACCATTTATTGTAAACGGCCCCCGTAGAGGTGCTGGTGAACAGAATCGTAAGCGCCCTGCCGCAGGGGGATATCGTTTTATCCATCGTGAAGCTCGCCTTCGGCGAATTGATGGTGACGAAATTGGACAGGAGCGCAGTGTCGCTGCAACCCGTTGCGTCAAAGACGATAAGGCGGATGCTATAAGTGCCGGCTTTGGTGTAAGCCTTTCGGGGCTGCACGGCAGTGCTCGTGGTGCCATCGCCGAATGTCCACAGGTAAGTAAGCAGCGTAGCGCCCACAGATGAGTTGATGATGGGCAGCGTATCGCGCGCGCAGAAGACGGCAGGCGTCTTAGCTATGTTGAAAAGCGCCACGGGCTTGCGCGCCTGTATATAGCTTAGGCGGGTAAGTGTGTCATAGCAGCCAAGACTGTCGGTTACCTTCAGGTAGGGGCTATAGACGCCGGTCTGGTAGGTATGCGTCGGGTTGACTACATTGCCGGGAGGCGTGCTGCCATCGCCAAAGTCCCATACGCGCGTCGTGATCTTTACGCCGGGGGTAATGACCGTGCTGTCGCGCAGCGTAACAAAGAAGGGCGTGCAGCCGATGGGCGCCGGGAACGCGCCGAACTTAGCCACCGGGTGCGAAACGAGCACGATGTTAGGTGCGGTAAGCGTGTCTAAACAGCTATTGTTGTTGCCGCTCTTAGTCACGAGCGTAACGGTATGGAAGCCCGCCGTAGGGAAGGTATAGGCGATACTAAAATCCGCCGTATAGGGCGTTTGCGTAGCCGGATTGTTGTCAAAAATCCAGGAGTAAGAGGCGGCGGCGAGGCTATTGACAGCCCCGGTAAAGACCAACTCATCGCCGAGGCAAATGGCGGAGTCGTCCGCCGAAAAGGTGATTTTGGCCTTATAAGGCGCTACGGGCCTTACGATGGTGTCGTGGCAGCCGTAGGCGCTGTTGTACACCATGAGCTTCACCTGATAAATGCCCGTAGAGGCATAACTGTGCGTAGGCGGGTTTTGCGCGAAGCTGTGCGGCGATCCGTCGCCAAAATCCCATTCCCAGGAAGTGGCCTGCACGCTCGCGTCGCTGAAGTCCACCTTATACACAAAAGGAGCGGTCTTGGGCGGGCATTGGATGGTGTAGAGAAAATTGGCGCTCGCCGGGCGCACATACACAAGGGCCGTCTTGCTTACAATCGAATCGCAGCCGTTGTGATTGGTGCTAAGCGCAATGGTGTACGGCCCCGACACCCTATACGCCCGTGTAACAGTGGGCTTGAAGTTGACGTTTGTATAAACGATGCTGGTATCGCCCAGATTCCAGGTATAGGTGGTGCCCGCTACCACCGGCGAAGTGTTGTAAAAGGTAATAGGTACGCGGGGGCATACAGAATCCGGCAACGCATAAAACGAAGGCCCCACCGGCCCATCCGCATGAACCGTAGTGGAATCCTTGAAAGGACACCCATTAGCAGTAACAGCGTTCAGGATGATTTTATAAGTGCCAATGGCCGCAAAAGTATCCGTAGGTGTGGGGGACATTGAGGTAGCCGGGGAGCCGCCTATAAAGGTCCAGTTATAAGTGGCAATTGGTACCGGATAAGGCGGTGGTGGGTCTGTGGGGAGTAGTGGAGGCGGCAGCGATGAGTAGATACTGGCAGAAAAGGTGGAGACAAGCGGATAGCAACCTTCCAGTGGCGATGCGCCTGGTATAGGGAAAGCTGGAAAAGCCCGAATAATGTTCCGTATCGGTACCGAGTCCTTCACCGTCACGCTGCTGCAGCCTGTGGCGCTGTCAATGGTGGTCACCTGCACGGTCTTATAGCCATTCGTACGGAAGGTATCCACTGCCGGATTGCGGTGCAGCGCCGTATCGCCATTGCCGAAGTCCCAGTTGAAAAAGGGATGCGCAATATTGGTGTTGGTAGCTATAAACGTTACGCCCACAGGGGCCGGGCAGGGAATAGCCGGCAGGAAATTGATGCTCGTATTGGGCAGGGGGTGGACAACCACATTATTGGTCACATACTTCGTGCAGGGTCCGATGGTAGTGCTCATCACCACCGGAAAGGTGCCGAAGGTGTCATAAATATGACTCGGTGAAGTGCCTGCATCCGAGAAGCCGTCGCCATAGGCCCAACTTGTAGCAATTACGGCCCCCGGCGTGGTGTTGAAGAAGGAAATGGCCGTACCCCGGCACACTGCATTGGCGGAGGCAAAGGAAGGTGTGAACGGATACTTTCTGATATAGGCAAAGCTCTTCACGGAGTCCATGCAGCCATGGGCATCCGTTACAATCACCGTTACATCATAATTCGGCCCGCCCCCTGCATATAAGTGGGTAGTGGGTGAGCCGGTACCGGTACTGCCGTCGCCAAAGCGCCAAAAGACATTGGAGAAGGGCCCGCCATTGCTCGTGTTCGTAAACTTAATAGCGCCGGAAGTGCTACAGATATAATCCGAGTCGGATACAAACTGCGCACTGGGCTTAGCATACGTATTGACGAAGAAGGCCTTCGTGATGGAGCTGTCGCAATACTGTCCGCCCACCGTCAGCGTTACGCTGAATGGGCCAACGGTAGTGTAAGTGTGTGTCGGGTTAGACGCATTACTCGTGGGGCTGCCGTCGCCGAAGTCCCAGGTGTAGGCGGCCGGGCCAGGCTGATTGTTCAGCGATACGCTTGGCGTAAATGTTACCTGAAGCGGCAGGCAGCCGGTTGAAGGGCTTTGATTAGAAGTAAAGTTGACTGAGGGCTTTTTATAGACCGTGACATAGGCGTTCTTAGTCTTTGTATCGGTGCCGCCGGGGCCGGTTACGGTAAGCGTAATATTGTAAGTGCCCGGATTGATATAGGTGGTGGACGGGTTCTGACTGCCCGGCGTTACCCCATTGCCTAAGTTCCAGTTGTAAGTAGTAATCGTTCCGGTAGAAGCATCGGAAAAGTAAACCGTCAGCGGCGCACAGCCCTCCAGCGGCGAGGCGCTGAAATCCGCAGTAACCTGTGCGCTTGCTGAAACAGCTATAAACAACAGCGGTAGAAAGAGCCAAAAACGTAACAGTTGCTTCATGCGTAAGGCCGCGTGGGGTAAACAGAGGATTGGAAAATTACAATTATTCACCGCCATAAAAAAGCGCCTCACCGCATGGCTCCATTTTCTTTCATCCGTCCGGCAAACATTTCTTTGCCATGACAAAGCCTTCTCTATGAAAGTCCTCGCCATCTCCGGCAGCCTCCGCCCCCAATCTTTAAATACTGCGCTTCTTCACGCCCTTGCTCCCCTCATGCCCGCCGGCGTCAGCTACCGCGTCTGGGAAGGCCTTGGCAGCTTACCGCACTTCTCGCCGGAGATAGACTTTGACGCTTCGCCCGGCCCGGCCATCGCCTACCGCGCGCTGCTTCGCGCCGCAGATGCCGTCATCATCTGCACGCCGGAGTACGCCTTTGGCATGCCTGGCGTCCTGAAGAATGCGCTGGACTGGGCTGTGTCTTCGGGAGAGTTTGACAAAAAGCCTATGGCAACTATCTCCGCCTCGCCTCTGCCAAGCGGCGGCCAGAAGGCGCACGACTGGCTGAATCAAACGCTGACGGCCCTTGGCGCTTTTCAGATACCGGATGCGAAGCTGAGCGTGCCTGCGGCAAAGACGCGCATCGGGGAAGACGGCGCCATCAAAGACCCGGCGCTGACAGAGGAACTGGCGCGGCTGGTACGAAATCTTCTGTCGGGAATCCATAATGGAATTTAGCAAAGCGGCAGACGCATACAATGAGCAGGCCCGGAAAAAGCTCGCCGCCTGGCAGCGGGAAATGCAGCGCCGCCCCGGCCTCTTCGCCGGCATTAGCGGCCGTATGCAGGCGCGTATCAACCGCATCATTCCTGAAAAGCTGCACCAGGCAATCACCGCGGTCTTTAAGGTGGCAACGAAGTTTCTGATGAGCGGCGCCGACTTTCTTACCAGCAAGCCATGGACAGAAAAAGCCCGTGAAGAGCGGGAAGCAGAAGCCAAAAAACAGATAGAACGCTACAAATATGCCGCAACTGCCGAGGGGGCCATTACCGGCGCTGGCGGCATCCTGCTCGGCCTTGCCGACCTGCCGCTGTGGCTCACCATTAAAATCAAGATGCTCACGCACGTGGCCGCCATTTACGGTCATGACACGGGCGACTTTCGCGAGCGGCTGTATGCCCTTTATGTGCTGTCGCTTTGCTTCAGCGGGCGAAAGCACCGGCGGAAGGTCTATGCCATCCTTGCCAACTGGAACGCTTATATCAAAACGCTTCCCGCACAGGAAGACGCATTCGACTGGCGCAGCTTTCAGCAGGAGTACCGCGACTTCCTGGATATAGCAAAGCTGCTGCAGCTTGTACCCGGCATCGGGGCTGTAGTGGGCGGTGTGGTGAATAACCGGCTGACGGAGAAGCTGGGTAAAACGGCCATAAATGCCTACCGGATGCGGTGGTTTGCTGACCTTCCAGAGCCTCCTTCGGGAACCGGCAAGTCGTTGCTTTAATTCCTTGCATTTTTAGTTCCATAATTCTGATGATTTCCTACAACACCAAAGAATGGCTCGGCATCTTCCGGCTGCACAAGGCCGATACCTTCCGCAAGTTGCTGCCGCTGATGCTCGGCATTGCCGCTTACACAGCTCTGCTGGCGTTCGCGGAGAAAGAATGGCTGCGCCTGCCGGAAACTTCTCCGCTGAAGCACGTCATCACGCTCCACTCGCTGGTTGGCTTTGCACTCTCCATGCTGCTGGTGTTCCGCACCAACTCCGCTTATGACCGTTGGTGGGAAGGCCGCAAGCTCTGGGGCAGCTTAGTGAACAACAGCCGAAACCTTGCACTGAAGCTGCACCCGCTCCTCGACGGCAGGGAAGAGCATAAGGCGTTCTTTGCATCCGCCATTCCCACATTCGCGGTAGAGCTGGCTAACCCACCTGCGCGCCGAGGCCACCCGGTTTGAGCTGGACGAGCGGCCCCATCCCGAAATCCCGGACTTTGATACGCGAAAGCATGTGCCCGCGTAAGCGGCCAGCCTTATCCTCTCCCGTATTTACGCGCTACGCCGCGAGGGCGTAGCCGCACATGAAGAGCTGCTGATGATGAATGGCGAGCTGTCTTCCTTCATGGATATCTGCGGCGCCTGCGAGCGTATCCGCAATACGCCGATTCCGTATGCTTACAGCGCCTTTATCAAGAAGTTCATCTTTGTGTATGTGGTCACGCTGCCGTTTTCGCTGGCCTTGACGCTGGGCTACCTGAGCATTCCCATTGTAGCGCTCATCTTCTACTTGCTCGGCTCGCTGGAGCTGATTGCGGAGGAGATTGAAGAGCCCTTTGGCGTGGATGCAAATGACCTGCCGATGGACAGGATGTGCAAGACCATTGAGAAGACGGTGCGGGAGATACTGGCTTAGCAACCCTGAAGGGGCAAGGCGAAGGCTAAACCGTTTTGCAATCGCTACGCATAGTCAATGCTGCCGACCTTTGCACCGTGCAGCAAGCTCCCGTCCTCCTGATAACCCCGCCCTTCACGCAGCTCAATACGCCCTACCCGGCTACGGCTTATCTGAAAGGTTTTTTGGCTACACGCGGCATTGCCGCCGCGCAGGCGGATTTAGGTATTGAAGTGACACTCGCACTGTTTACACGGGCATCCCTAACCGAGGTTTTTCAGCGTGCTTCCCGATGCTCGCAACCTTCGGCAAATGCGCAGCGCATCATCCGCCTCCGGGAAGATTACCTGCGTACGATAGATGCCGTCATCCTTTTTCTTCAGGGTAAAAATTCCACGCTCGCCCACCGCATCGCGCAGCGGAACTTTCTGCCGGAATCCTCCCGCTTTGCGCAAGCCGATGACCTGACGCACGCCTTCGGGCAGATGGGCATTCAGGACAAGGCGAAGCACCTCGCCACGCTTTATCTGGAAGACCTCTCCGACTTTATTCAGGAATGTCTTGACCCGCACTTCGGCTTTTCCCGCTACGCGGAACGGCTGGCGCGCTCGGCCGGCTCTTTTGATGCGTTGCAGGATGCGCTGAATGCGCCGCCAACTTTTGTGGATGAGCTGCTGTTCCGCATTCTGGAAAAGGCGCTCGCCGCCACGCAGCCGCAGCTTGTAGCGTTATCTGTGCCTTTTCCAGGCAATCTCTATTCAGCCCTGCGCTGCGGCGCGTACATCAGGCGGCATCATCCCAATATAAAGGTGGCGATGGGCGGCGGCTTTCCGAATACGGAACTGCGCTCCCTTAGCGAGCCGCGGGTTTTTGATTACGTGGACTTCATCACGCTGGACGATGGCGAGGCGCCGATGGAGCAGTTGATAGCGCACGTGCAGGGAAAGATTTCCGCGGAAGGCTTGAAACGCACGTTCATCCGGATGGGCCAGGCTGTCGTCTTCATCAACAACGCCGCCTGCACCGATTACCGCCAGGGGCAAGTCGGCACGCCGGATTATAGCGGCCTGCCTTTAGACCGCTACCTATCCGCCATTGAAATCACCAACCCCATGCACTCCCTCTGGAGCGACGGGCGCTGGAACAAGCTCACCATGGCCCACGGCTGCTACTGGGGCAAGTGCACCTTCTGCGATATCTCCCTCCCCTACATCTCCGACTATGAGCCGCTGACTGCGGCGATGATTGCGGACAGAATGGAGCAGCTCATCGCCCAAACCGGCACCACCGGCTTTCACTTCGTGGATGAGGCTGCGCCGCCCGCCCTTATGCGCGGTCTGGCGCTGGAAATTCTTGCGCGCAAGATGGTGGTGAGCTGGTGGGCCAACATCCGCTTTGAAAAAGCCTTTACCCGAGACCTCTGCCAGTTGCTGAAGGCTTCCGGCTGTATTGCCGTAAGCGGCGGGCTGGAGGTGGCGTCTGACAGGCTGCTTGGCCTTATTCAAAAAGGTATCACCGTGGCGCAGGTGGCGCGGGTGAACAAGCATTTTACGCAGGCCGGCATCATGGTACACGCCTACCTCATGTACGGCTTCCCGACGCAGACGGCGCAGGAGACGATTGACTCTCTGGAGATGGTCAGGCAGATGTTCAAGGCTGGCATCTTGCAGAGCGCCTTCTGGCACCAGTTCGCGATGACGGCGCATGCGCCTGTTGGATTGGAGCCTGCCGCTTTTAGCGTAGCGCATCACGAAGCACACATCACCGGAACCTTTGCCAACAATGACATCATCCATGAAGACCCGACCGGCGCGGAGCACGATACCTTTTCCTTTGGCCTGAAAAAATCCCTGCTGAACTGGATGAACGGCATCGGGCTGGATGCGCCGCTGCACACGTGGTTTGACTTCAAGACGCCGCGGCCTTCGGTGAAGCCGGACTACATTCTTTCTGTACTAGAAGAGGAGCCGGCGGGAAGCGCAAAGCCTACTGCCCGTGTCGTATTCGCCGGAGCGCCGCCGCAGCTTGAAATAACGACGAAGAGCAAGAAAGGCGCAAGCTGGGAAGTGGCCTCCCTCACTTTTGAAACCCTGCGCGGCACGCACAACATCAAAGTGCCGCCTGAGGAAGGCGAGTGGCTGGCCCGCCTGCTGCCGCGCATCACACCCGCCATGCCGCCGCTGACAATGTCGGCGGTAAAGACGGATTACGAGGCGGCGGGCGGGGAAGACTTTGAGCTTTTTTGGGATAATAAGCCGGTGAGCGAGCTGTGGCGGGCAGGGCTTTGGGTATTGTAAGGCCCCTGCAAGGCCGCGGGATTGTGAAAAATGCGCTTAAACGGGCCAAACAGGCAATCATATTAAGATATAATAATTATACCGAGCCCCGCAAACTTTGCGGAAGCCAGTGTAAGGCCAACAATGCCCTCGCAAAACTTGCTGCGGGTAGTGCATGGCTTATGCTGCCTCCCGCAGGATTTGCGGATGCCGGTGTTGGCCGATACGACCCTCCGCAAACTTTGCGGGGGGTAGTGTAAGGCTGATGCTGCCTGTAGCAAGATTTGCGGGGCTTTTTGTCGCTGCGCGAAGGGTTGAAGCGGGCTTGCGGCTACTATATGTTAAGTGAAAAGCCCGGTCAGCACCCCGAACCCTGAGGAGTGGTTTAGAATTCTTTTGTCAAAAGAATTCTAAACACGTCTTCGGCGGCAACAGACGCTCAATAGCGAACCGAAAGCCGACTAATAAAACAAAAAACCCGCGAATGCGCGGGCTTTTCCATAAAAGAACTTGCTGCTTACGGGAAGATGACGCCGCTGTAGCCATTGGCGTCCACCATTGGCAGGGTAGCGCCGTAGAATTCGTTGACGCGGCGCAGGATTTCGTTAGCCACGAGCGCATAGCCGCGCGGCGTGAGGTGCACGCCGTCTAAGGAGAAGGCGCCGCCTTTCACGAAGACTGCGTTGACCGTGGTGCCATTGAAGCTGATGCCGCTCTGAAGGCTCTTCAGGTAAGTGCCCATATCTACATACACAAGGCCGCGGCGGGCAGCGAAGGTGTAGAGGATGTCGTTGAACTGCTTGGTAGCGTTGCGCGTAATGGTTACTTCCTTCGCATCCAGCACATATTGCGCGGGGATAGGCTTCTTGCTGCCCCAGCCGCCGCACTTGATGGAGTCTTGCGGGATGGTGAGCAGGATATAGTCATTGGCGGTAGCCTTACGGAAGCCGAGCACCGGAATGGATGCATCCTGAATGATGAATGGATTGGCGCCGAGCGTGAAGGAGATGCCGGTGGGCTGGTAGGCGAAGTTGAGCGAGTCAACCTGGCCCTGGCGGGTAAGGGCAAGGCCGTTGTAAGGCACGGTGGTGAAGTATGGAACGGCTGTTACATCCGGGATATTGATGACCGCACCCTTAGCGGTGCTGCCGGCGGGCATAAGGCGGGCCAGCACTGAATCCACCGCATTGGCGAAAAGCACATTGCTGGAGATGGCGTTTTGGTCAAGAAGGCCGCCGTTGCTGCTTTTGCCGGAACCGCCGGAAGTGGCGTATTGCAGCACATCGTTATTGCCAATCCACAGCGTGAAAAAGGTAGGCTGCACGCGGCTCAGCTCTGCCAGCGGGTTGGTACCGCTGAAGAAGCGTTTGGCGTAAGGATTGAACAGGCCGTAAGAAGAGTTGAGATAGTCAATGGCGCGGATGCCGGGCACGCCGAGGTTGGTGAAGGGGCCTTGCGCGGCAATGTTGGTACCGGAGCCGGCAGTATCGCTGCGGTCGCCGGCGTAGAGCACAGGGCCGAGGGAGGTATTCCCCGCGCAGTCGGCGCTCAGGCCGAGCACGCGCTTGGGGCCGGGCCAGCCGCTCTCACCAGGCAGCAGGGGCGCATTGTAAGCTCCGCCGCCAAAGGAGGCGAAGACGGAGGAGAGCACGGCAGGATAAGCCGATTGCTGCCCGCTGCGGTACAGCGTGCCATCCGAAAAGCCGGCGGTGAGGGAATTACCCACGGCCACGTATCGGGAGAAGTCCAGGCCGTTGCTATTATAATTCACATCCGGCGTGAGGTTCGGCTTGCAGGCGGCAAGGCCGAGGGCTGCGGCAAGGGCGAAAAGGGATGCGCGGTATTGATGCTTCATCTTGGAAGAAAGTCTTGTTGAAGGAGGGATTGCGTTTAGAAATCGTAGCTCAGACCAATGGCGGGGGTAATGGCCTTTGTCTGATAAGTGCCACCAAAAGTGGCATCGCTGTAGTTAGCAGTGCGCTTTTCGGTGGTGGTGTATTCTACGGCAGCGAGGAGCGTCAACTTCGGGATAATCTTGTAGGTAAAGCCGGCCGTGAGCACAATACGGTTTGCATCCGGCAGGTCTGGCGATACATAGCCGTCGCGCACGGGCGTGGGGTCATAAGCGCCACCAGCCATCAAGGCCAAGGCATTAGTAGCCTGGTAATGCATACCGAGGCGGGAGGCGAGGCGGTTTTGGTAAAGTCGGGCTGCTGATGTGCGGCTGCTGCCGTTTACGGGCGTACCGTAATTAAATGCTAGCGAGTCGTAGGCTTTCCAGCCTGTCAGGTTGAAATCGACTTGCAGCGTAAGACGCTCAATAGGCTTCCACGCAGCACCTACGGAAAGCACTTCAGGTAGCGGCAGCGTGGCATCAAAGGAAGTGTTCTGGAAATTGCTGCTTACTGAAGAAGGCACTGTGAAGTTAGCGCTGCCGCTCTCCACATGCATGTCCACGCGACTGCGGTAAGATATGCCGAAGTGCAGACGCTCAGAGGCTTTGAAGGAGATGCCTACGTTGTAGCCCATGCCTTTTGCATCGCCGCTCAACTCTGCTTTGCCATCCGTACCGCCGACGCCTTGTACGGGAATGGCGCGGGAAATATCGGTATGACCCGTGGCGTAGATGTAGCCGACGCCGATGGAGATGTCTTCGTTGATTTTGTAGGAGATGGTGGGCTGGATGAAGATGGACTGCAGGTAGATATTCTGCGTTACGTAGCGGCCGCTCCAGTTATCTTCCCACTTAGTGCCGGAGCCATAGGGCGTATAGATGCCGAGGCCAAAGCCTAAGCCTTTTACACTTTTAATGGTGCCGCCTGCATACACGTTGAAGGTGGTAAATGTCTGGTTGACAGTGCGCTCCGTGCGGCCTGTGCTTGAGTTCAGATATTGCGCCCGCGGTATGATGAACTGGGCGCTGCCATACACCTGAAATCCGTCTAAGCGGGAGAGGCCGCCGGGATTGTAAAAGATAGTAGATGCATCCCACGGCATAGCGGTGCCGCCGCCGCCCATGGCTATCTGGCGCAGGCCCTGAAGGTTGAGCTGATAGCCGGCAGAAAACGCCATTACCGCAGGCAGGAGCAGCGCGGATGTAAGGAGTGTATGTTTTCTCATGTGGTAGTCTGGGAAAAAATTGTATGGGGTGAAGGTAGTGCAACGCGAAAAATAACCAAAGGTTTACGCGAATTGTTTTGAAAGCAACAGGCTACTCCTTAGCCAGCCCAATGGTGCAGACGCTGAGCTTCATGCCCGGTTCGCGCAGCAAAGCGCCGGCAGCGGCTTCCAGCGTAGCGCCAGTAGTGAGTACATCGTCCACGAGCAGCAGGTGGCGCTCCAGGAAACGTGATTTTGGCGAGGTCAGGAAGGCGTCTTTGACGTTGAGCACCCGCTCCTCGCGTGTCATCTTCGTTTGGCTTTCGGTGTGGCGGGTGCGCAACAGCGCATGCGGGTACACAGGGATTTGAAGCGAGGCGGCGATGCCTGCGGCGATAAGTGCGCTTTGGTTGAAGCCGCGAGCCATTTCTTTTTTCGGATGCAGCGGGATGGGGATAACGGCTTCAATATCTGCCGCCCAATTTGATTCTTTCAATGCGCTTCCGGCCTGCTGACCAAGATAGAGGCCTATCCCCTGCCTGCCGGAATACTTCAGGCGATGCAAGAGGTGTTGCAGCAATCCCTCAGCGGTGAAGTAAGCAAAGGAAGTAGCGTATTGATAAGGAATGCGGCCTGCTATCCGCAAGGCAGTTTCATTGTCTGGATTGTTATGAAAATCAGTGCGTGGCAACTGGAAGCTACAGTTCATGCACAGCACTTGCTCTCTGTGCATTAGCGGCGTGCGGCAGCCTTCGCATAGCTGCGGGAAAAGTAGATGGCGGGCGCTGTGCAGTGCTTCTTTTAATAGAGGAAGTGCCATGCACTGTCTAAGATAGCGTTTCTCTTCGCCTGAATCATATTTTTAGAACAGCGCCCGGTAAACATCCTCCACCTTATTCACGGCCTTTACTTCAATCTTGAAGCCTTTTTTGTCCAAGCCCTTTGCGTTGGCTTTCGGGATGAAGATGGCGTCCATGCCCAGCTTGTCTGCTTCCGCAATCCGCTGGTCTATGCGGCTTACTGCGCGTATTTCTCCGGAAAGGCCTACCTCGCCGACGAGGCAGATGTTGGAAGGGAGCGCCACATCCTCATAAGAAGAAAGCAGCGCGCAGACGACGCCCAGCTCTATGGACGGGTCTTCAATCTTCAGCCCGCCGGCAATGTTGACGAAGACGTCCTTTTGGCCGAAGCCGAAGCCGCCGCGCTTTTCCAGAACTGCCAAAAGCAGTTGCAGCCGCCGTAAGTCCATGCCGCTAACGGTGCGCTGCGGCGTGCCATACACCGCCGGCGATGCGAGGGCCTGCACCTCTATCATCAGCGGGCGCGCGCCCTCTATGATGGCGGCAATGGCCATCCCACTCAGCGGCTCATCGTGCTGCGAGAGCAGGATTTCGGAAGGATTGGAGACGGGGCGCATGCCTGCGGCTACCATTTCATAGATGCCTAACTCAGAAGTGGAACCGAAACGATTTTTCAGCGTTCGCAGGATTCGGTAGGCATAGTGGCGGTCGCCCTCAAACTGAAGGACGGTATCTACCATGTGCTCCAGAATTTTGGGCCCGGCAATGGAGCCTTCCTTTGTGATGTGGCCGATGAGGATGACGGGCACATTAGCTGTCTTCGCGAAGCGCTGCAGCTCTGCCGCCGTCTCGCGCACCTGGCTTACGGAGCCCGCCGCGCTTTCTACATAAGGGCTTTCTAAAGTCTGGATGGAATCTATGATGACGAGGCCGGGCTTTATCTTCTTGATTTCTGAGAAGATGGTGTCTGTGTTCGTTGCATTCAGAATGTAGAGATTGCTATTTTTCGCGCCTATGCGCTCTGCGCGGAGCTTCACCTGCTGGGCGCTTTCCTCGCCGCTTACATAAAGCGTGGTGGCCTTCTTCCATTGCAGCGCGCATTGCAGGAAGAGGGTGCTCTTGCCGATGCCCGGCTCACCGGCTACGAGTGTCACGGAACCAGGCACGAGGCCGCCGCCGAGCACGCGGTTCAGCTCGCTGTCTGGCAGCTGCATCCGCATCTCGTCGTGTGCGATGACCTCTTCAATTTTGAATGCTTTGCGCGGGGCTTTCTCGTCGGTTTCGCTCCACGGCTGCATCTCGCCGGGCTTCTGCTTTGTATCGCGCTCTATGATTTCTTCCACGAAGGAATTCCATGCGCTGCACGACGGGCACTTGCCCGTCCACTTCGGGGTTTCGTAGCCGCATTGCTGACAGAAGAAGGCGGATTTTGTTTTAGCCATGCTGCGCGTATGGAATTGTGTTACGAGTTCAAGCTGCTCGCCCAATCTTTGTCATTCCCGAAGGGAATCTCACAGATGGTGTTTTATAAATGCTGCGCGATGAGAATTCCCTTCGGGAAACTTGTCCTGAACTTGTTTCAGGATGATAAAGTCGCTGTGAATTTGTTTCGCTAAGGTTTCCTCCAAAAAAGAAGCCATCCCGAGGAATCGGGACGGCTCACTTACTAACCCATTAAATTCACAACTGACACAAATGTACTACGCCGGGAAGAACGAAAAAAATCCTTTCTGGCCTGAAAATGTTATTGTGGATAATGGCTTGATTTGAATTTTTACACTCATGCGTTTTGCACTGAACGTTAAGAACAAGATTTTTATTTGAGCCGCTTTTATACAAATAAATTGTCGCGGAAACAGCCTTCCTAACAATAATTTATTAATCGGTTGGACGCTCTGACATTAAGAATAAACACAATTCCCTGTACCGACTTTCTAAAACAGCACCTTTACAGCATGAACGCATCGCTCGCCGCGCCGGCGCCTAAGCCGCGCACTTTTCTGCCACTGGATTTTAAGCTTACCGACTGGCAATCGCTCCAACCCTTTTTTGAACAGCTACAGTCGCGCGATATCAATAGCAAGGAGGACTTGCAGGAGTGGCTGGATGATGTATCCGAACTGGAGGCCGTCGTTTCGGAAGACGCCTGCTGGCGGCAAATACGGATGACGCTGGATACGACGAACAAGGAATACGAAGAAGCGTTTACCTACTTCGTAACGGAGATTGAGCCGAAGATGAAGCCTTACGCTTTTGCGCTTAATCAAAAGCTGGTGGCCTCGCCTATTGCGGAAGGCCTGGACAAGAGTCAGTTTTTCCCTTACCTGCGCTCGGTGCGCAACAGCATTGAGCTGTACCGGGAGGAGAACATTCCCATACAATCAGAGTTAAGCGTGCTTGCGCAGCAGTACGGCGTCATCTCCAGCAAAATGACGATTGAGCAGGATGGTAAGGAATACACTTTGCAACAGGCGGCGCGCTTCCTGCAAAGCCCAGAACGGACTGTGCGCGAGGAAGTGTTTCGCAAGATTGCCGCGCGACGCATGGAAGACCGCGCACAGCTCAATGAGCTTTTTGATAAGCTCCTCGCACGCCGGCAGCAGGTGGCTGTGAATGCAGGATTTGAAAACTACCGCGATTACAAATTCCGCGAGCTGGGGCGCTTTGATTACGGGCCGGAAGATTGCTTCCGCTTTCATGAGGCCGTGCGGGAGCATATTGTGCCGCTGCATGCGCTGCTGCTGGAGCACCGCCGCAAGCGGCTCGGCCTGGATAAGCTGAAGCCCTGGGATACGGACGCGGAGCCGGTGGGCACGGAGCCGCTGCATCCTTTTGGCGAGGGTGTGGAGCTGACGGAGAAGGCGATTGATGTCTTTAGCCAGCTGCGGCCGCTCTTTGGCGAGTGCCTGAAGACAATGCGCGGGATGAAGCGCTTAGACTTGGATTCCCGTAAGGGCAAGGCTCCCGGCGGCTATAACTGTCCGCTGGCGGAGACGGGGGTGCCTTTCATATTTATGAATGCGGCGGGCACGATGGGCGATGTGATTACGATGATGCACGAGGGCGGCCACGCGGTGCATTCCTTCCTCTCGCATCCGCTGGAGCTAAGCGCCTTTAAGGAGTACCCGATGGAGATTGCGGAGCTGGCGAGCATGAGCATGGAGCTGTTCACGATGGAGCACTGGGATGTGTTCTTTAAGGACGAGGCGGAGCTGAAGCGCGCGAAGGTGGATGAGCTGGAGCGCGTGATTTCCGTCTTGCCGTGGATAGCCACGATTGACAAGTATCAGCACTGGCTCTATACGCATGTTGGGCATTCTACGGAGGAACGCGAGGCGGCGTGGATGGAGATTCTACAGGAATTCAGCACGGGGCTGGTGGACTATGCGGGCTTTGAGGAGTACCGCCGCTCTTTCTGGCAGAAGCAACTGCATCTGTACGAGGTGCCGTTCTATTATATAGAATATGGCATTGCGCAGCTTGGGGCTATTGCTATGTGGCGGCAATACCGGCAGAATAAGGCGGAGGCGCTGGATAATTACGCGGCGGCGCTCTCATTAGGCTATACGAAGACGCTGAAGGAGCTGTATGATACGGCGGGCATCCGCTTTGACTTCTCGCCGGGGTATGTGGCGGAGCTGGGCGGGTTTGTGCGGGGGGCGTTGGGGGAGATGGGGGTGGCGTAGGCAGTGGAGCTACGAGCCGGGCAGATGCTGCGGCGCTGCTTTCTTGCCATGGCCGGCGTCCACAATGATGCGGGCGCTCTTGTACTGATTCACGAATGATTCGCTCTTCGCCGCAAAGGTGTTTATCATCTTATCCAGCCGGTGCAGGGCGGCTGCGCAGGCACGCAATAGCTCATCTATGGAACGGCCGGCATCCTTCTTCTCACCCACTGCGGCACGCGGAGCGGATATTTTGGCGTTGAAGGCGTCCGCATCCGCCTTCAGCATATTAAGGTCTGCCTGCTCCAGGCCATAGTTTTTGAGGGTTTCAAACAAATCACTGGGGGCGGCCGTATGGTACACCTCCATCATCTTGGCGTAAGATTCCGCGTCGGCCATATTTATGATGTCGCCCCAGTTAAACGTCATAGCGCGGTACAGTTCCTTATTGTCTGCTTCTAGTGCGTAGGCCTGAATGATGTCGCCCACATAATCCGCCTTGTGGGCGGCGTGAAGCTGGAGGGTTTCCTTATCCTCAGCAACGCCGGTGGTATTGCGGCCCCGCAGCTCGGCAGCAGCGGCTATCTGCGGCAGCGCAGCGCCAATGATGGCCACTACATTAGCAAAGGTTTGCCGGACATTCCAGACGTTTTGGAATGACTGTAAAGCGCCGTAAGTGGCGTCAATCATCTTATACTGATTGTTCTGGCGGTCAGTCATGACTGAAGATTTTTTTGTGTGTGAATGGAGCACGCAATAGTAATAAAACTATCCAAAATGAAAAAATGCCGTGTAAGGGTCGTACAATGCCGTGCAAGGGCAGTACAATGCGCGGTAATGGGCTTACAATGCCCCGTTAGCCCTGTACAATGAAGTGTACGGGCGGCAAAACGCGCTACAAGGGCACTGCAATGCGGCGTGAGGTTGGCACAATGCGCTGAGCGGGTGGTACAATGGCGGGTATGGGTCTTGCAAAGGGTTTAAAAGAGGTCGCATTCTTCGAGGCAAAGATTGCGGCAAAGAATGACAGAACTCACGTTTTATGGTCTCTGGAATTGATTGTCCGTCCCTACGTCCTTTCCTGTCGAGACCATTGACTGGCCAAAGTCTGCAAAGCCAGCATCGTCCGTAGGAGCAGCTACTGCGATAAGGGTGTTGAAAAATCCACGGACAGCAAGGCTTATACGGACGCCACCATTGGGTATTTTCAGACTTAGCATTTTGCTAATGGCGCCGTCGGAGAGATAGATTGCTGAAAGATGGAAATTACCGGATGTGCCAGGCTTGTAATTATTAATATAAGTTACGGCGTCTGCCGTATTGACCGCAGTTACGTCCGGTGTTTGTGGGGACGTGGGCCAATGCGTACTACTGACACCCTGAAAGTCGCAGGCAAGTGGGCAGCGGCTTCTGACCTTAGCCTTGAAAACCGGAATGCCAGGCGTAGCGTCCCAGGTACCTCTACCTTTAGCAGGCCATTGTATCAGTATGTGGTCAGCGCCTTCCACAGCTTCATAGAGCATAACACCTGCATGATGGTATCTGTTCAGACGTGCAAGCACATCAATGTCCAAATGCCACTGATAGGATTCGTTTGCATCGGCCTTGTCCAGAAACTCCTGCATCCAGGAATTGACCTTGTCCACTTCAGGTTCCTCGCTCCACACAGTGGGACGAATGGGATGAAACAAAGGCCAGGTAATCACTAAAGCCGTGGCCGACATTACTAATGCGAGCGGCACTGCAATGTGATAGGCAGTTCGTATTAGCTTAGCTTTATCCATGAGCATCAGATTTAAGATGCGCGAAAGATAATGTGCGGATATTACAAATTGAAACTTTCGCTTTTGCGGGCTTTATGTTTTTGTCGCTTGCCTATGTTGTTGGGCGCCTGTGTTATTCTTTTATCAAACGCGACGAATGCTCGTCTGGCGGATTATTTCTGGCGTATTCACGATCAGACTTCAGTATCTAAGGCCAAAATCGCAGCACTTATCATAGCAGGCCGCATAGAACAGTATGAGGGAAATCCGTTGAAAGCTGACAGTACATTCACTATTGCGCAACAAGAGGCGGCTGAGAGTTCATCCGATACGCTGCTCTACTATGTATATAGCCACTACCTAAAAGTTTCATACAATTCTGAAAACCGCCTGAGAAACGATTTTATTCTAGGGCTTATACAAACCGGCTTACAGGAAGGCAATGTAAACTGGCAGTATGAAGGTTATATAGCCTTAGCAAATTATGCTCTGAATAATGATGACGACAGCACAGGACAGCCAGCAGTTGCATTAGCCGAAAACATTGCAAATACACACGAAGGCCTTGCGAAGTCAGAACTGTGGTTGGTGAAGGGAATGTTTGCAGAGCATCAAAGAAATTATCTGGAAGCGTTTCGTTGCTATCTGTCGGCGCTTTATTTAGCAGAAGAGGAAAATGATGATGAGCAGCAAATGCACTGCTATGAATCTCTTGCCTCATTCCAGGCCACGGTAAATGACTTTGAAAAGGCGACCGTCTATAAATTAAAGGAGGTGAGCCTTTACCACATGCTGCACCCTTCCGACACTGTTGAATACCTTGACAGAAAGACGGTGCTTGCCACTTACTATTTTTATCAGAAAATGCCCGTGGTAGCTGAGGCAATGCTCCGGCAGATTGTAGACTGGAGCCGTAGCCGAAACGTGCAGCGGCTTACACTAAATGCATTGGAGCAATGGCGCTCGTGGCTAATTAATGTAGGTGATGTTGCGGCTGTTGAGGAGCTATATCTTAAAACTTATCCAGGAGAGCTGGGATATCTTGAGCATAATAATCCTCTATTGTACTATCGGCTAAAGGCGGCTTTTAGTGAACTAAATGGTCGAAACGACTTGGCGCGCAGCTACTATCATTTTGCGGACACGATATTGCAGACCATTGAGGTTGACAACACCTATCGCGCCAACTTTTACCGTCGGTACGGCCAATTCCTGATTAGAGCAGGCGATTTCATGTTTGCCGAACAGATACTACTACGCGCAGCGGAGATCAACAGTGCGCGTATATATCTGCCTTATGCTATACATTTGGCGCAACTGCTGGATACTGTTTACTGGCATAGTGGAAACTATCAAAAAGCTTATGAATATTCAAGGCTGCAAGCAGTCTATTATCAGCAACAAGCTGAAGCCGCGAGACAAGATAAACTGCTACGCATCGAGTTAGAGCATGAAGCCCGTAGTCGCGCCCTACAGCATGAACGCTTAGAGGCAGAGACCAAACGCCGTCACAATCTCCAATACACCGGTATCACACTCGTAATCATCGGCCTCTTTACAGCCTTGCTGCTTTCCGGCTCCATTCAACCCAAGAAGTGGGTCATACACGCCCTCGGCTTCATCTCTTTCATCCTCTTCTTTGAGTTTATTATCCTATTGCTCGACCACCAGATAATGACCCTCACACACGAAGAGCCATGGAAAATGCTGGGTATCAAAATCATCCTTATTTCCTTCCTGCTCCCATTCCATCATTGGCTGGAACATAAGGTCGTGCATTACCTCTCCAGCCATAAGCTGATAGACCCGAGCAAGCTGTGGCTAAGCAAGCGCCGCCCGCCAGTGGCCGCAATGAGGGAAGGCGATGCAGCGCCTAATGAAGGTCATTAAGCCCTACTGCATCAGCGTCACATCCCCCTTCCACTTAATCGGCGAGCCATTGTCGCAGGTGGCTTCTATGATATACACATATACGTCCGGCGACAGCTTCCGGCCGTTGTAGGTGCCGTTCCAGCCGGCGTATTCGTCATTCACCGCCATGTTCGTGCGCTCATAGAGCAGCTCGCCCCAGCGGCTGTAGATGCGGAAGGATTGCACATAGTCTATACCCTTGCCGCGCGGGAAAAAATAGTCGTTTACGCCATCCGCATTGGGCGTAAAGGCATTGGGTATGAACAGCTGGCTGCCGTCGCACAGCACGCGCACCGTAACGCTGTCGGTGGCAGTGCAGGCCTTGGTAGTGTAAGCGGTAACGTAGTAGGTGGTGGTCGTCTTTGGCGAGGCATATGGCCCGTAGCAATCCTTGCAGGAAAGGGTCGGGTCATCATTCCAGAGCAGGTGGTCAATGCCGGAGCCGGAGGCGTGCAGGGCGGCGGTAGTACCGGCCACGATAATCTCATCGGTGCCCGCGTCAATGGCGGGCAGCGGGTTTACCACCACGCGCACGCTGTGCGTATCGGCGGCGCAGGAGCCTTCGCGCCCGGTGGCTATGTAGGTGGTGGTAGCGGTGGGCGCGGCAAAGCTGCCGGCACTGTCCGGGTGCGTGAGCGATGCAGCCGGCGACCAGCTATAAACGGTAGCGCCTGTGGCCGCGAGGTGGAACCGCTGGCCGAGGCAGATTTCACCGCCGCTTGTTACGCTGAAGGTTGTCTTCGTCTGTATACCCACCTTCACCGATGCGGTGCTCACGCAGCCATTGGAGTCGGTACCGGAAACGACGTAAGTAGTAGGCGCTGTTGGCGCGGCCTGCGTAGTGATGCAGGCATTACACGACAGCGTGCCGGCCGGTGTCCAGGTATACGTCCTGCCGCCAAAGCCCGTAAGCCGTGCGGCGTCCGGCGGGCATACTGCGGTATCAGGCGATGCGGTAATGACGGGCAGCGGATAAATGGTTACGTTTTTAGAAATCGTATCCACGCAGCCATTAGCATTGGTAACGATGAGCTTAACCGGATACTGGCCCGGCGCAGGATATACGCGTGTAGTAGTAGCGCCGGTGGCTATTTGCCCGCCGCCGAAATCCCACCTCCAGGCGTTAAGCGCGGAGAAGAGGCTGTGTGAGGTGTCCACCAGCGTCAGCGGCGTGCGCTCGCAGGGCGGCACAACCTTGAAGCCTGCCATCACGGCATCCACCTTGATGGTATCAATGCCGATGGAGGATGCGCTGCAGCCCTTGCCGTCGTAGAAGATGAGTTTGGGCACATACACGCCCGGCGTGCGGTAAGTATAGGAATAGGTAGGTGTGGTAACGAGCGCCGTATCGCCGCTGGAGAAGTCCCACACCATGCGGGGCACATTGGTAACGTTTGCCGTGAACTTGACCGTAAGCGGCGCGCAGCCTGTAAGCGGAGCGTAGCTTAGTGCGCCCGCATAGCCCAGCACACGCACATGCGCATAGGCCGTATCGGTGCAGTAGTTGGCGTCATACACCACCAGACGCACATTGTAAACGCCCGGCGATACGTAAGAGGAGGAAGGCGATTGGATGATGGCCGTGGATCCGTTACCGAAGTTCCAGTCCCAGCCGGTGGCGGTCATAGAGCTGCTGTTGAAATTCACGAGCACCGGCGGGCAAACGCCAAGCGTATCGGAAAGGGTAAGCCCGGCAATAGGATGCGTAATGGTAATAGGCAGGGCTGTAATGGAGGTATCGGCGCAGCCGGTAGAGTCCTTAGCAATGAGCCGCACATAATAACTACCTGCGGCGGTATAGGCATGGACGGAATTCGTATCGGTGCTGCTTTTACCATCGCCGTAGGCCCATTGGTAATGTAGGCCGGTAGCGCCGGTGCTGCTGTTGGTAAAGACGATATTCTCACCAATACAAGCGGAAATCGTGCTTGGATTAAAGGCGGCCACCGGATGCCTTGCTTCTATATAATCCGTCTTGGTAACGGAATCTCTACAGCCTATCCAGTCCGTTACCTTCAGCGTGACGGTGTACTTACCCGCGCTGTTGTAGGTGTAGGAAGTGGTAGCGTTATTATTCGTGATGCCGCTGCCATTGCCAAAAGTCCAGGCCCGCGAGGCGGGCTGCGTGCCGAGCGTGTACGAGGTGCTGTCTATAAAGAGCACCGGCAGGGGCGTGCAGCCGAGGTGCGGCGTAGCGCCGAAGTTTGCGATTGGGTGAGAGACGATGACCCAGTTGGGTTTGTTGACGCTGTCATAGCAGTAGTACAAATGATTTCTGAGCTGAGATTGCACACGCCAGGCAGCAGAATGGTAGCCTCTTATCGTAAGTATAGAGTCAACAGTATAAGTAGTCAGGGATGAGTTTAGATATTGGTCAGCGCCGTCAATATAAAAATTAGTTCCTATAATTGGCCAGCCGGAAAAGCTGCCTACAAGGTGGAGCGTATCGCCCGTACAGAGTGTGGTATCGGTAACCAGATTTATGGAACGCGGCATGAGAATAGCCGAGTCAATGCACGTATCCCGGCATCCGGTCACACTGTTCCAAACTATATGGCGGATATAATAAGTGCCGTAATTCGCGTATGTATGCGGCGGTGGATTGGCGGCAGTGTCATAAGTTCCATCGCCAAAGTCCCAGTAGTTGGTGGTAGCACCCACTGATGTGCTCCTTATTGCAACCGTCTTGGACGGCGGGCAGAATATGGAGTCTTTGAAGTTTGCATCGCCCGGGAGCACATTAATATAACCAAAGGCCGTATCAAAGCAGCCGCATACTTCAGATATCAGGGTTACGGTATCGCGCTTTGAATACCGGTAGCGGTGATAGCCATTGTAGTTTCCATTATTGGTATCCGTTTCGAACCGGCCATAATCCCAGGTATATCTGATACTGCTATCGCCGGTCGTATTTTTAAACCAAACGGGTACCTTGACGCACACCGTAGTGTCTGGGTATGCATAGAAAGAAGGCTTTACCTTATATCCCGCACAGACGAAGAACGTGTCGTAATGGGTACAGCCGTTAGTACTCGTTGTTTTCAACACAACCTGATGAGTTCCCGGAGTTGCTATATTGAATCCTGTTGAAATAGCTGTGCTCGTCAGCGTACCATCCACCCACCAAGTAAAGCTGTTGGTTTTATGGTAATAGAATTCGGGATGTGAGGGCAGGTACCAAGGTTTAGGCTTGATGCAGGTAGGTGATGAAGAATCAGCCAGAAGCGTCACATTTCGCGGGGCGCACCCGCCCGGGTCAATCGGAATGCCTGGCACGTAGTCCTGCACAAAAGTGGTATCCTGCCGTATTGTATCCTTACATCCGGCAGCCGTGGTAGCTATGAGGTAGGTAGTGTCCACCCGGCAGCCACTGTAGTAATGCTGCACCGGATTGCCGGTAGCGCCGCCGCCGCTCGCCCAGGCCCAATTATAGGTCGTGTTAGGTACGCTTGAGGTAGCCGTAAAGGTCATGTTACCCGGCAGGCAAGGAATGTTGTGCGTAAAGCTCACCACCGGCTTCGGGTCTATCACGATGCTCTTAATCACCGTATCCCAGCAGGCCCCCACCTTCGTAATCATCTTCACCGTGTAGGTATTCGCCGCATAATAGAAGTGGCTCTGATTGACGCCCGTGTCAAAGGAGCCATCGCCAAAATACCAGAAGGTGCTGCCCGTAACGCCCGCCGTGGTGTTGGTGAAGGGAACGTAAGTAGAGTCGCAGGCAGAAAGGGGCGCACTGAAGCTTGCGTTATTGGCCTGTACCGTGATGTAGGCATTCTGCACATTGGTATCCTTACAGCCATTGCCGTCTGTAGCCGTCAGCGTAACGGTGTAGGTTCCGGCCGCATTGTAGGTATTTGTCGGGTTGCCTCCCGTTGCGGTATTACCGTTGCCAAACGTCCAGGCATAAGCCACGCCGGATACCGGCGAGTTGTTGAAGCTTGCCGTAGCGGGTATATTACAGAACACCGTCGGCGACGCGGTAAAGCCCACACCCGGCTTCGGGAATACCGTGACCGCAGGAACGACAACAGTCGTTACGCAGCCATTGCTGTTGGTTACGGAAAGGGTTACGTTGAACGTGCTGGCGTAAGTATAAGTATGCGAAGGATTGGCGCCGCTGCCAGGAAAGCCATCGCCGAACGACCATGCATAGCTCACACCGCCGGGCGCGTTGGGCGTAACGCTGGAAGTAAAATTCACCGCCAGCGGCATACAGCCGGATGTTGGCGAGGCCGTAAAAGAAACTATCGGCGCGGGATAAACGGTAATGTAGGCCGTCTTCGTAATTGTATTGGTGCCGCCCGGCCCGCTCACCGTCAGCGTCACATTGTAGGTACCGGCGCTGGTGTAGGATGTGGAAGGATTTGGATTAGAGGTGGTTACCGAATTGCCAAGGTTCCAGCTATATGTGCTGCTGGCATTAGTGCCTGTAGATGTATTGGTGAACTGGACAACCAGTGGCGCACAGCCCGAAATGGGCGACGCCGTAAAATTGGCCACGGGCTGCGCACCACACAAGGCAGCGCAGAAAAGAAGCAGCAAAACCAGTGGCGCGCGTAGGGATAGATGCATAGGCCCGCTTTAAGAAGAGGGATAGAAAAAGTATAGACGGCCTCTCGCGCAAAAACGTGGGCTGCTATTCAAAACTTGAATTTGGGGAAGTTACGCAACTCTCTAACTGCCTATAGCAGGAATATGACAAACGCCTGACTACGAAGTAGCGCCGCAAAAACGAAAGAGCCGCGACATCCATTGCGGCTCCTGCTCAAGGTTCCTGCTGAAGGATACTTGCTTACTGCAGTAAAATCTTGCGCGCCTGCACCGAGCCGCCACCATTCAAATGCAGGAAGTAAAGACCGCGCGGCAGGCCCGCAACATCCAGCGTTATATCACGCTTATCTGTTGTTTGCTGTAGTATGGCACGGCCGGCCATATCACGCAGCGTCACCTCACAGTGGCCGCTAAGGCCTTCCACACGCACCGCAGCCCGGGCCGGATTGGGGTAAGCCAACAGCGCATCGCCGGCTACATTGCCCACGCCATTCTTCACAAACGGCGGCTGCGTCAGTCGCAGCCTGCCCATATAGGGTGTCCAGGCACGAGCGGCTACGCGCAGGTTGAGCGTATCCATGCGCACAAAGGCGGTGTTGGAAAATGCGTTGCCGCACACCCACACCGCATCGCCTTCGGTAGCAATATGCGCATCGGTCGTGTTATCCGCAAGCACTGGACGCGCCCAGCGTGTTGACCCGTCCGCGCCACGGCTTACCACTACAGAGCTATACAAGCCATAAAGGTTCGTCTGCACACCTTCACCCCAATCTAAGTAAGTATGGCCTTGCGCAAAGAAGACCAGCGCCGTATCCGGAGTCACCACGGCGTGGAAGGCTGCGCTGCCCAATGAAGCCTCGCCATTGCCCGACGTATCTACCTGCCGCGCCCACAGCACATTGCCGGCAGTGTCTAAGCGCGCCGTCAGGAAGTCCAGCGAGCGCAGTGGATGGTGGATGGCCAGCGGCCCCAGCATCAACGAGTCCTGAATGGTGCCGGTATAAAACAGGAAGCGGTCTTTGTAAAGCGTCAGCTTGCGTTGCGCGCAGAGCGGGTCATTCATCCATTGATGCCAGCGGTGTGCGCCGGTTGCACTGTACTTGACGATGTAAGCATGGGAGACATTGCGCGGCGAAGGCTGCGGCGTACCGTTGAAGTCAATCGATCCCGTGGCGCACGAACCGGCCATGTAGATATTGCCGGCGGCGTCGGTCTGGATAGACGTAGTAGCGCTCTTGCCGCCCTGCCGGAAGAGGACAGTGGAAGCGCCGGTGTTGAAGTCCACGCTGCGCACAGTCGTTGCGTCTGCTGAATCGGCTGCCAACAGGATACGGCTGTTATCTATCGTAAAGCTGCGCGAGCTGACCTGATTATTAACGGCTATCGGCTTATACCACGACATGAACATGGAGTTGGCGTTGAGCCGCAGCATGAAATGGTCGGGGTCACTGTTGATACTCGGGTTCGGGCGGAGGATATTGCCCGTAGGTAAAATCAGACTGTCATAAAAGCGGCCCAGCACATACCAGTTGCCGGCGGCATCAGCCTGCGCATCAATCAGCTCTACTTTACCGCCAAAAGCGGCCGCGCCTTTACGTACGCCGTTGGAGTCGTATTCGTAGAGCGTCCAAGTGCCCATTACGGTACCGTTCACTACCGTCTGGTTGGCGGTGAGGTAGCCCCAGAGCGCCTTGCCGCCCTTAACGGCCAGCACGGATCCGCCGCCGGAGTAGGGAAGCGCCACGCCTGTATCGGCACGCGCCCATTTCCACCAGGGGTTGTATTGCGCGCCAGCGCTAAATGCGCAGGCCAGCAGAAGGAAAATCGGGAAGAGGAGTTTTCTAAAAGCCATAATGAAGCGGAAAATGAGATTGAAAATTACAGCGAAAAAACGGGGCCAGCCCAAGCCTGACCAATAGATTACACGGTACAGGCAGCGGCAGAGCCCTGAAATACCGTCCCGTACGGCGATAATACCGTCTTGAAGGGTATTTAATATCGTCTTTAACAGTAATAAATACCGTACGGGCCGACATTATCGCTGTCTTTTACGCTAATAAATACCGTTCGGGACTGCGTCATCGCGGTCTTTTAGGGTATTAAATACCGTAGCCGATGGTATAAACAGGGTGCGCCACCCAATTCCCGGATTATTTTTACGCAATGGAAACAGCCGCCCGCCTTCGCCAGTTCTTAGACAGCCAAATCCTCATCCTGGATGGGGCCATGGGCACTATGATTCAGCGCCATAAGCTGGAAGAAAGCGATTATCGCGGCGAGCGCTTTAAAGATTGGCCGTCTGACCTGAAGGGCAATAACGACCTGCTCTGCCTCACGCAGCCACACATCATTCGGAGCATTCACAAAGAATACCTCGCCGCAGGCGCGCAAATCATAGAGACCAACACTTTTAATAGCCAGCGCGTATCCCTTGCCGACTACGACATGCAGGACTTGTCCTACGAAATCAACGTAGCCGCCGCCCGCATCGCCAAGGAAGCCATTACCGAATTCGGAACTCGGAACTCGGAATTCGGAATGGCGCAGACGGCGTTTGTAGCAGGAGCTATAGGGCCAATGAATAAGACTTTGTCGCTATCGCCGGATGTAAACCGCCCCGGCTACCGCGCCGTCACTTTTGATGAAGTGGCGGATGCCTATTACGAGCAGGTACGTGGCCTTGTCGATGGCGGCGCAGACATTTTAATCGTGGAAACCATCTTTGACACGCTCAATGCGAAGGCGGCCATCTATGCCATCAACCGGTTCTTTGATGAAAGCGGCACAAAGCTCCCGGTCATGATTTCCGGCACCATTACGGATGCCTCCGGCCGCACCCTCAGCGGGCAGGTACTGGAAGCCTTTTACATCTCCGTCATGCATGCGGAGCCAATTTCTATAGGACTTAACTGCGCACTTGGCGCGCGGCAGATGCGCCCTCACATTGAGGAGTTGGCGTCCATCGCATCATGCTACGTGAGCTGCTACCCGAATGCCGGCCTGCCCAACGCGATGGGCGAGTATGATGAGACGCCGGAAGAGACGGCCGCCATCGTAGGCGAGTTTGCCGCGAATGGATGGCTGAATATTGTAGGTGGCTGCTGCGGTACTACGCCGGCGCACATTGCCGCCATTGCGGCGGAGATGAAGCAGCATATGCCGCGGCCTTTGCCGGAACTGGCGGAAGCATAAGCCCGCCGCTTTATGGCCAGTAATATCATCCGCTTCACCGCCACCATTCTGAAATTTGACCAGCAGGGTGAGAAAACCGGCTGGAGCTACATCGCCATCTCCGCCCATCTCGCGCAGGAGCTAAAGCCTGGCAACAAGAAATCCTTTCGCGTAAAGGGAAAACTTGATGCGCATCCTATTAAGCAGGTAAGCCTCCTACCTATGGGCGAGGGCGATTTCATCATGGCCTTCAACGCCGCGATGCGCAAGGGCACCGGAAAGCGCGAGGGCGCCATGCTGGATGTGCAATTAGAAGAAGACGCTACCGAAATAGCCATGCCCGCAGACTTCGCGGAATGCCTCGCTGCCGATGCAGATGCTTCCGCATTCTTTCATAAGCAGCCAAAGAGCCACCAGCATTACTGGATAAAATGGATTGAGGCGGTGAAAGGCCCGCAGGCAAGGGAAAGCCGCCTGATGCGCGCCACAACGGCCCTCGCTAAAGGCCAGAACTTCGCCCAGATGCTGCGGGCGGAGAGGGCGCTGCGCCAGTAGCCGCCTCAATCACTGCTGCTGCCGTGCGGGCGGAGGCGCTGCCGCCGCTTTCCAGCGCCTGCCAGAGGGCGCGGTAGTCTTCTTCCATCCTGTCGCGGTAGGCATCATCTTCAAGGAGCTTGCGCAGCTCGGCCTCCAGGGTCTTCTCGTTCATGCCGGTCTGGATTAATTCCTTCACCACTTCCCTCCCCATTATCAGGTTTACCAGCGAGATGTACGGCACCTTTACCAGCTTCTTCGCCAGCCAGAATGAAATTGGGTTCCCGCGGTAGCACACCGCCTGCGGCACGCCGAAGAGTGCCGTCTCCAATGTGGCCGTGCCGGAGGTTACCAGCGCCACCCGCGATTGCTTTAGCAGGTTGTAGGTGTCATTGCGCAGCAGCATGACGGGCGAAGTACCTATCATCTCCTCATATACCGAATCCGGCTGGGAGGGGGCACCTGCTACTACAAACTGATGGTCGGGGAAGCGCTCCACCATCTTCAGCATCAGCGGCAGCTTCTTGCTTATCTCCATCGCGCGGCTGCCGGGCAGCAGGGCTACGATGGGCTTGCCGGTGTACAGGGGTATGGTCACCTCTTCTTTCTCCTCCGCCACTACTTCCAGCAGGGGGTGCCCCACATAATCCACCGCCATGCCATGCTTCCCATAAAAATCTTTCTCAAAAGGCAGGATGACGAGCATCTTGTCCACATACTTTTTGATGTCTTCCACGCGGCCTTCCTTCCAGGCCCACACCTGCGGGGAGATGTAATAGACGATGCGGATGCCTTGGGCGCGGGCCCATTTGGCGATGCGCAGGTTGAAGCCGGGATAGTCTATCAGCACCAGCACGTCGGGCTTGTAGGCCGTGATGTCGCCCTTACAGAAATCAATGTTGCGCAGGATAGCGCCGAGGTGCTTTATCACCTCCACAAATCCCATGAAGGCGAGGTCGCGGTAATGCTTCACCAGCGTGGCGCCGGCGGCCTGCATCTTGTCGCCGCCCCAGGCGCGGATGTCGGCGGCCTCGTCCTTTGCGCGCAGCGCTTTAATCAGGTTGGAGCCGTGCAGGTCGCCGGAGGCTTCGCCGGAGATGATGTAATAGCGCATGGGGGTGGGGAATGGGCGATGGCGTACAAAAGTCATTCTAATATAGCTACCGGTGCGGCGGATGGTGCTTTTGGCGCCGGCAAGGGCGCTGCGGCCAAAGATGCTCCCGCACTTCTTAAAGATGCGCTCGCTGCTGTCATAGATAGTCGCACACCGGCCATAGATACGCTCGCACCTGTCATAGATAGTCGCACACTGGGCATAGATACGCTCGCACCGGCCATAGATACTCATGCACCGGGCATAGATACCCGCACACCGGGCATAGTATGGGCATCAATGCCCGGTGCGTGCGCCAAAACGGCTTATGCGGCACCAAAACTGCCATTTTTGCCTGCGGCAACGGCGGCGGCACAATAAAAGGGGGCGGCGGGCAAGGCCGCGATTGTAATTTTAAGGCCCAAAATACCCAATCCGATATGGCCAGCCAATCCTTCTACGAGCGTATTCAATCCGAAATCTCCGAAATCCGCGACGCCGGCCTCTACAAGACCGAGCGCGTCATCCAAAGCGCGCAGGGCCCCGAAATCACCGTTGGAGGCAAGACCGTCCTGAATTTCTGCGCCAATAATTACCTCGGCCTAGCCGGCCACCCCAGGGTGCTGGAAGCGGCTAAGCAGACCATTGACGAGCGCGGCTATGGCCTCTCCTCCGTCCGCTTCATCTGCGGCACGCAGGACATACACAAGGAATTGGAAGAGAAGCTCAGCACCTTCCTCGGCACTGAGGAAACCATCCTCTACGTAGCCTGCTTTGATGCCAATGGCGGCGTATTTGAGCCCCTGCTGGGCGAGAACGACGTCATCATTTCTGACGAATTAAACCACGCCTCCATCATAGACGGCGTGCGCCTGACGAAGTGCGCCCGCGCCCGCTACAAGCATAATGACCTGGCGGATCTGGAAAGCCAGTTGCAGCAACACGCCGACAAGCGCACGCGCTTCATCGTCACCGACTCCGTCTTCTCCATGGACGGCACGGTAGCGCAGCTCGACAAAATCTGCGACCTCGCCGACAAGTACGACGCGGTGGTGATGATAGACGAGAGCCACTCCAGCGGCTTCATGGGAAAGACCGGCCGCGGCGTTCACGAGCTATGCGGCGTGATGGACAGGGTGGACATCATCACCTCCACGCTCGGTAAAGCCCTCGGCGGCGCATCCGGCGGCTTCACATCCGGCAGGAAGGAGATTATAGACATGTTGCGGCAGCGCAGCCGGCCCTACCTCTTTTCCAACACCGTCGCGCCGAGCGTGGTGGGCGCCTCCATAGCGGTGCTGGATATGCTGAGCGAGACCACCACGCTCCGCGACAAGCTGGAAGAAAACACGCGCTACTTCCGCGAGAAGATGACGGCCGCAGGCTTTGACATCAAGCCCGGCATTCACCCCATCACACCCATCATGCTGTACGATGCGGTGCTGGCGCAAAAACTGGCTGCGCGAATGCTGGAAGAAGGCATTTACGTGATAGGATTCTTCTTCCCTGTAGTGCCCAAAGGCCAGGCCCGCATCCGTGTGCAGATTTCTGCAGCACATGAAAGGGAGCACTTGGATAAAGCCATCGCAGCCTTCACGAAAGCAGGGAAGGAACTGGGCATTCTAAAAGAAAGGACAACGGCCTAATAACCTTACAGCCCACGGGCACATCGCGTGGGATATCCTCCGCTGGCGGAGGTGGCTAAGGAGCGAACGCGACGAAGCCGGAGGTGGGTTCACCAACCCAACAAAAACACCATGCAAAAGCCAACCCTCGCCGAGCTGAATGCGGGCGCCGTCATCCTCGTGGACAAGCCGCTGCGCTGGACATCCTTTGACGTGATCAACAAGCTCCGCCGCCCCTTAAAGGCCAAGCTCGGGCACGCCGGTACCCTTGACCCGCTGGCCACCGGCCTCCTCATCGTCTGCACCGGCAAGATGACCAAGCAGATTGAAACCTACCAGCGCCAGCCAAAGGAATATACCGGCATCATCCGCCTCGGCGCGACAACGCCGACCTATGATTTGGAAAGCGACTCGGAAGATTTCAAGCCAGTAGAAGGCATTACCGAGGAAGCGCTGCGCGAAGCCACGAAGCAGTTCACCGGAGCCATCCTGCAAACGCCACCCATTCACTCCGCTATTAAGAAGGGCGGCAAGCGCGCCTATGAATTGGCAAGAGCAGGAAAGGAAATCAAGCTGGAGCCGCGCCCCGTTACCATCACCGCCTTTGAGCTAACGAAGATTGAGCTGCCGGAAGTCCACTTCCGCGTAGAATGCAGCACCGGCACCTACATCCGCTCCCCTCGCGCATGATTACGGACAGGTACTTGGCTGCGGCGGCTACCTGCAAGCCCTGCGCCGCACGAAGATTGGCGGCTTCAGCGTGGACGATGCGCCGGGTGTGGATGAATGGCTGGCGCATTTCCGCATGGAGCAGGGCCTTGCCCACGACTGGAAGCCGGCGGACACGGATATGTAAGCCGACTGCTAAATCCTGCTGCGCCAGACATTCCGAACCCCGGTGCGACCCCAGTCCTGAAGGCTCTTGCGGATGAGCGCTTCAAAGGCGTCGTGGTTCATGGACTTGCCTTTTTTAGTCGGTGGTGTTAGCTCATCAGGCTTAATGCTTACCACATCCACCTTAGTAGCAGTCCACGTGGTGAAGAGGCGGGGCACGGCAAGCTCGAGTATCATGCCAGGCAGTCCGCCCATTTCCTCCGGCCCGCCGGACACCGGTATCTCATCGGTGTAGAATGCAACGACGTACACAGAATCGCAGATGCGGGTCACGGCCTTGCGGCACTGATAGCCGGCAATGGTGCGGATTTCGGAGCCGATGCGCCATTGGCGGCGCGCTGCGGAATCGCGGATGAGGAACGGCTCTTCATAAAGATTGCGGAAAGCCGTGACGCGATGCTGCGTATAATCCTGATGGACGTCATTGTCAGAGAATGGCGGCAGGCCCCAGGTCATTTTGGGCGCATCTACCTCGCGGCCGGGGCTGTAGCGGCTTCCGCTCTCGGTAAAAGCCAGGTTGAAGTAGACAGAGTAGAAGGGCTTGATTTTGTCCTTAAAGCTTTCCAGCCATTGGTCGCCTTCCCAGAGCTTATGCAGGTTGGAGCGGCGCTCGTATTCTATACGGCCTTGCAGCGTAAACTGTGCGCTCGCATTGGCGGCGCACATGATAAGAAGGGCGAGGATTAAAGAGCGCTTAGTCATCATCATCATCTTTTTTAACCGTCCCCGCGCCGCCGGAGAAGAGGTAGATGAGGGAGAACAGCGCGTGGCGGCGGATGGTGGTGTAGCGATCTTCGGTAATGTAGTTGGCCTGCGCATCACGGCTGTAGCCGATGTTTTGATTGAGGATGTCGGAGACGGCGGCGCGAAGCTCCAGCTTATCGCCCTTCAGGAATTTGCGGCCCAGCGAGGCGTTCCAGCGAATGACGTTGTTGTTGGCGGTGAAGACTGTTGTCTTTTCGCGGATGAACCACCACACTTCGGTCTTGAACTGCAGCTTCCAGGGAAGCTCAGTGTAAGCGTCGGCATTGATTTCAGTCTGCCAGTAAGAGGTAGTGAACGCGGAGATGGTCGCGCTGTTGTCGTAATAATTCCCGCCGACGCTTAAATCAATTCCGGCTACTTCCTTGTCCTTCTTTCGCCAGTCCTTGCCGATATTGAGGTCAAGGCCGTAGTTGTTGTTTCGGGAAGTATTACGCTCGCCGTTCACAAACGTAGCGTTGCGGGCGAAGTTCATGTTGGTGGAAAAGCCAAGCTGAATATCCGGCCCTTTGAGCTTGAAGTTATAGTTGCCCCAGAAGTTTGCGTTCCAGTTGCCGTTGACGTTGATGTATTGGTAAGTATGCCGGCCCAGGGAGTCAAAGTATTCCGAGCGCACAATATCATCCTGCGTGAAGGCGCCGCCGCCGCCGAAGTACATATACCTGCCGGAGATAGGCTTGAAGGAATGGTAAGAGGCGTTGAAGTCGTTGCGAAACTCCTGCCGCAGGTCGGGATTGCCGAGGGAGATGTTGAGCGGGTCGGTATTCTGGCGTAGCGGCTGAAGCTGTTCTAAGGAAGGCTGCGAGGTGCGGCCGGAGTAATAGAAGTTCAGGTTGGACTGCTTGGTAAAGCTGTACTTCAGCGAGGCGGTGGGCGCAAAGTTGTTGTAATCGCGGCTGCGGTCGGAGAGGTGGAAGAGCCGGTCATGCTGCTGCCAGGAAGTATGGAAGACTTCTCCGCCCACAGAAAAATTGTACTTCTTGTAAACAAAGCGCAATGCCGCCGCCCCGTTTTGCGTCAGCACATCGTAGCCGTAAGAAGAGGAATAGAGCGAGTCCGCCGTAGGGCTCCAGTCCGCACCGGCGCGGTTGAAGGAAAGGCGCTCGGAAAGACTATTAGATACATTAGCGCCGTAACGCAACGTGAGAAAGGTCACTTTGGAAAGCGGCTCCGTATAGCTCAGCCGCGCACTGAGCGAAAAGCTCCCGCCGGTGCTTGTCTTGCGCTGGTTGATGCTATCGGCGGTTCCGGAGGCGTAATAGTCATTGCGCGATTGCAGGTAGCCGGTACCGTCAGAGGTGCGGTCGTTCAGGCGAAGCTCGGCGCTCGTGTTGCGGCCCTTCTTTGCGAATTTTTTACGGTACACCAGCGATGCAGCCGCCGATTGCGAGGAGGAGACATTGCTGGAAAAGCGGTTGCTGCCATTAATGAGTCCGTCCGATGCGCCCCTGGTAGTCGCGGCATACACGCCATTTGACGCGCGCTCAACCGTACTGCCGCTGAGGGTGAATTTCAGGTTGCTGCTTGTGTCAATCGTCCATTCATACAAGCCATCACCCGCGTGGCGCGTGGAGGTGTTGAAGGTGCTGCGCCGCTCATCGCGCACATAGCTGGAGTCCGGCAGGATGTATTGGGTCGTGGTGCTGCCGTCGGCTTCCACATTGTTTTTAGCGTAGCGGTAATTGCCGGAAAGGTGCTGCGCGTCCTTCGCCCATTTATTGGCATAATGCACGCCGCCCGTCCACACCGTAGGCAGGCCCTCGCCCCGGTAGCGGCCGTCCCAGGAGCCGGAAAGCTCATCGCCGTCGCTGCTGTTGGAGAAGTACATAAAACCGTTTTCCTCATCATACTCGCGACTGCCGTTTCCGCTGCCGTACTTCTCCTTATCGCCCCAGCCGAGGCCGATGGTGCCGGTATTGCTCATGATGCCGAATGCCGAAATCTGCTGCTTGCCGCGGAAGAGGTTCACCATCGCCTGATTCTCAAAAAAGCCGCTCTTCAAATCCGGCGAGAGTGACGGCCCGCCGCCGGCAACGGCTTTGCCGAAGAGACCGCGCTTCTTGTCTTCCTTGAGCGTAAGGTTGATGGTCTTCGTCTTCTCGCCGTCGTCAATGCCGGTAAAGGCGGCCTGGTCGCTTTTCTTGTCATAAACCTGCACCTTGTCAACGGTAGCAGCCTGCAGGTTCTTCGTAACCACAGCGGGGTCGTCTGAGAAAAACTCTTCGCCGTCCACTAGAATCTTTTGTACCGTCTCGCCCTGTGCCGTCACCTTGCCGTCTTTATCCACCTGCAGACCGGGGAGCTTTTTGAGCAATTCCTCCACGCTTGCGCCGGAGCGGACGGCGAAGGAATCGGCGGCATATTCGGTCGTATCGCCTTTGATGACGACTGCTGCGGCTTTCTTTTTCAGGACAAATTCCTGCAAGACGTGCGTGCGGGAAATGAGCGCGATGGGTGAAAGCTGCATGTCGCCGCTCTGAACGTTTACACCGTCCACATAATCAGCAAAGCCGGGATAAGTAACGAGCAGAATGTACCTGCCGGGACTGTCAATACTCAGGCGGAAAGCGCCGGCAGAATCGCTGCGCGTAAAGGTGGCGAGGATGGAATCCTTAGCACGGATGAGCGAGACCGATGCGCGCTGCAGGCGGGTATTGTTCAGCGTGTCCGCCACATTGCCGCGGAGCGTAACCCGCTGCGCAAGGAGGGGCGCCGCCGGAAGAGTAAGGCAGAATAGCAGCGCTAAAGCGGCGAAGCGAAAGAGCATAGGTAGGTGTTGTGTGTTGCCGGCTTTCCTACAAAGCAAAGCACATTTTAGCGAATGCGGCAATCACCGGCAGGTTAGAAGTAGGGTTAGATTCCGCTGTACTGGCAAAGCCGTATCAGCTCGCCGCACTGAACCTTTCCAGTAAAGCCTTGCGGTAAGTGTCGGAGACGGGAATGGTCACATCCTGAACGCGCACGCCAGCCCGGTAAATTGATTCAATCTTATCCAGCGCCACCATAAATGATTTATGCACCCGGCAGATGACGCTTTCCGGCAGTTGCTGCTCCAACTCGCCGAAGGTTTGCAGCGTCATGATTTTTCGCTTAGCCGTGTGGATGCGCCGGTAATCCCGCATTCCCTCAATGTAAAGGATGTCTTCTAGCAGCACTTTTTCTAAACGGTAAGCGGTCTTGATGAAGATGGCTTTCGCGCTTGCCGGAGCAGTCAGGTTGTGGGCCTGCTGCACGCGCTCCACCGCTTGTATGAATCGCTGCAGCGTAAATGGCTTGAGCAGATAATCCGTTACTCTTAGCTCAAAGCCCTTCAGCGCATATTCATCATACGCCGTTGTGATGATAACATGCGTGCTCGTCTGTGCCGCTTCCAGAAATTCTATTCCTGAAAAGCCGTCCATGTTAATGTCTAAGAAGATAAGGTCAACCGGATACGACTTCACATACACCAGCGCATCCATGCCATTGTCAAAGCCGGCCACCAGGCGCAGGTACGGCAAGCGCTGCACATAGCTTCTGATGCGCTCAGCCGCCAGCGGCTCGTCTTCTACGATGATGCACTTAATCTCCATTAGGGTGTAATGCGGAGCTTCACTTTGTAAAGACCCGTCGTCTTGCTAATCTCTAAGTTATGGCTGCGCGGATAGAGCAGCGCTAGACGCTTTTCAATAAGGTCGTTGCCAATGCCCGGTTCGTCGGTCAGAGATGGCTGCTGGCTGCCATTATAAACGTTACTGCATTCAAAAATCAACTCGTCCGGCGTTATGGAAATGCGGACATCAACCGCGCCGCTCGTCCGCTTATCATCGGCGTGCTTGAAGGCATTTTCAATAAAAGGTATGAAGAGCATGGGCGGAATGGTAAGACCGCCGGGCTGCCCGGTGATGTGGAGGTTCGCATAGTCCGCATTGGCGCTGCGGATTTTCTGGAGCTCCATATACTCCGTAATATACTCCAGCTCTTTAGCCAGTGGAATGCGCTCGGATTTCGTCTCGTATAGCATGAAGCGCATAAGGCGCGAGAGCTTATTGAGGTAGCTGCTGGCCCTTGCGGTGTCCTGCTCAATGAGCACGTCTATATTGTTGATGGTGTTGAAGAGAAAATGCGGATTAATTCTGGACTTCAGCAGCGTCAGCTCCATCTCGTGATTCTTCTGCTCCAGCTCACTTCTCAGGCGCATATCGTTGTAGCCGGAAATAAATCCTTTAAGCACGAGCCCGACTGCCGCATTCAGGAAGGCATTGAGAGCAATCACTATTCCCATCGTCACTATCGTGTCGCCCGCCCAATTCACATGTAGCCCGATTGACTTAGCGATAGCGGCAACGCCCAGTTCTCCGACAATCGCAGCCGCCAGCGATGCCAATAGCGCTGCCACAATCAGGCGCAAGGTCTGCCGGCGCACAAAGCATCTGCGGAACAGAACGAGGTAAGCCGTATAAAATCCGATGGTGCCGGGCAGAATCGCAAAGGCGCTCATCAATATCCAGTAGGCGCTGCCTCGCATTATTCTTTGGCCATTGGCTACGCCCGTCATGGCGCAGAGCGTGAACAGCAGCATCAGATAGATGCCCCAGTAACTAGCGTGCAGCAAGGCGACGATTGGCTTTTTCATAAGGATGTTTTAGTGTTGAAAGCCAAATGTAGCCGGCCGCATTACCTCACCGCAGGCGCCCTATGCGTATTGCCGCAAGCGTTCTGCAAAAGGGCATTACTTTTCTGCAAACGCCTTCAAGGCGCGCGTTTGTACCTTGCCACTGTGCCGCAAATTCAACCCGAAGATGCCCTTCTGAAGAAGGCTGTCGTCATAAGCCTTAGCATCATGGCGCTCCTCATGCTGCTCGTCTTCCGCGACTTCTCCATGAGCGGCGATGAGGCCTCGCAGATGCAAATCGGGCGCAATACCTACGTCTTTCTCTGCCGCACGCTCGGCTTTCTGCCGGGAAGCACGGCGAGCATCAAGCTGGATAATTACAGCGGCCTATTCGGCGTCATCACTACCAACCTTGCCCATTGGATGCCGTGGGCGGATGAGCTGCACATCCGCCACTTCATCATCGCTGTCACCGGCTTCTTCGCCATCGTTTATGCGGGGAAGACCGCCCGGCTGCTTTGGGGTCGCACGGCAGAGCTGTTCGCTATTTGGCTGCTCTTTTGCTCGCCTCGCTTCTTTGGTGCGAGCATGAACAACTCCAAGGACATTCCCTTCTCGCTGGGGATGATGATGCTCGCGTACTTCCTGCTGCGCATCGCACAATCAGCGCCGCGCGTTCAGCGAAAAGATTTCATCGGTATCTTCTTCGCGCTGTTCATCGCCATGGGCGTGCGCATTGGCGGGTTGCCGTTTTGCGGGGTGTATGCGCTGGCTACTTTCGGATG
>CBDFFM010000030.1:0-75548 GCA_965246785.1 Chitinophagaceae bacterium
GGCTGGATATTCTGGTACAATGAGCGCTGGTACGACTATACCGGCACCACGCTGGCAGATATGGAGGGCTGGGGCTGGCAGAAAGTGCATCATCCCGACCACATTGAGCGCGTTCTTGCCTTCTGGAAAGTGGCATTTCTGAAAGACGAGCCGGCGGAAATGATTTTTCCGCTGCGGCATAAGGAAGGCAGCTACCGCTGGTTCCTCACCCGCGCCGTGCCGGTCTTTGACGCCGAGGGAAAGCGCTACCGCTGGGTAGGCACCAACACCGACATCCACGAGCAGGTATTGGCGGAGCAGGCAATGCGCGAAAGTGAAAACCGTTTCCGTATGCTTGCCGAAACGCTGCCGCAAATGGTTTGGGTCACGAACGCTGACGGTACAAAAGAGGAGTTTATCTCCGGGAAATGGCACGAGTATTTTGGGATGAACAGCACGGAAGCGTGGCAGAAAATGTCGGTGCCTGAAGACCGTGATGCTGCCAATGCCGCATTTGCAAAAGCCGTTGCCACCGGCGCGAACTTTCAGGCTGAAATACGGCTCAAAAATAAAGAAGGCCAATACCGCTGGCATGTGAGCGTAGCTGTGCCGGTGAAAGACGCAGAAGGCAAAGTCTTGAAGTGGGTCGGCTCTATAATAGACATTCACGACCAGAAGACACTCGCCGAAAAGCTTGAGGCTCAGGTGGCAGAGCGAACAATGGAGCTTCAACGCTCCAATGAAGACCTTGAGCGATTTGCCCACGTAGCCAGCCACGACCTCAAAGAGCCGATGCGCAAAATCCAGACCTTCGGCAACATGCTGAAAGGCTCCGACGGCGCGACTCTTTCGGAGCGCGGCGTTATGTGTTTAGACAAAATCCTGTCCGCTTCCGGGAGAATGATGGACATGGTTACCGGAGTGCTGGCATACTCCAGGCTTTCCGCAACTGATGAGGCTGCCCGCGATATTGACCTCGCCGAGGTGCTGCAGCAGGCGGCTGCCGATTTGGAGATAGTCATCGGGCAGAAAGGCGCCGACCTCAACATAGGCGAACTGCCGGCGGTATCAGGCGTGCCCGTGCTTATCGCCCAGCTATTCTACAATCTGCTGAACAATGCCCTGAAGTTTAGCCGCGAAGGCGTGAAGCCGCGCATCATTATTACCGGCCAGCCGGAGCGGAATGGATTTGCGAAAATTATTGTCGCGGACAATGGTATCGGCTTTGAGCCCGAATATGCCGAGCGCATCTTTCAAACCTTCGTTCGGCTGCATCCTAAAGACAAGTATGAAGGAACAGGGCTTGGCCTGTCGCTATGCCGGAAGATTGTAGAGCGGCATGGCGGCACAATCAGGGCTGAAGGAGAGCTAAATGCAGGGGCGACATTTGTGATTACCCTTCCACTGCAGTAGCGCACTGAAATAGAAAGTCAATGCAGCAAGAAGAAGCAGAAAGCTTTTGTCCCTCCAATGTGGAAGAGTGGCGGGCCTGGCTGACGAAGAACCATCAATCCAAACAGTCCGTCTGGCTCATCTACTATAAGAAGGGAGCAGGTGTGCCGTCCATTACCTGGAGCGAAGCGGTTGACCAGGCGTTGTGCTTTGGCTGGATAGACAGCACTGCAAAAGCAATTGATGAACACCGCTTCAGGCAATTCTTCTGCAAAAGGAAACCAACGAGCGTCTGGTCTAAAATCAACAAGGAGAAAGTGCAGCGGCTAATAAAAGGTGGTCTTATGGCACCCGCAGGACTTGCAAGCATTGATGTTGCAAAAAAGAACGGCTCCTGGGCGATTTTAGATGAGGCGGAGGAGCTAATCGTCCCGAAAGACCTGAGCGCGGCATTCAGAAAGCATAAACGTTCAAAGGCATTTTTCACTGGCCTCAGCAAATCGGTGAGGAAAGCTATGCTGCAACGGATTGTCCTCGCCAGGCGACCGGAAACCTGGCAGAAAAGGATCAGTGAAATCGCGGAGCGGGCCGCAAAGGGGATGAAACCGAAGCAGTTTTAGGTAATAAAGGTAGTGAGCGCTAAGTTCCGGCTCCTACACCACTATGCCGCATCAGGCTGATGCCTGCGTCAAACTGCCGGTCTCCTCCGCATTCTAAAGTTCTGACGGGCTTCCTTAAGAGACGCCTGCATTGTATGTCAGATGGATTACCATTCCAAAAACGGTATTGACGCCTTTTCTGGTTATAAAGCAAAGGCGTCAAGCGCCTTTTGGCGCTTTAAAAATGCCTCAGAGAAGGTGATAGATGAAGCATCCATGGACTGAATGCAGCCTTCTTCCAGCAACAACTCTAATACCCGCTCGCCTTCCTTTGCCGGAAATGCGGAAAGCATGAACGCAATCATTGGCCGCGGCAGGGAAAAATCGCTTCCTAGCTGTGCATGATTTGCACGTATATAGTACGCTTGCACATCTCGTACAAGGTGCCGCAGATGGTTGATGTGTGCCGTGTAATCCATAGATACAGACGCTGTAAGGGGGGTTACTAAGAAGATGAATGATAAAGGAGTGACGGCAGCGTAAAGCGCAACAATTTATACAAGCCCGTTTTAAACTCCGCAGGGCTGTTCTGGTAAAAGGGCTAGTCCATCTGCCACAATCAATGCATAAGCTTGCAAAACACAGGCTTCATTAAATCAAACGCTGCATTCATACAACAGGGCTTTTATTCATCACGAAACCGGGAGGGTGCTTTGTGCAAAGCAACCCTCCCGGTTATCTATGAGGCGATGCGCGGCGTTACTGCTTTTGCAGCCGCAGGCGTGCCATGACCAGCCCATTGCCGCTCACTTCCAGCAGGTATCCGCCGGCAGGCAAAGATGCGACGCTCAGCGCTTCGCCGTCGGAAACATCATGTGCCGTCAACACTAACCGCCCGGTCAGGTCAAAGACTTTCACTGCCGCAGCCGTGCCGATGCCGCTAAGGCGTATAGACTGGCTTGCCGGATTCGGATAGACCGCCACCGTCGCGGAATTGCCGCAGGCGCTGTTCAGGCGAATGGTCTGGCTGTAGTCGGCGCGTCCGTCCAGGCCCACCAGCTTGAGGCGGAAGAAGGCATTGTCGCCGTTCATGGCCGCCGCCGCGCGGTAGCTGTTATCGCCGCCTGGATTCTTGCAGGCAACGGTATATATGGTACGGAAAGACTGGCCATCCGCGCTCTGCTCCAGCTCATACCCGCGGCCGTCCTTCTCACTGCCACTTGTCCAGAAAAGCTCAGCTGTGCAGCCGTTCGCCGCCCCTTCAAAAGAGATAAGCGTTATAGGAAGCGGCGTCGTTGTCGTCTGTATGGCATAAGTCACCAGCGCGGAAGCCACACCTGCGGCATCAACGAGGCTGTAAGTAAATCCAAGCGCAGTCGGTGCGGTGAAGCCTTGTCCGCGTTGCCCGTAAACTGTCAGGTTGGCCGGGTCGAAGCTCGGAATTGAGCTGTTGGCAAACACCTCAGAGCCGCTGTAGAATAAGCGCGTATTGCTGTTAATCGTCTGAATCTTATAAGTCCGCGCCGTGGTGCAGGAAGACGCCGTTGCGCAGTCTTCCGCATCCGTGCCGGAAAGCGACTTTATGGCCGAACCGCTCAGCGAGCCGCTGTTTGCGTTGACCGCATAAGAGCCCACGCCGCCGATGAGCGTGCCGGCTGTGTAGGTAAACGCCGAGTTAGGCGCAGTAAATGCCTTCGCATCTGCAACCGGCGTCTGCTCAATACCGAAGTTTTGGTTGGTCACGTTGCCGCTGGCCGGTGTGGTAAGGGAAAGAATGCCCGTTCTGTTGCCTGGCGTAGGCGTACTGCCGCCCGGATTGACGCCTGTATTTGCCCATGCGCCGCTGCCCGGCGCCGGCAGGGAAGATGCCGTGAGCAGGGTTCCGGCTACAGGCGAAGTCGTCGTCAACACTATTTTATAATTCTCTGAGCTTGCGCCTTTGGAGAAAGAGAATGCACCGCCCGCAGCCACGGCAGCCGTCTGGATAACGTTGCCTGAATTATCAGTCAGCACGGCGTTCAGGCCGCCGGCATTTGTAAATGATTCGCTCGCCTTTACCGCATCGCCGTTGGCGTCCAGCCACACATTGCCGCTAATGGTGATGGGCGCGTCAAAAGGCATAGTGACCGTCTTTGCCGCCGAGGGAATGCCCGCTGCGTCATTTACGGTGTAGGTGAATGTTGCTGTAACCGCAACCGCGAGGGTTGGTGAAGGGCCGGTTGGGTCTATGGTAAGTAGCGTAGGATTAAAGCCGGTAATGGTTTGTCCGCCGCCGGAAACCAGCGTGCCGTTGTAATAAAGATTGCCGTTGGCTACCGGAGTGATGTTGACGGTTTTGCCGTTAAGCCCGGCAGTATAAGCGCCGTCTTCCGCATCTGTGCCGGTAAGGGCTGCGAGCGGCTACGGGCACTGTGGCTGCGGAGCCGCTGCCGCCGGGATTGGCCTGCCGCGCCGCCGTGTAGTTTGCACCAACGGGGGCCTGCTCAATGCCGAAGTTGATACCGGTCTTGTTTACGCTGACCACACCAAGCGCATTCACTAAATCATTTGTATTCTGGTTGGCGGTAATCGTCCCGCCGTTATTCGTGCTCACGCCGGTGTAGCCGGTAGCAAGTGATGGCGTAATGCTGCCTGCCGCCACGCCGTCTCCGGGGATGGTCGCCAGCGATACGATGCGTACCTCATAATCATTGCCCGAAGGAACATCGGCAAAGGTGTAACCGGTTGCCGCTGCTGTCACAGCCACAGCATCGTATATCGTGTTGGCGCCGGAATAGGTGTTGGTTTTTTGGATGAGCACGGCGTAGAGCGTTTGGCCCGATGTAGCCGCCGCGCTGTAGGCTTCACCCGCTGCCTTTGTGCCATCCGCGTTGGCATCTACCCATACGTTGCCGGTCACGCTCAGCGGGCTTCCCGGAACAGTAAAAGGAATCGTCACAGTCCGCACCACGCCGTTATTGCTTTCAAGAAGGCCGTTATCCACTACTTTATAGTCCACGGTCACGGTTGTGTTGGAAGCAGAGGTCGGGTCAACAGCAATCGTATTGACATTTGCCCAAGGCACCGTCACGGCACTCGCCCAGGCGGTGCAGGAAGATTGCGGCGGGCAGGTGCCGCCATTGGTATAAATAGTAGAGCCGATTTTTAGGTAATTGGCCCCGGTCGGGAATGCAGTGATGATGATGGATTGCAGGGAGCCGTCTCCATCGGAAGCGACAAACCCGGTAGAGCCGGTTGTAGGAATGGCGTAGTAGTTGAAGCCGCCGGGATTAGGCTGGTTACCGAATGTATAGTTTGAAGCGGCAGGCGGTATCTGCACGCCGAAGTTGGCGTTCGTAACAGCTACGGAGCCGAGCACGATTCTGAGCTTGCCATCCGCAGTGCCGTCAGTGCCGCTTGACGCGCCAAGGTTTTCTCCGATGCTTTTGTAGCCGCCAGCAGGGTAAGTAGCCGTAGTTACGGTAGCGCCGGGTGTGGCGGTATTGCTGATGAAGATGCTGTAGTCTCCGGGAGATTGACGCCCAAAGCTGTAAGCGCCTCCTGCGGAAATAGCGACGGTTGCGAGCACGGCATTCGTGCTCGGGTTGGTGAGGACGGCATAAGCGCCACTTGCTGCAAACTGGCCGGTAATGGTGCCGGTTGTGCCCACCGCGCTGCCATTCACGGTTGCATCGGAAAGGCCATTGACGTCGTGGTAGATATTGCCGGCAAGCGATACGCAGTTAAGGCTGGCGGTAAATACCGCGTCCGGGCTTTTGAACTGCGTGTTGCGAATATTCACAGTAAAGGCACGGTCGCCGTTGCTCGGGCTGGCCCCCGCGTTGCTGTAGCGCAAAGCATCCAGCAAGGTCTCTGCATCACTGAGCGTAAAGGTTGTACCGGTCGCAAACGTGATGTAGTTGGTTGTTCCGGAAACGCTTTTGGTAATGGTATAAGCCACGCCACCAACTGTAACGCTGCTGCTGCTGCCCGTACTGAAGTTGAGCGCGTGCGTGCCCGTGCCTCCAGTGGAGCCGTTTATGAGCAATTGCTCATTGGCGCCGTCAGGCAGGTTCGCAACCGTATTATCATAGCTCACTGTAAGCTCATTAAGCACCGTGCCGGAGGCAGCATTCGTCTGGCCGGAAGCCGTAAACGCGAGCGCCGATGCGCAGCCATTAGCGCTGTTCAGCGTTCCTGACAGGGAAGTATTCAAGTCAATGGTAGGCGGCGTGCTGGTAACAGTCGTAAAAAAGCCCGGCCCGCTGCTGAAGTCCAGGAAGAAATAAGCCCGGCCTACCTCGCCCGCACCTACCTGAATACGGAAGTTACTCATATTGTTATAGGTAAGCTTCACCCGTGTGGCATCAGAGGTAACCGTTAGATTGTTAGTAGAAATACTGGACTGAAACTGCGTGAGCCCGGTAGTTGCATCGTAAGTAGCGGCGTTGAGCGTGGTGGTTGAGCTTACCTCGCTGCTGGAAAATCCGTCAAAGCGATTGAACTGGTTGGAAAGCGCCGTGCCATTGCCGTCAATGTCATAAGTGTTCAGCAACACGTTTTGCAGCGTCACATTCGTGCCGGTATTGGTAGCCGTGCTGAAGGAGCCGCCAAGGATAAACTGAAACTCAAACACGATATCGCCGCCGCCGGTGCCGAACTGTATTTGCGGCGAGAAGAAATTCTCATCGTTGCTGTTGAACGTGGAGCCGTCGGTAACCGCTACCTGGTCGTAGGCATCCCAGGCAGTTACGTTCGTCACGCTCACCGTTTTGACGATGCAGTCAATAGCCTGGCTGCTGAGCGTCGCGACGTTTCTGTAGAGTGTAATGTCGCCCGCCGTCTGCCCGTTGCCGATAATGCGCAGCGTGTCGGTTGAGCCAAGGGCCGTCTTAAAAGTCACCTGCCCGTAGCTGTTATTAAAGAAAGAGTTGGTGACGGCAATGCTGACTGCTTTTGTAGCAGAGCCGGAAACATTGGTGGCCGTAACGGTGTAGGTTGCCGCTGCGCTGGCAGATGTTGGCGAGCCGCTGATAACGCCGGTTGTCGTATTCAGCGAAAGACCAGCCGGCAGCGACGGGCTTACACTGTAGCTTGTCGGCACGCCCGCCACTGTGGGCGCCATATAGACCGTATTCGCATTGGCAATGAAAACGCTTGGCGTGGGGTACTGAAGCGAAGTAGGCGCCTGGGCAGATGCGGCTGTGCAGGCGCAGAAAGCCGCCAATAGCATTAAGAGCTTTCTGACAGCGAAGGGTTTAGGCCGGAGCGGCCTTTTCAGGTGTAGCGGATGTGTGTAGGTGTGTGCCATATGTGGTTGTTGTATTGTGCTTTGTAAAAAGTGCAGGTGGATGAACCGGGGGTAGAAAAGGAAGCTGGCTTAGCTCATGCGCGGCGTTAGCCGGTTAGATTCGGGCATGCAACTGCCCATCCGATTATTGTTCATAATCATTAATTATATTCAAAATTGCCGGATGAATAGGGAATTAGCGCATCGTGGAGTCAAATGTATCCTCCGATACTTTTAATAATTCTTACGGGCTTGCAAAGGGCCGTGTAGTTAACAATCGGCTTAATGAAAGGGGCAATTCGCCGCATGAATTTTATATCCCGGGCTTCCGTAAAGCGATTTCACCATCGCAAAAAAAGCTGTGTGTCAATACCTTCATCACAACCAACCGGGCCTGAAGGGGTCTTTGCCTTATTTATAGCATCGTGGCTCTACCTCGTTTTTGCGCTAAGGCGCTCGCTAAGCCGGTAATGCGGTTGTTGCTCAACGCCATGCTTGCCGCGATTTGCATCACAGCACGGGCGACGGAATATCTGGAATGGGGGCCGTTCAGCATTCAGCGCTATACGGCGGCGGACGGGCTCGTGTCTTCGGAGATTACAGGCAGCTACCGCGACAGCCGCGGCTTTATCTGGATAGCCACTTTCAACGGCATCAGCCGCTTTGACGGACACACTTTTGAGACCTACCGGCGCGAAAGCGGCCTCGCCGAAAGCAACACCGATATCCTTGGCGAGGACGCCGCCGGCCGGGTTTTCGCGCGCTCCGTGGCTAATGTGTATCGCTTCACCGGCAACGGAAAGCGCCTTTTTGATCGCTACCCGACGAGCGGCGCGTTTATCCGCTCGGCTGCGCCGGACAGCGCCGGGAATGTCTGGGTATGCTATGAGGGCAAGCCGGGCCTGAGCCTGCTTGGCCCCCAGAGCACGCTGGTAAGCCTTTCCACGCAAACGCCTTTGTTGTCTTTAGTACAGGGAGCCGACCGGGTGATATATGCCCTGGAGCAAAGCGGAGACCTGTACGCTGTTCGCGCGGGCCGCCTGGAGCTGCTGCGTACGCTTCGGCCGGTGTCGCCCTATACAGGCGATGGCCTTACCCTGCTGAGGGCTGCGGACGGCGCGGCGTGGTGCTATGCCGCCGGAAATGCATACGCTTATAAGCTTGTTGGGGGCCGTATTGCCGACAGCGCTTCCCTGCCTGCAAAAACACTTTGGTGGGAGTGGACAACAGGCCCTACCGGCACATTCTATCATATGCGCGACACGGGCAGCATGGAGCAGCGCATAAACGGAAGATGGCAGACCATCCTCACGAAAGCGCAGTTGACGGGCAGCATCTATCACGTACGCGAGGAAAGCGACGGCAGTCTTTGGGTAAGCACCTCCAACGGGCTCCTGCACATCAGGCGCAAGCAGTACCGCAGCGTTCCGGCGCACAGTCCGCTTGCTTATTTTGCCGCAGGCGGCACAGAGCAGCCGGTGCTGCACAGCGACAGCCTGCTGTATCACATCCCCGGCGCGGCAGCGGCCTTCCGCAGCCTGGAAGGGCAGACCATCACCCACGTGTACGTTACCCGCGAAAAGGAAGTCTGGTATGCTACTGAACGGGCCGCTTACTATCTGCCTTACGGCAAAAGCCTGCTACGTCTGCCGACGGAACACACCTACGCGGGAAAGGACATGGTGTTCCGCTTCCGCAGGATGCTGGAAGACGGAGCCGGCGGCATCTGGATTTCCTCTTATCACGGCGTGTTTCATTGGAAAGACAAAACACTTCGCTACTATTTTGACCGTGAAGGAATTACCGAAGGCGCTCTGTACACGATAGCGCTGGATAAGAGCGGAACCTTCTATACCGCCGGCATTCACGTATTCGCCTTCACCGGAGGCCGCTTCCAGGACATCTCCGGCGCGCTGCGCCTGCCCGATGAGATTTCCCGCCTTGCCACCGACCACAGCGGGGCCGTTTGGGTATGTCAGGGCACGGCCAAACTCGTCAGTATAGGCAACGATGGCAAGCGCTTCTTTCCGGCTGATTCGTTGCAGCTTTCTGTCAACGGCATGCCGGTATCTGCTACTTCCATCTGCTTTGACGAGGCCAGCAATTTGTGGGTCTGCGACGATAAATCCCTCTATTGCTATCCTGCGAAAGGCGGCAGGGTAAACGGCAACAACCCGCTTTTCTGGAATGAGCAGTTTTCGGGCAGCCCCCTTCTTTACGCCGGCCCTGACAATCAGATTCAGGTTGTGTCGCATCCGCTGTCAGGAAATTATCTGAGAACCTACAATGCGGCTGCCTTAATGGAAGCCTATCATCCGCAGACGCCGTGTGTGCTGCTTACGTCCGTCCGGCTCAATAAAGCCGCTTTTGACTGGCAGGCTGCCGGCTTTGCAACAGACGCCCTCGGCATCCCGCAAGGTCTCATGCTGCGGCATAATCAAAATTTCCTCCGCTTCAACTTTAGTGGTCTGCTGCCGGATATTGGCCGGGCTGTGGCCTACCGATACCGCCTGAACGGGTACGAAGAGGCGTGGACGCCGGTCAGCGGAGAGGGCGTGGCGGATTATACCGGCCTACCGCCCGGAGCATATGTTTTTGAAGTATCTGCCATCAGCCCTGGCAGCGATTGGAGTGTGCCGCTTCAATATCATTTTTCCATTCAGGCGGTCTGGTATCTGCGGTGGTGGGCGGTGGCGCTCTGGCTACTGCTTGGCGCTTTGGTAATAAGCAGCCTCGTCTATCTGCGGTGGCGTGTGGTGCATCAGCGGGCTAAGCTAAAACAGCTGCTGGCTGAAGAGCAGCTCAAGGCCCTGCGCGCGCAGATTAACCCGCACTTTCTGCAAAACACGTTTGCCTTTCTCGCGCATGAGATGTACGGGCAGAATCCGTCGCGGGCTATAAAAGCATTAGACCGCATCTCCGCTTACCTGCGGGATGTGATGAATGTGAGTGACAAGGCATGGCTGAGCCTGGAAGAAGAGCTGGATTTTGCGGAACAATACCTGCGCATGCAAGAGATGCTGCTCAGCACGCATTTCAGCTTCGGCTTTTACGTTGCCGACGATGTGGACACCTTTGACACCCGCGTGCCTGCCATGCTGCTACAAACGGTTCTGGAAAATGCCTTGAAGTACGGCATCTGTCCGGACGGGCGGAACCGGATTGAGGTGCGCATTGCTAACGAGGGTGACTATGTAAAATGTGTGGTGAGCGACACGGGCGGTGCTCCTAACCTGGCATCGGAACCCGTAAGGCCGGGCCGGACGGGCAAAGGGCTGGCGCTGACTATGGAGCGGCTGGCTCTGTTTTATGCCGGAAAAACGGTTGAGCCGCAACTGTACCGGCAGGCAAACGCTGCGGGCGGCTCTGACGTTGTAATAATGCTTCCTATTCGATAACCACTAAATTCACAAGGCATGTACACCGCTATCCACGTTGACGACGACCCCCGCTCTCTTGACCTGATGCGGCTGGCGGCCTCTGAGCTGCCCGAGCTGAACCTGCTGGCTTCTCTGGACAGCGGCGCGGCGGCGCAGGCCTGGCTTTCCGAAAATAAAGCGGACATCATCTTTCTGGATGTGGAGATGCCGGAGCAAAACGGATTTCAGGTAGCGCGTGAGCTGGCGGCCTATTCAACCGACATCGTCTTTGTAACGGCTCATGCGGATTTTGCCGTGCGCGCCTTTGAAGCCTGCGCGCTGGACTATCTGGTAAAACCCATTTATGCCGAGAAGCTGCAGGCCTGCCTGGCGCGCTACGCCGTGCGCATGGGCAAGCGTCAGGGTACGGCAGCGCCGTCCCCGGTCGCCGAGCAGATGCAGGAGCTAACCAGCAACTACCTGCCGGAGAACGCCTATCCGAAGCGCATCTTCGTGAGCATGATTGGTGAGATACGGGTGATAAACCTGGACGAGGTTATTTACTTCGGTGCAAGCGGCCCATACACTAAAATCTTCCTGGCATCGGGCGAGGTTGTTACCTGCAGCGAGACCATTAAATCGTATTCAGAATCGCTGGTGCGGCATCCGGATTTTGTGCGCATTCACCGTTCTTACCTCATCAGCAAGAAGGCCATCGCCTCCATACAGCGCAAAGACGGCAACCACAATGTAAAGATGAGCAACGGCGATGTACTGGCCATTGCGCAGCAGCGACGGGGTGAGATTTTTCAGCAGATAGCGAGCTGACTATAACCAGAACCTCATTTGTGGAGATGGGACTCGCTACTTTACGATAGCTACTTTGTCAGCGAAAAGCACCGCATTTCCAGACGTAAGCCTGGCGGTATAATTTCCAGGGGGCAAGGCGGAGATATTGTAGCTGTGTGTTTCCTTGCCGGTGCCGGTTGTGAAATCATCCTTTAGGACGATACGACCCTGAATGTCAAAGATGCTAAAGGTGCAAGGCACACTGCCTGCTATGGATGAATAGCTCAGGTAAAGCGTGCCCTCCGCAGGATTTGGAAATACAGAAGCGGAGCTCAGGATGGCGCAGGTGTTCGTGACGCTGATGGTGTTGCTAAAGCTTTCTTTGCCTGAATGTTCTATCAATGCAAGGCGGTAGTAGTTATTGCCAGGCACCGGGCTGCCATCCGTAAAGCTATACTTCCGGCTGCCCACGGCCTTGACAAATGCAAGCGCCGAAAAGCTACCGCCATCCGTGCTGCGCTCCATGCGAAAGCCAGTATAGCTGCCCTCATTGGCAGTGCTCCAGGATAGCGCGCTTGTGCAGGATTGAGGTCTGCCGGTGAAGTTGGTGAGGGCAATAGGGAGCGGGGTGCCGGTGGTTATTTGCTTGGAGAGGCGGTTGCCGAGTTTGTCGTAGGTAAAACTGTTGTTGAGGCTGCCAAAATTAGCTGCTGTGATCTGAGACTTACGACTATAAGATAGTTGCTGAGCAAAACCGTCAAATGCGCCAAGAGTAAATGATACAATAGAAATAATTATTTTAATATGTGACATTCTAATTGTAGTGGTTTTAATTTTTGCCAGTTGGAATAGATATACTGCGGTAGTACTCCTCACCTTTTCTCTCGGCGTACGTTTTTTTGTAGATTTTCAGAACAGGAGTTTGAACCGAACTACCATTAAAATCTTGCTTCACCGACTCAAGTAGTATCTCAGACGGCAAATAAAGGATCCGATCCAGTTGATCTCTATAATAAGTATCATCATTTGCTTGATGATTAATTTGAGAAAGGCCCCATGACATTGGAATTAACACAGCGGCTGCTCCGACTTTTATTGCCGCTCCGGCTCCTTTAACTGCAGCCTTTGCATCATCAACAATTGGCCACTTATCCTTTCCGTTAAAATCCACATATGTAACCGGATTATTCTCACAATACACATACAAATTCGTCCCCCAAACCGGGTCTTCGCCTAAAAATCGCCCAAGCTCCGGCTGATAGTACCGCGCACGCATAAAGTAGAGCAGGCTGTCCTCATACATCACACCGTACTTGCCTACATACCGGAATGGATTGGCAAATCCGCTCTCCTGCACACCATACTGCTCGCCGAAAGCGCCGTACAGATAACGGTGCGTTACAGACTGGCTCGCAGACGTAACGGCAGTGGTGCTGCCCCGGTAATCCGAATGATAGTAGCTGGCTGCACCTGTCCCCGGCATGATGCGGCAAACAAGCCCTGCACCATGCACGTAAATCGCCAACGGATTACCAAGCGTATCTGTCTCCATCAACACATTATTGTTGTGCAGCGGGTCTAACACGTAGCGTCTGCCATTACGCCGGCGGCGGGCTTCGGTGCCATCGTACTCATAGCCCGCAGTCAGCGCAGCCGAGCTGTAGCCCAGCAGGTTATCCTTTGAATCCCAGCTATAGGTAATGGCTGAGCCCGAGGTTTTGTGATTACCGTTGCTGTCCAGCGTGTAGCTCTGCCCGGCGTAGCTCTGCACGCGGTTGTAGCTGTATGCGCCGCCGACTGTGCTGCTGCTAAAGGCCGGCCACGGCAGACCACCGGGAATATTATTCGTCTCCGTCAGGTGATTACCGAGGGCATCTTTTGTAAATCCGTAGCCGGCGATAAGTGAGCCGCTGCTGAAGATATTGGCGATGCTGTCCGGCCTGCCTGCCGCGTCATAGAAGTAAAGCGCCGATGTGCCGTTGCCATTGCTTTGCTGCGAAAGCCGCCCATCTGTGAGATAGGTATATGCAGCCAGCGTATTGTTGCTGCCATCCTTCACGCTGGTAAGGCGGTTATTATCATCGTAAGCATAGTTGGCAGTGAATGCAGACCCGGGATAAATGATTTGCGTAACGTTTCCAGCAGCATCATAGCTGTACTTCACTGTATCGGCTGCGAAATCGCTGTAAGCTATGGCCGCCGGGCGCTTGAGGCTGTCGTAGCGGAAGCTCAGAGTCTTGCCGTTGTGCGAAATGGTTGCCGGCTTGCCGTCGGCGTAATACGTGTAAGCCGCATAGCCGTCAGCAGTGAGGCGGCCATCCGCATCATAGCTGTAAGCCAGCTGGGTATTGTTGGGCGAAGCATAGCTTTGCAGCGAGCCGTCCGCGTTGTAGGCATTGGTACGCGTAAAGCCGCCGAAGCTTTGCGTTGAGAGCTCATCCTGATTGTCGTAGCCTAAGCTCGTAACGTCGCCAAGCGCATTGGTGATGGAGGTCAGGTTATTGTTGTTGTCAAAGCCGAAGAGGGTAAGGATATTGCTTTGCACCGAATCGTATCGCTCGGATAGCCGGTTGTCGTTGCCATCGTAAGTGTAGCGCGTATCTATACCTGCGGCGTCAGTGGTCTTTACGATGCGGCTGGCGCTGTCGTACGAAGCGGTATTGGCGTACAATCCGGCAAGCGTTGTGCTGGTCAGATTGCCGTAAGCATTGTAGCCAAAGGCGGTGTTGATGCCGGAAGGATTGGTAATGCCGCTGACCGTGCCGTTGCCATTATAGCTCAGGCTCGTAGTGCCGATTGGCATCAGCACTGAACTTAGATTCACACCGCTGTAAGTGTAATTCGTCGTCTTGCCCCGCGCGTCGGTATGGCTCGTAATGTCGTTTCGGGAGTTGTAGGTATTGCTCTCCGTCAGTGTCAGCCCGCCGGCGGCCTTGCTTACAGACAGCACGTTTCCCTTCGCATCATAGCTTGTTGTAATGGTGATGCCACTGGAAGAATCCACAATCACGGTGGGCTTCTTTGGATTGGCAGCATCGCCGTAAACCGCGCCCATACGCATACCGGAGCCGCTCAGCGAGCGCAGGTTGCCCCACTTATCGCGGCGCGTGGCGCTGTACAGGGTCTGGCTGCCCCGCTGCGTGCTGACCACAGCGGAGACAGAGGGATTTGCGCTGCTGCTGTAATCCGTTGTGAGGGCTACATCGCGCTGATAGGTATTGTTCGCCCTTGAGCTTGTCAGCTTGCGCTTGGCGTAGGTGTTATTGATTTCATTGCCACGCGGCAGCTTTATTTTAAGCAGCAGATGCGCGTCCAGGGGCGTTTGTCCATAGAAATACTGATAGCCCTTTCCGGCAGCATCCGTGTAGCCGGTCAGGTCGCTGAGGCTGTCGTAGCTAAACGAAACGTTGCGGGTGATGTTTCCGGTTGCGGCCGCAACGCCTGTAATCTGATAGGGGTGGCTTGTGTCTGTGTAGGTGAATTGCAAAGCCCTGCCCGCGGGGTCGGCAACGGCCGACAGCACGGGGACATTCCCCTTCATGGTGTAGCTGAGCGAAAGGAGGTTGCCATGCCGGTCGGCGACGGCGGAGAGCGGCGCAATAAAGGCTACCGACGGTGCGATGAATACGGGATTAAACTTAAAGACGCTGCCGTCTTTCTTTAGAATCTCATATCCGTTGCTGCCTACATACAGCGAGTCGTAAACGCCGTAAGTGGCGCAGAGGTAAGGCGCACCCGTACCTGCGGGCAGCCGGTAAAAGTGATAGCTGCCGTCCGGCCAATGCACCAGCAACCGGTCGTCGGTATTTACGGCGGCAGTATCGCCGAAGACAGGCACGATATACGCGTTGTAGCTGTGCGTCCAGCCCGGCCCGATAGCTTGTTGCGCATAGACCTTGCCATAGAGTGGTGTGCTGCGCTCTGTAAACTCGTCCGGCAACTCAAGCGAGGATGAATTGTAAGCTTCGCCAAGCTGAAGCGGCAGTAGTCCATTGATGGCAAAGCTAGTCTGGGTATATTGATTGAAGGCGCCGCCATCCATACCCGGCAGTTGCGACAGATTGAAAGGAGTTTGCAGATGCGGCTCGTAGAAATCGGAGTCATGCACCGTAGGCTTGCGCAGTTTTTGCAGCATCCGGTAAAGGATAATAAAAGCCTCGTTGCGCGTCAGCTTTTGCTGTGCGTTGCCCGATGCATTGAACATGCCGGAATTGCCATAGACAATGCCGGAATCTGCCAGCGTCTTCACCCAGGGGTAGACATATTCGCCCACCTGGATGTCTGTAAATGGCGACACACCGCCAGATGCGCGCGGAAGGTTCCAGGCCTCGGCAAAAACCTTTGCTGCGTCTTTTCGCGTGATTGAATCGGAAGGGCGGAAGTGGGCGAAGGAACGGGTGAAGGGCGAGATACCGTCGCCGTACTCCAGGTAGCTCAGGACTTTTGCCGGCTTGTAGTAGTAAATCGTGCTGTCCTGAAGGTCATAGAAAGGAGTCGGGAACTTTTCAGCGGGCGTGGTTGTGTTGCTGCCCAGCAATCCGAGATAGACGATTTTAGCAAGGTCGTGGCGACGGATGGGCAGCAGATTCCATGCGGCGTCCTGCGTGTTTTGGATGATACCGAGGTTGCAGAGGTAGTTGGTGGCGGCGAGGATGAGGGTGTCGGTGGGTGGGGCGGTTGACCAGGTGATGCAGGAGCCAGCAATTGGTGAGCAGGCGGGGCCAACCTGTGTAGGTATGTTTCTGCCGCCACCGAAAATGCCATTAGTTCCGCTTCCTATACCAACCTGACCGTTCATGTTTGCGCCCCAAGCGAAAAGGGACTGATTATTAAGCCCAAGGCTGTGTTGATGGCCAGCAGCTACATGTTGCCATTGTGAAGCAGAAATTTGAGTTGGAACCATAGTAAGGTTTCCGCCGGCGCCAGTTTGACCCCAACCGCCCGCTCCCCACGCCCAAAGTGAACCATCTGCTTTGACTGCAATGGAGTGAAAAATACCAGCACCTGCCTCAATCCAAGCATTTGATGAACTGATTTTTATTGGAAAACTCCTGTCTGTTCCCGTACTATCGCCTACCTGTGAAACCGGATTATAGCCCCAAGCCCATAAGCTGCTATCCTTGCGGATTGCAACACAATGGTTGTAAGAAGATGCAATTTTGTCCCAAAGATTTACAGTTCCGATTTGGGTAAAAACAAACTTATCGGTAAAAGTGCTGTCGCCCAATTGTCCAACTCCATTGTAACCAGTTCCCCATAGCGTCCCATTAGATTTTATCGCATGAGAATGGGAAAAGCCGGATGAAGCAGCAACCCAATTGGTATCAATTCCTATTTGAACGGGATAGCTTTTGTTGCCGTTCACAGGCAATGCAGGATTCCCAATACCAAGTTGTCCCCCGCTATTACTTCCCCATGCCCACAACGTGCCATCAGCCTTGATAGCCAGAGAATGATTATAGCCAGTTGATACGTACTTCCATGTGCCACTAGTATTCAGTTTGCGTGGGACATTTCTGCTATTAGTTGTTGAATCTCCTAATTGCCCGGACGCATTATTGCCCCAAGTCCATAATGACCCATCCGATTTCAAGGCAAGAGTGTGATTGCCTCCTGTAGCAAAATCAGTCCAAGTATTATCGTTTCCAATTTTCGTGGGTATCGCTTTGGTAACGAATGTGCTATCGCCCAATTGACCACCTACGTTCCATCCCCAAGCCCATAGCGTACCATCCTGTTTTATGCCTATTGAAAAACTAGAACCACCCGAAATTTTCTTCCAACAACTTACTGCTATCGGTTGCGAGCTTATACAAAGTTGAAAGGTGTCATTACTGCCCACCACAGTGGATGTCCTCATCACCCGAACCAGAAATGTATCGCCAATAATCATGTTAACCATACTTAACGAATCATTGCCGGTGTATAGAAACGTAGGTGCACTGCAAGAATCCCCATAGACAGTTACGCAGAGCCCCGCTGTAAGGCTGCTATTCAGCGTCCTAATCTTTAGCACATTATCTGTAGCCACAAACTTATACCATACATCTGCATAGGAGCTATAGCCTGTAGGCGCCGCTACAGACGATGAAGATGCGCTGTTCAACGTGCCAGTGACAGGTTGGCAACTGGTGTTGACAGTCAGCGTCGCCGCGCCGGAGCAATCGTCATTCGCTGGCGCTTGGGCGAATGTGTTGCTTGTTATAGCGAGAAAAAAGAGAAGTACAGATATTTTATACATCCTTCGCAAAGATTATTAGGCAAACATCCTATCAGGATAAACAACAAAAGGGTCGGCTTGCACGAAACCATTCGTTTCAGACACGAAACCATTACCGCATTAGATGCACTCCCCTTTTTCATCTCCTCTGCACGCCGACAGAGTCTTTGCCAGCCGGAGAATCCGGTTGACTTCCAGGAATTGCCAAGCCGAACGAAGGGCTGTAGAAACGGAGCCGTGCGGACTTACCGCCTCGTTTGCGCAGTGGGGAAGGGCAACCTTAATGCCAATCACTATAATAGCACCGTCGCTGAGCCTTGCCAGATATTGCGACAAATGATGTTTAGCTGTAAAGAATGCAAGATTGGTTACCCGGCATCCTTCGCAGGCTGCTCAGATTGTAGATTGCCCGCAATTTCACTTTTGTAAATCTCAGCCATCTCGCTCACGTGGTCGCTCGGGCCACTGTCTGCAGCATCATTGGTCGTACGTTCCGTGTTTGGGTAGCTGCTGTCAGTGTAGCTGTAACCTTCGGGCGCGTTGTCTTTTCCCATAAGAATGGAGTATTTAGATGATAATGAAAGCTTAATCAGTCCTTTACCTGCCAGCCGCACTTGTTGCAAGACCAATAGACCTCACCGCGTGGGCCGGTATGGTCAACACTGAAGTAAGTGTTGCCGAAGTTTGGGCATTTAATGGGCTTTCCAAAAATTACAAGGGTATTTCTCAACAGTTTTGTAATGGTTTTCATATTGCTGCCGTGTAATTAAAGATGAAAATGTTTTAACAATGTATATATAAAACTGAAAGTGAGGATTGATTCTCCGTTTTTAAACGACTAAGCTGACAAATTTTTTTGAAGCAGTTTGATTAGTCCAAGTGCAATCGGCAATCCGAAAAGGATAGCCCAATTCTGCGCAGCGTATGGCCCTTCTATATAATACCTAACAAATTTTCCTTGAAAGATATCCGCAATCAACATGAGGATTATTAAGGTAAAAATGCCAACACCAATGCGGTAAATAATTCCAATAATGTTAGCTAGTGGGGTATTCATATAATTATTTGATTTAGTTTATGCATCCCCCGCTACATCCTCCAGAAAATCCACCGCTGTCACTGATTTTCAACCATTGTTTACCGCCATTTCCATCAATCAAAAGCTGACCTTTTATCCAGAAGCAATTGCCGGATAATGAGCCAGTCCAAGAAACTGTCATAGGAATAGTGAAGGTGCCAGCCGATTGACTCAAGCGCACTTCGCTCCAAGACACATCGGCGCTTAAATTATTTCCACCATACGAAGAGCAACAGCGCATGAGTTTGTTGGCAACAGCAAGTCCAGTCTGCTCTATATCTTTTTGCAAGTCAGTATTAGTTGAAAAGTCTATTGTTGTTCCGCCGCCTGCACCCATTGATTGATTGGTAGCACCTGGGAGTCGCATTTGCGCAGAGCAATGAGTTTCAACCAAGATAAAAAATGCAATAATTGCAATATGAATTTTCATAATAAATTGCTTTGAGAGATGAATACCATTATTTGGTTGATTCAGTATGAAAATGCTGCTAATAGTGAATTTGTACTGGTAGATTTTACACTGCGTAGTCGCTATTTGCTATTAAAGTCCATTTTCTCAAGTGCATAATTTAAAGCCTCGTGATATGTCAGGAAACTTCTGAACCCTCCGAAATTTAATACCGTAAATGTTTCTCTATCCTTGACGTATAATCAATTTCCTTTTCTGCTCCGCCGCTACACTTCACAATTCTCATTTTATCGCAACTTGCAAAGACTGGACAGCTTTTCCAGTTACCTTCCGAATAAGTTTCCTTTGCAGGTCTAGCTACCCGGTCTTTATGCAATTGGTACCCATGCCTAGTGGTTCTGTCATGCTCAATTGCATGTTGTCGTTGTTTATTCAGCACTATATCAGCGATGGTTTACGACAAATGTTCTGTTGATGTTAGTAAGTTTAAAGACTTTATTAAAGTTGAGATAATGTATATTTTTCATCACGGAACAAAGATTGGTGTGATACCTACAATGTGCAAGCGGCGCAGCACGAAACCCACAAATCCTAACACGAAACCAAAACCCATTCAAACCACAGCCGCATATACTTGACCTCGTGCGGTACTTACTATGGGTGATGAGCTCTCTGCTGATTGTGTGCAGTTCGGCCGCGCAGCCGCGTCATTCCGCTTCCTTTGCCAACACGCACACATACACCGAAGCTGAAGGCGCCTCTTCATTCAATTATGCAATCTTTTACAAGACGCCCAAAGGCCGCATCCTGGCAATGCCGTATTCGGGCGGAGCGCCCGTATTTATTTACGGCAACTACTTCAGCCCGCTGGATACGCTGAGCGCCTTGGGCGCTATGATAATCGGTATCACCGAGCGCGGCGGCGATACATGCTGGATAGGGAATACAAAAGGTGTGGCAGTTCTTGTTGGAACGCAGATGATTGCCCTGCACGGGCTGCCTCAGCCTGCATTCAACAGCAACTTCAGAGGCAACCCATCTGCACTTTACTTGTGGCAAACCGATGCGGAGGGCAGGCTGCTTCATGCCGCGCGCTTCACTGGCAAGGGATATACCCCGCTGAACTGGGAGCGACAGCTACAAAGAAGGACCAAAACGGGAATCTTTACCGATGCGCAGGATAGCCTGTGGGTGTTTTCATACAGGGGAGACACGCTACAGCTCTGGCGCATTGAAACGGCAGCGGACAGACTAATGCTATGCGCCCAACACAAAGTGCCGTCGGCGTACGCAGGCATTCCCCCCGCCGGTTTGCAGGATACGGGACGCTATTTAGTCGGCGAACTGGATTGCAACGGCTACTTGCTGCGCATGGAGGGCCGGTACCATGCATCTCCAAAACGTGCAGCCAAGGTGTACCGCAATGACCCTTATCTGTTTCCTTATGGCATGGAGGCGAAAGGCGGAAATGAATACTATATCTCAAAGTTGTTTGACAATGCCTTTATACCATTGAGCTTTCAATGCTTCAGCCGGCCGATGGCTTATACGCAGTATGATAAAGCCAGCGGGAGCTTCCTTGTGCCCAGCGGCAACAAGGCCGTGCGTGTATTCCCGTACCTCCGGCAGTATCCACATCTTTACGACTATAATAATTCAGCTTCCACCTTTTCGCTCCGCGAGGATGGCAACGGGCGTATCTGGTGCGGCTCCTACAGCGGTGGCCTTTCCATTATTGATGGGGCGCAGGTTACAAAAGCTCCCGACAGGTCGCACCAATGGATGAACGGCGGCAGCTATTACGGCGGCAGCATGTATCTCTTTGCCGAAGGCTCTGACGGCTTACATGCCATTGATGCGGCAGGACATTCCGGCCCATCACTGACGCCAGGAGTAACTGGCTTTTACAGCTTGATAAGCCGGGATTCCGGCAGCTTCTATGTTTCTACCTCCAGCGGGCGAGGCATTTGGCGAACGGATACAAAAGTATTGAATAAGAAAAGGCCTGTATGGCAGCGCATTGATAGCGCGCGCGGCGCCCAGCCCGGCAATATTCTTACCATTACAGAAGATACGCTTGGACGCATCTGGGCGGGGACGTACTAAAGAGCTCGTCGTTTATGAACCGCGTTCTGGGAAGCTCAAATCCTGGCTGCGTGAGAAGGGTGAGACGCCTTTCGGCGCATTTGCATCCGTGACAGACAGACGGGGTACTGTATGGCTCGCATCCACGAGTGGCCTTTGGTATTACAACGACTACCGCAAGGCCGCAGCGCCTCAAAGCTGCCGGAGAATAGCGCATCCCCTGCTGAATAATAGTCAGCCTCTAACTGCGCTTGCGGTCAGAGGCGACTATCTTATCATCGCCGCTCACGACAGAGTGTTAGCCCTCAACCTCTCCGATTTTTACGGAAGCAACAAGCTCAGGCTTCGGTACTTGAACCCGCAGGTGGCTTCGTTCACATCCTTTACAGAGCAGAATACGCTTATTACGGCGCGGGATTCCACGGTTTGGTTCAGTACCGGCGATATGGTTTATAGCTGGGATTTTGACGCGTGGCTGAAGCTGCCACTTTTTAAGGCTGCGGTCGGCATAGAACTCCGGCAGCCCGCCGGCACGTGTACCCTTTCGGGAAAGCCAACAACGCTGGAGCCGGAAGTCAATTCTTTTGAGCTGAATGTGCTGGTTCATGCTGCCGACTGCATGCCGCGTTATCTCAGCGCGGCGCTTATACGCGATGGCGACAGCACATTGCTGCCCTCCCCTTCGCTTCAAAGTGCAGTGTCCATTAAAAATCTGGCGCCGGGCAGCTATCGTTTTATCGTTGAGGTGTATGAGCAGGATGGCAGCACAGCCCGCTATGAATATCCGCTCCTGCTTAAGCGGCACTTCTGGCAGACATGGTGGGTATGGGCGCTTTTCAGCCTTTGCGCGATAAGCATAATCGCTTACATCATTCACAGTCAGCGACAGCGAAGCATTGCTCGCCAGACTTTACGCCGCAAGGCGGCTGAGCTGGACGCTACAAAAGCAGAAGCAGACCGCAAACAATCAGAGCTAAGGCTTGTAACGCTTTCGGCTCAGTTCCGCCCGCACTTCATTCTGAATGCGCTCAACACCATCGGCGCGCGCATGGACGACCGGCCCGAGATAGAAAGTGTGCTGAGCAGGCTTGGCGAAAGCATCAACCTCATCTTTTCTCATGCCCAAAGCGGCAAGGTGCTGCACCCTTTCCGCAACGAGTGGGCGCTTGTGGAAAGCGTTATCAAAATACAGCAGCTGATGTATCTGCGCGGCCTTCAGACTATAATGCCGGCCGATGGATTATTGCGACAGCTCTCCGAAGTACAAGTGCCGCTTGGCTTACTGCAGATACCGGTAGAAAACGCACTCATGCATGGCTTACGCAACCGTGAGGAGGGGCCCCTGGATACTTACAATCATTGTTGAAGCATTGCCGGAGCATTACAGAATCATTATTGAGGATAATGGCGTGGGCAGGAAGAAGGGGGGAGAAATTTCGGCGGCGAAGAAGCATGGCACCGGCACAAAGAATCTGGCTGATATGCTGGAGATTATCAGCGAGGCAGGCGGCCCTCGTTTTCTGATAGCATACGAAGATGTGCTCTTGCCTGGCCAGGGGACTGTTGCCGGCACACGCTGCATTATTACCATTTCTAAAAGCAATACGCCATATGAATCAGCCAGCGTCGCTTAGCTACATTGTGATAGAAGATGCAGCGGAAGTCTGCGAAGGCATTGAGCGCCGGATGCAGGCTTTTCCGCAGTGGCAGGCTCTGCCTTATGCATTGAGCGTGCGCGATGCTATAGCGCGTATAAGTGAACGTCGCCCCCACTTGCTGTTTTTGGGACTGGGAATTAGTCGGCGGTAATGCCTTTACCATTCTGGAGACGGTGCAGAACATGCCTGGGTATAAACCTTATACCGTATTCTTCACCGGCTACGGTGTGGAGCAGCCGCAGATTCCTGAGCGCATCAATCAATGACTACCCGGTAGATAAATATCTGACTAAGCCGATTTGGGAAAAGCTGCGTGAATGCCTGCCGCAGTTCTTGGCAGAAGCTGCTAAACGCGCAAATGAAAGTGCGGAAGGGCCGGAGAAAGTTTGGCTTGAAGATGCAAAAGGGACAAAGCATTTATTAGACCTTAACAACTGATGTGCATTGTACAGCACCCGACACAGGCCCGCTGGCGGCAATATTATTTTGCAGCCCGTGCTGAGCCATACGACATACCTATCGGCTTGCAGGAGGCTATAAGCCAGCTTCAGGAACATGGATTGATTGCTTTGTAACAAAAAGCAGGTCGCACTTAGTTATCCGCTCATTTGTGGTGCGCTATGAGCGGCCATTTGTCCGGATTACCGGAATGAATCTGAAGTTTGAGGTCGTGCCGGAAAAGCATGCCGCGTTTGCGGAGTGGTTGTTGCAATAGAATCCAGATTTCCGATGTTTTGGCATGTAAAATGGCAATGAGAAACAAAATTTGCAACGCAGGAAGCTGCAAAAGATGCGAAACACCACCAAAATCAGCCATTCTCAGCCCAGAATCAGACACTCAAGATGCTTCAAGGCAGGTCTCAGGTAAGGCTGATGTAGATTTTTAGCAGTTCCTCGCAATGGCCATGAAGCTTGCATTCAGTTTTGAGGTAGAAATGCGCCGTACTTTGCGGTTATTATGCCCTCGGATAGAGAAAAAATGCTCCTTGCAGAGAGTAAAGAAGAATTGGTAGCCCGCATTCTTAAGTTGGAAAAAGATTATGCGCGGTCTTTAGAAGAAAGAGGTGTGGCTTATGAGATAGCCAAAGAAGTGAATAATCGCAACGCCACCTATCAAGCCGAGAATAAGGAAGTTAAGCAGCGCATTAAAGAGCTTACAGACCCGCAAGGCAGGCATACAAGTGGCCTTGGCTGGATAGGAAAGGCAGTGCAGATTATCCGGCAGCGAGGTAGGCCCATGCGCGCTCAGGAAATCATCCATGAGCTAAAGGCCATGGATAATAATAAGATGCTGCAATTCGTGGACGACCCGGATAAACACTTGTCTATAGTATTGGCTAAGGGTAAGAAAGCCGGGCGTCTGAAACTTTTCAAAGTCGCAGGTACACGAGGCGGCTATTACGCCGTAGAAGAATGGGTGGACAAGGATGGCAATCTAAGCAGTGAAATGAAGGCGCACTTACTGTAATTTTTCTACTCGCTAACGAGAATCAAAAACTACAGATTCTGCTATTTACCCCCTTTTCTTTTATTCACAGTGATAACTGGCACACGTAAAATTCCGTTTCTTTAATTGCCCTTTTTCCGCTGTCAACTACACAAAGTTCTGCGAGCCCGATTGAGCTTTGTTATGTAAGTTTTCCGGGCTGCTACTGCAACTCTTGGCGCTCATCTACCGAGAACGCCCAACGGTGAACTGGTATTTGTATTCAAGGATGTTAGCAGCGATTCGTGCGTAGTGAACTTCCCTAAATTTGTCATAAGTGCTCAAACTTTTGTCACAAATGCTCAATGAGCCGGGGTGGTCTAATTTCGGCGGTACATTTACGCGAATGGCCTGGTACTGTATCGGCACCCGCCTTACAACTGCTTTTTGAATAATTAATCATACATCGGTTATTTAGCTTTAGAGGGCTACATAAACAATCCCATTGCACCCACCAATAAGGCGGCCCGAGGAATACAAAATTACTTTGCTCCGGTTTGTCGCGTTTTCAGGAATACTTCTATTGCTGATTGCATTCGTGTACCGGGATTTTCTCGTTGGCGATTTGGTATTTGTATTCAAGGATATTGGCAGCGACTCGTACGTAGTGGACTATCCGGGGCTTTACTACCGAATGCTCTGTGCACAGCATGGCAATGCGCCTGGCTGGTCGTTCGCCACCGGGCTTGGGCAAAACCAGTATCCCTTTTCTTTTGAGCCAATTTCGGAATTATTGTTTTCGTTGGGCACAACCTCGGTACCGACGGTTATGCTGGCCATGAACCTCGCGTATGTATATCTCGCGGGCGTTGCCATGTTCTTGCTGCTGGGCGAGCTGAAGCTGCATTCTTATGCGCGTATGCTCGGGGGACTGGCATATGCCTTCTCTGGGTATTCCATTCTCTCGTCTTCGTGGGTGCTGCCAAATTTTGCACCGCAGGCTTTCCAATTTGCTCTATTACTATGGGCGCTGGAGCGCGGGCTGGCACGAAGGCAATACTTCTGGCTATTGCTGCCCGTATCGCTCATTGCCATCAACTACCCCGTGAACGTCTATTTCGCGGGTCTCATTTCCGCAGGATATTTGATTGCAAGAACATACCTGCATAAGGAGGGGATAGCAGCCGTGTGGCCGAAAATAATCAGGCTCCTACCTGCCGCTTTGCTTGGTCTTGGATTGAGCGCGTTCATCTTACTCGGTACAGTATATGGCATGAGGCTTAGCCCGCGTGGCGCAGGGGCGGTGCGCATATTCAGCGAACCGGTGCCCCTTATAGAAGATGCGGGCGCTTTATGGTCATCGGCCCTGCGCCTGTTCAGCCCCAACTTGCTTGGCGATGCCGCACACTTCCGCGCCTATCGCAATTATATTGAAGCGCCATTGCATTATTGTGGTATCCTAACGGTATTGGTTGCTGCGGCAGGGTTGCCATTGTTCAACAAACGAGGCAGAATTATTTCAATTGCAGCGCTAAGCATTATCGTGCTTGTCTTCTGCTTTCCGCCACTGCGAAACCTTGTCTGGCTGCATCTGGGGAACTATTATCGTATCCTCAATCTCTTTGCTGCGCTGGCTTTTGTGCTCATCAGCAGTCATGCGCTTTCACAGCTTTTTACAACCGGAGCTTTTGCGAGGCGTCCGCTGCTTATTGCCGCTGCCGCTTGTGTGCTTGTGCTATTGCTGGGTGCGCAACAACACAGCGAAAGTGCTGCAACAAGCTACTTGCCAATTGCTATTATCATTGCCTACACCGTAGTGCTGCTTGCGCAACAAAAATTGAAGCCAAGGAACTTTTTCATTGTGCTGGCGTGCTTGCTGTGTGCCGACCTCGCGCTGGCTGCTGATGAGTTGGTACAAGGCAGAGGCATTTGTGACCGCACAGATATGGCGCAAAAGGGCTACAACGATGCATCCAGCCGACTGATTGCTGCTTTGCAGAAGCGCGACTCGTCCTTTTACCGCATTGAAAAGGACTTCTATTCTACTGCTGCCCTCGTTTATTCATACAATGAAGCCTTGGTTCAGCAATACCGGGCATCTTCCACCTATGGGCCTTTCAACAGCGTGCATTACATCCGCTTCTTATCGCTCTTTGGTGTTATTCCACCGGGCGATGAGCAGGCGAGCCGGTTTGTTGTTGGACTTCGTCATAATCCTGCGCTGATGAAGCTCTGCGCTACGAAGTATTTTATAAGTACGAAACCGCTGACCGACACGATGCGGTATTACGGTTTTCGGCCAATACAAGAAGCAGCCGCATTTACGCTTTGGAAAGACACGTCGCCGCTGCCATTTGGGTTCTGCTATGGGCAAGCCGTGAATGTTGAGCAGTTTGAAAAGATGTCAAATCCAGTGAAAAGCGAAGTCGCATTTGCTGCTATTGCGATGAGTGCTAAGGAGCTGGCCGGTTGCGAGGGCATCTCAACTTATATACCGGATACGATTCGCTCTGGCATCCTGGACGATGCTGTGCAAAGCTTAAAGCGCGATACACTCGCCATACAGTCTTTCAGCGACCAGCATTTTACAGGAAAAGTTGCATTACAACAGAGCAAGCTCTTGTTTCTATCCATGCCTTTTGATGAAGGTTGGGCCGTAAAAGACAATGGCCGGGCGGTGCGGTTGCGCTGTGCATTTGGTGGCTTATGCGCTGTTTATTTGCCCCACGGCAGCCATGCGCTGGACTTTTGTTACAGCGCTCCATACAAACGCACGGGCACCTTAATCAGCCTTTGCTCATTGGCTATAATTGGGATGATTGGCGGCTGGCAAATTTTTTCCAAAAGGCGACGCAGCCTTAGAAGAACCAACCAATAAAATCAATAACCACGATAAGCTTTTATGCAGCGACTGCTACAATATATTCAACATCCGAAAACCGCGGGGCGCATAATTTTCTTCCTGGCGTTGCTGCTTTACGTCAATACCCTTCCCAATGGCTGGGCGGTAGATGATGGGTTGGTTATTCATAATTCTCAGGCGGTACGCAGCGGCTTCGCAGGACTGCCTGCCATTTTTGGGCAGGATTACATTCAAAGCAGTACCGGCGAAAAAGTAGATGCTATTGCAGGTGGCCGCTATCGCCCGCTGTCGCCTGCCATCTATGCAGTATGCGCTGAGTTGCTGGCGCGCCCGGCAAAAGATGGTACAGAGAAGCCTTCTATTGATGCAGTCGGTCATAAACTTAAAGACTTGGGTGCAAATACAGCCTTCCCGCACCTGATGCACGGGCTGAACATGCTGCTGTACGGCGTGCTATGCTTTCTGCTCTATGGTGTCCTGCTGGCCCTGATGCGGGATTACAGCCGTGGCCCGCTTATCGCGTTTCTGGCTGCGCTGCTGTTTACGGTGCATCCCCTGCACACCGAGGCGGTGGCAAACGCTAAGGGCCTTGACGAAATCTTATCCCTGCTGCTTTCCCTGTTGTCGCTGCAATGCTTTGTACTGGTCGTGGACGACGGACGGCAAAAAGCGCTGAAAGTTACAGGTGGCGCGCTCTGTCTTTTCCTTGCTGCGCTTGCCAAAGAGAATGCGCTCACATTCATTGCAATAATTCCGCTAAGCATCTGGTTTTTTCGCAAGCTACCAATTGGAAGACTGGCAATGCTTTGCAGCCCCGCCGTATTGGGCATAGCGTGCTATATCGTTTTGCGAATGAATGCAGTAGGCAGCCTTTCACTTGCCGCGCCCGATGCGCTGAACATGATGAACAACCCCTTCCTGACAGTGGCCGAAGGACAGAAGTTTGCTCCGCTGCTGCCCGGCTCGGATGTGATGGTGCTGCAGGCTCCGACAACGCAGAGTATAGTACCAATGCCTGCGAGCAACCGGCTTGCAACAGTTGCTTACACATGGCTCCAATACCTGCGGCTCGCCATTTTTCCTGCCACGCTCAGCTATGATTATTACCCAAAACAGATTGCGACTTATTCCTTTGCCAGCCCAATCGTTTGGCTGTCGCTGCTGGTGCATATCGGTGCGCTGTTCTGGGCATTGACCGCCTTGCGGCGCAGACAGCTTGCCGCCTTCGGCATCTTGTTTTACTTCCTGAGCTTTTCCGTGGTTTCCAACCTCATTTTTCCGGTGGGCACCAATATGGCGGAGCGCTTTCTATTTATGCCATCGGTTGGGCTTTGTATCGCTGCTGCCGCAGGGCTGACATGGCTGGCAGAGCGGTATAAGGCGAGTGCTGTGCTGGGCGGCATTGCGATTGTTGCTGTGCTCTTTAGCATCCGCACCGCTGCACGTAACCGCGACTGGAAGGACAATCTGACGCTTATGCAGCACGACCTTGACGTTGCGACCGGGAGCGCTAAAATCAGGTCGGACTATGGCGAGGTTGTATTGTTACATGTGGGAGAGGCGCGTAAGCAGGCGACGGCCATGATGCGTGAGCTATCGCCCGACGAGCAGAGCGAAGAATCAGAACTATTACGCAGCACGCTTCCACTCTACAAAGAGGCGCTGGACGTGTACCCGATGTATGGGTTGGTATGGTACAATCTTGCCCGTACCCATCAACTGCTTGGCGAAGGGGAAGGAACCGCACCTAATGAGCGGCTCACGCACTTGCTCACTGCCATAGCTGCCTACGGAGTCACCGATGTATATAAGCCACGGCAGTACGAGCGCGAAGTGGACACTATGAAAAGCCTTTGCTTTGCAGCGCTGGGCAAGCTGTACGGACAACAGTTTGGCAGCATGGACAAGGCGCTGGAATATCTGCAAACAGCCCGTCGCATCAACAGCCGCAACGGGTATGCGCTCTTCCTCCTCGGCACAGCTTACGACATTAAAGGGGCACCGGACAGCGCCTATTATTTTACACGTGCTGCCTACGAAACGGACACGGCGAATCGCGATTATGCCGAAAATTATGCCCAGATTATTCAGAAGCTCGTGGGCATGAATAAGATGGCTAAGGCATCGCTTGCAGAAAGCGGGCGATTGCTACAGGAGACGGCTAAGCGGAATGCGGGCCTGCCCGATGATGCCCCGAAAAAGGCGGCAATGATTGCACGTACACAGCTAATGCTTCACAATAATGACAGCTTGCAGGCGAGGTCTGTTGAATGAAGCACGGAATGCCAGACCTCATTTTACAGGAATAGTATTTACCCGCTGCAACAGGCTTAGAAAAGGCGCATCATGGCGCGAGTTCCCATAGCCATAGGTATCCGTATAGCCTTCCTGTGAAAGTAACTGCGCCACTATTTCCGCCTTGCGGATGCCGTGGCAGTTCGGCCCATCCAGCTTTCCGGTGTAGCGGCCCCCCTTTACCGCAAATTCCGACCCTATAAGCTCAACATTCTGCGCCTCACACCATCCATGAAGCCATGTGGACGATGAGGCAGTTAGCACAATTACTTTATGGCCAAGCAGCTGGTGCCATTTTATCCGTGCAAGCACTTTCGGCCTGCAAATGCGGGGCAGGTAATCAGTAGAAAATGCTTCGCCCGCTTGCTGAATTTCCGCCGCAGCCTTCCCGCCAAAAAAGTACCCGAATACTTTTTCTTTCAGCCGCCAGTTTGGGAGCAGCTTAAGGCTATACAAGATGACCCAGGGGCTTAACTGCGCCATGCCGCGCCAATAAGCCTTGCGTCCGGCAGTGTAGCGGATGAATGCGAGAAAGCTATCCGCTGTGCTGATGGTGCCGTCAAAATCAAAGAATGCGATGCCCATTTATCAGCAGTAAATGAGATAGTAAAAAGTGCCGAGCCACGCGGCAATGCACAATATTAGAAAGACGTCTTTATACAGCAAGGCGACTGGGGAGCCTGTGGCTTCCTTCACAATAGAAAGCTGGAGGTAGCGCATGATGCCGAGAAAAACAGGCAGGGCAGTGATGTACACATGAGCAGAGCCAATACGGGCCATTACTTCCGGCGAAACAGTATAGAGAATATAGGCAACGAGTGTGACCGAAAAGCTTACGGCCTTGGCGGCATCAATAAAGCCTTTGCTGTAACCGCCCTGTGCCACCCGCAGCAAAAGGTCTTCACTGCCTTCGCTTAATACGAGGTCGTCGCGTCGTTTTGCCAATGCTATGGAGAAGGAGAGCAGAAATGTGATGATGATAATCCAGTGGCTGAGCGGTACATGACATACCGCCCCGCCTGCCGCCAGCCGGAGTACAAAGCCGGCACTCACACAGCTCAGGTCTATCAAGGAGATGTTTTTAAGCCAGAATGAATACAGCAGGTTGAGCACCAGATACGCTATAAGCGTTGCTTCTACCATGCGGGGTAAAAAGCAGCAGCCAACAAGTCCCCCGGCGAAAAGCAGAATTGCTAGTACGCCTGCCTGCCGCTTACTGATTGCGCCGCTGGCAAGGGGTCGCAATCTCTTTTGAGGATGCAAACGGTCATTCGGCAAATCCACCCAATCATTTACTACATAAATGGTTGAGCTAAGCAGGCAAAAGCTCGCTACCGTAATAGCAAGTTGAGTGTACAGGACACTATCCAAATGAAAAATCCTGCCCGCGAAAAAAGCGGGCAGGATAATCGCGCCATTCTTAATCCAATGGGGGATACGCATCTGCCGAAGCACAGCGGCAACGAAAGGCGGGCGCTTGATATTCGTGCTGCGGATGTCGTTGGATTTAAGGCTTACCTGTGAGGGAGAAAGTGCAGGAATGATTGTACATCATCGCAGCTTTACAATTTTTATATAGTTGCTGGCATCAGCACCCGGGTCTGCTCCAATCACTGTGCTGCTGCTTGCAAGCCTAACGTAGAAGTAATCGCCCGCGCTCATATATATTAACCGTTGCAGCGCGCCGCGGCTCTTCCGTGGATTTTGAAGAACAGCCGAACCAGAGTAAAAGGTGCCGTAATAGCTGCTGCTGGAATTGCCTGTGCCGTTATAATCCAGCATAGGGATGCCGGCGATGGCAGAAGGACTGGCCGTGGGTTCAGCAGTCATCTGAATGTCCACAAAATATAGCCCAGCAGTGGTTGCCGTAAACTTGCTGGTGGTCTGGGTAGATGGGCCACCAGTGCCGGTACCGGAAATGGAAACATTGGAAAAAGTGTTTCCTCCAGTAAGTACAGCAGGTGAGGTATTGGAACCGAAATAAATTGCATCAGGTAACGTAAGGGAGGAGCCAACCGAAGTAGTTTGGGCAGTGGTAATTGTTGCATATACTTCGTAAGAGGCCCCTACGCCCGTGCCCCAGCTAAGGTTAGTGCCATCGGTGGTCAGTACCTTGCCGGCATTGCCGGTCTGACTTGGCAGCGTTGTGCCACCGCCTACCGCCGTCCATGCGGTACCATCGTAGAAATAGAAGCCATTCAGCGTAATATCATACACCATCAACCCCGTGGCAGGCACGCTCACGCTATTCGCCGTTGCAATGTTGTTGCGCTGCGTAGTAGTCATGCGCGGCACGAGCATTCCCTTTGTAGTGGATGATACATCCAGCGCTGCCGTAGCAGTAGGTGTGGTGTTGATGCCCACGCTTTGGGCCGTCGCTGCCGCTGTTGCAAATAATGCCAGGGCGATTGTGAGGAAAAGTTGTTTCATGTCTGTGTTTATTTTAGTCGTTGAATGTTCTGTTTGAAAATTATTGCTTTACAATTTTGTGGGCGCTGCCATCGGCAAGGCGGAGCGTGTATATGCCGGCAGGCCAGCTATGCACGTCCAGTATTGTGTTGCCTGTTGATAGTCCGAATTGGGTTATTACTCTGCCCTGCGCATCCAGCATTGTAGCGACCGTGTTGCCTAGGCTGCCAGCTGTGCAGTTTATGGTCAATTCAGCCGTCGCGGGCTGCGGATAAACTGCTATAGCGTTAGCCCCCTCGCCCGCATTGCGGCGCAGGGAAATGATTTGGCTGAAGCGCGATGCGCTGCCTTCGGTAATGCGAAGCCGGTAGTAGCTCACGCCTGCCAATGGCTGCCGGTCGTAAGCAATGTACTGGCTGTTGCTGCCTTTACCGGCAACATCCTGAAGCGCGGTAAAAGAGCTGCCGTTGGCGCTGCGCTCAACGCTAAAAGTTGTGGCTCCTGCATCCTCCATTGCTGTTGCCCAGTCTAAGCGATTGGCCCCGCCGTCCCCTCTGCCGGTAAACGCGAGGAGCGTAAGCGGCAGCGGGCTGGCTGTAGAAATGCTACCCAGCGTAAATGGGCTGAATGTAGAGATGCTATTTCCTGTAACAGAACCATTGGCGGTAGTGCCGCTCACGCTTGTCGCGCCTTCATTGAGCCATTGGCCGCCGCTCAGGTGCGCCACACGAAGGTCTGCCGTATTTGCGATGCCTGTATTATTGTAGCTGTCAAAGTAGATGGTAACTGCGCCGGTGGCCGTGCCTGCGGGCGTTAAGTCCCAATATTCTTTGCGGTTCACAGCAACGAGCGGGGTGGATGATGAGCCGCCCGTGCCGAACGTGGCAGCACCGGGGTCGCTACCAAAATAGCGAGCCGTCATGCCGGCGCTATTTGCGCTGAGATTGATGCCTACCGGCTGATACTTTGACGCATTACCAACCGGATAGGTAAATGAGCCGGTGCCTCCTTTCTGTACATAGCCATCTACATGGCTGGCGTCTGTAGGTGTGCCGCTCACAGAGCCATTGGCCGTGAATACGACCGGATAGCTTGCATTCGTAGCGGTGACAAGGCCGGATGTGAATGTCATTGCGCCATCTACCTGCAAAGGTGTTGCAAGCGTAATGCCTGCGGCGTTATTCACCACCACATCTTTAGCCACTACAGGCGATGTGCCGCTGAGTGTCTGCGCAGCAGAGCCGTTGAGTGTCAGGTTGCTGCCGCTGGGCGCGGTGAGGGTGCCATTATTGAGCGTATTGCCCGATACGTTCAGTGTGCCACTGTTGTTAATGGTACTGCCTGTGGCATTGGTCAGGTCGCCGACTACATACACGGTGGTGCTGCTGCTGATATTGAGCGTTGCGCCATTGTTGTAGAGGGCCTGGGCGGTGCCTGCGAGGGGCAGGGCGAGTGCTGCTATAAGGATGGATATGCGGTGCATGAGGTTGCTTGTTTTTTGGAGAATGATTTGATGCGTGACGACACCAACGACGGCAGAAGAAAATTAGTTCAGCTTCACTACCGTCAGCTTGCAGCTACCATCATTCTTAATGGTCGCAGTTGTAGCGCTGTTTGCAGATAGCCCTTTAATTACAAAAGAGTCACCGGCATTGAGGTACACCGTAGCGGTTATTTCTCCCCTGCCTTTCAGGCCCGACGGGAAGTTGGCATTTGCCACAACCGGATAGGGGCCATACACATCGGTCGCATTAATGAAACTGGAGGAGCTGCCGTTTGGCGTAATCTCTATTTTAAACCAAGTCCCTACGGTATTTGAGGCAGGTGATTGGTCAGCGGATATTGCCCGCACCTGCACGTAGTAAAGCCCGGCTTGCCCGGTACCTACGGTGTAGGTATTTGTGCTTGTAGAATAGCTGCCCAGCGTTGGCGTTGTAACTACGTTGTCAAACACAATTACGTCGCCGGTATTTGTGCCCTGCGCATTGGCAGGCGTTTGCGTTGCAGCAATTTTTGTAGCTACGAGTTCTAACTTTGCGCCTCCTGTGCCGCCGCCAACTGCCGTCCAAGCCGTGCCATTGTAGAAGTAGAAAGCATTCAGGGTGATATCATACACCATCAGCCCTGTGGCAGGCACACTTACGCTGTTAGCCGTTGCAATGTTGTTGCGCTGCGTAGTGGTCATGCGCGGCACCAGCATGCCTTTGGTAGTGGATGATACATCCAGCGCGGCGGTGGCGGTAGGCGTGGTGTTGATGCCTACGCTTTGTGCATGTGCTGCCAGTACGGCAAGAGAGAGAACAAGGGTGGTAAAAAGGCGTTTCATTGCGGTTGTTTTTTTAGAAACCCCAAAGAAAGTCCAGTCAATCCGCAAGCGTTTGAAAATGAGCACTTGTGACAAAACTTTGAGCACTTGTGACAATTCTCAAGGCTGCTTACCGCTGAAAACTTCATCACCTTTGTCCACTTCCCATTTTGCACACACTTACGTTATTAGCCTCTTTCCGCCTTTGGCGCTCGCCTGCGCGGGGCGTAATGATGTGCGCCACCCTGTTCTTCAGCGCCTTGCACGTGCAGGCATCGCCCGACACTGCTGCCTTCAATGCCCTTATCCGCCGGGGCAATGCGGTGTATGCTGAGAAGGCTGGCTATGCCACCTTTACCCAAAGCCTACGCTACTTTGACTCTGCCCAGATAATCGCTGAGCACAGCGGCGACACGCTGATGCTTGCAAAGGCCACCGCAGCGCGTGGACGCATCTATGACGCATGGAACCGCGAGCCGCATAAAACCGTGGAGCTTTTCAGCAAAGCCGCAGACCTCTACCGGCAGGCAGGAGACGAAGGATATTACTTCTACCTGACCCATCTTGTAGCACACGCCTACGATAAGATGGGCGATAGTGTAGGTGCTACCGGCGTATTGCGGAGGATGCTGCGCGAGCTTGCCGGGCGCGATACGGCTACGTTGCATCATTACAGTTTCCTGTGCGAAATGGCGCTGATTGCTACACAGGTACGCGCATATGCGCTTGCCGATACCATCCTGCATACACTTACCCGCCGTTCGTGGATTACAAACGACCCGGACAGCTACAACTTCTTAGACCATTACTACCTTACCCAAAGCAGGCTGGATATATACTGGCGTAATATGCCGCGCTCGCCCTACCTGGATTCGCTGACGATTGCATACTCCCGCGTACCGCCCCTTTATGACAGGATGTTCTATGCCAGTGAGCTTGCTGATATGTATGGCGCGATAGAAGATTATGGGTCAGCCTACCACTTTCGCAGCATCCAAAGTACACTTACCGACAGCCTTGCGAAGGGCAACGATTTTGAGCAGATGCAGCGTGCGCTGATTGTTAGTGAGACCGCCGCTGAGCGCCGCCGTATGGAATATGAGCAAGCCACAAGCCGCGCACGAACACAGGTTATCTGGGTATTGGGCGCGCTGCTTGCCGTTATCACATTGCTTAGCATCTATCTCCTCCGTCGCAATAAGAAATACAGGGCGCAGTCGCGCCATTTGGAAAAGCTGAATGGAGCGCTGGATGCGCAGGTGAATAAAATAGAAGTGCTGAACAAAGAAATCCAGCACCGTGTAAAGAACAACCTCTACACCATCTACAGCCTCCTGCACATGCAGCAGGACAGCACTGACAACGAAGAAGTGATTGCACACCTGGAAGCGGCACGGCTGCGCGTGGAAAGCGTTGCAGCCCTGCATGACCACCTTCTGGCCGGCTCCGACACTGTGGACTTCAGCGGGTATGTCAAAACGCTCATCACCAAGATTGTGAGCTGCTATGCCGACCGGCGGGGCGTTGTAACGCACATCAATACAGAGCCAGTGAGCCTGCCGGTCAATACTTCCTTTGCACTTTCGCTGATACTGAACGAGTGGATTACCAATTCCATAAAATATGCGGCAGTGCCGGGCGAGGTCGTCAATATGGACTTGCGCATTGTCAACGGCGACGGGGAAGTGTGCATTGACTATGCTGACGATGGTGAACTGCCGGGCAAGCCCGCTGGCAGAGCCGGGCTGGGCACAGACATCGTGCGACTGCTCACGGCACAGGTAAAAGGAAAACTTACGATGGTTGGCGGCCATCCATATCGTTACAACCTTTGCATCCCCAATGAACAACAGTAGCCGCATCAGAATCGCCATTGTAGAAGACGAGGCGCTCATAGCCGATGAGATACGCCGCGCATTGGAAGGGCTGGGCTACGAGGTAAGCGGCATCTACTACGATTACACCTCGGCAGCTGCCGCCATCGCTACTGTTGATGCCGACCTTTTTATGCTGGACATCAATCTTGGTAGCAAAGGGGAGCATGGTGGCATTGCGCTTGCGGCATTAATCAAGGCGACAGCTCCAAAACCTTTTATTTTTCTCACGGCCTACAGCGACAAAGACACGATTGCAAAAGCAACCGCGTTGCACCCGGCCAATTACCTTATTAAGCCAGTGAATCCGGCGGCGCTGTTTGCCGCAATACAACTCTCTATTGCAAAGTCGGATGCATCGCAACAAGACAAGGGGATACAACGTGACGATAGTCTGCCTCACTACTTCTACGCCAAAGTAGGAGGCCGAACTACACAGCTCTTTTGGCGAGATGTTTATGCGATGGAAGCAAGCAAAAACTATGTGCTCGTCTATTCAACAGCCCATAGTGGCGAGTACCCCATCCGTGGCAGTATAAACTTCGTACTGGATAGTCTGGTGCCCGAAGGCCTGCGTAACGACTTCTTCAGGATGGGCCGCAACCTGTGTCTGAGCCGTGCACACATAACCCATGCTAACGAAGCTCAAATAATTTGCGGAGAACGGTTGTTTGAAAATGGTGGCAGGCTTACGGAAAGCCAGCTTGTGATGCTGATTAGTTCTATGTCTGATGATAAACGGGCTACAAATTAGGGTGTAGGGTTAGTTTGAATGGCTCACGCCGCTTTGCGCTTTTGCTATGGAGATTCCGCTTTTAGTGAATTATTCCACCCTAATTATCTTTATAGCAGCGTCAAAAGCACCACCACATCATCCATGGATACCTCCGAAAGCCTGCCTGTCAAGCTCTACTATGATTTAATTGGAGAGGCAGAAGCCGCTGCACGGAAAGCCATATCCATGACCACGCTACTGCAAAAAGAAATGGGTCTATTCCTTGAGACTTTAGCGGACGAGCGGGGCCGTCTTGCAGCATTAGAAGCGAAGCTAAAGGCAATACAGCAAACCTATATTTATGCCCCTTTTACAGAGCTTCTCTACGATGATTATTACGGTGAATTGAATATAGACGGCTTAAGGAAATGGGAAGAGCACACTGAAATTAAAGCCGTCATTACATGGCTCCAAAAGAACGGCGTAGCAATTGATAATGACCTTTCCGAGTATGATTACCGGATAGTGAAAGGGGCAATGGAGGAAGAATATGAACGCTTCTGTTACGCTAAAGCAGCCATTGATTACCTGCAAACTGCAATCTGGAAACTGGAAGGCCGCATGGCTCTTGCAGCAGGCTATAAAGCTGATACCGGCCTCCGCTGGAATCTTACTTCAAAATCACCTTTCACAAAGACTGATTTTGAGAATTTGATGAGCTCCCTTTGGGAAAAGAAATTCATCACCCACACTTCCGGTAAAAAGGAAGTGGCCATGAAAGCCCTGTATGGCGTGTTTGATTTACCAGTACCCGAAAAAATCGGTACAAACAGGCATAAAGCCAAAGCCGCCGGTACTACTTCAGAGGGTAGCTACGAGATTTTTGACAGGCTTAAAGCCGCTCATCAGCAATACCTTACCACGAACGTAAGGTAAGTCACGGAGGTAGTACACTGCCTTACCAGAACCGCTTCCGTTTGGTTGCTATTTGCGGTCATAATCAATCTTAATTATGACCCCAAACAGCAACCATTCTGCGTTTTTTCAGGCCTTAAGAGCTTTCAAAACAGGCTTTTTGCGCCCCTGAAAACCTCGGCCAATTCGGGAAAGTTCAGGCCCAACTCGGGAAAGTTTAAAACATCAGGTAACATGTCGCCCAAAGCGGGAAAGCAGTTTTATGCGCCGTCACATCTTTGAATAGTTCAGCACAAAGCAAACACGCACTTCCTCGTCCGTAACATCTGACGCAACAATGCACCAACCTGAATGACCTTCTTAAATCCTTAAACGCATACCCATGAAAAACAATAATCCAAAGTGTTCGCTTGTAACACAGCTATCGCCAACAGTTGCAAACCGTGCGGACGTTTGCGGAAGTGTAAGTGCTATAAAGTGCCGCCTACCATGACTGGCTCCAACTACCAAAGCCGGAAGGCGCTACTCAGCTCTATATTGAAACGTTCCAGCTTGCGGGTATGACCTGTGATACCGATGAGAAATTCAATCAGCGGCTTAGCAGTTGAAAGAAGTGGCCCAGCAGCTTAAAGAATTAGTCCGAGAAATTTCGAACACTTCCAGAGTGATTGTGCTTTCGCCAAAACTTGTTCATCAACGCTAGACCACAAGCTTATTGATAAGCGACGCGCGCGTATGTTAGTAATTTTTACCCATGACAACAACCCACAATTATATCTTTGGCATGAAAGTAGCGAAAGGACTTACAGATAAAAAAGGAATCAAAGACAGTCGTAGCAATAAAACAATATCGTTTCTACCGCAAAAGGAGTGCGCCGGCAATACAGGCAGCTCAAGGGCTGGCGAGATTTTGCCGAATAAAGTTTCGATAGATAAGCTACGAACCATCTGGAATGATAACGAGATAACCTATTCAGATAAGGAGCTTTTCAGAATCAGAGAATGGCTTTATGTAATGGCTGAGGTGGCTATTTCCGAATTTGAGACTCGCACTCTTGCTCAAATAATTCCACTCAGTCCTCATACTGACAATCACTCGCACAACTACACAATAAATGAAACCACGCAAAGCGATACTCTATGTCCGCGTATCTACCGACGAGCAAGCTGATAAAGGCCATAGCCTCGCCCACCAAGAGGAGAAGCTCAGGAGCTTCTGCTCCTACAACAACATGGAGATAATCGGCTTCTACAAAGAAGACCACTCCGCCAAATCCTTTGAGCGCCCGCAGTTTAGAATGCTTCTTGACTTCCTGAAAAAGAACAAGGGCAAGGCTGATACATTACTATTTTTAAAATGGGACAGGTTCAGCCGCAATGCACCGGAAGCCTATGGAATGATTAGCACCCTTGCCAAGCTTGGTGTAGAGCCGCAGGCAGCTGAGCAGCCGCTTAATCTGGAGGTGCCCGAGCAGAAAATCATGCTTGCCCTTTACCTCACTGCACCGGAGGTGGAGAATGACCGCAGGGCGATGAATGTGTTTGCAGGAATGCGCAGGGCAATGAAGGAAGGCCGCCAAATGGGCAAAGCACCCTATGGCTATAAGAACGGGCGTTGCGAAAGGAACAGGCCGCGTATTGTGCCGAGTGACGATGCTCCTCTTGTGCAGCTATCCTTTGAGATGATGGCTACTGGTCAGTATCACATAGAGCAGCTAAGGAAAATAGTAAACGACAAAGGGCTGAAGGCAACCAAGAATACCTTTTGGACAATGCTGCGCCATCCGGTCTATATGGGCAAGGTTCAGGTAGCTGCCCATAAGGATGAGCCTGCCATGTTGGTACACGGACTTCATGAGGCATTGGTTAGCGAAGCTCTTTACTATGAGGTGCAGGACGTGTTGGACGGCAAAAAGCGGAAGCCGACTATTGCAGGACATGAGACGAGCCACGAAGAATTACCGCTTAGGGGTTTTCTGAAGTGTGCCAAATGTGGCGGTAATCTTACCGGCAGCGCGGCAAACGGACATGGCGGCAAGTATTACTACTATCATTGCAGAAAGGGCTGTAAGGAGCGTTTCAGAGCAGATGCAGCCAATGCAAACTTTGAGGCGCTGCTTGAACGTATCAGTGGCAATAAGAAGGTGCTTAAATCCTTTGAGCTAATCCTGACTGATAGCTTCAAAAAGGATGGGACGGGTAAAGAGGCAGAGCTTAAAAAGATAGCTAAGGAGTTGGCAACCCTTCAGGGCAGGCTTCGGAATGCCGAGACCCTAATGCTGGATGGCGAAATAAAGGCATCAGACTACAATGGAATAAAGACGAGGCTGGAGCCGGAAATCGCAAGGCTTATAAGGCAGCAAACATCACTTGACAGCAGCAGCAATAGGGAGGAGCGGGAAGTGCTGGAATTTGGATTCTACTTTTTAAGCAACTGTGCGAAACTCTTTAAGGACGCGGCTTTGGAGCAAAAAAGGCGGATAATAGGTTCGACCTTCCCTGAAAAGCTCGTTTTTGAGAATGGTGAGTGTCGAACCTATTCCGAGGATAGCTTCATGGCGCTGATAAGCAGGACTGGCAAGGATTCTACAAAGAAAAAGGACGGAGACAACTCTGAAAATTGTTCTCCGTCCTGTCATGTAGTCGCACCAGGACTCGAACCTAGAATAACTGAACCAAAATCAGTTGTGTTACCATTACACCATGCGACTGACTCATGGCGGAGCGCAAATGTAAATCCGGGCCGGGCAGCAGCCAAAAAATTTTTCGCCCCTCCCGCTACTTCCTGCCCCTCTGCCGGAAGGATTTATAGGTGGCTTTCTTTGCGCCAAGCCCTTCTCTCCGCGCAGCCTTACTCTCTGCAACAGGAGGGGTTGGCTGAGCATCCTGCGCCTTATGGGCACCCTTCTTCCTGCGGCTAGGCGCTTCCCCCGAGCTTTCCGCCGCCATCCGCAGGATGCCGTCCACCTCCTCCGCCGTCAGATAGCGCCAATGGCCGGAAGGCAGCGCGGCCAGGTGGATGTTCATGATACGTACCCGCTTCAGGCGGGTTACTTTGAAGCCCAGCACCTCCGTCATCCGGCGGATTTGCCGGTTGAGGCCCTGGATGAGGGTGATGCGGAAGGTGGCCTTGCCTTCCTGTGCCACCTTGCAGGGACGTGTTATCTGGCCAAGGATGCGCACGCCGCCCGACATTGCCTGCACAAATTCCGCGTTGATGGGCTTGTCTACCGTTACGATGTATTCCTTCTCGTGCCCGTTGCCGGCGCGCAGGATTTTGTTGACGATGTTGCCGTCGTTTGTGAGGAAGATGAGGCCCTCGGAGTCTTTGTCTAAGCGGCCAATGGGGAAGATGCGCTCCTTGTGGCCGATGGCGTCTATGATGTTCGTCTTGTCGGCCCTGTCGGTGGTGCTGGTGATGCCGGCGGGCTTGTGGTAGGCGATATAGATGGTCGCCTTTTTCCTGCCAATCGGCTCGCCGTCTATCTCTACCACATCGCCCGGCTGCACGCGGTTGCCGGGAACGGCCACGTTATCATTGATGGTTACACGGCCATGCGCTATGTAGTCGTCCGCCTCGCGGCGCGAGCAGAAGCCGGTGTCGGAGATGTACTTGTTTAGCGATACGGAATCGCTATTGCGAGGGGCAGCCATTAACGGTATTAGCTATCAGGTATCAGTCAACTCATCATTCATAATCCATCATTCATAACTCACTTCTTCAATCCAATCTCCCGCAGCCGCTCATCCAGATACTCCCCTGCCGTAGCATCTTCATAGGCCTTCGGGTGGGCGTCGTTCACGCAATTGTCTAAGCAGCGCAGGCTCATGCTGCTCTTCGGATGCAGGAAGAAAGGGATGGAAAAGCGCGATGTGCCCCACTTCTCCCGCGGCGGATTCACCACACGGTGCGTTGTGCTTTTGAGGCGGTTGTTGGTCAGGCGCTGCAGCATATCGCCCACATTTACCACAATCTGCTCCGGCAATGAGGTTACCGGCACCCACTCGCCCGCCTTGGACAGAATCTGCAGCCCGTCTGCCGATGCGCCGACGAGCAACGTAATCAGGTTAATATCCTCATGCTGCTCCGCCCGGATGGCGCTCGCCGGCTCCTGCGTGATGGGCGGGTAATGGATAGCGCGCAGGATGGAATTGCCATTGTGCACGAAGGGGTCAAAGTAATGCTCCTCCAGCCCCAGGTACAGCGCAATGGCCTGCAGCAGCGCCGTCCCGCTCTTCTCAAAAGCCTGATAGGCCTTCCGCAGCGTAGGCGTGAAGGGCGGGATACGCTCCACCTCAACATTGTCCGGGTATTCATCTTTCACGGCGTCACCATCTTTGACTTCTTGTCCGTACTGGAAAAACTCCTTCAGGTCGGGCGCGTCAAAGCCTTTGGCGTGCTCCCGACCGAAGGAGGTATAGCCGCGCTGCCCGGCCAGCTCCTTCTTTTCATAATGCTCCTTTTCCTCCACCGGCAGCGTGAAGAATTCCTGCACGTATTGGTACAGGCCGGCAATGGTTTCATCCGGGATGCCGTGGTTCTTCACGGCCACAAAGCCCACATCTTCATACGCCTTGCCTAGGGCCATCACAAACATGCCTTTTTGCTCCGGCGTGCCGTGGGTAAAATGCGCGAGGTCAACGACGGGAATGCTGGTAGTGGTCATTCGTAGTGCTGTTTGGCGCGAAGCTACGGCGTGGGGCGGGTTGAACGGGTTGAGCGAGTTGAACGGTTGAACTTGTTTAATCTGCTCAACTCGCTCAACTTTTTGTTAGCCGGCTTTCGGTTCGCTCCCCATCTTCCGTTGCGTCGCACTCCTCCGGGTTCGTCAGTCTGTCGGGCTTTTCCCGTGAGCTACGGGCAGATGCTACGCGACTATCCCCCTCACGGAGGGGGAACGCCCGGTAGGGCGAGGGGGAGGGACGGCAATTGAAGGCCACCGGGGCTTTAGGCCAGATAACACATTCAATTGCTGCAAGCCTTCATCCCGGTGGCCTTCAACTACACTTCCTCCCCTCGCCTGCGGCGTTCCCCCTCCGTGAGGGGATATCCCGCCCGCTGTGCCCCATCATAGCCCAACCCGGCACCCTACCTTTGCGCCCACCCGGAAAATGCCCGCCCCGCTTCCCATCTCCATCATCAACAAAAGCCCCCACCCGCTGCCCGAATACCAGACGGCAGGCGCGGCAGGCATGGACATCCGTGCCTGGTTGCCGGAAGATGTTATCCTGCAATCCTTAGAGCGCCGCCTCATTCCCACCGGCCTTTATATAGCCTTGCCGCAAGGCTTCGAGGCGCAGATACGCCCCCGCAGCGGCACGGCCTTTAAGCGCGGCATCACCCTGGTGAACAGTCCCGGCACCATAGACGCAGACTACCGCGGCGAAATCATGCTCCCCATCATCAACCTCTCCCCCGCCGCCGTAACAATCGCCGACGGCGAACGCCTCGCCCAAATGGTCATTGCAAAGCACGAAACGGCCCTCTGGCAGGAAGTAAGCAGCCTTGAAGCGAGCGCAAGAGGCGCAGGAGGCTTCGGCCATACGGGAACATAACACTCCAACACTCCAACGCTCCAACGCTCCAACATCATCAATGAACATCATCATCCCCATGGCCGGCATGGGCAAGCGAATGCGGCCCCATACCCTCACCACGCCCAAGCCCCTCATCCCCATTGCCGGCAGGCCCATGGTGCAGCGCATCGTGGAAGACATTATCGCTGGCGCGAATGAGGCAGTGGCCGAAATCGTCTTTATCATCAATCCGGCCTTCGGCAAAGAAGTGGAGGCGCATTTTGGTGCAGGTAGCCGAATCCCTCGGCGCACGCGGAAAAATCGCTTATCAGGAGACGCCCCTCGGCACCGCCCACGCCATCCTGCAGGCCGGCGATAGCCTGAGCGGCCCCGTGTTCATCGCCTTCGCCGATACGCTTTTCAAAGCCACCTTCCGCATAGACCCGGCGAAGGACGCCATCATCTGGACGCAAAAGGTGGACGACCCCTCCGCCTTCGGCGTGGTGAAGCTGCGCGAGGATGGCAGCATAGAGGCATTTGTGGAGAAGCCCAAAGACTTCGTCTCCGACCTCGCCATCATAGGCATGTACTACTTCCGCGACGGCGCGCGGCTGCGCCAGGAAATGCAGCAGCTCTTAGATAACGATATCAGAACCGGCGGCGAATACCAGCTCACCGACGCGATGGACAACATGCTGAAGGCAGGCGTAAAGTTCTACACCGACCAGGTGGAAGAATGGCTGGATTGCGGCAATTACAGCGCCACGGTATTCACGGCAGGCCGCATCATTGCGCACAAAAGCGCCGCGGGCGAGACGCTCCAGGCGGCATCGGCGCGGGTTGAGAACAGTATTATCATCCAGCCTTGCTTTCTGGGCGAGGATGTGGTGGTGCGCAACTCGGTGGTAGGGCCTAATGTTTCGTTAGAAAAGGGCGCGCGCGTGGAAGATGCCCGCGTCTCGGATACGATAGTGGGCGAAGGAAGCGTTATCAAAAACACCGTTGTAACATCTTCGCTCCTCGGCAAGCACGTAACTTACAGTGAGCAGCCACGGGCCCTCTCCCTTGGCGATTACTCCACCCATTCATGAGTTTGCAAAGCCTTCTTTTACGCACTTCTGTCTGCACCTTTTGCATTTTGCATTTTGCATTTTGCATGGCAAAAGCGCAGCACGCAACAGAAGTCAAAGACTCCACCGACAGCGCACCATCCGCCGACCGGCTTTATTACGATGCCATAAAGGCCCGCATCAAAGGCGAGGATAAGGAAAGTGAGGCCCTACTGAAGCAGGTAATCAAGACAAAGCCTGATGACGCCGCACCTTATTACGACCTCAGCCGCCTGGCCCTGAAGCACAACGATGCAGAAAAGGCCACCGAGTACATTAAGAAGGCCATTGCCCTGGACGGCAGCAACAAGTGGTATCACGAGCAGTACGCCAACGCGCTCACACTGCGCAGCGACTTCGCCGGCGCGGCAGATGAGTATGCGGGGCTGGCGAAGCGGGAGAAGTTCAACGAGCCTTACTTAGAGCGGAGCGCCCTGCTCTACCAGCGCATTGGCAAATACAAGGAGGCGCTGGCGCAGCTTGAAGCCCTTTATAAGCGCAGCGGCGACGACGATGCGCTCCTGCAGCAGCAGCAGGTCTATCTGAAGATGAATGACGTGGCCGGCGCCGCCCGCGTGGTGCGCGAGCTGATTACCCAAAATCCGAAAGAGCCGCGGTACTATGCCCTGCTCGTAGAGCTGTACGAAAATAACAAGCAGCCCGACAAGGCGAAGGAAGCGATAGACGAAATGGCGAAGCGTTTTCCCGCCGACCCCTCGTTGCAAATAGCGCAGGCCACTTCTGCGCTGAAGCGCGGCGATACCGCACATTACCGCGAGTACCTGCGCAAGGCCGTTATTAATAAAAACTTGGATGCCGAGACCCAAATCGGCCTCCTGCGCGGCTACATTGACGACCTTTCTGCGGATAGCCTGCGGCGGCGCGAGGCGGCATCCATCACCGAGCAGATTGTGGCGCAACACCCGGAGCATGTGGGCCTGCTATCATTTTACGCTTATGTGCTTGGCCAGAACCGGCGGAATGAGGAGGCAGCGCAGGCGCTGAAAAAAGCCATTGCCCTGAAGAAGGACGACTTCAGTATCTGGCAGCAATTGCTCTATGGCTATACCGACCGTCAGAGCGCCGACTCGCTTATTAAGTGGAGCGAGAAGGCGGCCCGGCTCTTCCCGAATCAGGCTGTTGTGCATTACCTAAACGGTGTCGGGCATTTCAATAAGAAGGAATACCCCGCTGCCATCTCCGCTATCAACCGCGCCATAGACTTAGAGCCGGAGGAGAAGGGTGAAGAGCTGGCGCAGATGCACACGATGCTCGGCGACATTTACAACACCACAAAACAGTACGCCCTCAGCGACAGCAACTACAGCGCAGCCCTGCGCCTTGACCCGCGCAACGCTTCTACGCTGAACAACTATGCTTATTACCTATCCGTACGCAATACGCGCTTAGACGATGCCGCGCGTATGTCCAAAGAATCGCTGAAGATTCGCCCGGGTGAAGGCACCTTTTTAGACACTTACGGCTGGATACTTTACCAGCAAGGCAAGTACAAAGACGCACTGGAGTACATCCAGAAGGCCGTGGACACAAACCCGGCCGAAGCTGACCCGACGCTCTTTGAGCACCTCGGTGCAGTACAGTATAAGCTGGGCAATAAAGACGCCGCCGTAACCGCCTGGCAAAGAGCTAAAGAGCGCGGCAGCGAGAATGCCGACATTGACAAAATGATTTCGGAGCGGAAGCTGTATGAATAAAGCTTTGCTCCCGCTGCTGGCCCTATTGCTGTGGAGCGCGGCTTCCTGCAACGTTTACCGGCGTATTACCGGGCGCAGGCCGGCGGTTACGACTATTGATTCCAGCTTGCTTACCGTGCGTGATTCCATCTTGAGCACGGTGGATACTGCTATTGCCGCAACAGGTACCCCGGCTCCTGTTCCATCCACAGCGCGCCAAACCGATACCGCGCTGCTGGCTGCACTGCTGCCGCGCTGGCAGTTGCAGATGCCCTGGAGCACCTTCAGCGGCAAGGCGAGCGTGCATTACGAGGGCAAGGGCGAAAACAGGGATTTTGCCGCTACCATTCGTATGGAGCGGGGCAAGAGCGTATGGGTGAGCGTAACGGCGCTTGGCCTGTTTGAAGCCGCGCGCGTGCTTATCCGGCCTGACAGCATTTTCGTGCTTGACCGGATACACCGGGAGGCGCATATCCTGCCCTTTGCTGAGGCCGGCAGCCTGCTGCCCATCCGCTCGGATTTTGCGGCGCTGCAAAGCCTTATCATCGGCGACCCGGTGCGGACGGGATACCAGCCTGACGCGGCAAGGGATACTGTTGATGCACTTATCATTAGCGCAAGCGCACCGGACTTTAGCCAAAGCATGCAGTTTGCGCGGGGCGATACCGCCTTGCACTATCAGGCCATTTCTGAAAGGGGAACTTTTCTTTTGGTAGAGTCCGGCAGCTACCGGCAGGCGGATGCGGCGGGTCGGCGCTTTGCGGAGAAGCGTAGCCTGAACATCACGGATAAGGGCGAGCAGCAGGCGATAAGCATGGAGTTCAGTAAGGCCGATTTTGATGAGTCGGTAGAAATTCCTTTCAGTGTGCCGGAGAAGTATGAGCGGAGGTAGGCGTAGGCGCACTAAAGCAACATGACGCTTTAAGCAACCCGACCGTAATACCTTTTTCGGCACCTTTGCCCGGAGCGTAATGCTTGCTGCTATGTCCCGCCATTTATATCTGCTCCTGCTACTCTTCATTCCCGCCGTCGTTAGCGCCCAGGCACCCGACACGCTCGGCGTCATCGTTCATGCCGACCCGCGCCTTGCGCTTCTTTTCGTAAAGAAGCAGGAGACAGGCTACCACGGCATCAAAGGCTCCATCCATTCGCAGCATGGATTCCGTGTGCAGATTTACAATGGCAACAACCGTGGTGAGGCACAGCAGCGCAAGGTGGATTTTATACGCCGCTACCCGAATGTCCGCTCCTATCTCAGCTACATCGCGCCCACCTTCCGCTTAAAGGTTGGCGACTTCAAGACGCGCGCGGCGGCCTACGAGCTATACAACCAAATCAACAACATCTACACGCCCTGCATGGTGGTGCCGGACATTGTAGAAATCAACACCCTGCGCGACAATGATTGACATCATCCGTCGCGAGACGGCAGAAGGCTTGCCGGAGTGGCAGCGTATCCGCCGCTACATCCACCAGCATCCGGAGCTTTCTTTTGAAGAGCATAAGACGGCGGCCTTTATCTCTGAGCAACTGACGGCCTGGGGCATACAGCATACAACCGGCATTGCCGGCACGGGTATCGTCGGCGTGCTGGAAGGAAGGACGGCCGGCAGCCGCTGCATTGCCATACGCGCGGAGCTTGATGCCTTGCCCATTGTAGAGGCGAATGAGGTTCCTTACAAGAGCGAAACGGAAGGTGTGATGCACGCCTGCGGGCATGACGTTCACACAACCTGCCTGCTTGGTGTGCTGCGCATCCTTTCGCAGCATACGGAAGACTGGGAAGGCCGCGTAAAATTCATCTTCCAGCCGGGAGAGGAGAAGCATCCCGGTGGTGGCAGCCTGATGATTGCGGAAGGTATATTGCAGCACCCCGATGTGGACGCCATTTTCGGACTGCACGTTTATCCAACGCTTCCCGCAGGAATGGTAGGCTTCCGCGGCGGGCAATACATGGCGAGCACAGACGAGATTCACATCACCATTTATGGCAAGGGCGGTCACGCGGCGCTGCCGCACCAGACGATTGACCCGATTGCGATTGCGGCGCAGGTGATTACGGCCTTGCAGCAGGTAGTGAGTCGCAAGGGCAATCCCGTCTCGCCAAGCGTGCTTTCTTTTGGGAAGATTTCCGGCGGCACAGTGAACAATGTCATTCCTGATACGCTTGAATTGAGCGGCACGCTGCGCACGATGGATGAAGATTGGCGCGCAAAAGCCCATGAGCTTATTCGCAGCATCGTGACCAATATCTGCGAAGCTTTCGGCGCTACGGCATACGTCAATATCCCGCAAGGGTATCCTTCCCTTTACAACAATCCTGAGCTGACGGCATCGGCTGAAGGCTGGGCCAAGGAATACCTTGGCGAAGGCCAGGTAAAAACATTAGACCTGCGGATGACGGCGGATGATTTTGCCTTCTACAGCCATAAGGTGCCCGGCTGCTACTTCCGCATCGGCACGAGTAAGGGGGGGCAGGAGTTCACGGCTTCGGTGCACAATCCGCACTTTGACATTGATGAGTCTGCAATGGTGACGGCGATTGGGACGATGGGGTGGATTGTGGTGAATGCACTCAAATAGTCAATATTGCTCGCCCAATCTTTGTCATTCTGGAAGAATCTAATCTCTCGCAGCGAATGTGCTGCTCACCAAAAAATCTTCCTTCCTTAAGAAAATCTCACAGATGCTTTAGCACAATGCTGCGAGCAAAGATTCCCTTCGCGAATGACAAAGTCGCTGAAAACAATAAGATACAGGTAGCGCCTAAATCTTGCTCCAGACAACAGCCGCATTACATCCCCCAAAACCGGAAGCCGACTTCAGCGCATAGCGGATTTCCTTCCGCTCTGATTGCCGGCTCACATTCACCTCATGCGGGACTCCAAGCGTCTCAAAACCGAGCGATGCAATCGTCTGACCGCGCCGGATGCTTTCTATCAGCATAGCGCTTTCTATTACGCCCGCCGCGCCGAGCGTGTGGCCGAGGTAGCCTTTTAGGCTGTGCAGCGGCGCGTGCAGCAGTCTGGTGCGGGCAAAGGCTTTGCTTTCCATCTCATCATTGTAAATGGTGGCCGTTCCGTGGGCAGAGATAGCATCAATGCCGGCGCCATTCAGCCCGCATTCCGCCAGAGCTTTTGAGATAGCAAGCGCTAGTTCCTCGCCCGTGCGTGAGGGGCCGGAGATGTGGTTGGCATCATTGGAAGTAGCGCCGCCGCAAAGCTGCGCCAATGGATTTCCAAGCTCTTTTGTAGAAAGAATAATCGTGGCCGCCGCCTCGCCGAGGTTGATGCCTTTGCGCGCTGCGTCAAAAGGACGGCAACGCTCATCGGCCAGCGCCTGAAAAGATTGAAAACCGGAAAGCACGAATGCGCTCAGTCTATCCGCGCCCGTAACGATGACCGTTTCGTACTGCCCGCTTTGGAGACTGCGCAGGGCGTAAATCAATCCCGTAACGCCGGATACGCAGGCGTGGGAAATGACTACTGGCTTTGTGCGGACACCGCAGGCTTCCGCAATCAGGCTTGCGCTGGTCGTGAGGCGGTTGCGGGTGTCCGGCTGGCCGCCCATCCATTCAATGTTACCCTTGGTGGTGGTGAAGATTAAGAGCGTCTTTGCCAAATCCGTTTCCGCGCAGCGGCCCAGTGCGTCTTTAACCGAGAACACGCTCATCCGCTCTATCGGTGACAGCTTTTCATCGCCTGCTTTATCAATCTTTTCCCATTGCTGCGGATAAAAAGCCGAGGCCCAGACGCCACGCGCGGAAAGCCGCCCGTCTTCTAAGAATCGCACACCGCTCTCACCGCGCTGCACTGCATCCCAAACCGTATTAGTATTTAAGCCAAGCGGGCAGGTGACGTTTGTAGCGATGCAGTAAACGGGTTTCATTTCGGCAACAAACTGTAAACTTACTCTGCCAGCCATTGCTTCTTCCATTCCGCCATAAAGGGCGGCACCGTCAGCATCAGTTCCAGCGACTCTCGCGCCATGAATACCTGCACAGAGCTGCCCGTGGCAATGCGCTCGCTGGTATTACAATCAGTGATGGTGTAATCAAAAAGCAGCTTTGCCGCCGGCGTGTCCACGTACGTCGTCTCTAAGCAGATGGTGTGGCCGTATCGCAGAATGCGGCGGTAGTTGCAGTCAATGTGGATGATGGGTATCACAATGTCCTTGCGGTACAAATCCAGGTAGCGCAGTCCATATGCCGCGCCGAAGGCCTCACGCCCATCCTCAAAGTAGCGGATGAAGTGCCCGTGCCAGACGATGCCGAGCGGGTCGGCCTCGCTGAACTTAACCTCTATCTCGGTGCTGTGGATGAGCGTCTGCTTCACGCAGTGAAAGTAATGTAGTGGCCTTATGGCTGTACGAAGATTTTAAGCTCGCAGGATGCCAGCAATTCGCCATTGCTGCCCCGTACAGTCGCTTGGACAATATGCGCGCTCATCACCTGATGCAGATAGCTCACCTCCGTATGTATTGTTTCCCCGACAGCCGGCAGCTTTTCTACTTTCAAATTCTTCAGTGCGCCAATGTAGCCTACGGATGGCGTGCTATCTGCACTGTGCGGCAAGCCCGCGCCTGCGGCCTGCGCCATGTGCTCCACAAGTCCGGATTCGGAGAAGCGGCCACTTTCCACTAGCACGTTGTCCTCCTTAATAATAAACTCGGCGCGCGCAAGTCTTCCTTCCGTGCGAATGCCGTCTATCATCACAAAAGGCGACCGATGCGGCAGGCGTTTCAAGATGTCATTCATATAGTCTAAGGCCGGGCCTTCCAGAAATCGTAGTAGTTAAACCATTGGTCAGGGTATTGACGAAGCTCGCATTCCAGCAAGCCCGTAAAGTCGTCCAGCATTCGTTCCGCACCGCTCGTGCCGCGCCCTTCGTATGTCTTTGCGGCCCAACCCTTAAAATGGTAATGGAAGGTAGTTTCTTTAAAAGCAAAGACAAAGCACACCGGCGCGCGCAGCTTAGAGGCCAGCAGAAATGGCCCCGCGGGAAAGTGCGCCTCCTCGCCCAGAAAGTCATGCGTCATCGTGCGGTTGCCCGGACGGAAGCGGTCGGCGTGGAGGCAAATCAACTCGCCGCGTTGGAGCGCAGCGCTCATCTCAAAGACGTGGCTCAGGTCTTCGCGCACGTAGATGATGTTGAAGGAGCGCTTCTGGTCATACTGTGCCATGAGGGCCTTGAGTTGCTCGGCCTCGCCGTCGTACATCAGCACATTGATGGTGGCGCCCACGCGCCGAAGCATATGGCCGGCTACCTCCCAGTTGCCGAGATGCGCGGATACGATAAGACCGCCCTTGCCGCTTGCAGCCAGCGCTTCCAAGTTTTCCACGCCGTCATGGGTAAATGTGAGCTTGTCGCCTGTGCCGGTGAGCACAGCTACTTTGTCAATCAGCGTCTGGCCAAAGAAGTAAATGTTGCGCTTAATGAGCCGGGCGGCTTTGCCAGATGAAAAGCCCATTCGCTGCTCATAGAGGTAGCGCAACGGTTTTGTAGCGGCAGGAACGAACAGGCGGTAATAAAGCCCAACGGCGTGCAACAGCTTATAGGCGGCGCTTAATCCGCCTTTGCGCAGCAGGGTGATAAAAATCCGGTAACCAAGACTGCTTCCGCGCGAGCGGCCCTGCCAGGCAGTAGTGCTTTGCTCACTCATTATCGCATTAGCTAATTAGCTAATTGCAACCGCCCTTCCACGTAGTTGTAAAAGTCATCCAGCGTCTTCATCGTCTGGAAATCCTCGGGCTTTACCTTAAAGCCGAAGTGCTGCTCAATAGCCACGACGAGGTCTATATAGTCCAGCGAGTCTAAGTCCAACGCTTCCTTGAGCGATGCGTCGGGCGTGAGGCCGGCACGGTCGGCCTCAAAATCTTCTTCCAGGAAGGCGTTGATGCGGGTGATGATTTCTTGACGGTTCATAATGCACGTTTTCGTTACAGGATGCGCCGAGCGTACCTGGTGCATCTGCCCAACAATCCGCAAACGGAAATGTTGGTGAAGCGCAAAAATACAGCCGGCGGCGCAGCATAAGGCCTGCGCGGCAAAGGAGCCGTCCGTAAACTAAGAAAATTATACCGCGCCGGGAGCCTCAGCAATAGAGGTTTATGACGCTGTTGAGCGGAATGTGGAGGCCGCCTTTGAGCGTAACGTGGTTGTCTGTTACCGACCAAACCGTCGTCTCTACCGCCTTAGGCCCGGCGGTTGTTTCAAAGGTGATGACTGTTTTGCCCTTGAACTCGTTGCCGAGGCGGCAGGAGTATTGGAGTTGGTTCAGCCAGAATGCGGAACGGTCCACAAATGCCGGGACGATGCGGTGCTCCGGTATCTGTTCTTTCGCGATGATTGCAGCCATAGCGTTGTGCAATGTTTGAAAATTGCTAATGCTAATGTAGAGCCTCACAACGCGTCAACGCATCACGCATGGCTGTTCTTGACACATTAATGGCGGTAAAGGGGAGGATGGTTGCGGGGAACGGGTTGAGCGCATCACCTTACTACGTCATGACCTGCTCGAACATAGCTGTCATTGCGGGCAGCAGACCCGCAATCTCCTGAAAGCTGTTACACTGCTTAGTAGAATTCCCGCAGCCTTTATTGCAATGGTTGCGGGTCAAGCCCGCAATGACGGGAACTATTAAGCAGCGTCACATCAACTCTGTACCACTGGCAGCCGTATCGCAAACGTCGTCCCCACCCCTTCCTCTGTCTCATAGCTGATACTACCGCCCCAAGCCTCAACCATCTGCCGCGTCATTGCCAGCCCCAGGCCTGTGCCGGAGCTTTTGGTGGTGAAGTAAGGCGTGAACAGCTTCTCCTGCGCTTCCGGCGAAATGCCCGCGCCATTATCTGCCACGCTTAGCATCGCATCGCCACTCTGCTGTTTCAGCCGCACCGTTATTCGCCCTTTGCGCCTTTCCGGGACGGCTTGTAGCGCATTCTGCATCAGGTTGGTCACGATGCGTACAGCTCCGCTGCGGTCGGCAATTACCTGCACCGGAGCATCCGGGACTTCATACACCACTTCAGTAGCGCCGTCTGCGGCGAATGGCGCTACTACATTGCGTACCAGCTCACCCAACTCTATCGGCTCCGGCTTTGCGCTGCCAATGCGCGCAAAAGCCCCAAACTCAGTGGCAATGACAGAGAGGTTGTTAATCTGCTCCAGCAGCGCCTCGCTTACCCGCCCGGCCAGCGTCAGGGCATCCGGCTCGCCGCTCTGAATGGCCCGTTGCAGGCGCTGCACATATAGGCTCATCGGCGTCAGCGGGTTCTTTATTTCGTGGGCTACCTGCCGCGCCATCTCCCGGAAGGCGCCCTCTCGCTCGCTGCGGGCCAGCAGGGCTACACTTTCCTCCACCTTGCGCACCATCTTGTTGTACTCCGCCACCAGCAGGCCTATCTCGTCATCATAGGGCCATTGCAGCAGCTCATTGCGGTGCAGGTTCAGCCGTCCGAACTGCGCGATGATGAGGTCAAAGGCCCGCGTTACCCAGCGCGTAATGAAGTAAGCCAGCAACCCCGAGAGCAGCAGCGCCGCGGCATAGAGATTTACCAGCGTTACTACGACAGTGGAAATCTGCTCGTCCAGCTCGCGCTGCGCGTAGAAGAGCGGCACGTTCAGGTAAGCCGCCACGCTTCCGCCTTCCGCCCGCAGGGGCGCATAGCAGCTTTGGTAGCGCAGCGCACCAATGCGCTCCGGCTCAGTCAACATACCGCGCGCGGGATTGCTGCGGATGGATTGCATCACATCATAGCGCATAAGCGGCGCGAGCAGACCTTGGTCGTAAATGGCTTGCTGCGTAGCAATGCTTAGCCGGCCTGCGGCGTCAAAAAGACTGACGTCTATCTTCTGCGCGGCGGCAAGGCCGGAGAGGAAGTAGCGGAAGTCCTGCGTCGCCATCGCGGCGTTCCAGTCCTGCGGATTGTTGTCGCTGTCGCGCTCGCGCATCCATTGCTGGATAGTGCGCGTTACGGTCTGCATCATCGCCTGGCGCTGCACCTTGCCGGTATTATCATATTGCTTGCGTAGAAAGGCAATCGTACCAACGCCGATTGCAACGGCCGACAGCGCTACAATGCTCATGATAGAAAGCTGTAGCCGCCGTCGCAATCCTGCCCCGCGCAGGGCACGCAATGCGCCACCGGGGTGCTTCAGCCAGCCTGCGCCGCTCTGGCCGGCCACGCCGAGGCCAAGAAAGAGAAAGCGCAGTGTCAATAGGCAGGAGAAAAGCGTGAGCGCCTCGGAAAGCGTGCCAAAGCGCCGCCACACATTCACTGTCCGGTAGCCGTCCGGCTTGTAGATAAGCGTCGAGAAATCTTTGCCCTTGCGTTCTCTGAAAATAGTGCGCCCCGAATCGTGCGCGATGTAAAACGGGAAGGGATAATCACTCGTTTGCGCAACCAGCCGGCCTCCGGCGTAGATAGCGTAGGAATAGCCGGCTTCCTTTTCCGTCTGATTAATCGTAGCTGGCTGCAGGAGTTCCGGCAGCACGGTTTCGGAGACGGTCTTTTTCTGCTCTAAGTCTATGGCCATCGTGCCGAGCTTCGCGCCTCCGCTGTCTTCCAACGGCAGCAGGGCGAGGTAGATGTGGTCGTCGGTGGCCGCTTCGCGGAAATAGAGGTCGGATGCGGTGCGGGAGGGAAGGGAAGATTGCGCTACATCCTCAAAAGCTTCCAGCGCCGCCGTATCCCGGTTGGTAAGAGGTTGGCTATCGGGCGTGAACAGATACACTTGCGCCTGATAGGCGGCGAGCGCGCCGTTAAAGTAAAGCGTCGTTAGCCGCTCATCCAGCGCCTTGCGCGTTGCTGCCATGGGCCGCCGCATGAATCGCTGCAAGGCTGTATCGGTGCGGATGTCGGTGAGGCTTTGGCCGAAGTTGTACTCCATTGCATCATCGTGACGGGTGGCGATGTGCTCGGCGAAGTGACGGCGCGTCTCGCCCTCGCGGATGCGACTGAAATGCTGCAACAGCAGGGCCAGCAGCAGGCAGTGCCCGATGCTCCAGAAGATGCCGCTGAGCCGGAAGATACTCCCGCCTTCGCGCAGGCGCGGGCTGTATTGCGCCCATACGTAAGCGCACAGCCACAATGTCGCAATGACATAAAATTCTACTAGGTCATCCCGCATCAGCAGCGCGCACACGGCCATTGCGCCGCCGGCAAGCACCAGCCCCTGCGCGCGGTAGCCGGGAAGGAGCGCCCGCAGGGCATTGCGCACCGTCGCAGCAATGATGAGCAGGATGCTCAGCAGCAGGCTGGCGGTGAGCAGGCCAGCCAGCGATGTTGCATTCAGCGCGGAAAGGCGCGCCGTATCAAAAGGGATAAGCGAGTCTATCACCAGGCTCCGCACCAGCCGGATGGTGAGGACGGCAGCCCCCGCCATTGCCAGGCTCAGTACGGCTGCCCAGACCCAGCGCAGCGCAGCGGGCCGGCGCGGCATGGTGAAGCGCAATCCCGGCGCGATGAAGCGGAGTATCCATAGCAAGGCCAGCAGGTGCAGCAGTAAATCGCCGAGGGAGGGCAGCATCCTGGATGCATACAGGCGCGGCGAAAACAGCTCACTGTCCGATATGCGGAAGGGCAGCCCGCGCAATGCCAGCCACAACCGGATGCCGCAGGCCGCGCCTATCACCAGCAATGCGCCCCAGCCTATACCTGCACGCCGGCTTAGCAATGCGGCCCAGCCCTGTACCCACGCGGCAAATGCGACAAGGGAAAGCAGCCAGCACCATACAATCCAGCCGGCAGGCGACTCGGGCAGGTCGCCGGGGGGTGGCGGGTGTATCCAGCCTATCCGGCGGCTGTGTGGGCTGTGCAGCGGGACCGCGCCTGCTACCGGCGTATCGGCAACGGAGACGTGCGGGTCTATGGCCTTTGAAGCGCGGAAGGATGGCTGCAGGTATTCGTTGCTGAAGGGGTATTGCCGCGCCAGCGGGATGAGCACCGTCAGCGTGACGCCTTGCGGCGTCCATGCTTCCCGCACGCCGCAGCCGTAATAGACGCCGTTGCCGAGGTGAAGGAGGGTATCGGCGCTGAGTGGCGCGGGTGGCGTTACACTTGCTGTGCTCCAGGCTATGAGGCTGTCGGCGCGGTAGGCGAATAACCTGTATGGCTGGTGAAAAATCCAGTTGCTGTCTTTGCCGCGCATAGCGCCGCTGAGCCATCCTGCTACCGCATCGCGGTGAAGGGGGATGGCTTCGGCGGCTTGCAGGCGATGGCTCAGGTCTATTTCCACGAGCGCGGCGATGCGCGCGGGGATGCGCCCGCCGTCTTGTTGGCGGATGCCCCAGCCTGCCAGTAGCCACAGGATGATGGCGATGGCAAGGGCGGAATTATTGAAGATTTTGTGGCGCAATGGAAGTGTTGCGTATTGCGTTTTGGGTAGTGTCTCATTTTGAACATTTACAGCAACCTGTCACCCTGAAAGGGCCTTGCGTGTAGTTGCAAGATTCTTTCAGAATGACAAGTTTGGGCGAGCTGCTATTCAAATTGAGAGTCCATTGAATTTTGAGTGTTGCTTTAGCCTTCGGTCTTTTTGATTTCGTTCCACATGGCGTCCATTTCTTCTAAGGTCATGTCCTGCATGGCCTTTCCGCGCTCGGTGGCAAGGCGCTCTATGCCCTGGAAGCGGCGGATGAATTTGCGGTTGGTCTTTTCCAGCGCGGCCTCCGGGTCTATGTTGGCGAAGCGGGCGTAGTTGATGAGGGCGAAAAAGATGTCGCCCATCTCATCTTCCATGCGTTCCTGCACGCCGCTTTCGGCGGCTTCGTACAGCTCTGACAATTCCTCTTCTACCTTCTCCTTCACCTGGCCGATGTTGTCCCATTCAAAGCCTACCGTTTTGGTTTTCTCTTGCAGGCGCAGGGCTTTGACCATGGCCGGCAGAGCCGCGGGCACGCCGCCGAGAATGCTCTTCTTGCCTTCTTTCAATTTAATCTGCTCCCAGTTGCGCTTCACATCCTCATCATCCTGCACTACGGTACTGGAATAGATGTGCGGGTGGCGCTGCACGAGCTTGTTGCAGATACTTTCTACCACATCATCAAAAGTGAAGTGGCCCGCCTCTTCCGCGATGAGCGCGTAAAAAATGAGGTGGAGGAGGATGTCGCCGCTTTCTTCTTTTAATCCTTGCCAGTCGCCTTCGGTGATGGCGCCGGCAAGCTCGTAGGTTTCTTCTATGGTAAGCTGGCGGAGGGTTTCAATCGTCTGCTTCCTGTCCCAGGGGCAGCCGGTGCGGAGCTCGCCCATGGTGCGGCGCAGGCGCTCCATGCTATTGTGGTATGGCATGGATGCAAGGTAGGTTGCGGGGGTTGGAGTGTTGGAGTGTTGGTGGTTGGAGGGTTGTTCGTTTTTCACTTGGCGCAGCATGTATATTCGCTTAACGTGAATTGCTACACTGAATGAAATTCGTTCGTCTACTAGTAATGATTTGCTGCATTGCTAACGTTGTCTATGCTCAAACAGATACCGCGTCTTTAAAAATTATTGAGCATGCACTCAGGCGTTATGATAGCGGTTTGATATTCTATGCTGACAGGATTGACGACTTTGGATTTAATAGAATCCAGGAATCGTTTGCTAATAACAATTTTTTCAGCTGGCATAATGGCAAGTCTAAAAGCGTTAGCCTATCCTCAACTGAATTACAATACCTGAATGCTGAATTGAAAAAATATAGAAAGCCCTATTGGAAGGATAGCCTGTTTCAAAAAGCCAAATGCATATCGATGGATTCTTTCCATAACTACGATGGCGGGAGATTATACAAAAGGAAGCTCTTTGAGATTTTTGAGAACCCTTATACAACTGCCCACCTGAAACTCGATCTGCTTCCGGAATTAAAAAAATATCATTGGGCATTTAGTTTTACCGAGCCTATCTATTTTAGAAATGGAACGCTGTATGCGATGTATCTCATGCACATCTGTGGCAATACTTGCGGGGGATACGAGTTTGCTGTCTTTAAAAACGATGAAGCGAATTGGAAGTATTGGTTTTCAATCACAAGCGGTGATTTTTAATTATTCGCCCAGCTGGCGCAAGATGGAGGCGCGGCCATGAGCGTTAGCTTCTTCGCCAGCCATAAAGCACATTTGCTGCTGTGAGCAGATGCTGCGTATGGGCTTTCGCAGAAAGCCCGGTCGCTGAGCGGAGCCGAAGTGCCTACCAAGATGCTTTACTCATGTTACAAACAGGCGCTTCGGCTACGCTCAGCGACCGGGACGCTTGACGCGTCCAATGTGTAGCTTATGCCCGCAGCTTTTAAGGTAAGCCCCACGAGAGAAGCCCAACAGACTGACAAACGATGAAATGTGCGACGCAAGGAATGCTTAATAGAGTGCTGTAGTTGGCAACATAATCATCTCCACGCTGCGCATCAGTATTTTTGCCGCCGTAAAAACGAAACAACTTATGTCCACCACCGGATTCCGTACAGAGAAAGACACGATGGGCGAGGTGCGGGTGCCCGCCGGCGCCTACTTCGGCGCGCAGACGCAGCGCTCTATTGACAACTTCAAGATTGCGCAGGACATCAACAGGATGCCGAAGGAAATCATCCGCGCGTTCGCGTACCTGAAGAAGGCCGCGGCCATTACCAATACAGAATTGGGCGTGCTTCCAAAAGAAAAATCCGACCTCATCGGGCAGGTGTGCGATGAGATTTTAGATGGAAAGCTCGATGCCGAATTTCCCCTTGTAGTGTGGCAGACCGGCTCCGGCACGCAGAGCAATATGAACGTGAACGAAGTGGTGGCCTACCGCGCGCACGTGCTGCAAGGCGGAGATTTAATGGATGAAAAGAAGGCGCTCAACCCGAACGACGACGTGAACAAAAGCCAGTCGTCAAACGACACCTTCCCCACGGCCATGCACATCGCGGCCTACAAGATGCTGATGGAGACGACCATCCCCGGCATCACCAAGCTGCGCGACACGCTGGCGCAAAAGAGCAAGGCATATATGGGCGTGGTGAAGATTGGCCGCACGCACTTCATGGACGCAACCCCACTGACGGTGGGCCAGGAACTGAGCGGTTATGTAAGCCAGCTTGACCACGGCCTGAAGGCCATCAACAATACCCTCGCGCACCTCTCCGAGCTGGCGCTGGGCGGCACGGCAGTAGGCACCGGCATCAATACGCCGCCGGGCTATTCAGAGCAGGTGGCGGCGAAGATTGCGGAGCTGACGGGGCTGCCGTTTGTAACGGCGGAGAATAAGTTTGAAAGCCTTGCCGCGCACGACGCAATCGTAGAAGCCCACGGCGCGCTGAAGATGGTAGCGGTAAGCCTGATGAAGATTGCCAACGATATCCGGATGCTAAGCAGCGGGCCGCGCGCGGGCATCGGTGAGCTGTTTATTCCTGACAATGAGCCCGGCTCCTCCATCATGCCCGGCAAGGTGAACCCAACACAGTGCGAGGCGCTGACGATGATTGCGGCGCAGGTGATGGGCAATGACGTAGCTATCTCGGTGGGCGGCTCCATGGGTCACTTTGAGCTGAACGTGTTTAAGCCGGTGATGATTTACAACTTCCTGCACAGCGCGCGGCTGATTGGTGAAGGGTGTGTAAGCTTCAACGACAAGTGCGCAGAAGGCCTTGCGCCGATTGAGGAGAATATCGCGAAGCACGTAAGCAACTCGCTGATGCTGGTAACGGCGCTGAACCCTAAGATTGGCTATTACAATGCAGCAGCCATTGCGCAGGATGCGCACAAGCGCGGCATCACGCTAAAGCAGAGCGCGCTGGAGTACAAGCTGAAGGGCCTAGACTTTGAGCACATGACAGAGGCGCAGTTTGATGAATGGGTGCGCCCGGAGGGGATGGTTGGGGAGATGAAGGGTTGAACGAAATGAGCAAGTTGAAGCCGTCCGCTTTTGGCGGGCGCTTTTCTTTTCATTTAGCGCATTACACGCTCTTCTTTGCCCACTGTAAACAATCGAAACTTTCGCAGCAATAAGCTATTCTCTACTCTTTTTTGCCGGCAAAACTCACAGAATGGGCAAAGTAGAGTTCCAGACTTTCTACATCATTTCCTATTAAACTGTCTTTGGTTAAACGATAATCAGCTCCCCATTTAGTGTTGCCAAAATGGTAATCACTATCGTCACGACGAAGCGCATTCTGACCTAACGGGAACAGGTATTTGGTGTAGTAATGTCCGTTCCCACTGCTTGAATCATTATAGCCCCAAGATGTCCACCGTATGTAAACCGAGTCTTTATTTGGGTAGATCAGCTTAACCGAGAGCACATACGCCGTGTCAAAAGCTGTATCATGCCCAAAACCATTTTTATACTCCGTGAAGAAATCCCGACGGCGCATAAGCCCCTTGTAGGATGTGGTGTAGGGATATGGGGAAGGATTAGCTGTATCCTGCGGTGTAACCGCATTACCGGATGAGTTATCGCCCTTTTTGCAGGCAATAAAGAAAAGCAGGATTAGCAAATAGCAGCTATGCTTCATAAAAATGCTTTAGTTGTTCTTCTAACGCATAGACAGAAGCTTTTATTATTAACGGAATCCAGCTTCCTATTGTTCACCTTCCACATACCGCTTAAAGTTGTCCAGAATAGCCTGCCAGCCGCTCTGCTGCTGTTGCTGGGAATGTGTGCCTTCTGCTTCAAAGCTTTCGGCAACGGTAGTCGTGCCCGCCTCGGCATCGGTGCTGAAGTTGATTTGCACCTGCCGGCCGTCGTCCATCGTGTAGGCGATGTGGCGGCCCGGCAGCACCTCATCATACGTGCCGCCGAAGTCAAAGCCGAAGCTGCCGTCCTTTGCTTCCATGCGGGCTGTGAAACGTCCGCCACGCTTGAGATTATTCTCGGCGCGAGGCGTATGCCAATCGGGCGAGGCGGCATTCCATTGGGTAATGTGGGCGGGGTCGTTCCACATGAGCCAGACTTTATCCAGCGGCGCGTTGACGGTGGTTTCTACGGAAATGGTGTTGCGCATAGCGGCTGTGTTGATTGATGCGCCAAGCTACGCAATCCCGCCAAGTCAGTATCCATCCCCGCCATCGCCACCGTAGAATGGCGGCAGCGGGTAGCCGAGGGAGCGCATGATGTGCTCTAAGTCGGGCTCTTCTTCGGGATGATACCTGCGGTTGAGGTTAAAGCCGTGCAGCCGTGCCCAGGCTTGCCACTTCATGGCTGCAAATGTGCCTTTGAAGTCGTCTAACTGCTGGTAGATGTTGAAGCCCGTCTGCCGGGCGCAGAGCTTTATGAGCAGCACACCCTGGGTTTCGTTGAGGGCTTTGATTCTGGCTTCAAAGCGGTCGTGCACCACTGCTTCCTTTTCCCTGATATACGTCCGCCGCTCTTTGCCGCTCAGTAAAGGGTCGGTGAGCTTCGTATGCAGCTCGTTGAAAAGCACCGTTGCTTCCGCGAGATATGGGAGAATGGTTTTGACGTAATACTTCATCTGGTTGTAGCGGTAGCGCACCGTGTCGTTGTCCCATTTGCGGGTGCCGGCCACGTCATGATTGTTGAGGTCAACGCGGTAGATAGTATCATTGGCGGCGTAGGTCTGACTGCGCGCGGGAAAGGCGGCAAGCGTCAGCATCAGGAAAGAGATCAGGGCTTTCATGCCGGGCATTAAACCAAGTTTTATACCAGAAATCCGGGGCGGCGCGTTATCCCTTGCGCGATGACAGCTTTGCAAGCCTTTCACAGCACCCGGCCCGGCGCTTGCGTATCTTCATTGTGCTTTCAAAAGAGCACCAATCCAACAAGCCAATGGCAAAGATTCCCCTGATGAAGAAGGCGCAGCAGATTAAGACACTGGCTGCTTTGTGGAAGTATCGGACGGGGTTGTTCAGCATGTTTCGCGATATGCTGGGCGGGCGCTATAAGGCTTCCTTCCTCACTATCGTCGCACTGATTGCGGCGGGCGTCTATATCCTCTCGCCCATTGACCTTATCCCGGATTTTATCCCGGTCGTAGGTTGGATGGATGATGGCGCTGTCTTCTACTTCCTGCTGCGCCGGCTGATGTATGAGCTGGACAGATATTCCGCACGGCGGACGGATTTGAAGCTAATCAAGTAAGCAATGAGCCGTCGAAGAGCGAGGCAGCGGACGCGAGCGTCTCAGGTTTGCCGACATCCAAGAACTTCCCTCCACTGTGGTCAAAGCCCCGGATGATGCCGCCATCAGCGCACGCGTCTAAGTAAACATCTATCAGCGAGAATTTCCCCTCCTGCTTAATGCCCCGTAATAGCTCACCGGATATAATCTGGATGCCGCTAAAAGCGTAAGGCGTACCGTCACTTCCGCGTTGGGCGCCCGTTTTTTCATTCATCCAGCCTTGCAGGCGCGTAGTATCGTCAAAAAGCAAGTAGCGTGAAGAAGTGCGCCGCATTACCGCTAGCGTCGCTAAAGGATTTTCTGCGCCGTGCGCGGTAATGAGCGCATCCAGCGGCAGGTCGGTCAGCACATCTACATTCATCACCATAAAGGCGTCTTCTCCGGCAAAGAAGGGCGCTGCCCGCTTCAGGCCGCCGCCGGTTTCCAGCACCTCGTCGCGCTCGTCTGAAATGCTAATAGTGCTACCCCACCCCACGCTCTCTGCAATTGCTTCCTCAATCTGCCCGGCAAAGTGATGCACATTGACAATGACCTCACGGATGCCGAAGCGTTGCAGGTAGCGGATGTTCCATTCCAGCAATGTCCTGTCGCCCACGCGTGCGAGCGCTTTAGGGTGATGGTGCGTGAAAGGGGCGAGCCGGGTGCCGAGGCCGGCGGCGAGGAGCATCGCTTTCATGGGCACAAATGTGGGGCTTATTGAGCACCTTTGCGCCCGATGTTTAACCGTTACTGGCGGACGTATCCGTGGGGCTTGCAGCTATTCCTGTTCCTGATGATGATTATGACGCTGGCCTCGTTTGCGTCTTATCTCGTGCTGGCGCTTGTACCGAAGCTGTCGGGCGTATCATTCGCTGAGCTGACGCAGCTAACGGAGCATTCTTCCATCAAAGCGATCCGTACTTCGCTGCTCGCGCAAGGGATTTCTCACTTCGGAATGTTTGCGCTGCCGGGATTGCTGTTTGCCATCACGGCGCATCCACGATTTCGCAGCTACCTGGGCATCCGCGCGCCGGGCAAAGCAATCCACTGGCTGCTCGTGACAGGCGTAATGCTTGGCCTCATTCCAGTCATTCTTGCGGGGCAGGACTGGATGAAGCAGTTTCTGCACTTCGGCCCGTGGGCGGATGAGCTGCAGGCGGCCAATGACAGCACCATCGGAGCGTTCCTGCGCCTGCATGGCCCCGGCGACCTGTTGCTGCTGCTCGGGGTTCTTGCCGTGCTGCCGGCGATTGGCGAGGAGCTAATTTTTCGCGGCGTCCTGTTGCGGCTCCTGCATCGTAAGACGAGCAGGCTCAGCCTGACAGTGCCGGAGAAGACCGCGACTGAGCCGGATGCGCAACGCTCTATGGTAATGCCGGTTTTTTTCACGGCGCTGCTTTTTGCGCTGATTCACTTAAGCCCATACAGCTTTGCGTTCATCTTTATTGCCGGCTGTGTACTTGCCCTTATCTATTTCCTCACTGGCTCACTACTATGCAGCATATGGGCGCACTTCCTGTTTAACGGTACGCAGGTTCTCTTAGTCTATCTAAGTGGACACGATAATTCCGGGCTGAAGAAAACGGTAGAAGAGCCTTCGCTGCCTCCGGCGCTTGTATTGACTGGGCTAGCGATGTTCGTAGTAAGCTTCTATTTCCTGGTTAAAAACCAGACGCCCATGCCTGCCGATTGGTCAGATGATTTTAAAGATGAGCCGGAGACAGAGGCGCGCGAGCTGCCGCAACTGTAACGAACATCATCCAGCACTTCGGCTACGCTCAGTGTAAACTCTATCCCACGAACCCATGGCACTCCACTGGCCCACCTTCTTCACCCGCCTCGGCAGCGCCATCGTGTTTTCAGCCATTATGATGGGGGGGCTGCTGTGGAATGAATGGGCTTTACTGGGGCTGGTTTCCCTGATGGCTGTTTTGTGTTTGCGGGAGTTCTTTAGAATAATGGGCACCATCACTGCCGCGCTTGCGCCAAGTTGGCTCTTGCCTGCCAATGTGACTATAACACTGCTGATGCTTTGGCTGCCGCCTTTGGCCGGCGCTGCCGCAGGACTTCCTCCGAACATTGCGCAGCCGCAGTATCTGCCGCCGCTGTTTTGCCTTGTGCCGCTCCTACTGTTGTGCGCTGGGCTTTCTACAAAGCCAGCGCTCGTCCAAGGCTTGTACGCCGTAGGCGCGCTTGCCTATATCACTATGCCTGCTCTGATGCTATACGGGATGCGGCTGCAAAGCCTGCTGCTGCCACTGGCGCTGGTGCTGCTCATTTGGATGAACGATACGATGGCTTATCTCGTCGGCTCCTTTATCGGGCGCACACCTTTCTCCCGTATTTCTCCGAAAAAGACCTGGGAGGGAACGGCCGGCGGCGCAATCCTTACGATGGCGCTGGCAATGTGGTGGGGCTGGTATAGCAAGCTTTTCCACTTAGCCGACTGGGCGGTGCTGGCGCTCTGCGCATCCATCGCAGGTACAGCAGGCGACCTTCTGGAAAGCAAGCTAAAGCGCCTTGCCGGCGTAAAGGACAGCGGTACGATGATGCCCGGCCACGGCGGCGCATTAGACCGCTTTGACTCGCTACTCATTGCTACGCCCTTTGCTTTTGCTTATGCTTACGTCTTCATGGAGGCGCTGCACATAAAAGTCTTTTAGGCGACCTTTAGCCCTGCATTCCGAACTCCGCATTCCGAAATCCGAATTTATATGACGCTTCACCGCGAAGGCTACCGTTACATCACTATCGCTACAGTGCTTTGGATAGTGCTGGGATGGCTCAGTTACCGCTTTCTGTACACGCTGCCATGGCTGATGTATCCGCTCAACTTCATCTTTTTTCTGCTGTGGGCGTGGGTCATCTGGTTTTTCCGGCTTCCGGTGCGGCAGTTTGAGATTGGGGAGCAGAAAATCATTGCGCCCGCCGATGGAAAAGTGGTGGTGATTGAAGAAACCTTCGAACCGGAGTATTTCAAAGATAAACGCCTTCAGGTTTCCATCTTCATGAGCCCGCTTAATGTACACATCAACCGCAGCCCGATTAGCGGCGAGGTCAAGTATATGAAATACCACCCCGGTAAGTATCTCGTAGCCTGGCATCCGAAGAGTAGCACCGACAATGAGCGCACTACGCTGGTGATTGAGAATGAGAAGGTGCCTGTCCTATTGAGACAAGTAGCAGGTGCGCTGGCACGCCGCATCTGCTGGTATGTGAAGGAAGGGCAGATGTTGAAACAGAACGACGAGTTCGGCTTTATCAGATTCGGCTCGCGCGTGGATATCTATCTGCCGTTGGGCACAGAGGTGGATGTTAAGATTGGACAGGCGGTGCAGGGCGGCATGACGGTAGTCGCGCATTTGACTTAGCTTCGCCTTTCAACCTCAAAAAATCAAAAACAATCCTTCCTATGAAAAAACTCAGCCTCCTCGCCGCCGGTCTCCTGTTCGCCGCCGCTACCTTTGCAGCCCCCTGCGATAAGGACAAGACGGCAAAGGCTTGCTGCAAAGGCAAGGACAAAACGGAATGCAAGAAAGAAGCAAAAGCCGACTGCAAGGAAAAGGCTTGCTGCAAGAAGAGCACGGCTACTGCTAAGAAGTAAGCGACTCTCTACCTTTTTTTAAAAGCTGGCTCCTGAAGGGGCCGGCTTTTTAGTTTGCAGCCACCAAGTTTTTGCCTTGGAGGATAGGAACTACGGGATGTAAGTCCGGCGTTGTGCAGTATGCCAAGTCGTTTTCAAGGCCGAAAGCGGCGAGACGGTGATAATGGGAGCTATTGCGCAGATAGTCTAAGTAAGCGCCTCTCGTCTGGGCTTCCAGCGTACGAGCGGCGCGGGCGCTGTCGCAATTAATGGAGAAGTATTCTGCAATCCTGTTCACAACTGCTCCTGCGAAAAGCGTGTCTTCCAGATTAAAGCGGTCTTTCCATGCGGCACAGCCAAGCAGCACGGGCTTCCCCTGAGCAATCAGAAAATCACAGACCGCAGAGAGATTCAGGAACGAGCCGGTAATAATGTTTGCGGCACCGTTGACCATATGCAGTAGTCGTGTACCATTCGTTGTTGTCAGCACCAGCGTCTTGCCTTCTACAAAAGAACGCTGATATTCCAGCGGAGAATTTCCGTGTTGCAGCCCCTCCGCGACTTTGCCATCGCGCTCACCTGCCGTGATGCTGTTTGGCGTAGCTGCTCCTATCTTAATGCATTCTTCAACTGCAGCGACTGGAATGATGCGTTGCGCCCCGTTATAGAGCGCCGCTGCAATGGTGGAAGTCGCCCGGAAGACATCTATAATTACCGTAACCGTCCCTTGAGGGTTATACAGGTGCAGGAGCGCGGGAGAGAGGCAAACTTCAAGCTTGGGCAGTGCGGACATCGTTCCTTTAGTATTGGCGGCAAGATAGAGCCGGCGCGCTTAATGCCTTCGTTAAACAAAAAAGCGCCGCAGATTGTTCTGCGGCGCTTTTCTATAAAAAGTGGAGTGGATTAATACACCCACATGTCATGCTCCTTGTCAAACACCTGCTCGGTCATGCGCTGGCTTTCGTAGAGCGCTTCCATCTTGCTCATACCGGCCTGGCCAAACGACTCATTAGTGCCGTTGCTTACCTGGATAATGCGACCACTCCAGTAGCGCCCTTCCAGATAGTCGTCCCAAGTCATGCGCTGAACGTCGTTTTCAGGATTGAACACTTCGTACTGTGCGAATACCGGGCGAGATTCGGGGTAGTATATCCACAGCAAAGGTGTAGAAGCACGTGTTGTACCGTCTTCGTTTTTTTTGTCCACCATAGGCGCGATGCCAATAATGCGCACAACCATACGGCCCAGATTGCGGTCAAACATCCAGTCTTCCTTCAGGCGGTAAAGCGTAACGATATCAGGATTGAAATCGCGGTTCTGGATTTGAATGGTTTCCTTTTCCGTAACCGGGTCTATTGAGTGAATAGTGTCCGGCTTGCCTACGAGTCGCTCAATGATTTGCTCTTTAGTGAGCGCGGTAGTGAAGCGGTCGTCAAATGTGGAGTAAGCCTTGATTTTACCCTTCTTTACTGCGTCCAGCAGGATTTCAATGAAATAACCGCCGCCGGTTTGGTCGTCGCCGGGATAGCGGAAGGCCATGTTCTGTTTTTCGCGGGTATCAATCTCACGCCACACACGCTTCTTCCATAGAATGTCTGCCTCACGCAAGGGCTGCCAGTTAAGCGTACGCATAGAGTGCGGCGTACGGTCATAAGCGCCATCGCGTACGAGCGACGGCTGCCAGGCAGCACTTGTAGGTTCGTTATTAGCTCCATTGCCGGTTTGCGCGGCGTCGGTTACGTTTTGCGCCCGTGCGGCTATGCTGCACGCGAGGAGTCCCGCAAGGGCGGCAAGCTGATATGATTGGCGGATGTTCATGTTGGCGAGAATAATGGCTGGTCGCTTAAAATGTTAGTTCAGGAGAAAATTGATACTGTTAAGGGAGCGAGTTGTTCCGTCAGGCCCCTTAGCGCGGATATTGTCTAAATAAACACGGTCTCCCGGGGCTGCTTTTTGCAGATAGGCCTTGGCTTCATTCTGGAAGTAAGCATCGTTCATGTGGAACGGACCTTGATAATCCTGACGCTTTTTCTGGAAGGAGAAGTCATAGCCTACAATGGAAAACTTTGTATCAAAGTCAAAGTTTTCCAGCGTTGCTGCCACGCCGAGTTGCGCACGGAAGATGTTGGCTGGCATACCGCCGCCAATCTTTCCGCCCACCTTTGCAACCGGGTCAGGAATGCGCTTCACGCGGATGGTCATACCGCCAACCTGTGCGTTGCCCTTCTGGGTTTTTGCTATAATTTGTGCATTCACTGTACCTGCAGTCATTACAGTTACTTCATACTTTCCCTTACCGGTAGGCGTCAGCGTAGCACCAGGAATATTCAGGCTCACATCTTCCAATGAATAACCGGCAGCAGTAACAGTAATCGGATTAGGAACGCCAATGTAAAACACGTTCATTTTATCCAACTGCATGGATGCACCCGCCGTGCCCACCATATACTGGAATTTAAAGGGCTGCGTGAATGGGCGGTCGCCAAGGTTGAGGCTCAGCGTACCATTCACCGTTTGCATGCCGATGCCGGATGCAGTGCCTGTCCAGTCGCCAACACCGTCCTGTACTTTTACAGAGCCGGAAGAGACAGAGATTCGCGGACTAACAGACTTGTTGTAAGCAGCCACCATGATGTTGGCCTTTACTTCCTGGCCTTGCAGCGCATAAGTAGTTTGCGGGATGGCAAGCGCGGTAATAGCGTCAAACTTGATAGGCTTTGCCTCGGCCTCGCGGAACAGAATGTCAACGGCAGAAGCTTCCGAGCTGCGCACGTCATTCTGCATTTTAGACATCAGGGCAAGGATACCAAGCGTAGGCACGTGGTAAAAATTACCTGTAGCCCAGTCGCCGGCAGGGTTGTCCTCACTCTTTTCCGGAGCAACAATCTGCACCGCCATATTCTTCTCCAGTTCTGTCTTGTCTTCCGGCTTTGCAATTTTAGAAAGCACGAACTGGCGGAATTGGCTCAGGCGATTTTTAATTTCCTCGCCGCCCTTATTCTCAACTAGCAGGTGTGTAGAGGCATCAATGTTCTCCTCATTCTTAATCTCACCCGCCATTTTGCCAGACTTATTATAACCACCGGATTGCTCAACGACCTTCTTTTTCCAGTCTTCAAGGTAAGCAAACACCTTGGCAGCCTCTGTGTGGACTTCCTTTGCGGCATCATTATATGGCTTCACGCGCTCGCGGTGCCCTTCCATATCCTCATTGCCCTGGAATGCAAGGAGCGTTTCGTTGTTCTTCGCATCAATGGCTTCGTTAGACTTTGTAATACCGGCGTTCAGAATCTTAAACGCATGCAGGATTTCACTCGAAATATTAAGGGCCAGCATGGCGGTAAGCACCAGATACATGAGGTTAATCATGATCTGCCGTGGCTCTTTAGGTATGGACATTCTTTTACTTTTTCAGGTAATGGGGAAGGGAATTAATCACGACACAATGCTTACGCACAAATGACCTGCGGCTTAGCGCCCCTGCATGGCGGCTAACATGTTGCCATACACATTATTCAGGTTGGTCAGATTGCGGGCCAAAGCACCGATCTGCTCACGGGCAGCCTTAGCATCTTCAGCGGAGGCTGCCATAGAGTCGGAAGCGTTAAGCAGGGTGCTATAGAACTTATTCATGGCCTTCAGGTGGTTGTTGGCATCCTGAAGCTCCACCTCATAAATCTGATTCAGCGAACCGAGGTTTTGCGTAAGCACGGTTACCTGCTGATGGAACTTAGCGGCATCCGCTGAAGCATTGTTGAAAACGCCCATCGTCTCCGTAGCACCTTGAAAAGTTGTCTTCATCTGACCAAGCGCTGTAGCAGTCTCACGTGCTGCCGTAGTGTAAGCACCGGTTGCAGCGGTGACATCGGTGATGTCTTTCATCTGCTCTACGGTCTGGCCGAAGCGCGAGAAATTCTCATTCAGGCGGCGCAGATTGGCAGGGTTGATTTGTGCCTCTTCCAGCATCTTATCTAATGATGCCGTAGCACTGCTATTACCGCCGGCACCTGCACCGATAGCGGCAGCAGGCACCTGAAACTTCACTCCCTTGCGGTAAGCTTCCACGTGCGGATTTTCGTCCAGGTTTGGGTAGTAGCGCTCCCAGTAGTAATCCTTATGCGGGGGCAGAATGCCGAGGAGGGTAAAGATGAAGGCTTCGGTAATCATGCCGATGGGCAGCATGAAGTTGGCGATGGGCCAGTGTTGAATTTTCGCAAGCGCACCAATCAGTACGATAGCAGCGCCGAGGCCGATGACAAAATTCTTTAGGTACTTACCGGACTTGGTTTCAAAAAACAGTGCGATTGAGTTCATTGTCTGTAATTAAGGGAAAGAGATAAGGGCAATGGGGTTAGAAACGGAGCTTGGTTGGGCAATATTTCGTTAAGTCACAGACGTTATCAAGCGATTAACGGTTGGCAGCACGGCCCCGGATTGGACGGTTGGTAACGGCTTGCGAAACTTCAGGATATACGCAGCGGAAGCCGATGTACGCCTTCGCTGTGTCGGCATATTCATAATCGCGGGTACCGTTTTGCAGGTAATAAGCCACATCTCTCCATGATCCGCCACGTACTACCTTACGGCGCATCCATTGCGGGTCATTGTCGCGGATGCGATAGCGCACATCCGGATTCACATCGGCAACCGTGTTGTATGCCTGACCAAAGTAAGAAGAGCCAGTCCACTCGCTTACATTGCCAGCCATATTGTACAAGCCGTAGTCGTTCGGGAAGTAAGCGTTTACAGGTGTGGTGTACAGGCCGCCATCCGCTGCATAATTGCCGCGTTGTGGTTTAAAGTTGGCCAGATAGCAACCCTTCTTATTCACGATATACGGCCCTCCCCATGGATAAGGGGACTCGTTACGGCCGCCACGTGCTGCCCACTCCCACTCCTGCTCGGTAGGCAGGCGGAACTGGCTTTCAAAATACTGACGGTTCTTCTCCCGCTCGGAGCGCCACAGCTTCGTGCGCCAATCGCAAAAAGCATTAGCCATAAACCAGTTTACACCAACAACCGGATAATTGTCAAAGGCATTAAACCAGTTGTACTGACGCGCAATCGGCTCATTGTAAGAATAGGAGAACTGACGCATCCAGACGTTCGTATCCGGATAGATGGCCACATCGCGGTTCACAAGGAAGTTAGTACGAGGCTGCGTCGGGTTTCTGGCAGACTCTTCATAGTCAAAGTAAGACAGGTGATAAACGAGCTTGCTGTTGTCAAACTCCTTCCTGCCCCAACCGCTTTGGTCGGCGGGTATGTAGAGGGTGCTAAGCTGGTCTTGCACGTCCGCATTACGGTAGTTTGGCTTCTTGCGCCAGTCAAGAATCTGGGTGCCGTCCGGATTGTCCCGAAAATCGCCGAGGATGGTATGAGCGATAGAGTCGCGCACCCACTCACTAAACTGGCGGTACTCCTGGTTGGAGATTTCGGTGGCATCCATGTAGAAGCCCGAGACCTGCGCCGTACGGATAAGGGTTTCGTTCTTGCCGGTGATATCCTCATCGGAAGTGCCCATTTTAAGGACGCCGGATGGCACAAAGGCCATCCCTACCGGGGCCGGACTTCTGTAAGCCATCGTGTTAGGCGCGCCTACAAGCTGCCCTTGGTTTCCTGATGGACCGCAGCCGGATGCAAGTGCGAGCAGCGCAACGGCTGAGATGGACAGGGAAAGTTGTTTCATACTACCGATTGTGGTGTTTATGCGAAGTGGCAAATAAAAAGGTTTTTCAGCTAAGCGTCATAAAGAGGCGCTAAAACGAGCACACAATATTTGGCGTTTTTTCTGAAAAAGCAAAGGCGGTGTGAAAAAAAACTCGTGAAAGCCCTGCTAATGGCGCTTTTTCGCTGTCTGTAAGTGGGTGTAAAAGCGGCTTGCTGAGGAAGTGGGAGCGCATCTGCTGGTGTGGAGACCGACGGCAGTCGTGCCTTGCCGGTGCAAACAAAAATAAGGGAATCGCCGTCACTTTTTTTGCCTGCGGTTAAAGGGATATTTTCTGCGGCGATTCCTGCGGCTGAAAGGTGCGCGCCCAATCGGATTTTTATGCGGCATTATGGGATGTCGCGCAGCCGCCTCAAACCCGCGGCAGGCAAGGCCCTTGGGCTTTACAGCGCTCAACGCGTAAGCCTTTTGCAATCTTCGATTAATCATGAAAAACCTGCAAAAAAATTTTGGCCTCTGTCCAAACATTTCACAAGCGCGGCCCGTCTATTTCCTGTGTATGCTCGCCATTCCGGGCGGCTGCCGGCGTCCGGCGGGCACTGCTTCGCGGCAGCAATAATGCTATTGCGCAGCGCCTGGCCGCAGCTTCTTCCACCGCGGCCCGCGCAGCGTTCTGCGAAAGAGAAAAAAACCGCCGGCAAGGATGCCTCCCCAGCCCAAAACGAGCACAACTGTAGCCAGCGCCTCGCTTCCGCCCCACCCGATGCTGCACGCCTGTCCGGCAATTAAAACGCCTGCGACAATGGCGCAGCCGACGATGAGGATGCAGATAATGATTTTTGCGGCCGTGTCGTACAGTTGATAGTCGGCGCGAAGGCCGCTCAGCCGGTCAATGACGGCGGCATGGTCGGTCTCCGCGTGCTTAATGCGGTAAGCCGCCGTAGCCTGCTCGCCGGGCTACGAAGCCGGGCGATGCGGGCCGGAGCGTGATTGCGGTATTGCCCACTGCAAAGAGCAGCGTAGCCAGCACCAGCGCTACATCGCAACGCTTGCGCCGCCAATAGTTGCCCGCCACGCCTTTTGCGGGATACGCCATTGCGGCGCTGATGGTGAGCGCGATGAATGCAGCCACGAGCCACGACGCGCCAATGGCTTTATCATCAAAAAGAAAAACGGCCAGCAGGATGCCCGCTGCATTGAGCAGCAGGTGGCAGCTGATAATGATGGTACGCGCGCCGGCTCTGTGAACGGATGCCCAATTGGATAGCTGCTTCATGATGCTCCTTTTTTGGAATGATGAAGCTATTCATTCTTATTTCAAAAATAAAAGCCCCGCATCGCTGCGGGGCTTTTGCATTTTGCATTTTGAATCTAGCCTTTAAACTGCGTCGCTACATCCGAGGCAAGCTTCGTCATCTTAGCAAGGCCTTCTTCGGGCAGGTTGCCCTTCTTGAAGTCAGTAAGCAGCTCGGGGTATTTCAGCTCCAGTTCGCGGAGGAACTGCTCTTCAAATGCGCGCACATGCTTCACAGCCACGTCCTTCACAAGGCCGTTGGTGCCAAGGTAAATGATGGCTACCTGCTTCTCAACAGAGTACGGCGAGAACTGCGGCTGCTTCAGGATTTCCACATTACGGGCACCCTTGTCAATCACGTTTTTCGTAGCTGCGTCCAGGTCGCCGCCAAACTTGGAGAAGGCCTCCAGCTCACGGTACAGCGCCTGGTCAAGCTTCAGTGTGCCGGATACCTTCTTCATGGACTTAATCTGCGCATTACCGCCCACGCGGCTTACGGAGATACCTACGTTGATAGCAGGACGGATGCCGGAGTTGAAGAGGTTGGTCTCGAGGAAGATTTGGCCGTCGGTAATGGAGATTACGTTGGTAGGGATGTAAGCGGATACGTCGCCGGCCTGCGTCTCAATAATGGGCAAGGCTGTGAGCGAGCCACCGCCCTTTACCATGTGGCGAATGCTCTCCGGCAGGTCGTTCATGGTCTTCACGATTTCATCGTTGTTGATGACCTTGGCGGCGCGCTCCAGCAGGCGGCTGTGGAGGTAGAATACGTCGCCCGGATAAGCCTCACGGCCCGGCGGGCGGCGCAGCAGCAGCGATACCTCGCGGTAAGCCACGGCCTGCTTGGAAAGGTCGTCATAGATAACGAGCGCCGGACGGCCCGTATCACGGAAGAACTCGCCGATGGCGGCGCCGGCGAAGGGGGCGAAGAACTGTAGCGGAGCAGGCTCTGCAGCCGATGCGGCTACGATGATGGTATAAGGCATCGCGCCATTATCTTCCAGCGTCTTCATCACCTGCGCGATGGTGGACGCCTTCTGGCCGATGGCTACGTAGATGCAATACACCGGCTTGCCGGCGGCGTAAAATTCTTTTTGGTTGATGATGGCGTCAATGCAGATGGCGCTCTTGCCCGTCTGGCGGTCGCCAATCACAAGCTCGCGCTGGCCGCGGCCAATCGGAATCATGGCGTCAATGGCCTTGATGCCTGTTTGCAGGGGCTCCTTTACCGGCTCGCGGAAGATTACGCCGGGGGCCTTGCGCTCCAGGGGCATCTCATAAAGCTCGCCGGTGATGGGGCCGCGGCCGTCAATCGGCTCGCCAAGCGTATTTACTACGCGGCCGCACATGCCCTCGCCTACCTTGATAGAGGCAATCTGGCCGGTGCGCTTCACCTTAGCGCCCTCCTTAATGTCGGAGTATTCGCCCATCATTACCACGCCCACGTTGTCTTCTTCAAGATTGAGGGCGATGGCCTGAACGCCGTTGTCAAACTGCACCAGCTCACCCTGACGCACAGAGGTGAGGCCATATACACGTGCGATGCCGTCGCCAACCGTGAGGACGGTGCCTACTTCTTCAAGGCTTGCACCGGCATCGAACGATGTAAGCTGCTGGCGCAGAATGGCGCTTATTTCGTCTGGTTTGATATCTACCATATTGGAAAGTTGATACGTTGATAAGTTGAAAGGTGGATAAGTTCCTTTTCAGGAAAATCTTACCGGATATTCTGGATATAAAGGTTCTGCGTAAACTGCTTCCGGATGTCGGCAAGGTCGCGCTTGATAGAGGCGTCCACGAGCTTGTCGCCCATTTCCAGCACAAAGCCGCCGATAAGCTCCGGCTTCACTTCCGTGGTCAGCTCAACCGTCTGGCCGGGCATTGCGGCTGCCACGCGCTGGCGGATGCTTTCCTTCACCTGGTCATTCACCGGCGCAGCCGTTACCAGCTTTACCTGCGAGATGTGCTGCATAGTACGGTACTGGCTCATGAAGGCAGTGGCCATCTCAGCAAGCGTGCCTTCGCGGCTCTTGGTGGTCAGCAGCTTTACAAAGGAGCGCGTGAGCGGAGAAAGCTTATTGCCGAATACTGCTTCTACAACCGCGTCCTTCTTGTCGGCCTTTATCACCGGGCTTTTAAGCACAGCGGCCAGCTCGCGGCTGCCGCGGATTGTCCTGTCTATAAGCTGCACATCCTGCAGCGTTACGTCCAGTGAATTCTGCTCAACGGCAAGGTCAAGCAGGCTTTTGGCATAGCGGGAAGCGAGGCGAGGGTTGAGCATTATGTCTAATGTGGTAATTTGATAATTCGGTAATGTGGTAATATTAGCTACGGTTCATTACCGCATTGGCAGATTACTGCATTGCCGCATTAATTGAGTTTTACATCTTTGGAAAGAAGCTCGTTGTAGGCATTCTGGGCGGCATCTGTGCCAAGCTGCTGGCGGAGTACCTTTTCAGCTACCTCTACGGCCAACTTGCCTATTTCGTTCTTTACGTCCGTCAGCGCGGCCATCTTTTGTTGGGTGATTTGCTGCTGGGCATCGGTGAGCATCTTGTCAATAACAATGCGTTGGTCTTCCTTGGCTTTTGCCAGCATCTGCTCGCTCATTTGCTTTGCTTCGCGCAACATAACGGCACGCTCCTCGCGTGCCTGGGCCATGAGCTTTTCGTTCTCATTCTGCATCTGCGCCATTTCGGCCTTCACGCGGTCGGCGGCGGCTATGGAGTCGGCTATGCTCTTTTCGCGGTCGCCCAGGCTTTTAAGGATGGGCCCCCATGCGAATTTTTTCAGGATGACGAACACAATCAGGAACGCGATGAGCGTCCAAACGAAGAGGCCGAGTTCGGGAGTAAGTAAATCCATTGCTTTAGTTGATAAGTTCTTTTTTAGAAGGGGTTTAAGCTTCTGCTTTGCTGCGCGATGAACAGGTAAGCCGTCCGGTCGCGCGTGTCTGTTATTTTCAAAAAATCCT
>CBDFFM010000031.1:0-182669 GCA_965246785.1 Chitinophagaceae bacterium
AGCAAGTCAATGTCGGATAGCTTTCCATTTCCGGTTTCAATGCTCTTCAGGACGCGGTACATCCAGCCCGTGCCCTCACGGCAGGGCGAGCATTGACCACAGCTCTCGTGCATATAGAAGTGTGCGAGGCTCATTGTATGACGCACCACGCACTGGTCTTCGTCCAGTACGATGAAGCCGCCGGAGCCCATCATGGAGCCGGTTGCGAAGCCGCCGTCGGCGAGGCTTTCGTAGTTCATCATGCGCTGCTCGCCTTTGGCCGTTTTCAGCAGAAGGTTAGCAGGAAGTATGGGCACGGATGAGCCGCCGGGAATGCAGGCTTTCAGCCGCTTACCGTTCGGGATGCCGCCGCAGTATTCGTCGGAGAAGATGAACTCTTCCACCGAGCAGGTCATGTCTATCTCGTACACGCCTGGCTTATTGATATTGCCACAGGCGGAGATGAGTTTAGTGCCGGTGCTCTTGCCTACGCCAATCTTCACGTACTCCTCGCCGCCCATGTTGATGATGGGCACGACGGCAGCAATCGTCTCCACATTATTCACCACCGTAGGCCGCATCCAAACACCCTGAATGGCCGGGAAGGGCGGCTTGATACGCGGGTTGCCGCGCTTGCCTTCTAAGGATTCAATGAGGGCCGTTTCCTCGCCGCAGATGTATGCACCTGCACCGCGATGCACGTAGATTTCGCAGTCAAAGCCGGTGCCGAGAATGTTCTTGCCGAGCCAACCGTTCTGATGCGCTTCCTGAATAGCTTCTTCCAGGATGTCAGGAATCCACGCATACTCGCCCGCGGATGTAGATGTAGCTCACATTGCTGCCCAAAGCGTAGGACGAGATAATCATCCCCTCAATAAACAGGTGTGGCAGAAACTCCATCAGATACCGGTCTTTAAAAGTGCCCGGCTCCGATTCGTCGGCATTCACTACAAGGTGGCGCGGAACGCCTTCGGGCTTAGCAAGAAAGCTCCACTTCATGCCGGTGGGGAAGCCGGCGCCGCCGCGACCGCGAAGGCCGCTCTTCTTTACTTCTTCTACGATTTCATCCGGCGTCATCTTCAGCGCTTTTTCCACGGCCTTGTAGCCGCCGTTCTCGCGCCAGGCTTTGTAGCCGCGAATGCCTTCTTTTTTATCGTGCTCCAATAGTAGTTTGATAGCCATTGTCTGAAAAATCTTTGGTGGAAGCTTATCGCTTCAGAATGCTTTCGTATTGCTTAATCCACTCCGCCGGCGTCATCTGCTCTGCAAGCGCCCCAATCAGCTCATAGGGAATCGCGTCCATCTTCTTGAAGCGTACACAACCTTTACCCATATCCAGTTTCGCTGCTGAGTAGTTCGGCCATTCTGCCGTAAACCAGTCCAGCAAATCCTTGCTGCCATAAAGGCCAATATGATGCAGCGCGATATAGTTCTTCTGAGAGGCGATGGAGATATAAGGCAGCGGCTCACTGGGCTTGCAGTGGTAGCCTGCTGGATAGAGGCTGTGCGGCACCACGTAGGCGGGCATGCCGTAGCTCATGGCTTCTTCAAACCCTTTTGGAAGATGCTTTTTCAGCGTAGTACGCAGGCGCTCCATAGCTTCTTTCCTTTCAGCAGGGAGTTCAGCGAAGTAAGTATCCGGTGAGGCAGCTTTAGCAGTCATGGAGATATTAGTTAGTCGCAGCCGCGCGCAGCTCAGCCAGCAGCGCGTCAACCTTTTCCTTTGTCAGATTTTCCTTGTAAAATTTGCCGAGCTGCATCATGGGCGCGTAGCCGCAGGCGCCGAGGCATTCGGCGGGCTTGAGGGTAAAGAGGCCGTCAGGCGTTGTCTCGCCGGCGTTGATGCCGAGGCGCTCTTTGATGTGCTCAATAATCTCATCAGAGCCGCGCAACATGCAGGGGCCTGTCTGACAAACCTCCAGCAGGTACTTACCTACAGGCTGCATGTTAAACATGGTGTAGAAGGTGGCTACCTCATACACTTCAATCGGCTTGATATCCAATAGCCCGGCCACGTAATCCATCACCGGCACGTCCAGCCAGCCGCCGAACTCGTCCTGCGCGAGGTGCAGCAGGGGGATGAGGGCGCTTTTCTGCTTGCCTTCGGGGTAGCGGCCGATTATTTCCTGCGCCTTTTGGGCTTTTTCCTGTGAGAATTGAATCATTTCAAATGCAAAATGCAAAATGCAAAATGCAAAATGCAAAACCACTTTTTTGAATTTTGCATTTTGAATTTTTAATTAATTATCCGTCCAACTCGCCAGCTATCAGGTTCATGGACGACATCGTGATAATCGCATCGCTTAGCAATCCGCCTTTCACAATCTCCGGGAATACCTGATAGTAGATAAAGCAGGGCCGGCGGAAGTGGAGGCGATAAGGCGCACGGCCGCCGTCTGAAATCAGGTAGAAACCCAGCTCGCCATTGCCGCCTTCCACGCAGTGATACAATTCACCCGGCAGGATGTTCACCTCGCCCATCACAATTTTGAAGTGATAGATGAGGGCTTCCATCTTCGTGTAAACGTCTTTCTTTTCCGGAAGATAGAAATCCGGCACATCGGCGTGATACACGCTTGGGTCAAGGTCTTTCAGCTTTTCCAATGCCTGGCGGATGATGCGCTCGCTCTGCCTCATTTCCTCATTGCGCACGAGGTAACGGTCATAGACATCGCCGGTAGTTCCTACCGGAACGTCAAACGCAAAATCTTCGTAAGAGCAGTAAGGCGAGGCAACACGCACATCATAATCAACGCCGGCAGCGCGAAGGTTCGGGCCGGTTACGGAGTATGCCATCGCCATTTCCGGCGTAAGCGGGCCGGCGCCGATGCACCTGTCCATGAAGATGCGGTTGCGCGTCATGAGCCTATCAAACTCGTCAAAGGCTTTCGGCCAGTCTTTCAGGAATTCATCCAGCTTCTGCCACGCAGTCTCCGTGAAATTTCTTTCAAAGCCGCCGAATCGGCCAATGTTGGTCGTCAGGCGCGAGCCGCAGATTTCCTCATAGATTTCATACACACGCTCACGGAACTGCATCACGTACAGGAAGCCTGTGAATGCGCCGGTGTCCACACCCACAACCGAGTTGCAGATGAGGTGGTCGGTGATGCGGGCCAGCTCCATGATGATTACGCGCAGGTAGTCCACGCGCTTGGGCACCTGGATGCCCACGAGCTTCTCAACAGTCGTCTGCCAGCCAATATTGTTGATGGGCGAGGAGCAGTAGTTGAGGCGGTCGGTAAGCGGCTGTATCTGGTAGTAAGGGCGGCGCTCAGCAATCTTCTCAAAAGCGCGGTGGATATAGCCGACGGTTGGCGTCGTTTGCAAGATGCGCTCGCCATCAATCTCCATGATGTTCTGGAACACACCGTGCGTTGCCGGGTGCGTCGGGCCGAGGTTGATGGTCGTCGTGGTCTTAGCCAGACTGTCCTCGCCGAGGGCTATATGATGTGGTTTCGTTTCTACCATTGTTAAGGTAAAAGGTAAAAGGTAAAAGGTAAAAGTGTGACTACTTTACTTTTCTGGCTTTTACATTTAAAATGATGGCTGCTATTATTTTGGAAAGTTCATCCGCTTCATGAATAAATTTATCCAAGTCTTGTCTATCGCTTACTTCTATTGAATCCCTTATCAGACACAGCCAGTATTTTGTTTCGTTTGCAGATTTTAAAGCAATAGCATGGTAGTTGATAAAGTCTTTGTCCGTACTTCCTGCACTGCCCTCTACAACGTTTGCGCCGATGGATGTCGCACTGCGAAGCAATTGGTCAAATAATGAATAAAAGAGACGTTCTATTTTTTGATTCCGAATGAAGGCAATGATAGATTTTGAAAAGTAAAAACAGCGGTGGCGAATGTTATAAACCTTCTCCCCTTCTTGAACAATATCAAAATCAACTTCCTCCATTTTACCTTTTAATTTTTACCTTTTACCTTAATAAAAGGAGCTTCCGCCTCTTCCGAACATCTCGTCATCCTTATCGCGGCGGGTAGCATCTTCCATCGGGTATTCTTTGCGTTGCGGGAAATAGTCCATCTCGTCCACGTTCATAATGCGGATAAGATTCGGGTGTCCAATAAAGTTTACACCATAGAAATCGTAGGTCTCACGCTCCATCCAATTGGCACCGGGGTACAGCTTCGTTGCCGTAAAAATATCCGGCTGCGCGATAGGAATGTAGGCCTTTACGCGCAGGCGGACATTCTCTTGCAGGTTGTGCAGGTGATAGACGACGCAAAGCTCTTCGCCCGCACGGTCGGGGTAATGTACTGCGGCGATGTCTGTGAGAAAGCCAAAGCCATGTCCTTCATAAAGGAATTGCAGCAGCTTCAGGGCTTCCTTTGCGGAAACGGTGACGGCCAGCATACCGTAGGTTTCTTCAAAGCCTTGCAAGGCTTCGCCGAACTTTTCGGTGAGGGCGGTTTGGATGGTTTCGTGGGTGAGTGCCATTCAAGTTTGTTTCACGCAACGGCCGCGGCGGTTTCGCAACGGACGCAGCGGGGATACGCTTATTGGATTCCGTAGCTTTCTAAAAGGCCTTTGTATTTATCGCTGCTGCGGCGGCGCAGGCTTTCGCTGCCCACCAAGTTTTGAATCTGAATGATGCCGTCCAGCACTGCTTCCGGGCGCGGCGGGCAGCCGGGGATATATACATCCACGGGGATGATTTGGTCAATGCCTTGCAGCACGGAGTAAGAGTCAAAAATGCCGCCGCTGCATGCGCAGGCGCCCATCGCTAAAACCCAGCGCGGCTCTGCCATTTGCAGGTACACCTGCTTTACCACCGGCGCCATCTTCTTCGCAATCGTGCCCATTACCATCAGCAGGTCGCACTGGCGGGGCGTGAAGCCCATGCGCTCGGAGCCAAAGCGGGCAAGGTCGTAATGGGACGCCGCCGTAGCCATGAACTCAATACCGCAGCAGGAAGTAGCGAAAGGAAGCGGCCAGATAGAGTTTTTCCGCGCAAGGCCGACGACTTCGGAAAGCTTGCCGGCGAAGAAGCCTTCGCCATATTCTCCTTCGGGCATCTCAGGCCCTTTGGGATGAACGTTATATTGAACGGGACGAGCCATGATTAGTCGTTGTTTTTTTGATTAGCATCGTGTGATTTTCTGCTTCTTCTAAGGTACAAAAGGGGAGACGAGCAGTGGTTGAGGAAATCACAATTCACGCGTCAATCTTCCCATTTAAGCGCACCTTTTTTGATGATGTAGGTAAAGCCGACCAGGAAGAACGCTACAAACATCACTACCGCCAAAAATCCTTCCTTGCCCAGCTCCCTGAAGTTCACTGCGTAGGGATAAAAGAAAATCACCTCTACATCAAACAGCACAAACAAGATAGCTACCAGAAAGTATTTAATTGCCATCGGCTGCCGGGCGTTGCCGATGCTTGGGATACCGCTCTCAAAGTTGACAAGTTTATCCGCCGTGCGGCGCTTAGGGCCAAGCAGGTGGGTAGCAATCATCATTACGGCTACAAATCCTACGGCTACCAGCGCCTGAATGGCTACGGGCAGGTAGTTGATGGGGGTGTTGGTGGCTGCCTGAAGCAGGGAAGGATGCATGAAGTAGGCGCTGATGCGCGGGATTTTTGCCGCGTAAAATTACGGATGCCCCTGCAAAGTGCAACAAGATACAAATGGCAGGTTGGCGGTATGGTAACGGGCTTAAAAAGGTTTTTAGCTTTTGATAGCCATAGCGACTATTGTTTCAAAGTGGGAGTATGTCATACTCCAGATGGGGAGGAAACCATAAGGAGATGGGAAGGAGCTATGCAGGAAGGGTACTTTTCAATAGCGGGCAAGTAAGTAAGCGATAAAAGGCGCATTAACTTGCCGGCCGGTCTGTGCATAACCTCACTAAAATCTGGCTCTTCCGGCTGCTGCTGAAGCTGTCCTGGCTGCCTGCACTCATCATCGTGTGGCCGCTGGCTATGCTGCGGAAGAAGCTGACACCGAAGCATGTATTCTTCTTTGACCGCTATGCTCTCGGCGGTGCGCAGCGGGTGCACATTGATATCCTGAGCAGCATCCCGGATGTCCCTAAGCTGGTGCTATTCACCCGCCATTCAGCCAACGAGGTGATGAAAGCTGCTTTTGAAGCCGTGCCTGATACAGATTGCCGGGATATACATTTCTGGTGCGACAATCTGCTGTTCCGGCTGTTTGCCGTACATTATTGGGCATTCTACCTGAACCGCCACCGCGGCCTGAAAATCCTGAGCAGCAACAGCACTTTTTTCTATGACCTGCTGCCCTGGCTGCGCAAGGATTTTTTGCGGATGGAGCTCCTGCACAACTTTACCTACGGGAAGAAAGGCATGGAGTTTTTTGGCCTTGCCAACCATGCTTTTCTTGACAAAAGGCTGGTCGTTGACCATCACACCGCGCAGAATATCAGAGCGCAATACGAGGAGGCCGGCATTGATACAGCTTACATCAACCGCATACAGGTCATTGAGCCGGGCGTAGATATTCCAAAGGAAGTTCCTCAAAAAGCGTGGCCGCCGCTGAAGGTGCTCTATGCCGGGCGGGGCGGAGCTCAAAAGCGGGTCTGGCTCACAGACCGGATAGCTGCACATTGCTATAGTGAAGGTTGGCCTGTTACTTTCCATTTTGCCGGTGATGCCGAGGGAGAGCTTTCCGAAGCAGTGTGCAAACGCTCCGTTTTGCACGGACAGATTAGTGAACCGGCGCGGATGCAGGCCCTCTACGCCGCGTCGCACGTCATCATCCTTACCTCCGCTTACGAAGGCTTCCCGATGTTTATCAAGGAAGGCATGGCTCAGGGTTGCATCCCGCTCGTAACGGCATTGCCGGGGAACAAGACGCATCTGCGGGAAGGCGAGAATGCCTTGCTTATCACTGATGTAACGGATGAAGACGCTGTGGTCGCGGAAGGCATTGCGCAACTGAGCCGGCTGATTTCAGATGACGGCTTAAGCGCACGGCTGTCTGCCGCCGCCGGCCAGTACGCTCAGATGCATTTCAGCCGGAGCACATTTGCTTCTGCTTACAGGGATTTATTGCTTTTTCTCCGCTAATTCATTTCCAACATTTAGTTTTAGGGCCTTGTCTTTTGCGACTTATGCTTAAATATTTACGCGCAGCAGTCATAATGCTTTGCGCCGGCGCGACCCAACTATCGGCACAGGGAAGTCTCATTATTAATAAATATGCCGCCGTTACCAGCCGTGGCACGGCCTGCGATAATTCCCTTACGGTAGATGACGCCACCGGCTTCAATGCCGGCGATACAGTGCTGATGATTCAGATGAAAGGCGCGGCCATTGACAGCAGCAACAGCGCCGCTTTCGGGACGGTCCTCGCCTACAATGGCGCGGGGAATTATGAGCAGAATCTGATTAAGAGCGTAAGTGGTACCAAAATCACGCTTGTCTATAAAATCAGGCGCAGCTACAACATTCCGACCGGGCTGGTGCAATTAGTACGTGTGCCAGGGTACAGCAGCTATACGCTATCCCAGCCGCATACGGCCATGCCGTGGAATGGCATCAAAGGCGGTGTCTTTGCGCTGAATGTTGCCGACATGCTTGCCCTCAACAGTGATATTAATGTAAGCGGCCAAGGCTTTAGGGGCGGAATTGCTAATGCGACAACCCACAGCAACGTTACCAATTGCAACATAACAGGCTATTATCACAATGTCAACATTGACAGCAGCGCGCAAAAGGGAGAAGGCATAGCCACAGTTTCAACTTTTCGTTCTTATGGGCGAGGCAACCTTGCCAATGGCGGCGGCGGCGGAAACTCACATAATGCCGGCGGCGGCGGCGGAAGTAATGTAGGCGCAGCAGGCATAGGCGGGAGCCAGTGGGCCGGCTGTGCAAGCGCGTCACCCAATATTACCGGAGGCCTTGGAGGTCTGGCGCTCGTCCAAACAGCCTCAGCAAACAAGCTGTTCTTGGGCGGCGGCGGTGGCGCAGGCCATACAAACGACCAGGCAAACGCTGACGGTGGCGGTGGCGGCGGTATTGTTATTATCTCAGCGGGCAGTATTGCAGGGCTTGGAGGAAAGATTATTGCCGACGGCGCGGCAGGAACTACCTGCACCAATAACATCGGAACCTATCCCTGTACAGATGGAATGGGCGGTGGTGGCGGTGGCGGATGCATCGCATTGAACGTGCCGCTATACACAGGCGGCGTATCTGTAAGCGCCAAAGGGGGCAATGGCGCCAATGTAACCGGTGCGGCAGCATTTGCCAGTCTTATATTAGGCCCGGGCGGGGGCGGGGGCGGGGGCGCCCTTTGGACTTCTACAAGTACGATTCCCACCGCCATTGCCTATAATGCCGCCGGCGGTGCCAATGGGGTAAACGTAAATCAGAGTAATAACCCGCAAGGTGCGCAAAGCGGTAGCTCAGGACTTAACGTAGCGGGCTTGCAATATCCCTTGCCTACACCTGCTGATTCTTTTAAAAATAACGCTGCGAACATTAGCTTCAGTTACGCTATTGTTTCCTGCAATACAGCAAAGTTCACTTCTGCACTGAACGGTATTGCAACCTACCTGTGGGATTTTGGTAACGGCAGCACTTCCAACCAGGCTAACCCAACGTTCACCTTCCCAGCGCCAGGCACCTATACGGTTACGCTTAACATTACTGACAGCAGTGGCTGTACAGGAAGCGCCTCAAAGCAAGTAGTCGTTACCATCTACAATGGCACGAAGAAGGACACAAGTATCTGTGCCGGGCACTCTGTGCGGATAAGCACCTATGTTGGCGGCACTTCTTACCAATGGAGCCCTGCAACGGGATTAAGTAGCACGAATACTAGTGCGACTACTGCTTCCCCGACAAGCACTATACTTTATACCGTTCTGGTAACTGCCGGCACTGGCTGCCAGTTTCGAGATACGTTTCTTGTTACCGTATTACCTACGGTCAAAGCGGCATTCAGTTACTCCCCTTTGCCGCCTGTTGCCAATAAACCCATTCTCTTCAATAATATGAGCACCGGCGCGAGCAGCTATTTGTGGTCTTTCGGAGACGGCGCTACAAGTGTGGAAAAAGATCCAAGCCATCTTTACAAGCGCAGCGGCAGCTATCAGGTTTGCCTGATAGCCGGTAATGCAGCCAATTGTCCAGATACGGTTTGTAAATATGCAGAGGCTGAGGTGCGCACCATTATTGCAGTACCGAGCGCATTTTCTCCAAATGGAGATTTAGCCAACGATGTCTTATTTGTAAAAGGCAGCGGCGTGGAAAGCTTCCAGCTTCGCATTTTCAACCGTTGGGGGCAACTTGTATTTGAGACCGCGGATTTTAATAAAGGGTGGGATGGTACTTTCAAGGGACAACTTCAGGAAATAGACGTTTATGCTTATGTGCTTACTGCTGTTTTCGTTGATGGCAGTACGGCGCAGCAGAAGGGGAACATCAGCCTGATGCGATAAGCAGTTTTTAAAGCATAAGCGCCACTATCAAGGCGCACCTGCGCTATATATTTGCCGCGCCCGCAGCCGCAGGTTACGCATATTATGAATACAAGCAACGACCTGATATTTGACATCGGCACGCATAATGGCGAGGACGCCAGATTTTATATGCACAAGGGGTATAGGGTAATTGCCATTGATGCTAATCCTGAGATTATTGAGCTGAATAAGGCGGCCTTTGCGCAGGAAGCAGTGGCGGGCAAGGTTACTTTTCTGAATTACGCCATCGGAGCAACGTCCGGCGCGGAGATAGAAATCTATACCAATGCTGACTCGGCTCAAAGCTCTGTTTTTGAGCGTGCCGGCGGCAGAAACGGAGCTGCCCAAAAGGTATATAAGGTTGAAACAAAAAGCTTGGACGACCTCTTTGGCGTCTATGGGATTCCTTACTACTGCAAAATAGATATTGAAGGGTACGACTCAATTGCCATCAGCGGCATCAGCCCGGACAGAAAGCCCCGGTACATCTCTGCCGAAAGCGAATGCACGCCGCTTTACGATGACCCTCACGACGAATCAAAGGTGCTGGATGTATTGAATGCCTTACATCAGAAAGGCTACTTAAAGTTTAAGCTCGTTGACCAGACAACGCTACGGGCACTAGGGCTTAACGATTTCTACGCCCGCAGAACAGGTCTGACGCATAAGATGCGGCGCGCGGTGGAAAAGCGCTTAAAGAACTACTCGCCGGAAGTCTCGCACCACGAATGGCTGGCAAAGAAAATTGCGTACCCCTTGGTTTATGACAGCTCGGGCCCCTTCGGCAAAGACCTTGAAGGGGAAGGTGCCTGGGTAGATTACGAGGGAGCTAAGCAATTATATTTACACAACCGCCGCCAGCTCTTTAAGCTGAGCAAGCAGCCATCTATGTGGGCCGACTGGCACGCTACCTTTTAACCCGCTGCCTTATGAGCTTCAGAAAAAAGATACATATTTTTTCTACCGACTCTTTTCTTCCCTATCAGCCGTCTATCCTTAACCTGTATGATACGCTGAAGGAAGAATTTGACGTCCGAATCACGAGCTTTAATTACTACAACAGGTTCGCCCCCGTTAAAGGTGATTATAACGCCACTTATGTACGCGTACCCTGGCTGCCCAAGAAATTTTACTTCGGCATCAATATCCTGATACAGAAAGCCTTTGTGCCGCTCATTAAGGTCTTCAACAAGGCTTACACTTACCAGAATGACTTATTCAAGGCGTATCTCGTTCGCCGGGCTGTCCGTTACCTGCGCGGGCAGCCGCCTGCTGATGAAATAATCGCGGTTGACTTTGTAGCCTTGTCAGCTGTGCAAAAGGTGCATAAGGAGGTGCTGCTGATGAGCCTGGAGATATATGTGGGCGACAAGTACAAGGCTAAGTGTGACCTCGTTGCGCTCAAGGCTATTATCCAACCTTCCAAAGAACGGTACGAATACGTCTTCGGCAACCTGAAGAAGCGCCTATTCATCGTGCCCAATGCGCCTACCTACAAGGAATATGAGCGCACGCCCCCCGGCGAACGGGAAGGTCTGATTTGGCCCGGCACTATAGATTACAACTTCGGCGTTCACTACGCCATCCGCTTTCTCTACGAATATCCAGAATACACGCTCACGTTAAAAGGCGCGTTTGTGCAGGGCGCCGAAGACCGCATCCGCAATGAGTTTGCCGACTTAATCCAGGCCGGCAGGCTGATTATCAATACTGAATACCTCGGCAACGACGCCTTCATCAGCTTCATCTCCCGCTTTAAGATGAGCTTCTGCTTCTACGATTGGGATGTAATTAAGCGCAACATCAACTACTGGCTCGCGCCCGCGGGCAGGCTCTTCATGAGCTATTCCGCCGGCGTTCCGGTCATTGCCTGTAATACGCCGGGCCTCAGTTCCATCACAGAATTCGGCGCGGGGGTGCAGATAGATGATTACGAGCCTGCTACTATCAAAGCGGCGATTGATACCATTTCCGGGGATTACGAGCACTACGCCGCAGCCGCCATCACGGCAGCAAAGGCGCACTCTTTTGCCGAGAGCTGCCTTCTCCTGATTGCTTATCTGAAAGGTGAAGATGCCGGGGCTACGGTTTCCTGATTTCCGTATAAAGCCAATCCCCAGCATCATTCAGGTATGCCCGCGTGGTGCAGATGTCATTGTACTTCTCTGAAAAGTTCACCCGCGTGGTCTTGGAGGAGATGATGAAATCCCCCTTCTCCTCCGCAAAGTTCCAGTTGTGCAGGCCGGCCCAGTCCTGGCTGATGGCCTCGTTCGGCGCGTGCTGCATGAGGATGTAGCCGCTGGGTTTCGTGACGTGCAGCATTTCCAGCACGGCATGTTCCGGCGAGTAGGCGTGGTCTATGCAGTTGCGGGCATGGACGAGGTCAAATGAAGCCTCAGGAAAGTATTCTCGCAACTTCTCCGCATCGCCCGGCTTTGTGCGCACGGGCGGATTGATGCCATACTTCGCCAGCAGTTTGTCGTACTCGCCGGCCAGCGGGTCGGCAGCTTCTATCTGCAGCTTGTAATCGCCGTATTGGCGGCCTACGTAAGTCAGCGGCCCAGCGCCCACGTCCAAAATGCGCACATCCTTCTTGTCTTTTGGCAGCAATGCCGCCAGCTCGGGCTGAAGCTCTAACGCCGGATTCAGCCGGTCGCGGAAATCGTCCCCATAAGCTCCGCCGCGCGTCTTCAGGTAGCCATCCCAGTAATGTACCTCGCTCCTGATGCTCCAGCGCCAGCGCAGCTTAGTAGGCAGCGGCAGCCTTATGCCGAGCTTCTGCTCAAACAGATTAATCACCGAGCCCCCAACCCCGAACTTCCGGACGCCTTCCCGGAGCTTTACTATGATGTTCATGCGCGTATGTGAGGGCGCAAAGCTATTCGTTTTGGGGATGGATTATTTCTGCTCTGGCAACTGGCGCCTGTCCCGCCGCTTACATTTGCCCGCATGGGCATTGTGTTCCGTCAGTCCATTAAGGGAAGCATCGTCATCTTCGCGGGCATCTTACTGGGAGCCTTGTTTACCTGGGGCACCACTGTAGTCTTGCCTAAATCGGAGCTGGGCGGCCTGCGCAATCTCCTCAATCAGGGCGCTATCCTGCAGCTTATCCTCCTGGCCGGCGCGGCCAACCTTGTCAATCCTTACCTCCTCCGCTATAAGGCCGACGACCCGCGCCGGCCCGTGCTCATCACCATCACGCTGGCCCTGCCTTTCCTGCTGGCCCTTGTCGTTACCATTCCTTATTTGTTGCTTAAAGAGCCCATCATTGCGCGCTATCAGGCGGGCGACCGGCCTTTTGTGCGCTCCTATTACCTATGGCTGCTGCCGCTCTCGCTGCTGCTTTCTTACCTCACGCTTTTAGAATATTACCTCACAGGTCAGCTCAAGGTCGCCGCCGCCATTTTTATGCGCGAGGTACTTTTACGCGCGCTCTTTCTTGGCCTCACGGCCTTGTATGCTTTTCATCACATCAGCCTGCACCTTTTTATTACCGGCAGTGTGCTTATTCATGCGGTGCCGGTGCTCATGCTGCTCGCCCTTGCGAGAAAAACGGAGGGCTTCCGCATTTCCACGAACTGGAAGCTCTTTTCGCGCGCGGAGTACAAGGATATTCTCCACTACGCATGGTATCACCTGCTTACCACGGCCACCCTCAACCTCATTGCCACCATTGATGCGCTGATGCTGGGGCCGCTTTCTGCGGCGGGCTTCTCCGATGTGGCCGTTTATGTGAATGCGCAGTTCCTCATGAGCATTCTTTACGCGCCTTACAAGGCTATGGCTACCGCCGCCTTCCCAAAGATGGCGGAGGCCTTCCTGGCCGATGCGCGGGGCGTGCTTCACGACCTTTTCGGGCGCGCGGGGCTGAATATGCTCATCGCCGGCACGGGCATGTGGGTGATTGTGATGAGCAATCTGCACAACGCAGTTGCCATCCTGCCCAAAGGCTATGAGGCCATCATTCCCATCGCCTTCATCCTCTCCATCGGGCGGATTGTGGATATGGCTACCGGGCTGAATATCGAGCTGATTTCTGTGTCGCAGCACTATAAGTTCAACTTCCGTCTTGTCATCGTGCTGCTTATCATCGTCATCATTGCCGACCGCATCTTCATTCCCCGCTACGGCATTTTCGGGGCGGCGTGGGTCACTACCGGCTGCGCGGTCTTTACCAATCTGGTGCGCATGGTCTTCCTTTACCGCAAGACGGGGCTGCATCCTTTCTCAAAGCACACGGCGGCCATCTTCCTTTGCGGAGGATTGGCCTTTGGCCTCGGGTTTTTGCTGCCGCGCATCCATCAGCCGGTGCTGGATGCGCTGTACCGCTCGGCGGTTCTGTTCGCCGCTTTTGGCGGCCTGCTGCTGGTGCTGCAGCCATCGCCGGATTTGAGCCATTACCTCCGGCAGGTGCGGAAGGATAAGCGGCTTTTTTAGCCCGGCTTATGCAATCTTAATATTCTTACGTTGAAAGACCAGAAAAAATTGGTGTTTGGAAGTTCCAAATTGCAATCTTGAAGTTTCAAATTCCAATTTGAGATGTCTAAATTCTAATTTGGAAGTTTTAAATTGGAATTTGGAAACCCTAAATTGGAATTTGGAAGTTTCGAATTGCAATTTGGAAGTCTCAAATTCCAATTTGGAAACTCCGGATCCCAATTTTCCAGGCATTTTCTTTAGAATGTGCTTTCGAGTGTCCCCGGGTTGCGACCCGGGGCTATTCATGTTGAACCCTTTCAGGGTTCTGAGTATCAAGGTTTCCTGTCCCTGAAAGGGACGAATATGAATAGCCCCGGGTGAAACCCGGGGAAGGGGAAAAGGCCACAAGCCCTACCCCTTCTTCGGCGGGCTGTCCTTTGCCTGCTCCTCGGTGCCCATCAGGATGGCCCAGGGCTCCAGTCCCTTCACGCGCTCAAACACAATCTTGAGCATCCCCGCCAGGGGAATGAACAGGAACATGCCCGGAATGCCCCACAGCATCTCCCCGCAGATGACGGCAATGATGGTGATGAGGGGGTTCATCTTCACGCGGCGGCCCACAATGCGCGGCATCAGCACATTGGAGTCTATCAGGTGTACGGCGAGGAGTATGATGATGACCGTGAGCGCGTGCCCCGGCGAGCTATTGGAAAGCGTGATGAGCGCCCCGATGGCGGCGGAGGTGTAGATGCCGAGGTAGGGAATGATGTTGAGCACCGCCGCGAGGATGCCGAGCAGCAGGGCATACTTCACGCCGAAGATGAAGAAGGCCGTGCAGTTGAGGATGGCTACGGCCACCATTTCAATAAGCAGCCCGAGGATGTAGCCATTAGCCAGGAGGCGGGTTTCGGTGAGAATCTCGGCCACGCGCGGCTGGTCTTTTCTTTGAAAAAGGCAGGTAATAAAATTGTTCAGCAGCCCCCTGTGCGTAAGAATGAAGAAGGCGAAGATGAAGACGAAGATGGTCCAGATGGCAAAGCCGCCCACGGCCAGCAGCAGGGCCTGAGCCGCCGCAGAGGCATAGCGGGCAAAGTCAGCCGCGCCCTTGTTCAGATATTGGAGCTGCCGGCTCGCGTCAAGGTGATACTTCTGCGCCACCCAGCCCTGCATCTGTGCCACCCAGCCCTGCATGCGCGCGCCAAGCTGCGGGAGGTCTTTGGAGAAGGCCCCGATTTGCGCACCGAGAAAGTAAAAGATGCCTGAGATGCAGGCTATAAAAAGCAGGATGGCAATGCCCGCCGCCGCCCCTCGGGGCATCTTCCGCCGCTCCAGCCACTTTACCAGCGGCAGCAGCATCAGGGCTATCAGCAGGGCAAAGAAGAGCGGTATAAAGATGGTGCTCCCCTCGCGCATAATGAGCACGATGAGCACAAGGCTCAGCAACACGGCAGCAAGATGCGCGTAGAATGGGAGCCTGACCGGCCGTTGCAGTTCGTCCATGATGATGTGGGGCTTGTTTTAGTCTATCCGGTACACCGGGTAGCGGTTGTGCACCGCCTCATACCAGCGGCTATGCCGATAGACATAAAAAAGTTGCGCCTCCGGGTCTGCCGCAAAGGCGGGATTGGCCTTCTTCTCCGCTTCAAAGGCGGAGCGCAGGGCCGGGTGCTGCTCCAGTTCCTGCGCTGCCACGTCTTCCCAGCGATAATCGGAGTAGCCTTCCTTGCGCTGCAGTACAGCGTCAAAGAAATTCCAGGCGAAGTAAGAATCCTCGCCCTCCGGCTCCAGCATTTCTATAAGAAAGCGGCGGTAGGGATTGTTGGCGAGGGAGAAAAGATAATCACCCGCACGCGCGGCAATGCGCATCCGCAGCGGCGAGGCGTGGATGGCGCTGTGCTTGTAATGCTTCTCATACGGCACTGGGCTGGTCTTGAAGGAGTCAATGTAGTAGGCAGTTACTTCCATCGTTGTGTCCCGCTTCAGCCGCATGTATGGCATCGCCGCATTATCCAGCAGCCGCCCGATTACCTCATGCCACGCTTGCGGTATGAGATATGCCTGCGGAGCCTTCACAAAGTGCCTCGGTGCATAATGGTCGCGCACAGCGGCGCTGAGATAAATCGCATCGGAGTGGTTGTACCAGAGCCGCGTGGCACCCGTTACATCGCTGGGTTTATACATAGGCCGGTAAGCACGAAACGGCCAGGGCGTAGCGGCGCTGTCCTTCCATTCCAAAGGAAAAAGCGTCTGCTTCATCACAGCCCGCCGGTCTTGCCGGCGGATAGCCTGGATAGAGTCGGCTTTCTCGGAAGCAAGGCTGATGATTTCCTTCATCAGCGCATAGGTGGCGCGCACACGCTGGTCAAAGGGCTTAAGCATGTGCGTCTCCGGCACCCAGGCAATAGTGTTGAAGAGTGCAGCATAGCCTGATGAAAAGCGCGGTGGGTCATAGAACTGCGTCCAGCCCCCATTCGGCGGCCCTTCGGAGTTTACATACGGTGACATAGGCCAGCCTGCGCCCTCCATGCGCTTGTAAAGCGCGGGGTCAAGACTCTTTCTAAAGAAATGCCCCAACTCGCCACCCAGCTTGTCGTACTGCGTGGATACGAGCGTCATGGTGTGCTGGTAGTCCGCGCCATCGCTGACGTGGTTGTCTATGAAGATGTCCGGGTCAAGGGTGTGAAAGAGGCGGGCAAAGCTTCGGCTTTCCAGTGCGTCGCGTTTGGTGAAGTCGCGGTTGAGGTCAAGGTTCTGGGAATTTCCTCTGAAGCCATATTCCACAGGCCCAACCTGGTTGACGCGGGTGTTGTCATTGCGCATCAGCGATCCGCCGATGTTATAGATGGGAATCACAACGATGCGCACATTCTCCAGAATCTTTATCCTGCCTTCCGCCGCGTCCCGCAGGAGCATCATGGATGCGTCAATGCCATCCGGCTCGCCGGGGTGGATGCCGTTATTGATAAGGATGGTAATAGTGTGGGCAGCCTTCGCAGGGTAAGTGATGTAGCAGAGCGGAATGCCGGCATCGGTTGGGCCAGCAGTATCTATGCGGATGGCACCCGTTTGCTTGCGCAAGGTGTCATAAAAGCTCATGCACTCTTCAAAGGTGGCGGAGCAGCGGCCTATGGAGCCTTCAAATGGCGTGTAGAGGCGCTGAGCTTGCAGCGTACATGCAGTAGCAAGAAAAAAAAGAAATAGGATACTCCGCTTCATAAAAAAGCTTCTGCTTGCTTCCCAAGGCTGAAGCCTTAGGTAAAGGAGGTCTGGTTTGCGGCTAAAGCCGCCCCGTTTAGAATATCCCCAAAAACTTCTTCCGCTTCAGATAGACGCGCTTCATGTGGATGTCCGTGTTCGGGCGGTCGGCGGCATTGCGCGGCATGGCCGCAATCTTGTCGGCCACTGCCATGCCTTCTATCACCTCGCCGAATACCGTGTAGCCGCCGTCCAAGTGCGGCACGCCCCCGAGGCGCTTGTATGCTTCGCGCTGCGCGGCAGAATGCTTATGGCCGCTGCGGGCTTCGGCAGCGTCAAGCTGCGCATCATCATACGTCTTGCCGATTACGATGTAGAACTGGCAGCCGCTGGAGGCCTTCTCGGGATTATTGTCCCGAGCCATGCCTACCGCGCCGCGCACATGGTAGTATTCATCCTTAATCTCCGCAGGAACCTTGTATCCCACATCGCTGTCGCCAAGCATCTTGTCGGGCGCGGCGGTTTTAGAATCAGGGTCGCCGCCCTGAATGACAAAATTTGGGATGATGCGATGCCACAGCAGACCGTCGTAAAAGTGCTGCTTTACGAGCTTCACCATATTGTCGCGGTGCTTCGGCGTGCCGTCATAGAGGGCCATCACGATGCGCCCGGAGTCGGTTTCTATGACCACCTTCGTTTTTTGAGCGCTGGCGCTTAATGAAAGAAGAAGGCCGAGGGCAAAGAGCGATAATTTCATGCGACGGTAAAAGTTGTATTGCGAAGATGCGGCCAATGGCCCCACTTGCCAAGTTTGTGATGAAGGATGCTTGCCACTTCTATCGTCTTTGCCCCCAACCAGTGAGGCCGCCTCATCCTATGAATGAGGAGCGGGCCGACCGTACCTTGCAGCCGTGGAGAAAGCAAACTTTGTAGATTATATCCGGGTCTTTTGCCGCAGCGGCAAGGGCGGGGCCGGCGCCAGCCATATGGCGCGCACTAAATTCAAAGCTATGGCCGGCCCGGACGGCGGCGACGGCGGCCGCGGCGGCCACATCATTCTGCGCGGCAATGCGCAGCTCTGGACGCTGCTGCACCTGCGCTACCATAAGAACATACACGCGGAGCCCGGACAGAACGGCATGAAGAACAACATGACCGGCCGCGACGGCAATGATATCATCGTGGAAGTGCCCCTCGGTACCGTGGCGAAGGATGAGGAGACCGGCCAGCAGGAAGCCGAGATGCTGGAAGACGGCCAGGAAATAATCTGGGTGCGCGGCGGCCGCGGCGGGCTAGGCAATGGAAACGGCAACTTCGCAACGGCTACGAACCAGGCGCCGGAATACGCGCAGCCGGGCGAGCCGGGCATTGAAGGCTGGAAGTATCTGGAGCTGAAAATCCTGGCCGATGTAGGCCTTGTAGGCTTCCCGAATGCAGGTAAGAGTACGCTGCTGAGCGTTGTGAGCGCGGCTAAGCCGAAGATTGCGGACTATGCTTTCACCACGCTTACGCCGCAACTCGGCATTGTGCCGTACCGTGATGGAAGGTCTTTTGCGATGGCGGATTTACCGGGCATCATTGAGGGCGCGGCAGAAGGCAAGGGGCTTGGCCATCGCTTCCTCCGGCACATTGAAAGGAACTCGGTACTGCTGTTTCTCATCCCTGCCGATAGCAATGACCATGCGGCAGAGTTTCGCATTCTGCGGAATGAATTAGAAGAATACAACCCGGAATTGCTACACAAGCGCATCATCGTAGCCATCTCCAAGAGCGATATGCTGGATGATGAATTAAAGAAGGAAATCCGCGCGGGTTTACCGGAAGATATGGCGGTGCTGTTCATCTCTTCTCTCGCCAATCAGGGCATCATGGAGTTAAAGGATGTGCTTTGGGCGGCGCTGAATGGGTAAATCAAGGCCCTAAAGACCTGGAAGGTTTGTAAAAAAAAGGCCCCGCAATCGCGAGGCCTTTCGGGTTTATAAGGGCCGGCTTGTTTAATGCACAATTTCCAGGCGCTGCACAGTGCGCAGACCATCGGCGGCGTCCACATGCAGCATGTAAATCCCTGCCGCGAATGGTGCGGTATTGATGCTCATCCCACTACCTTTCGCAGCCCTTTGCCAGACGGTATGGCCCGCCATATCATGCAGCGAAATGCCATCGCCGCTTTCCAGGCCATTCACATGCAGTGCGTCATGCGCTGGGTTGGGCGAGAGCGTCAGCATCCGCGCATCGCTCATGCGCACGAGGACGATTTGGGAGAAGTACTGCTCGCCATTAGCGCCTTGAACGGTTACGCGATAATAGTTGGCGCCGGTAAGCGGGCTTTCGTCCATGAAACGATAATCATTGGCCTTACCCGAAGCGGGACGCTGTGTGGTCAACGTCTCAAAAGTGCCATTGCTCCTGCCGCGGCCCAGGATGTGCGAAGCGGTGTTTTGCTCACCTTCCGTATGCCAGCTCAGCTGAATGGCATTGCCAACTTTCGCTGCCTTCAAATCCACGCTTTGCAGCGCAAGCGCCACAGCGGTATTCCTGCTTTCATAAAACTCGCTGAAGGAGCTGACGGAGAACGCCAGCGCATAGCCATTACCGGCAGTCGTCTGCCCTGCGAAGGACACGACTGAGTCCGGCGTCAGCAACTGATAGCTCCCGCCGCTGTTGTTGCTTACGCTCAGGTCTTCATTCGGGCCGTTGTACTTGTTGACGCGCAGGTCATTCTTGGAATTGATGAACGGGTCTGCGGCATCCAGTGCATTGAATTCGCTGTCCACGGCAAAAAGCTGCATGCCTACTGCCCCGCCCGGCGCATTGCCGGAAGCAACGTACCAGTTGCGGTCAAGGTATTTGATGTTGTTTACCGGATAAGAGCGTACGGTGCCGGAATTATTCTTCAGGTAATTCATCGTAACCGTGCCGAGATTACGGCGGTTATCCCGCACAGCGCCGATTATTTTTCCGCTGCCATCCTGCACGTAAGCCCAGAAACGATAGCCTGAGAGCAACACGCTGCCGCTGCCGCCAGAACCGCCTGCTATTATCGTTGGCTTCGCAGGCGTGGCAATTGTTGTCGTGCCGCTGCAGCCGCAGGTGTCAATAGCAGTGAAGATGATTGCTGCTGCGCCGTTGGCTGCGAGGAAAAGACTATCAAGGCTTGCGCTGCCGCTACCCATCTTGTAGGTATATGGCGCAATGCCGCCGCTGCCCAGCACCTTCACCGGCGTACCATACGGACCGGGGCCGGGATAGGTAGCAGTTGCCACAACGGAAGGATTGGAGAAGGTGGCAGTATCCTGCCGAGCGATACCCCAATGCCCGAACTCATCCTTCGTGCGCACATACAAGTAGTGCGTGCCAGGGGAAAGGCAAGGCGCTTTAATAGAATAGCTCTGCGTCACAGTGTCGCTTTGCGTAGAAAGCGCAAGCGCGATTCCACCGCCAACGCCCGGGTCGGTATCCCAGAAATACTCCGCCGCGACAATCTTCGGGCGCACATAGAAGGAGCGCTCCTGCGCAATGCTCCAGCGGCCACTCACAGAGCGCGAGCGTACATACAGGCGGTGCGGCCCGCCTGCAAGCCCAGTCGTCGCGATGTTGTAATTGGCATTCACGGTATCCGAAACCGGACTTACGCTCAGCGCAATACCATTCCCGACGCCGGGGTCGTTGTCAAAGAAATACTCGGCGGCATTGATGCTCGGCAGCACGAAGAAATCGCGGCCTTGCGCAGCGCTCCATTTGCCGCCGCTCTTCGTGCGCACGTAGAGGATGTGCTTGCCATCAGCCATGCTTGATGGCGTAGCGATGGATAAGGTCTTGGTAATAGTGTCGTCCGGCGTTGTGACAGAGAAGGCATTGCCGCCGCCCACGCCGGGGTCAGTATCAAAAAAGTATTCGCCGGCAGTGATAGCTTCTTCTACAAAAAAGCGAGGGCCTTGCGCGGCGCTCCAACGGGCAGTGTTTGACTTTGTCCGAGTGTAGAGGACATGCCATCCACTGCTTAGACCTGTTGTCGAGACGGAAGCGGCAAATATTACCGTATCGCTTTGTGTGGAAACAGTAATTGGCGTCCCGGCTCCGACGCCGGGGTCGTTATCAAAGAAGCGCTCGGCGGCAACAATCTTTTCAGGCACCCAGAATGTGCGGGCCTGTACCGCGCTCCAGCGCCCATAGGCGCCCGCTGTATCGGCATAGCTCCGTACGTAGAGCGTGTGCCTGCCGGGCGTGATATTGCCGGGAATAGAAAAGCTCAAAGAGCGCAGCACAGTATCGGCCTGATTGGCGAGCGGCACGAGGTAAATTGTGCCGGCCCCCACGCCGGGGTCGGTATCTATGAACACCTCAAAGCGCCGGATGGAATCGGCTGAGGCGGCCCTGCCTATGCATAGGAGCAAGAGCAGGAGCATGTGAAATCTTCGCTTCATGGCGCGCATTTAAGAAGTTAGCAGGATGCACGCTTCTTAGCGCGTAATGGTGGACATAACCGAAATCTGCAGGGTGCCGCCGGGCGCTACAGTGGCATTGGCCGGGCTGGTGATGCTGAACTGGTTAATCTGAGGAATGTTCGGGATGCCCCATTTCTGGAAGTATCCGGAGCCACCCGTCAGGCCGATGTCCTTACCGTCTGAGCCGGCATTCTTTGCAGGCGATGAGGACTGAAGGTTGAAGTTGTAGGTATAGCTGTAATAGTCGCCGGCGGAGGGGAAAGAGACGAAAAGCGGGTCGGTGCTCAGATTGCCCGAAGCAGAATTGCTGTTGCTCGTAGGGAAGGTGGTGGCGCTGGTATATGCCTGATAGATGATGTTGTTGGTAAACGTAGAGCTCGTAATGCCGCTGTTTGGGTCGGCGCGGTAAAAGATGTTGTTGCGGAACTGCAGGTAGCGGTTGCTATTGCTGAATGCGTATCCGTTGTAGAGGAACAGATTGTTATCAACATAGAGGTTGCCGCCACCAGCACCGGGATAAAAGTTGTTGATGGTTCCGTTGAGGACGTTGTTCTTGATGGTAATGTTATTCAGCGTAAAGTAGGTAGCTATACAGTAGATATTGGTGCCGGCGTTTTCAAAGAAATTGCCCTCGAGCGTCACGCTGTCCGCATCTGCACTAAAGTAGAAGTACCCGGCAACCTTGCAGCGACTTACGTAGAAACGCCGCATATTGGCAATGCTGTAGTTGATGTAATCAACACTCAGCCCGATGATGTTGCAATCGTAGAGGCTGGCAGCGGTACCGCTGAAGTCAATGTTGTCCACCTTAGACACTGCGGGGAAGTCACCGATGGGCTTATGACCTGTACCAATGAGCGTAAGGCGCTTGGTGATTGTGAAGTTGTTGTAGCTGTAAGGCGAGCCGGTAATGAGTAGCGTATCACCGGGCGAAGCGGCCGTTTGCGCGGCGGCAAGCGTTGCGTACTGGCCGGGCGAGGGCGTATTGTTGTTGACCGTCAGCACAGCGGCATGAGCGCTGAGCGTAAGTAATGCCGGGGCGAGCAGTGTGCAGATGCGCTTCATAAGAAAAGGTTTTAAGCAGTGAAGTTATTCACCTGCAAACCTCCGAAAGAATTACCCAGCCGGCCATCCGTATTTCACGGTATTTTTTATTTGGCGCGCCTTACCGCGCCGCAATTCTGTTACAGAACAGTTGCTTGCCGTAAGTGTCTATGTGCGCCTTTAGGGCCGGATTGCCAATGCTGTTGTAATCAAGAACGTCAAAAAACCAGGGCAGTGGCATGCGTTCATTCAACTGCGCGCTGATATCTAAGGCAAGCAAGGGCGTTATATCTGCTCCTTTCAGCGCAAGGTCAACGTCGCTACCTGGCCTGAAATTTCCCAGTGCACGGCTTCCGAAAACAACAGCCTCGTCAACCTCCTGGTATTGCCGCAGCAAATCCGTTATCAGCTCGTAGCTGGCCTGTGGCAATCCGAAATCGTTCATAACATAGCCTTGAGCGTTTGATGCAGGTGGCGAAATACCGGATAGTATTGCACCGTAATAAGGCCTACTGCCAGCGTAGCTTTTGCGTTGTCGTAAGTATGCGCCATCAGGTTGCGTTTATCCAGCATGTCTAGCCATACATCGCCATCGGTTATCAGGCCGGTTGCAAAGGCATGCTTAATCACATCCCGCGGGAATGCTGCGGCTATGCCTCCTTCTTCTATCAAATCTTTAAGCGTCTTCCAGCCCAGCTCAAAGGTGAATTCAAAGAATTGGATTAGCCCTGCCTGCTCCAACTCAGACTGTACGCCTGAAGTGACTGCGCTTTCTAATAGCGTGAATGCGCGGTCATAATTGGCAAATCGTTGTTTCCAGCGAGACGTGGCGGACATGGCTAAGCTTATTTTCTCGACAAAACATTTTCTGCCTTTGCCACAATCGCTTCCTTCGTCAAGCCGTACTTCTGCAGTAATTGCGCCGGTGTACCGCTCTCGCCAAAAGTGTCTTGCACAGCCACCATTTCAATAGGTGCGGGCAGCTTACGAGCCAGGACTCCCGCCACGCTCTCGCCGAGGCCGCCGGCCTGCTGATGTTCTTCCGCCGTTACTACGCAGCGTGTTTTAGACACGGAGCGGAGAATGGCTTCCTCATCCAGCGGCTTGATGGTGTGCATATTTATGACTTCGGCAGAAATGCCCTTTTTCGCCAAAGCCTGCGCCGCCTGCACCGCCATCCACACAAGGTGCCCGCAGGCAATAATACTGATGTCCGTGCCTTCGGCTAAAACCTGCGCCTTGCCTATTTGAAAATCGGAGCCGTCTTCCGCCGTGAAGTTTGCCCACTTAGGCCGGCCGAAGCGCAGATAAACCGGGCCTTTGTATTCGGCAATTGCTATTGTAGCCGCTTTCGTCTGGTTGAAGTCGCAGGGCACAATCACCGTCATACCGGGCAGCATTTTCATCATGCCGATGTCCTCAAGCACCTGGTGCGTCGCGCCGTCTTCGCCGAGGGTAAGGCCGGCATGGCTCGCGCAGATTTTGACATTCTTGCCGCTGTATGCAATGCTCTGACGGATTTGGTCGTAAACGCGGGAGGTAGAGAAGTTGGCGAATGTTGTGGTATAAGGGATCTTGCCGCCAATCGTAAGGCCTGCCGCTACGCCCATCATATTGGCCTCGGCGATGCCGCACTGGATGTAACGCTCCGGAAATTCCTTCATGAACGGGCCGAGCTTTAGCGAGCCGGCAAGGTCGGCAGTCAGGGCTACAACGTTCGGGTTGCGTCGGCCCGCTTCCAAAATGCCTTCGCCGAAGCCGGCACGGGTTTCTTTTTCATTGAGCAGGGTGATGTCGGAGAGAAGCGGCATAGCGCAAAGATAGTTGGACGATTGTTGGAAAGTTGTTTGACGGTAGTGCCTGCTGTTATATTGCTGCCGTTATGAATAATGATGTGCTGGGTAGCGCTATTTCCGACTATCACTCCGGCAATGCGCCGGGGCGGCTTTGGGTCTATGACGACTTCGGGCCTCGGGTTGAAATGGACGTGTCCGTTTACTTCCGCAATTGGGCAACAATGCCGGAACTGGAAAAGATTGCCTTGCAGGAATGTGGGAATAAAGTGCTGGATATCGGCGCCGGAGCGGGCAGCCATGCGCTGGAATTGCAAAGTCGCGGCGCTGACGTGACGGCATTGGATATTTCGCCCGGCGTAGTGCGTGTAATGACGGGGCGGGGCGTCCAGAAAGCGGTTACCGGCAATGTATTTGCCTTTTCGGAGAGTGGCTTTGACACACTGCTACTTTTGATGAACGGCATCGGACTGGTGGGCACTTTAGAGGGCCTGCGCTACTTTCTGGCTCACGCATTAAGCCTGTTGCTGGCCAGCGGCCAACTGCTTTTTGATTCTTCAGATGTCGCCTATTTATACGAGGACATTCCGATGCCCACTGGCCGTTATTACGGCGAAATCAAATGCCGGTACGGTTACAAGCGGAAAAAGACGGAAACCTTTTCCTGGCTGTACGTGGACTATAGCACGCTGCAAAGGATTGCTGCGGAAGAGGGATGGAAGTCGGAGTTGTTGTTTGATAACGGAGATGATCAGTACTTAGCGCGGCTTAAGCCAGTTTAGTCTCTACGCTTTCAATGTTGTGCAAAAATCCTTGTTTGCCAAGCAGTAAAAAGCTCTTATCCTTGCAGCAAAATCATCACACACTACATGAAGAAGCATCTGAGCGTATTGACGCTCCTGCTCGCTTTCGGCTTTACTGCCATTGCGAAGGAAAAAGAAGAGTTCAAGGAAATTGTCACCAAAGACGAAGCGACCGGCGAGTACTATTATGAAGCCGTGGTGCCGGTAGAAGGTATTGCCAAGGAAGAAATGTTCAAGCGCGCAAAAACTTGGGTGCTGAGCAACCTGAAAACCAGCGATAATAATATCAACGCCGACGAGAAGGATTTGTCTATTATCAACACGGCATCTGTTGTGCTTGACCAGACGAAGGGTTGGGGCTGGGCCATTACCTCCGGCAACATTGACTTTAAGCTAAATGTCCTGTTTAAGGATGGCCGCTACAAGGTGCGCTTTGACAATATCGTCATCAATGCCATGTACGTTACCGGCGCGGGCACCTCACTCCAGACTATTTCTTATACGCAATATGCCAAGCAAAGGGAAAACAAAGCAGCCCGGAAATTCAAGCAAATGGTGAATGAAAAGATGCTCGCCGTCGCTGGAGGCCTGGAGCAGGCGGTCAGAAATGGCGATAGCTCAAGTAAAAAGGATTGGTAAACTCACATCTTCCATTATTAAAATAGCCGCTGATTTCAGGCGGCTATTTTTTTGCTCATGTCAATTTCACGCCCATATAACCCCACCCCTTCAACCAGCCTACCACCTTCTCTCTATAGTCGCCCTGTATCAGTATCACGCCGTCCTTCACGCTCCCGCCAGCGCCGCATTTGGTCTTTAGCTCTTTGCCGAGAACTTCTAGGTCTTCCTGCTTTCCTGTGAAGCCTTCCACGACTGTTACCACTTTTCCGGCGCGTTGCTTCGTATCCAGCTTTACGCGAAGCTTTTGCTTGTCCTTAGCGGGCGTTACCGCTTCGCTGGTGTCCATATCTGCCTCCGGGTGGAAGTCGGGACTAGTGGAATAGACGAGCCCGCCGGTATTATTCTTCTTAGCCATAGCCCAAATGTAGCGTCAGCGTTCCAGCATTTGCCGCATGTAGCGGGCAATTGATGTGTCCTGTTTAGCCGCCGGTTGAGTGAGATATTTCTGAAAAGTGACACGCGCTTCTTCTATTCGTCCTGTATTGCTCATCAGCACACCCTTTTGATAAAGTGTAAAAGGATTTCTGAAAAGATAGTAAGAAGTGTCGTAATAAGCTCCGGCACGGCTGGTCTCACCTTGCGATGCCGCCAACTCTGCCAGCATGAGGTAGTAGTGCTCCAGACTGGGCCGCATCACTTTACGCACACAGCGTCGCATAAGTGTATCGGCTTCCTTCCAGTGCCTCATGCGCTGATGGGCAAAGGCAGTGCTGTAAAGCACTTCTTCGGTCTCGCTGCCAAGGGCCATCAGAGTTTCGCCAATGGCGACGGCATGTTTCCAGTTGACGCCTTCAATATCACTGTACAGGGCCGTAAGCATCGGCTCGTAGCGCAGTTTATGGGTGGCTATCATGCTGTCGGCAAGGGCTGCCGTGCGTGCCCACTTCTTCTGGTTGTATGCGAGCGTGATGCCTGCGCTTAGCAATGGAATATCGGCGGGATGAGCGGCAATCGCCGGCGTCAGGATACGCTCTGCACTGTCCCAGCTCTTGAGGCGGATGTATGCATTTGCAAGGCGTGCCGCGATAACTGCAGATGCAGGACTTAGCGCATTTGCCAGTCTTAATTGCGTCAGTGCCTCTTTGGGCTTTGCCATAGCGCTGTAGCAATCTGCAAGCAGGACGTGATAGTTTGCTACGGCCGGCACTATGGTGCATAACCTTTCAAGAAGGGGCCGCGCAGCTGTGTGATCCTCATCTCCTTTATGTATGACGGCTGTGTAGTAAAGCGCCTGCCGATCATTGCTATCCAAAGCCAGTACTCGCTCATAGTAAGATTCGGCAAGCGCCCTGTCACCACTCTGGTAAGCTGCGTAGCCACCGGCCTGAAGTAAAAAAGTATCCTTTGGCTGCGCAGAAGCTGTCGTGGAAAGGATGCCATCATAGGCCCCTTCCTGAAGTTGCTTCGCTATCATAGCGCGAGTATTCAAGTCTGTCTGCGCCATTGAGCTGAAAGAGGAAAGCACGAGGAAGAGCAGTAAAGGCTTCATAGAATTGCATCTTAGCGTATGCATTTACAATTCTACTAAAATTTTAGTAGGAATGCGCTTAACCCAAAAAAACGGCAGCCCTTGCAGGCTGCCGTTTCCTTAAAAGGATGTAATGATTAGCGGACAAGTATCACCTCGCCATGGTCGTCCATCATCTTACCCTCGCATTTGTAGGAGATATACCAGAAGTAAGTGCCCATATCCTGCTTCACACCGTTGAAGGTGCCGTCCCAGCCGGAATTGACGCTGTGCGGCAGGCTCTTCGTTTCGTACATCACCTGGCCCCAGCGGTTGATTACCTTAAAGGTGTTCACATCGTGGAAGCCGGCGGTGATAGGTTTAAAGCGGCGGTTCTGCTCAATGTTGCCGTCCGGCGCAAAAGCGTTCGGGAAGTAAACGTTGCAGCAAGGTTTAGTATTCACGAGCAGGCTGTCTTCTGACTCACAGCCATACGCCGTCCGTACACGCACCTTCACATAACTCGTGCGGCTTACTACCCCACGTACGAGGTAGTTGAGCGTATCCGTGTAAGACTGGAAGTAAGCTGCAGGCGTCCAGGTGTAAGTGGCACCACCTTGTACTGCCTTCACTGCCAGGTTCAGCGTGTCAGAAGCGCAGATAGGCTTGTTCGGGTCAAAGCCGGCAGGCGGGATGATGGTCGCGTCCGGATTAGCATGTACGTAGATGTCTTTCTCCAGCGGCAGGGAAGTACACATATTGAGCGTAGCAGTAGCTGCTACCGTGTAGGTGCCCGGCGTATGATAGCGGATGCCGAACGGCCCGCCCGGTACGGCGCTATAGACCATAGTCGTGTCGCTAGAGCCGAAGTCAAAGGCATAAGTTGATACGCCCGGCTCGGTAGCTACGAGCGCTATGTTCACCAGCTCGTCCACGCACACGTCCTGCTTCAGGCTGTAGTCAATCTTAGGCAGGTGGCGCACCGTAATCGGCGCGGCAATGAGGGTAGAGATACAGCCCTTATTATTAATCTGTAGACGGATGACCGATGTGCCCACAGTGTCAAACCGTACAAGGAGTGGCCCGCGCGTATTACCGCCAGACAGTATCACACTGGACGGATAAGGCGCATACCATACATACTGCGCATCCGGGCGGCCATTGCCATAGTAATAGAAGGAAAGTGTATCAAACTGGCATACCCACTGGTTGGAGCCTACGATGATGCCGTTAGGCTTATAGTTCACAAAGACAGATAGCAGTGCGCGGTCGCTTTCGCAGCCGTTCACCGACTGACTTACCCAATACCTGAAGGAATCTTCATAGCCCGTGTTTGGTATCGGCGCCACTGGTACGCCTACGCCGCCGGTCGGGCCGGTGTACCAGAGCAGGTTCTGGCCGATGGCCGTAACAGGCGCAAAGGGATCACCCTGGCAGAGGTTAAGCGGAGACTGCACCTTTGGTGGCGCAGGTTTAGGCTTCACGGTGATGACGATGGCCTGGCGGTCGCTCTCGCAGCCGTTCACCGTTTGTGATACGTAATAGAAGAAGGTGCCCGACACCAGCGTATTAGGCGTCGGCGCGGTGGCCGTGCCTGTGCCGCCGGTAGGCGTTGCATACCAACGGATGTTGGTGCCGCTTGCGCTCAGCGGAGAAGCCGGTGAGAACTGGCAATAGTCAATCGCGGTCTGCGGCACATTAGGCTTAGGCGGCTTAGACTTTACGGTAACCTGGATAAACGCACGTCCGCTGACGCAGGTGGCTTGCTGGGTTACGTAGTAAATATAGATGCCGGGAATGTCTGTACGCGGTACCTGCGCCGGGTTACGGGCAATGTTCGTACTGTCCGGACTGTTGGCAGGATTTGGCGCCGCCGGGCCATAGAAGGTCAGGTTGATGCCCTGCGCCGCAAGCGGCAGGGCCGGGTCAAACTGGCAATAGGTAGGGCTGATAGGTATGGGCAGCGGATCGGGCGAGCTAACCACCACAGAATCCTTGCCTATGGCAGAGACGCAGCTATTGACCGTTACAAAGACGGTGTAGTTCCCGTTGTTGGCTGAGGTCATGTTCGGACGCGTAGGCGTAGGGCTGGTGGAGCTAAAGCCGTTCGGGCCCGTCCAGGTAAAGGTGGAGCCGGAAGGGTAAGCTGTGATATTGCTGATGCTCAGCTTAAGCGTATCGCCTGGGCAAAGCGGGGTCTTGTGTACCGGGATAGGTGTCGCAGGCGGATTAGGCGCAGGCACAACAGCGATTGTGTAGTTAGACGTACATCCGCCGCCGCCTACCGTCGTAACGCGGATACTGTCGTAAGTGCCGGCGCCGAGGTTAGATACGGTATAGGTAGTGCCCGTAGTAGATGGGATGGTCGTGGTTATAGTCGTACCGGTTGTGTTGCGGTACTTCAGCGTATAGCTGGTATTAGCCAGCAGGCCGTTAATCTGGAAGGAGCCGTTTGCGCCTGCGCAGGTAGTAGGCGACTGGATGGCAGAAATCGTAAGGGCCGCGGCCGGATAAACCGTAGTAGTGATGGCCACCGGGTTAGAGGTACTGCTGCCGGAGTTCATGGATACGATGTACGTGCCGGCATTGGCCGCCGTAGCGTTCGGGATTTTGAAAGCGCCGGAGACAGAATTGGCGATTGGCGAGCCGGTGAAGGGGCCGGATAAGTTGAAGGTAATCGGGCCGGGGAAGCCGGAGGTATCCGTTGCGGTAATCCGCAGTGTATCGCCAGGGCAAACCGGTGCGGTCGTAACTACCGGCGGCGGCGGGATGGAGGAGAGGATGTTGACAAGGTAGTCGCGGGTCTCACCATAGTAAAGTGTTGCACACGGGGGAATGGATGAGGAAGCATATGATGGCAGCAACGGGTCATACAAGTATGCATTTCTCACACGGAATCTATGCAGACCAACTGGAGCATTCGCAGGTATAGCAATGGAATAGCTTGTTGTTGCGCTATAAGTGGCGATGGAGCCGGGCGACGCATATACTTGTTCGCTGTTGGAAAAAGTGCCGTCATTATTAGAGTCAATCCACATCCGCACATATTCGCTGCCGTATGTAGTATTGAGTGTACCTGAATAAGTACCTCCCTGTATCATCTTTACCGGGGTAAGGCTTGTATAATTGCTATAACCGGAAACGCCGGCAGATGGACATCCGACAGTCTGATTAATGCTTGTTGAACTAAAACCTACAAGTGTTATCGTACGGATGTCGTCATATGAACAGCCATATGTAGATACAGGCGTACAGTAGCAATTCTGGTAAGAATTAAGTGTGACAGCTACAGTATTGGAAATGGCAGACGAATTTGAAGCTGTGCAAGTATCTAAGAAGCGGAAGTCCGTAGCTGCGCTGATACCGCTGACAATTGTGTAAATAGGAGTAGTAGCTCCAGGAATATTCGTCCACGTATTTGCACCTGCGGGCGAAGATTGCCAACGATAAACCATGCTAGCAGCTACTGTATATCCGGTTGAAATGAGCGTTAAAGGCGTATTGGCGCAAGCAGGATTCGGCGAAGCGGATGCTGTACCCGCTGTAGGCGTACCACTACAAGGCGGGACATTTGTCACCACAACACTATCTAATCCAATGTCGTAACCATAGTTGGCACGGCCACGGAAGATGATATAATTGGTAGTTCCGGTATAAGTTGCAGGGAGTGTATAGGTATATTGCGTCCAGCCTGTGGGACTAGGTATATACGTTGGCAATAAGCCGGCAACAAGAGTCCCGCCACTTGAAGAGGCAGTTGTATTTACATAAATCCTGAGACTGTCCTGATAATAACTGCTGTTATAGTTGTAGACGTAAAAGCTAAGTACTTTGTTGCCTGCGGTTGAGAAATTCAAAGCAGGTGAATAAAGTTCTGCTACACCTCCTGTATTGATATTATAGCTTTCATAGAGCGCCATGCCGGCACCCGATTGTGGAGAAAAGTAGGGGTAGTTAGGGTCGGATGTCTTACGCTCCCAATTATAGCTGCTGGCCCCGCCACCAGGATTATTAAGAATAGCCCTTGTCCAGCCAGTCGGCGGAAAGGTCGTTCCATCAAAGCCTTCCGTCAGCAGGTTCTGACCTTTTGCTATCCATCCTGCACATACCAGCAAAGCGAGTAAAAGTGATTTTCTCATAGAATTCGTTCTTGACAAAAAACCGGGATTGTGATTGAGTATCCGCATTCTGCGGCGTACAAGGTCTAAAAATAGGTATTTCCTAAAAATACTGTTGGTTCTGTCCTAAAATTTCTTATCCGCAGGCTTACATCTTACATTAATCAGACGTAACCCCGCCGCCGCATAGACGGTAATAAACCCTGTACGGTTGGCGTACAAGACTAATTCTGAACTATTTATGACTATCGCATTACACTCAGCTTCAGCGATTGCAGCGCACCCGGCGCTTCAATGCGGCAAGTATATACGCCCGCCGGGAGGCCTGCTACATTCAGCGTCACCGCGCGACGGGAGGCTGCGCCGTCCGAGCTGAGCACAATCTGGCCCAGCGCATTGTGCAGCGTTACGCGCAGCGGCGCATCCGGCGCGGCAAAGGCGTCATTCCAGGTTATCACCACCTCGTCGTGCGCGGGGTTGGGGTACATCATGCAGTTGCCGGTGATGGGGCTGTAGCCGGCGATGCCCGTTGTTGTTGGCGCCGGGCCAAGCTTAAAGAGGTTCAGCCCGCCCAGCCGGTTGCCGAGGATGATGTCCGTAACGCCATCGCTATCTGCATCGCCTATGGCGGGGGCGCTGCGCTGGCCTACGTCTATGCCATTGTAGTTGCTGTCCACGAGCGTGTAGGGAGCGGTTACATTGCCCGTCTGGAAGCCGGAGTAGCGCAGCAGGTTGCCCGCGCCATTGCCGCACACCAGCAGCTCCGGGCCGGCGGCATCCATCTTCCCAATCCAGATGGTAGAGAAGCCTGCGGCAAAGTTGCCCGGCACCGTCTCAATATCGCCCAGCTTATTGGTGCCGAGGGTGAGGCCCGGCTGGCCGGCGGCGGGTGCGTTTTGGTAGTAAGAGATGCGGCCCGATTGATTACCCACCAGCAGGTCGGGCTTGCCATCCTTGTTCATATCGTAGATGAGGGGCGCGGCATAGTAGCCGGCATCAAGGGTATCGTTGAGCGCACCTTTGAGCATGAGCTGGCTGAGCGTCCACTGCGGCTGCACATTGTTGCCAAAGGCCGTGTTTTTATAAAACGACATCGTGCCGTCCGAGTGGCCGATCACCATATCGTCCAGCCCGTCGCCGTCCAGGTCACCAAAGGCGGGCGCGGCTCCCTGGAAGCTTTGCGTGCCAATGCCGCCGAAGTCATTCGTCACCAGGGTGAAGCGCGTAACGCCGTTCACAACGCTATTCTGGTAATAGGCAATGCGGCTGCGGAAGGTGCCGCCCGGCGTGAAGAAGCCATCGGAGCCCACAAAGAGGTCGCGCCGTCCGTCGCGGTTGTAGTCATAAAGCACGGGATAGGAGCCGGTGCCCATGTCCACCGTTTTGTCCACAAGAAAGGTATCATTCTGATAGGTGAACTGCGGCGCTGCGGCGCTGCCGGTGTTGCGGTAGAAGACGACCGTCTTATAGTTCTCGCCGGCTGCCGCGTCGTGCGGAGAAATGAGCAGGTCGCGCTTGCCGTCGCCGTCGGCATCTGCATAGAATGCGGCGGGCCATTGGTAGAGGTTGAGCTTATGGCCGCCGCTTTGCCAGAGCGTATCCTGGCTTATCATGCTGTCGGTGCCGCCATACTGTGCGCGGCCGTTGGTGAGCATCTGCAGGTCAGGGAAGGAGATGTTGCCGTCCAGCAGGTCGGCGTCGCCATCGCCATCATAGTCAAAGACCAGCATGCAGTTGCCCTGGTGGCGGGCTTCCTTATACATCTGCTGGCCGTTCACCATCCGGCAGCTAAAGGTGCCGAAGTCGTCGCAGTAAGGCGAGTTGTGAGCCGGCACAACGCCCAGCAGGTAAGTGCGGTAATAGGCCTGCAGGGCATGGCCCCAGCAGTTGGAAGGCACACAGATGCGGATACTGTCTTTGGGAAGGCCCAGCTCCACCTGGCAGTTTTTATAGAAAGTTATCAGGCCGCCGGTTACGTTATAGCCAAAGAAGTCCAGGTCGCCGTCGCCGTCCACATCGGCTACGCCGGGAATGTCGCCCGGCTGGCTGTAGGCGTTTACGCTTCCTATAATAGAGGGGGAGTTGTAGCGCAGCTCACGGTAAAAATTAAAGCAAAGCTGGTTCTGGCCATTGTAATACCCTTTATACACGGCAAAGCCGCCGATGCCTTTATGGATAAGGTCGGCAATGCCGTCGCGGTTGTAGTCTTCCAGCTTCAGGTAATCGGCACAGACGGGGAAGTTTTTGGCAAAGACAGGCGCATAGACGTACTGCGCCGCCGTGGATGTGCCGCGATTGAGGAAGGTCTTGATTACGCCGTCGTAAGCTTCAAAGACGACGAGGTCTTTCAGGCCGTCTTTATTCAGATCTGCCTGCGCGAATTGCGGCGCATTGAAGCCGCCTGACCAGCCAAGGAGTCGCTGGCTGCCGTAGGCAAAGATTTTAATGGAAGAATCTTCCTGATAGACAAGCTTGGCGCCGCTCTGAGCGGTACAGCAAAACGGCAGCAGAAGCAGGATGAAGGCGAGGTAACGCATGAGGAATTGGGATTGAGGCGGCATTATAAAAGTACGCCATAGGGCGCAGCACGCTGTAAGTGCGGTACGCTGTAAGTGCGGTACGCTATAAGCAAGGTGCGCTACGGGTTTTGCCGCAGCATCAAAGACAGGGGAAGTAGCCGCAGCGTTGGCCTGTGCAGTCAGGCTGCGGTAATAATCGGTAGCTGAGCATCTGTCTCAACTGTGCGCGAAGTGGGAGTATGTCATACTCCGGGTATGGAGGAAACCAGAAGGAGGTATGAAGGAGCTATGCAGGAGGCATTACAGACTGCTCACTTCAAAGGCGAGCCTGCTTCCTTTTCAAAATGCCGGAATACGAGCCTGTCGGCAAGGCCGGGCAGCAGCTTGTTGAGCCATACCGTCAGCTTGCCCTGGCGCGTCATTACCACCGAGCGCTTGCGGCTTGCTACCGCTTGCAATATGCGGTGGGCGCACTCCTGAGCGCTCATCAGGCCGGCCTCGTCTAGCGGCGTCTCGCCCTGGGCCCTGCCGGACGCGCCGAGGGCCACGGCCCGGATGTTGGAAGCCGTGAAGCCGGGGGAAACCCACATGACGTGCGTGCCGCCGTGCAGCAATTCGGTGCGCAACGCCTCCAGAAAACCCTGCACCGCAAACTTGGAGGCGCTGTAACCCGTACGCCCCGGCAGCCCGCGGTAGCCGGCAATAGACGACACGCCGACGATGACGCCCCGCGCGGCCTTGACCGCCGGAAGCGCGGCCTTGGTGCATTGCACCGTGCCCCAAAAGTTGATGTCCATCACCTCATGAATCACCTTGAGGTCGGCTTCCTCAAAAAGGGCGCGCATGGAGATGCCGGCGTTGTTGATGAGCACGTCTATCCTCCCCCATTTCCGGATGGCTGCGGCTACGAAGGCGTTGCAATCTTCTTCCTTGCGCACATCTGCGGCTGTGAGCAGCAGGCGCTCGCTGCCCTGCGGGAAGGCGGCTTCCAGCTTCTCCAGTGAGCGGCCGCAGGCAGCTACGCGCGCGCCCTGCGCCAGGGCTTCATCCACGAGCGCCTTGCCGATGCCGGAGGAGCCGCCGGTGATGAGGATGACGTGGTCTGTGAATGCGGACATGGCGGGCGCAAATGTAGGATGCCGCATAAGCAGAAGCGGGGGCGTGCTGTGCGGATGCTGCGCTTATTTTTCTAGGCGCCACCAGGCATTGCCGCTTTGACCGGCGCTCAGCGGAATCGCTTCGCCTATCATCGGCGTCAGCAGCTCAAACGGTTTTCCCTCCGCGGCCTTCATCAGCCGCTCAATCGGCTCATCCCATGGATGCAGCGCCAGCACAAACTTGCCCCAATGCACGGGCAGCAGCTTTTTTGCGCCAAGCGCTACCGCTGCGTCTGCCACTTCTTCGGGCGCCATATGGATGTGCTTCCAATAGGGATGGTATTGCCCGCATTCCAGAATGGCAAGGTCAAAGGGGCCGAAGCGCTTGCCTATTTCGGCGAAGTGCGCATCCCAGCCGGAATCTCCGCCGAGGTAGAATTTATAGCGCGGCGATTCCAGTACAAACGACGACCACAGGCTTTGCGCCCGCTTCAGTCCGCGGCCGGAAAAGTGGCGTGCCGGCGCTGCGGTGATGCTGCAATTATTGAGCAGCGAAAAGCTGTCCCACCAATCCAGCTCCGTAATTTTCTCCGCAGGAATGCCCCAGTATTCCAGGTGCGCACCTACACCAAGGGAGGTGATGAAATGGCCGGTTTTGCTTTTGAGCTGGCTGATGGTGTGGTAATCCAGATGGTCGTAATGGTCGTGCGTGATGAGGATGTAGTCCAGCGCGGGAATGTCTGACGCCTTGAGCATGTCCACGCCCTCAAAGGATTTTATCATGCAGCGGATGGGCGATGCGCTGCCGCTGAGCACGGGGTCAACAAGGATTTTCAGGCCTTCAAACTGCAGGTAGTAGGAAGAATGCCCGAGCCATATAATGGCAGGCTCATCTGTGGTCAGGGCTTTAAAGTCCGGCTTCTGAACCGTGAGCGGCGAGGACGGCTTTACGGTTTTCGGTTTATGCCGGTATGCTTTGAGCATCTTCCACATATTCGCGTCCTCAGCAAGAGCCGGGGTGAAGCTTACATTTTGGAAGCTGCCGTTCCTGTATTGCGGTGAGGCCTTGATGCGTGCGAGCCGCTCGCCGGATGGCAGCTTACCGAAGATTCTGGACATGGTTCAAAGGTGGTTACAAAGCGTTGTTATAAACAAAAGCGGCCGGCGTATAGCCGGCCGCTGCAAAACCTGTCTGGTCAGAAGCCTTCAGGCTATTTATGATAGAAGCGCTCTTCAATAATCTGCCCGTCCTGCCAGCGCTGCACGGCTACCTGCACGAATTTCATGCGGCCCATGCCTTTCATGGTGACGTCCATCCAGTTTTCCACCATCGTTGTATTGCCATCTTCTGAGGCGGTGATGGCTTCTACCTCTGCGCCGTGGAAGCCTTCTATGCTTTCCAGGAATTTCTGCTCGTGCTCGCGGTTGTAGGTCTTGCCCTTGCGCGGCTCGTCGCCTACTTCGGTCATCACCACGTCTTCGTGGTAATACTTTTCAAAGCCATCCATCAGCTTTCCGCCGAGAATCATGTCGTAGAGGTCGCGTGCGCGTTCTAAGTTGGTCATGGTGTTATTTGGTTTGTTGTTGGGACAAAGGTTGTGCTATTCTGGCCTTGGCTGAGATTAGTTTTTTGTGATGGCGGAATATGTGCGCTTGTTTGTGCAGTGCTTTTCTTTTAGGGAACCGTTCCCGCAGCGATGCGACAGGAGCGGGTGGTGATTGCGGAGGCGGGAGGCGGTGGGGGCCGTAGGAGTTACCGATCGTTAGTTGGGGGAAGGTCAAAGAAGATGACATTCGTCCGCGAGAAAAGCGTCCGGAGCATTGGAGAAACGTTCAGGAACTGCTCGACATCATCTCCACCGACTTCTGCGCCTTCAACAAGCCTCACTCAAACAAAAACGCTTTCGACAAAGCCATCAGCAAGTTGGTAAAGGGCTTGCGCAAGGATCGGAGTAAGGAATAAAAAAGCGGCTGACATCTGTCAACCGCTTTTTACTTTCTACTAAATACTTTCTACTGTTTACACATCTATCCGCGCATACTTCGCATGGCTCTCAATAAACGCCCGGCGTGGCGGCACTTCATCGCCCATGAGCATAGAAAAGACGCTGTCAGCCGTTGCGAGGCTTTCAATCGTTACCTGCTTCAGGGTGCGCGTTCCCGGGTCCATCGTTGTGCTCCAGAGCTGGTCGGCATTCATCTCACCTAAGCCCTTGTAGCGCTGGATGGCTACCGCGTCTTCCTTGCCGTTGCCGAGGCGGGCGATGCCGGCCTTGCGGTCTTCTTCCGTCCAGGCGTATTGCTGCTCTTTGCCGCGCTTCAGGAGGTATAGCGGCGGCTGCGCGAGGTACAGGTAACCCTGCTCCACCAGCTCCTTCATATAGCGGAAGAAGAAGGTGAGGATGAGCGTGGCGATATGCGAGCCGTCAACATCCGCATCCGTCATGATGATGATTTTGTGGTAACGGAGCTTAGTCAGGTTGAGGGCCTTCGGGTCGTCGGGCGTGCCCACGCTCACGCCGAGGGCGGTGAACATGTTCTTGATTTCCTCGTTCTCGTAAATCTTGTGCTCCTGCGCCTTCTCTACGTTTAGAATCTTTCCGCGTAGCGGCAGAATGGCCTGGAAGGTTCGGTCGCGGCCCTGCTTGGCGGTGCCGCCGGCGGAGTCGCCTTCCACGAGGTACAGCTCGCAGCGGAAGGGGTCTTTGTCGGAGCAGTCAGCCAGCTTGCCGGGCATACCGCCGCCGGAGAGGACGCTCTTGCGCTGCACCATCTCGCGGGCCTTTTTGGCGGCGGCGCGGGCCTGTGCGGCGAGGATTACTTTGTCAATGATGAGGCGGGCCTGCTTCGGGTTTTCTTCCAGATAAGCTTCCAGCACACGCGCCACGGCGATGTTTACCGTGCCGCTCACATCGGAGTTGCCGAGCTTGGTCTTGGTCTGGCCTTCAAACTGCGGCTCCGGCACCTTTACGGAAATAATGGAGGAAAGGCCTTCCCGGAAGTCGTCGCCCACGATTTCTACCTTGGCGCGCTCAAACAGCTTGTTCTTATCGCCGTAAGATTTGAAGACGCGTGTGATGGCGGAGCGGAAGCCAGCCACGTGCGTACCGCCTTCAATGGTATTGATGTTGTTGACGTAGGAGAAGATGTTTTCGCTGTAGCCAGTGTTGTAGCTGAGGGCCACCTCCACGGCCACGTTGCTCGGCTTGTCGTAGCCTTCCATGTAGATGGGCTGGGACAGCAGGGGCTCGCGCTTGCCGTTGCGGTCAAGCATCTGAACAAACTCCACGATGCCGCCTTCGGAGTAAAACTCTTCCGTGAAGGGCTGGCCGGTCTCCTCTACAAGCTCCCGCAGGTCGGTAAGCTGGATGCGGATGCCGCGGTTGAGGAAGGAAAGCTCGCGCAGGCGGCCGGCGAGGGTTTCGCGGTTATAAGTTGTTACGTTGAAGATGGAGGCGTCCGGCAGAAAGTGCTGGTGCGTACCGCGCTTGTCGGAAGTGCCGATTTCGCGGACGGGATATTGCGGGATGCCGCAGTTATACTCCTGCTCAAACTTTTTTCCTTCACGGAAGACCGTCGTGTGCATGTGGCTGGAGAGCGCATTGACGCAACTCACGCCCACGCCGTGCAGGCCGCCGGACACTTTATAGGAGTCTTTATCAAACTTGCCGCCTGCGTGCAAAACGGTCATTACCACCTGCAGGGCACTTACGCCTTCCTTGGGATGGATGCCGGTGGGGATGCCGCGGCCGTCATCCTCCACGGAAATGGAGTTATCCTCGTTAATTACAACCTGGATATTCTTGCAATGGCCGGCAAGGGCCTCGTCAATGGAGTTGTCCACTACCTCATAGACCAGGTGGTGCAGGCCCTTGGCGCTTACATCGCCGATATACATGGCCGGGCGCTTGCGCACCGCCTCCAGGCCTTCCAGCACCTGAATGGAGCCGGCGTCATAGCCGTTGTCAGTAGCTGTACTTGGGGCGACTTCGCTGACGGTGGCTGCCGCCGCCAGAACCTCGTTTTCTGTGCTCATAAGAACGATTGGAAAGCGCGCCGGGCGCGGCTTTCCGCTTGAATTAATTTATACGCGAAAGTAACGAAAAAAGCCTTGTTCCGCAAGGCCTTTCGGCGGCACCTGCCGACCTTTAACGCCTTGTAAAAAAGGGATATAATTGATTGTCCTTTAAGGGGATTTACTATATTGGGCCGCAACTGCCTATGCTGCCCAGCGCCAGAAAGAAGTACCTCTATCCAGCCCTCTGGCTCTGGCTCATCGTAAGCGCTGTTTACGCCCTTGCCTGGCGCGCCGGCTTTGTAACCGACGCCGTGGACTGGCTGCATGATGCTGCCACACTGCCACTCGGCGAATATCTGAACCGCAGCCACAGCACTATCCACGCGCTTTATCAGCTCACGCAGCTACTCACGCTGGGGCTTTACAGGCTTTTCGGCGCATCGCGGCTGCCCTGGCATCTGCTCTTTACCACCATGCACGCGGGCGTGGGGTATCTGCTCTATCGCGTGTGCGGCAATCTGATTAAAGACGCTTCCCTGCGCCGGCCGCGGCGGATAGCCTTCTGGGGCGCGGTGCTCTTCTGTATCAGTCCGTATTGCGGCGAGGTGGTGGTGTGGAAGGCATGCTTTCACTACCTGCAAGGGATGCTGCTGCTGCTGGGCATCCTGCGCTGCACGCAGGACTTCATCTACGCCCCCCGGCGGGCCATGCCGCTGCTGGCGAGTTTTCTGTTTGCGTTCTCTGCCTTCACGCTGGAGGTCTTTTACCTCACGCCTTTCTTTACCGCTACCATGCTGCTCTACTACGGGCGGCTTGGCTGGAACAGCACCATCGTAGGGCGGGCATGGCGGTATTTCCTGCTGCCGCAGGTGCTTATCATTGCGGCGCACCTGCTGCTTTTGCATCTTGTATATGGTGTGTGGGCCTCGCATGGCACGGGCGGCGCTTTTGCCTTTCCGCTGGGCGAGCATCTGGTGAAGGGCACCCAGTACAGCTTTCACCTCCTCTTCTTCGGGCGCTATTGGCCGCAGGTGCTTAAAGAATGCGCTTACGGCTTCTGCACAAACATGATAGTGGCCGTTCTGAGCCACCTGCTGCTGGTGCTGCTGCTCTATCTGCTCTGGCGCAAGGCGCGCAAGGGCTATGGCCGCGACCAGGTGAGCCTCCTCCTGCTGCTCTGGATGATTCCGGCGGTGGGCCTCGCCCTCCCGTTGCCGCTGGAGCGCCTCTTTGACACCGCCGGCAACCGCTACCTCTACCCCGCCGTTGCCTTTGCATCCATGCTCATTGCCCTGCTGGGCGATGCGCTGCCGAAGCGCTGGATGACCATCGGCCTCATCTCCATTTGGGGCGCGGCCTCCGTCTTCCTGACGCTGCGGACGGTGCGGCACTGGCAGACGAGCGAGGGGATTAATGAACGCCTCCTCACCACCATTCCGCATTCCGGCGGGCGCACGACCATCCTCATGGCCATGCCGTATTGCTACAAGGGCATCCCCATGATTAATGCATGGCCCTCCGGGAATTTTGCGCGCATGCGCGAAACCCTGCACACGCCCCTTCCGCAGAAGGTGTGGGACGGCGCGGCCTTTAATATGGCCTCACCAACCGACGGCACGATGGCAGAGGTGGTCAATGACAGCACCATTAAGGTGACGCTGAAGCAATGGGGCACCTGGTGGTGGTATCAGGACTTCGGCGCGTATAATTATGAGACGCCAGACTACCGCGTGGATATGCGCGACCCGGGGCATTGGTACCACCTCATCCTGAAGCGCCCCCGGCGGGAATTTCAACTGCTTTATCAGACGGGCGACAAGTGGCAGGAATTGCCCTAATCGGTCTGTTGCGCAGCCACCGGCCTCGTAATTTTGGAGGCCGCCAGCCATGCCCGACATCATCCGCCTTCTTTCCGACCACATTGCCAACCAGATAGCCGCCGGCGAAGTCATCCAGCGCCCCGCCTCCGCCATTAAAGAGCTGCTGGAAAATGCCGTGGACGCCGGCGCTACCGACATACAGGTGCACCTCCGCGACGCGGGCAAAGAGCTGATTCAGGTAATAGACAACGGCAAAGGCATGAGCCCCGCCGACGCGCGCATGGCCTTTGAGCGCCACGCCACCTCCAAGATTTCCGACATCGCCGACCTTTTCACCATCCGCACGATGGGCTTTCGCGGCGAGGCTTTGGCTTCCATAGCCGCCGTGGCGCAGGTGGAAATGCGCACCTGTCCGCCCGACGCGCCCGTGGGCACCCGCGTAGTAATAGAAGGCACCGAGGTGAAGGTGCAGGAGCCGACGGTGACGCCGCAAGGCACCAACCTGATGCTGAAGAACCTCTTCTTCAACGTACCAGCCCGCCGGCATTTCCTGAAAAGCAACGGGACGGAGATGCGGCACATTCTGGATGAATTCACCCGCGTGGCGATGGCGTATCCGGAAATCGGCTTCTCCCTCTGGCACGGCGATGCTGCGCAAATGCGCCTTGAGCCGGGCAATCTGAAAACGCGCATTGTGGGCTTGCTGGGCGGCTCCGCTGCGCGGAATCTGGTACCGGTGGAGGAAGAGGCGGACGTTTTGAGAATAAGGGGCTTCATCGGGAAGCCGGAGGCGGCGGCCAAAAGCCGGGGGAGCCAGTTCTTCTTTATCAATAACCGTTTTATCCGCTCGCCTTATCTGCATCATGCGGTGAGTACGGCATACGGGCCGCTCATCCCGAAGGACGCGTATCCGTTCTACGTGCTCTTCTTAGAAATAGACCCCGCGCGGGTGGATGTGAATGTGCATCCCACCAAGCAGGAGGTGAAGTTTGAGGACGACCGCCTGATGTACGCCTACCTGCAAGCCGCGGTAAAGCACGCGCTGGCGCGATACAACATCTCGCCCTCGCTAGACTTTTCGCTGAATCCTGAGATACAATCCCTGCCATCCGTGCAACTGCCCGTCACCGAAAAGGAAGAAGGGCAAACGAAGAGCGGCTATCTCTACAACACCTTCACAGCGCCCAACCAGGCGCACCGCATAGCCTCATCTACCGAAGCCCAAAGCTGGCGCGATGCCTACCGGGGCCTCACCGCGCCCGCCCCGGAAAGCCTGCAGGGGCCGGAGCATAATGCCGCCTTACCGCCCGCCCAAATGACGTTCAGCATGAAAAGCTCCGAAGCATCCGCGCCGGAAGAAGTGAATACTACAGGCGGGCAGCCGGTATTGTCCGTGCAAGGCTCGCTGCTGGTAACGACGGTAAAAAGCGGCCTCCTCCTCGTCCACCTCCGCCGGGCCCGCGAGCGCATCTGGTACGAGCGCTTAGAAGCGCAATGGGCCGGCGGCGATACACCCGCGCAGCGCCTGCTCTTCCCCGTAAGCATGGAGTTGCCACCGGTTGACGGCGCACTGCTGGCCGAAGTGCTGCCGGATTTGCGCCGCACGGGCTTTGACATCTCGCCCTTCGGCGCGGGCACCTTTGTGATTCAGGGCACGCCGCCGGGATTGCCTTCGGGTGGTGAGAAGGACATTATTGAGGAAGTGGTCAACAACCTGAAGCATAATTCGGCGGGAAGCGGTGGGCGCGGTGCGCAGCTGCTGATTGCGCTGTCTAAGAAGCTGGCTTATTCTGACGCGCCGGGTACGCAGGAGGGGCTGCGCACGATTATTGATGAGTTGTTCGCCTGCGGGCAGCCGGAGTTTACTGCTACGGGCAAAAAAGTATTTTCCATCCTTCCTAAAGACGAGCTGGATGGCTGGCTGGGCTAAGACCCGGCACATTTCCTTATCATGATTGACATAAAAAGAAACATTTCCTACGGGAAGCTGGCCCTGCAAAGCATGGACGTGCATTTCCCGCAGGGATATAATACGGCAACGCCGGTAGTATTCGTAATCCACGGCGGCGGCTTCATTGTAGGCCGAAAGGAGGATTTTGAGCCGCAGGCAAAGCTGTTTTGCGAAGAAGGCTTTGTAGTCGTCAACCTTTCTCACCGACTGATAGATTCCGGCTGGTTTGCCAAGACGGGCGCTTCCAAGAAGGACGGCACCAAAATCGGCGACCAGCTAAAGGACGTGGACGATGCCGTGAAGCTTTTTAAGAAAGAGGCGGCAGGCTGGGGTGTGGGCACGGGCCGCATGTATATCGCCGGTCACAGCGCGGGCGCTATCTTGAGCATGCTCTATATCCTGACAGACGGGCATAGCAAAGGCCTTCGCGCGGCGGGAAATTGGGCGGGCATCACTGACCTTACGATGCCGATGGATACCTTCGCGGGATTCCTGCAGCCCTGGCAGCGCCAGCAGATGCAGTCTATGTACGACAAGATGATTGACTACACGGCCCTTTCCGGCGGCAGCGGCGATGCGAAAGGCATCTCGCCCTATTGGGTAGCTACGAAGCGGGGCGGGCAGCCGGTGATTTCCATTTATCCGGAGAACAATGCGGTGCTGCACTTTCCGGGCGAGAGTGCTCTGGGGCTGACACAGACGAAGCGTTTTCATACGCTGTTGCGCGAACAGGGTGTACCGGAATCTTTCTCCATGTATCCCGGCTGCGACCACAACTTCCGCGCACAATCGGGGAATGCCTGGGAGCCTTGCATTAAAGAGACTGCGGCGTTTTTCAGGGCGCATTAAATAATCCGGCTAACTTGGCACTACCTTTATAGCAGGCTTCTCACAAACAAAACAAACCACACATTTCAATCATGAAAAAGCAATTCTTTCTGGCCCCGGCCCTTATGGCTATGCTGGCCCTTGCCTCTTGCGGCGAGTCAACGACTACAACTGAAACTACTACCGGCACAACAGACAGCGCCGCAATGATGAACACCGCGCCTGCGGCCCCAATGGCCGGCAGCATGGATACATCCTCTATGAACGGCGGTACTATGAGCAACGGCTCCGGCACTATGAGCTCAGGCTCTGACAATATGGGCTCTGGTTCCGGTTCTGGTAATATGAGCTCGGGTTCTGGTAATATGAGCTCTGGCTCAGGCAATATGAGCAGTGGCAGCGGCTCAGGCAGCAATATGAGCAGCTCCGACCACATGAACGACGGCGATGCCAAAGGCACCGGCAGTGAGCCAAACGACCGCGGCGCTGAAAAAGCAGGCGCCAAAATTGACCATGCCGCAAACAAGGTAGGCCACGATGTAAAACAAGGCTACAAGAACACCCGCGACGACATTAAGGCCGGCGTGAAGGGTGCTAAGGAGAATAAGGAGAACCGCTAAGCCGGATTTTGGATAATGGAAGCGCCGCCTTTGAACAAGGGTGGCGCTTTTTTGTTGCTTCGTTTGTGAATGGCTTAACCCGGTTTAGGCGCCATTCTGCGTATTTTTGTCAACTAAGCCAAAGCCCTTATGAAAGCACCGATTGAAGAGCTCCAGCAGCAGTTTGACCACAAGATTGACAACGACATTTCCATAGAACCCCGCGACTGGATGCCGGATGATTACCGCAAGACACTCATCCGTCAGATTTCCCAGCACGCGCATTCCGAAATCGTTGGCATGCTGCCGGAAGGCAACTGGATTAGCCGCGCACCATCGCTGAAGCGCAAGGCGGTGCTGCTGGCCAAGGTGCAGGACGAAGCCGGCCATGGACTTTACCTTTATAGCGCCGCCGAAACCCTCGGCATAACGCGCGACCAGATGTATGAGCAGCTTCACAGTGGCAAGGCCAAGTATTCTTCCATCTTCAACTATCCCACGCTCACCTGGGCGGATATGGGCGCTATTGGCTGGCTGGTGGACGGCGCGGCCATTATGAACCAGGTGCCGCTTTGCCGAACGTCTTATGGCCCTTATGCGCGGGCAATGGTGCGCGTGTGCAAAGAAGAAAGCTTCCATCAGCGCCAGGGCTTTGAGGTGATGATGAACCTCGCTAAAGGCACGCCGGTGCAGAAAAAGATGGCGCAGGATGCCCTCAACCGCTGGTGGTGGCCTGCCCTCATGATGTTTGGCCCTACTGATGATGCCTCACCAAACACCGCAAAGAGCATGCGTTGGCGCATCAAACGCTTCACGAACGACGAGCTGCGGCAGAAGATGGTGGACGTAACAGTGGAGCAGACAAAAATTCTCGGCCTCACCATCCCTGACCCGGATTTGAAGTGGAATGAGGAGCGCGGGCACTACGACTTCGGCAAGATTAACTGGGACGAGTTTTTCAACGTCATCGCCGGGAAAGGGCCTTGCAATAAGGAGCGTCTTGATACACGGAAGAAGGCCTGGGAAGAAGGGCAATGGGTGCGGGATGCTGCGTTGGCTCATGCCAAGAAGCGGAAGGTGCGGAAGGAAGAAAATGCGGAGGCTTTGGCTGCATAATTCATGAATGCTCCATCCAATGAAAGCTGGAACCTTAACTACTTATCACTTGAAGCAGAGCAAGGCCGCGCAAGAGGTGGTAGCCTCCTTCATGAAGCGACCCGTATCGTTGCAGGACGCCAAAGCGCAAGTGCAAAAGATAAAATCCGGGAGCCGCTCAACCGTAAAGAAAGGGCACAGTTCAGCGAGTTAATGCGTCCATTAGAAGAAGCAGCCTTGCGCTCACTTGCTTTAAAGGCGGGCTATTTCATTTCCGAAGAAGCATTCGGTGCTGCATTCGCTGAACGTAAAATCGGCGAAGGGGCAGAGCAGCAGGTTTATCATTCTTATGACGGTATCCACGTTATGAAAACGAACGATGCCATCATGCATGGAACTTGGTTAGAATTTTTTAACCGGCTTGCTGTTCACAATTGGCTTTTCCCTGAAGTTGCTTATCTGCTTACCGGCTTCATGGAGGTAAAAGGCAGGTTCGCTGCCATCATTCAACAACCTTTCCTGCGAAGTGAGCGCGGTGCTACGCGCGAGGAAATTGAGCCTGACTTGGCTGCTTGCGGCTTCCGACGCACCAGAAATGATGACTATTATAGCCCGGACTTGGGAATCATCCTTGAAGACCTGCATGATGAAAATGTACTGGTGAGCGAAAACGGACACTATCTTTATTTTGACCCGGTCATCTATCTGGAAACACCGGAAATGAATCTGGATGGCAATCGCCTTTACCGATTTCCCTTTAACTGATTAATTCATGAATTGCTTCAACATCCACCGCTACGGCGACTACGGCGATAAAGAATCCACAGGCGGCGCGAACGGCGCAGTAGCTCAGATGGGCGCCAATGAATGGCCGCTATGGGAGGTCTTCATTCGCTCTAAAGCCGGCCTTGACCATAAGCACGCCGGCTCCCTGCATGCCGCAGATGCGCAGATGGCTATTGAAAATGCGCGCGACGTCTATACCCGCCGCAATGAAGGCGTGAGCATCTGGGTGGTAGAAAGCAAGCACATCCACGCCTCCGAGCCGAACGACAGCACTTCGCTTTTTGAGCCGGCCAACGATAAGGTGTATCGTCATCCGACCTTCTACGACATTCCGGATGAGGTCGGGCATATGTAGGTGCTGTTGCTGCCGAAAAATCAACAGCGTTCCTTCCTTCGCACTACAGCGACTTAGTCTTATACCGTTCCGGCATTCCCTGAATTTTACAGCCTGATGAATGCCTCCAAGCGTACTAAAAAATGGTTGCCGCAACGCTGGCCGCTTGGCCTCCTGCTTGTACTGTTCATTATCGCTAAATGGCACCATCTCTATTACCCCTTTTACTGGGATGAAAGCTGGTCTTATGCTCCAGGTGTACGCCTGATGTATAATCACGGGCCAAGCTTGATGCCTAATGCGATTGATGTTTTTCACTCACGCGGGCATCCGTTGCTTTTTTATGCCGCTTCTTCCGCCTGGATGCACTTAACCGGCGGCTATAGTCATTTTAACGCCCACCTATACGCTCTGGTCATTACAGTGTGCCTGTTGATAGCAGTGTACGAGGTTATGTTGCGCTACGCAGGTACCTTGCCGGCCATAGCAGCGGTGGCTGCCCTGGGATTACACGTCGGATTCTTTGTACAGGCATCTGCTGTAATGCCTGAGATGATGGTAGACTTGTTCTCGCTTGTAGCCATAAGCGCCTTTGCGGCAAAAAGGTTCTTGGCAGCAGGCGTAGCGCTCACGCTCCTTGTATTCACGAAAGAAAGCGGCGCAGTGGCAGCATTGGTGCTTGGAATTGCCGCGATATGTACGCTGTTTAACAGAGCAGAGCAGAGGCAGAATAAGATTGCCGCATTGCTTAGCGTCTGCATTCCGGGCCTTCTGATTGCCAGGTTTTTTGTGTTGCAAAAGCACTACCTCGGCTGGTATCTCTATCCGGAGCACACGGGGCTGATTAAACTGGATTGGGCCAATTTCTATGGCAAGTTCCGGTCTTCACTGGTCTATCTCTTAGCCATAGACGGGCCGCGCTGGCTGGTAAAATCCCTGATAATTCTCTCTGTGGCTGCCGCCTTCCGCATCAGGAAAATCCGGCCGCTCGTCGCGGCTGCCCCTTTTCTGCTCGGCTATTTAATTGCAAGGGATAAGGTCAACTTTCTGCCCGAAAAGCTGAGGGTAGCGCTTCTGGTTATTGCCGTTGCGGCGACTGCGGTATACTTTTTCAGAAATGAAGCCCTTACAGCAGGTTTGAAACGCTACGTCGTCCTCTCTGCGGCCTTCGTAATCGGTTATCTCATCTTTTCCTGCATCAATTTCTACACAACACGCTATCTGCTGGCTGTCATCGTACCCGTAACGATGTTGATGGCAGACATCATCATCTGTTCACTTCAACGGCTGCACGTGAGGCTTGGAACTGCCGGACTTGCGCTTATCGCAATTGCCGGCTATTTCATGTTCCGGAATGACACGGGTCTGGGTGATATGAATATCCAGTCGTACAATGCAATGAGCGTGCAGGACAGCGCCGTCCGGTTTCTGGAAAAGGAACAGTGGTTTGATAAAAAGATTGGCGCGGGCAGCTTTCTGGATCAGGAGCATCTTAAAACCCCTTACACAGGTTTCTTACATACGCCGAAAGCATTTAGCCATGTAGGAGCTGAGTTGGACAGCAACACAGAGCTTGCAATCTTTAATAACATTGAGCCGGATGAGCGGCTAAAGGACATCCGGGCAGACAATCATTATCATTTGATTTATCGCGTGGAAAGGGGCGAAGCGTGGACAGAAATTTATGCACGCCAGACCTTGTAAAAGGCAATGATTTTTGTCCGAAGCCTTGCACCGCTTTCCTGCACCTTTGCTACAGGCCTATGGCAAGCGACTTACCACATGTAAGTTTGCCTTTTAGAAAAGATGAACGACACAATTCACCGCCTTACCTATACCCTGCAAATCGCAGACACCATCCTCATCCACGCCCAGCGCCTGAGCGAGTGGTGCGGCCACGGCCCTATTCTGGAGCAGGACATCGCGCTGACCAATACCGCCCTTGATCACATCGGCGCTACGCGTAGTCTGTACCAATATGCAGCGGAGCAGTTCAACGACCTTTCTGAGAGCGAGCGCACAGAATTCTTCACATCGCCTGCTTTGCAAAGCGCCATTGCCGCCAAGGGCATCGCGCAGGAAGACGACCTCGCCTTCCTGCGCGATGCCTGGGACTTCCGGAATGTGCTCCTCGCCGAGCAGCCGAATGAGGATTGGGCTTACACTGTCACGCGCTCCTTCTTTCTGGATTGCTTCAATTTCTTCTTCTATTCGACCCTGCAGCAAAGCAGCGATAAAGCTTTGGCCGCCGTGGCGGAAAAGTCTTTGAAGGAAGTTACCTACCACCTCAAGTGGAGCTCCGAATGGGTCATCCGCCTCGGTGATGGAACGGAGGAAAGCGCTGCGCGAATGCAGTCTGCTATTAATGACCGCTGGCCGTATGTAGGCGAATTGTTCACGCCATCGGCGGCTGATGTCTGGGCGCTGGAAGCTGGAATAGGCAGCGATTTAACCGGCATAAAGTTGCAATGGGATGAACGCGTAAAAGCTATTCTTGAAGAAGCCCGCATCACCGCACCGGCTTCAAACTGGATGCACCGCGGCGGCAAAGAAGGCATTCATTCCGAGCACCTCGGCTACATCCTGGCGGAGATGCAGTACATGCAGCGGGCTTATCCGGGGATGGAATGGTAGGCTTGCCTCCTAAGCATGAAACGCCGCTTACCACATCTCGGCTGCCTGGCCTTCCTGCTGGTGGCCGCCGCCGTTTATTACAGCGAGATACTTGGCCGCTTGCCATTCGGCATACACGACTGGGCGCAGAGCGATCGCCTCTCGTTAGCCATTAATTTCTACGACAACGGCTTCAATTTCTTCAAGCCCGCCACCCATTCCCAGCTTTCCAAAGGGGGCATCGTGGGCGTGGAGTTTCCTATTCAGAGCTACATCGCAGCCTTGCTCGGTTGCGTCTTTGGGCGCGGCGCTATCAGCAGCTGCTTTCGGGTGGAAGGTGTGCTCCTTGCCCTGACCGGCCTGTACTTTCTGTTCCGCACCGCTTACGACCGCAGCCGGGATTTCCTGCTGTCCATGCTGCCGCCGCTGCTGCTGTTTTGCTCGCCAGTGTTTGTGTTTTACTCCGCTTCCTGTCTGCCCGACCCGGCTGCGGTAAGCCTTTCCCTTATCGCCTTCTTTTACTTCCTGCGCTATACAGATAGCAACAGGCTGCGCCCGCTTATGGCCTGCGCCGCCTTGATAACGCTGGCGGTGCTTGTTAAGACGACCATTGTAAGCTATTGGCTCGGCATTGCCGCCTATGCGCTCTACCGGGAGCTTCGTGCGCAGCAACGTTCGCCACGGCGCATCATGGCGGTGAGCGGCGCCTTCCTGCTGGGCGGGCTCGTGGTGCTTGCTCAATTCTGGTACATCCGTTATCTCAACAAAACTTACGGCGGCTTCCTGTTTCTTTCTAAGCCAAATCCTTTCGCGGACTGGAAGGCTTTCATCTCCTACCTGGAAAACCAGTTTAAGGATGACATGATGCCGGAGTACTTCCTGCTTGTGGAGTATCCCATTATCCTGCTGCTTATGGTAATGGGGCTGCGCGGACTGCTTAAGGCCGGAACGCTGCGGCATTATCTAAGGCCCCTTGCCGTCTTCGTGCCGGGATGCCTCGTGCTGTTCTGGCTTTTCGGCGCGCAGTTCGTGGAGCATGACTATTATGCGCTGGCCATCTTCTTTCCCCTTATAGCCTATCTGCTGGCGGTGTCCGTTACCGGCATTTGCCGGAGCTTCGGCGGGGAGCACATCCGGGCGCTCCGGCTTGGGTTAGGCACGGCGGCGCTGCTGCTCTTCTTCATGGCCGACCATCAGAACTATCAGCGCTTTCATCAGCTCCGGCGTTACGACATTCCCTATTCCTATACAACCTGGGTTGGGGCCAAAGCAACTGCCGACAGCGCGGGCATTCCAAACAATGCCTGCCTGCTCGTATGCGGAGACGGCCCGCCAAATCTGGCGCTCGTCTATCTTGACCATAAGGGTATAGTATTGCCGCAGGAATCTTTCAACGATGATATGCGGGTGGCTGCGCAGAAGCTGAAGGAGCGGGCCTGGAAGTATGCGGTGCTGAAGGGAGAAGCTTACCTGCGCATCCGCGCGAATGATTCTGCCGCGCTAAGCAGCTTCCGGACGCTGGCGCAAGGCGGGAAGATGGCCATTCTGGAATTGAAGGATGGCTCGCCGTAACTTTAAGCGACAATGCAAACGGTCACCACAACCCTGCCGGATGCTGCCCGCATCTACGACTGGCTCCGGGAGGTTAAAGACCCCGAGGTGCCCGTGCTCTCCATCCTTGACCTCGGCATCGTGCGGGATGTGCGGGTTTCGCCGCAAGGCGAGGCAATAGTCACCATTACGCCTACCTACAGCGGCTGCCCCGCTATGGATGTAATAGGCATGAACATCCGCATGGCCCTTGCAGGCCGCGGCTTTGCCGGCGTGCATATTGAGATGCAGCTTTCCCCCGCCTGGACTACCGATTGGATGAGCGAAGGCGGCAAGCAGAAGCTGAAGGAATACGGCATAGCGCCGCCATCGCGCATGGCATCTGCCGGAAGCCCCGGACTGTTTGAAGATGATGGCGCCATGCCCTGCCCGCGCTGCGACTCAACCGACACCAGGCTGGTGAGCAATTACGGCGCAACCTCCTGCAAGGCCATGTACCAATGCAACGCCTGCCATGAGCCGTTTGAGCATTTCAAATGCCATTAGACCATGCGCAAGCATTATGAAAAGAAAACAGAGCCGGTAGCGCCTGCGCCCGTCTTTTATGGCCGGATGATGTACAGCATCTTCATCGCGCTGCTCATCCTTGCCGCCTGCCTCGCCATCGGCATCATCGGCTATCATTTCCTTGCGGGAATGATTTGGATTGACGCGCTGCACAACGCCTCTATGATATTGAGCGGCATGGGGCCGGTGGTGGAGATAAAGAATAACGGCGGGAAGCTTTTCTCATCCTGCTACGCGTTGTTCAGTGGCGTGGTGTTCATCACCAACATCGGCGTCATCCTCGCGCCGGCGGCGCACCGGCTTTTTCACCGCCTGCATGTGGCAGAAGGGGGTAATGAATGAGCCACCCTATACTGACCACCGTTTTTGAAAGGCTGTATGCTGCCAATTATGCTACTTGCATTGTGTAAATGACCTTATTGGTAGCCAACTTAATCACTTTCCGGCTCCAAATGACATGATTGGCTGCCAATGAGTTATTGTTTAAAAATAAGTAAGAAAGTTGGGTGCCAATAAAGCCATTTTCACAATGAAAGTCGAATCCTTGGAAGCCAACTTGCTCTATTTGTAAATAAATATGGCCTGCGTGGGTGTCACGCAGGCCATATTTTTAGTCTAAAAGACCTGTCAGGCGGCAATTATTGTCAATTAGCTTCATCAGCCACCTTCAAAGCCTGCAAAGCTTTGAGCGATGCGTCCTGACCGGCCTCCTTCTTCGTATAGCCGGTGCCCGTCACCACCTGAGCGCCGTCCATCATCACCGCAAGCGTAAACACCTTCCTCGGCCCGACCATCTTCTCATTCACCGTGGTGTACTCAATCTTATGCCCGCCGCGCTGTGCCCAGCTGAGGAGCTTATTTTTATGATTGGTGTCGGTGCTTTCAATCATGTCCATATCCATGTACGCCTTTACCATTTGCTTCAGCACAAACTGCCGCGTCTTGGCGTAGCCCACATCCAGATAGACAGCGCCTACAAGGGCTTCCAGCGCATTGCCGAAGATGTGAGAGCGGCTCAGGGCCTTATCCGCCTTATTGAACTGCACCAGCTTATTGATGCCCATCTGCATGGCCAGCGTATTAAGGCTCTCGCGGCGCACCATCCGGCTGCGCATTTCCGTCATAAAGCCTTCCGGCTGCGTGGGGTATTTCTTGAAGAGATATTCGGCAACGATGGCGCCCAGAATGGCATCGCCAAGGTATTCGAGCCGCTCATTATTGGAGGCAACGGTATCGCTTTGCGAGCGGTGCGAAAGGGCAAGCTGGTAGTAAGCAAGATGCTTGGGCCGGAAGCCGAGGAGGCCTTCCAATTGCAGCGCCAGCGGCTGCGATGGCGTAAATAAACCGGATATAATAGAAGCAAAACGCCGCACGCTGCTTAGTCCACAAACTTTTTGATAATCACCGAAGCATTGTGCCCGCCAAAGCCAAACGTATTGCTCAGGGCAGCCCGCACCGTGCGCTTTTCCGGCGTATTGAACGTCAGCTTGAAGCGCGGGTCAATGGCCGGGTCGTCAGTGAAGTGATTGATGGTCGGAGGAACGGTGTCGTGCATCACTGCCTTAATCGTAGCAATGGCTTCAATAGCGCCCGCGCCGCCCAGCAGGTGGCCCGTCATGCTCTTGGTGGAAGAGACATTCAGGTTAAAGGCGTGCTCGCCGAACACTTCAGAGATGGCCTTCAGCTCCGCCACATCGCCCAGCGGCGTGGAAGTGCCGTGCACATTGATGTAGTCAATGTCTTCCGGCTTCATCTCGGCGTCGTCCAGCGCATTGTTCATCACCAGCGTCACGCCGAGGCCTTCCGGGTGCGGGGCTGTGAGGTGATAGGCATCCGCGCTCATGCCGCAGCCGCCTATTTCTGCAAGAATGGTGGCGCCGCGACCCTTCGCGTGCTCATATTCTTCCAGCACCAGCGCGCAGCCGCCCTCGCCCAACACAAAGCCATCGCGGTCTTTGTCAAAAGGGCGCGAAGCCGTCTTCGGGTCGTCGTTTCTTTCAGAAAGGGCCTTCATAGCATTAAAGCCGCCAATGCCGGATTGCGTGACGGCTGCTTCGGAGCCGCCTGCCACAATTGCATCCGCCATGCCTATGCGGATGTAGGTGGCCGCGTCTATCAATGCATGTGTTGAAGAAGCACAGGCTGAGACGGTAGCAAAGTTGGGCCCGCGGAAGCCGTACTTCATAGAGATATGTCCGGAGGCGATATCCAGAATCATTTTCGGGATGAAGAAGGGATTGAAGCGCGGCGTACCGTCGCCCTGATTAAACGCCCTCATCTCCTCATAGTACGTAACCATCCCGCCGATGCCTGATGCCCAGATAACGCCGACGCGGTCTTTGTTTACCGCGCCTTCCTGGTCAAGGCCGCTTTGCTTCACAGCCTCATCGGCAGCAGCCAGCGCGAATTGGGAGAATCTGTCCAGCTTGCGCGCTTCTTTGCGGTCAAAGTAATTCTCGGGATTGAAATCCTTGACCTCGCAGGCAAACTTCGTCTTGAACTTCTCCGTGTCAAACGCCTTGATGTAATCGCAGCCGGACACGCCCGCCAGCAAGCCGTTCCAATAGGCTTCTACGGAAAGGCCCAGCGGGGTGATGGCGCCAAGGCCGGTAACTACAACGCGTCGGTTCGGGAGCTGCTTCAAGGGGGGAGAATTTGCAATGCGCAATTTGCAATTTGCAATTGCCGGCAACCTGTAAATGGTTGCATTGCAAATTGCAAATTGCCGATTGCAGACTTACTTAACGTGCTCTTCCAGATAAGAGACGGCCTGGCCAACAGTAGTGATGGTCTCGGCCTGCTCGTCGGGGATGGAGATGTTGAACTCCTTCTCAAACTCCATGATAAGCTCAACGGTATCCAGAGAGTCTGCGCCGAGGTCATTGGTAAAGGATGCTTCCGGAGCTACCTCGCTCTCGTCCACACCAAGCTTGTCCACGATGATTTTCTTGACGCGGGTTGCGATTTCAGACATGGTTTTGTGCTGTTTATTGTTTGAGGGCAAAAGTAGCGGTTCCCACTATATTGCATAGGGGCGCGGGAATTTTTTTGTTCGCCGCCGCTTCAGCCTTAACGGCTGCCGCTCACTGGCACTATTTCTATAAAGGAGGCGGCGTACCCTTATGCAATACTTATGGAGCGATTCAACAAGGTAGCCGCCATCACCCTCCTCTTCTGGCTGCTCAAGATTGTAGCCACCACCCTGGGTGAGACGCTGGGCGATTTCCTCTCCATGACGCTCAACCTCGGCTACGCCGTGGGCATTGGCATCACCCTCGCCTTCTTTCTGATTGTGCTGCTCGTGCAGCTTTCGGTGCGCAGGTATGTGCCGGCGGTTTACTGGCTCGTCATCATCGGCACCACCACGCTGGGCACGGAGATATCGGACTTTATAGACCGCAGCCTGCACCTCGGCTATACCGGCGGCACCTTGCTGCTGCTGGGCGGCTTGCTGCTTACGCTCTTTCTCTGGTACCGCCGCTATAGGAATCTGGAGGTTTATCCCATCACCGACCGCCACAAGGAGCTTTACTACTGGACGGCCATCCTCTTCTCCAACAGCCTCGGCACCGCCTTCGGCGATTTTCTGGGCGATGCGCTGGGCATGAGCTACCTGACCGGCGCCCTCGTTACCGCCGCCGTTATCATCATCGTGGTGCTGCTGCATTACTTCACGCGGATAAACCATATCCTGCTTTTCTGGATTGCCTTCATCTTCACGCGGCCCTTCGGTGCCACCTTCGGCGATTTCCTGACGAAGACGCACGAGAAGGGCGGCCTTGACCTCGGCACGCTCAATGCCTCGCTTGTGTCGGTGGGCATTATGGCGCTGCTTATTCTTTTTGAATACCGGCGGGCGGGCAAGGCGGCATTGCCTGCTGGCTGAGGAGCAGAATCGTGGGGATTTGCAGTCCACTTAAGCTGAGTGAAAAGCCCAATCAAAGCTGTCATTGCGGGCTTGACCCGCAATCCGCCTAATGATTAACGGTGTAGTCGTGTTTTTGCCTTGATAAAACAGATTGCGGGTCAAGCCCGCAATGACAGGAACCATTGGGCTGTTGTTGTTTCATCAGGCTTTTTCCAGGCGCTCCGGCAATGGAAGAAAGCCTGCGGTTATGACCCCGGAAAACTCTGCGGCTCCGCCTTCTTGCCATGCCCCGCATCTACAATGATGCGCGCGCTCTTATACTGATTCACGAACGATTCGCTCTTGGAGGCGAAGGTGTTTATCATCTTATCCAGCCTGTGCAGGGCGGCGGCGCAGGCGCGGATGGTCTCGTCTATCGTCTGGCCGGCGTCTTTCTTCTCGCCCACAGCGGTGCGCGGGGCGGGTATTTTGGCGTTGAAGGCATCCGCATCCGCCTTCAGCTTATCCAGGTCTTCCTGCTCCAGGCCGTAACCCTTCAGGGTTTCAAGCAAATCTCCGCTGCCCGCATTATACACCTCCATCATCTTGGCGTAAGACTCATTGTCGGCCATGTGGAGCAAATCGCCGAAACTGAACATCATAGCACGATATAGCTCCTGATTGTTGTGCTCCAGCGCATAGGCCTGGATAATGTCGCCCACATAATCGGCCTTATGGGACGCGCTCAGCTCAAGGGCATGCTTGTCGCCGGTGATGCCGGAAGTATCCTTGCCGCGCTGCACGGCGGCATCGGCCAGCAGGGGGAGGGCGTCTTCAATGATTTTGACCACGTTGGCAAACGTGAGGCGGGCCGTCCAGACGGGCTTGAACTTTTGCAGCACATCGTTGGTAGCCTTAATCATGTTGTAGTGATTGTTCTGATAGTCGGTCATGGGTAGATGTTGTTTTGTGGATGTTGGATACACAATAATAATAAAACTATCCAAAACAGAAAAAACCTCGTCGCGGGTCTCACAAAAGGCATCGCGACCGACAAAAAGGGCATCGCGGGCGCCACAAATGCCCTTGCAGGTCTTACAAAGGGCGTTTCAGGTGGAAAAAAGCACGCGCTGAACGCTGCAAAAGGCATAGCAGGCCGCAAAAAGCGGCTCGCGGATGCGGCAAAGGGCGTGGTGGACGCTGCAAAGGACGTTGTGGGTGGAGCAAAGAGGATTTCAGGAGGTGTGGAAATAGTTACTGTTGTGCTTAGACCCCCGCCTAAGCACTTACGTGCAGAGGCTACGACCCAATCCGGGGATTGGCAGACCGTGGCGCCCCTACTCGTTGAAGTCTTGCGCAGCAGACTTCAATGATGAATGGAAGCAAGACCCCCTACTCGTTGAAGTCTTGCGCAGCAGACTTCCCTACTCGTTGAAGTCTTGCGCAGCAGACTTCAATGATGAATGGAAGCAAGACTGTGTCTTGCAATAGCGATGCAAGTCGGAGACTTGCTGACCCCCTACTCGTTGAAGTCTTGCGCAGCAGACTTCCCCTACTCGTTGAAGTCTTGCGCAGCAGACTTCAATGATGAATGGAAGCAAGACTGTGTCTTGCAATAGCGATGCAAGTCGGAGACTTGCTGACATTGTGGATTTAAGTCTGCTTCGCAAGACTTAAACCAGTGAGGTGCAAAGGGTAAAGGGCGGCGGCCAACGCTGCGCGGATGACGGACTGGCCGTGCGGAGCGCTAAGCAAAGGCGACGGGCGGGAAATCAGTTGGGTTGTGCTTAGACCCCCGTCTAAGCACTTACGTGCAGAGGCTACGACCCAATCCGGGGATTGGCTGACCGTGGCGCGCTTAGACGGGGTCTAAGCGCAACTGTGCCTTTTTATGTGTCTAAGCAGAACTGGCATGCAGCCCGGCCTTTGTGCGGAAGGGTGCTCATGCCTATGCGCCACGCGCCGAGCTTTGCTGCATGCTCGCGCGAGTGGGATACCTACTTTGATATAACCTTGCAAATAGGGAAAAGAAATCCATAAAAAAATGGCAAATCAAGTAGACAATAATGATGTCAAAAACCATGTAGAATCATCATACAAACTTGGGGTCGGTTGGTACGCACGTAGTAGTTGGTTATTGATAATTATACTATTTACCATCAAGTTTGGATATGAAGACCATAAGTTTTCACTGATTAATTTACAGAAGATGGAATGGGTTATTGCGTTTTTGATTTTAGGAGCGTTTTGCTTGGTTAATCTATCAGAAACAGAATTTAGATTAACCAACATGGCCTTGTTCGTCAGTAAACCTTTGTCTCTGGGCTTGTATAAAAAGAGAAAGTTTGAATTAACTGCAATTAATAAAGTAGTGTGTGAGTACACTACTGGCATAACAGTCCAACCCCGTATCATTATTTTTCAGAAGAATGGCAAAAGGAGATCGTGGCTGGTTTTTGTTTCAATCAAGAAAGTTCAAAGCTTTTTGATGGCATTAAAGGATAGCGGTATTGAGACTGAACTTATCATGTAATACCTCGCAGCGCGGGTTTGCAATCCGCACTAAGCGCGCATTGTACCTTTAAACCCATGCCCGCCCTCTTCCCCGAAGGAGCCTCCGCCACCCACCGCTACGCCGATGTCATCCTGCCCCTCGCCCTCCCGCAGGCCCTTACCTACGGCATCCCGGCAGAGCTGCAAGGAGCCGTGCAGCCCGGCATGCGCGTGGAGGTAGCCCTCGGCAAAAACAAGCAGTACGCCGGCATCGTAGCCCGCCTGCACGCGGAGCAGCCGGAGGCTTATGAGGTAAAGCCCATCCGCGCCCTCATTGACGATGCGCCGGTGGTGAGCGGCATCCAGCTCCGCTTCTGGGAATGGATTGCGCGCTACTACGCCGCCGCCCCCGGCGAGGTGATGACGGCCGCCCTGCCCGCTCACCTCAAGCTCAGCGCCGAGACCCGCCTCCAATGGGCGCCCCGCCACCCCGATGCGGTGGTGGAATGGACAGAAGGCGCGGCCCTCGCCGTAAGCGCCCTGCAAACCCGCGGCGCCATCACCATCACCGACCTGCGCAATCTGGTGGGCCGCAAAGCCCTCATCCCCGTGCTGCACGAGCTGCTGCACGCAGAGGCCGTCATCATCAACGATGCGCTGGAAGCCACCTACAAGCGCAAGACCGAAAAGGTCATTTCCCTCGCCCCCGATTTTCAAACGGAGGGTGCTTTGCAGCCGCTCTTTGAAACCCTTGCCCGTGCGCCGAAGCAGTTGGAGGCGCTCATGGCCTACCTCTCGCACACCGGCAAGAGCGGCGCGGAGGTAAAGCAGGCAGAATTGCTGGAAGGCGGAACCATTACCGCTGCGCAAGTGAAGGCCCTCGCCGAGCGCGGCGTCTTCCAGATAGAAGAGCAGGATGTGGACAGAATACGCTTTTCAGGGAAAGAAGGGACGGAAGAAATAGCCTTTACGCCGGCGCAGGAAACCGCTTTCAAAGAGATGGAAGAAGGCCTTGCCGAGAAAGGCGTCGTCCTGCTGCAGGGCGTAACAGGCAGCGGCAAAACGCTGCTCTATATCCAGAAGATTCGTGACTGCATTGCGCGCGGCGAGCAGGCGCTTTTGCTCTTGCCGGAGATTGGCCTGACCACGCAGCTTGTGCGACGATTGTACGCCTACTTCGGCGAGGAGCTGGGCGTGTATCACTCCCGCTTTTCCAATAATGAGCGCGTGGAGATTTGGGAGAAGGTGGCGGATGGCCGGTATAAAGTGGTAGTAGGCCCGCGCTCCGCCATCTGGCTGCCCTTCCAAAAGCTCGGCGTCATCATCTGCGATGAAGAGCACGACGGCTCCTACAAGCAGCGCGACCCGGCACCCCGCTTCCATGCCCGCGATGCAGCCATTTATCTCGCAGCCCTGCACGGCGCAGGAACGATTCTCGGCTCGGCCACGCCATCGGTGGAAAGCCTGTACAATGTACAGGGAAAGAAGTACGCCTACGCCGCGCTGAAGGAACGCTACAAAGGCGTGCAGATGCCGAAGATTGAGATTGTCAATGCGCGTTCCTTAGAGGCTTCGCGCAAGACCGGCATCGGCATCCTGACGCCGGAATTGATGGAAGCGATGAAGACTGCCTTGGAGGAAAAGAAGCAAATCATTCTCTTTCAGAATCGCCGCGGCTATGCGCCATTTCAAATCTGCACGCAATGCGGCTGGGTACCGCAATGCCGCAACTGCGCAGTCAGCCTCACCTACCATAAGGCGCACGACAAGATGCAGTGCCATTACTGCGGCCTCGCCACACCGGTACCGCAAACCTGCGCGCAATGCGGCTCCAACCGCCTCGTAAGCCGCTCCTTCGGCACGGAGAAGATTGAGGAGGAGGTGAAGACAGCCTTCCCGCTCGCAAAGGTGGCGCGGATGGATATGGACTCCATGCGCGGGCGCAATGCCCTCTCGCAGCTGCTGGACAGCATGGAGGCGCGGCAGACGGATATTCTGGTAGGCACGCAGATGGTGGTGAAAGGCCTTGACTTCGCGCCGGTGGCGCTCGTAGCCATCCTCAATGCAGACTCGCTGCTGTCTTACCCAGACTTCCGGGTGAATGAGCGGGGCTTTCAACTCATGGAGCAGGTAGCTGGCCGCGCCGGTCGCGCGGATGGAAAGGGGCGGGTGCTGATACAAGCTTACAATCTTCAGCATCCGGCTTTGCAGTGGGTGGTTGACCATGATGTCGCTGCTTTTTACCGACATGAGATTGGCTACCGGGAGTTCTTTGGCTATCCGCCGTTTTCAAGAATGATACGGCTGGTGTTTCGGCATAAGGAGGAGGAGCAGGCGGTAGCGGCGGCTGTGCAGATGGCAGAAGCTGTTGCGAAGCTGGAGGGCATCGGCGTTCAAGGCCCGGCGGCGGGCATCATCCCGCGCGTGCGGAATCAGTATGTGCAGGAATTGCTGCTGAAGTGCCCGAAGGATTTAAAGGTGCTGGAAGGGGTGAAGGCTTTTTTGAAGGAACAGCGAGGGAAGATTGCTTCGGTGAAGGGATTGAAGGATGTGCAGATTGTGATTGATGTGGATCCGGTGTAGCACTAAATCCTCTACGGACTTGACCAGTACTTTTGACGATGCGCTGTTCTGTTCGCCGCTTCCTTCCAGGTGAATGGGAAGCATACAAAATCATCCGGCCTGGAAGCACTGCGGGAAGAGCCGGGCGTATTCGCCAATCCATGGGCGAAAGAAGCCGCTTTTGAAGACAGCTTCTGGCAGGAACGGCTGCTCAACACACATGTCGCGTCTTTCGGATTGTATTCAGGAGATGGTACGCTGGTTGGCCTCACCAGCATTAGTAGCACTGCAGAAAAACCGGACGAGGCTTATCTCAGCCAGTCTTATATACGCAGAGAGCTGCGTGGGCAGAGGCTTTCCCGCATCTTGTATAATGTGCGGCTTAGCTGGGCGCGGGAACATGGCGTACGTAAGCTGCTAATCGGCCACCGGGAAAGCAACCTTATCTCTAAAGCTGCTAACCAGCGTTACGGTTTTCAATATTCCCATAAGGAGTCTCGCATGTGGCCGGACGGCAGCAATGAGGATATGCTTTATTACACCCTGGAGTTATCCTGAAAAAGCAAACAGCACCTCAATCGGCGAAAGAGGTGCTGCGCGAAGAAGAATTCAAGGGTAAGCTTACCGGCGGTAATTTTTCGGCGCGGTATGATAACCCGTGCCGTGGCCCCAGCCCTGCCCGCGATGCCAGCCCGGCGCACGGCGGTGGTTCATGCCTATGTCCACACCGCGGCGGCGCGCGCAGGATTCAAAAATGGTAAGGAGCAGGAGCGCAAGTATTATGGCGGAAAGGTGTTTCATTCGCTGCGGTGCTGATTTTTGGAAAGGCAATATACAACGCATCGCCGGAGCAGAAAGAGATTGCGCTGAAATCCGCCCGTTAAGGCTACGCCCGCATCATTTCCTCAAAAGCTGCCGTCGCCTTTTCCAGCACATGCTCGTCATAAGTGAACTGATGTGCCTCAATGCCGGCCAGGATGATTTCAGCTTGCTGCACGCACTCCGCAATGGAATCGCCGGCCACGCTTACCGCGCCGAACTCGTCCATGTCGTACTGCGAGATGCAGAAGTATTCGCCGTCAATTTTTACCGGCAGCAGAAGCTGGATGTTTTCGCGGTATTCGGGCGGGAATTTCACGTGCAGCATGCGGGCCTTGTACCACGGCGAGTAAAGCAGCACCATCATACCGTACTGCTTTTTCACTACAGGCTCCACCATTTCGCCGTTGGCGATGCCCCACACTATTTCTGCAAGATTGCTGTACATGAGGCCGTAGAGAAATCCCGGCGGCAGCGGCATACGCGCCGTGAAGTCCACCATGTGCGGGTCGCCGTTCTCTGTCTCGCGGATTTCAGTGCTGTAGAAGCCGCGGTAGCCTAAGTCTTTGAAGATGGTGCACAGGCCTTCGTCCACGGTGCGGGTGCCCTGCGGCAATTCTTCATTCTGAAAGACGCGGCCGCAGTAGCCGAGGTCTTTGATTTCGGTTCCTGCAATTGTGATGGAAGGATAACGCCCGTCCATCGTATAAGAGTCGGTGCCTATTTCCACCTTTGCTTCCAGTGGCTGCTCTATCACGAAGTCCACCACATCGGCCAGCTTGCCGAGGCGCTGCTCAATGTCGTTTATCCAGATGGAAGAGCCTTCCGGCGATGTGTGATGGTACGTTTCAAAGACGCCGCGGTAACGGGAGATTTTTACGTAGAGCGAGCCTTCTTTTGAAAGCGCCTCGCGCAATGCCTTGGTGCCCGTTACCATTTCAAAATCCTGCACCGGCAGGCCGGCTTCCTTCAGCATCGCCTTAGTGCGCACGCGCCAAAGCTCCAGCAGCTCGCCCTTACCGGAGCCGAAGACGGGAATGCCCTGTGCGCGCAGATACTCCGCCAGGTCGCCGTTGCCCACGTCGGGGAAGATGGCGATGTCCACCTTGTCCAGAACTTCAAAAAGATTGGTGATGCGGTAGAGCGGCAGGCCGTCAAAAGAATGTTGCTCGTGGCCATTGACATATTCATTGGCTACAGCCGCCTTGTCAATGCCGGGAAAGGCGGAGCGGAACTCGCAGAAGTAATACACGCGCTTAAAGGAGCGCGCAAGCTGCAAGGCAAATTCTACGAAGAGGCCATTGTCAATAACCACAGCAGTCTTCTCGTGCAGGGCGTAAGGGTCACCCGGCGTGTTATTATCCATTATGTACGGCGCCAAGGTGTCCGGCGCAAAAGACTTTTCCTGACCTAAAGGGAATGAAGTATGAAACGGGTGAGGCAGTTGGCGGCCCGCGCAACCACCTCGTAGCTGACGATATTGTCGCTCTGAATGCGGTGCCAGTTATTGCCGGGGCCTGTGATGGGAATAGTGAAGGTGACTACCGGAATGCCGAGCGCTATCCAGGAAAATGCCTCGTCATGGTCGCGGTCGTCGCCGGTAAAGGGCTTGACGCGGATGCGAAAGCCTTCGCGCTCGAGCTCGGCGATGATTTCGTCTAAGTCCGGGTAGTTGTGAATGTTTTCAATGGACACGTCAAAACCTTCATAGCCCGTCTCGTCGGCGCAGATGTCCACTACCACTACAACGTCTTCCTTCGGGTCAAGCTTCGGCGCGTCTGTCAGGTAACCATACTCCTCGCCGCGGTTGTGGTAGATGCCTATGTGGCCGTCGCGCTCCAATTGCGCCATGCTCTCGTGCTGGTAAAGCGCGAGGTAAGTGGTGAGCACGCCGATAAAATTATCCAGCAGCCCGACATGCTGCCCGTTCTTGAAAGCGAGCTTCGGATTGTTGAAAACGGTATCAGTATGCGGAGAAAGGAGAATCATAGCCAGCAAAGTAGCGGTGCGCTTTCCTATAAAAACAACTGCGCCAACACCGGGCAGCAAAAGCCGCATGTGTGTTCATGCGGCCTTCTGAATTCGCTGTTTAGTACCGGCGCGGCCCGTAGTAATGCGGGTGATGCATGTGTGGACGCGGCGGGCCGTAGAAGCGAGGACGCGGACGATAATACCCCGGCCCGGCAACAATACAGGAAGAAAAGCCGATGGTACAGGCGGCAATCACGAGGAGGCTCTTCACAAGTTTCATTGCGTGCATGATTGATTTTAATGAGCCTCTTGGAGTGCAGGAACTGTGCCAGGTTTAATGGTGCATTACGGCAGTACCTTTATTAAAGAAACTTTTGAAATTTTAAAGTGAATTGCCCCCGCAGCTTCGCCTTAAACATTTTTTCTTTGCTTACCGTAAGCCTACCTGCCAATACCCTCTGAACATGCTCAAACGTTTACTCCTGCTGCTTACAGCCGCTCTTATCTGCCACGCCGCTTCCGCCCAACTACTGTATTCCTTCACAGATACCACTTCGCCTTATGTCCCGCTCAGCACTGGCGCAGCATCACTGAACGGTAGCACCATCTGGAGCAATCAGAATTATGTGGCCCCAATGCCCTTCTCCTGGAAGCTGGACAGCACCATTACGCTTACCTCGCTGCCACTGATACTTTCGCTGCCCGCTACGTGCTCGGATACGGCCAACCGGACGGACATTAATGGCTTCATGTTCGCCGACCTTACCTTGCTCACCGACCGCGGCGCGCTCGGCACTACCTCCCTTTCACCTATCCGCTATGCAACTACCGGCACCGCGCCGGCGCGCATCTTTAAGCTGGAGTTTGCCAATGCCGGCTTTGCCATTGAGAATGGATACTACGGCACGCTCAAAGATTCCATCAACATTCAAATCTGGATTTATGAAGGCTCCTCCATCGTTGAGCTACACTATGGTTCTTCCGGCATCACGCATCCGGTTGATTACTTCGCTAATGGGGCAGGCAGGCCCTTTATCGGCTACATCAAGCATCTGGACATTAAGAACAGCTCCTCCGGCTTCTTCTATTATATCCGCGACAGCAGCGCCATCACCAAAAGCTTAGACACCTTCTCCCTGAAGTCTACGGTCATTCCCACCAACAGCCTCAGCGCATGGCCTGCCAATGGCCGCGTCTTCCGCTTTACGCCGAGCAGGCCGGCCTGCACACCGCCCGTTGCCACCTTTACTGCAGGCGCGCCCTCCGGGAAGAGTGTAACGTTCTCCTTCACCGGCGCTACTGCCGGGTTGGACAGCCTCGTGTGGGACTTCGGGGATGGAGTGAAGCAGACCGTTACCTCGGCATTCGCCGCGCCGCTTACGCACACCTATGCCGTCAATGGCCGCTACAGCGTTACCCTTACGGCTTACAACTCCTGCGCAAGCGCCACCGCCGCCAGTCAGCAGAGCGCTGTGTCTGTGGGCAGTATGGGTGCTTTGCGCGGTGTGGCGGCTTACCCCAACCCGGCTTGCAATGTGCTTTCTGTTGAAGGCCTGGCCGGCGGAAGCGTTTGTATTCTTTCACTGACCGGGCAGGTGCTGCTTCATGCTCCTCTGCGCGGCACGCACGAAGCGCTGAACATCTCTGCCCTGCCCGCCGGCACTTACACGCTCCTGCTCAGCAGTGCAGATGGCGCTGTCGGCGCAATGCCATTCTCTAAGCTTTAGTGCATTATTGAGCAAGCAAGTAAAAGCCCCGCACGAAGCGGGGCTTTTCTTTTGTTGTGTGTGTGCGGAAAATGCTTACCGCTCGTCAAACTGCGTCGTCAGCTCCTGCTCGAAGCGGGGGCATTCTATGCGCTCAAGGAAATTCTCCTTCTTCGGATACCGGCCGCGGATATAAACCGACATCTCCCAGCCGCCCTTAGAATTGAGCGAGGGCTTCAGCGAAGAAGTCGTTACATCGTACGACGCCGTGAAGGAGTACATGTTGTAATCCACCTTCATAGTCGGTATCAGCGCGTCTTTCCAGCGCACGAAGCAGCCCGCGTGGATGGCAAAGGCCTTCCCTTCCGTAATCAACTCGCGGAATGACACCAGCCCGCCGAATATCGTCTCCTGATACGGAGCCTGATTGCTGTAATTCGCCGTTGCCATCAGCCCGAAGTTCCGGTTCAGCCGTACCGTGATGCCCGCATTGCCCGTGTACTTCGCGCCCAGCCGGATGAAGTTTTCATTCGGGTTAAAGCTCTCCTTCGGCTTCGTCACGTGAAAGGCCGCCCCGCCGATGTAATAATTTACCTCATTATTCGGCCCCGCGCTGGAGTTAAACGACACCCCCGCGCTGACATCATAGTGCGTAATCTTCTGGAACGCCTGCGTCTCGCCCGTGCCCGCATTCGGGTCAAAGCCGCCAATCCACTGGTTGTCCAGCGTCATCTTACTCTGGTCAACCGAGCGCTGGATGTAGCCGCCCGCAAAGCCCGCGCTCAGGTAGCTCCCATGCCCGTCGTACAGGCGCTTGTTGTAATTCACAGCCGCCATCACCTGAGTGCTGTTGAAGTCAATCGCCCCCGCATGGTCATAGCTCACGCAGGCCCCGAAGGACACATAATCCTTCAGCTCCTTATTGACCAGCAGACGCGTTTCCGCGCTGGCAATCACCGTCTGGAAGGGGTTGGAAATGTTGCCCCACTGCGTGCGGTAATTCACCCCCGCCTTGTAATCGCCGGAGAAGATGCCCGTCAGCGCCGGGTTGCGCAGGATGGCATTCTCATAAAACTGCGAGAAGTGGATGTCCTGCGCCCGCAGCGCGCCGCCGCTCAGCAGGAGCGCGGCGCCGATGGTAAAGAGTTTTTTCATGCTACACGGTATTCTGTTGTCAAGGTTATTACTGTTTCGTTTGAAATATTTTGTTAGCCGGCTTTCGGTTCGCTATTCATCGTCTGTTGCGTCGCACACTTCATCGTTCTGTTCGCTGACCGGGCTTTTCACTAAGCATCGTTGCTGGAGTTGAACGGTTAAACACGTTGAGCAAGTTCCCGCCGTTGTTGGTCTTATGACCAACAACAAACCCGGATGCATCTGCCCGTAGGTTGTTGGTCACAAGACCAACAACAGCGGAAAAATCCCCCAATGGCCTAATCACAACTATGATAGGCTTCATCACGACCGTGTTTGTTACAAACACAACTGTGATAGCCCCTATCACAACTATGAGGGCCGCAAACACAACTCTGATGGCGTCTATCACAACTGTTATGGCTTTAAACACAACTCTGATAGCCATAAACACAACTGTGATAGCTTCAAACACGACTCTGATAGCCCCTTTCACAACTGTGGTGGCTCAAAAGGTGACAACGGCGGTTTTTTTAACTGCTATGTGAAAAGCCCGACAGACTGACGAACCCCGAGGAGTGATTGAATGTTCTTTTTGTCAAAAGAACATTCAACACGCCTTTGGCGGCAAGGAACGCTTAATAGCGTGATGCAGCCGGCTAAATAAAAGAACTTCCGTTTGAGGTTGGAATGTTTGAATGTTACCCAAACGACCCAATCCTCCAACATTCCAACGCTCCAACCATCTACCGCACCAACGAAATATCTCCCTTCGTCTGGAGCTTCTCGCCGTTGGTGCAGGTGCCGTCCATTACCCATACATATACATCAGGCTTGAGGAACTGCCCCTTGAAGGTGCCGTCCCAGCCGTAGCTCTTGTCATTCACCGGCATGTTCGTGCGGTCGTAGAGCAGCTCGCCCCAGCGGTCGTAGATGCGGAAGCGGTCAACGTGGTCAATGCCCTTGCCGTGGGGGTAGAAGCGGTCGTTCTGCCCGTCGGCATTCGGGGTAAAGGTGTTAGGCAGCCAGATTTGGGAGCCGTCGCAGCGCACGTGGATGGCAATGTCGTCCTGAGCCGTACAGCCGAAGTCGGAGGTTACGCTCACTACATACGTCACATCTGTAGCCGGCGATGCGGTGGGGTTGTTGCAGGTAGTGCAGGAGAGGCCGTCGGTCGGGCTCCAGGAGTAAGTCTGGATATTGGTGCCGGTAGCATTAATCTGGGCAATATTGCCGAGGATGATGCTCTGGTCAGGCCCTGCATTGACGGTAGGCAGCGGATGGATAATCACGTCCACGCTCAAAGTATCGGTAAAGCACGAGCCCTGGCGAATGACCACCTTGTAAGTGGTAGTCGTGGCAGGATTGGCCGTAGGATTAGAGCAGGTAGTACAGGAAAGGCCGGCAGGAGGCGTCCAGGCGTAGCTATCGCCGCCGGAGGCGGAAAGCTGTACCGAAGCACCCGCGCAAACCTCGCCGCCCGGCCCGATGGATACGGGATTGTGCGGGATGACGGTAACGGCCACCTGGTCGGAGTCCACGCAACCGTGCACGTCGGTACCAATCACCATGTAGGTCGTATTCGTCATTGGCGAAGCCACAGGATTAGGGCAGCCGGTGCAGGAAAGCGTAGCGCCAGGATTCCACACATAGCTCATAGCGCCGGAGGCCTGGAGCTGTGCGGTTGCGCCCGCGCAGATGGTCTGGTCAGGCCCGGCATTGACCGGGGGCTGGGCGTAAAGGCTCACCACCATAGTATCGGAATTGACGCAGCCATTAGCACCCGTGCCGGTAAGCACATAGGCGGTAGTTGACGTTGGCGATGCCGTAGGACTAGCGCAGGTAGTGCAGGAGAGGCCGGTAGCCGGGCTCCACACATAGGAGGCCGCGCCGGTGGCATTGAGCGTAGTGCTTGTGCCCTTGCAGATGCTCACATCGGGGCCGGCGCTCACATTAGGCAGCGGCAGCACGGTGATGGTGGTCTGGGCGGTACCCATACAACCATAGTTGTCAATGCCGGTTACGATGTAGGTAGTCGTAGCGGCAGGCGTAGCCACCGGATTCGGGCACGTTGTGCAGGAAAGACCGGGGGCGGGCGTCCAGGAATAAGTGCTCGCACCGGAGGCGGTAAGCTGTACCGGCGAGTTCAGGCAGGTGCTTTGCGAGGTATTCACAGACACCACAGGCAGCGGCCGCAGGTTAACGGTAATGGTGGTAGAGTCGGAACAGCCGAGGCCGGAGGTGCCAATCACCTTGTACGTGGTGGTAGCGGTCGGCGTCACGGTCGGGCTGGCGCAGGAGGTGCACGAAAGGCCGGAAGCCGGGCTCCAGCTATAAGTGCTGGCGCCGGAAGCGGTAAGCGTAGTACTGTTGCCCGCGCAGACATTGGTATTGCCAGAGACGGTAACAACTGGCAGCGGATTGACGGTAACAGTTACGGACGCCGTACCCTGGCAGCCATTGGCGCCCGTGCCGGTAACGGTGTAGGTGGTAGTAGCCGTTGGCGAAGCCACAGGGCTGGTGCAGGTAGTGCAGGAAAGCGAAGAAGACGTGCCCCACACATAGCTCACCCCGCCGGAAGGCGTAAGTGTTACAGAGCCGCCGGGGCAAATGCCTGCATTAGCTCCTGCGGAGATGGTGGGCAGTGCTTTCACACTCACCATGACGGTATCAGAAGCGGAGCAGCCCACCACACTGGTACCGGTTACCACATAGCTCGTAGTAACGGTTGGTGATGCGGCAACGGATGAGCCGACCGTGGATGACAGGCCGGTAGCCGGGCTCCAGGAGTAAGACCACGCGCCGGTAGCATTAAGTGTAACAGAGCTGCCCGCGCACACTGCCGTATCTACACCAGCATTGACGACAGGCAGCGGATTTACGGTGAGCGTAAAGGTGCCGGTGCCCGTACAGCCCACGCCGGAGGTGCCTGTAACGGTATAGGTAGTCGTAGTCGTTGGCGAAGCCGTAACGCTTGAACCCGTAGCGGCAGAAAGGCCGGTGGCAGGGCTCCAGGTGTAAGAAGTCGCGCCGGAAGCGTTAAGCGTTGTACTGCCGCCTGCGCAGATGGCATTCGTGCCGGTGATGCTGACGGTTGGCGTAGCATTTACGCTCACGGTTACGGTCGCGGTATTCGTACAGCCGAGCGCGCTTGTGCCGGTAACAGTGTAGGTTGTAGTACCCGCCGGTGTTGCGGTTACAGTAGCACCGGTGGTTGCAGAAAGGCCAGTTGAAGGCGACCACACATAGGTAGAAGCGCCGCTCGCTGTGAGGGAAGTATTCCCGCCAGGGCAGATAGAAACGTTCGGGCCGGCGGATACAATCGGCAGTGGGTTGACGGTAACGGTAACGTTCGCCGTACCTACGCAACCTGCACTGCTGGCTCCGGTAACAGTGTAGATAGTCGTGACGCTTGGATTAGCCGTAACGGTAGTGCCGGTAGTTGCAGAAAGGCCGGTTGACGGACTCCAGGTATAAGTAGTAGCGCCGGAGGCTGTGAGCGTTGTGGAAGCGCCCGCGCAAATGCTCTTGTTCGCGCCGCCGCTCACAGTGGGCAGCGGATTAACCGTAAGCGTAAAGGTGGCGGTAGCTGAGCAACCCACGCCGGAGGAGCCGGTAACCGTGTAGGTAGTCGTACCCGTTGGCGATGCCGTAACGCTTGAGCCGGTTGTGGCAGAAAGGCCAGTGGCCGGACTCCAGGTATAGGTACTTGCGCCGGAAGCCGTAAGCACCGTATTCGCGCCTGCGCAGATGGCATTGTTGCCGCTGATGGTTACGGCCGGATTTGCGTTCACTGTAACCGTTACGCTTGCGTTCATGGTACAACCATTGGCGGCCGTACCAGTAACGAGATAGGTAGTGTTAGAAGATGGCGAAGCTGTTACGCTTGCGCCGGTAGTTGCAGAAAGGCCAGTTGATGGCGTCCATACATAGGTGGCAGCGCCGGTAGCCGTCAGCGTAGTAGAGCCGCCGGGGCAGATGGAGACGTTGGGGCCTGCGGATACAGTCGGTGGCGTCTTCACCGTTACTAAAACCGTATCGGTCTTAGAGCAGCCGTTGGCATCCGTGCCGGTAACAACATAATTCGTGGTACCAGAAGGCGAAGCCGTCACCGTAGCGCCGCTCGTACTGCTCAGGCCGGTGGCCGGACTCCATGCATAAGTAGCAGCACCTGTAGCATTGAGCGTTACGGAGCTGCCCGCGCAGAAGCCGGTATCAAGGCCTGCATTCACATTCGGCAGACTGTTCACCGTAACCGTTACGGTAGTAGAAGCCGTACAGCCGATGCCGCTGGTGCCGGTAACGGTGTAGGTAGTCGTGGCCGTTGGCGAAGCCGTTACGGAAGCGCCGGTTGTGGCCGAAAGGCCGGTAGCCGGACTCCAAGTATAAGTGCTTGCGCCGGAAGCGGTAAGCGTTGTTGTATTGCCACGGCAAATAGTTGTTGTGCCGGCAACAGAAACAGATGGCGTGCCGTTCACAGTAACCGTTACAGTCGTGGAATCCTTACAGCCCGCTGCGTTGGTACCTACAACCTTGTAGGTCGTCGTAACCGTTGGCGAAGCCGTTACAGAAGCGCCGGTAGTAGCAGAAAGTCCTGTTGACGGAGACCACACGTAAGTGTTCGCGCCGGAGGCCGTCAACGTTGTGGAATTGCCTGGGCAAATCGCAACATTAGGACTGAGCGTAACCGTGGGCCGTGCATTCACAGTAACGGTATCCTTCGCCGTATTCTGGCAGCCATTTGCATCCGTACCGGTGATGGTATAGACAGTGGTGAGAGAAGGCGTAGCCGTTACAGAAGAACCTGTCGTTGCAGAAAGGCCGGTTGAAGGGCTCCAGCTGTATGTGCCGGCCCCGCTTGCAGTAAGCACAGCCGAGGCGCCGGCGCAGATAGGCGCGGGCGAGGCAGCGGCAATCGTCGGCAGGCCATTTACCGTAACGGTAAACGTAGCGGTGCCGCTGCAGCCTACGCCGCTCGTGCCGGTAACGGTATAAGTGGTCGTTGAAGTCGGATTAGCTGTAACGCTCGTGCCGGTAGTGGCAGAAAGGCCCGTGGCCGGAGACCAGGTATAAGTTGTAGCGCCGCCAGCCGTCAGTACAGTGGAGCTGCCAATGCAAAGCGCATTCGTGCCGCTCACCGTGATGACCGGGGTGTTGTTCACATTCACCGTCACGGTGCTGGAATCCTTACAGCCCGCCGCGCTCGTGCCTACAATTTTATAGGTAGTGGTAGCGGAAGGTGATGCAGTAACAGAAGCGCCCGTCGTTGCAGAAAGGCCGGTTGACGGAGACCACACATAGGTGCTTGCACCGGTAGCATTGAGCGTCACGGAGCCGCCGGGGCACATAAACTGCGCAGGGCCTGCGCTTACGACTGGGAGCGTATTGACCGTTACCACAACGGTATCGGACTTGGAGCAGCTATTGGCATCCGTGCCCGTTACTACATAAGACGTGGTTGCCGTCGGATTGGCCGTTACGGTAGCGCTATTCGTGCTGCTCAGGCCGGTAGCTGGGCTCCAGGAGTAAGATGTCGCGCCGGTAGCGGTGAGCGTTGTGGCTGAGCCTGCGCAAATGGCTGCGTCAGGGCCTGCATTGACAGCCGGCAGTGGATTTACAGTAAGCGTCTTGCTCGCAAGGCCATTACAGCCGGAAGTCGTACCGGTGACCGTATAGGTAGTGGTAGCCGTAGGATTAGCCGTGACAGAAGAGCCGGTGGTAGCAGAGAGGCCGGTGGCCGGGCTCCAGGAGTATGTGGTAGCGCCGCTCGCGGACAGTGTGGCAGAAGAGCCATTGCAAATTGCCGAAGGCCCGCTGATAGTAATGACCGGCAGCGGCGTAACAGTAATGGTAACAGGTACCGCCGTGCTGCAGCCGTTGGCCGTGCCGGTTACGGTATATGTAGTAGTTGCGGAAGGTGTGGCAATCGGGTTGGAAGCCGTAGCGGAAGAAAGGCCGGTAGCCGGGCTCCAGGAATAAGTAGTAGCACCGGAAGCCGCAATCACCGTAGAGCTGCCCGCGCAGATGGTTGTGCCCGGCGTAGCCGTTACCGTTACGACAGGATTGCTCGTTACAGTTACAATAACTGAAGCCGTAGAAGAACAGAGCGTGGATGAATTGGTACCGCTAACAGTATAAGTTGTTGTCGCGCTTGGCGAAGCCGTTACCGTTCCGCCGGTAGTAGCAGAGAGGCCGGTTGACGGACTCCAGGCGTAGCTGGATGCGCCGGAAGCGCTCAGCGTTACAGAGCCGCCGCCGCAAATGGATTGCGGCCCGCTCACCGTAAGGCTCGGCAGCGGATTTACCGTAACGGTAAGTGTGCCAGTACCGATACAGCCGAGCGCCGAGGTGCCGGTGATGGTGTAAGTGGTTGTGCTCGGCGGCGTGGCAGTCGGATTGCTGCAATTGGTGCAGGAAAGACCTGTAGCCGGGCTCCAGTTGTAGGTAGCCGCGCCCGTCACACTCAGATTTGTGGACTGGCCGGCGCAAATGACCGGGCTGGTGCCTACAATGAGCGGCGCAGGATTGATCGTAACTGTTTTGTAAGCCGTATCTATGCAGCCGCCGGCAGTTGCCGCAATCAGGCGCACGGTGTAGGTGCCGCCGGTCGTGTAGGTATGCGTCGGGTTGGTGGCCGTAGACGTGCCGCCGTCGCCAAAGCTCCAGTTGCGCGTGGCAATGACGGAGGTAACGGCGTTGGAAGTATCCGTGAACTGCACCGCTGTATTTGCGCAGGCAGGATTCGGATTCACTGTAAAGCCTACGCGAATTTTATTAACAGCTATAGAATCTATTCCGCCTACATAGGTGCTGCAGCCGCCGGCATTGGAAAGAATAAGCTTCGGATGATAAACGCCGGGCTGCGTATAGGTGTAGGTTACGCTTGTAGAAGAGGTCGTCTGCGTGATGCCGTTATCAAAGTCGTAGGTAATGGAAGTCGTGTTCAGCGCGGTTGCAGTGAAGCTTACGGTTACAGGCAGGCAGCCCGCGATGGGCGTGTAGGTGAGCGTGCCTGAGGGGCCGGTGTTTACCACAATTGTTTTCTGGGATGTATCGGTACAGCCATTGGCATTAATGGCAATGAGCTTCGCAGTATATGTACCCGGGGCGGTATATGTGGCAGAAGGACTATTCAGGAAGGAGATGCTGCCGTTGCCGAAAATCCAGACGTAGCTAACCGCATTGGTCGAGGCATTGGTAAAGTTGACCGTGAAGGGCGGGCAATAAGCAACAGAGTCATTTACGGTAAAGGCAGAGGTTATAGGAGATACATTGATGTAGCTGTTCTTCGTGATGGTGTCTTTACAGCCGTTGGCGTCGGTCACGATAAGCGTGACATTATATGTACCTGCTGCTGTGTAACTATGGCCCGGGCTTACGCCGGTTGAGGTACCGCCATCTCCGAATGACCAATTGTAGGTAAGCGCAGAAGTTCCTGAAGAGGTATTAATAAAGCTCACCATCTTATTAATGCAGGAAAGCGTATTGGGCGTAACGAACTGTGCTGCGGGTCTGGTAACAAGGATAAGATTAGCCTTCGTGATAGAGTCCTTGCAGCCGCTGCCGTCTGTTATAATCAGTTTTACCGTATAGTTCCCTCCAAGCATATAATTATGGCTTACAGAAGTAGCAGTTGTATTAAGGGTGGTTCCATCACCGAACACCCACTGGCGATTGGTGATGCTGCCGCCTGCAGGAGGGGTGGACAAGTCCGTGAAGGAAACGGCAAGTGCCCCGCAACCTGCGTTGGGCGTATTACTGAATGCGGCTGAAGGACTGCTTACACGTATGCGCGCAGTCTTCAGAAGTGAATCCTTGCAGCCGATGCCATCTGTAACTACAAGCTTCAGGTTATATATACCCGCCGTAGTGTAGGTATGACCGGCATAATACCCGGCGGTCTGATACCCATCACCAAAATCCCAAAAGTAGCTTGGGTAATTTGCGCCAACGGAAGTAAGGACAAGCGTGCTGCCTTTGCAGATGACAGTATCGCTCTCTGTGAAAGCCGGTGTCAGGTCAAAGACCTGGATGTACTTCGTCATAACACTGGTACACCCGGTAACGCTGCTGGTAGCGGTGAGCGTAACATTATAGTACCCGAATGAGGCGTATGTGTGTGTAGGATTGGTAGCAGTGGACAACGCGCTTCCGTCTCCGAAGTCCCAGGAATAGCTTGTAGCACCGATAGAAGTATTCGTGAACGTAAACTGCTTTCTGCTGGTACAACTATAGGTGTAAGTGAAGTCGGCCGAAGGCGGCTGTACAGTAATGTAATTGGTCTTTACCAGCGTATCGTTACAGCCATTGTTAGAAGCAACAAGTGTAACAGTGTAAGTGCCGGGTACTGAATAGGAATAGCTTGGGTTTGCAGCGGAAGAGGTGCTGCCGTCACCAAAGTACCAGATGTAGTTTGTAGCGCCGCTGGAGCCATTGGTAAAAGTAACCGGGCTGTTGACGCAGGTGGTGGTGGGCGTTGCGCTGAAATTTGCCGTAGGCTTCGTGCCCACTACAACAAGGGAGGTAGTTGTTGTACTACAGGTACCGGCCGTAACTGTGAGGGTGAGTGTGTAAGTGCCCGCGATTGCATAGGTATGCGAAACGGATATGCCTGTGCCTGTGCCGCCGTCTCCAAAAGACCAGCTATAGCCTGTAATAGCTACCGGAGCAGTAGCTGTAGCTGTAAAGGATGCACCGGCCGGCGCACATCCGATTACGGAATTGCCGGAGATAGCAGCAGAAACCGGCTGCACCACTACATAAGCGGTCTTTGTAAGCGTATCGGTACAGCCATTTGAGCTGGTTGAGACAAGCTTAACCGTGTAAGTGCCGTTGGTATTGTATGTATGGGCTGGGTTGGGACTGGTGCTGGTTGTGCCATCGCCAAAGAACCACAGATAGCTTACCGCGCCGGTAGTATTATTGGTAAAGGTCGTGGTGAGCGGCGCGCTACAGCTTGCCAGCGGTGAGCCGCTAAAGGAAGTGGATGGCCCGGTGGCCACCGTAACCGTATGCGTAACTGAGTCCGAGCAGTTGTTGTACGTTACCTTCAACTTCACCGTATAGGTGCCGGCTGTAGTATAAGCGTGCGTCGGGTTTGCAGTCGTGGAGGTTGTGCCATCTCCGAAGTACCAGATACTGTTGCCCGCACCTGGTGTAGTTGTATTAGTAAAGCTCACCCCATTGCCTGTACAGGTACTCGTCGCGCTTTGCGTAAAGCTTGCGGATAGAAGGCCGATGTTCACGAGGGCCGGCTTTACCATTGTATCATTACAGCCGCCGGTGCCTTTGGCAATGAGCGTGACGGTGTAGGATCCGGTGCTCAAATAGGTATGGCTCGGATTGGCCAGCGTAGAAGTATCGCCATCGCCAAAAAGCCAGTAATAAGATGTTGCGCCGGTAGAGTTGTTGGTAAAGCTCGTTGTTACCGGGGCAGTGCAGGAGTTATTATTAGTAGCGCTGAAGCCGGCAGCCGGCTTGTTCAGCACATTAATGTAATTCGTCTTCGTGAGCAGCTTCGTACAGCCTGCGGAGTTGGATACCACCAGCGATACGGAGTAAGCGCCCGGCGTGGAGTAAGTATGGCTTGGCGCGGTGGCGGTGGAGTAGGTGCCATCACCAAAGTCCCAATAGTATGAGCCGGAGCCGGGCGCATTGAATGTGGAGGCGTTATTGAACTGCACCACCTTAGAGCCGCAACCCGCAGAGCTGTCCGTAGCCGTAAAGACCACCGAGGGCGCCGGCAGGATAGTGATGTAATTAGTTTGCGTCTTAGTACTACTACCGGAAGCATTGGTCGCCGTCATAACAACGGTGTATGAGCCGGGCGTGCTGTAGGTCGTGGACGGGTTTTGCTGGGTGGACGTAGTGCCATTACCCAGGTTCCAGCTCCAAGAAGTCGGGCTATTGGTGCTTAAGTCCGTGAACTGCACCACAATGGGTGAGCAGCTATTCAGGGGCGTACCGCTGAAATTTGCGACCGGGGCCTGCGCCTGTGCGGCAATAGTGCTGAAACCGAAGAAGATCGCAAGGATATAGGAGATGCGTATGAATTGGTTCATTAAACGCTGGGTTTTGCTTTCAGGAAATGTGTTTACAGATGGTGGAATGGCTACGTTGCCAACATCGCAAACATACTACCCGGTAAATTAACTCGTTGGTTTACAGCCCTTAACGACTACACAACCTACTATTTTGTTATCGGCGTGCCAAATTAAGCCATTGATTATCAAGGGTTGAAATTTTAGGCTTTTGATAATGGAACTTGTAAGTACTTGTATATCAATGAGGGTTATGCTAGTGTTAAGTTGCGTTTATACATCTGAATGGTATTCTGAAGCCCGTAGTAAAGAGCATCACTGATCAGCGCATGACCGATAGAAACCTCGGCAAGCTGCGGCACAGCGTTAGCAAAAGCAACAAGATTTTGCAGGCTCAGGTCGTGTCCGGCATTAATGCCAAGGTCCAGAGTATGTGCATAGGCAGCCGCTTCTACGTAAGGAGCAAGGGCAGTTATATCACCAGTTGCAAAACCTTTTGCGTATGCTTCCGTATAAAGCTCAACCCGGTCAGCGCCGGTTTCCTTAGCACCACTAATCATTTGATTATCAGGATCAACGAAGATGGAGGTGCGAATACCCGCATTCCTGAAAACGCCGATTATTTCTTTTAGATAATCGCAGTCGGCAATCGTGTTCCATCCATGATTAGAGGTCAATTGGCCGCGTACATCCGGCACAAGCGTTACCTGCTCGGGCAATACTTCTAATACTAACTGGACAAAGGAATCTTCCTTTGGATTGCCTTCAATATTAAATTCCGTTCTTACAAGTGGTCGCAGTGCGCGTACATCCGCGTAGCGTATATGCCGCTCATCCGGGCGCGGATGTACGGTAATACCGTCCGCGCCAAAACGCTGGCAATCAACTGCTACTTGCAGCACGTCAGGTACATTGCCGCCCCGGCTGTTGCGCAGGGTGGCTATTTTATTGATGTTTACGGAAAGCTTGGCTGGCATTGCACGCCCTTTTCTGAAAAGGAACGCGAATTTAAGTCAAATAAGGCTTAATGTATTCAATTAAAATACATCCGCATTGTTAATGCCTACTTACTAAAGAGATTATACTTCAGAATGCACCAAATGGCCCGGAAGCCATCCTTCCAGCCTATCTTTTTGCCCTCCTCATAGGTGCGGCCATAGTATGAAATGCCGACCTCATAAATCCGCACGCCCTTAATGCGCGACACTTTTGCCGTTACTTCCGGCTCAAAGCCGAAGCGCTTCTCCTTTAGATTCAAGGATTGAATCACCTCGCGGCGCATGAGCTTATAGCAGGTCTCCATGTCCGAGAGATTCAGATTCGTGAGCATATTGCTCAGCTGCGTCAGCCAGCGGTTGCCTATAGAGTGCCAGTAGAACAGAATGCGGTGCGGCTTGCCGCCGATGAAGCGCGAGCCATAGACCACATCTGCCATGCCTTCCAGAATAGGCCTGAGCAGGATGTTATACTCATTCGGGTCATACTCCAGGTCGGCATCCTGAATAATTACAAAGTCGCCGGTTGCTTTGGCAATGCCGGTGTGCAGCGCGGCCCCCTTGCCGGCATTCACCTCATGCTTGTAATAGGTAATGGGCAAGTCCGGGTTGGCGCTTTGGTAGGCCATGATAGCTTCCTCGGTATTATCCTTAGAGCAGTCATTGACAATGATTAGCTCCTTCTGAAGCCCGCCTATCAGCTCCACCGCCTTCACCTTGTCTAAGATGCGGTGAATGGTCGGCCCTTCGTTGTAGGCAGGAATGACGATAGAAAGCACCATAGGGAAGTTGGAAGGTTGGAGTGTTGGAAGCTTCGCGTTGGAATGTTTCCGACTGCGGCGCTCAAAGGTAATTCAGCAGCAAGAAGCCAAACGCCACAAACATTCCAACGCTCCAACACTCAAACTTTCCAACACTACCTTTGCCCCGCCATGCTGATTGAAGTCCTGAAGTCCAAGATTCACCGCGTCAAAATCACGGAGGCCAACCTCCATTACATCGGCTCCATCACCATTGATGAGGCCCTGATGGATGCCGCCAATCTCATAGAGCACGAAAAGGTGCAGGTGGTGGATATTGAAAGCGGCGCGCGGCTGGAGACCTACGTCATCCGCGGCACGCGCGGCTCCGGTATGATATGCATGAACGGCCCTGCCGCCCGCGCCGTGCAGGTGGGCGATACGGTCATCATCATGGCATTTGCGACAATGGACTTTGAGGAAGCTAAAAGCTTTAAGCCGGCCGTGATTTTTCCGAAGGAGGATAATCATCTTTAGAGAAGCCGGGTAATAGGTATCAGGTATCAGGTATCAGGTATCAAGCTACAATGAGACGCCAGCCCGATACTTGACACCTGATACTTGATACTGCCGCCATTTCTTATCATTCCCATACGCCCCGCCGCCCCTATCTTGCAAGGACAGCATGAAGCGAAAGACCGCAACAACTCTCCTACAGCTCGTCATCTTCGCGGCACTTGGCGTCGGCATTGTATGGTACATGCTGGCCCACATGAGCGCGGATGACCGCCGCATCATGATGGTGTCCATCCGCCAGACCAATCTGTTGTGGATGCTGCCCTTCTTCGCCTGCTTCCTGCTCTCTCAATGGGCGCGTGCTAAGCGATGGATGCTGATGCTGGATCCGATTGGCATTCATCCTACCACTGCTAATACCACCTTCGCCGTCATCATCGGATACCTCGTTAATCTCATCCCGCCGCGCGCCGGCGAGGTAGCCAAATGCACCGTGCTGGCGAAGTATGAGAATATGCCGGCGGATAAGATGATAGGCACCATCGTGGCAGAGCGCTCCTTTGACGTCATCTGTCTGCTTATCACCATTGCCATCGGCTTCTACTGGCAGGGCGCTGCGCTGAACACTTATTTAGAAGGGGAGCTGCGCGGGCATACGCCCTCATCATATTCCCTGCTCATTACCGGCCTCATCATTGGCCTGATTGTCGGGACGCTCATTGCGGTCTATAAGCGCAGCCCCGGCTCGCGCGTCGGGCGCTTTATTCATGGATTGGGCGATGGCTTTACCTCCATCTTCCACCTGCGGCAGCGGGGGATGTTTCTCCTTTATACGCTGCTCATCTGGGGCTCTTATCTCTCGCAGATTGTCTTCGGCTTTCACGCCATGCCTGCTACCGAGCACCTCGGCCTTGGCCAGGCGGTAATGACGCTCATCTTCGGCTCTGCGGCCATCATTGCCGCGCCGGGCGGCATTGGCCTTTATCCTTTATTGGTAGGCAAGCTTCTGCGCTATGGTTATGGCCTTACCGCGCCGGCGGCCAATGCCTTTGGCTGGGTAACGTGGATGGCGCTTACGGTAGCTACCCTCGTATCCGGCGTAGCTTCGCTGGTGCTGCTTCCTCTTTACAACCGCAAGCCTCATGACAGCCAAGCTCCAGTGGATCCAACAGAAAATCTTTAGCTCCCGCGAGGTGCTGGCGCAGCATTGCGCTGCCTTGCGAGGCTCGGGCAAGACGATTGTCTTTACCAACGGCTGCTTTGACATCCTGCACCGCGGCCATCTCGATTATTTATCCCGCGCGGCGTCCTTTGGCAATGCCCTGATTGTAGGTGTCAATACGGATGCTTCGGTGAAGCGCCTGAAAGGGCCTTTGCGCCCGGTCAATAATGGGGACGACCGCCTTCTGGCGTTGGCATCCCTGCTTCTGGTAGATGCCGTTGTTCTTTTTGAAGAAGACACGCCGCTGGAATTAATAGAAGCGCTGAAGCCGGATGTGCTGGCAAAGGGTGGCGATTACACGATAGACCGCATCGTAGGCGCGCGCGAAACGCTGACCCGCGGCGGGGCGGGTAGAGGTAATACCTTTTGTAGAGGGGTATTCTACTACGGGATTAATTGAGAAGATTCACAGTCTTTGAGCTTCCGGGCTCAATAGTGCCCCTTTGGCGACATATAGGCCCGGGCGGGAAACTATATGTCGCCGTCCTGCGCCCATTAGTCTCCCGCATGAGACTAATGGACGCTCAAGAGCGACTATGGGGCGCTCCGGGGAGACTATAAGTCGCTCAAGGGAGACTAATGGGCACCGAGGGGAGACTTACAGTCGCCGAAGGGGGACTAATAGTCTCCCGCAGTCGCCCATTTGTTTTCCGTTTTAGCTCAACCCTTCCAGCGCCGCATCAATCTTTGCATAATCCGGCTCTTCGCCGGCATTCTCCAGCACCTCTGCGTGTACAATTTTCCCTTCCTTATCTATCACAAAAGCAGAGCGCTTAGAGACGCCGCGCATACCCATTGCCCAATTCTCATAAATGGTATCGTAAGCGGTTGACGCTTCTTTATTAAAATCGGAGAGCAGCGGGAAGTTCAGGTTGTTCTGCTTGCGGAACTCGCCGAGGGTGAAGGGCATGTCCACCGAGATGCCATAGACCTGCGCATTCATGTCGTTGTAGCGCGCGAGGTTGTCGCGGAATCCGCAAAGCTCTTTTGTGCATACGCTTGTGAAGGCTGCGGGGAAGAACAGGAGCACTACATTCTTTCCTTTCTGGTCGGAGAGCTTTACGGGATTCTTTTCGGTGTCGTAAAGGGTGAAGTCTGGGGCGGACTGGCCGGTTTGGAGGGGCATTTTGGAAGTGTTGGGTTTTGAGTGTTGAGTTGAGGCGCAAAGTAACCGCTTGCTGCTTTACCGGATGTATGCCTCATCCACCCGGCGCCGGATAGCTGTTGCCGTCTCCGGCCCCTTTACTTCCATTACAAAATCTATAGCCTCACAGCCGCGCAGACCTTTGGCCACCCAATCGTAGCCTTTCAGGTTAAAAGCTTTGTAGGGATTTCCAGCCGAATAGCCGGTCGTGTCAAAGCGACCTATTTTATAGATGACGGCAAATGGCTGCCCGGCTGCCATCCGCCATTCCACAGCCTCACGCTGCATGCCTATGGCTATGTAGTCGGTGCCAAGCTCGGTTACTTTTTTGCCGGTGGAATCCCATATGGAAACGGTGACGAGGGTAGCGTTGTAGGCGATATGCACTATGTAGCCGCCAACCGGCTTGCAGGTCGCGTAAGGGTCGCCGCCTTCGCGGCCGGTGAGTTCTAAGCGTAGCTTGCAGTCTTTGAGCTGGGTATAGACGCTGCTGAGCTTCGGCTTAGACTTTGGCGGGATGGTTTGCGCTTTGGCGCATGGCAGCAGTATTGCGATGGCGGCAATCAGGCAGGTGAGTGTGCGTGCTTTTTGCATTGCTTCTTATAGTGTCTTGTGCCCACCTCCGGCATCGTCGCTTCGCTCCTCAGCCACCTCCGCCAGCGGAGGATATCCCACCCGCTGTGCCCGCGGACTGTGAGGGCTTATTGATACATTAATATCCTGCCCGCTCTGCCAGTTTTTACCTGTTACCTTCGCGCCGTGAAAAAATGACCGCCGTAAAAGGCCGGTTAATGCCCTTCTTCCTGCTAAAATGTCCGCTGCCGGGCACTGGCATAATTGCTGCGCAATGGGCTTTTAGAAATCCGATTTCACTTAAAACAAAAAACCACAATAACCATTATGGCAAAAATCACCCCACTCCACGACCGCGTAATCGTGAAGCCAAATGCAGCCGAAGAAACCACCAAGGGCGGCATCATCATCCCCGACACTGCTAAGGAAAAGCCGATGCGTGGCACCGTCATCGCTGCCGGCCCCGGCAAGAAGGACGAGCCTACATCCGTAAAGGAAGGCGACACGGTGCTTTATGGCAAGTATGCCGGCACTGAAGTAAGCCTTGAAGGCGAGGACTTCCTCATTATGCGCGAGTCAGACATTCTGGCGATTGTCTAAAATCAAAATGTTCAATGTGGGGGAATGTGATGAAATGTGGCCTTGCCGCATAACTCACAGATGATTCCCGCCACATTCAATCACATTCTATCACATTAATCATTCAAATAGAAAATGGCAAAACAACTTCATTTTAATACCGAAGCCCGCGCTAAAATGCTGCGTGGCGTTGACGCACTGGCTGATGCCGTGAAAGTAACGCTGGGCCCCAAGGGTCGCAACGTAATCATTGAGAAGAAATTCGGCGCTCCTTCCATCACTAAGGACGGTGTAACCGTTGCTAAGGAAATTGAGCTGGAAGACCCGATTGAGAACATGGGTGCTCAGATGGTGAAGGAAGTAGCTTCCAAGACCGCTGACGTAGCCGGCGACGGTACTACTACCGCTACCGTCCTCGCACAATCCATCATCCGCGAAGGCCTTAAGAACGTTGCCGCAGGCGCCAATCCAATGGACCTGAAGCGCGGTATTGACCAGGCTGTAGCCAAGGTTGTAGAAAACCTGAAGAGCCAGTCTCAGACTGTAGGCGCCGACTCATCCAAGATTGAGCAGGTAGCTACTATCTCTGCCAACAACGACTCTACCATCGGCAAGCTCATCGCGCAGGCAATGGGCAAGGTGGGCAACGAAGGCGTTATCACCGTAGAAGAAGCCAAGGGCACCGAGACTACTGTAGAAGTAGTAGAAGGTATGCAGTTTGACCGCGGCTATCTGTCTCCGTATTTCGTTACGAATACCGAGAAGATGCAGGCTGAGCTTCAGAATCCTTACATCCTCATTTACGAGAAGAAGGTTTCTACCCTCAAGGACATCCTGCCTATCCTGGAAAGCACGGTACAAAGCGGTCGTCCACTCCTCATCATCGCTGAAGATGTAGATGGCGAAGCGCTGGCTACCCTCGTAGTAAACAAGCTGCGCGGTTCCCTCAAGATTGCTGCCGTGAAGGCTCCGGGCTTCGGCGACCGTCGCAAGGAAATGCTGCAAGACCTTGCTGTGCTCACCGGCGGTACCGTTATCTCTGAAGAGCAGGGCTACAAGCTGGAGAACGCCACTATGGAGTACCTCGGCCAGGCGGAAAGCATCACCATTGACAAGGACAACACAACCATCGTAGGTGGTAAGGGCCAGAAGGAGAACATCACCGGCCGTGTAAACCAAATCAAGGCTCAGGTTGAATCCACTACTTCCGACTACGACCGTGAGAAACTCCAGGAGCGTCTTGCCAAGCTGAGCGGCGGTGTAGCCGTACTGTATGTAGGCGCTGCTACCGAAGTAGAAATGAAGGAAAAGAAAGACCGCGTTGACGACGCCCTGCACGCTACCCGCGCTGCGGTAGAAGAAGGCATCGTAGCCGGCGGCGGTACTGCTTACATCCGCGCTATTGAAAGCCTGAAGGATATGGTTGACATGGATGGCGACGAAGCAACCGGCGTACAAATCGTTCGCCGCGCGCTGGAAAGCCCACTTCGTACCCTCGTTGAGAACGCAGGTCTGGAAGGTTCTGTAATCGTAAACAAGGTGCGCGAAGGTTCCGGCGACTACGGCTTCAACGCCCGCAGCGAGAAGTACGAAAACCTCATCGCAGCCGGCGTCATTGACCCGACTAAGGTGGCTCGCGTAGCCCTGGAGAATGCTGCATCCATCGCAGGTATGCTCCTGACTACAGAAGCTGTCATCGCTGACAAGCCAGCGCCTAAGGAAGCCGGCCACAGCCACGGTGGTGGTATGCCAGGCGGAATGGGCATGGATTATTAATTCTAAACTCAAAATGCAAAAACCCGCAGGCGAAGGCTTGCGGGTTTTTTGTTTTTGGTAATCGGCTGCATCACGCTCCCAATCTTCGTTGCGTCGCACACTGAGGGGCCTTTCAGTCTATTTGGCTTTTCTCGCGGCTGTATATTCGTTGTTGGTCATAAGGCCAACAACGGCGAAACAACAGCGAAAAAATGGACTTAGAAACCGCAGGATATATTCTTGAATATTATTCCCACCTGTTGCCACTCAAGGAGTGCGTGGCTCTCAAGCATATGCTTTTTAGTAGCAAGAATGAAAATTATTCTCTAGGCGGGGAAGCGCTTAATAGGCGTAAAAAAATAATGGTGGAACGTGGCTGGCTTACAGAAGATGAAGAAATCCTTGCTCTTCTCAAAGAAGGGAACGAGTCATTTAAAGTTCGTGCTGCGACCAGCATTCTATCCGAACATAGGAACGAAGTATTTCTGAATTACTGTGAGAAATGTGGGCGTCTTGCGAGGACGCCATATGCTAAACAATGCAGATGCGGGCATAATTGGCATTGACAGTCAATGGTGCGCCAGTTCGGCGTAGGCTGAGGCGCGGCCAGGTGCGTAGCCGCCTACAGCCTGCCCTAAACTTCTTTCAGGGTCGTACTATGCTGTAGCCTGCTGCTACATTCCCGACCAGGCCTTTTTTCTTCAAACCCGCATTCGGAATTTTCCGAACGGCATCCCGAAGCTTCAGAACCCCTTTCGGAATTTTCCGAATGCCATCCTGAAGCTTCAAACCCCGATTCGGAAAATTCCGAATGCTATCCGGAAGCTTCAAAGCCCATTCGGAAAATTCAGAATGGCATCCCGAAGCTTCAGGGCCGGGTTCGGAATTTTCCGAATGCCATCGGGAAGCTTCAAAGCCCGGTTCGGAATTTTCCGAATGCGGTTTTGAAGATTTTTGGCCCGGTTCGGCGTAGGCCCCGGCCCGCGCAGCCACCTGACTTAATACAAAGCCCCGCCAGCTTTTCGCTGGCGGGGCTTTGCTTTTGCGTGCTGTTTGCGCGTTTAGTTTTTCAGGATGCGCATGGCTTTTACGCTTTCGTCTTTACAGCGCGCGTATATGACAAACACGCCGCCGGGGAGCCCGCTGATGTCAAAACGGTTGGCGGCGGTATTGTCAAAGCGCGCCACTTCCTTGCCCAGCATATCCAGCACCTGCACGGCGGCAAGCTCGCCGGCTTGACGGCCTTTAAGCTCAAAGTAATTGCCGGCAGGATTCGGGAAAACCGTCAGCGATGCAGCGGCCGCCGCGCCGGGTACTGCCGTCGGCGGTGCTACGGAACCGGCCGCTTCATAAGCGCCCATATCAATGGCCGTGCCTGCCACACGCGCATTGAAGGCTACGTCTAAGGATGGAATGAAAGCGCCGATGCCTGTGGAAGCGCCTGCATTGATGCAGGGAGAGCCCGGAGCGAGGGTGTAGTCGGAGAGGGGCGCGTTGGTGAAGTTGGGTGCGACGTTGATATTGCCCACGTTAGCGCTTACCAGCGGCGTGCCGTTGGTATTGATGCCGGCGTAGCCGCCCTGCAGGTCATTGTTGTAAAAGTTGGGGTCGCTGGAGTTGTCCAGGATAAAGATGTTCTCACCGCCGGCATCGGAAAGGTTGTTGTGAATGATGTTGTTGTAAAAACTCGGGGAGGAGTTGTAGCTGCAGTAAATGGCCCCGCCGGCTGTGTCGGAGTGATTATTGACGATGGTGTTGTTGATTACTTTTCCGGAACAATTGGCAAAGGCGATGGCCCCGCCGCCAAAAGGCGCGCCTGCACCTATATAGATGTGCGCCCTATTGTTGTAGAAGAGATTGTTGGAGATGAGGACGCTGCTTGAGTTCGGGTAAACGGTCTGCGTCCAGACGCTGATGGCGCCGCCGGCAGAGCCGGACACGTTGTTGCGGAATATGTTGTGCTCAATCTTGCCCAGCGCGTTGGACAGCAGAATGGCGCCGCCGCCGCCGCCATTGACCTGGCTGCAACTGTCAAAGATGTTTCGCGTGATGGTCATGTAGCCCGTGCTGGCATTGGCAAAGGCCGAGATGCCCCCTTCATACGTGCATTTAATGAACGAGCTGTTCTTGACCGTCACGGTGGAATAAAGGCAGTAAACGCCGCCATCCCTAAACAGGCAGCTGTCTATGGTTGACGAGGAGCCTTCTGTATGAACGCAAAGCCCGCCGTTGTACGAGGAGTTGTTATAGAAAGAGTCGCGCAGCATCGCGGGGGAGGAGTTCATGGCGTAAATGGCGCCGCCGTAGGTTGCATAATTATTCCGGAATGTGCAGCCCGTTATCTCGCAGTTGGAGAAGTTATTGAAGTAGATGCCGCCGCCGCGGTCGTCGCCGGTTACATCTGCCTTTCCATACTCAAGGGTGCAGTATTTAAAGTAAGAGCGCGCGTTGCTCGTCGGCGTATTATCATACCTGATGCCCAGCCAGCCGGTACTTTGATTGGCCGCGGGCACCGTGAATAAAATCCGCTGTGCGGGCGTGCCGTTGGCAATAATCTTTCCGTTGCAGAAGAGCTTGTACTTCCCCTGAAACTCCACAGTTACGCCCGGGTCTATGACCAGCGAGTCCCCATTAGCTACGATGACGTGCCCCATGATTTTGTAGGGCGAGCCGGAGAGGGTCCAGTGCGCGCTTGACAGCGTACCGGCCGGTATAGTGGTTGCGCCTGCGCTCACAGCCAGCATAAGGCATATAAGGGCTGTGAAAATTTGGGTAGTTTTTTTCATGGTGTCTTATGGGGACTTTAGTGGTTAATAGTGCTTGTGCTTCGCAATGGCTAATATAAGTGCTTATAAAGCTGTGCAATAATCTGACAGGTCAATAAGTTGAATCGTTAGACTTAAAGGGAAACTTTTCTTCCGGGTTATGCGCCGGGAAAAGCATTCAACTGCTGTCAGATAGGCGTAGCTTGGCTATGTTGTAGAAAAATCCACGCTATTCTTTATCCATGTACCGCTACATCCTCCTGCTGTTCTTCTGCCTGCTCCTGCTTAGCGCCTGCGCCGCGCACAAAGGCGCGCGGATGTATAAGACGAAGCCGGCCAGCGGCTGCCATTGCGGATGGGCGCATCCGTAGCTGCCTTTTTACAAAGGCAAATTCAAGACTTGCGTACTGCCGATATCCCGCGTCACACTTATACTGATTATGCGCAGTGGGACACTGATTGGGAATTTATAGACGGCTACCCCGTTTCGCGATTACCTCTTCCGGGAACCCGTCATGGAAAAGCGGTGGAAGATGCCTTTGTAATGCAAAGAGGAGCCTTAAAGCCGCGGCGCCGATAGCCTGCGGGCTTTCTTTTAAGCGGTTCGAACAGCAGGCGGGAGCCTCTTTGCTTCATTCAAATTTTACTTGCGTAAAAAGAAAGTTCGCCGGCCATTATGCCGTTTAATTTCAAGCGACTTATTTTACCATCCAATCCTATTGACCCTACATTCCTTCACTATGAACACAATTCTACGCAATCTGCGTAAGGCTTCTGTTGCCAAACGGCTGTCTGTACTCCTTATGCTTTTAGGCCTCGCGCAGCAAGGCTATGGGCAACTGCTGCAATGGAACACGAATGGCAATCTGGGCACAGAAACATTTGAGTCAAGCATTTACAATAACGCCAACATCGCAGGACCTGCGAATCTCACACTTGGTTCCGGCGTTAGCCCAACTGCTAATGGCGACCGTTTCGGGGGGAATGGATGGTACAGCTCTGGCAATTCAAACCCTACCACGATTGCCGATGCCATTTCCAGCAATCATTACGTCCAGTTCACCGTAACGCCTAATAGCGGCGCTACTTTCACCCCCACTTCCTTCGTCTTTAGTTGGGAGCGTTCTTCGTTAGGCCCGGCATCCTTATCGCTGCGGTCTTCGGCAGATAATTATGCGGCAGACCTTGGCTCCGTAAGCACTACTACTACATTGGCCAGCTATACAATCAGTATATCTGGCCTTACCAACCGCTCATCTTCCATCACCTTCCGGCTATATGGCTACGGAGCAACGCCAGCCTCCAGCGGCCCTGTTGGCGCAGGCACCGGCGGCTTTGATCAGTCAAGCAATGCGGTCAATGTCCAATTAAACGGCACCGCTGTTTGCGGAACACCGGGCACTTATTTTGTAACCGGCGGTGGCACGTATTGCAGTGGCGGCGCTGGTGTAGCCGTCGGCCTGAGCAGCTCTGAGGCGGGTGTCAGCTACCAGCTCAAGAATGGTGCATCTAATGCTAGCAGCCCTGTATCGGGCACTGGTATTGGCATCAGCTTCGGCGCGCAGACCAGCACAGGCACTTACACCGTAGTTGCTACGCGCACATTGGGCGGCTGCACGGCCAATATGAGCGGCAGCGCCACGGTAGCTTACAATACATCCGACATCAACATCCAGGGCTTCGGCAATGATATCACGGACGGGAGCACAACTACTTCCGCCGCGAGCCTGACCAACTTCAACAGCGTGCGTGTAGGCAGCAGTACAACGCGCACTTTTACCATTCAGAATCTCGGCAGCACGGCATTAAGCATTACCGGCAGCTCCGTAAGCACGGCCATCTCTTCCGAGTTTGTCGTGACGGCTTCCAATACAACGCTGGCCCCTTCCACCAGCACCACCTTTACCGTCAAGTTTACACCGAGTACTACGGGACAACGCACGGCCGTCATTCATATTCTGAACGGCGACTGCGACGAAGGCGACTATGATTTTGTAGTGGAGGGCACGGGCCGGACAAGCGCCGCGCTCTATGTGGATGCATCTGCCGCCGGCAGCAACGACGGCTCTTCCTGGGCAAATGCCTTTACCGATTTCCAGGGCGCGCTGAGCACCGCATCGGTGGGCGATACCGTATTCACAGCGCAGGGCACGTATAAGCCAAGCATCGGCCTCCAGCCATCCCCCACGGGGCGCACCAATACCTTCACGCTTGCCAATGGGGCAGTTTACTTTGGCGGCTTCCCGGCAGGAGGCGGCAGCATTGCGAGCCGCGACTTTTCCACCTACCGCACTATTCTTTCCGGCGACATCGGCACGCCCAATGTACACACGGATAACTGCTTCGTGGTGGTGAATGCAGCGGGCCTGAGCGCATCAACGGTCTTTAACGGCTTTACGGTAGAGCGCGCCCGGCCTGACAGCGTGGGCTATACAATGTATAGCTCGGGCGCGGTGCATCTGGGCACCGGCGGGTCTATGAAGTTGCTGAATGCAACGGTGCGCAACAACAATAATGCTTACGCCTGCGCGGGCGTCTATGCCGTAAGCCCCGTCAACTGGATAGTAACGGATTGCACCTTTGACAATAACACGCCTACGGCGGGCCTGTACATAGGCGGCTATGCATCGGGCGCCGTCACCAACTGCATCTTCAGCAACAATAGCGGCTATAATGGTGGCGGCGTGAGCATGAATACGAATACCTCGGCCTTCAGCTTTACTAACTGTAGCTTCACAGGCAATCATGCTACGCAGTACGCCGGCGCCATAGCTGCGGCTGAGGGCACCAACTTCACCGATTGCAGCTTCTCCAACAATACGGCTTCAGAAGGCGGCGCGATATGGAGCTTTTACGGTGTGCACACATTTACCCGTTGCACCTTCAGCCAGAATACCGCTACCGGCGATGCCGGCGTTATCAGGATACCGGGCTTTACCGGCGGCGCCGACTTTAACCGCTGCGTTTTTACAAACAACTCAAGTACGACAGGCATTGGCGGCGCAATAAACATTTCCAACCGTAATTCTACCATCACCAATTGCGTGTTCTGGAAGAATACCGCACCAGGGTACACAGCAGGGGCAGTTTACAACAACGGCGGCATCATGACGGTTACCAATTGCTCCTTTAACAAGAATTCATGCGGCAGCTCGGTAGGCGGAGCCTTTGTGAATAACAGCGGAAGCTCTGCCATCAGCAACTCCATTTTCTGGGGCAATGTGGCCGCTGGCAATGATGCGATCCCCGCCTCTGAATTATACCTGTACGGGCCTGGCAACGTCATAGACAACTCCATCTGGCAGGACAATACATCCGGCGGCACCATCTACAACGCCGACCCGCTCTTCACCAACACCACCACCGGCGACCTGACACTTCAGGATTGCTCGCCGGCTATTGATAGCGGCGCAGCCAATACCCTAGCCAATGATATAATCGGCAATCCGCGTCCTGTGGATGTATTTCCGGGCGGGCTAAGCACGGACTTAGGCGCTTATGAGCGGCAGACAGCGCCGCTCATTCCCGAAATCAATATCCACGACGGCATCTCTGCCATCGCGCCGCACCAGATTGCAGACGGCGCTGCTTCGGCTTCCACCGGCAATCATACCGACTTCGGTTCCCAGACGATTGGAGCTATACCCGCGAGCTATACTTATACCATTCAGAATACCGGGACAACGGCGCTCGTTATTACGGGAAGCTCCATTGACAATACCACTACCGGGTACGGAGACTTTGTCATCAGCGGCCTTCCCGCCAGCGTGGGCACCGGCAGCACAGGCACATTCACCGTCACCTTTACGCCTTCGGCAGTCGGCGCGCGCAGCGCGAAGATTCACATAGCAAATAATGACTGCGATGAGAACAGCTACGATTTTGTGGTTGCCGGGACTGGCGTTTGTACCACGCCCACTGCATTCAATATAACAGGTGGCGGAGCTTATTGCGCAGGAAGTACAGCGCCTTCCATCGGCGTTGACAATTCCGAGACCGGAATGAGCTATCGGCTTTATCGCGGCACCGCTCCGGGCGGCACGGCGGTGGGGAGCGCTGTTTCCGGCAGCACCGGCAATGCCATTTCCTTTGGCAGCCAGGCTACGGCGGGCAGCTACTATGTGGTAGCCACAAATCCCGCCGGCAACTGCACCACAATAATGACCGGCACGACGAGTGTTTCCATCAATCCTTTGCCCACGGCAAGCATAGCCATCAACAGTCCGGCGCTGAGCACCATTTGTAAAGGTGGCAGCACTACGCTCACATTTACCGGCACTTCCGGCGCTAACGTTACTTACAGCGATGGCAGCAGCACAGCTACCATTACGCTTACTGGCGGCAGCGCAAGCGTGAGTGTGTCGCCTTTAGCTAATACCACTTATTCATTGGTAAGCGCTACTTCCGCCGCGCCGGCTAGCTGCACTGCCGCTTTGAGCGGCAGCGTGAGCGTGACGGTGAATGCAGCGCCGGCCTTTACTACGACCACCGGCAATCAGACCGCTAATGCTTCTTCCAGCTCCTGCGATGCGGTAGTGGCCTATTCAACTATGCCGGTTATTACAGGAACGCCTGCGCCGACGGTTACCTATGCCTTTACCGGCGCAACGACCGCATCGGGCAGCGGTACCGGCAGCGGCGCTACATTTAATAAGGGCGTGACCAATGTGGTGATTACGGCTTCCAATACCTGCGCTCCTGCGGCTACCAATTCGTTTACGATGACGGTGAGCGATGTGACGCCGCCGACCATTAGCTGCGCCGGGCCTGTAACCATCAATATGACGTCGGGGCAATGCACCGGCACCACCACGCTTACTGCGCCTGCGGCGACGGATAACTGCCCAAGCACGCTTGGCAACGCGCTTGATTTTGACGGCACGCCGTCTTACGCAACGCTGCCTTCCGGTACCTACTTCAATGGCGATTTTACCATTGAGGCCTGGGTGTATCCGCGGGCATTCACCAACTGGTCGCGCATCATTGACTTTGGCAATGGCGCGGGCAGCAATAATGTGCTGCTTTCTTACACATTCGGCACGAGCGGCGCACCGGGATTTTATATAGGAGGCGCTCAGTTTGCGGCCACGAGCACGCTGCCGCTCAACCAATGGTCGCACGTAGCGGCCACATTTAGCAAGCCCACTTCAAGCAGCACTACCGGCACCGGCACGATTTACATCAATGGCGTGGCGGCGGGAACGGCGACGATGCCAGTGCCTGCTAACGTTACCCGGACACTTAATTATGTAGGCCGCAGCAACTGGGGCACCGGCGACCCGGATGCCAAGGCTATTTATGACGAGCTGCGCATCTGGAATGTAGCGCGTACGGCGGGCCAGCTTAATGCTGCGATGAACACGCCCCTCACCGGCACAGAGCCTGGCCTGCAGGTGTATTACAACTTTAATCAGGGCACGGCCTGCGCCAACAATACCTCCGTTCCCAACATTAATACGCTTCAGAATCTCGGCGCGCTTGGCAGCAGCGCCAATGCCACGCTGCAAAGCATTGCCCTGACTGCCGGCTGCACGGACAACTTTACGAATAGCAAGACGATACCTGTAAGCGTCACGAGCAATGCGCCGACGACCTTCCCGAAGGGCCCAACAACGGTTACGTGGACGGCGACGGATGCTTCCAACAATACGGCCACCTGTACGCAGACCGTAACCGTAGTGGACAATCAGAAGCCGGTAGTAACATGCCCTTCCGATGTGAGCATGAACGTTGTGCCTAATTCATGCGCTAATAGTTATGCCATCGTTGACCCGATTACGGATAACTGTACAGGCGCTACCTGGAGCGCATCGTTCTCCGGCAATGCGGCCGGCAACCCCACAAACGTTTCCGGCATTGCGGATGGCACGAACAGCAGCACTATCTCTTTCAATAAGGGCATTACTACAGTAACCCTCGGCGGCACGGACGGCACTAATGCAGCTACTGCCTGCTCCTTTACCGTTACGGTTATTGATAACGTAGTGCCGGTAATAACTGCCCCCGCCGCGGTAAGTGAAGTAACGAGCCATGACGGTACCGGTAACTGTACTACCACCGCTGCATTAGGCGCGCCCATTGTATCTGACAATTGCGGCACGGTGAGCTACGCGGCTAAGGTGGCCGGCAGCACTATCAATACTTCCAGCTATGCCTTCGCTATCGGCGCTACTACGGTTACATGGGTGGCTACCGATGCTGCGGGCAATGCCGCATCCGCCACTCAGACCGTTACGATAAGTGATGACGAGGTGCCGACTATCTCCGCTGCCGGACTCGCAGCTAATGCCGGCGGCAAGACTTCCGATAACGGCACGGGCGATTGCACGACTACCGTTGCCCTCGGCACGCCTGCCACTTCTGATAACTGCGCTGTTGCTTCGCTCGCCGCTTCGGTGGGTGGCAGTGCTATTACGCCTTCGTCTTACCTTTTCCCTATTGGCAGCACAACGGTGAGGTGGACGGTAACGGATGCCGCTAATAACTCCGCCTTCATTGATCAGACCGTCACCGTTATCGACGATGAAAACCCTTATATTACCGCGCCTGCTGCCGTGGCGGCCAATGCCGATGCGGGCAAGTGCTATGCGACCATCACCAGCCTTGGCACGCCGGCGGCGAGCGACAACTGCAGCTACACGGTTACAAACGACGCACCGACCAACAACCAATATCCGGTAGGAAATACGACTGTTACGTGGACGGTTACGGACGGCGCCAACCACAGCACTACGGCGAGCCAGACTATTACCGTGAGCGACAACCAGGCTCCAGGCATCACCGCGCCGGCCAATGTAACGGTGGCCGGATACTGCCAGCCAGTAACGGCTGCGCTGGGCACGCCTGCTGTTTCAGACAACTGCGGGGTGCAATCGGTAGTGGCGATGGTTGGCGGGGCTGTGATTAATCCTGCCACTTACCTTTTTCCTGGTGGCGCGGGGCCTATTACCACTACCGTTAACTGGAAGGTTACGGATATTCATGGCCTTACGGCCAGCGCTACACAGAATGTGACGGTAAATCCTGCCACGATTGCAGCTTCTGCCGTAGCCGCTCCGCTCTACCCGATGGCGGGCCAGAAGATGGCTACTGTCTTCCTGAACTATCCCCTTTCCAAGCAGACCGATACGATGAAGGTTACCGCTATGGGCGGCACCGCTCCTTATTCCTACTCCTGGACGATGAGCGGATGTAACACCACTACTCCGGGTATGCCTTTCTCAACAGGCAATACTCCTTACTACATCTTCAACCCTTCTTCCCTGACCGGCAGCGGCATCTGCGCGGGGCCGGGTGCGGATAACATCTACACCTTTAATGTGAAGGTTACGGATAACAACGGATGCACTACTTCCATTGCGCCCAAGCGCCTGAACGTGATTAATCCTTATGTGGGTGATAATGTGATGGTGTGCCACAAGGTGATTGTGGGAAGAGGATATGCCTATCAACCTGAGTTCGGTTTAAGCGGCGATTAATAATTGCTGTTGTTGTTGGAAAGCGGCGATGAGCTTTGGGTTTGTTTCCTCGATATCTTTTCTGATAGAAGGCTTCTTGGGAAAGAAAGAATAAGCGGCTATGGCGCTCATCAGGTTCAGCAGAAAGCCGTTCAGAGAACGGTGCCTTGTATGCTCTACCTGGCAGATATTCTTTAGCTCGTCATTGACCGTTTCTATCACTGAACGCTTGCGCAAGAGCAGCTTCTCTTCATTGCTCAGTGCCTTATCCTTCATGTTCCTTCGCACTGCAGTTATAAGCTGGATGCCGTTGCCAAAGAGCATATCGGTAAGCGCTTTTGAGATGTAGCCCTTATCGCCGAAGAGCTTGCCAAACAGCTTCTCCGTAAGGGTAGTAATAGCCTTTGCATTCCGGTCATCTACATTGGCTTTACTCAGGTAGAAAGACAGAATCTCTCCCTTATCATTGATCACCAGGTGCAGCTTGAATCCGTAGAACCAGCCCATAGTGCTCTTGCCAATTTTAGCTATGCCAGCAAAGGTTTTGTTGCGGCGGATGCGCTTGTTGTGACATACCCGAAGAACGGTAGAATCAATAAAGGAGATGCCGGTGCATTCGCCCCGGCAGCAGTGATGGAGAAAAAGCATAAAGGCCACTGCGCAGCGGTGGCTGAGCTCTACAAAGCGGTTGTAGGAGACAAGGTTGGGGAAGCTGTCTTTGAGATGAACGCAGGCGTATTGGGTGTAGAAGAACTTGAAGTTTCTGAATCCGCCGGAATGAAAAGCAATGAGCATGGAAATGATTTCAGAATCGCACAGCGATGCTTTCCGGTTGCGGGTTTTGGTTCCATTCGAATGGTCGAGGAGCAATTGATGGATGGGGTGTTCGAAAAGCAGGCAGAAATCATCTACGGCAACGAAAATTTCGGTTACTTTGTCAGCGAATAGCGGTGTGTTCATTTTTGATGTGAGTTGTTTTTAGTCAATCACCTATACATCAAAAACAACGCCGCTATTCGCTTTTTAAGCCACTACTTTTCCACAACTTCTTATCCCGAACTCAGGTTATCAGGTGGTGACGGTGAATCAATCTACCGCTGCTAACTATATAGCGCAGGGCGATCAGCTTGGTAACTGTAATCCGTTTACAGGAAGGACAAGCGCTCCGGGTGCTGAGCCGCAGGCTTCCGGAGAAGAAACTCTGCTCCGTGTCTATCCCAATCCGAGCACGGGAGCCTTTACCGTTGCCCTTACGGGTATTGAAAGCGGGGCCGATATTACCGTTACCGATGTGCAGGGAAGGCTTGTGGCGCAAAAGCGCATAGAGGCGCGCGGGGCCCTTAGCGCTTCTTTTGAACTGGATGGCATTAGCCGTGGCCTTTATCTGATTAGTGTGAAGGATGGTGAGCGGCTTTACAGGGCGAAGCTGGTGCTGCAATAGGTATCTGACTATACGTTAAGGTAACCCCGCAGGCTCAATGCCTGCGGGGTTTTTTCTTTTATGCTGTTGGGGCGAAGTGGGAGTATGTCATACTCCAGATGGGGAGGAAACCATAAGGAGGTATGAAGGAGCTATGGAGGAAGCCCCGGTGATGCTGAGCCGCTTTAGGAAGCAGCCGCCTTTGCCAAAGGGAATATATTTATTATTTGAACCGGAGATACCCCTGCTTTGAAGTGCTATGCGTGGCCATTTATGGCTTTAATAATGACTGTATCTGTACGGGTATTAAAACTTAGGAAGCCAAATCATAGCAGAATTTATTATGATTGTTTGAAAAAAATGAAGGTATTTGTTGCATAAGTGTTTGAAAATGCGGAAATAGAAACTTTCTTTTGCAAGCCAATAACAATCCCTGCGAAGAAGTAATCTGTGGGGGCTTCTTTTTCAAAACCTTTTCCTTCATAATCCACATCAATCACTATGAAAACACACGTACACACTTTTTGGCGGGCATGCCTGCTGCCGGCTTTGCTGGTAATGTTGTCTTTTAGCGCGGGGGCGCAATGCACAATTAATAATACCGGCACTGGCAGCATAGGGGACCAAGACGTCCTTCAATCATTTATGGCACCATGCAGTGGCCCGCTTAATTCGGTACGGGTGGATTTTTATGGTGCAGCGCCTAATAGTGTAACGGTAAGAATACTCCTGGGCGGCGGATGCGGAGGCACTGTTGTAGCCACTGCTACGGCTAATGTAAGCAGCGGTGCTCCTTATACGTTCACCTTCTCGAGCCCCTATAGCGTAACGGCTAATCAACTGTACTCTCTGGAAGTAATAGGCACGGGTACATCATCTATTAATATATCAACTGCTTCAAACTATACGGACGGCCAACTATATTATATCACTGGGACGGGATGCTTTCCATACGGCAGCTACGTGGATATGTCTTTCGGTGTAAATATCAGCGCACCCTGCACGGCGCCATCAGCGCCCACAGCCACGGCCACGCCAGCTACCATCTGCTACGGCTCTTCATCTGACCTTAACGCTACTTCCACAGGCAATACCATATCCTGGTACACATCAGCCACAGGCGGCACAGCCATCGGCACAAGCGCAAGCGGCGCAAACTTCTCTGTATCGCCTACGGCCACTACCACCTATTACGCAGAAGCGGTCAGCGGAAGCTGTGTATCTGCCAGCCGCACGGCGGTAACGGTAACGGTGAATCCTACACCTACCGTTACACAGCCATCCACTCAAACCGTATGCGCAGGCGCATCAACGACGGCAGTAAACTTTACCGGCAGTGTAAGCGGAACTAACTATAGCTGGACGAATAACAACACAGCTATCGGCCTTGCAGCCAGCGGCACGGGCAATATCCCCAGCTTTACAGCAACAAATACTACAGGTGCTCCGATAACGGGAACGGTAACGGTTACGCCATCTACCGGCGGGCCTGCAACACAGACATTCAGCTACACGGGCGCCATGCAGACGTGGACGGTTCCGGCAAACATAAGCGGCGACATAACAGTAATTGCGAAGGGCGCATCCGGCGGCGGCAACAGAGGCGGTGGCAATGGAGGAACCATCCAGTCCGTCTTATCGGTCATGCCGGGCCAAGTGTTAAACATCTTTGTTGGTCAGGCCGGCTCCGCATCACCAGGCATAAGCGCCTACAATGGCGGTGGCGCAGGCGGCGTAGCTACAGGCAGTTATAATAATGCAGGCGGCGGCGGCGGCGCAACAGACATCAGGATAGGCGGCACGGCATTGAGCAATCGGGTATTAGTTGCAGGCGGCGGCGGCGGCAGCGGCGGCTTCGCAGGCGCAGGCGGCGGTGCCGGGGGTGGCACTACCGGCGCAAATGGCGGCAATGGCCAGGGAGCAGGTGGCACCGGCGGCAGTCAAAGCGCGGGTGGTACCGGCGGCGCCGGCAATGGAGACCCGGCTGGCAGCAATGGCACGTTGGGTGCCGGAGGCGCTGGCGGAGCACCAAGCAGCAACGCGGCGGGCGGCGGGGGCGGCGGAGGTTACTACGGTGGCGGTGGCGGAGGCGCTGACTATGATTACTGTTGCACAGATGGGGGCGGAGGAGCAGGGGGCTCCAGCTATACATCGGGTTCTGTGATATCAAACGTACAAGGCGATAATTACGGAGATGGTCAACTCTCCATCAGCTACACTACACTCGTTTGTACCGGTAGTGGAAAGACCTTTGACATCACCGTCAATCCCAAATATGCTATCACCGCATCAGCGGGCACAAACGGTACTATATCTCCTTCAGGCACTACCAATGTATGCTCCGGCACAAGCCAAGCATATAGCATTACAGCCAGCACGGCAGGCAGCGGCTATCACATTGATGATATAGTTGTGGACGGCAGCTCTTTGACCGGCAGCGCGGCTACTGCCGCAGGTGTAGGCACAGGCAGCGGCTCTTATACATTCTCTAATGTAACGACTACGCATACCATCAGCGCGAGCTTCGCACCGAATTGCATACCTCCGGTCATTTCCTGTAACAATACAGCCATTACACAGAGTACGGATGCGGGCCTTTGCACGGCAGTTGTGAATTATACGGCTGCTACTGCTACGGGCACTTCACCTACTATTTCTTACTCTCAGAATTCAGGCATTGCATTCAGCAAGGGGCTGACTACGGTTACGGCCACAGCCACTAATGGTTGCGGTACATCCCAATGTTCCTTTACCGTAACGGTAAATGATAATGAAGCGCCGGCTATCACCTGCCCGGCAAATATTTCTGTAAATACGAGTGCGAATACTATCACACTCGCATCTTATCCACTCATTACTAGTCTTAGTGATGCCATGTCTAATTATGGACCGGTGATCCTCTCGGGTAATACGGTGGCACCCACAACCCCGAGCAATGGTACTCCGCTTTGCCAGAATGGCGTCTATATCAATAATCCTAATGGCCAAAGTATCCAAACACCCCAGATTAGCGGTTTGAATACGGCTAAATTCACTCTGAGAATAGATTTCCGGCTATCCGGCTTTCCCGCATTTTCGGCTCCGGTAATTATGGGGGGCAGCGGTTACCGCTGGATTGGCATTTATGTAGATGCTTCCCACCACGCAGGAATCAAGTACAATAATAGTTTTACCACTTTTTCATCAACCAGCTTAAATCTGAATCAATGGTATAGCGCCGAGCTGAGCTATTCAAATAATACGGCAACGCTTAAAATCGATGGCAATGTGGTGCTCAGCAGCAATATCGGCGCGTTGACAACCGGCGGCAACCTGAACTTTACCACCACCGACTTTAGCAGCGGGGCGGCTCTTAACGGCTGCATCCGTAATCTGCAAATCCTGAATGGTCAAGATGCCTGCGGTACCCTGGTAACTTATACCGCCCCGGTTGGCACGGATAATTGTACCGGAGCAGTAACTACCCAGACGGCAGGTCTTGCGAGTGGGGCCAACTATCCAGTAGGCGTGACGACTAATACGTTTAGTGTAACTGACGGGGCATCCAATACCACCAACTGCTCTTTTTCCGTTACCGTTGTTGACAATCAGCCGCCGGTACTTTACTGCCCTAGCAATCAGTCCGTCAATGTTGTGGCTAACACCTGCGCCGGCAACTACACCATCGCTGACCCGATTGGTGACAATTGCACCGGTTCTACCTGGGGCTATAGTAGCACAGGCGTTACCACCCTCACTTCTTCAGGCAACACAATTGCCGATGGTACGGGCAGCGGGGCGCTCTCCTTTACCAAGGGCGTAACAACAGTAACGCTATCAGGTGTGGACGCTTCCACCAACGCAGCCACCAGCTGCTCCTTCACCGTAACGGTAAATGATAACCAGGCTCCGGTTGCTGCCGCGCAGAATCTTACAGTCAGTCTGGATGCGAACGGCAATGCTACAGTAACGCCTGCGCAGATAAACAATGGCTCTTTTGACAACTGCGGCTCGGTAACGCTGACGAGTGTTGTTCCTTCCTCCTTCAGTTGCAGCGATGTAACGGGCGTATCCAGCGCGGGCAATGCCGCATCATTCAGCGGCGGCTATATTGCCGTGCCTGATGATGCCTCGCTTAATCCCGTCAATACATGGACGCTGGAGACGTGGTTCCGGACAACTGCAAGCAGCACCCAGCAGGGCCTTATTGAAAAGTATGACAACGGCAGCATGTACGGCTACTTGCTGCGTATCACAGCGGGTAATAAGCTTATGGCCGGCGTAGTAACAGCCGGCACGGCCAGCGGGGGCACCTATCTTACCGGCAATACCACTATTGCCACCAATACATGGTACCATGTTGCCGCAACTTACAATCGCAGTGGCCAGATAAAGCTCTATGTAAATGGACAGGCTGATGGCTCTGTAAGCTCCACCAGCGGCGGCAGCATCCCAAACAATGCTTCTACTACAACACTTAAAATCGGCGCCCGCGGCAATGATGCCGGCGCAAGGATGCAGGGCCAGATGGATGAAGTGCGGTTCTGGAATACAGAGCGTACGCAATCGGAGATTCAATCCACGAAGGATAAATCGCTTTCCGGCACCGAAACCGGCCTGCAGGCTTACTACCGCTTTGAGGAAGCGACTTCAAGCACTACTGCTACGGATAATACACCGCTTACGGCTGCCAATACCGGTACAATCAGCGGCTCTGTCACCCGTGTGACTACCAATCCTGCTCCGGTGGGCGGCACTATTCCGGTAACGCTTACCGTTACCGATGGCAATAATAATACGGCAACGGCTACAGCCTTTGTGACGGTAAAAGACGTTACTGCTCCTACGGTAGTAGCCAAGAACATTACCGCTTACCTAGACGCTACGGGCCATGTCAGCATTACTGCCGCGCAGGTGGATAATGGCTCGTCAGACAATTGCAGCGGCATGACGCTCTCCGTAACGCCGTCCAGCTTTAGCTGCAGCAAAATAGGCAACACTGCCGGCACACTTAACGGCAGCCTCACAGCCGACAATTCCTTTACCGCTTATATCTCCAGCTCAGACAACACACTCGGCACGCAGATAGGCACAGGAAGCAATTTTTCAACCGTTTATTCCCTTAGCGCTACTACGCTCACTCCCGGCCAGGACTACTATCTGCATATTGTAGCCAATGACTGGGGCGGGCCGCAAAGCCTTGTCGGTGATTTTACGGTAAGCGGCAATTTTGAATTTAGCAATGGCAGCCAGTCCCTGAGCACCAATACGACCAACTGGAATGTCAATGCCACAGGATTTGGCAATACCTATAATACGCCGATTTCGTATGGAGTAAACGGCGCAGGCCCCTGGGGTACCCGCTCCGGCATCAGCAACGGCGCACTCAATATATGGGATCCGTCAGGTAATAATAATGACCCCGTAACATCTGCGTCTTCCCCTACGGAAATCGTTTACTTCTCCACGCCTATTATCTACAATGGCAATGTGCATACCGTAACGCTTACCGCAACGGATGCGAGCAATAATAGCTCTGCCGCTACGGCCCAGGTTACCGTGCTTGACAATCTGAACCCTTCCATCACTGCTCCTTCCAATGTAACGGTGAGCGGATACTGCCCTAATGCCAATGCCCCGGCCTCCGCAGTTACACTCGGCAACCCTACGACATCTGACAACTGTATGGTGGCAAGCGTTACCAACAATGCGCCCTCCTCTTACCCCGTAGGCACCACTACCGTTACCTGGACGGCTACGGACGCTTCTGGCAACATGAGCACTTCTCCACAAACCGTTACCATCACCGGCCCTGCGGTTGCACTCGGCGCTTCTGCCGTAGCCGCTCCGCTCTACCCAATGCCGGGCCAGAAGATGGCTACCATCTTCCTGAACTATCCACTGTCCAAGCAGACCGATACGATGAAGGTTAATGCTATGGGCGGTACCGCTCCCTATGCCTACTCCTGGACTATGAGCGGATGTAATACCACTACCGCAGGCTCGCCTTTCTCAACAGGCAATACTCCTTACTACATCTTCAACCCTTCTTCCCTGACCGGCAGCGGCATCTGCGCCGGGTCGGGCGCGGATAATATCTACACCTTTAATGTGAAGGTTACGGATAACAACGGATGCACTACTTCCATTGCGCCCAAGCGCCTGAATGTGGTCAACCCTTATAGCGGCACCAATGTGATGGTGTGCCACAAGGTGATTGTGGGAAGAGGATATGCTTATCAGGTGGTGACGGTAAACCAATCTACCGCTGCCAACTATGTGGCCCAAGGCGACCAGCTTGGTAACTGCAATCCGTTTACCGGCAGGACAAGTGCTCCGGGCAGCGTTGCAGGCGAGGAGCCTGTGGGCGCGGCTGCGGTGTGGGTGTATCCTAATCCGAGCACGGGGGCCTTCAGCGTAGCGCTCTCTGCAATAGAAAATGAGGCGGTGGTTATCGTTACCGATGTGCAGGGCAAGCTCATCGCGCGGCAGACAATTGCTAAGGACGCACCGCAGGCCAAGGCGAGCTTTGACCTGAGCAATGTGGCACGAGGCGTTTATCTGGTACAGGTTCAGGATGGTAACCTGAACTACAGAACCAAAATCGTAGTGCAGTAAGCATTAAGGACCTGATCAACAAAAAGCCTCGTAGCGATTGCTGCGGGGCTTTTTTGGCATTGAAGGCTGATTTTAACCAATGTCACATGACGAGTAATAGACCGGCGTTGCGAAAGACGGCAACGGCACAAAGAAGATAAATAAAAGAAAGCCAGTGAATTACAGGAATAATTATGATTGTTTGAAAAAAATGCAGGAAATTATTGCATAAGTGTTTGAAAATGCGGAAATAGAATGCGTCATTTGCATTTCAATAACAAAACCAATAAAAGTTTCTGATAGAAAAAGCTATTCATCAATCCTAAAACCAAAAACCAATCAATTCAAACACTATGAGCACACACCGACAAACATTTTGGTATGCCTTTCGGCTAATGGCCTGCGCAGCCGTTCTGCTGCTGCCGGGCATGAATGCAAAAGCATTAGTCAGCAGCGGGCCGGTATATAGCACGCATAAGATATTTGCTCCTGGCATGACTATATCGCAGGTCAATACAAACTCCAGCCCTACTGGTGAGGATGAAAATAAGGTGATAGATGGCAACACGAGTACGAAGTACCTGAATTTTAATACGCTGAATACCGGCTTTACAGTAAATACGGGTACTTCCTCTATAGCACGAAGCATATCTATAACTACTGCAAATGACTATCCGGACCGGGACCCTGTAAGCTATACGCTTGAAGGCTCAAATAACGGCAGCACATGGAGCAGCATTACGAGTGGCTCGCTTACGTGCAGCGCTACGCGTTTTGCAACTCAGTCTTTCGGTTTTATCAATACCGCTGCCTACTCTTATTACAGGGTAGTATTTCCTTCGGTGTGTAATACGGGTACAGCTACTGCTATGCAGGTGAGTGAGGTACAGCTTTATCAGGCAGATGAAGTGTATAATACAACTAGCGGATACTATTACAGTACGATACAGGATGGCGTGAATGCTGCTGCCAGCGGGAATACGCTTATGGTAGCGGCGGGTACCTTCAATGAATCCATTAACATCTCCAAGAGTGTAAAGCTCTATGGGGCTCAATACGGCGTATGCGCGGCAAGTCGCAGTGGCACAGAGTCAATCATTAATTGCACAAACGGTATTGGTGTCAATGCTAGTAATGTAACCATTGACGGCTTTACTATCCAAGGCCAAACTTCAAGTACTACACCAGGATTTGGTTACGCAGTTTATATGAAACCTAATAGTACCGGCACGCAGTTGCTGAATAATATTATTCAAAACAATCGTGTCGGAAGCAGTCTTTCAAATACTGGCACCAATCCCACGTCAGTGCTAGTGAGCTGTAACCTTTTTGCGACAAACAATAATTCTGGTTCCGCAAGTGGTAATGGTATTTATACGGATAATGGAACTGCGGGCGGTGCCCTATCCAATGTGGCGATTATTGGCAATACGTTTAGCGGTAATACCAATGCAGGCATTCTAATGGATATGGTGAATCTAGCGAGCACGGCTTCAAACATTTCTATTAGTAGTAACATATTTAGCGGAGATGGAAGTGCTGTCGTGCTGCACTATGTAAGCAACTCTTCATTCTCTTCTAATGTAATAAGCGGCTCTGCCGGTTCAGATTGCTATGTTGGCGGAGGGGTAACCAACTTCAACTTTAACAACAACGATCTTAGCCACGTTACTACCGGTACTGCTGGCATTAAAATTACCAATGCATTCGGGGGCAATAATTCTAATATTACTGTAAATGAAAACCGCTTTACTGCTTATTCCGGCACAGTAAATGCGATTAATGTGGCATCTGGATACCCTTCGGGGAATTTAAGCGCTACGTGCAACTGGTTTGGTACAACGAATGCCAGCACTATTGCCTCGCAAATTTCTGGCAGCGTCATCTATACCCCTTATCTGGCAAGCGGAATTGATAACAGCACCGCCACCGGCTTCCAGCCAGTGCCAAATTCATGCAGCGGCTGCCCGTCAGGTAACACGGTGCAGAACACGAGGACCTTACAGTTCTTTTGCTCTATCCAAGATGCGATTAATGACGCAACTACCATAGCTGGGGATAACATTATGCTAAGTGCCGGCACATTTAATGAGCAGGTAAGTGTAACGAAGAGCGTAAAAATCAAGGGCTCCGGCACGCAGCAGTCTATCATTGACTTTACCGGAACGGTGAGCGGCAAGCCAAGCCTGTTTGACATATCCACATCCGGTGTAACGATTGAGAACCTAAAGCTCCAGGTGGACCTGACAAAGCTGGGCAGCGCTATTATAGCCTCCGGCAGCAATCTGAGCAATCTGACGATTAAGGACAATACTATCACTCCTTACGGTTCGTCGGCAGCGGCTTCCAGCTCTTACAGCAACCGCAATGCGATAAGCATTAACTACGGCAGCTACCGGACAGGCGGCAGCGGTGGTGTGAACAATGTATCGGTAACGGGCAACACGGTAGCCGGCGTAGCCAGCGACGCATTTAGCGTAGCGCGTTACTTCCGCTCCGCAGTGTCTATGGATGAGGCCGGCGGCACGATCAGCGGCAATACATTCCAGAGCATCAACCACGATGTGCTGGCGCGCTTTGGCAGCAATGGCGCTATCACCGTTTCCGGCAATAACTTCAATGGCGGCGGCGTAGAGCTTGCTGAAATGAACAGCGGCGCAGGCCCGCTTACCGTTAGCGGCAATACGTTTGACGCAACATTCGCGAACCTGGCATCTCCCAATACCGCAGTGCTTCGCTTCAAGAATGCAAACAACACAACGGTCACGAACGTGAGCGGCAATACGTTCAATAACCACGAGTGGGCAGTAAGCCTGGAAAACTATAACAACGCGACGCTGGACAATAATACGTTCACGCCGCTTGCAGGCTCCACCACTTACCGCCACGTAACGTTCAATACCAAGACAATATCCGGCACTTCCTCTTCGTCTTTGTCCCTGGCTACCGGCGCTACGCTTACCAACAACGTATTCAACGGTAATGCTGCTGCCGGTGGAACGGCCCTGAGCTTTTTCAACCACAGCACCAGCTCAACCATGGGTACGTACACCATCGGCACCACTGGCAATGAGAACAGCTTCCAGCCTGCAATCGGCACATTTGTCTATCTGGACGGCCAATCAGGCAGCAGCACTACCTCTACTTTCCCTCCTTACAACAGCCTTATTGGCACCGGCTCAGGCGCTATAACTACTATGGCTCCGTGGTCAGGTAATGTAAATGTGGAAAACAATAAGTTTGATGCAGGCAGCGGTCTGAAGCTTGCCAGCGCGCTTTCAGCTACAGAGCTGTTTGCGGTAGAAGATAAGATTACCCACAAGCTGGACAACAGCGCGCTTGGCTTTGTAACTGTAAGGGCTAACAATGACTTCGTGACTACTAACAGCGGTTCCATTCAACGCGGCATTGATGCTGCTTCCTCGGGCTTTACAGTAAATGTCAATTCCGGTACTTACAACGAAGCCGTTCTCGTGAACAAGTCGGTTTCCATTTTAGGAGCACAGCGTAATGTTTTAGCTAAGGGCCGCAGCGGCTCCGAGTCCATAGTTGACCCGAACGTGTCTGCCGCTCATGGCTTCAAGGTGGTTACCGATAATGTAGCTATCAACGGATTCACGATTACCAATAGCGCTGCCTATCCTTCCTCTGAGCGCTATGGTGTGGTGACTATTGACAAGACGAGCTCAGGCCAATTCACCGGAATTACGGTTAAAAACAATGTTATCAGCCGACAGTCCAAAGCAGTTGATTTCAACTACACTGACAACTACGAAATCTCCGGCAACTGGCTCCATGGCGAAAATGACCCGTATAATTACGGCTGTATTTGGATAGATGACTACGGCACCTCAAGCTCCAATGGCCTCATTACCAATAACGACTTGGACGGCTACGGCAGCGTGGTAGAAATTCAGGGCGACCTTACACACCCTGTTTCAAATACGACGATTTCCCTGAATCGCTCAACGGGCGGGCAATATGTTTTGTTCGGTCTGCAGAACTCTTCCGTCACTAAGAATAGTGTGCTTAATGTGACGGTTGGCTCGCACGTGTTTGTAGGTGGAGGGTGTACGAATACGACCTTCACAGAAAATTTCTTTGACGGCGGCTCTTACAACGGCGTCCGCGTGTCAAACAATTTCGGCGCCGGCCTCAATTCAGGTCTCACCTTTAACAGCAACAGCATAACAGGCCACAATAATGCCGGATACTACGAGATAAACGTGACGCCTTCTGCTTACAGCGGCACTTTGTCCGCTACCTGCAACTGGTTTGGCTCTAACATTCCCGCAACCGTAGCGGCGAAAATTTCCGGTCCGGTTACTTATGTGCCTTACTTAAGCAATGGCACAGATGCAGATGCTAATCAGGCTACCGGCTTCCAGCCCACAGCTTCATGCTCCGGCTCTTGCCCGACCGTTACCGCTGCTGCTGCTGTGACGCCGCTGTACCCAATGAGCGGCCAGAAGATTCAGACCATCTTCCTGAATTATCCTTCTTCTGCCCAGTCTGAGACCATCAACGTAACACCGGCGGGCGGCTCGGGCGGCTACTCCTATGTGTGGACGATGAGCGGCTGCAATACCACAACGCCTAACTCCTCCTTCAGCAATACAGGTTCGTCATACACCTTTACCCCTGCCTCTATGACGGGCAGCGGCCTTTGCGGCGCTGCAGGTGGTGATAATATCTACACCTTCACCATTAAGGTGAGCGATGGGCAAGGCTGCCCCGCCGCCGCCACTCTTACCAAGCGCCTGAATGTGGTCAACCCTTATAGCGGCACCAATGTGATGGTGTGCCACAAGGTGATTGTGGGAAGAGGCTATGCTTATCAGGTGGTGACGGTCAATCAGAGCACTGCCGCTAACTATATAGCGCAGGGCGATCAGCTTGGTAACTGTAATCCGTTTACAGGAAGGACAAGCGCTCCGGGCAGCAATGCGAACGCGGGTGAGGAGCCTGTGGGCGCGGCCGCGGTATGGGTATATCCTAATCCGAGCACCGGCGCCTTCAGCGTAGCGCTTTCCGCTATTGAGAACGAGGCGGAGGTTATTGTTACCGATGTGCAGGGTAAGCTTATTGCGCGCCAGACAATCGCTAAGGACGCTCCGCAGGCCAAGGCTTCTTTTGACCTCAGCAATGTCGCTCGTGGCGTCTATCTCGTACAAGTGAAGGACGGCAGCCTCAACTACAGAACTAAAATCGTAGTACAGTAAGTAACTATCAGGACTTAGATTAAAAAGGCCCGCTTAATTGCGGGCCTTTTTATTGAATGGCTAAGCAGACTTTATACGCTTGCATCATTGCCGCTGATAAACCGAATCAGATCAGCATTCAGCCGGTCTTTATGCGTATAAAACAGGCCATGCGGTGCGCCTTCGTACACGATGTATTGCGCATGTGGAATTGCAGCCGCCGTCCGGTTGCCGGACGCTTCAATAGGCACCGTCTTATCCGCATCGCCGTGGATGATAAGCGTAGGCACCGTTACCGTCGGCAAATCCTGTCGGAAGTCCGTGTAGGCAAAAGCTGCGGCACACTCCAGCGTAGCATGAGCCGACGAGAGTGTGGACAGCGTGCGGAAGTGCTCTAAAAACGGCGTGCTCACCGGATGATTGAGCATGCTGACCCCGAAGAAATCTTTGCCGAAGCCGTCTAAGAAGCCGGGCCGGTCTTTCTTCAGGCCTTCCGTTATCTGGTCAAACACTTCCGTAGGCACGCCGTCCGGGTTGTCCGCAGTCTTAGCCAGGAAAGGCGTTACCGCGCTTATGAGCACCACCTTGCTCACCCGCGCGGCGCCGTACCGGCTCAGGTAGCGCACTACCTCCCCGCCGCCCATGGAAAAGCCCACGAGCGTTACCTCATTCAGGTCAAGGCCCTCAATGAGCGCATTCAGGTCGGAGGCCAGGCTGTCGTAATCATAAGCCTGAAAGGGCACAGACGAGTGGCCGAAGCCGCGGCGGTCGTATGCAATGGCGCGGAAGCCGGCCCCGGCAATCTCGGCAAGCTGGTATTCCCACATCTGCGAGGTAGAAGGCCAGCCGTGGATAAGGATGACAGGCTTGCCCTCGCCCCAGTCGCAGTAATGAATTTTTACGGGTTGGCCGTGCTGGCCGTCTTTGGTTTCAATGGTTCCCATGATGTAGTAAGCCGGATTGATTTTTATCCGAACCAACGGCCATAAACATCATTCCGTCTATCTATGGGAAAGCCCGTGCGGCCCGGCAAGCCACACCGCCAGGGTCACCTGTATCAAAGGAATCAGAATAATCGCGACAAGCGCCATCACAGACTGGCGGTTCGCGAAATTGGTTGTCCAGCCCGTGCCGGGATAGCGCGCCGGCGGGAATATGCGCCCGTCCTTAGGATTGAAATAAAACAGTCCGCGCCAGTGGGCCGGGTCGGCATGGGATGCATCCAGCCGCTTCTTGTCTTCTATCTGACGCTCGTCCCAGGCCATCTTTAGTAAGTAATCACCTGCTCCTCCATCACCTCCGGCATCTGCCGGAACTCATACTGCTGCGTACGTAGCTGCGCCGGGAAGCCCGCCTCATTAATGGCCTGCTGGATGCCCTTCGCCGTAAAGCGGTGGGGCGCACCGGCTGCACTCACCACATTCTCCTCAATCATGATGGAGCCGAAGTCGTTTGCACCGGCGTGCAGGCAAAGCTGCGCGATGCTCTTGCCCACCGTCAGCCAAGAAGCCTGGATGTTCTGCACATTAGGCAGCATGATGCGGCTCAACGCTATCATGCGGGTGTACTCCTCACCGGTGGTCAGGTTCTTCGTGCCCCTTATCCGCTTCAGCAGCGTGTCTACGTCCTGGAATGTCCAGGGTATAAAGGCGATAAAACCCTTCGCACCTTCCGGCTTCTTCGCCTGCACCTCACGAATCTTCACAAGGTGCTCCATGCGCTCCTCAATCGTCTCCACGTGGCCGAACATCATCGTCGCGGTCGTTGTCAGGCCAATCTTGTGCGCCTCGTGCATGATGTCAAGCCATTCCTGCGCGCCGCACTTGCCTTTCGAAATGAGCCGGCGTACGCGGTCGTTCAGAATCTCCGCGCCGGGGCCGGGCATGGAGTCCATGCCGGCTTCCTTCAGTGCCAGCAGCGCCTCGCGGTGGCTCACCTTGCTCACCTTGCAGATGTGCGCTACCTCCGGCGGGCCGAGGGCGTGCAGCTTGAGCTGCGGGAATAAAATCTTTAGCTCGCGGAAGAGGTCAGTATAGTATTGGAGGCCCAACTCCGGGTTGTGGCCGCCCTGCAGCAGCAGTTGCTCGCCGCCATAGCGGAAGGTTTCGGCAATCTTCTGCTTGTAGGTTTCAATATCCGTCACGTAGCTCTCCGGGTGGCCGGGGACGCGGTAAAAATTGCAGAACTTACAGTTGGCCACGCACACGTTGGTCGTGTTCATGTTGCGGTCTATAATCCACGTCACTTTGCCGTGCGGTACCGCAATCTTGCGGCGCTCATTGGCAATGGTCATTAAATCCGCCAGCGGCGCTTCGTGGAAAAGGCGCACGCCTTCTTCAATGCTCAGAAAGTCGCCCTCCAGCGCCCGCCCGTACAACTGCTGCAATTCCATAGAGTGCAAAAATACGCCGTCTCCGCAGGGCGGCGATTGGGATTTATGAAGGCCCTATTGCGTACTTTTCAACCCCACCATGCAACGCCTGCCCGGACTGCTGCTCACCGCCCTGCTGCTCATCACTGGTCTTTGCGTGTACCGCGATTACGGGGTGAGCTGGGATGAGCGCGAGCAGCGCGAAATCGGCCGCGTGAACCTGGAGTACATCCGCAGCGGCAATGCCGCCCTCATTGACGCGGCCAAAGACCGCGACCACGGGGCCGCCTTTGAAATCCTTCTCAAATCCATTGAAGAAGCGGCGGGCGCAAGGGAGCGGCGGCAATACATCCCGCTGCGGCACTTGTGCAGCTTTCTCTTTTGGGTGGCGGGCGTGCTGTGCGGCTACCTGCTGGCATTGCGGCTTTACGGGAGGCAGTGGCTCGCGCTTGCGGCCATCCTCATGCTCGTGCTGATGCCGCGCATCTTCGCGCACGCCTTCTTCAACAGCAAGGATGTGCCTTTTCTATCCGCGATGCTTATGGCGCTGTATGCCATCAGCGGGGCGCTTGACAAGCAGAAAGTGGGGCTGGCTATCATCGCCGGGATGCTCTGCGGCTTTGCTACCGGCATTCGTACAATGGGTGGATTGCTGGTGGCGATGACGCTGGTTGTTTACTTCATTGCGATGCTGGACGGGACGATGCCGCGCAAAAAGGCGTTATCGCACGCCGCGCTTTTTGCGCTGGCCGCGATGGCGATGCTGTATGCCTGCTGGCCGGCGCTTTGGCGGCATCCAATCTCCGGGCTTGCGGAGTCTTTTCATAACCTCTCCCGATTCACGCGCTTTAAGAGCGATGTGCTTTTTGAGGGGAAGTATTATGCGCCGGGCACGCTGCCGCTTTACTACGCGCCCAAATGGCTGGCCATCTCTACGCCGCTCATTTGGCTGGCGCTCGGCGTTGTCGGCATAGCCGTCTTTTGTTATGATTCATTGCGCTTGCGCAAAGCTTTTCTGTTGTCGCTCCGCGGGAAGATGCTGGGCATTTGCCTCGGCTTAGTGGCGCTGCCAATGCTTGCCGTTGTGGCTTTCCACTCCATTCTTTACGATGATTGGCGACATCTCTACTTCATCTATCCGCCGCTGGTGATGCTGGGGCTTCATACCGCCGAGCGCATTGCGCGGCTGCGCCGGGGGAAGCCTGCTATCATTACCGCCATTTCCGCGCAAGCGGCCTGCACGGCTGCCTTTATGATTTCGGCGCATCCGGCTCAGCAGGTTTATTTCAATGCGCTTGTGCCGCGGGGGCCGGAGTATCGCCGCCATGCTTATGAAGGCGATTACTGGGGGCTTTCTTACCGGCAGGGCCTCCAATGGCTGCTGACGCACGATGTGCGCGACACCATCCCGGTGGTGGATATCCTGGGGCCGGTGGATGAGGCTGCTGATGTACTTCCGAAGGCTTTGCGCCGCCGCATTCGTCTGACAGGCGAGGGCGAGCAGGGCGCTTATTACCTCACTACCTACCGCTGGCACCCGGATGATTATCCCTACCCAAAGGTGTGGGGGCTGGTGGTGGGCGGGAGTACGGTAATGCAGGTTTACAAGGTGGATACGGCGGGAAGACGTTGAGCTTAAGTGGTTGCGGCTCCGCAGCAGAAGCGGTGGACGGATGTTTTTTGGCTCCGAATAGCAATGCACATTTCTGCATTGGAATAAAGAATGCCCGATATTCCAATGCACATTTCAGCAATGGAATAAACAGGGTTACTTATTCCACTGCATATTTTAGCAATGGAATAAATAGACTTAGATATTCCACTGTACATTTTTAGCAATGGAATAAGGCAACCTACTTATTCCAGTGCTTATTTTGACAATGGAATAAGTAAGCATTTTTATTCCAATGCACAAATGTGCATTGGAATAAACTCCTTTTAACCCCGTCCTGGGAAAATATGCGGGGCCGGTGCAAATGGTCGCTTTACACGAATGAAATCTGCTCCCGCACGGCCACGCTACCCCACTTCACGCGGATAATATAGGGCGTGTAAGTGCCGAGGCCGTAGGGCACGCGGAAGACGAGGCGGCCCGCATCGGGGGCCATGCTGTTGTAATACACGCGGCCTCCCTGCATATCATACAGCTCCACCTCCACCAACTCCGTGATAGCTTCCATGAAGTCTATGTGAATGGTGAAGTTGGTTACGGGATTCGGGTAGATGCTGAGGGCCTGGGCGCGGGCGCCGTTCACCAGCTCCGCAGTAGGCGAGAAGCGGGTCTCGCCATTCTTTAGCTGGCCTTTTACGCGATAAAAAACTTTGGGCGCGGAGATGCGCGGCTCGTTGAAGCGGTAGGGCTGCCCGTCATTCGTGCTGTCTATGCGGCTCACAAGGCCGGATGCGCCGAAGTGCGCGCCATCGGAGGAGCGTTCAATGACGAAGGATTCGTAGCGGTCGTTGGCATTGACAAAGAAGTCCACCTCAGCGGCATTCCCATTCCACGATGCGGAGATGTCAATGCTCTCGTTGGGCAGGGCCACACTGTTGAAGAGCGGCACCGGCGTATTGAGGGTGGAGGTGATGTTGAGCAGGCTTTGCGACTGTGTGGCCGACACGCACATCCACTTCTGCAGGATGGTGGCGTAAAGCTGGCGGAAGTCGTACTGCATGTTCACCTGCGTATTGGAGGTAGGCGTAGCAGGTAGGCTGGGCGATGAGCCATAGACGCCGCCGTTGAGCGCACCGCCGAAGAAGATGACAGGCGCGGCGGTGCCGTGGTCGGTACCGTAGGAGGCGTTTTGCAATACGCGGCGGCCAAATTCGGAAAACGTCATACCGGTCACCTGATTGGCCTTGCCGTAAGTCGCCATATCGGCCATGAAGGCGGAGATGGCGACGGAAAGTTTGCCGAGGCTGGAGGCGTGCGACCCGGCAAGGGGGTTGATGGTGGTGCCGCTGACGGATACCTGGTTGACGTGATTGTCAAAAGAGTCGGAGTGGTTGACGATATAAACCTGTGTGGTGAGGCCGCCGGCAATGAGCTTGGCCACGGTCTTGAGCTGGTCGGCGAGCGAATTTTGCCCGGTGGTGGGGTAAAGGCTGGACTGTGCGGCAATGGTGGTATTCCAAGCGGCGGAGATGCGCGTGGTGTAGGCATTGCTCTGGCTCTGCATCTGGCGCAGGAAGGTCAGCTCGGTACCGTAGTCGCTTGCGGGCGCGGTGGGCGCGGTGGCCGTAGCTACCTGTACAAGCGTTGCCGGATTGGACACGTTGTAGCCCATATTGATATTCGGCCCTTGCAGGGAAAGCGGCAGCGCGCCGCCAATCTGGATGGCAAGCGGGTCTTGCACGGAAGGCACGATGGGGTAGCCTGCCGGGAAGCCGGGATAGGTAGCATCAAGCGTGCGGCCCATCCAGCCGGTATCAAGCGGCGTAGCGGATGTAGCGGGCGAGGAGAAGAAGATGTCCTGCGCCTGGAAGTGGCTGTAGTTGGGATTTGGGTAGCTCACGCCCTGCACGATGGCAATCTTGCCGCTGTTGTACAGGCTCTGGATGCCAGTCATGGAAGGGTGAAGCGCGGTGGTAGTATTGGTGCCGGAGCTGCCGAGGTTATTAAGCGAGAGCGTGGAGCTTTGAGGCATGAGGATGCCGTTTGTCCCGCCGCGGGCGGCGGTAAGCTCCGTCCATTTGTCTATCGGGAAGACCATGTTGAGGCCGTCATTACCGCCATTGAGCTGCACGATGATGAGGATGCGGTTGCAGTTGTTGGCGGTGCGGGCGAGGCTGTTGAGCCAGGGATGCGTGAGGCCGTCGCCGGCAAAAACAGGCAGCCCTTTTAAGAACAGCGGCGCGGAGAAGAGGGCCGAGTTGCGGAGAAATTTTCTGCGGTTCATGTTGTTCTGTTTTAAAGGGCTGATTACATGAGTTGATATTCCGCCGACTGGATGATGGCAGAAATAAGGTTCGTAAGGCGCGTCTTGACGGTGCTCAGGTAGGTGGAGTTGGTAGGCGTGCCGGTGTAGTTTGTCCACGCGATAGTCCAGTAGGAATAGGTTGTCTGATTGCCCAGCAGGTTTGCCGTCATCCAAGCATCGCGCACGGTCTGGCCCGGGTCTTGCGTCAGCAGCAAGGATACCATGGCGGCGGTCAGCAGGTCGGGCGCAGACTGCACGGTGGACGTGAAGTTGTTCATGAAGGCAATCACGTCAATCTTAAGATAGAGATTGCCGCCGGTATTGAGTCCATTGGTGCTTAGCAATGAGGCAATAAATGACGTGCGCTTCTGGATGGTGTTGGTGTTTATCCAGTTCTGATAATAGCCGGGTGATTGGTACCAGGCCTTGTAGCCGGATACGTTGGGCACAAGGCCCACGCTTTCTTCCAGGTTATTGTTGCAGTAATCGTTTAGGTACTTCCAGACGGTGTATTGATTCTGGAGCAGATTATTGGCCGGCGCGGTGGCGGAGTTAGTAGTCGTCGTGTTGATGCCGAAGTGCTTGATGACGCCGGTAAGAAGGTTGGTTGGCGACTTAATCATCACGCCTCGATTAGCCACATCGTAGAAATGCTGGCTCTTAAAAAGCTGCTGCAGCACGGGCAGGATGTCCCAGGCATTTGTGGTAGAAGTGCCGGTCGTAAGCGTTGTAGCCAGCGGGCCGATGATGTTCGTCTCTGTTGTAGCGTCAATGTCGTAATAGACAAAGTAGCGGTACAGGCGGCGCACAACGTACTTGGCAATGGTCGTGGCCTGCTGTGTGAACAGCATGTTGAAGAAGGCATCAAACTCCGCCTTAGCCGTAGTTACCGTTGTGCCGCCCGTAACGGTAGCCGTGCTTGCGGAGCCGAAATTGCTGGAGAAATACTTATTGCTCGTATTGTGCGCGCTCAGCACCATATCCACCGTAAAAGGCTGCGCCTGCTGGAAAGGATTGCCTGCAGGCGTGGTGGTAGAAATCACACGCCATCCCGAAAAGACCTTCGCTGCCGCCTTGATGTCAAACTCGTCATAGTTCTGCGTAGGCACCTTGCCCAGCGTGAACAGCTCCATCAGCTCACGCCCGAAGTTTTCATTCGGCGCGGAGGCCGTGCTGTATTGCCCGCTCAGGAATACCAGCATAGCCGGATTTTTGGCAATGGCTTTAATCAGCGTGAAGAAGTTGCCCGCCGCGTTGTCGCGCAGCAGCTTCATATACTCGTGGCTCAGGGTCGCGCCGTTATAAACGGTGTTGCGCACATCGCCAAAGTCAACCGGGATGAAGTGGAACCAGAACTGCACCATCTTCTCGCGGATGGTATAGTCGCCGTTCAGCCAAAGGCCCCAGTGCCAAGCCTGCAGTGCGTTTTGCCGGTAGGCATCTACTGTGCCGTCGTTGCTCGTGCTGCCAAACGTAAGGTTAGTGCCTGTCCAGCTTGCGCCGTATGCAACGCTGCTGCTATCGGCCGCGCCGTTGATGTTGTTGTAATAATTAAGCGGCGTCGCGCTTGGACTTACAGGCGTGGTAGTGATGTTGAGCACCGCGTCCACGGCATTGCTTATCGTCATCGCCTTCAGCGTGGCAATGTCGGCCCCCTTCACGCCAAAGCCAGTGCGGCGCAGCAGGTGAGCTACTTCCGCATCGCCCCAGGTGCCGCTGTATGCCGTCAGGCCGCTGGTAACGGATGTTACGCGATTGGCTACATGGCCCTGGTCTTCCGGCTCCAAGAGCGGTGCGTACTGCCTGCCGGTTAATTCTTTTCTGGAAAAACGCTCAAAATTCTTGTCGCTTCCGGGAGGCGCTTCTTTGATGGGAATGCCGGGCGCATCTGCTACCGCTGTTTCCTCTGCCGCCTCGTCCGCGCGGTTCAACAGGGTGTTGAAGAAGTCGCGCCGGTTTTTGTACTTATTGCCCATACGCTCTTTTGTGAAGTTTTTAGGCTCATGCAGCGTTACGGCCTTGTTATGAAAATTGCCGTACAGGGTTTACAAGAACAGACTTAACGCCGCATTCACCGCTTCACGCTGTGAAACTAATACCCAGTTCTCCATATTCAAAAGAATGGGAAATGTTTTTTGGCTGGATAACGATTGCTTAACCCGCCTCGGCTATAAATTCTCCGGCCTGTTCATTATCATGCCCGCCAGCATGCACCTTGCTTAAACGGCAAAAAGGCTTCCGGCTTTGCGAAACCTTAGCGCCGCCTCCCGCACCAAAATTTTATCTTGCAGCTAATGCCCCTCAAGCGCCAACATACCAAAGGCATCCTCGAAGCCGGTTGCGACGAAGCGGGCCGCGGCTGCCTAGCCGGGCCGGTATTTGCCGCCGCCGTCATCATGCCGGAGCGCTACCAGATGCCGCTGCTCAATGACAGCAAGCAGCTCAGCGCCGCCGTGCGCGATGAGCTACGGCCGCTTATTGAGAAGAAGGCCCTCGCCTGGGCTGTGGCGATGGTTGACCATGAGGAGATAGACCGCATCAACATCCTGCGGGCTTCGTTTAAAGCCATGCACCTTGCCGTGGCAGCTTTGCAGCGGATGCCGGAAGCGCTGCTTATAGATGGTAACCGCTTCGCGCCGTATGAAGGCATCCCGCATAGCTGCATCATCGCCGGCGATGCGCTGTTTGCCTCTATCGCTGCTGCCTCCATCCTTGCCAAGACGCACCGCGATGAATACATGCAGCGCCTGCACGCCGAGCATCCGCAGTATGGCTGGGATGTGAATAAGGGCTATGGCACACGCTTTCACCGGCAGGGCATTGCCACGCACGGACTCTCGCCCTACCACCGGCGGTCTTTCAATATGGGACTGGAATACCTGCCGGAGCTTTTCGCGGAGGATGCCGCTACGCCGGATATTTCAGCACAAAGTGTTGGCGCTCTTTAAAGTCTTTATTGAAGAAGAGCAGGCCGATGTGCCAGAGGTCAATGCTCAGATTGACGCGCGCATCTTCGCGCAGGCGCAGCCATTGGAGCGCATTGTGCGGCGAGGCGTGCGGGTCGGCGAAGATGAAGTATAATCCGTCTTGCATTCGTTCGGCATTCCCGGAAAAAAGGCGCTCTGTTTCTTCTGCATCCGCGCCGCGCAGCAGGATGCTTTCCGCGTTCAAAAAAGCCTGGCACCGGTACAGCGTTTTTGCGCCACTATACTGATGCGCCGTGGCAGCCGCACTGCGTAAAGCCTGACGCAACTCTTTAGAAAGCGGCGCTTTCAGGCCTTCCTCAATCAACCGGTACACAAACGGCGAGTGCACGCCATGCCGGCCTTTGGCCGCACGGCGGTAGCGCCACCATTCTTTGAGCTGAAAGGCCGTCATGCACCCTTCCGTTCCCAGCGCTGAAAGGTGTAGGCGTGCTCATTCTTCTCATCCGCCTCATGGCGCTCTTCCCAGGCCAGCGCAAAAGGCGACATATCCACTTCCGGAAAAAAAGTATCCGCATCCGGCACCTTCGTGTGCACACGGGTGATGTGAAGCACATCGGCATCCGGCAATGCCTCTGCAAACAAGGATGCGCCGCCTATAACGGAGACTTCCGAAAATCCTTCCGCCTGCGCGGCGGTGATGGCCTCATCAAGGCTTTCACGCAGCAGCACGCCCTCCGGCACTTCTTTGAGGCTTTTGGAGAGCACAATGTTCCGGCGCCCCTTGAGCGGGCGGCCGCCGAGGCTCTCCCAGGTATGCCGGCCCATAATGACGGGCTTATCTCCGGTCATTCTTTTAAAATGCTGGAGGTCTGCGGGAAGCCGCCAAGGGAGTGTGCCGGCGCGGCCAATGGCGCCGTCTTCGGCAATGGCCACTACTATGGATAGCTTCATGGGCCAAAGGTGGGACGGATGGCGGTTTAAGCATGCGTTTACCTTGGGAAAGTGCGCGGGATTCTATAGAATGAGGCCCAGATTCTATAGAATGTGGGCGGGATTCTGTAGAATGGGAGCTGGATTCTATAGAATGAGGCTTGGATTCTGTAGAATGGGAGCTGGATTCTATAGAATGAGGCTTGGATTCTGTAGAATGCGGGTGGGATTCTGTAGAATGGGAGCTGGATTCTGTAGAATGAAGCCGGGATTCTGTAGAAATTGCTACTCCCTGTTCGCGCCGAAGCGATATTCGGAGACACTGTGATACACTTCTCCCGGCTTCAAAACCACAGAAGGGAACTGCGGATGATGAATGGCATCCGGAAATCCCTGCGGCTCCAGCACCACGGCGCTGCGGTGGCCGTAAGGCTTGCCGCTTTTGCCATTGCGGCTGCCGTCTAAGAAATTTCCTGAGTAAAACTGCATGCCCGGCCGGTCGGTGGTGATGCTCATGGAGATGCCGCTTTGCGGCGAGCGAAGATGCACAGCCGGCCCATCGCCTTGGCGAAGCACGAAATTGTGGTCGTAGCCTTTGCCGAAGGCTAACTGCTCATCCGCAGTATCCACGCCATCACCGATTGCCTTCGGCTTGTTGAAATCAAACGGCGTACCGGCCACCGGCTGCAGCTTCCCGGTAGGGATGAGGGTCTCGCTGACGGGCGTTACGGCATCGGCGGAGAGTCGCAGCTCATGGTCAAGGATGCTTTCGGAGCCTTCGCCACTCAGGTTGAAGTAGGCATGGTTGCTCAGGTTCACCAGCGTGGGCTTATCGGTTACGGCGTGGTAGCGGATTTGGAGCGTGTCGGCAGCCGTCCATTGGTACACCACCTCTATATCCACATTGCCGGGAAAGCCTTCCTCGCCATCCGGCGAATGGTAGGTGAGCACGAGCATATCATCCGTCGCCTTCAGCACACGCCACACGCGGGCATGGAGGCCTTTGAGGCCGCCGTGCAGGGTATTGGGGCCGTTATTTATGGGAAGGATGCAAGTCTGGCCGTTCAGCACGAAGAGGCCCGCGGCGATGCGGTTGGCGCAGCGGCCTACAATGGCGCCCATATATTCTTCGGGCTGCTGCAGGTAGCCGTCCAGCGTGGGGTAGCCGAGGGCCACATCCACGGGAGCGTTGTCCTTATTTGGCACCAACAGGCTTACCACGCGGGCACCGTAATTGGTGAGGGCGCAGGAACGGAGGCCATCGGGGGAGCGGATGATATATAAGCCCACGGAGGTGCCATCTATCTGACGGGCAAAGCCTTCAACCGCAGGCAGGGTATAGGTTTCCATCGTGTAATCGCACCTTTTGGGCGCATGAAAGGTTGGCCCTCTTCGCCTAAAAATTGTTCCATCCATTGATGCTTAGTGGCTTGCGCCCGTTCTTTGCAATATGACCCGCAAGGAGCGCTACAGGTATATAATAGACTGGTTCAGCGAGCATATGCCTGCGCCGGAGACGGAGCTGAATTTTGAGAATCCTTTTCAACTCCTCGTAGCTGTCATTCTTTCCGCGCAATGCACGGACAAACGTGTCAATATTGTGACGCCGCCGCTGTTTGAAGCTTTCCCCGATGCGGAGCGGATGAGTAGGGCGGAGTTTGACGATATAAACCCCTTTGTCAAGTCCGTTTCCTTTGCCAATAATAAAACCTGCCACCTCATAGGCATGGCGAAGCTGCTGACGGAGCGATTCGGCGGAGAAGTGCCGCAGACGGTGGATGAGTTAGTGCTCCTACCGGGTGTAGGCCGCAAAACGGCAAACGTTATTACCTCCGTAGTCTGGGCGCAGCCGAATATGGCGGTGGATACCCACGTATTCCGCGTAGCGGCAAGAATCGGCCTGACGGTGGGCGCGAAGAATCCTTTACAGGCCGAAGAGCAGTTGGTAAAGCATCTGCCGATGGAACTTATCTACATCGCGCACCACTGGCTTATCCTGCATGGCCGCTATGTGTGCATCGCCCGGCGGCCCATTTGTGAAAAGTGCGGCCTTCAGCCAGTCTGCAAATTCTTCCAGAGCCACATGAAGTACGTAGTGGCCGGCGAGAAGAAGTATGACCCCAACAAAGACGCCGCCCATAAGGTGGACGGCGTTAGGAAATTGAGAGTTGAGAGTTGAGAATGTAGAATGGCGGAATAATTCTCAATTCTACATTCTCAATTCAACTTACATCCAGGTCTGCTTGAAATTATTCTGATACTCCTGCCACGGTGTCTTCGTGAAGTAACCCTCGCCGAAGTACTTCATAATCATCTCAACCGTCTTTACATCCTGATAGCCGGGGATGGGCTGCGGCGTCTGGAAGTTTTCCTGCATAATCACCGTTGTCGGATAAGACATCTTGCCGTCCAATAGCTGCATCGCAAACGGATGCGTCCTGTCCGCAGGATTGGCGTTGAACATCTTGCCCATAAAGCGGATATCGCCCTTCTGCTCCGCATCCAGCTTTACGGCGTAGAAATGCTCGTTCATGTACTTAATCACATTGGGGTTGGAGAAGGTGGTCTTGTCCATGCGCTTGCACCAGCCGCACCAGTCGGTATAGACGTCAATCCACACCTTACGCGGCTCCTTTTTCATCGCCACCTGTACATCGTCAAGGCTCATCCAGTGGATTTCATTATTGTCCGCCTGCGCTACGGCGGCAGACGCCGGCTCGGCGCCCTTTTTCTTTCCCTTTCCGCCAGCAAAAGCAATGGGCATCATCATCAGGCAGGCAGCGGAGAGGAGCAGTACACGTTTCATATTAAAGCGCATTTGGCGCGCAGCCGAAATTACAACTTAATGCAGGTAGCTTTGTTTCAGACCCGTTATGCAAAAATCTAAAATTGCCGTAGCCGTCACCGGCGCATCCGGCGCCATCTACGCAAAGCGGCTCCTCCATCACCTCGCCAACATCCCCGCCGAAGTGCACCTCGTCTGGAGCACCAACGCACGTACCGTCTGGCAGCAGGAGCTGGGCGACGAAAGCCACAGCGACCACCCCTTCAAGGTCTGGGACAAAGCCGACTTCTTCGCCCCCTTCGCCTCCGGCTCCGCCGGCTTTGACGCCCTCATCATCTGTCCCTGCTCCATGGGCACCCTCGGCCGCATCGCCGCCGGCATCTCCAACGACCTCATTACCCGCGCCGCCGACGTGATGCTCAAAGAGCGCCGCCGCCTCATCTGCGTCGTGCGCGAGACGCCCTACAACCTCATCCACCTCCGCGCCATGACGGCGGTTACCGAAGCCGGCGGCATTATCTGCCCCGCCACCCCATCCTTTTACAGCCGCCCGCAGACGCTGGACGCCGTAGCCGATACGGTAGTTCAGCGCGTGCTGCAACTGGCAGGCTTGCCGATGGATGGCTACCGCTGGGGCGGATGAGGGGAGATTTTTTATTCGTCAGCTGCATCACGCTGCCCATAGTCCCTTGCGTCGCACACTGAGAGGTTCGTCAGTCTGTTGAGCTTTTCCCTTATTTTGGACAAGAATAGTCACAACTAAACCCAATCTATTATGGACATTGTCTACTTCTTATTATTTGCATTCGTCTCTTGGATAATTCTGATGCAAATCTTTAAGTTCACTACTTACCATAAACACTTTAAGATGTGGGTTATTGTCCTAATTGGATTTGCCATTATGGACGGCTATTTGCTATTCCGGTTTAGGCTTCACGAGTTTTTTATTTACCATGTTCTGTTGTTTTTAGTGTTCCTGTTTAGCTCTTACAGGAAACAAAGCCATACTGGACGTACTAATAAATTGGCAATGGTTGAGTTGACTGGTATGTCTGAAGAAGCATATCTACTAAGCATAGAAAGAACAATGAAATACTACATTATTAGTTCAGTGATTTACTTATTATTATTTTCTATTTCGTTTCTATATTTCTACAATAACTAGTTTTTCCATGTCCTATCCATATTAAATACTCTCATGGAATCGTGTGAAACATTTAAGCTTTTGCACGGTCGCCACATCATCGTCGCCTAGCCAACCCTAGTCTGTGCCCGCGGAAAGAAAGCCACAAACAAAACAATCCTTCAACAATTCAGCGATACGCCTGCCCCTATCTTCGTCTCCGTGGGCTTCCTCTATCCGGCTTTTCTCTTTGCGGGCCTTGCGCTCGCCGTGCCGCTCGCCATTCACCTTTTCAACCTGCGGCGGTACAAGACTGTTTTCTTTCCGCACACGCGCTTTTTGCGCGCTATACAGTTGCGCTCCCGCCGCTCCAGCGAGGTACGCTATAAGTGGCTGCTCGCCGCGCGGATGCTTTTTCTCGCCGCCCTTGTAGCTGCCTTCGCACAGCCGTTGTTCCGCAATGCCGCTGTCGCGGAAAAGGCGGCCGCCCTCCAGGTCATCTACATTGACAACAACCCGGCGATGAGCCTGAAAAAGGGCGCACGCTCCGGTCTGGACATTGCCCTTGACGCCGCGCGTAAGCAGGTAGGCAGCGCGCCAACAGGCAGCCGCTTCCTCCTGCTTACCAACGACAAGTCCTTCGCTTACGAGCCGCAACCCGCCGATAAAGTGCTCTCCACCCTCGGCAGCATCGGCATTGCCCCTGCGGGGAAAGGCTCCGAGCAAGTCTTCGGCACCGTGCAAAGCCTCATGCAGACGGAAAGCGTGCGCGGCGCAGACCTCTATTATTACAGCGATTTCTCCCGCGGCGCCTTCCCCGCCCGCCCCGATGCGGGCGCCACGCGCGGCATTACGCTCCACGCCATCGCCATTCAGCCGGCGGCGCGCGCCAATGTATTTATTGATACCGCCTACCTCACCTCACCAGTATTGCAAACAGGCCAGAGCAATGCGCTCATCGTCCGCTCCCGCATAGCTGGAAAGGCGCCGGCAGAATCGCCGGTGATGCAGTTATCCATCAACGGGCAGGTGAAGAGCGCGGCCTCGCTGGCTTTTGACGCCTCCGGCAAAAGCATTGATACGCTGGCCTTCTCCGTCAGTGATGCCGGCTGGCAGCGCATCACCATGGCAGTAGCAGATGCGGCCCTGCGTTTTGACGATACCTTCCGCGTAGCGGCGAGAAGCGCGCCCGGCCTGTCGGTGCTCGTGCTGAATGAAGGCGCGGCAAGTCCGTACATACAGGCAGCCTTTCGCTCCTATCACGGCTTCAACGTGCGCAGTGAAAGCATCGGCAGCGCCCCGACAGACTGGAGACCCTACAACCTCATTATCCTGAACGGCATCACCGGCTTGCCGGAAAGTGTGGCTAAGAATATGCGCGATGCACTGGCTGCCGGGCAAAGCGTCTGCATCTTTCCCGGAAAGACGCGGAATCTGGAAGGTCTGAATGTAGCACTGCGGGCTGCAGGCGATATCCGCATCACCGCCTACGACACGGCTACGCAAACAGCAACAAACCTTCAGCCCGGTGCCGACCTTGTGCGCGATGTCTTTGAAGGCATACCCGCCAATGTGCAGCTTCCGGTAGCCACGTGGCATTACGCCATACAATCCGGCTTTTCCGCAAATGGGCAAAGCGTTCTTTCCTTCCGGAATGGCGACCCGCTGTTGGCCCGCTACACGCCTGCGAAGGGCGCGCTTTACCTCTGCGCCACTTCAGCGGATTTGCAAGGCGGGAATTTCCCGGCGTCTTACTTCTTTGTGCCTTTCCTCTACCAGATGGCGGCCCAAAGCCGCGGCGGCGATGTATATGCACTCACGGCAGGACGGCAGCAAGCAGCATTCCTGCCCATCCGCAACAGTGATGAGCGGAATATGGTGCATCTGTATGCAGAAGGTCTGGATGCCATCCCGCCCCAGCGTGCGGCAGGCGGCGGCGTAGATGTATTTGTGGATGCGGTGGCGCAGTCACCCGGATTTTACCGCCTCGCTGCGCCTTCAGGCGATAGCGCGGTGATTGCGCTGAACGGCACGCGCGCTTATTCCACCCTTGACCTTTGGGACATGGCGAAGCTGCGTGATGAGTGGCCGGACAAGAAAGCAACCTGGCAAACGCCGGAAAGTGCAGCCACAAAGGACAGCACCAAGGGTAGCGGCGAATGGCCCCTTTGGAAAGTTTGCGCTATTTTAGCCCTCATCCTGACCGCTGCCGAGACCTGGCTGCTCGTCGCCCGCCGGGATGGTTCCGCCGCTGTCGCTACCTCTTAATCCTCGTTTTTCCTGTAATGGCTCCGCTCCTTCTCCGTCAGGTCACCGTGATGGATACGTATTCTCCGCACCATGGTCAGACGGTGGATGTATTGGTGGAAGGCGGGATGATAAAGGACATCGGGGCGGAGCTGGAAGTCTCGGACGAGAACATTCCAACGCTCCAACATTCCAACGCTCCAACGCTTTCCGCTGGCTTCGTTGACCTTTTCGCAGATTACCGCGAGCCGGGCTATGAGCAAAAGGAGACGATTGCTACCGGATTGGCTACGGCCGCAAAAGGCGGCTTCACCGACGTTCTGCTTCTTCCGAATACAAATCCCGTAACCGATGGCCGTGCGGGCGTTCAATACGCTTTGCAGCAAACGCACGGGGCTGCTGTCCGCTTGCATCCGCTCGGAGCAATCAGTCAGCAGACGGAGGGCAAAGCCCTGGCGGAGATGATGGACATGCGCGCGCACGGCGCGATTGCCTTTACAGACGGCTGGAAGCCGGTGCAGAGCAGCGGCCTCATGATGAAGGCACTAGAATACGTGAAAGCTTTTGACGGCATCGTCATTCAGATGCCGATGGATGGTGCGCTGGCAGCAGGCGGCCTCATGCACGAGGGCGCACATTCCACGCGGCTGGGCATGCCGGGCATTCCGACACTCGCGGAAAGCCTGATGGTGCAGCGGGATATTGAGCTGACGCGCTATGCGGGCTCGCGGCTGCACCTTACGGGCATTTCTTCGGCAGAAAGCGTGGCGCTTATTCGCCGCGCGAAGGAGGACGGGCTGGATGTGACTTGTTCGGTGACGCCATATCACCTCCTGCTGACGGATGAAGCTTTGGAAACTTACGACAGCGCCTATAAAGTAACTCCGCCGCTACGCACGGAAGCCGACCGGCATGCGCTGATTGCCGCGCTGGCAGACGGCACCATTGACTGCATCGCCTCGCACCACCGCCCGCAGGACTGGGATGCGAAGGCAAAGGAGTTTGAGTATGCGGGCGAAGGAATGGCGGTGCAGGAGCTTGTTTTGTCGTTGGTTTTGGAAGCTGTTGGCAATCAGGTTTCTTTGGAGAGAATCATTGATGCGCTGACGGCTGCGCCGCGCCGGATTTTCGGATTACCCCCGGTGAGTATCGCCAAGGGCGCAACCGCAGGCTTCACGCTTTTCTCTCCCGAAGGGGCCACTACTTTTTCAGCCGAAAGCACACCATCTTTGGCGCGCAATAATCCTTTTAGCGGGATGCCGCTGAAGGGGGCCGTGCACCAAATCATCACCTCATAATCACACCTCATGAACAAAAAAGTACAAACACACATTCCTTACGGCTTCATTACTGCGCTGGCGATGATTGTCCTCTTCGCCATTCTGGAAGTAGCCAAGCTCAGCGAAAACAAGGGAGTTCAGTTTATTGGCTGGATTGTGTTTTTAGGTGGTCTTATATTAAATGCACGGGCCTTTTCCAAGGCTAATGATGCTGACATTACGTTTGGTCAGGCATTCGGTAGCTGCTTTAAAGCAAGCGCCATAATTGCGATTGTGTTGTTTGCATGGACGTTCATTATGTTTATGGTATTTCCTTCTATGGAAACGCGCATACTTGACAAGGCGCAAGAGGGTATGATGAACGGAAAAATGAGCGAGGAGCAAGTTGATAAAGCAATGACCATGACGCGGAAATTTTTTAAAATATTTGCTGCCGGCGGAACTTTAATTTTCACCCTCATTGAAGGTGCTATTTTTTCTATTATTGCAGCTGCAATTGCTAAAAAGCAGCCGCGGCAGCAGATAATGATGCAGTAAGCTTTAACCACAGTAAGTATTTACATAACACAGGTTTCAGCGACTTTTGTCATTCCCGCAGGGAATCTTAAATGCTTTAGCATACAATGCTGCGAGCGAAGATTCCCTTCGGGAATGACAAAGATTGGGCAAGCAGCCCAGCCCTTCGCCCCAACGACGCACAGTCAAACAATGCAACCCGACCTCTCCATCGTCGTTCCGCTTTTTAATGAGGAAGAAAGCCTGCCTGAGCTGGCGGAGTGGATAGACCGCGTGTGCACGGAACACAACTACCGCTATGAGGTAATCATGGTGGACGACGGCTCTACCGATTCTTCGTGGGCCGTGATTGAGCGGCTACGCGATGATTACCCGAATGTGCGCGGCATCCGCTTTCAAAGAAATTATGGGAAGAGCGCCGCGCTGAATGAGGGCTTTAAAGCCACCGCGGCGCCCTGCGTCATCACGATGGACGCCGACCTGCAGGACTCGCCGGACGAAATTCCGGAGCTGTACCGCATGATTATGGGCGACGAGGATTATGACCTTGTAAGTGGCTGGAAGAAGGTGCGCCACGATAATGCCCTTACGAAGAACCTGCCGAGCAAGCTATACAACGGCGTAAACCGCCGCATGAGCGGCCTGAAGCTGCACGATATGAACTGCGGCCTGAAAGCCTACAAGCGCAAAGTGGTGAAGAGTATTGAAGTGTATGGCGAGATGCACCGCTATATTCCTATCCTCGCCAAGTGGGCGGGCTTCCGCAAGATTGGCGAGAAGGTGGTTGTGCACCGCCCGCGGAAGTACGGCGTGAGCAAGTTTGGCTGGGAGCGTTTTGTAAATGGCTTTCTGGATTTGCTGTCTATCCAGTTCATCTCGCGCTTCGGTAAGAAGCCGATGCACTTTTTCGGGTTGCTGGGAATGATAGCGCTGATGGTGGGCTTCGGGCTGGCCATGTGGATGGTCGTTGACCGGCTGATTGTGGGGCCGGGCTATGCGCTGGCCAATCGCCCGCCGTTCTATATCGCGCTGACGACGATGGTGATGGGGACGCTGTTTTTCCTCGCCGGGTATCTGGGAGAATTGATTGCGCGGAGCGCTGCGGATCGGAATCATTATCTGGTGGAGCAGCGGGTGGGTTGGTGAGTCGGCGCGGAGCGTCCAGACCTATCAAACCTTTGTTAACCGCCCAATCTGGTATCATTCTTGGTTTATACCTTGCTCAAATAAAGATTGCAATGAAAAAGCTTTTGCTCGCGGTCGGTTTGCTGCTCGCCCTTTCTACTCAAAGCGACGCCCAAGGCTGGAAAGATGTTCTGAAAAACGTAGCCAACTCCGCTTCCGGTACTAAGAGCGGCGGCTCCGTCGGCAGCCTTTCCAATACCGACATCGTAGCCGGTCTTCGTCAGGCACTGGAGATTGGCGCGCAGAATGCTGGCAGCCGTCTGAATGCCGTCAACGGCTTCTTCGGTAATGCGCTGATTAAAGTGCTAATGCCTCCTGAAGCGCAGAAAGTGGAGACGACTTTACGCTCATTCGGCTTTGGCAATGTGGTGGACAAGGCCATCCTTTCTATGAACCGCGCTGCGGAGGATGCCGCCGGGAAAGCGGCGCCTATTTTCATTAATGCCATTAAGAGCATGAGTATTCAGGATGGCGTGAGCATCCTGCGCGGCGGGAACGGGGCGGCGACAGCCTTTTTACGCAATGCAACGACGGCTGCGCTTACAAGCGCCTTCAAACCGGTGATTGGCAGTTCTCTGAGCAAAGTCGGCGCGACGGCTTACTGGGGTACTGTGATGGGCACCTACAATAAGCTCCCCACCACCCGCAGTCAGATTAATCCCGACCTGACGGCCTACGTAACGGAGCGTGCCCTAAACGGCCTCTTCGTCAATATCGCCGACGAGGAGAATAAAATCCGGACGAACCCTGCTGCGCAGGTTACGGATTTGCTGAAGAAGGTATTTGGTGCGAAGTAGCACGCGTCATATTGAGTTCCGTAGGAACGGCCCAATATAATAGCCAGGGATTTTAATCCCTGGAAAAACGGCAGAACCGACAATTAACGACCATCCGGCAAAGCCCTGTTTCCCAAAACGATTAGCTTCGCAGCCTTCGTAAAAAGCTTTTGTGTACATGACCCGCGCCTTCCGGCAAAGCATTGTCTTTCTCTTACTGCTCCTTCCCGCTATCCTGAAAGCCCAGCCGCGCCCTACTAACATCAGGGTGCTGGATGAGTACAAGGACGGCAAGGGCAACATCGTACGCGTCATCCAGTTTAATGAAGGCCTCATGCGCGTGACGCAGACCATCATTGAGCCGATTAAGCCGACGGTTGGTTTACGCGTTCCGTTTAATGCGGACACGGCGCGGAAGGATTCCATGACGATTTTCATTTCCAAGAGCAATTACATGCTGCAGCTCCGCTACCGCGGAAAAATCATCCGTGCGTATAAAGCGGTCTTTGGCCCAAACCCGCTTCAGAATAAGCTGATGGAAGGCGACCGCAACACGCCGGAGGGCATCTTTAAAATTGCCAGCAAAAATCCGGCTTCTAAGTACGATAAGTTCATGGGGCTGAATTACCCGAACGATTCTTCCTTCGCCCGCTTCAATAAGCTGAAGGCTTCCGGCGCATTGCCCGCTTCTGCCCGCATCGGCGGCGATGTAGGCATCCACGGCATCTGGCCGGGCGGCGATGATATGATTCAGCTCGGCATCGGCTGGACAGACGGCTGCATTGCGCTCAAGAATAAGGACGTGGAGGAGCTGTTCAGCATGGTGGGCGTGGGCACTAAGGTGATTATTCGCCGGTAGGTTTGTTCCGACGGCAGCGTTCACTGCAATACTTTACTTCTTCCCAGACGGCTTCCCATCTTTTGCGCCATGCGAATGGCTTGCCGCAGGCGGCGCAGACCTTTTGCGGTAGCTGCTTTTTGCGGTGGGCATTTTTGCGGGTGCTCATATCTTTTCCAGGGATTGAAATCCCTGGCTATTATTTCGGCCATCCCTTTGGGACTCATCAAGAGCCGCCCGGCTCAAAGCCTTCATAATCCTGCTCCAGCCTTTTCTTCAGGCGCACCACCAGCTCATTTGTAGCGGGGCATCGCGGTACGTTGCCGATGAAGGTTTCGTTGTAATCGTCAAAGGGCTTTTTGTTGTGGTGCGGAAATTCGGCGCAATCCAGCGGACGCACTTCGTAAATGCCGCAGCGGTTGTCGGGTTGCAGGAACTGGCAGGGTTGGAGATTGTTGACCCAGTCGCCATTGTCCGGGTCTTGGTGGAGCCACTTTGCTTTGAAATCTTTTGGCGACATTTTCAGGTGCGCGGGAGATGCGGCGGATGTCCTGCTTATTGAAAGTGGGCGTCATCGTTTTGCAGCAGTTAGCGCAGGTGGTACAGTCAATGTGGGCCCACACTTCCGCGTCCGTTTGCGCCACCACTTCCGGCATGTCGTCGGGCACAAGCTCATCCAGCTTTCTGAGAAAGGAAATCAGGCCATCTTTATTACGCGCCGCGCGGCGTCTAAAATTCTGCAAGTCCATACGAATGCCGTAAAAGTAACGTTTTGGTTAAAGGAGTACCGCCCGCCGAAACGGTATAATTTTTGGCTTTTACGCATACTCCATTTTCTAAAGATTATTTTTGAGGAGCACCGAACTCTTATGCGTCTGAGCCGTCTTGTACTTTCCCTTTTTATTGCCGCCCTTTTTGCCCACGCGCCGCTTTGTGCGCAGACGGTGAAGGAGCGCCAACTCATGGACTCGCTCGTGCGTGCGGCAGACAGCATGGGCCGTATTGTCCCGGATAGCGTTGCCGCGAAAAGCGGCGACACGTCTAAGACGCACCCGGTAGATTCCGTGGCAGCAAAGCCGGCGACTGATACGCCGCGCACGACTACAGTAGTGGCCACGCCTTCTGAAGGCAGCTATGAAATCACCGGCACCGTCAAAGACAAGAATACCGGTGAAGGCATTCCATTCGCCACCGTGTTCTTTCCGGGAAGCGATGTCGGCATTCCTGCGGATTTGGATGGAAAGTTTGCTCTGCCTTTCTCCAAGCCGCCCGGCGATACGCTGCGCGTAACGGCGATTGGCTATGCCACGTGGAACCGCCGCCTGAACCTGAAGAGCGACCGTCATCCGGTGCTGACGATTGAGCTGACGCGCGAGGCGGCGCAACTCAGCGAGTTTGTGTTCCATGCAGGCGAAGACCCGGCCATTACGCTGCTGAAGAAAATCATTGCGCGCAAGCCGGCCAACAATCCTGACCGCCTGGAAAACTACAAGTACCAGGTGTACAACAAGCTCGAGGTGGACATCCGCAACCTCAGCCGCAAGCAATTTGAAAGCCTGCCGATTCCGATGATTAAGCAGTTCGGATTCATCTACAACAATCTGGACAGCACGACGGAAAAGACGCCGTTTCTGCCTTTCTTCCTCACGGAAACGCTCTCGGATTATTATTTCCAGCGCTCGCCGAAAAAGACGCGGGAGTTTATCAAGGCCAGCCATATCAAGGGCATCAAGAATGAAAGCATTGACCAGTTTCTCGGCTCCGCGTATCAGAATGTGAACGCTTACAACAACTTCATTCCGGTCTTTGATAAATCGTTTGTTTCTCCCATCTCCAACAACGGCGCTTTCTACTATAAGTACCGCATCAAGGATACACAGCAGGCCTACGGCCACCCGATTGTGCTCGTAGAATTTCGCCCGAAGCGCGACGGAGAGAATTGCTTTTTCGGCGACTTCTGGGTGGTGCTGGATTCTATCTATGCCATCCAGCGCGTGTCCATGGAAGTGCCGAAGACGGCTAATATCAACTTCGTGAGCCGTGTAAGTCTTTATCAGGAAACCGCGCCTGCCGTGCGCGATTCTCTTTGGTTTACGGTGAAAGACAAGTTCGTTTCCGACTTCAATCTGCCTTACAGCCCGAAGCTCCCGGGCTTCATAGGCCGCAAGACGACGACTTACCGCAACGTGGTGGCAAACAGCGATAGCGTGACGGCGATGCTGGACAATCCTGCTTATCACAAAGACGTGATTGTAGCGGATACAGCACGCGGGCAAAGCGAGGAATTCTGGAATGCCGCGCGTCCGGATACGCTCTCTAAAAACGAGCGAGCCATTTATGCGATGGTGGACACGCTGAATAATCTTCCCGTCTTCCAGCGCTTTAAGCGCACGCTGAAGTTTCTGTTTGGCGGCGTTGTTACGGTCGGCGCTGTGGATATCGGGCCTTACTACAATCTTTACAGCCGCAACCGCGTAGAGGGAAATCGCTTCCGCATCGGCCTTGCCACCAATCAGAAGCTCTTCAAAGACGTGCGCCTAACCGGATATCTTGCTTACGGCACCAAAGACCAGGCGTTCAAGTACTATGGTGATGCCCTTTGGCTCATTAACCGCGAGCCGCGCATGTACGTCTTCGCCTCTTACCGGCACGACCTTGACCGCAGCAACAATTATTACGATAACGCCGTTGGCCCCGACAATATCTTTTCCGGCATTGCGCGCAAGCGCGGCGTGCCGTTCAAGCTGGCGCTGGTGGACGATGCGCGCTTTGAATTTTACAAGCAGTACTACAGCGGCTTCGCGCATGGGCTCACACTTCAGCACCGCACGTTTGACCCTTTTGACCCGCTGCCGTCTGCCGGCATATTTAAGGATGAGAACGGCCAGGAGCGCGATGCGGTAACGAGCAGCGAGGTGGGCGGGCGGCTGCGCTATGCCTACAAGGAAGAATATCTGGAAGGCCCGTATCTGCGCACAAGCCTCGGCTCTAAATACCCGATTGTTGAAGTGCGCGCTTCTGCCGGATTGAAGGGTGTAATGAACAGCGGGTATGAATACCAGAAGGCCTCTATCACTATTTCCGACAACATAAAGATTCCGCCGCTCGGTAAGATTTATTACAACCTATTTGCCGGGAAAACCTTCAGCAAAGGCGGGCTGCCTTATCCGCTCCTTGACATTGCGCCGGGCAATGAGTTTCACTACTACCTGCGCAATGCATTCAACATGATGACGCGCTACGAGTTTGTCTCCGACCAGTACGTAGGCTTCAATTTTTGAGCACAGCATCGGCGGCGGCATCTTCAATTATATCCCGTATCTGAAGAAGGCAAAGCTGCGCCAGTTCTGGACGGCAAAGGGCATCATTGGCTCGCTGAATGATGAGAATACGACGCTGAACATTACATCTCAGCAAAGGCTGGGCGGCTACCAATTTCGAACGCTGGAAAACCATCCCTTATGTAGAGTTGGGCACTGGTATTGAAAACATCTTCCAGCTTTTCCGCTTAGACTTTGTCTGGCGTGTTACGCCAAAGCCGCTCCCTGGCGAAGACAAGGGGCATTACTTCGGGATTTTCGGGAGCGTGCGGTTTCATTTTTAGCGATACCACCATCCCACCAGCTCCATTCCCAGCGCAATGCCCAGGTGGACAATAACACCGCCGTAAATGGAGCGCGTCCGGTAAGCCAGAATACCAAGAATCAATCCGCCGAAGAAGGATGAAATCGCCTCGCCCAGCGGCTTGTCAAAGTGTATAGACACGTAAAAAGCGCACATCGGCAGAATGGCCTTAGGCCCGATAATCCGTGCAAACGGAATAATCAGAAATCCCCGGAAGAAGAATTCTGTCACCACATAATCTATGCTGTAGAAGGTTTCATAAGCGAGCGTGCCGCCCAGCCAATGAGGGTCATTGCGTGGAATATTGAGCCTTGCCGCGCGCGGATAAACCGCCTGAAAATCCGGCTGCGAGCCTGCGGCAAATAACAGCGGCATCATCAGCAGGATGAGCACGAAGTAGGGCCACAACACCACGCCCTTCGCATGAAAGCCGTACAGCGGCTCACTTTGCCTGTCCGCAAACAGCCAATAGATAGCGCAAGGGATGAGCAGAAAGATGAAGCCTTCCGCATTGACAATGATTTTCCAAAGCAATGTATTGTAAATGGGCGATGACCATCGTGCAATTGTGCTCCAATCCGGTGTGAACCATGCACGGAGACTAAACAGCGCAATGGCAAAAAAAGATGAGCGCCCAAAGCTTGTTTGAGCGTAGCGCACTGTCCTTATCAAAGAGGGTTTGCAGCGCATAAGCGCCGCCAAATACCGTCGTGTAGCCGCCTATGTACTTCAGCAAGCGGCGCGGCGCATTCACATCCGGCTTTATCCAGACTTCTTCCGACTTTACAAAGAAGTTGATATAAACGCAGATAGCCACAAACACCATCAGTGCCGCGAGGTAGCGCCAGTTGCATTGCGTGCGGAAATAATCGCGCAGAAAACCCCAAATCTTCTTCATGCTACAATCCCCAGACAGCTATGATTTGGGCAGCATGTTCCTGCGCATCCACCTTGTCTATGATGTGCGCAATCTTTCCCGCTTCGTCAATCAGAAAGGTCGTGCGCAGAATGCCCATGTACTTTCTGCCCCAAAAGGTTTTTTCGCCCCACACGCCAAAGGCGTCCACCAGCTTGTGCTCCGTATCTGCCATCAGCGGAAAGGGCAGCGAGAATTTCTTGATGAAATTCTGATGCTTCTTCTCACTGTCCACGCTTACGCCGAGGACGGTTATGCCCTTTTGCTGCAAGGCGCTGATGTTGTCGCGCAGCTTGCAGGCCTGCTCGGTGCAGGTGGGTGTGTTGTCTTTGGGGTAGAAGTAAAGCGCTACTTTCTTCCCAAGGAAGTCTTTCAGCGAAACATTATTGCCGCTTTGGTCTTTGACAGAAAAATCGGGAGCAGGAGCGCCGGGCTGTAACATAGAAAATTGGTCTGACCGACTGAAAGGAGGTCTGCCCAATTTTCGTTATGGGCAGCCTGCGTTACACGTTCAGCGCGTAAAAGTATAGGATGCCGCCGCTTCATTCCCATTCTCATCCGCAGCTTTCACAACCAGCTTATGGCTGCCTTTCCCGCAGTGCGCGTCAAAAACATAAGTCCACACATCGCCATGTTGCTCAAACAGAATCCAATTCCCGTCCAGTTCCCCGCGAAAGGTTTTCACAGAAGTCGCATTGTCCTTCGCGCGGATAGCAAGCCTGCCCACCTTACTCATAGCGCCCTTAATGGGCTGCAAAGGCTTCAGCGCCGGCGCGGTCGTATCTATTGCCAGCCGGTATTCGCCGAAGGCCCGGACACTCGCTTTATACCATCCCTGCAAAGCCGGTGCTGCCACGCGACCGCTCTCGTCCTTCCCATCGCTGTACAGCATCGCCACTTTGCTGCGGAACGCAAAAGGTATCAGTTTATCCGCCTTCAGCGAGAGCTCAAAAGCTTTATGCACCGGGATTACAGCATTAGCAATCGTCACGCGCTGCGAAACGCTTTTCGCATCCGGGCTTGCTGATACGCGGATGCAGGCCTTATCATAAAGCGCCGCTTCATCCAGCCAGAAAGAAGCTGCTTCACCTTCCACGCGGAATTGAGCGCCCGGCTTCGCAAAATCGCACGCTGGCAAGGCATGCTGTCCGGCTATGCAGCGCAGCGCAAAGCGCACTTCGCTCGCGTTACCTCCCACGTCCGTCAGCACTATTCGCACCGCATGAAAAGCTGCATCGCCCGCCTCAATTCTTCCACGCGCGCCATTCAGCGATTCGTAGATGCGGCCCAGCCTGTTGCCAGGGAGTTGAAAGAGCAATTGCGACCACAGCTTATCCCTTTCGTGCAAGCCATAATCCGCATAAGCATGCAGGTAACGCGTCTCATCGTAGCCGATATTGTCCAGGCGAATGCGACCCTGCAGCGCGCCGTCCAGATATCATTCGGCGGTGTAGAAGGCCAGCGTATTCTCACTGCCGGGCATGTAATCATCGGCTACAATGCCGAGGCCGACGCTGGTGCTGCCGATGGTGATGCTGTCTTCTTTTGGAATGAATGTATCGCCCACTTTGCGCAACGCATAAAGGGCCGGCCCGCCGCCGTAGATGCCGAGCGTAAGGTCATAAACGGCGAGCTGTTTTGGCAATGGCGGAACATCGTCTTTCACGTCAAAGCCAAATAACTGCGGGTTCAGCGGATGTTCCGTCTTGCTGTCCCGGATTTCAAAGTGAAGATGCGGCGCCGTAGAGCCGCCGGTATTACCGCTCCATGCAATCTGTTCGCCTTTCTTCACAGGAAATTGCTGCGGACTAAACTGCAAATCCACCGTCCAGCTTTCCTTCGCGTACTGCTGTGCACGCACATACTTCTGGGATGGCAGGAACAAAATCATTCAGGTGCGCATACAGCGTTGTATAGCCATTCGGATGCGTGATGTAGAGGCCGTGGCCGAACCCGCCCGGCTCCATTTTAATGCGGCTCACATAGCCATCAGCGGCTGCATAAACGGGTTCATTTTCATGTCCGCCGGTCTTGATGTCCATGCCGGAATGAAAATGGCCCGGACGGCATTCGCCGAAGTTGCCGGCAAGCAGGATGGGGATGTTGAGGGGATTGCGGAAATATCCTTGCGGGTATTGCTGCGCAAAAACGGGTGGCCCAATGGCGCAAAGAAGAAGCAGGAAAACACGAAGCATGAACGGTGCAAAACTATGGGGCTGTCATAAGCTTATCACGAAAGCCATTCCCCACTTACCTCTTGGCGCACGACTGTACATTTGCCGCGCTCTATGAAAACTGACCTGAGCGAACCACCCGTTCCCCACACACCGCCGGACAAGCGCCGCAGCCTGCGCACCTGGCTGAAGCGCATCGGCATTCTTGGCTTTCTGTTCTTCCTCATTAAAGGATTGGCCTGGCTCTTTGTGCTATGGGGTGGGGCACGGCTGATGGGCTGCGGCGGCTGATCTGCCCTCTTTCTTTCCAGGGGTTGAAACCCCTGGCTATTATTTCGGTCGTCCCTTCGGGACTCACGCCTGTCTCAGTGAAGGATCGCCTGCAACACCGCCAGAGATTTCACAGGCCGCATGTGCTCCGTATGCCGGTGCAGGAATTGGAGGTGCCATTCCAATAGTCTTTGCCGCGCCGCCCCATTCAGCTCAATGCCGCCAAGCTCATCAAAATGCTGCACCCGGAGCATTTGCGCCAGCGCCGCCGCGTCATCCGTCGTTACCGTCGTGCCGGCGAAGGGCGGGTCGGTGGTGAAGCCGCCTTCTATCAGGTTCAGGTAGGGCGTATCCTCGCTCCAGCAGCCTGCCAGCTCGTAGCCGAGGGCGCGGCTGCATTGCATGGCAAAGAACACCGGGTAATTCGCGACCGCCATCAGCGGCTGCGCATCCAGCCGCTCTAAGTATTCTTTGGCAAAGTCAAAAAGCTCCGGCATTGGCGCAGCCTCCGGAAGCAGACGCAGCAGCAGTTCGGCGGAAAAGAGCGCGATGCTGTTCTTCACCACCTCCTCATGAATGCTTTGATAGAAAACAGCGGGCGAAAATTCCTTCAGCCGCTGCAGATTTCCCTGCGGCTTGTGGTAAGCTACGATGTCCAGAATCATTGCCGGCTGCAGCAATCCCGCGCGGCTGCTTTTGCCCTTCGCGCTGGCCGTGCGGATGCCCTGCACCAGGTACGTCTGCACGCCATACACCCGCGTAAAATGGTTGGACACGAGGCTCGTCTCGCCATATTTGATGGAGCGGAGCACGATGGATTGGGTGGCGGTGAGCATTAGCGGTTGCGGCAGCTTATGGCGGCTTACTTTATCAAAAACATGCTGCCAAGTCTTATCATCAAAAAAACTATCCAAAGCGCAACAAAACGCCTTGTAAGCGCAACAAAACATATCATGACTGACAAAAAGGGCCTCGTCAACCCTACAAAGCAATTTCAGACTGACAAAAAGAATATTAAGACCGCTACTAAGCGCCTCCGTAACGGTAAAAAGCCCGTTTCGGGTCTTACAAAGCCTTTTGTGAGTCGTATAAAGCCCATGGTCAGTCGCACAAAGCGCCTTATAGCTTCACAATGAACGTTTGGAGACAGAGCGATGCTCAATTCATCAGCACCATCTTGCCCACAGCCGTCTGCGTACCGGCTTTATCGGTAGCGAAGATGAGCAGCACGCCGCTTTGCGGCCGATGGCCGGTATAATCCAGCCCATTCCAGACCACTTGTCCGCCGGTGGCTTTAGCGCGGTAGATGAGCTGGCCGGCTATGTCGGTGATGCGCACATCGGCATCGGTGGTGAGGCCGCGAACGGCTATGGGGCCGGTGTAGCCGTTGGGCACGGGGTTAGGGAAAGTCTTGATGCTGCCGGCGGTTTCCGCGCCTTCTGTAGCAGTGCCGTGATAGGAGATAAGGCCGTTGGCAGTGCCGAAATACACGTCACCGGTTACAGGGTCAACGGCTATGGATTGGATGATGTTGGAAAGCAGCGGAGAGTTATCTACGGTATAGCGGCTGATGATCTTGTTGGCATCGGGCGAGAGCAGCCAGATGCCGTTGTTGGTGCCTACCCATTTGCGATTGGCGCCGTCTACGGCCATCGCGTTCACCGATTCATTGGAGAAGAGCAGGCCGGCAAACTGGTCGTACTGCCGGATGGGCTGCTCGGCATCAATAGTCTTATCCACCACCATCTGCCCCGGATTGCCTGCAATGCCAATGCCTTTATCCGTGCCTATCCAGATAGCGCCGTCGCGGTCTTTCACCAGGCTGCGCACCTCGGCGGACGGCAGGTCGCCCTGGCCCTTGCCGGTAGTGAGGTTGCGCACATCGTCGTCGCTGCCCGTCTCCGGAGTGCCGCCGTCGTTATAGACAATAAGGCCGCCGCCTACCGGCGCGATGTACCATTTCTGGTTCGCGTCGTCCACAATTATTTTCTGAGCGGCATTGGCCGTGTAGCGATTAAGCTTGGGCACGGAATAGTGATACCAGCTCCCGTCAGCCGTACGTACGGCCAGCTCAGGGTTTAGGTAGTTCTGGGTTACCCACAGCGCGCCATTAGCGTCAAAGGCCAGCCCTTCCGCCGGCCATTCTCCGTAAAGATTCGGCAATAGCGCGCCCTGCTTGATGATGCGCCCGCTGCCATCTTCCTTGCGCTCATAGATGCCGCCGGTGGCCGTGCCCATATACAGGCTGCCGCTGCGCGGGTCTTTGGTGATGCACACAAAGTCTGCAACCGTATCCTGAAAGAGCGGGAAGTTGTAAGGGTGAAATACATCCCAGTGGTCGGAGCCGGCCTCGTAGCGGGAGATTCCTACGCGCTTGTTGGCGGGCAGATAATTGGGCTTCAGCGAGCCGTGCGCCACCCACACGGTGCCGTTGTAGGGATATATGTCGAAGCTCTCCGCGTCATTGGGGCCGTTGGGCACGAAGTAATCCGTGCGTCTGGAGCCATCGCTTCTGCGCCGGCTCAGGCCACCGTAGCCTTCTGCCAGCCAAAGGCTCCCGCCCTCCATCACTACCACGCCATTAGGCCTCGACGCGTAGGTAGAGTCAATAATGGCATTGCCCGACACGGAGAAGTGATAGACAAGCCCCACGCCATTTTTGGGAAAGGTGCTGGCATAAAGTGTCGTCTCTGTGCCGTCTATGTGTAGGATGCTCGTACTATCGCTGTACCATACGCGTTGGCGGCCCGCAAGGCTCACACGGTAGAGCGTATCCGTAAAGCCGCTTGTAGCCGCATATACGGCCCCACCGGCGAGGGCCATTTTCTTATAAACGCGCCCCGTATCCACCGCCTGCCAGTTAGCAAACACCTGCGGCGCGGGCGCATTCCGCGCAATGCGGTATAGCCCGCCGCTGGATGCTGCGTAAAGGTACGTGCCATCGCCGGCCACGGCGTAAATGGCCATCGTCTGGCCGCCTTTAGAGAAGACGTAGGTTTCCTTGACTTCCTCTTTGTCCAGGTCTATCACCACAACGCCGAGGCCGGTGCTGAGGTAAGCAATGCCGCGGTCGGCGTAGATGGCATTAATGCTTTTATTGCCGGCGAAACTCTTGTTCTTCAGGTCGGGCAATACGGTGAAGCTGTTGTGCCGGTAGAGATCAATATTGCTGTTGTTGTAGCCGATGACAACACTGCCGGTAGCTGCATCATACGCGATAGCCACCGGCTCGGCTTCGTGCATGCCATCCACCTTGCTGAAGGTCTCGGAACTCTTGCCGTTGGTGGGATAAAAAAGAAAGCCGTGGTCGGTAATTACGTAGGCGTTTATACCGTCGGAGGCAATGGCCTGCGCATTGTTGTAAGGCAGGTGCGCGCGCCATACGCCAATGCTGCGCTGCTGCGCAAAAGCGCCATACGTAAACAGGCTCAGTGTGGCAAGAAGAAAGGAGAAACGAAGCATAGCAATATCCAAAGCCAAAAGTAACCTCATAAACGAGCGGGGGGCGTAGATATTGCTACACAGCAGCCACTTCCGCATCAGATTGAAGCAGCAGCAGCGCCTGTATGGCACGCGGATACCAGAAATGCTCCAGCCGCAGCACACGCCGGGCAAGGCGCTCCGCATCATCGCCCGGCAGGACGGGGCAGCTTGCCTGCAGCAGCGGCGCGCCGTGGTCATACTCCTCATCTACGAGGTGCACGGTAATGCCGCTACGCATATCGCCGGCAGCGAGAACGGCTTCATGTACATGGCGGCCCCACATGCCCTTGCCGCCATGCTTTGGCAGGAGGGCGGGGTGGATATTGACAATTTTCCCGTTGAATGCCTGAATGAGCAGCAGCGGCAGCTTCAGCAGGAAACCGGCGAGGATGATGAGCGATGGCCGATACTGCTGCAACGCTTCCGGAAACGCTGCATCTGCGAGCTGACTACCGGATGCTATGAGGGCAGGAATGCCTTGGCGCTGCGCAATGTCCAGCACACCCGCCCCCGCTTTATTCGCAACAATGAGTGAAACCTCTGCGCCGCCTTCTTTCATGAAAAAGTCAATAATCGCCTGTGCATTGCTGCCCTGGCCTGAGGCGAAGATGATGAGACGATGCATATTAGCGTGTTGGAATGTTGGAGCGTCGGAATGTTGGAGCGTTGCGGAACATTCCAACATTCCAACTAAACCCTCCTGATATCGGCGCCGAGCGCATTGAGGCGCTCATCAATGCGCTCGTAGCCGCGGTCTATCTGGTCAATGTTTTGGATGGTGCTTTTGCCGTTGGCGCTTAAGGCGGCAATAAGGAGGGCAACGCCCGCGCGGATGTCGGGACTCACCATATTGATGCCGCGCAGCGAATGGCTGTGGTCAAGGCCTATTACTACGGCGCGGTGCGGGTCGCAGAGCACGATTTGTGCGCCCATCTCTATGAGCTTGTCCACGAAGAAGAGGCGACTTTCAAACATCTTCTGATGCACGAGTACCGTTCCTTTAGCCTGTGCGGCTACTACCAGGATGATGCTCAGCAGGTCGGGCGTGAAGCCGGGCCAGGGATGGTCGTAGATGGTAAGGACGGAGCCGTCTATGAAGGTTTGTATCGCGTAGCTGTCCTGCTTTGGGATATGAATATCATCGCCGGAAACTTCTAACTGAATGCCGAGGCGGCGGAAGGTTTCCGGGATAATGCCGAGCTGCGCTACATCCGCGCCTTGAATGGTAATATCAGACCCGGTCATTGCCGCAAGGCCTATGAAGGAGCCTACCTCTATCATATCGGCAAGCATGCGGTGCTCTGCGCCGTGAAGGCTCTTTACGCCTTGCACGGTGATGCAGTTGGATCCTACGCCATAAATGCGGGCGCCCATGCTGTTGAGCAGGCGGCAGAGCTGCTGCACATACGGCTCGCAGGCGGCGTTGTAGATGGTGGTGGTACCCTCCGCCATTACGGCCGCCATGAGGATGTTGGCAGTGCCGGTTACGGATGGCTCGTCGAGCAGGAGCTGGGTGCCGATTAGCTGCTCGGTACTGAGGGAGAAGAGGTAATTATCCTCATCGTACACAAACTTCACCCCGAGGCCTTCAAAGCCTCGGATGTGCGTATCAAGCCGCCGCCTTCCAATCTTATCGCCGCCCGGCTGCGGGATTTGGGCCTTGCCGAAGCGCGCCAGCATGGGGCCGGCTACCATAACGGCGCCGCGCAGGCGACCGCTTTTGTGGCGGAAGGTCTGGCCGGAGAAGTAGTCGGTATTGACGGCGTCTGCCTGAAGCGTTACTTCCCCTTGCGCGCCGCGCGTGACTTTTACGCCGAGGTCTGCCAGCAATTCCAGCAGCAGGTTTACGTCTATGATGTCGGGGACATTGGTGTAGCTGACGGGCTCATCAGTGAGCAGAGCGGCGCACAGCACTTGCAGGGCCTCGTTCTTCGCGCCTTGCGGCGTGATGGTGCCGGATAGCGGCTTGCCACCGCGGATTTCAAAGGCTTTCATTTACTGAATTGCTGTATGGCTGTATTGTTTTTTGAAGCCGTACAGCAATACAACAGTACAGCAATGCAACAATACATCCCTACATCCCTCCTTTATTCTTGTTCTTATACTTCTTCTTCTTGTTGAAGCCGCCGCCCTGGCCGCCCTGGCCGACTTGCGGGTTATTGCCATACGGCCCGCGGCCTTTCTTCTTCTTAAAGCCCGTATCCGGGCGCAGGTCCACCTGCACCTGGAAGCCGCCGTTGGTAGGCTCGTACTGGAGGGCGCCGTTGGAGATTTTCGCCAGCTCGCCTTTAATCATATCGTCGTGCACCGGGTCTTTGTGCCATTGGGCGTAGGCCAGCTTCATGAAGTAGGCGATGTGCTGGGTGAAGCCTTCGCGCTTCTCCGGATCCATCTCTGCCTCGGCCTTTTTCAACAGCTCCTCAATATTCCCGCCGAGGTGGCGGTGCTTGATGGGCTTTGCCGGATAGGGCAGGGGCGCGGGGCGCTTGCGCAGCTCTTCCGGGTCGGGCTTGGGGTAAGGGCTGGCTACCTCCAGCTTGAAGTCCGTCATCTGGTAGAGGTGGTCCCAGAGCATGTGGCGGTAATCTTCCGTCTGCTTAAGCTGGGGGTTGAGGATGGCCATGACGTCTATGACGGCCTCCGCGTTTTTGAGGCGGGCGGCATCGTCTTCCATCTTCAGTAATTGCTCGGCCATGCTCTGGATGGAGCGGCCGTATTCGGGCATGCGCAGGGGCTCGCGGGTGGTATTGTAATCCATTGGCTTATTCAAAAGTAGGGAGCGGAGGGAGTAGATGGGAATTTTTATGTTGCCGGCTGCAGCGCGCTATTAAGCGTTCCTTGCGACGCTCCGTTCATCGGCTGTCAGTCTATTGGGCTTTTCACGTAACATGATTCCCTTTCCGGCACAATTGCCAAAAAATCCCCACACGCATTCCCGATGCAGGAATTGGGTGTGTGGAATCCCCACGCGCAATTCCGGCATCGGGATTGGGCCTGTGGAATCCCCAAGCGAATTCCCCGCGCCGGGATTAGCCCTGTGGAATCCCCACGAGGATTTCCGGCGCCGGGATTGGGTGTGTGGAATCCCCATGAGGGTTTCTGGCTCCGGTATTGGGTGTGTGGAATCCCCACGAGGATTTCCGGCTCCAGTATTAAGTCTGGCTATATACCACGCTCATTCAGCGCGCCGGTATGCACCGCCGAATCGCTTCGAGGCCTATGCCTCGGCCTTCATAGCCTTCGTGTACTTGTTGCGGTCATTCTCGTCCAGCATAATCTTGCGGAGGCGGATGCTTTGGGGGGTTATTTCAATACATTCGTCCTGCTGGATGTATTCCATGCATTCCTCCAGCGTCATCTGGATTTTAGGGGTGATGGAGGCGGCGCCGTCTGAGCCGGAGGCGCGGTGGTTGGTGAGCTTCTTGCCTTCAATGGCGTTAACGTTCAGGTCGCCGGGCTTAATGTTTTCGGCGATAATCTGGCCGGCATACACTTCTTCTCCGGGGTCAACGAAGAAGGAGCCTCTGTCCTGGAGCTTGTCAATGGAGTAGGCGGTGGTGGGCCCGGTGAATTTGGAAATGAGGACGCCATTGCTGCGACCGGGAATGTTGCCCTTCCAGGGCTTGTATTCCTGGAAGCGGTGTGCCATGACCGCCTCGCCGGCGGTGGCGGTGAGCATGTTGGAGCGGAGGCCGATCATGCCGCGGGAGGGGATTTCAAACTCAAGGTGCTGCATCTGGCCCTTTGTTTCCATGATGAGCATCTCGCCCTTGCGCTGCGTGACGAGGTCTATGACTTTGCCGGAAGATTCGGCGGGTACGTCCACCACGAGTACTTCGTAAGGCTCGCACTTTTTGCCGTCAATTTCTTTGACAATTACCTGCGGCTGGCCTATGGTAAGCTCGTAGCCTTCGCGACGCATGGTCTCTACGAGCACGGAGAGGTGAAGGATGCCGCGGCCATAGACGAGGAATTTGTCGGCGTCTTCGGTGTCTTGCACGCGGAGGGCGAGGTTCTTCTCCAGCTCTTTGTAAAGGCGGTCGCGGATATTGCGGGAGGTAACAAATTTGCCTTCACGGCCGTAGAAGGGGGAGTTGTTGATGGAGAACTGCATGTTCATCGTCGGCTCATCAATGGCCGTTACCGGCAAAGCCTCGGGGGCATCAAAGTCGGCAATGGTTTCGCCGATCTGGAAGTCTTCAATGCCTACTATAGCGCAGATATCGCCGGCGGATACTTCGGATACTTTCTTCTTGCCCATCCCTTCAAAGACATAGACTTCCTTGACCTTATTGCGTAGCATGGTGCCGTCTAGGCGGCATAGTTGAATATTCTGGCCTTCCTTAATAGTGCCGCGTGTGATTTTGCCAATGGCGATACGGCCGAGGAAGGAGGAGTAGTCCAGAGAGGTAATCTGGAGTTGAAGGGGGCCTTCGGCGGTGCTTGGCGCGGGCACCTTGTCAATGATCATGTCCATCACGGCGTTGATATTGTCCGTGGGGGTGAGGGTAGTATTGTACCAGCCTTGCTTGGCGGAGCCGTAGAGGGTGGGGAAGTCAAGCTGCTCTTCGGTGGCGTCAAGTTGGAAGAAAAGCTCAAAAACGGCGTCGTGAACCTCGTCGGGGCGGCAGTTGGGTTTATCTACCTTATTAATCACCACGATTGGGCGGAGGCCAAGGTTGAGGGCTTTCTGAAGTACGAAGCGGGTCTGCGGCATGGGGCCTTCAAAGGCGTCCACGAGTAGGAGGACGCCGTCTGCCATCTTCAGCACGCGCTCTACCTCGCCCCCGAAGTCGGCGTGGCCTGGAGTATCAATGACGTTGATTTTGGTGTCGTTGTATGTAACGGAGATATTTTTGGCGAGGATGGTTATGCCGCGCTCGCGTTCGAGATCATTGCTGTCCATGATCAGGTCTCCCGTTTCCTGATTGTCGCGGAAGACTTTGGTAGCGTGTATGATTTTGTCCACGAGGGTAGTCTTTCCGTGGTCAACGTGAGCGATGATGGCGATGTTTCTAAGGTTCATTTGAGAATTTTGACAATAAAAAAGCCCTTCATGGCGGAGGGCATTGAAAAGCTGCGCGAAGGTACGCGGATAGTGCGGGAAAGTTGATAAGAAAAGGCTAAGTCACTAGTTGGCTTTAAAGGGCGCTATCATCTGGAACTCGGGAATAGCGACTTTGAAAAGCTTTTTGTTGTACAGATTCTCCATTAGATATGTACCGTGCATTTTTCCCATATCGGAGCGTAGGCTACATGCTGAGATATATTGGTGACTATTGCCAGGCTCAAGAATAGGCTGTTTGCCTACCACACCTTCACCTTCCACCTCGCGGTAAGCTCCATTGCTATCTATTATGTACCAATGACGGCGCAATAATTTGATAGGCATTGTGCTGAGATTCTCAATGGTAATGCGGTAGGCAAATAGATATTCTGATGATAAAGGGTTGCTATGCGCGGCTTGATAGAATGTCTCTACGGTCACGCTAACTCCTTCAGTAACTTGTTGTATTTGTTCGGCCATGCTGCAGGTGTTTACACCGCTAAAGTTAGTATAAAGATTAGGTGAGACTTCTCAATTCGGCCGTTACCTCTATAATAACGGAGTATTCATAGCCTTTTTGTTTTAAGTATTGATATACTTTGTTAGCCCTAAGTTTCTCACTCTTCTCAGTTTTCAATTGTAACCATTTCTTTTCAGCAATTTCTTTGGCTGTTTGGTAATAGTCTGATGGATCTATTTCCATAAAAGCTTTTTTAAGAACGTATTCGGATAACCTATGCACTTTCAGTTCATAATTTATTTTTACTTTTCCCCATTTCTTTATCCGGAATTTCCCTCTTACAAATGCTCTGGCGAAACGCTCTTCGTTAATTAGCTCTGATTCTATCAGTTGAGCGATAAGTTCATTTACTTGCTCAGTATCAGCACCAAGGTCATAAAGTTTGTTTCTAACCTCCTGTTGTGACCTTTCCTGGTAATTGCAAAACTTGTATATCGAGGACCTTATATCCATATACTACCTCTCTAAGAAAACAAGTAAGATCTGAATATCGGTTGGATTAATTCCACTTATACGGCTTGCCTGTCCTATTGTCGTTGGTTTTATTCTATTTAGTTTTTGTTTGGCTTCAGTTCCAAGTGCCACTATATTTTCATAGTCAAACGATTCTGGGATTACTTGATTATCTAGATTTTTAATTTTTGTTGCTATCTCGTATTCTTTCTGTATGTATGTGCTGTATTTTGTCTGAATATCAGCTTGTTCTATTTCTAGAATATTATAGCTACCAAAATCATTTTTAAGATGAGAGAGGTTCTGAATAAGGTCAATTAAATAAATTCTCGGACGTAGTAATAACTTGATAATTTTTGTTCTTTCTGTTATTGGAGCGCTATTACGATCTTCAAGGTATTTATTGATCCCTTCGGCGTCGATGGTTAGTGAAGCTATTTTTTGAAGAATTTCATTTACAGCATTTTCCTTTTTTTCCAATTTATTATAGCGATCTGCATTTGCCAATCCGAGTTTATAACCCATTTTAGTTAGTCGCATATCCGCGTTATCCTGTCTAAGTAAAGTTCTATATTCTGCACGGCTGGTGAACATACGATACGGTTCATCTGTGCCTTTACTTATTAAATCATCTATTAACACACCAATGTATGCTTCGTCTCTGGATAAAATGATGCTATCTAGATTCCGTGTTGTGTTACTTGCATTTATTCCGGCAATGAGTCCTTGACAAGCAGCTTCTTCATAACCTGTCGTGCCATTAATCTGACCAGCAAAAAACAAATTCTTTACTTTTTTTGTTTCAAGTGTATTATGTAGTTGTGTGGGTTGAAAATAGTCGTATTCAATTGCATAACCCGGTTTCAGCATTCTGCAATTTTCCAGACCTGCTACTTTTTGAAGTGCTTTGTACTGTATTTCTTCTGGTAACGAAGTACTGAAACCATTTACATAAACCTCTGTTGTTCCCCAGCCGTCCGGCTCAATAAACAGTTGGTGCTGGTCACGGTCTGCAAACCGATTTATTTTATCTTCTATGCTTGGGCAATATCTTGGGCCGGTACTCTTAATATTTCCATTAAACATTGGAGATTCAGAAAAACCTTTTTTTAGTTCTTCGTGTACGGCAGTCGAAGTATATGTTATCCAACAGCTTTTTTGATTTTTTTTGTTTAATTCTGGTGTTTCCAGAAATGAAAAACCCGTTATTAAGTCGTCACCAAATTGCTCCTCCATTACGTCGTAATTTATACTTCGTCCATCAATTCGAGGTGGAGTACCGGTTTTCAAGCGCTCGCTATTGAATCCCAAATTTTTGAGTTGCTCTGTTAAGCCAGTTACACGACTTTCACTCAACCTTCCACCACCAAATTGTTTTTTGCCAATATGGATTGTTCCATTCAAGAATGTGCCGTTTGTGAGAACTACTGTTTTAGATTCTATTGTTATGCCCAAGGAGGTCTTAACACCTTTTATTGTTCCACGTGAAACAATGAGGCTACTAACTGTATCTTGCCAAAAGTGAATTTTATCAGTAGATTCGAGGACGTCTCGCCAAACACTAGCAAATAACGAACGATCATTTTGAGAACGCGGACTCCACATGCCAGGCCCTTTACTTTTGTTTAGCATCCTAAATTGTATCATGCTTTTATCCGAAACGATACCGCTGCCGCCACCAAGAGCATCAATTTCACGTATTAATTGACCTTTACCTATACCGCCCATTGCCGGATTGCAACTCATAAGCCCAATATTCTGTAAACTCGTAGTAATTAGCAAAACTAATGAGCCCATGTTAGCTGCAGCATGAGCTGCTTCGCAACCAGCATGGCCAGCACCAACAACAATTACATCGTACTTAGTAAACATAATAAAAGAAGGGATAAATAATAAAGGCCGCTGATAGCGGCCTTTATTGTCTGGGGAGGAAAGCTATTAATGCTTAATACTCACCTTATTAACGGTATGGCCATTATCACCGAATACTGCAAGATAGTAATTACCAGCAGGAATATCGGAGCAGGATATTGTGAAAGATTCACCACGCGTCTGTTTCATGTCAATTTTCTTTACAATCTTCCCAGTAACATCTAACAGGCGAATAGCTACTGTGTTTTGCACTTCATTAAGCTTAAGCTCAACAGACAACTGATCGTTAGCAGGGTTAGGATAAATGTTCAAAGTTCCAAACCCACTGTTTGTGCCTGTAGTAGTGACACCATTAGGCAGAACAGCTCCAATCTGGTTCTTTGAAATATGCAAAGCAAGCGCTGGGATATAGTAGAAACGGTCAAAGAAAGTAGAATCAATTTGATAAGCGTTGCCGCCGAAAGGATAAGGCAGCAAAGCCGTGCTGCTTCCGCTAAGAGAACTATAATCGTCAACTAAAAGCAATTCCGGAAGATCATCATTCTTAAGCAGCAGCTTTTGGATGTATGAGCGCGTGAAAAAGCCAGTGGTGTAGTCCATTCCAATGAAGCATGTATTAGATGCCTGAACGCTTACCCAATACCATGCGTTACTATCTAGAGAAACTGTTTTAGTAGGCGTTGTAGGATCTAAAACATTGACCGTAAACACTTTACCTACAGAGTCGGCAGTTGTAAACAACTTACGGTTAATCCCTACGAGATTCAGCTCATCACCCTCTACAAACGAGTCAAGCGGCTGGCCGTTTGCTCCGTCAACCCATTTATACAGCAATGCAATTGCTTCCTCTTGATCAAGAGTAGGTACGGCATTTTTAGAAACAGAATATTGGATTTTCCGCGCCGCGAATTTCCCCTTAGCCATATAAAACAGCGGGCCCATTGAGAAAGCAGTGCTCACACCCGAAGGCTGTATGCCCTGGCTGATGTTAGGCTGCATCTTGGTATAGTCATACGCACCCTTGCAGAAAATAGAGTCAGTTACGTACTGGGTATAAGTGAGCGTATTGTCCTCAGGCACAGCATCGGTAGCGCCGAAAGTCAGGTCATATTTATACTTGTATGTGCCAGTTGATGTAGGCGCAGTGAGCGACCAGGGGCTTGTGCTGCCGCCAAATCCGAACCTTACAGAATCCAAAGGACTACCGGAAGACGGAGCGCCCATATTCGGAACAGTGTATGTTCCTGTATGCACTACTGAAGAAGCTCCGGTAGTAGGCTGCCAGGTCACTGTCTCTGCAACTGTAATGCCTGTCTCCAAAGAAGTACCATAATTCGCAACCGCACCACCTACAAAGTTCCGGTACTGCAAACGGTTTGCTCCCGCACTAAGCTGCGAATAAGGAATGCTCATCGCATGGGGCGTGCTCTGCATGTTTTGCACCAAGCCAAGGTCGTGTGCAGCGATGCTCCAAGGGCTCGTACTGATGGTAACGGGCGTACTATTGATAAGCGCGTTATTCATTGCAATACCGTCCGCCATGGACACCATGAATACCGGGATGCCAGGGCCATTAGTACCCGTCTGCGCCATCCCTAACGCCGGACCAGGAATATTGTTCACAATTATTACGCCTATGGCACCAGCATTCTTTGCATAGTCTGCCTTCTGGGAAAAGCTAATGCCGCCGCCGCGAAACAACAGGCACACCTTACCGGCAATAGCTGAGGGATTCGTTAAAGGGAGGGCCGCCAGAGAGTCAAAGCCGCGCACTACCGGCGCATTGTACAATGGGTTCTGAGTGCCCCATGGAGCCTGCGTAACAATCTTCAATCCTGAAAGGTTGCTGGGTGTGTTTACCAGGAAGCGCACCGCTGCAAGATTCGTCTTAATGTACCCGTTGCTCAGAGGCTGCGGGATCGTTTGTGCCTGGGCCTGCCCGCAAACCATTATCGCGCCGGCAAGCATTAGAGAGGTAAAGAGTTTGTTCATACTGGGATTACGTTTCGATAAAGTTATCAACATTGTATTAAATACCGCCAAATCCTGCGGCAAAAATTTTTCTTCACCCAATCAATCCCGCCGCACGGCTAATCTCCATCATCCGTTCAATCGGCTTCCGCGCCATTTCACGCAGGCCAGCCTCCATTTCTATCTCCGGTTGCCCGTGCTTCAGGCAGAGGTACACCTTCTCCAAAGTGTTGAGCTTCATGTGCGGACAGTCATTGCACGCGCACGAATTGTCCGGCGGGGCGGGGATAAACACCTTCTCCGGCGCCGCCTGCTGCATCTGGTGCAGAATGCCCGTCTCCGTGGCCACGATGTAGCTATTCGCGCTGTCCGTTTGCGTAAACTTCAGCAGCTGCGTCGTGCTTCCTATAAAGTCTGCCATCCGCAGCAGCGGCTCCTCACACTCCGGGTGCGCAATCAGCTTTGCCTCCGGGTGCCGCGTGCGCAACCGTACAATCATTTCCAAAGAAAACAGCTCATGCACCATACACGCGCCGTTCCACAGCAGCATCTCCCGACCCGTCTGCTTATTCAGCCAGGCCCCAAGGTTCCGGTCCGGCGCAAAGATGATTTCCTGAGCTGCCGGCAGGCTGTCCACAATCGCCTTTGCATTTGACGAGGTGCAGATGATATCGCTCAGCGCCTTGATGCCTGCCGAGCAGTTGATATAAGAGATGACCAGATGATTCGGATGCGCCTCCCTGAAAGCCTTAAACAAGGGCGGCGGACAGCTATCGCTCAGCGAGCAGCCCGCATTCAGGTCCGGCAGCAACACCTTCTTACCCGGGTTCAGAATCTTAGCCGTCTCCGCCATAAAATGCACCCCGGCAAACACAATCACATCCGCCTCCGTCTTCGCAGCCGCCTGCGCAAGGCCCAGGCTATCGCCAATGTAATCCGCGATGTCCTGAATGTCCGGCTCCTGATAGTAATGCGCGAGGATGACGGCATGCTGCGCCTTCTTCAGCCTTTCTATCTCCGCAAAAATGTCCAGCGACGGGTCTATAGGCAAATCCAGGAAGCCGCGCTTCTCAATGGAAGCCTCCGCCGCGGCGAAATCCACATTCATAGTAATAACCGTTTGAGTTTTTTAAAAAAAGAAGCTACCATCATTACGCCTGTGGTTTCGTGGATAGAAAGTTCCCGTCCCCACCTGCAAAGTAACCAAAGCCCCGCCATCCACACCCGCCGCCCCCTTTGTCCCGGCCCCCGCGCCGCGGCAATGCGGCTTTCCAACACCCTTTTGTGGAGATGTGGACAAGCCCCCGACGGATAAGTTTAGCCCTGTGGGAAGGTTCTCCCCCTGTTAATAAAATGTTGCCGGGGCGCACAAGTCGGGATGCGCTTTTGGCGCGGCGCGGGCAGAGGCGGCTTTTCCGCCCGTTATTCCATGTTACCGGAGCGTTACCAACGGCTATTCACATCATCAATTCGCCGCAGGCAAAGCCCCCTTTCCCCAATCTTTTGTCATCCCGGAACGGGAACTTTTATGATAAGCGCCGATACGAGCAGGTTCCCGTTCCGGGATGACAAAAGTCGGAGTGGTGTTAACCGGTTTTCAGGTAAAGCGAGGTCACATAGCCTCTAAGTGACCTCGCATAGCTTCTATGTGAGCTCACATGGAGGCTATGCGAACTCACTTTCCTGGAAAGTGAGTTCGCTTTTCAGGAAAATGAGTTCGCTTTTCAGGAAAGTGAGTTCGCTTTTCAGGAAAATGAGTTCGCATAGCTGTAAAGCGATTTCACATAGAAGCTATGCGAACTCACATGGGCATAAAGCGAGCTCGCTTTGCGATAAATGAGGCCCCGCAAGCCGTTTAACGACTATAAATAATGACATACCGATATGCAATTTTTGAAAAAAGAGCATTTAATTCGCGGTAAGAAACTACGTTTTTAATCAATTAAACCAAACGCAGCCATGCTACGTCCCGTAACCGTACTGATGGATTTTGACCGTTACGCCCCCATGCGGCTCGTCAACTTTGCCCGCAACACTGTGGTAGGCCTCACAGGCAATGAGTTGTTCCCCTCGCCCGATGTGCCGCTGACGCAAATCACCGCCGCCGCCCTCCTCCTGGAGCAGAAGCAGCAGATAGTAGAGAGCACGGACGGCAGCATCGAAGCCACCGCGCAGCGGGATGTTGCGGAGAAAGACCTCATAGCCAAGCTCAAGCGCAACGGGCGCTATGTAACCAACCTTGCCTACAACGATAAGCAGAAAATCCTCTCCGCCAACTACCTCGCCTCTGCGGAAGAAAGCCATCCCGCGGAGCGCGGCGAGCAGGCGGAACTGACCGTGACGGCGGGCCGGGACGCGGGCACGGCAATCATTGAATTTAAGCCGGTGAGCGGCGCCAAAGCCTACGTGGTAATACTGGTGCCGGCAGCAGGCAGCGGCCCGGCATTGATTACCCACACGGGGGTAATTGTGCGCGGCGGCACTGCCCCGGTGGATGTATTAATAATCACGGACACGCACCGCAAACTGACGGTGGACAACCTGGTGAGCGGCATCCGCTACCGTGCCGTAGGCTACACGCTCAACGCGGCCGGCCCCTCCGGCCTGAGCGCGGAGCAGACGTTTGTGACGCAATAGGAGCGCGTAGCAGCATAAAAAAGTCCCGGAGCAGATGCTCCGGGACTTTTTTATGCGATCAACTTACAAACCGGTAATACAAAGCCCCACGCTATAAGGCACCACGCCCGGCCCGGAGCCGTCTTTGAAGAGGGTGTTGAGATTGTAAGAGCCGAAGAGGGAGAAATTGCCCCAGCCCACGCGGGCCGTGGCGGAGAAGCGCCACTTGTCGAGGTAGCGCTTGGTGTCCACCTTCTCCACCACCTTAGTGCCGTCCACCGTGCGCACGCCCTTCGTGTGGGCGCCCACCAGCGTACCCGCGCGCAGGCCTATGGCGGCCTTGAAGCCCCGGTTGCGATTGGCCTTATTGCCAAAATAGCGCAGCTCAAAGGGGGCTTCTATGTAAGCGGTAGCCAGCTTATAGCGCTTATAGTCCTGCGTCTCCGGCACAAAGCGCACCTGCGAGGCCGCGGCCCCGGTATCCGTCAGGCGGAGCGTCTGGTCTTCAAAGTAGATATTGGAAGTGCCCACGCCGATGCCCGCGGCAAAGGAGAAGTTGCTCTTCTGAATAGGAAAGTCGTAGCAGAGGTAGGCATTAAAGCCGCGGCCGATGCCGCCCGTCTTGATAGAGTCCGGCTTGCTGGCCCAGGCGTCGTAGGTAAACTGCAGCATCACAAAGTCGCGCGAAGGCTTCGTGATTTCAGAGGGCGGAGCGGGAAGCTCGGAGGAGCTGCTTTGCGCGGACGCGGAAAGAGATGCGGCGCAGAGAACGGCGGCGAGAAGCGCGGCGCGAAAGGATTGCATAAAGATTTTTAGGGCGGGCAAATATAGAAGGGGCGGGAGGGATGCTTTGTTAAAAGGCTTCCCCGTTTATCCCCGCTTCTCCGGCAGGTGCCGCCAATAGCGAAGGGGCACATGCCGCAGGTGCAGCGCCGGGTTTTTGCGCGCGGGAATGCCGGTGCTCTTGAAGTAATCCTGCCAGAGGGCTTCATAGAGGGGCTCATTAGGCGCGAGGGCTTCAGGAGCAGGCTTGCCATCGCTGCCGGCGGCCCATTCAAAGTGTACTTCTTCCGTCGTACCCTTCTCTTTATCATAATGCAGGCCCCACTTGCGCCGCAGGTCATAGATAATCCACGACTGGTCGGCATAGCGGCTGCGGAAGTGCGGCTCCACGAGCGGGAGCACATTGTAGTCCGGCTCAATGCCGGCGTAGAAAAGGCCGTCGCCCAACTCCTGGAAGCGTACGAAGGCTTCCATGCGGTGCTTCTCCCGCCACACCTTCCGCGCCGTCTGCGATACCCAAAGCACGGCGGGATGGCCAAAATCCTCCTCCATCTTTACGGTGCTCTTAAAGGCATAGCGCATGTAAGCCAGCAGCATCCCCTCCACCTCCGGCAATTCGGATAGAAAGCAGCGGTGCAATTCCTCCAGCGCTTCGCGGGAGAGCTTTTTGGAAAGCCCGGCCCATACCCGCCGCGCCCGCCCGGCATCGGTAGCCACCGGCACCCGCCGCGCAAAGGCGTCCATAGCGGCAATGGATTCTTTGACAATGGCGCACTCATCCTGCGCCTTCTGCTCATAGGCTTCAAAGACGGCGCTCAGCAGGCCGGCCATCGTGCCGTCGTAGGTAAGCTGAAGCATTCCAACTAAAACAATTGTCCCTGCGTAGTATAGTGCGCCACAAACTTACTCTTAGCGCCTGCAAGGATGCGCTGACGAATACTCGTGTCCGGCAGCTCCAGCACCGCACCATCCTCCTTATCGCGGCAGGTGATGAAATACTTCGCGCGGCTCACCGCAATGCCAATCTTCTTCAGGTGCTCCCAGCTCAGCCGCCCAAACTGCCGCGCCTGCACAATCCGCTCAGCGCTCCGCAGCCCGATGCCCGGCACCCGCTTGATAAGGTCGGCGCCCGCCGTATTGATGTCTAATGGGAAAAGGTGCAGGTTGCGCAAGGCCCATCCGAGCTTCGGGTCAACGGCGGTGTCAAGTTGCGGGTTTGCCTCATCCACAATCTCATCCACGGTAAAGCCGTAATTGCGCAGCAGCCAGTCGGCCTGATAGAGGCGATGCTCGCGCAGCACCGGCACCTGGCTTTGAATATGCGGCAGCAAAACATTGCCGTCATTGACGGGCACATAGCCGGAGTAATAGACGCGCTTCAGCTTGTAATCCTTATACAGTCCATCAGCGCGGCGCATGATGGTCAGGTCGTTCTCCGGCGTAGCGCCGATGACCATCTGCGTGCTTTGGCCGCCCGGCGCAAACTTTGGCGTGGAGCGGATGACTTTCGCCTCTTCTTTTACACCCGCGATGGTCTCGCTGAGGTAGGCCATCGGGCCCTCAATGTCGGCGTAGTTCTTCTCCGGGGCAAGCTGGTTGAGACTTTGCTCCGTAGGAAGCTCAATATTTACCGAAAGGCGGTCGGCGTAAAGGCCGGCTTCCCGCATCAGCTCCGGGCTTGCGCCGGGAATGGTCTTGAGGTGGATGTACCCGTTAAAGTTATGCTCCTCTCGCAGCGTTTTAGCTACGCGCACGAGGCGCTCCATGGTGTAGTCAGGATTCTTGAAGATGCCGGAAGAAAGAAACAGCCCTTCAATGTAGTTGCGCCGGTAGAAAGAGATGGTCAGGTCAACGACTTCCTCTACGGAGAAAGCCACGCGCTTCACTTCATCATTGGAGCGGCGGGAAACGCAATATTGGCAATCGTAGATGCAGAAATTGGTCAGCAGGATTTTGAGCAGCGAGATGCAGCGGCCGTCTTCGGTATAGGAATGGCAGATGCCCATGCCCGTGGTATCGCCGAGGCCGCCGGCCTTGTTGTCGCGCTTAGAGCCGCTGGAAGAGCACGACACATCGTACTTGGCGGCGTCGCTTAAGATGTTGAGCTTTTCCTTAATTCTGTCCCAGTTCACTTGCACGCAGGTTTAGCTTTAAAGATACGTGCGCGTATGTGAAGGTTTTGCTGCAATAGGCTACGGGCGCGGCTTCGGGAAGCGTTTTGTAGGAAGCCTAGTGTGCATTTGGCCGAATGATTAGACAAGCCGAATGCACTGTGAAAAGTTCAATAGAATTGATTGGATGAACGGTGCCAACGCCACTACAGCTGAATAGTAGTATAGTCGCTTAACCCCAATAAAAGACCATAACGGCCAGCCGCGCTTCGTAGTTCCGACCGAATTTTGCCGCATGGCCTTCAAGATTTACACTAAGACCGGCGACAAGGGCAGCACCTCCCTCATAGGCGGCGTGCGCGTGCCCAAAAACCACATCCGCATAGAGAGCTACGGCACTGTGGATGAGCTGAACTCGCAGCTCGGCATGGTCAACGACCTATGCGGCAATGCAGAAATCTCGGCTTGGCTGCGCGAAGTACAAGACCGCCTCTTCACCCTCGGCTCCGAGCTGGCCACTGCGCCGGACAAGGATATAAAGATGAAGCTCCCCGACCTGCACAGCGAAGACGTGGTATGGCTGGAAGGCCGCATTGATTTCATGAACGAAAGCCTTCCGGAGATGCGCTCCTTCATCATTCCCGGCGGGGCTATGGCGGCGAGCGCCTGCCACGTGGCGCGCTGCATCTGCCGGCGGGCCGAGCGCATCTGCGTGGGCATGGAGGCGGAGGGTGAGGCCATTCCCGGCCCTCGCGGTGCCGTACCTGAACCGGCTCTCAGACTTCCTATTTGTGCTCGCGCGCTACATCACGCAGCTTGCCGGCGCGGCAGGAGCTGCCTTGGCGGGCGCGGGTGTAGCTATCTCACCAGCGTAACCTCGCCTTTGTACGAATAATTCCCGCCCGTGGGCCGCGAAACACGGATAATATAGTAGTACGTGCCTACCGGGCAAGGCTCGCCGCCCTTGTAGCTGCCGTCCCAGCCCTTGGTGGCGCTGTTGGCGCTGAACACCTCCGCGCCCCAGCGGTCAAACACACGGAATTCCAGCAGATTCCTGCCATCCAGATTGACTACGTTGAAGAAGTCATTGCGGCCATCGCCGTTCGGCGAGAAAGCGGTGGGAATGTCATCGTGCATAGACGGGTCAACGTTGATGCGCAAAATGCGCGTATCAGAGCAGCCCCATTGGTTGAAGCCCGTAACGGTATAGACGGTAGAGGTAGTGGGCCGCACAAAAGGCGCGGGCGAAAGATTATCGGTAAGGTTGGTAAGCGGCGTCCATTGGTAAGCATTCGCGCCGCGCGCGTAAAGCTGAATCTGCGTGCCGTAGGTGATGGTCGTGTCCAGCGGATTGGCGTCCAGCGTGAGCAGCGGCGGGCGGGCGTGAAGGGTAATGAAGTCGCGGCCTTCGCAGCCGAGGGGCGTGCGTACACGGAGGGTGTAGTTGTAGGTCTTTAATTCCTGCGAGAAGAAGTGAGGCTCCAGAATGGTGCTGTCGTTCAGATTATTACCGGGAATCCAGCGGTAGGCGTAATCAGAAAACCAGTAAGGCTTCACCCTGTCCACAAAAATCTTCCAGGGCTCCTTCAGACAAAGCTCCGTCTCGCGCTGCACGATATTGACAATGGGCAGCGGCTCCACGCGCGCAAAAACGCTTTCGGTATCGGTGAGGCAGCCGCGGTAGGTGGCGCTCATATAGATGGTGGTGGAGGTATCAATCCACGCCCTCGCCTGCTCGCGCCCCTGATTGGCTATGCCGAGGAAGGGCGGCGTGCCGCGCCAGTACCAGACCCATTCGCTGTCGTCGGCCACGTTGCCATCGGCGCGTAGCAGCACCGTATCGCGCTGGCAGATGGCGGTATCGCCGCCGTGCGTAAAGGGCAGGTAATCCTTGACGGTAATCTCGGTGCTGTCAATGGGGAGGCCAGTGCAGGGGTGCAGGGTATAGACCTTAATGGTCTCATCGCCCTCTACAATGCCGTCCTGGATAGGATTGATGGTGATGGAGCCGATGGTATCGCCGGGCGGCACCGTTACGCTGTCCGGCACATTGAGGTAATCCACATTGCGCGTGGCGGAGCCGCCAAAGGCAAGGTGCACCGTCTGCGCATAATTGACCGGCTTGGTGCGTATGGCAGTGATGGTGCTGGAGCCGCAGCCCTCCACGATGTAAGGATAGTTAGAGCCGAGGTAGTTGTTGATGGCAATCCTGATATTGTTGGAGCTAAAAGAATTGGCTTCTAGGAATACGCCGCTGTCCAGGGCGCAGTCGCCGGCATCTGCAATGGCGAGAATGATGTGGTAAGTAGTGCAGGGAATAACCTTCGCGTGGGCGGTGAGCACTTTGGTGAGCCCGTAATAGGTAATCATCGTATCCGTGGAGTTATCATTGTAATACTGCACGAAGGGCGAGCCGGGGGCGATGGAGGTGCAAAGGTTGGTGCTGCCGGGCTTGGTGATGGAAGTATCGGTAGTGCTGTTGATGGTTACAGGCACATTGGTGCCGGGAATAAGCGCAATGTTGGGAGACCCGGTAATAAGCGGGCCGGAAAGAAAGAATGCGAATACATCATTGAAGCCGGTGCAGGAAAACGCGTCGTACTCCTCAGAGCCGAAGACGTAATTGAATAAGATGCTGTCGCCGTCGGGTACAAAGTCAAACTCAAGGCGGCAGGCGTCGTGCGTAGGCTGTCCGGCGAGGGTTGTAAGGGGCGAGTAATCCAGTGGAGCGCCCTTTTCGTTGCAGGTAGAGATAGCGCCAATGTTCACCGCGTCAATGCCGTTAGTAAAAGTGGCTGGGTTGCTCTTCACCTTGCCGCTGGTAAGCACCACGCCCTCCTGCAGGCCCAGGTTGTTCGGCCCCACAATGGAGAACTGGCCGCTAGCGCCGCTGTCGCAAGTGAGTAAGGGGTTAGTGAAGATGATGCCTTTGCCCACCAGTTGGCGCACGAGGCTGCCCGCCTTCGCCGTATCCGTAAGGGTAAGCTGCGCCTTTGCGCCGATGGCGGTAAGCAGGAGCAGGAAAGAAAGCGGCGTAATTTTCCAAAAGCTCATAGGCGCGGAGTTATCAGGGAATAGGAGACCCAAGGTATTGCATTGCTACGGAAATACATAGCCATACATGCCATAAGGGAGACGCCCCGCCGGCGGAATAGGTTTGGTACATGCCCTAACACCTGGCCAACATCCAAAAGGCTTCCTCCCCCGTTTATATTCCTGCACACAAAAAAACCACAACCAATCATGCAACGACTCAGCCTTCTCCTTTGCAGCATCTGCATCGCACTGCTCACTGCACAATGCACCAACACATCCGCCCAGAAAAAGCCCAACCCCTATTACAACCGCACGGCCACTGCTCCGGTCAAGCTCACCGACAAGCAGTGGAAATCCATCTTGCCATCCGATGTTTACTACATAGCCCGCGAGGAAGGCACCGACCGCGCATTCTCCTCCCGCTACCACGACAACCACGCGAAGGGCACCTATTACTGCGCCGTCTGCGGTAATCCGCTCTTCTCCTCCGATACCAAATTTGAAAGCGGCACCGGCTGGCCCTCCTTCTACCAGCCGCTCAACGCCAAAAGCGTTGGCCAGCGCAAAGACGCCGACGGCTACCGCGATGAGGTGAAGTGCGCCCGCTGCGGCTCCCACCTCGGCCATGTCTTTGACGATGGGCCTAAGCCTACCGGGCTGCGCTACTGCATGAACGGGACAGTACTGGATTTCGCGGCGGGGAAGTAATCCTATTTGATGATTTGCTTCATGCTATTTGTCATGCTGAGTGAAGCTTCGCGAAGCGTTGCGCAGCGAAGCATCTGTATGCTTCTATGCCAGACATCTCGGCCCGCAGCATACGGTTCCTTCACTGCGCAACGCTTCGCGAAGCTTCGTTCAGGATGACAATGGCTTAGGCCCGGCGAGTGCTATTCTTACCTTTGCGCCAGCTATGAATGACGCGCAACTCCGCTCCCTTGCCGACGAATGGGGCACCCCGCTTTACGTTTACGACGCCGGCACCATCTCCCGCCAATGGGGGAAGCTGCAAGACGCCTTCTCCGCGCATCCCACCCGCTTCTTCTACGCCTGCAAGGCGCTTTCCAACATCCATGTCCTGCGGCACCTGCGCAGCCTCGGCGCCGGGTTGGATTGTGTGAGCATTAATGAAGTAAAGCTTGGCATTCATGCCGGCTTCGCGCCAGCGCAAATCCTATACACGCCCAACTGCGTGGCCCTTTCGGAAATACTGGAGGCGAAGCAGTTGGGCGTCTTCATTAACATTGACAACCTCTCCATCCTGGAGCAGTTCGGGGCGCTCTTCGGCGGGTCTTATCCCGTTTGCATTCGTATCAATCCGCACATTGAGGCGGGCGGGAATTACAAGATTTCCACCGGCCACATTGATTCCAAGTTCGGCATCTCCATCCATCAGCTCCGGCACATACAGCGCATCGTGAAGGCTACCGGCCTCCACGTGCAGGGCCTCCACATGCACACGGGCTCCGAGATAAAGGACGTCGGCGTATTCATGAAGGGGCTGGATGTGCTCCTCGGCGTAGCCATTCACTTTCCGGAATTGCAGTTCATAGACCTCGGCTCCGGCTTCAAGGTGCCTTACCGCGAGGGCGATGCGGAGACGGACGTGGCCCGCCTTGGCAAAGAAGTGGCCGAAGCCTTCAAGGCCTTTGAGGCCGAATACCCACGGCCGCTGGAAGTGTGGTTTGAGCCGGGCAAATACCTTGTCAGCGAGGCCGGCTCCTTTATTGTGAAGGTGAATGTGGTGAAGCAGACCACCGCCACCACCTTCGCCGGCGTGGACTCGGGCTTCAACCACCTCATCCGCCCCATGTTTTACGAGGCCTACCACCACATCACCAACATATCCAACCCCTCCGGCGCGCAGCGCATCTACACTGTGGTGGGCAATATCTGTGAGACGGACACCTTTGCCTGGGACAGAACAATTGCCGAGGTGCGCGAGGGCGACCTCCTCCGCTTCCACAACGCCGGCGCCTACGGCTACGAGATGAGCAGCCGCTTCAACTCCCGCCTGCGCCCCGCCGAGGTGCTGGTGGATGGCGACAGCGCCCGCCTCATCCGCCGCCGCGAGCGCTTTGAGGATTTGCTGGAGGGGATTGAGGGTTAATGGGACTTTTTGGTAGTCAGCGTTCCGTTCGCTCGCAATCTTCCGTTGCGACGCTCCGTTCATCGTTCGTCAGTCTGTTGAGCTTTTCCCAGTCGCTGAGCCAGCCAGCATACTCCCGACTGACAATCTGTACGTTGGCGTGCGCACCAAAGGGTAAAAACTGACGTTTTATACATTGGTTAGCTAACCAATGGGCTTCTGAATGCTCAAAACCCTGTTGGTTAGCTAACCAAACCCATTTTGAACGCTCAGAAGCCTGTTGGTTAGCTAACCAAACCCATTTTGAACGCTCAGAAGCCCATTGGTGAGCTAACCAACGGGCTTTTCAGTGCTAAAAACCTCATTGGTTAGCTCACCAACAGGCTTTGGGAAGCTCAGAAGCCAGTTGGTTAGCTCACCAATGGGCAAAAGCATAATCCGGGTTAAGTGAAAAGTCCAATAGACTAACAGCCGATGAAACGTGCGACGCAAGGAACGATTGGGAGCGTGATGCAGCCGGCTAAACAATCATCATCCACTATCTCCCGGTACCTTCGGTGCCGAGTATGAAGCACCTGAAGTCGCTGCGCAAGTATTTTATCCGTTACCGCGGGCGGTTGTTGCTGGGGATGCTGTTTGTGACGGTGTCTAACCTCTTCGCGGTACTGCCGCCGGTGGTGGTGCGGCGCACGCTGGATGGGGTGGTGGAGCAGATTGGCTCGTACCGCCTGATTGCGGATACGGGGCTGGCGGGGGCGATGCGGGATTACATCTTTACGATGGTGCTGTGGAATGGCCTGCTGATTCTGGGGCTGGCGGTGCTGCGGGGGGTGTTTATGTTCCTGATGCGGCAGACGATAATTGTGATGAGCCGCCACATTGAGTACGACCAGAAGGCGGAGGTGTACCGGCATTATCAGGAGCTGCACACGCAGTTTTACAAGACGCATTTTACGGGCGACCTGATGAACAGGATTTCGGAGGATGTGGCGCGGGTGCGGCAGTATACGGGGCCGGCCATCATGTATGCGATTAACCTGACGGTGCTGGCTACGATGTGCATCTGGGGCATGCTGCGTGTGAATGCGACACTGACGCTCTGTGTGCTGGCGCCGATGCCGCTGCTGGCGCTGTGCATCTTTCTGGTGAATAAGATTATTTACAAAAAGAGCGAGCAGATACAGGCGCAGCTATCGGGATTGACGACGACGGCGCAGGAGGCTTACTCAGGCATAAGGGTAATAAAATCCTTTGCGCAGGAGGAGAATATGCTGGCGCATTTCAACGCCACCTCGGAAGGGTACCGGCGGAGCGCGATTAATCTGTCGCTGACGGAGAGCATTTACTTTCCGGCGATGAGCCTGTTCATAGGACTGAGCACCCTGGCTACGATATTGGTGGGCGGCTATTTCGTGATTAATGGACAGGCTACGGCTGGGAACATTGCGGAGTTTGTGATTTACATCAACCTGCTCATGTTCCCCATTTCATCGCTGGGCTGGGTGGCCAGCATGATGCAGCGCGCAAGCGTATCGCAGCAGCGGATAGATGAGTTTTTAAGCACACGGCCAGAGATAGTATCGCCTGCGGAAGCGAGCAGGCAGGAAGTGAAAGGGGAAGTGGTGTTTCAGGACGTGACGTTTACTTATCCGCATACGGGCATCACGGCGCTGCGCAATTTCAATCTGCAGGTAGAGCGCGGACAGAAGGTGGCCATCATCGGCAAGACGGGCTCCGGCAAGAGCACACTCGCGCACCTGCTGCTGCGCATGTATGATGCAAGCGCGGGCGAGGTGATTGTAGATGGCGTGGCGGTGCAACAATATGATGTGCAGGCGCTGCGCCAGGGCATCGGTTATGCGCCGCAGGAGCCGTACCTTTTTTCAGACACGGTCTATAACAATATCCGCTTCGGGCGTGATGATGCGAGCGAGGGCGAGGTGCACGAAGCTGCGCGCATGGCAGACTTAGAAAAGGACATTGAGGGATTGGAGAAAGGCTTTGAAACAATGATTGGCGAGCGCGGCGTAATGCTCAGCGGCGGGCAGAAGCAACGTCTGGTTTTGGCGCGCGCCATTCTGAAGAAGAGCAAGCTGCTGCTGCTGGATGAATGCCTCTCCGCGGTGGATACACGCACCGAGCAAACCATCCTCAACAACCTGCGCGATTATTTGAAAGACAGAACGACGCTCGTCATCACGCACCGCATTTTTACGTCCTGGACATTTGACCAAATCATCGTCTTGGAAGACGGCATCATCATGGAGGAAGGCACGCACGAAACGTTGATGCGGTTAGGCGGTCGTTATGCAAAGCTCTATCGTCATCAGACGGAGCACGCGACGGCGTAAGCTTCAAGAAATTTTTTACGCGCAGCCCTGCGCGATGAAGAAAAAATGAAAGCGCTCTTATTTCATCGCGCTTAGAAAATTTCTATTTCAGTCTTAATTGGTGAGTTGCTGAACGCCGCGCTGGTAAAGGCTTTGCGGCTAAAAAGAAAAAGCCCGGCAGAGTTGTGAGCTGCCGGACTTTTATAAGGATGGGTTAGTAAGCACAATCCCTACCACAAACATAGCCTGCATTTCTTCACGCGCAAAAATTTTCTTGAAAATTTTTCCTGCTTGTGGAGAAAATGTGGACAGCGGTGTTGGAATGTTTTGATGATGGTAGCACATTCAAACGCTCCAACGTTCTAACATCTCACCAATCTTTCTCCAGCTTCACGGGTGTCGCTTTGCCTTGCTGCATCTTGTCCTGCACTTTGCGCTCATCTTGCTGCAAAGCTTTCAAAAGATTGTCGGCCTGCTGTGCTGAGATTTTGCTTTGCTGCGGCTGCGGTCGTTGTTGCTGATGCTGCTGATTGTCGGCCTCGCTTTGGTCTTGCTCTTGCTTGCCTTTCTTGTCTTCTTTCTGCTGCTGGTCTTTCTGGTCTTTGCCTTCTTTGTTGTCTTTGTTCTTGTCGTCATCGCCGCCGCCGCCGCCTTGCTGTTGTTCCTTGCGGAGCTTCGCCAGCGCGTAAGAGAGATTGTATTTCGCATCCGCATCCTGAGGGTTCTTGCGCAACGACTCCTTATAAGCATCTACCGCCTGCTGCCATTGCTGCTCGCTCATGTAGGTATTGCCAACGTTGTAGTTTGCGCCGCTTTTAATGGCCGGGTCTTTGGTTGTTTTAGCAGCGTTCGCCATCACCTTGCGCGCGGCGTCGTATTGCTTTTGCTGCACGAGCGCATTGCCAAGGTTGAAAGTGCCGGGCGTGAACGTTGGCTTCTTCTGCAAAGCCTGCTGATAAGCCTGCGCCGCCTCGGCATACCTGCCTTGCATGTACAGCTCATTGCCTCGGCGCACCATCCATTCCTGCGCGTGCACATAGTCACTCACGAAAAAAATCAGCGCGACAATAAAAGCAATGCGAGTCATGCGGGTTTCCATGTGCGTACCGGTTTTGCGCCGGGGATGAGCCGCTCAATCAGGAGCAGCAACAGCGCAGGTAAAAGGAAGAACTGGAAGTAAGAATCAAAGTCTACGTAAGAGACGCTGCCCATGCTGCGGCCTTCCATGCTGTCTATCTGCTCGGCCAGGCGGCTGGCGGCGTCTTCGGCATTGCCGAGGAGCGTGTAGGTGCCGTGGCCTTTTTCGGAGATGCTTTTCAGCTCGTCTTCATTCAGCCTTGAGATGACTTGCTGGCCGCCTTCATCCAGCTTGGGCGCGTGTGTGTCTTCATCAAAAAGCGGCGCGCCCTGCGCGGAGCCGATGCCTATGGTGTGGATGATGACGCCTTCTTCGGCGGCCTCGCCGGCGCGCTTGCCGGCCTGCTCATCGTGGTCTTCGCCATCGGAAAGAATAAGCATCGCTTTATGCTTTCGCTCCTTCTGCGAAAAGGATTTCATACTGAGCGCGACGGCCTCGCTTATAACAGTGCCTTGCGTGGGCACCATGCTCGGTTTTACGTTTTGCAGCATGAGGCGCATGGACGAGTAATCCACCGTAAGCGGCACCTGCAGGTAGGCGCGTCCCGCGAAGATGACAAGGCCAACGCGGTCGTTGTGGAGCTTGTCCAGCATCCGCTCTATGAATTGCTTGGCGCGTGTCAGCCGGTTAGGCTGCAGGTCTTGGGCTAGCATGCTCTTGCTTACATCCAGTGCTATCATTACGTCCACGCCTTTGCGCTGCACTTGTTCCGGGTGACCGCCGCTCTGCAGGTTAGCTGCGCCTGCGATGGCAATGCTGAGGGCCAGCAATAACAGTATAGCTTTAAGCGCAGCCCTGCCGGGAATCCTTCCAAGCATCTGGCTGCCGAGCAATTGCTGCTCGCCAAGCGTCTTTAGGATGCCTGCCCGCCACAGCAGCAACAGGATGAACAGCACCACAAGCAGCGGCACGGCTACAAGCCACAGAAGATATTCGGGATGCTGAAAGCGAATCATGAGACGCCTGCAAATGTAGCGGGCCACTTTTCCCGGCAAAAAGCAATAAAGGCTTTTGAACTGTTTTTAACAGCCTTGCGGTCAGGCCAATTTCCTATTTCTTAGTTTGCAGCAATGCGCTGTATTGCGTCGGAGCTGAAAGAATGGACAGCGCTTTGGCAAGCTCCTCATCTGTACGCAGGCTGTGTGCGATGCGGCCGCGCTGGAAGTAATAGCGTGAGATGATTTCGCTCTCCACCATATCTTTTACTTCCACCCCATTCTTTTGAAGGTCTTGCTTCTTGTCATGGCCCACCTTAGCGCGCAGCGCGGCAAATTCCGCCTTGGCAGCGTCGTAATATTTTTCGCGGCCCGCTATGGCCTGTAGGGAATCCAACGCTTCTTCGGTTGTTGTCTTGTAAGAATAATCCTTTCCTTCCAGCCACTTCGTAAAGTCGGCCCATTCCGCCGCGCTCAGGGTGAAGGAGGCAGCATCGTCCAGCTTAGGGTGTTTACGCACGTATTGGGTGGCGTAGTCAAAGACATAATTCTTAGAGTAAAGGGCAATGGCGATTTTGCTTACTGGCGCATTCTTCACTTCCACATCCGGGTCAACGCCGCCGCCGCTGAGCACCGTGCGGCCGCCCTTGGTTGTGTATTTCTTCTTTAAAGAGTCCGGCACGCGACCTACGCTGCCATCGGGATTTCGATGGGCATAATCAAGCGCCTGGATGCAGCGGCCGCTGGGTGTGTAGTAACGCGCTGTGGTCAGCTTGAGGCGGGCATTGAAGCCGAGCGGCCGGGTAGTCTGTACCAAGCCTTTGCCATACGAGCGCTCGCCGATGATGACGCCGCGGTCTAAATCCTGCATGGTGCCGGCTACGATTTCAGAAGCGGAGGCGGAAGAATGATTGACAAGCACCGTCAGCGGAATTTTCAAATCCCAAGCCGGCCCTTGTGTTTTAAAATCCTTATCCCAATCCTGCATCTTGCCCTTAGTGCTTACTACAAGCTGGTCGCGGTCAGTAAATATGTTACAGACGTTTACCGCCTCGTCTAAGAGGCCGCCGGGGTTGTTGCGCAAGTCAAGGACAACGCCCTTCAGGTCTGGCTTCACGCCTTTCAGACTGTCCAGCGCATTGCGCACCTGCCGGCCGCACATAGGCGTGAACTGCGTAAGCCGCACGAAGGCGACATCCTTGCCCGGCCCCACCAGCCCGGCAAACGGGACGGATGAAAGCTCTATCTCGCCGCGCGTTACCATCCTGGTTTCTTCGGCGCTGCTCAGGGCATCCTTTACGCGAATGCTCACCTGTGTGCCGGGCGAGCCTTTGAGCAAGGAGCTTATGTCATCCACGCTCTTACCCTTCACAGCCTGGCCGTCAATGCTCAGTACCTGGTCGCCGGGATGGAGGCCAGCCTTCTGAGCCGGGCTACTTTCGTAAACGTCGCCAATGAATATCATGTCGGTAATGCGGCGCATGGACGCGCCGATGCCGCCGTACCTGCCGGTGGTCTGGAACTCGTAATCCTCAATGTCGCTCTCGGTGATGTAGTTAGTGTAGGGATCAAGGTCATCCAGCATGGCGTCTATGCCGGCCTTGGTGAGCTTGCCGGGCTCTATCTCGTCCACATAATAGGTGTTGAGTTCCTTTACGAGTGTGGCGTAGATGTCCAAGTTTTTAGACACCTCAAAAAGTCCGCGCTCTTCTTTGCCCTGAATGAAAAAGAAGGCAGTGGCGGCAACTGCGGCACAGGCTAAAGTGTATTTGATTGTCTTGAGCTTCTGAAAGATGCGGGAGGCCATGTAGCTATTGTAGTTGTATGAAGGTAATAGAGCCCTTTCACAAAGGTTTCGCTAAAAACCGGGCCGGTGGGCATAGTGTTTGGAACGAAGGTCAATAATAGATACCTTGCATAATTATTAAGATGAATCGCGCCCTATGAAGAACGTACTACTCTCGCTTTCTATTGCTTTCATGTTGTTAAACGGCGGCGCCGCGTCGGCCCAACAAATCCTGACCCAGAATGGGAAGGATACTGCTATTGGAGGATATGCTTCTGGTGATTTGGAAGTGGATAACCGCATTAAATCCGCTACGGGTACCATTACACTCAGGTGGAATGTAACCTCAGCCATTTTCGGCACGGGCTGGAATATGAATGGCTCTGGCATTTGTGATAACGTTACATGCTATACTCATGATGCTACCCACAACATTTTCACAAGTGGCACAAATTATAATTCAAATGCTTACGACTCCATACGCTTTACCGGAAGCGACCACGACTTCCATGTAGTGTTCTCGACCAGCAATCCGCCAAATGGCTCATCCGCGGTTGTTAGGGTCAACGCACGGGATATTACAGGCGGGACTTCCCGCACACTCACTTTTATCGGTTACAAAGGCAGCCTCGGCGTAACCAACATCAGCTCTTCCGACGATGTTGTACTTTACCCCAACCCCGTCCGTGAAGCCGTGAATGTGCTTTACGATGAAAAGGCAGGCGTACGAACCATTGCCATCTACAACATGATTGGTAAGCTTATGGGGCCTATTTATAAGCCTTCTGCCAACGGCAGTGCCAAGATTGATACAGATGATATGCCTACCGGCATCTACTTCCTGCGCCTGATGGATGCTCAAGGCCATGTGGTGGCTACCCGCCGCTTCACTCGTCTGTAAGCATTGTCCGTTATATTTCCAGGCGGCTTCCATTACCGGAAGCCGCTTCTTTTTTGGAGCGTGCTTTGCTTAAATGCCGCTGTACTTTTAGCCGCGCGCAATGCGGTACCCTGAAATGAAGCAATACCTCAGCCTGTTCCTCTTTGCTGCCTGTGCTCTCAGCGCGCAGGCGCAGCAGCCTTTTGTGGAAGGCACCATCGTCTATGCGGTAAGCATCGGGCCGGTGGCCGGCGCCGGCAGCTTTACGGAGCACGCCGGCACTTATACCATCACCATCAAAAGCGCTTCCGTGCGCAAGGAGCTGCGCATGAACTCCGGCTTCCGCAACGTCATCATTCAAAACGATAATACCGGCTCCGTCTATTCCCTGCAGCCGGCATCGGGGCAGAACTATGCCATCCAACTCCGCCCGCAGGACGCTGAGGAGAAGATGAAGCCTTATGCCGGCTTCTCGCAAAAAGACGAGGAAGGCACCATGACCATTGCAGGCCAGCCTTGCCGGAAAGCCACGGTGCAGTACAAAGATGGCAGCACCTCCTCTCTCTATTACACCACCGCCTGGACGGTGCAAAGCACGGCGCTTTTTGAGCGCTTCCCTGGCATTAAAACCATTCCGCTTTCTTTTGAATACCGCAACGAGGAGGGCATCACCATGCACTTCGCCGCCGAGAAGCTGGAGAACAAGCCCGTGGAAAGCGCCCTCTTCCGTGTGCCGCCGGACTACAAGATTATCTCCAACGCAGAGTACAGGGCTATGGGGAAATAAAGGGGGAGCCGCATCCGCCCTTGCCCCTCTTGGCGTAACTTTAAGTTCATGCGTTACTTTCTTCTGTTTCTGCTGCTCTTTCCCGCCGCCGGCTACGCTAAGCAAGGCGTCTATACTTCCTGGGACGAAGCGTTGCAAGCGCGCGAAGACGTCCGCGTCATCCGCATCAACTACCGCCTGCTGGATTCCATTCCGGATGTCCTGGACCAGTTCCCGAACCTTGAGGAGCTTAATCTGAATCACAACCGCATCGCCGCACTGCCGCCTTCCATCACGCGCTGCGCAAAGCTGAAACGGCTTAATCTTTTTCAAAACCGCATTACCGCCCTGCCCGAAGGCATCGGCAATCTGGGCGCGCTGGAATCCGTCACCCTTTCGCACAATAATCTCACCGCCCTCCCCGAAGGCATCTGCCGCCTGCCCCACCTTGAAGAGCTCTTCCTCACAAGCAACGATCTCGCCGCCCTGCCCGACAACATCGGTGCCCTCCAATCCCTCAAGCGCCTCCGCGCCGGCATCAATCAGCTCACCATCCTCCCCGCTTCCGTCCTCCTCCTGCGCCGGCTGGAAGTGCTTGAGTTAAACAACAACCGCATTGCCGCCCTCCCCGAAGCCATCGGCGCCCTCACCAATCTTCAATTCCTTTACATAGGCCGCAACCTCCTTACCCGCCTCCCCGAAACCCTCGGCCAATGCAAAAAACTCCAAGAGCTGGACGTAGTGCGCTGCGGCGTGCTCCAACTGCCCACCTCCCTCGCGGAATTGCCGCGTCTTGAGACCGTTTACATAGACGACCACACCATCCCCTTCTACCAAAACCCCAACTACGAGCGCTATCAGCACATCATAGTCGTGGGACGGGATGATGAGTATCCCTACCGGCGCTCCCAGTTCTGAGCAGACGGCATTTAGCCGGGATAAGACGGCTTCGCAGACTCCTAAATGATGTCTTCCTCTGCCTCAATGTCAGCTCACGGGACTTAAATCGTGTCTTACGCAGCATTTATGTCAGCTCGCGAAGCTTAAATCACGTCTTCGATCTCCTAAATCATATCTCACGAGACTTAAATGATGTCTCACGTTAGTTAAATGGCATCTCACCTGCCTTCAATGCCCTCTTCGGTTGGTTAGATGGGGAAGACTATTTGTTAGTCAGCAGTATCACGCTCCCAATCGTTCCTTGCGTCGCACATTGAGGGGTTCGTCAGTCTATTAGGCTTCTCCCTTAGCATAATCTTACTGCAAAGCCCCTGCATTAACTTGCCCCTCCACACACAATTCAGATGGTAAAGTTTCTTGACCTCCAGCAAATCAACCATGCTCACCGCGCAGACTTCCACGCGGCGCTTGATGCCGTACTGGATTCCGGCTGGTTCATCATGGGCGGCGTCCTCCAACGCTTTGAAGCGGAATGGGCCGCTTACTGCGGCGCGAAGCATTGCATCGGCGTGGGCAACGGGCTGGATGCCCTCATCCTCATCCTTGACGCCTACTGTGAGCTGGGCCTCATGGCCGATGGCGACGAGGTGCTCGTGCCCGGCAATACCTATATCGCCTCCATCCTCGCCATCTCCCGCGCCGGCCTCAAGCCCGTGCTCGTAGAGCCGGATGCGGCCACCTTTCTCATAGACCCGGCGGAGGCCGAGCGCCATATTACGCCGCGCACCAAAGCCATCCTGCCCGTGCACCTTTACGGCCAGCTTTGCGACATGGACGGGCTGCGCGCGCTCGCGCAAAAGCACGGGCTGAAGATTATTGAAGATGCCGCCCAAAGCCATGGCGCATCCTCAGGCGGCATCCGCTGCGGCGCACTGGGCGATGCGGCAGGCTTCTCCTTCTACCCCGGCAAAAACCTCGGCGCCCTCGGTGATGCCGGCGCCATCACTACCAACAACGATGCGCTGGCCGAGGTGCTGCGCGCGCTGCGCAATTACGGCTCTCACCAGAAGTACTACAACCGCTACAAAGGCTACAACAGCCGGCTTGACGAATTGCAGGCCGCCTTCCTCAGCGCAAAGCTCCCGGCATTAGACGCCGACAATGAGCATCGCCGCGGGATTGCCGCTTTCTATAATCAAGCCATTTCAAATCCGCTCGTATCGCTGCCGCGGATGCCGGAAGAAGCCGCGCGCCATGTGTGGCACTTGTATGTAGTGCGCGTGGCGGAGCGGGAGCGCTTCGCGGAGCACTTGAAAGAGCGCGGCATTCAGACCGTCATTCATTATCCCGTAGCGCCCACGCAGCAGGAAGCTTACCGGGAATTGCGCGGCCTGAGCCTGCCGCTCACCGAGGCCATTCACCGCGAGGTGCTCAGCCTGCCGATCTCCAACGTGATGACGGAAGCTGAAGCGGCGCAAGTAGCAGAGGCCGTCAACAGCTTTCAATAAGCGTAGTAAACAGAAAAGCGGCGCTTAACGGACAAAAAGCGATAAGGCCGTTCCCTTGTATTATCTTCGGCGTTCAGCGGAAGCGGCTTATGAATGGCCTGCTTCCTTTTGCATTAAGAGAGAACATGTCTTTCAAGCGTACGTTCACGCTCATCATCGCTATCGTTGCCGTCTTCTTCGCAGGCATTACCTGGCAGGCCTTAAAGCTCTACCAGAAGTCCGAAGGCGCGCACCGCTGGGTGATACATGCCAATGCCGTCATAGACCGCATGGAGCGCACGCGCGATGACCTGAACCGCATTCAGCAGATACACTTCGGGCAAGACGCGGACGCGCGGCAGCACACCGTTGCAGACGCGCAGCTCATGGGTAATCTGCAAGGCCTCACCCGTATGTTGAGCGCCGATGACAGCCTGCGTCGGAAGATGGCCACACTTACCGCACTGACGCGTGAGAAGCTCGGCCTCATTCATGCCGGGGCGGTGCCAGCGACTAATCTGCACCTCGCATTGCTGGATATAGAAATCATGCGGCAAATGAATGGGCTGCTGGACGGAGCGCGTGATGTGCTGGAAGGCCGCACGGAGAATTTTGAATATTACAGCAAGAGCCGGCTCGGCTACTCCATTACTGTGTATGTGCTGCTGGGCATCTTCCTCATCGTAAGCCTGCAGCAGGTGTACCGTAACTTTCGTCGGCGTGTAAAGGCTGAGGAGGTGGCAAGGCGCGAGGAGCGGCGCTCCAAGGATATCATTGAAGGCTCCGGCTTTGTAACGACCGTACTGGATACCGAGGGCACCATCCTATACACCAGCGACAACATGGAGCAGCTTACGGGCTTCAAGCCGGAGGAACTGATTGGCAATCCATCCACGCTGGTGATGCCCGATGCCCGGCGCTGGGACGAGCCGAATTACAGCATGGCCCGCACGCAGGAGCTGAAGGTAAAGACCGCGGACGACCGGGAGAAGTGGGTTTCGTACCGCTTCGTACCGCTGCGCGATGAACGGGGCACTATTGAAAAATGGCAGACCGTGGCTTGGGACAGCGATGCTGAGCGCAAGCTGGAAGAGCAGGTGCGCTCCCTCGCCCAGCAGCGTATGCAGCAGCACCGGCTCACGCAGGAAATCATTGACAATATCCCTTCCGCCGTCTATATCAAAGACCTGGAGGGCCGCTATATGGTGGTGAACAAGAAGCTCTGCGAAATCTTTGCCATGAGCCCCGAGGAGCTGCTCACCCACCGCGACGCCGACCTCTTCCCCAATGACGCGAGCCAGAACTTCCGCTTCGCTAATGAGCAGGTCATCCTGCACAAGAGCATGGTCACGTACGAGGATGTGGTGGTGCGCGACGGGCGCAAGCATTACTACTGGATTGTGAAGTTCCCGCTGCTCAATGCTAATGGCGAGGTGCAAAACATCTGCGGCCTTGCTACCGACATCACGGAGCGAAAGGAAAATGAGCTACAGCTCATGCAGGCTACCCGTGCCGCCGAGCGTGCCCGCTCCGCGCAGGAAACATTCCTGGCCAACATGAGCCACGAAATACGCACGCCCATGAATGGCATCATGGGCATGAGCAACCTACTGCTTTCCACCGAGCAGAGTGAAGAGCAGCACGAGTACGCAGAGAATATCCTGGAAAGCGCCCGCCACCTACTGGCCATTATCAACGACATCCTGGACTTCTCCAAAATCAAGAGCGGCAAGTTCCGCTTTGAGCACCTGCCCTTCAAGCCACGGCACGCCATCCGCAAGGCTATTATCCCGCTTCAGTTCAAGGCAGAGGAAAAGATGGTGGAACTGAAGGTAATAATTGACGACCTCGTGCCGGAGACACTCATGGGCGACCCCCTGCGGCTCCAGCAAATCATCATTAACCTGGTGGGCAATGCCCTCAAATTTACCAACTCCGGCAGCGTGGTGGTGCTGGCGCAAAGCCGCGAGAGCAAGGCCGGCATGTGTGAGCTGGAAGTGCAGGTACGCGACACGGGCATCGGTATAGCACGCGATAAGCAGCAGATGATATTTGAGTCCTTCACGCAGAACAATGTGAACACCTCGCGCAAGTACGGCGGCACGGGCCTTGGCCTCGCAATTGTGAAGCAGCTGGTGGAGCTGCAGCGCGGAAGCGTTTGGGTGGAAAGCGAGCTGAGCAAAGGCTCCACCTTCGGCTTCTGCATTCCCTACACCATTACGAACATGGAGGTGAACAAAGCGATTGCCGGCCCATACCAGGGAGATGGTGAAGAAGACAGCAAGCCGCTTAAGGGCCTCAAGATGCTCATTGCCGAGGACAATCTGATTAATCAGAAGGTTGTTACGCACACCCTTGCCCGCCAAGGCGCCACCTCCTATGTTGTGGCTAATGGTAAGCTGGCGGTAGATGCCCTGCGCGACCCTGGTGCAGATTACGATGCTGTGCTGATGGACTTGCAGATGCCGGAGATGGACGGCTACACGGCCACGCAATACATCCGCAACGACCTGCACAACAACATTCCCATCATTGCCATGACGGCGGACGCGCTGAAGGGCGAGGCCGAGCGCTGCTTTGAGAGCGGCATGAATGGCTACATTTCCAAGCCCTTTGAGCCGCGCGACCTTTATACCGAAATACTCCGCCTGACGCGCAACAAGCAATCCGCTGCTAATGGCGACCCAAACAAGAAGAACATGAACAATCCCATTGTTGACTTCAGCTATCTTCAGGAACTTTCCGGCAACGACCCCGCCTATATCAGCGAGGTGCTTAGCCTGTTTCTCGGCACCATGCCCGACGGTCTGGGCCAGCTTGGCCGCCTCGTGCGCGAGGGAAGTGACTACGATGCCATCTACCGGCAGTCGCACTTCCTGAAGAGCAGCGTGAGTGTGGTGCGCGTGCGCAACATGTTTGACAATCTGGCAAAGCTGGAAGCCTTGGGCAAGAATAAGGCTTCGCAGGATGAGATGATGCCGGTAATGGAAGAGTTGGAGCAGACGTACAGTGAGGCACATCCCGTGCTGGTGGCGGAGAAGGAGAAGGGCGCTAAGAGTGCGGTGTAATCCTAAAGCTCGTATGCCGCCCCTTCCTCACTCGCTAAGGTGTTTGGGAAAATAGCCACGGCCTCATCCCGGAATTGGGAAATGTCTTTGTACTTGGAAGAGTAATGGCCGAGTAGCAGTTGCTTTGCTCCCGCCTTCTGCGCAATCATGGCCGCCTGCGCCGCCGTGCTATGGAATCGGCTGGCCGCGCGTTCGGTATTATCAGCGAGGTAAGTGCTTTCATGGTAAAGCAGATCAACACCGCGAATGTGCTCCAGAAATGACTCCGTATAAATCGTGTCCGCGCAGAAGGCGTAGGTCTTCGGCTTCGGGCCTTCTTCCGTCACCATCGCGTTTTGAATGACGCGGCCTTCTTTGTCGGTATAATCCTCGCCGCCTTTTAGCCTGTCATAGAAGTAAGCAGGAACGCCGGCAGCGGCCGCTTTATCAGGGAGCAGCTTCCGCCCGCGCGTTTTGCGCATTACACGGAAGCCATGGCAGGGAATGCGATGCTCCACCGGGAAGCAATGCACGGAAAACAGCTTATGGTCAACAAGCTGCGCTGCGCCCTCGGAATGCGGATGAAAGAAGAACGGATAAGCCAGCTCGCTGTTGGCAACCGCCAGCATTGCCTTAATCAAACCTTCTAACGGCGCGGGCGCATAAAGGTGCAGCGCCGTGGTACGGCCCAGCAGGTTCATGCTCGTGATTAAACCGAAGATGCCGAAGTAGTGGTCGCCGTGAAGGTGCGAGATGAAGATGTGGTCTAAGTGCCGCCAGCGGACACCGTATTGCTGCATCCTGCTTTGGGTGCCTTCGCCGCAGTCTATGAGAATGTCCTGCCCGTAGAGCGTCACCACCTGCCCCGTAGGATTGCGGCCATAAGCGGGCAAGGCAGAGTTGTTGCCAAGGATGGTGACTTTCATTGGGCTTGCCAAGGTAGGGCGCAATGGAACACGGATAGAACGGATTGGACGGATTTGCACCGCGGCAACAATCCGTGGCTATCTGTTAAATCCATTCCGTCCGTGGTTCCCTTTCTATGGAAAGCCCCCGTTTCCGCATCCCTACTTTTGTTTCACCCAATCTCACCAAACTATGCAGGCACGCATTCTGTCGCTGCTGGCGCTTTTACTCTTTGCCGCAACCGCCATGGCCCAAGCTCCTGAACCTTACGCTTCTCAGTGGAAGCGCGCCGACTCACTACTCAACCGCGGCTTACCGGAAAGTGCGCGGAAGATTGTGGACAAGGTTTATGCGGATGCGCAGCGTGCGAACCAAAGCGTGCAGATGCTGAAAGCGCAGCTTTATTACCTCCGAATAGACGCAAGCAACCGCGAGGATGCAGATTCACTCAACATCGCCCGCGCGGAAGAGCAATCCCGCAAAGCTACCTTCCCGATAAGTGCCGTCTGGCAAAGCATTGCCGCGCAGCTTTACTGGAATTACTACCAGCAGCATCGTTACGAGATTCTTCAGCGCACCCGCGTAGGAACGCGCCTGGCGGCGGCGCGTTCTGATTTTGAGCAATGGGACGCTGCATCATTTGTGGAGAAAACCAGCGCCCTCTATCTCCAATCCATCACACGCGCCGAAGACCTGAAACACATCAATATAGAATCCTACGACCCGGTTTTAATCAAGGGCACGAATACCCGCAGCCTCCGCCCGACGCTCTTTGACCTGCTCGCCTTCCGCGCCATTGATTTTTTTGAGGGCGATGAAAAGGATTTGACAAAACCGGCTTTTCAGTTTGTGATGGATGATGCGGTTGTCTTTGCACCAGCCCTTGTCCATAAATCGGGCGGGCGTATAGGGAAGGCATTTACACGCAATACTTTCGGGACACAAGACACAACGTCTTTACAGTACCGCGCCCTCACACTCTATCAGGAAGTGCTGCGCCTGCATGAGGCGGATGCTTCGCCGGACGCGCTCATTGATGCCGACCTGCAGCGCCTGCAATTTGCCTATGCGCATTCCGTGCATCCTGATAAAAAAGCGCTATACCGCACGGCGCTGGAAAGAATAGAAAGGGAATACGCAGACAATCCCCTTTCCGCAACCGCATCCTTCCGCATCGCGGAGCTGATGATGCAATCGGCCACCACCGACGAAAACGAGGATAATGGCGACGACGGCCCAGGTAGGGGCATACCGCGTGTGCCTATAATAGACCTACGCGCAATCAAAGCAAAACTGGACGCCATCATCACGAAATTCCCCGAAAGCGAAGGCGGCATTGCAGCCGCGCAACTACGCCAAAGCATCACCGCGCCCAGCCTCGGCCTCACTGCCGAAGAGGCAGTGCTGCCGGATGCGCCCTCTAAAATTCTGGTGACCTACAAGAACGTCCCGAAGGCTTGGTTCCGCATCGTGAAGATGAACCCGGACGATTACCGCGAGGAAGGCCGATACAACAACGACAATTACATCAAGACCCTGCTTGCTGCTAAGCCGGTGCAATCATTCTCCACTGCATTGCCCGGCACCGATGATTATGCACAGCACAGCGCAGAGGTGAAGGTGGATGCGCTGCCCCTCGGCATGTACGCCGTCCTTATCTCCGCGAAGGAATCTTTTGCGAAGAGTGACAATGCTGTTTCCTACACCGTCTTTCAGGTGACGAGGCTGGCGGTCGTGACGCAGAACAGCGGCACGAAGGGCCAGCCTTCCGGCTATATCCTTCACCGCAAAGAGGGCACACCTGTTGCCGCCGCGGCTGTCTCCTTTTTCAGCGAAAGATGGAACAGCGGCCGGAACCGATACGAGTACACCGCGACTCCCCCGCTGACCACGGCCGCCGACGGCGCCTTCCGCGTGAGCGGCACTGACCGCAGCTACAACGGCATGTCGGTGAAGGGGGCCGGCGACGCTTTCTACACAACTGACTACCTGAATTTTTACCGCTATACCAGTGAGTCGCAGGAAGTGGAACGCACGTTCTTCTTCACCGACCGCAGCATCTACCGGCCCGGCCAGACGGTTTTCTTCAAAGGCATCTGTGTGCATACGGATGCGGATGGGCGCAATAGCAATGTACAGGCGGGCAAGAAGGTGGAGGTTACTTTTTACGATGCCAATTCGCAGAAAGTCGCTTCGCAAAGCCTGACCACGAATGAGTGGGGCTCCTTCACCGGCACCTTCATCGCGCCGCAGGGCGGCCTTACCGGGGCGATGCGGCTTGAAGGTGGCAACGGCTCCGCCTACATCTCGGTGGAAGAATACAAGCGCCCGAAATTTCGTGTGGAATGGGATACGCTGAAGAGTGATTATGCGCTGGGCGAAACCGTGCAGATTACCGGCCACGCAGCCGCGTATGCCGGCAATAATGTGGACGGCGCGACGGTGAAATACCGCGTAGTTCGGAATGTGCGCTGGCCGTATTGGTGGTATAGCTGGCGCTTTGGCGGCGGCCGCAGCGCGCAGCAGCAGATGTCGGAAGGTACCGCTACCACAGACGCCGACGGTAAGTTCACAATCCGCTTCACGGCCCTGCCCGACCGCAGCATTGACGAGCGCTCGCTGCCCGTCTTTACCTACACCGTCTATGCCGATGTGACTGACCTGAACGGCGAGACGCGCTCGGGCCAGAAGAGTATCGCGGCGGGCTACCGTTCGCTGCAGATTGTGGCGGATATTCCGGAGCAATCTTCGGGCTATGATTTTGATACGGTGCGCATCACGACGCAGAATCTGAATGGTGACTTTGTGGCGGCGAGCGTGAACATCAAAGTGGCGAGCCTGGTACAGCCGGGTGTGGTGTACCGCAAGCGCTATTGGCCCGTGCCCGACCAGTTCACGATGAGCGAGGCAGAGTTCCGGAAAAGCTTTCCGCTGGATGCTTATAAGGATGAAGACGATTACCGGAACTGGAAGGAGATGGACAAGATTTTTTCGCGGAGTCTGACGACGACGAAGGCCGGCGATGTTGTCTTACATTTTACGAGCAATGGCTGGTATGTGATTACCATAAGTACGCAGGACAAGAGTGGTAAGGCGATTGAGGAAAAAAGGTTTGTGCATGTGTGGAATGCACTTGACGGCGGCGACCCATACTCCATCCTTATGGTACAGCCCACGCTCCAGACTTCAGAGCCTAATGCGCCTATGAATGAAGCGTCTGTTCGCATGGTATCTGCGATGGAAAGCGGCTACTTTATCCGGCAGGTGCAAACAATGGATGGAAGCATCACTACGACAGGAGAAGCAGCGAAGCTAACGGAGCCACCGCACCGTATGTCCAACGGCTTGGTGCTTGAATGGGATAAGCAAATCACCGAAGCCGACCGCGGCGGCATCGCCCTTTCCTACATCACCGTAAAAGACAACCGCGTTTATACCGCATCCGCCCGCATTGATGTGCCGTGGACGAACAAAGACCTGAGCATAGAATGGGAAACCCACCGCGACAAGCTGCAGCCCGGCGCGACGGAAACATGGACGATGGTGGTGCGCGGGAATAAGAAAGACAAAGTAGCAGCAGAAATGGCTGCTGCCCTGTACGATGCCTCGCTGGATGCATTCAAGCCGCACAGCTGGGGCATCGGCAGCCTCTTCCCGACGCTGAATGCGGACTTGAGCTGGCAGACCGGGATTGGGTTTGGACAGGCGGAGGGAAGGCAGGTTACTTATTTCAATTCGCCTTCGCTGCCGTCCTACGATAAGCGCTACGATATGCTGGCTCATCTGGAAGAGCACAGAGGCTATTATGGTCGCGGAAGGATGTTTAGCGATGCCGTGATGTCTGAATCTGCACCCGCCGGTAAAGGCATGGCGATGCGCGCCATGGCAGCCGCGCCAATGGCAAGCGAATCAATGGGCGATAAAGACGAGTACAGGAAAAGCAAAGCGCCGGCATTGCAGTCCGCGGCTCCTCCGCCACCGCCTCCACCGCCGGCTGACGGCAATGTGCAAGTCCGCAAAAATCTTCAGGAAACTGCCTTCTTCTACCCGCAGCTCCATACCGATGCAGATGGCGCGGTGCGCATCCAGTTCACCATCCCCGAAGCCCTCACCGAATGGAAGCTGCTCGCCTTTGCGCATACCAAGGACATGCGCACGGGCATCACCACCGGCAGCGTCAAGACGCAAAAGGACTTGATGGTGCAGCCCGGCCTGCCGCGCTTTCTCCGCCAGGGCGATGAGCTGAGCATCTCTACCAAAATCGTCAACCTCTCCGACGCCGTCCTGAGCGGAACGGCTACGCTGGAAATCATTGACGCGCTGACGGGCAAGCCGCTGGAAATGCCCTTCCGCCTTGCGCAGAAAAGCACCGCATTCAGCGTACCTAAAGGCGGCAGCACCTCCGCATCGTGGACGGTGCACATCCCCGAAAGCCGCTATGAGCCGGTGATTATCCGCATCCTTGCCAAGGCGGGTACGTTCACTGATGGCGAGGAGAACACGCTGCCTGTGCTCACCAACCGGATGCTCGTCACCGAGACGCTGCCGCTGTGGATGAACGGCACTGGCACGAAGGCGTTTTCGTTTGACAAGCTCAGGGCTTCTGACAGCAGCAAAACATTAGCGCAGCACCGCCTGACGCTGGAATACACTTCCAATCCCGCATGGCTCGCCGTCAAGGCGCTGCCGTACCTGATGGAGTATCCTTACGAATGCGCGGAGCAGACATTTAACCGCTATTACGCCAATGCGCTGGCTGCGCACATTCTGGAGCAGGCGCCGAAGGTGAAAGCCATTTTTAAGAAGTGGCAGGAAGAAACGTACTTGTCTTCCTTCAAATCTCCATTGGAGCTGAATCAGGAACTGAAATCCGCCCTGCTGGAAGAAACGCCATGGGTGCTGGACGCCCAAAGTGAAAGCGAGCAGCGGAAGAACATCGCGCTGCTTTTTGAAACGTCCAAGCTCGCACGGGATTTGGATAAAGCCACAAAGAAGCTGGAAGACTTGATGCTGCCCGAAGGCGGCTGGCCGTGGTTCGGCGGCGATAATCGTCCCGACCGTTACATCACGCAGTACATCGTCACCGGCATCGGGCGCTTGCAGCATCTGGGCGTTACGAATAGCCGCATGGCGGCGATGGCAGAGCGCGCCGTGCCGTATGTGGACAGGAAGATGGAAGAAGATTACCGAAGCCTGCTACGCTATAAGGCGGATATGAAGGCGCAGCACATCTCCTACTTTGAAGCGCAATATGCCTACATGCGGTCGTTCTTTACGAGCATTCCTGCAAGTGGCCTTTCGGCAGATGCGAAGGCGTTTTACAAGAAGCAGGCACAGCAATACTGGCCTTCTTTCAATCCGTACGTGAAAGGCATGATTGCCATTGCGCAGCATCGCAGTGGCGACAGACAGACCAGCGCCACCATCCTCCAAAGCCTGAAGGAAACGAGCATTCAGAAAGAAGAGCTCGGCATGTACTGGATGGAGCGAGGCCGAAGCTGGTGGTGGTGGGAGGCGCCGATTGAAGCACAGAGTCTGTTGATAGAATGTTTTGGCGAAGTGGCGGACGACAACGAGAGCGTGGACAAGATGAAGCGCTGGCTCCTCAAGCAAAAGCAAACCCAGAACTGGGGCACAACAAAGGCAACGGCGGATGCGTGCTATGCCCTATTGCTGCAAGGCACCCAATGGCTGACGAGCGAACCGCAGGTGACGATTCACCTTGGGGACAAGATGGTGCGTTCGCAAGACATGCCGCAGGAAGCCGGCAGCGGCTATTTCAAAGTGCAGTATCCCAGTGCGGAAGTGAAGCCGGAGATGGGAAATGTGACGCTGACGGTTTCCAATAACAATCCAACGCTCCAACAATCCAACACTCCAACCTGGGGAGCCCTCTACTGGCAGTACTTTGAAAATCTGGACAAGATTACCTCCGCCGCCACGCCGCTGGTGGTGAAGAAGCAGCTTTTCATAGAAAAAGCCTCCGACCGCGGCCTGGTGCTGGAAGCGATTGGCGACGACGCAGGTCTGAAAATCGGGGACAAGGTAAAAGCGCGCATAGAAATCATCGTTGACCGCGATATGGAGTATGTGCACCTGAAGGACGGCCGCGCCTCCTGCTTTGAGCCAACGAATGTGCTGAGCGGCTACCGCTGGCAGGGCGGGCTGGGCTATTATGAGAGCACAAAAGATGCATCATCCAATTTCTTCTTCTCCTATTTGCCGAAGGGGAAGTATGTGTTTGAGTATCCGATGTTCGTGACAAATGCCGGGGATTTTTCTGCCGGGCTGGCCACGATACAGTGTATGTATGCGCCGGAATTTTCAGCGCATAGCGAGGGGTTGCGGGTGCGGGTGAAATAGACTTGCCAAGTCCCGACAGGGAAGACTTGGCAAGTCTGGCGGGTGCGTATCACCAGCCTTGACTTGGCAAGTCTTCCTTCGGGACTTGCCAAGTCGTAACCCTATATGTCGCGGGCAGAAAAACAGGCCGTTCGCCCGCCTCCCCAGACGCGCGGCGGGGTGGGGACGCATTCCCTGATGCGCAGGCGGCAACGGCCATCTGGGGATGGCCCACCGCTGGCGCACGCGTCTGGGGACGCGGCGCAACCGTCCTATTATGTGGCCAGTTGTTGTGTGCACAACTCGGGGATTAGGGTGCTTGGTCGTCCCCTATCTTTGGCTTCTTCAAAAACGACCATTTCAAATGCGCTTCATAGTTACCTCTACATCCCTTCTTAAAAACCTCCAGACAATAGGCGGCGTCATCTCTGCCAATACCGTGCTTTCCGTGCTGGAAGATTTTCTGTTTGAGCTGAAAGGCAATACACTCACACTCACGGCTACAGATTTGGAGACGATGATGCGCGTGCAGATGGATGTAAGCGAAGCACAGGACGATGGCCGCATCTGCATCCCTTCCAAGATTCTGCTGGAATACCTGAAGAACCTGCCCGAGCAGCCGATTACCTTCTCTATTTCGGAGAAGGATTTGAGCATTGAAATGTCGTCATCCGTAGGTAAGTACCGCATTGGCGGCGAGAAGGCGGATGACTTTCCGAAGGAGCCAGCGGCTGGCGATGCAACAACCTTCACGATGCCGTCTGTAGCGCTGATTGAAAGCATCAATAAAACGCTTTTTGCGGTGAGCACCGATACGCTGCGGCCGGCTATGACCGGTGTGTACTTTGAGCTGGCGCCTGATAAAGTCACATTTGTTTCTACCGATGCACACCGCCTTGTGCAATTTTCAAGGCACGACGTAACTCCGCCGCAGGCCGATGGCTTTGTGGTGCCGCGCAAGCCGCTGCAACAGCTTCGCGGAACACTGCCGGCTGATGAGACGCAACTGGAATTGAGCTACAACAGCAGCCACCTGTTCGTCAACTCCGGCCGCATCAATATGAGCTGTCGCCTGATTGACGCGCGCTTCCCGGATTACAAGGCCGTTATCCCGCAGGACAATCCGTATAAACTGACGGTGAACCGCCAGGATTTCATGAGCGCCTTGCGCCGGGTGAGCGTCTTTGCCAATAAAACAACGAACCAGGTGGTGCTGGACATCAAGGGCAGCGCCCTGCAGCTTTCCGCGCAGGATATTGACTTTTCTTACGAAGGAAAGGAAAGCCTGCCCTGCTCCTACACCGGCGAGGATATGAAGATTGCCTTCAACGCCAAGCTGATGGTGGAGCTGATAGCCAATATGGATGGCTCCGATGTCCAGCTTGAGCTAAGCACGCCAACGCGCGCGGGCATCTTTCGGCCTGTGGAGGCGGTGGACGGGGAAGAGGAACTGATGCTGCTGATGCCGCTGATGGTTGGCGTGTAAATTTTTTGAACGTTTACCTAAAAGGGATGCCCAAACGGCATCCCTTTTTCTTTATCCTTTCGCATGCCGCCGGTTGGCGTGATAGGCTGCAAGCCACATGGCGCTAAAGCAAAACACCTGTATCAATCGCCAAAGCGGGAAGAGTTCCCGGTCAGTAAAGTATCCGATGATGGCTGCTACTGTGATTATATAAGCAAAGCCCGTCAGCCCCTTGGCCCACCACGCATCATAGAAGCCGCGGCGGCGGATGAGTGTCTCCGGCGCTGCGGTGTGAGTGGAATTATATTGCTCCACGTATCCCAAAAGCGCATTGCCAAATGGCGTTTCAGAGTCTTCGGTAGCCGCATCGCCGGGGTCAACGCTTACGGTCGCGGAATGCTTAAAGCTGATTAGGTAGAAACGTTTAGCATGCTGCGGGTCATAGTTAGTGCTTACGTTGCTCAAGCCGTCCCAATGGCTGCGGTATTCCCTCCGTGGATAAAACGGCGACCAGCGCAGCAGCCTGATGCTCAGGCCCTCCGCGTCCATATCCACCTTTGCCGGTATCGTTCCCCATTTTTTTAAAGTCAGCAAAACGGCGGCGAGCGAGACGCCTATCAACGCAAAAGATGCAAGCAGCACGGCCCAATCCGGCAGGTTTTTGATTGATAATATGGTTGTCAGGAAAACCGCTACAACGGCAAGTGGAATCACGAGAAGGATAAGAACGATTACGTAGCTACGTGAGAAGGTAACATTGAAAGTCTGCATGAGAAAAGCGGCTTGGCGGCGAAAGATAATGGCTGATTTTCTGCCATGCTAATATCCGGCTGTAATGGCATAGTCTTTACCCCTTCGGCAAAGCACAAAAACCCGCATTATCATATCATGAAAGAAAACCCACAGAAGCACGCCATCGCCGAAGAATCACAGCAAGACCGCGTTACCACCTTCGGCCTCAGCGAAGACTCACCACTTTACAGTAAGCTCCGCGAATTTTTCGTGGAAGAGCTGAAAGACATCTATTGGGCCGAGCAGCACCTCGTAGCCACGCTGCCCAAAATGGCCGCCGCCACAACCACCGAAAAGCTCAAGGCCGCCTTCACCGACCATCTCGTGGTGACGCAGAACCATGTGAAGCGCTTGGAAATGTGCTTCTCTTACCTCGGCGAGGAAGCAACAGCCAAGAAGTGTGAGGCCATGGCAGGAATCACGAAGGAAGGCGAAGACATCATTGGAGAAACGGAAGCCGGTTCCATCACCCGCGATGTTGGCCTCGTGCTGGCGGCTCAGAAAGTAGAGCATTATGAAATTTCTACCTACGGCGGATTGAAGCAAATTGCGCAGACCTTGAACCAACGCGAGATTGCCGGCCTGCTTCAGGCTACGCTTACAGAAGAAAAAGAAGCCGATAGCCTTCTGTCGTTGATTGCCGAGAGCGGTATAAACTATGCGGCGAAGTCGGAGTAAAGTGCCGCTGTAATAGAAAACGTCCCGGGCTGTAGAAGTCCGGGACGTTGTATTTTAATCCTTAAGTCAGTTTGCGCTCATTCCTTCCCGTAAGGGATTTTCCTTCCGTGCGATCGCTATTACCCCACTCATTTCCCGCACCGTCTTTGCAATGCCGGCCGCGTCAAAGCCGCACTCCCGGTGCAGCTCTTCCGGTTTGCCATGCTCCACAATCCGGTCGGGGATGCCAAGCATCACCACTTCCGGCGCATAGCCGTTGGCGGCCATGAATTCAAGCACTGCCGAGCCGAAACCGCCCACGATTGTCCCGTCTTCAACTGTAATGATTTTCGGGAAGCGGGCGGCGATTTGGTGCAGAAGCGTTTCATCCAAAGGCTTCGCGAAGCGCATATCGTAATGCGCGGGATGCAGGTCGTCCGCTTCCAGCATCTTGCAGGCATCCACAGCAAAGTTTCCCGGATGGCCGATAGTAAGAATCGCCACATCCTCGCCTTCGCAAATGAGGCGGCCCGTGCCGATTTCAATCTTTTCAAATGGTGTTTTCCACTCCGGCATCACGCCCTGCCCACGCGGGTAGCGGATAGAGAACGGCAGCTCATTTTCGTCCAACTGTGCAGTGTACATCAGGTTGCGCAGCTCACTTTCATTCATCGGCGCGCTCACAATCATATTCGGGATGCAACGCATGTAGGCTAT
>CBDFFM010000032.1:0-415280 GCA_965246785.1 Chitinophagaceae bacterium
AGAAATGCCTGAGCATCCTGCTTCAGGTAATGCGAAACGCTTGCTTCCATCTATAAAATGTTACTTGGATTGACGCGCTGTAATTTACTTGATTCCCTACGGCGGCAGCATGAATGTTTTACATGAGGTGCCAAAACTGCACTCGGCTAAGGCGCGCGAACAAGTACCTGCCTACGCCATCTTCCGGTATGGCCGGTCTCCATTGCCGATAGCTATCAAGAGCCGCTCCTCTTGTGCTGCCGCGATGTCTGCCAGAATCTTCTGCCATTGGCTGAGCATCGTCAGGGCGCACTTGTACGGGTCAAATTCTGCTCCTTCCGGCTTTTTGTATGCCACCACTTTATAGCCTTCGGCGTATTGGTCTAAGGTCAGCGTGTTGAGGCCCCGCTTGTTGGTATCAATCAGAAATACGGCGGTGTCTGCCGGGCGGTATTCATCCGACCACCGGCCGCTCACCACTTCATGCCCGGCAGGATATTCCAAATGGTGCAGGGACATGAACAATTTGACAAGGGGCGGCGAGTAGTTGGGGTCAATGTAAAGCCGCATCAGTTTTCTGCTTCTTCCAGTTCAAGAAATGCCAGCGAATCATCTACAGACGCCTCAGGCACATTCCAGTGTGTGCTTACGCGCTTCCTGTCCTTATACTTGCGGTAGGTGCCTACGATTTGCTCCACCCAGACTGCATTGCCGTCCACGTCGGGGATGTAGGCACGCCCCGCCTGACTCCGCAGGGTCAATGATGATGCTCTTGTCTTTGCCCAATGGCCGCAGGCGGTTGGCTAAGCCCGCCTCAAATTCTATCCGCGCAAAGAATTGCTGAATGAAGGACAGGTTGAGCTGTCCGCTGCCGCCAAGGTCTTTGAACAGGTCTTTGCCGTTTTTCCGCACCAGCTTTCGCCCAGCCTTCCAGATGGAATCCAGCACGGCTTGCTTGGCAAATGGATACTCTGTTTCGTAGTCCTTTTTCAACTCGTCGCGTCCATTTAAAATCTCCTTCAGCGGGAATGTTGTTTTCCCGCAAATCCCTTGATAGCAGCAAGCTCTATGAGGCCGTAGAAGCTGATGCGCAGCGGAGCGCCTTTGGTTCTGCTATCCGGCGCTATGCCATTAAACTGGCGCTCATGATACAATTCTTCCAGCCAGCGCTTGGCCTTCTCCCGCCTGATGCGCAGAATATAGCTGACGTCTTCTATCCCGTAGATAGGGTGGTCGTGCGGGTAGCTTCTCAAGTGCTCATCGGTGTTAGGCGTTAAAGATATTGTCTCGTCCTCTTCTGTGGTAGCGGCGGGCTCGCCGGTTTGCGTCTCATTTGCAAACTTCAGCGCCGGCAGCCCCGCCACTATATCAACCGTCTGCACGCTCACATTAATCACGCTCAGCAGTAAGTCCAGAATGTAGCGCGGGTTGCCTGTCTCTTCCGCCCAATCGTTCGGGTCGTTGGTGATGCCGCTTTCCTTATGCGTAGTGATGGCGTAGCGCTCCATTATCCAGCCGATGGCGCTCTTACCGTTCACGACATACTCATACGCCTTTGCGGGAATGTTGCTAATGGTGATGTGGCTGTTGTAGATAATCGTGCTTGTATCGTCCTTCTTGTCCAGCTTCGGGTGCCGCATTTTTTCTACGCGGTAATTGCCGCCGGCGTCGCCTGTTACCGTTACGCCTTCATAAGGCGCTACGGCCTCATAGCCAATGTGCAGCTCTGCCAGCGCGCGGCCAGCCTTGCTGAACTTCCAGAAGTCGCGCTGCTCTTCTACCAGCGGTAGGCGGGGCAGCATCTTCTTGAGGTCTGCCGCGAAGGTGGTGCGGTACTGCGGACTATGCAGGATGCCATAGACGTAATAGAAAATGTCTTCCTTGCTTACGGTCTTTCCATATTGCTTTTGCGCCCGTGAGAGTATGAAGTCGGAAATGCCGTCTCTGCGGATGTACTCAGTTTTATCATTCGCGTCAAAGAGCGAGGCTTGTGTTTTTTCGCGGGGTTCGTAGTAGTAGAGTGGGAAGCATTGGGACTTGCCTATTAGCTCTAAGTCCGGTATGGTATCAGTGATAATTGTTGAAAAATCCTTTGTAACGCCTACCCCAGAAACACAAATAAGCAAATTGCTATGCCAGTTATCAGGAAAGAACGAATCCATTCTGGACACAACGTTGTTCAATTCCCGACTGAAATAAAGATGTTGTTTGAAAAACGGGCGATAAATACTTTTCGTGAAATTGGCTGTATCAACAGACTTGCGTTTGCCATTTTCGGAGTCAGCCAAAAGCGAACGTGACCAACTGATATTTGTATCATTATAGGATACAACATCCTTTGCTAAAAGACTACTGTTTAGAGAAGCGACTTTTATGTACGCTTCAACTTGCTCATTATAAAATGAAACTGTTCGTTCAATATTCTGTTGAAGTCTAACCGCATTGGAGTTGTAAACCCAACTATCTCGCGCGGTTTCTAATCCCCTGCAGAATAAGCCAGGACGAAAAAATGTTTCCTTTTCTTCTTTCGTTCCAATAGAAAAGAACGCTTCAAAAATGCCACTTCGTTCGCTTAGCCAGTCGCCTTCCTCGTTCGGCTGCAATACCTGCCACCCAATTTCATCGTTGCTGACCTTACAATACTTCTTTAGAATGGCCAACTTATCCTCACGTGAATGGTAATCGCCGATGTCGTGGTAATGAATGGTCGCTTTGCCACCTTGCTTCGCCGGATTCTTCACCAAGAGCGTAATGGCAATCGGGGTGCGAGAGCCAGAGCCAAAAATCTTTCCGCCTTCTTTGCGGGATAGTTCGCCGCTTGTGCGCTGATTGCCGCGCAGGTTAAAGACGTAAATGCTGGAAAATTCCTGTTCCAGATGCTTGCGAAAGCCATCCTGCGAATTGCCGTCCAACCATGCGCCGTTAGATACGAAGCAGACAATGCCGCCATTGCTATCTAATCTATCCGTGCTCCAGCGAAATGCCTTGATATAAGAATCGTACAGTGAGTTCTTGTTCGTTGCCGTGGAAGCTGCTGCATAAGTGGCTGAAATCCGCGCGTCCAAGCGCTCATACTTCTGGTTCTGCGCATTATCATTCGCGCTCTTCTGCCCAACGGAATAAGGCGGATTCCCGATAATCACCCGTAGCGGCGCGGCCTTCTGCTTCTTCACCCGCTCCGAGTTTTGTGGGAAGGGGTCTTTGAACAGCTTGTCGCTGCCGTCGCCCTCGCCAAGCTGGAAGGTATCAGTCAGCACAATCCCGTTGAAGGCTTCATAAGGCACTTCTGCATCCAGTTCGCGGGCCAGCACATCATGGAAGGCATTCTCAATATTCACCGCTGCGATATAGTAGGCCAGCAGCACAATCTCATTGGCATGTATCTCGCGCGTGTATTTGCGGTGCAGGTCTGCCGCCTTAATGCGCCCGCTTTGCAGCAGCCTGGTGATGAAGGTGCCCGTCCCCGTAAATGGGTCAAGGATATGCACGGCGTCATCCGAGATGCTGCGGCCAAACTCGCTTTCAAGCACATCTGCGACTGAGTGGATGATAAAGTCTATCACCTCTATCGGCGTGTACACAATGCCAAGCTGCTCCACCATCTTCGGGAAGGCCGTCTGGAAAAACTTCTCATACAACTCCTTAATGATGCGCTGCTTGCCGTCCGCGTTATCTATGCCCGCGGCCCGCTTGCGCACCGACTCGTAGAATTTTTGCAGCGTCTCCGTATCCTGCTCCACGGCTGATTCTTCCAGCAAGTCCAGCATCTGCTGCATGGATACCGAGATGGGATTATTCTTCACGAATGAGTAGCCTTCAAAGAGCGCTTCAAACACCGGCTTCGTAATTACATGCTGCGCCAGCATCTCCACGGCCTGCTGCTGCGTAATGCCGGGATTGATGTTGCGCTGTAAGCCGCGCAGGAAATCCTCAAAGGCTGCTTTGTGCTTGCCGCCTTCGGCAATGATGCGGTTGATGCGCTCTACCTGCCGCTCTGCAATCTCGGCTACGTTCTTCGCCCATTGCTCCCAATAGCGGCGGTCGCCCACTTTAAGCACCATGCGGGCAAAGAGGACGTCCTGCAGCTTCTCAAATTCCAGCTCCATTTGTCGCTGCAAGCCTGGCGCGCGATTCTGGTAAGCACTGCCATCGCCATCATCATGGATGTTGCCACTGCCGCCATCATCGCCCGGCGGCGCATATCCCGGCGTGCCAATCAGGATTTGGACAGGCCGTTTCTTGTTCAGCTCTATCTTGTTGATGATGGCATTGAATCGGTCGTCGTGCGCACGGAGCGCGTTCAGCACCGTCCAGACCACCTTGTAACGCTCGTTATCATCCAGCGCTTTGTCGGCCTCCACATAAGTTGGCACAATCACCGGGATTATGATGTAGCCGTACTTTTTGCCCGGCGCACGTCGCATCACACGGCCTACGCTCTGCACTACATCCACTTCTGAATTTCGCGAGGAAAGAAACATCACCGCGTCCAGCGAAGGCACGTCCACGCCCTCGCTCAGGCAACGCACGTTGGTGAGGATTCGGCATTCGCTGCTATCCGCCGGTATGCTTTTCAGCCATGCGAGCTTCAGGTCGCGCGTCGGCGCGCTCATCGTTCCGTCCACATGCTGAGCAGCAGCTTCTACAAGGCCTTCGCGTTTTTCGGCTTCCAGCGTCGGGATATAAACAGCCTGTGTTTCGTTGAAGGCTTTGGTAATGCTCTTGGAGACTTTTATGCTTTGGCAAAATGCCACGGTGGTGCGCATCGGCTCCGGGTCGGTGGCCTTGAGCACGCCCGCGTCGCCGAGCAATTTTTTAGACAGCGCGTTGATGCAGCCCACTAGCTTGCTCACATCATCGCTCTTGATTTCATTGTTATCGGCAATGCTTTTCTGAATGGCTACCGGCATGTCGCCTTCGGCAATTGTCAGGACGAGCACCTTGTAATCGGAAAGCAGTCCTTTTTCCACAGCCTCGCCAAAACCAATGCGATGGATTTCCTCGCCGTACAGCCGCGCATCATCCATAGAGCAGAGCACGGCGTCTTCCTGCGCAATCTTGCTCTTTGCGCTATCGCTGTAAAGCTTCGGCGTGGCAGTCATGTACATCCGCTTTGCAGCCCGTATAAAGTTGTTGTCATGCACCTTCATGAAGGCCGAAGCATCCTCGTCTTTCAGCGCGTATCCGGCAGTGCGGTGGGCTTCGTCGCAGATAATGAGGTCAAAAGTTCCGAAGGCGGAATCTTCTTTCAGCAGTGCCTTCTGAGCACGCGCCACAACCTCAATAGATTGATAAGTAGAGAAGCAAATAACAAGACCCTTTGCCGCGGTACGCGCAGCTCTTAGCTGTTTTACGATGGCTTCTGTATTGGTAGATGCCGGCAGCGCAAGGTCTATCACACTCATGCCGTCGCTGTCCTCGTCCTTCACCTTCTTCTTTGATACCTCCGCATCCGAGCAGATGCAAATGGGATAGATAGATTCCTGCGCGTCGGCGCTCCATTCGCGGAGTGTTTGCCCTAACAAGGCGATGGACGGCACAAGGAATAACACCAGCCCTTTGCCAGCTGTTTGATGTTCCGCGATTCGCAGCGAGGTATAGGTCTTGCCGGTGCCGCAGGCCATAATCAACTTACCACGGTCGGCGGTTTTATAGTACGCGATGGCCTTGTCTAAAGCTATTTGCTGATGTGGCAGGATGTCCTTCTTCGCTATCCGCGCTGCTTCGCCGCTGATATTGGCTTCCAGCTTTTCCCAATCCACCGGCGCGTCAATCAGGTTTTGGAGATTGATGCGTGTGACGGGAACTTTCTGATTGGCAATGGTAGCCTCCGCGGTCGGCCCCCAGCTATTTGTTGTAGAGATAAACAGCCGACGCTCAAAGCAGACTGTTTGTGCCTGTTCATTCAGGAAAGAGCCGCCGGATGTGGACAGAAAAGTGTCAATGGCGGGCTTGTCAATCGTCGTACCATCCGCATAGCATTTGCATTGAATTGCCCAGTAGTCGCCTTCATGCGTGAGGGCAACGAGGTCAATGCCGGTATCCTTGCCGCCAAAATCTTTCCTGCCGGGAAACTCATTCCAAAGCCAAACGTGCTTTAGGCGGTCAGAGTAGGTTCTGTCGGTTCGCAGGTAAGCCTGCATGAGCCGCTCAAAGCGGTCGCCCTTATCTCGCTCGGAAAAGGAAAGCTTGCGGTACTTGTCAAGGATTTTTTTGAAGGGCATGGGCGTTCGGGGGCGCTAAGAACAACAAAAAGAAGGACATAGGCAAGGCGGGTGCGGTCAACAGAAGGAAGAAGCCAGAATACAAGCCAAGCGGGAAGCGTCTGGTGCCCGAACTCAGACAATAGAAAATTATTTTCGTCTAAAATCGTCACAAGCAATTCGGAAAAGCATTGCGTGTAAACGTAGTAATCCTTTATCTTTGCCGCACCCAATTAAGCCTTGGGGAATGCTTCAAAATCTTTTCTGAGCGTGTAAACGCTCCTTAAAAATTCAATAAGTAGGTTCGACTTTTCGTCAGTCAAGCCTACTGGTAACAATGAAAAGCCCCGCAGAAGCGGGGCTTTTTTCATAAATCGGCACTACCGCCTTTGCAGGTATTCCACCCCCGTTAAGTACAAGATTAGTTTGAGCGGATAAGGCCCTGCTGCTCAAAAGGAGCAGCAGGGATATCAATAAAGACCTTCTCAGTAGCATTATTGTTTTACAAAGTTGAGCTTGTAGGTAGTACCGCTTGCATCTCTGAGCATGATATAGTAAATGCCGTATGCAATATCACTCAGGTTGAGCGTGGCGCTGCCATCTGTGAAGGAGAGCGTGGCGCTATGCACCAGATTTCCTATCACTCCATATACCTTTATGCTTACAGGTGCTGCGCTGTGCAGCGATTGCGATAATGTTACGGTGCCGTCGCTGGGGTTAGGGGCGACGCTGTAGTGCTGGGTTTGACCGTTGATGCTTGTCACACCGGCTTTCCATACTTCAACCTTCACTGTGTCTTTGGTTAATACACCGCACACGGTTTGGGTAAGTATATACGAAGTAGTTCCAGATGGCTTTACCCAAATACCCGCACCCTTTCCTATTACAGCAGACGAGCCAAGTACCGTCCAATAGCAGTCAAGCGCCATATCCCTGTAGCCTATAAAGACACTGTCTCCCGCGCCTACGTGCGTGTCGGGGCCCGCGTCTGCCTTTGCGTCCGATGCTACAACACTCACGTCATCTACCAGATAATAAGTAATGCGGTAGCCGTTTCCGCTCTTGATAGGAAGATTCGTAACGGTGGTATGTGTCTTATCCTTGAAATTGCCAATGGTGATAAACCGCTCATTGCCTGTGGCAACAAAGGAGCCTTCAATCTTTGTCCAGTTCATCGTGTCTGTAATCGGCCCGCTGCTATTGGTTATTTGCGGTGTGTACTTTGTCTGAGGTATGCCGCAAAACGGTGTGGCGTCAATAGCGCCATTATCTAAGTAGGCGCTTATTTCCTTGACTGCCCAATCCGAAACTTCCGCCAGCACAACATAAAATGATACGCAATAAGTTTTGCCTGCCGTCAGTTTTTTTGTCAGCCTGCCTTGCAGGTAATCGCGGAGATAATGCCATGTTGCACTGCTGTCAATATCGGTATATAGATAAATGGCTGCCATGCCTCTTACTGAACGAGGATATTGATAACCCATATTGTTATTCGGAACAGTATTCGCTACACCTGTGCCACATACATGGCAATACTCAGGACTACAATCATTATTTCCCGAGCCGTCCGCATGTTTAGTTAGTGTATCAATTGGTGTCCATCCTGTAGCAAGCATTATCTGGTCAACGTCGTAAGGACACTTTGAATACTGCTCAAAATCGCCATTGAGCACAAGATTATTCTGAGCAAACGAAACCCTGCTGCTCATAAGAATGAGCAGCAGGGGTAGTGTGAGAAACTTACACAAACACATTATCGCTTCACAAAGTTGAGCTTGTAGGTAGTACCCCCCCGCTGGCGCAAGAATGCAGCCTGGCCTCTTGGGGCAGCGTTCTTGCGCCAATCCCACGGCCTGCAAACCACTCTGAAGCGTATCACCTGAGCTTGGCTCATAAAGCAGCCAAAGTAGTTACTTCCGGCTAGTTACCTGCCCTTCGCACCGCGCTCCTGCATAGCTCCTCCATACCTCCTTATGGTCTCCTGCCCATCTGGAGTATGACATACTCCCACTTCAGCCTGCTACTCAAGGGCCATACGTACCTCCATCAGCAGCACTTCGGCACCATCAGAGTCCGCAATGATGTGTAGCACCTCCGTATCTGTTATGCCGAGGCCGTCCCGCGCGTGCAGTGCTTCTCCGTTAATGCTTACATCACCGCTCAGCACAAACGCATAAACACCATTGCCGGCCTTTTTCAAAGGATACTCAGTAGAAAAGCCCTTATCAAAGCGCCCAAGATGAAACCAGGCATCCTGATGAATCCACACGCCCTCATCATCCGCATCGGGCGATAAAATCTGCCGCAGCGTATTGTGGGTAGCCCTTTCTTCCAGCGTTATCTGGTCGTAGCGCGGCGCAACGTTTCGTTCCTTCGGAATAATCCAGATTTGAAGAAACTTCACCGGTTTATCTGCGTTCTTGTTGTACTCAGAATGGCGGATGCCCGTGCCGGCGCTCATCACCTGAACATCGCCGGCCCTGATGACGGTTGTATTGCCCATAGAATCCTTGTGCTCCAGCTCGCCCTCCAGCGGTATGGAGATGATTTCCATATTGTCGTGCGGGTGCGCGCCAAAGCCGCCGCCTGGGCCCACGATGTCGTCATTGAGAACGCGCAATGCGCCAAAGTGGACACGCTCCGGGTTGTGATAGCTGCCAAAGGAAAAGGAGTGCCGGCTCTTCAGCCAGCCGAAGTCGGCAAGGCCCCGCGTGTCGGCGCGGTGCAGGATGGTGTTTACCATTTTGAAAGTTTATTATAGTGGTGCAAATGCTTTGCCGACAAGCCAGTGTGGCAGCTATGGGCCTATTGATGTCAGAAAGGGATTTGTTTTGCATCATCTCATTTTTATCTTCACCCTCATTTTAATTCAATAACCCGCGATGTTTCAGAGCTATCCTTTCACCGCCCGCGACGGCTTTGCCTGCAACCTGCAACGGGCAGAGGGTTGGCAAGGCGCCACCAAAGGCCCGGTGCTGCTGGTACACGGCGCAGGGGTGCGCGGCAATATCTTTAATCCGCCCAACGATAAAAACCTCGTGCAGGTGCTGCGCGAGGAAGGCTACGACGTGTGGCTGGAAAACTGGCGCGGCTCCATAGAGTGCCCGCCGAACGAGTGGGATATAGACATAGTAGCGGATAATGACCACCCGGCCGCGGTGGAGGAAGTCTGCCGGCTGACAGGTGCCCAGACCATCAAAGCCATCATCCATTGCCAAGGCTCCACCTCCTTCGCGCTTTCCGCCATTAAAGGCCTCGTGCCGCAGGTGGATACCATTGTGAGCAATGCCGTATCCATGCACCCGGTGGTGCCGGGCTGGTCGGCGTTCAAGCTCAAAGCCTTTGTGCCCATGCTCGGCCCGCTGACGCATTACCTGAATCCGCATTGGGGAGATGAAGCGCCGAATCTTTTTGCGAAAGTATTGCGCGGCATGGTTAAGCTGACGCATCATGAGGATGACACGACGGTAGCCAAGATGGTGAGCTTTACCTACGGCGCAGGCTTCGCGGCGCTCTGGGAATTGAGCAACCTGAGCGGCGAGACGAAGGAATGGATACGGAATGAATTCGGCGCGGTGCCGCTCACGTTTTTCCGCCACATCCGCGAATGCGTGAAGGCCGGCGCGCTGACCAGCAAAGACGGCCGCACCAACTACATGGCCTCGCCGCCAAAGACCGATGCCCGCTTCATCTTTACAGCCGGCAAGCGCAACAAATGCTTCCGCCACGAAAGCCAGCAGCATAGCTTCCGGTTTATGGATGCGCTGCGACCTAATCATCACAAGCTGTATGAATGGGATGACTACAGCCACTTGGATATTTTTCTGGGAAAGGATGCGCATAAGGATATTTTTCCTACGATGCTGCGCGAATTGAATGCGTGAGCACGAGGATACGAATTATGAGTTATGAATTATGAGTTGCGGAGAAAATACTCTTCCCTCTTCCCTCTTCCCTACATCACCACCATGAAAAAAGAAACCTACGTCCAGCCGACGATGACCAACTGGTATGAGCCGCGGATGCTGCTCAACATCGCCCTGAAGGCTATGATATCCGGCACCTTTGGCAACTACGCCGACCGCCGCGAGATACAGGCGGCGCTGGACAATAATCTGGATGAGGGCGAGATGGATAAGCTGCGCGAAGCTTATTGCAGCGAAGACGAAATCTGGATAGACGTGGTAAACGATACCGGCGACGGCTTCAACTCCACCTTCGCAATTGCGAAATGTGTTGCGAAGAAAGGCTTGACGCTAAAGCTGAAGGGTAAGGACGGCGCAGAGACGGTCTTCACCACGCCGCGCCCCAAAATCCTCATCTTCGGCGGCGATGAAGTCTATCCCTTCCCGACGACAGAAGCCTACACTAATAAGTTCAAAGTCCCCTTCGGCGCAGCCGCCGAAGACCGCAGCGAGGCAGATGCAAACAATGACCGTCCGCACCTGTACGCCATTCCCGGCAACCATGACTGGTACGATGGCCTCGGTAACTTCATCAAGCTCTTCTGCCAGCAGCGCTGGATAGGCATCTGGAGCACGAAGCAGCACCGTTCCTACTTCGCGCTGCCGCTGCCGAACAACTACTGGATATGGGCCACTGACATCCAGCTCAATTCTGACATTGATACGCCGCAGCTTGCCTATTTCCGCTCCATTGCGAACGATAAGATGCAGCCCGGCGATAAGATTATCCTTATCACCGCCGAGCCGGCCTGGGTGTATGCGCAGCTCCTCAAAGGCGACCGCTCCTTCACGAAGCTGAAGTTTTTCGTGGACAATTACATCCGCAACAGCGACGGGCGACACCAGAATTCCTTTAAGCTGGCCGCCACCCTCACCGGCGACCTGCACCATTATTCCCGCTATCAGAAAAAGGGCGATGATAATGGCCACCAATACCTGACCGCTGGCGGCGGCGGGGCCTTCCTGCACGAGACGCACAATCTGCCCGGTTGTCTGATGGCGGTAGATACCGGCGACGTCCACCTTCAAAACCGCTTCCCTGAAAAGGAGGAAAGCAAGGGCCTGATGTGGCGGAATTTCGCCTTTCCTTGGAAGAACAAGCTCTTCACCGCCCTGCTTATCGGCATCTACCTCATCTTCTTCGCCATCCTGCGCAATGCTGCTTATGATTACCTGCAAATGATGCGTGATAATGTGGATTCGCTGTCCAACTTTTTCGCACACACCGGCCTCATGCTTGTGCATAGTCCCGGCGTGCTCCTGCTTACCCTTGCGCTCCTCTTCGGCTTCTATTCCTTTACCGATACGAAGGTGATGACCCGGTGGAGCAAGCTCATCGGCTCGCTGCACGGCATCGGCCAGGTGCAGCTCATTTACATCGCTATGTACTTCATCGGCGCGTATCCGCTGTGCGGGAGCTGCCCGCACATGCAGCTGTGGGAGCGGATACTCTGGGTGGCCGGCATTTGTATCGCGGGCGGCATTATGGCGGCCTTCCTCTTCGGCACTTACCTCTTTATCAGCAATCGCTTCTTTGGAATGCACATGAACGAGGCTTCGTCCTCATTCGCGTCCGAAGACTACAAGAATTTTCTCCGCCTGCACGTGCATAAAGACGGCGTCACCATTTACCCAATCGGCATCCGCAAAGTGCCGCGCAAGTGGACGACCGTTCCGCCCAAAGCCAGCCCGCTCATTCCCGCCGACGAGCGCTATCACTTTACCGGCGATGAAGAGCCGGAAACAGTCCTTATTGAACCACCCATTCAAATCCTCAATGCACAACTATCATGAGAAAACTCTCCCGCCCCATTGACCAGCTAAAGCCTGAATACGACGCTGTCATCGTCGGCTCCGGCTATGGTGGTTCCATCGCCGCAATGCGCTTTGCCCGCGCGGGCCTTTCTGTTTGTCTTTTGGAAAGAGGCAAGGAGTTTCAGCCCGGCGATTACCCTTCCACACTCTCAGAGGCCATGAAGGAAATGCAGATTGATGCCGACAACCGCGAGGCGAAGAAGAATGGCCTCTACAACTTCCATGTGAGCGAAGACATCTCCGTCTTCCATGGCTGCGGCCTCGGCGGTACATCGCTGGTAAATGCCAACGTATCCATCAAGCCGGAGCCGCGCGTTTTTGAAAGCACGCATTGGCCAAACGCAATCCGGGAGAATATGTCTTCGCTGGAAGAAGGCTACGCAAAGGCCTGGCATGTGCTCAAGCCCCGCCAGTATCCCGCCGGCACGCCGGACTATCCTGAACTGAAGAAGGCCGCCGCCATGCGCAAAAGCGCGGAGAAGATGGGCGAGCCGTGGCGCTACGTGGACATCAACGTAGCCTTTGAAGACGGCCCTAATAATGTGGGCTACGAGCAGAAGCACTGCATCAACTGCGGCGACTGCGTGACGGGCTGCAACCACCACGCGAAGAGCACCCTCATCATGAATTATCTACCCGACGCGGTGGCGCACGGCGCGGAAATCTTCTGCAACTGCGCCGTCAGCCACGTAGAGCGCTCCGGCGACGGCTGGCTGGTATTCTTTGAAGTTTTTGGGACGGACAGGGCGAAGTTTGATGCGCCGCCGATGTTCGTGCGGGCAAAGAAGCTGTGCGTCCTCTCCGGCGGCGCGCTGGGCAGCACCAAGATGCTCCTGCACTCGCGGGATAAAGGCTTGTCAGTTTCGCCGATGATTGGTAAGCGCTTCACCGGCAATGGCGACATGCTGGGCTTCGCCTACAACTGTGATGAAGAGATTAAGGGCATGGGCCTTGGCGACCATTGGAATAATCCCGACCTCGGCCCCGTAGGCCCCTGCATCACGAGCATCATAGACATGCGCAACAAGCACAACCTTAGCGACGGGATGACCTTTGAGGAAGGCTCCATTCCCGGCCCACTCGTCGGCGCGATTAATACAAGCCTGCTCGGCCTGTCGGGCCTTTCCGGCAAAGACACCGACAGCGGCGCTTGGGACAACCTTCAGGAAAAAGGTCGCGAAATGCTCAGCCTCATACGCGGGCCTTACAAGGGCGCAACCAACAATACGCAGACTTTCCTTATCATGGCAAACGACGACGGCGAGGGCGAGATGAGCCTCAATGAGCGCGGCCACTTAGACATCAGTTGGGACAGGGTGGGGGAGCAGCCTATCTTTCAAAAAGCCAGCGACGCGATGGAAGCAGCAACAACGGCGCTCGGCGGCACCTACCTTCCGAATACGACCTGGAACAAGATGATGGGCTACAAGCTCATCACCGTCCACCCGCTGGGCGGCTGCTGCATGGGCGATGACGCAGCCTCCGGCGTTGCCGACCACAAGGGCAACGTCTTTTCCGGTGCCGACGGCGCTACGCATCCCGGCCTGTATGTGCTGGATGGCTCGCTGCTGCCTGCGCCTGTTGGCACCAATCCATTGTACACCATCTCGGCGATGGCGGAGCGAGCCTGCAAGCTGATTGTTGAAGGCCTGGGCGCTTCTGCAAATGAGACTTACAACCGCATTCAATTGCCCGAAGTCGGCTACTTCCCGGCGGTGCAGTTTACGGAGACGATGAAGGGCTTTTTCACAAAAGGCGAGGGCGAAGACTTCCAGCGCGGCTATGATGCCGGCAAGGCTGCCGGCTCGCCTTTCCTGTTCACCCTTACAATTAAAACCGGCGACATCAACGGCTTCCGCAAAGACGAGACGCACGCCGGGACGATTGCCGGAACAGTCATTGCGCCATCGCTCTCCGACAAGCCGCTGATGGTGAGCAACGGCGTCTTTAATCTCTTTCAAAAGACGGCGGAAGACCCAACCAAGCTGCGCATGAAGTACCGGATGAAGCTGACAACCCAGGACGGCGCCACCTACTTCTTTGACGGCTACAAAAAGGTGGAGAACGACCGCGGCTTTGACCTCTGGAGCGATACCTCCACTCTTTACATTACCGTCTATGAAGGCCCGGATGAAAGCGGCGCGGTGGTGGGCAAAGGGATGCTGAAAATAGCCCCGACCGACTTTGCCGTGCAGATGACGACGATGAAGGCGGTGGATACGGAAGGCAAGCTGGAAAGCCTGATGGCGATTAAGGACTTCTCGGTAGTGTTCAGCGAAAATGTGATTAATACCTACATCAGGCGGCTGCTGTAGGTGCTTCCATAAGCTCCAGCAGCAATTCATTAATAGCAGCTACCATTTGCTCCTTAGAATAAGTACTCAAGGCCGCCTCACGGGCGGCTTTGATTTTTTCTGTTACGCCTGCGCCATCGCGGACAGCAGCAAGCTGTCGGCAGAATGCATCTACATCCTCCTTCGGAAACAGCCAGCCAAACTTCCCTTCGCCCAGAATCTCCCGGGTACCGTCCTTATCTGTGCCTACCACCGGCACACCCGCCGCCATAGCCTCCACCGTCACCATCCCAAAAGTTTCGCCGTGCGAGGGCATGGCGAAGAAGTCTATGGCCCGATAAAACAGCATCACTTCGTCATTGTGCGGGCGCAGATGCACGCGGGATTCCAGCCCTTTATCCTGGATAAGCTGCTGCAATTGGCGCGTAAAGGCATCACCGCCTTCATCCAGCGTGGCATTGCCCATCAGCAGGACATGCGTATTGGTAGGCAGCTCAGGCAGAGCGCGCACCACCAGGTCTTGGCCCTTCTTAGGGTCAAGCCGCCCCAGCGTGCCTATGATGTATGCGTCCTGCGGCAGGTTCAGCGCAACCCTCGCCTCCGCCCTCGTGAACGAAGCATTCAGGAAAGGCTCCGGCTCAATGCCGAAGGGAATGACCTCAATCTTCTCCTCCGGCACCCGCGTCAGGCGGAGCGTCTCTTCCTTCAGGTATTGCAGCGGCGCTATCCAGACGTCCAGCATGACGTAGCGCAGTGTATGAATTAGCCCACGCTTGCGGACGCCCACCTGCATGTGCTGCTGATAAATGAGCGCCATGTCATCGTCATAGAAGCGCTTGTAAAGCGAGGCCACTTGCACATCCCGACGGTAAGGGAGCAGCAGCACTTTGATTTTATAGCGCAGCACCCAGGCATGTACCGCACGAAGCTGCCCGCCTTTGCCCGCAAGCCCTTCGTCCCGTATCGCATTCACTGAGCTTACAGAATCTCCGGCCTTTTCCTGAATGGGTGTGCCTCCCGCCGTTAGTAGATGCACCTTCCAGCCCTCATCGCGCAGCCAGCGGGCCAGCCGGAGCGTATTCAGCTCCAGCCCGCCCCAGCCGGGGGATGTGCAGATGATGCCGAGGATGCGGTGAGGCATTTTGACGTTGTTACGTTGATAGGTTGAGACGTTGAGACGTTGATAGGTTGATTGACACCCGACTTGTCAATGTGTCAACCTATCAACGTTTCGACTTAATTCTCTACCGGTAAAAACGCGTACTTCTTCCCGTACTCCATCATCTGGCTGAAGAAGCTTTCCGGGTATTCCACCTTTACGTCCGTGATGTCGCCGCCTTTCATCACCGGTACGAGGCGGGGCTGTATGAAGCCGCGGTAGGGCTTTACGTTCAGTCGCGCGTAGCGCTCCAGCACCTCGCGGTGCAGCTCAGGGTTCACCTTCACGCCATAGGTTTCTATCAGTGATTGGCCGGCCTTGAAGTCGCCCTCGCTCTTGATGCGCTGGATTTCACGTAGCAGTTGGCCGAAGAGGTCGCGCAGCTTGTTGTAGTCATTCACCTGCACATATGTCTTACCATCGCGCTTGATGAATTCCACGACTTTATCTTGCTTCCCATGCTCGTAAGCCCAGTAAGCATTCAGCGCGCGGTTGCGCATGTGGGCCTCTTCCAATTGGTCGCCCGGCTTGAGGCGGGTAAGCTGCGTCATCAGTCCGTTCATCATGTAGCTGTCGTATTCCGCCTTGCCTACTTCCAAGCTTGGCATCACGCCTATTTCAATCAGCTTCGGATCCATCACATAGTAGAGGCCCACCAGGTCGGCGCGGGCTTCTTCAAGAGCACTTGCATAATTCTTCAGCGTCTTGTCGGTCGTCTCCACGCCTTCATTAATCTGGCCCGACGCGTGGCCGATGCACTCGTGCATATCCGTATGCAGATCGCCGGCGAGGGGGCCCCATTTCTTCAGGCGCGCCATTACTTCCGGGTTTGTGGCGAACTCCTCCAACATGCCGCCTTTCGCGGAAGCGAGGTTGTAGGAATAGATGATATTGCTTAGCGAAACAGACTTGGAGCCGTGCTCCTTCCGAACCCAGTCTGAGTTGGGCAGGTTAATGCCGATGGGCGTGGACGGCGCGGCATCTCCGCTTTCTACAATCACGGTGATGGCTTTGGCGGTGATGCCTTTCACCACCTTTTTCTTGTGCTCCGGGGCCAGTGGCGAGTGGTCTTCAAACCACTGCGCATTGCTTGCAATGGCGGCGATGCGCTTGGTGGCTTCCAAGTCTTTCAGCGATACAGTGCTTTCAAAGGATCCTTTCTTGCCGATGGCGTCCAGATACACTTCTATAAAGCCGTTCACCACGTCTATGCGGGAGTCCACATCTTCCACCCAGGCAATGCTGTAATCGTCAAAGGTCTTCAGGTCGCCGGTCTGGTAAAACTGGATGAGCAGCCGCAGTGCCTTTGCCTGCTTCTCGTTTTCGGCCACCGGCACCGCCTTCTCCAGCCAGTCAATTATTTTCTGGATAGCCGCGCCGTACATGCCGCCGCTCTTCCACACCTGCTCTACAATCTCACCGCCTTGCTTTGTCGTCTTGCTGTTCAGGCCCCAGGATGGCGCGTTGCCTTTCGTATTCATCTTGCCGTAAAAGGCTTCCACTTCCTGCTGCGTAACGTTCTCGTAAAAGTTGTTGGAAGAAGCCACCACGTTGTCAATGCCGGGGCGCTGATCCACCACCTTCGGCTCCATGTTGGGATCGTACACCAGTGGCCGCAGCAGCTTCCAGAAGGCATCTACAGGCATTTCCGTGGTAAGCAGCGGCAGGGCTTTCTGATCGCAGCCCTTCAGCACCTGCTCAAAGTAAGCCGGCGAGCATTGCGGGATAAACTTCTCATTGCCGTAGTGGTGATGGTTGCCGTTGGAAAACCAGAAGCGCCCGCAGTAAGCCTCAAAGAGCGGCCATTCCTTCTCCTTATGGCTGCCCTTGTAGGTGCCGTACATCGCCTCCAGCGTCTTGCGCAGCAGCAGGCCATGCTTGCTCTTTTGGTCGTAGATAATGTCGCGGCCGCTCAGGGCGGCTTCGTAGAGGTAGTAGGCGAGCTTCTTTTGTTGCAGCGGAAGCTCCGCGAAGCCCGGCACCTGGTAGCGCAGGAGTTGGAGGTCGGCAAAGGCCTCGGCTTCTACCTTAAATTCTTTGGACGCGGCAGGCTTTGCCGCGGCGGCTTTTGGCTTGCCGCTAGGCTTTTGGGCAATGCTCATTTGAGGAAAGAGGGCGATGGCGCCGAGGGAAAGGGTAAGGGCGGCAAGGCCGGTTTTCAGATTGTATTTCATAGAAGCGCGGAAGGCTATGCGCCCAAAGGTGCGCAAAAATTCTTCGTGTAGTAAGCGGCCACGATGCGGGTAGTGTCTCAATTTGAGAAGCTGCGAGCCCGAACTTGTCATCCTGAAACAAGTTCAGGACAAGTTTCTGGAAGAATGTTGCAACTATATGCAAGACCCTTTCAGGGTGACAAGTGGCTGTGAACCTTCATAATGAAACACTATCCAGATACCAGATGTTATTTCCCAAAGAACAGATGTTCCTTCCCAAATACCATTTGTTTCCTGCCGGGAAGCATGCGTTGTTTACCACTGGCAGCATTGCGCGCTACGCGAGCGCGGATTTACCGCACCAGCATCAGCTCGCCCCTGTGCTCCTCCTGCCGCCCCGTAACGCACCGGGCAGCGAGGTAGTAGAAATATACGCCGGCATCGCAGGGCTTCCCGCCGTAGGTGCCATCCCATCCTGTCTGCGGCTCGTGGCCGTGATACACGCGCTGGCCCCAGCGGTTATAGACGCTTAGGTCATACTCATCCTGATTGCCATAGGTAACGATGCGGAAGCGGTCGTTGTGCCCATCTCCATTCGGCGTAAAGGCGTCGGGATAAGAAAACTGGCAGCAGGGCTGCACGTCGTTGAACGCTATCCGCGCCGTGTCGTAGCATCCCCATTCATTGGCCACCTGCACCATAAAAGCCTGAGGCCTCATCACGGAGAGCACATACAGGAATGAAGAGGAAAGGCGCTGGAAAGAATCCACCGGCATCCAGGTATAAGCCACGCCCCCCTCGGCGGTAAGCACGACTTTGTCACCCATACAAAGCTGCGCCGGCACATTAAGAATGCGGGCTACCGGCACCGGATGCACCTCAATGTCCCGATATCGCATATCGGTGCAGCCGTTGAGTGTTACGGCGAGGATGAGCCGTTTCGCGCCGCTGTCCGCCCATCGCACGGTGTACGGGCCGGGGCCGGTTGCGGTGGGTATATCTGCGCCGTCAAAATCCCAGGCATATTGCTGGGTCACCGATGCGCGCGTGCTGTAGCTTACCCGCAGCGTATCGCCCTGGCAAACGTCAGCCGCGTAAAAGCCACCATAAGGAATGGGCTTTACATACAGCGATTGGCTGATGGGCAGCGAAGCGCACTTATTCTCATCTACCCGGAGCCGGATGAACTTGGTGCCGGTGTCGTACCAGTGCACACTGTAAGGGCCTGCATCCTGACCAGTTACGTAGCCGGCGGAGTCAAAGCTCCAGTGATACTCCAGAATAGGCCCTACTCCTACCTGGCCGGTGAAGGAGATAGTAGCAGTATCATTGAGGCAGATAGAATCTGGGGCGGCTATGCCCGCAATGGGCCGCAGCGTCACATACACCTGAACGGTGTCGCGCAGCGAGGTACACACCTTATACTTCTGGTCAACCGTCCAGAAGAAGATGCCGGCAGTATCGGTGCGTGGCGTAGGCGCAAAGACGAGCGGAAGGCCGGTAGGGGAATACCAATGCACAACGGCGGCGCTGTCGGGCTTGGCCACAAGCGGCAGGGCCGGGGCGTACTTGCAGTAAAAGACCGGATTCACCGTTAGCGGCTTAAAGGGATAGATGCCGCTATCCACCACCTGAATGCTGTAGTAGGAGGAGCAGCCAAGCTTTGGGGAAGTAATGGTAACATCATAGGTACCTACGCCGAGGCTGTCCAGCACTTGCCCCGTCGTATCGCGGAAGGAGCGCACCACACCGCCGTTCTGGCTCAGGTAAATATCGCGCGGCAGCAGGCCTCTGGCAAACTGGTAATCCACCAGCGCCTTGTGCACGCATTGCGTAGGCGCGGCAATGCGCGTGCTCATCACATTCGGGTCATAGACATGCACTGTGAAGGCCTGCGTCTGCGTGGAGGAAAGCGGGCAGCCGTCGTCTTTGTATGTAACATAGAAGGTATAATTGCCGGCAGGCACATTAGGCTTCACCCAACGGAAAGTAACGATAGGCTTTATCGTGTTGTTGCTGTCAATCGTTACGGAAGAGCCGGTAGGCAGACCGGCAACAGAAGCGATGATGGTGTCTTTGCCGGGATTGTATGGAATGATGTTGAAGCGGATAGAGTCTGCGCCGGAGCAGAGGTTGAAGTCTGTATTACTGGCAATGAATCCGGGCAGGCCGTTGTTGCTTGGATTGGCCTTGCTGGAAGTGTCAATGGCGCTGGATGCAGGGGTATTATTGCAGCCAGACAGAATGACGAAGTTCATCTCGCGCATTGCTGTCCCTACTAATATTCCATTGCGGTATTCGTACACTTGCTGCACAACCAGATAGGTGCCTGTAGTGCTCGGCTTAAAGTTTGTCTGGCCTGTGGCGCTGCTAAAGGAAAAGGTTCCTGTGGTTGCTGGAAGCGGATTTGTAGCGGAGTAAGGGAATAAATAAGTTACAGAAGCTGAACTATTGCCGGCGATCAAGCCAGGCACTAATGCAAAAGACAAGGAATCCTTATCAGGGTCAGTCGCCCCTAGATTGTATTGTTGATCCACATTTACGCAATAGTAGGGCGTAGGTAATGTGGTGAATTGCGGGGATGAATTAGCCTGGAAAGTATTATTAAGCCGGGCCTCTAGGGCCATTGTAGTCGGGGATGCTATATTGACAATGGCAGCTGTTCTACCTGCTCCACCTTGGCCGCCTGGATAAGGCAAATCACCATTAAACCGAAAAATCCAGTTGGAAGAGGCATAGGGCACGGCACAGGTAGTGGAATAAATAAACCTCGTCACGCCGGGAATAGCGTTATTGGGATTTGTACAGGTAGTATTTGCCTTTTCTGCCGAACACACCGGGGTAACTTCCTCACCGGTTCCTACTTGCGGCAGCAGCAATGTTGAGACCAGAGAACTCCCGTTATATAGATACACCTTCGGTGTAGCACCCGGCAGGTTATTAAAAGCAGTGCGGGATAGCGGGCCGCAATCGGCATAGATAACCAAGGTTACTTTATAAGTAGTTCCTGAAAGATGCTCGTAAAACAAGTCCATCCCGATGATATGGGAAGCCTTTGCGCTCCATGAAGCGAGCATTACCAGCAGAAACAAACAGAAACGTAGCAGTCGTTGCATGTAATTCAAAAAGGATAGTCAGGGCCCGTCCAAATAGTCAGCGGCTTTTAAGCTATAAAGATGCCTCATATTTCGCGGAGCACGCGTTATGCTGCGGTCATTATTCCATTGGACGCGACAAAAGCTCCTTTTCCTGCACCGCTCTTGTGGATTATTTAACGCGCCTGCGTCTGTCTGAGTACGTCACCTTTTGCGCATAGGCGCATAAATCTTCAAACCAACACGCTATGAAAAGACTACCCATTATCGCAGCCACCTGCCTACTGCTCTCCGCTTCTTGCAACAACGACCACAGCCGCGCGCCGGAAGCGCCAAACATGACAGCTACAGAATCCGCCGATTCTTCCGCCGGTTTCACGCTTGCCGCGCCTCCTGCTGCTGAGGCCGACAAAGCCGTCTCCCTCACCGACCCATCCCGCAAAATCATCAAGACCGCTGACCTCCGCTGCCGCGTTGGTGATGTCTATGCCGCCGCTACACGCCTGGAGCGCCTCGCGGCAACGACCGGCGGGCAGATTTCCCAGAGCAGCATGGAGAATGTTACTGATGATACCCGCCGGCTGCCTTACAAGGTGGATTCGCTGAAGCAGGTGGAATCTTTTACGACCACTGCCCATCTGACACTCCGCATTCCTGTAATGCAGTTGGACACCGTCCTTAGCGATATTGCCGCAAGCGCATCCTTCATCAACAGCCGCAACCTGCACTTAGACGATGTAACGCTCCGCTACCTCAGCAATAAGCTGAAGAATGATGCGATGGCGCAAAACGATGCTGCCGGCCGTGTCAGCGCACTTGCCCGCCACAGCGGCGAAGCCGTCATCTCAGGCGATTATACCGACGAGCGCAACGAAACCCTTATTGACCGCCGCATTGAAAACATGCAGCTTACTGACCAGGTTACTTACGCCACGCTCACAGTTGACCTCTATCAGCCGCAGCGCATCGCGCAGACCATTGTGCCGGATATTGAGTACCTGATGAAACCGACGATGGGACAGCAGGCAGGCCTTGCGCTCAGCAACGGCTGGCAGGCGCTTCGCGCAACGCTCATTGGCCTGTTGCAGGTGTGGCCGCTGCTGCTGATGGTGTCGCTGGGGCTGCTTTGGTACCGCCGCAGCCGGGGCCGCTACCCCGCGCGCGAAGCGGTGGTACGTGCGTAGTTGACGCATGTATTAACCTTTACTGCGCAGGCTGCCGGGAAAATCGGGCGTATCTTCACGCTTTATTCCACGGGCCGCACGTTGCGCTTGCCCCGAAGTTGAAGGCCGAAAGTTGACCGTTAGGAAGCTGAGCCCCTGTCAACTTATCTAATCATCAACTTGTCAACCAAACAATGACGTTTCAAGATTTAGGTCTCATCGACCCAATCCTCCGTGCCTTAGACGCAGAAGGCTACACGACCCCAACCCCCATTCAGCAGCAGGCTATTCCCATTCTGCTTAAAGGCTCCGACCTTATCGGCATCGCACAAACCGGTACCGGCAAGACTGCTGCCTTCTCTATCCCTATCCTCCAAAACCTCACGCACGCACAGACAAAGGGTGCGGTGAATAAGGACATTAAGACCCTCATCCTAACGCCCACGCGCGAGCTGGCTATCCAGATTGGCGAGAGCATTGGTTCCTATGGAAAAGGACTTCGTATCAGCCACACCGTCATTTTCGGTGGCGTATCGCAGCATAGCCAGGTGCAGGCGCTCCAGCGCGGCGTGGATATTCTTATTGCTACGCCGGGCCGCCTTTTAGACCTGATGGATCAGCGCTATGTGCATCTGCATCACCTCTCCGTCTTTGTGCTGGACGAGGCCGACCGAATGCTGGACATGGGCTTCATCCATGACGTAAAAAAGGTAATCGCGAAGCTGCCACGCCATCGCCAGACGCTCCTTTTCTCGGCTACAATGCCAGCTGAAATCCGGCAGCTTGCCGACAGCATCCTCACAAATCCCCAGCGCGTGGAAGTAACGCCGCCGGCCTCCACCGCCGACACGATTGACCAGAAGGTTTACTTTGTAGATAAGAACAACAAGCGCAACCTGCTTGTACACGTGCTGCAGGATGAGGCAATCAAGAATGCGCTCGTCTTTACCCGCACCAAGCACGGCGCGGACAAAGTGGTGAAAGACCTCCAAAAGGCCGGTGTCACAGCAATGGCTATTCACGGTAATAAAAGCCAGAACGCCCGCCAGCGCGCGCTGCAGGAGTTCAAGGAAGGTAAAATCCGCACGCTCATCGCCACCGACATTGCCGCCCGCGGCATTGACATTGATGAGCTGAGCCACGTGATAAACTACGAGCTGCCCAACATCCCTGAAAGCTACGTGCACCGCATTGGCCGCACAGGCCGCGCCGGACTTTCCGGCAAAGCCATCGCCTTCTGCGAGCGTGAGGAGTTTCCATTCCTGAAGGATATCCAGAAGCTCATCGGCAAGCAAGTGCCAGTGGTGACTGAGCATCCATACGCCATGTCGGCGGCAGAAATGCCCACGGTCAGCCAACCGCAGCAGAAGCCCGCAGCCGGCAATAACAGCCGGAGCGGAGGCCATCGCAACGGCCGTCGCTGGAGCGGCGAGCGGAAGCATTGAGTCTTTCTTCGCCAGATTGCGTGGCGGCACTAAACAAGTCCTCAGAGAACTTGTCTGGTGTCCAGTAGAAGTTGCTAAACCAAGTACTTCTAACACGAAGTGCAATATCCGCGTCGCTGTTTATCTACTTGACAAGTCCTCTGCGGACTTGTCAAGTAGATAGTTGCACCAGCGCAATTCCCTGCACGAAATAAATCTTTCCGCTCCCAAGCTCCTTGCAGCGGGAACGCGTACGCAATTGCTCCAATTTTTCAAACACCCGCCCGCCTAATTCAAACTGCTGCCCGACAGCCACCTCATCGGCATGTACGCGCCCCTCCTGCAGCTTGTCCCAGCGGGAAAGGGCTTTGAACAGCCGCGGGTCTGTGCACGTTGAGGCGGCAGGATTACGCAGGTAGGCTTGAAGCGCCTTTTCTACGTCCGGCGGAAAAATGCCTTTGCCCACAAAGGGCAGCAGCACTTTTTGAAACTCGCCTTTCCACTCGGCACCGTGCGGCGCAGGCTTTAGACCAAAGGCTACGGTTGTAGTAAGATGCGCCAGCTCATGCAGCAGCGTAATGAGAAAGGCGTAAGGATTCAGCGTAGCGTTGATTGAAATGCGATGGTACGGATGTTGCCGCGAAGGCGGCCGGTAGTCGCCGTGCACGCTGCGCCGGTGCCGCGTAATGGTCAGGTGAATGTTGTGCTGCTTAAAGTACGGCGCGACACCTTCATAAGTGCCCGGCGGCATAAAGCGCGCAAGGCCATCCAGCGGCTGTTCTTCCTTTTTAGCCATTCTTCCGTGCCTGCCGGCTAAAGGCCAGCGTTTCCACAACCGTGTAGATGATGTAGATGCCGAACATTACAAACAGCGTCGGCCTATGCACGTCCGGCCGTTTGATGAGCGCATAGGCCAGGATGCCGCCGGCGCACACGAAGAGCCGCAGCATGGTAGCGCCCTGTACACCGCGCGCGAAGGCATGCGCCCGCTCGCCCACATTGCGCCAGAGCATAGCGTAAGCTCCGAACGACAGCAGGCACATGATGATATTGGCTATCAGCAGTGCCGTCAGGTCAAAGGCAGGATAGAAATGCCACAGCATAAAAATGGCGCTTGTCAGCAGGGCGCAAATGATGCCGATGACGGCAGGCAATCGGTTCATAGCTTGTTTTCTTTTTTGCCCAGCGAGCGGATGAGCTGTACCAGCGAGACTACCAGCGCAATGACAGGGAAGATGATAACGAACAGCGCCCGAAAATGTAGTCGCGCATCCAGCTTCAATCCACCCCAGACGGCAAGTCCCAGGAGCGCAAGCAGTTGCGTGGCGAGGCCAGCGTAGCGCATAAGGCTGCTTGTATTATTTCCTGCGTCGGCCATGAGGTTTAGGTTTGGGTTGGATGGCGGTGCCTGCCTGCTTTTGAATGTCCTCTGGCGTCGGCAGAATGCTCTCCGGAGCGGTGCGAATGAGTTCCGGCTTCAGCATAGCCGTATCGCGCTCCGGCGCGTCTTTGGAGGCGATGAGCTTCTGAATACGCTCGGCATGGCGGGTATTGGCGATGGTAAGTTCGGTAAGGGAGTCCACTTGCCGCTCCAGAATTGCCGCTTGAATGCGCACAGCATTACTGCCATAACCCGGGATGTAGTATTTGAGCGGCGTAAAGAGAAGTAGCGCAACGGTGGCGAGGATAGTAATGAGAAAGATAGTGCTGAACAGCGTATAAAGGCTCTTCTTGGTCAGGTGAAAAGACGCAACCTCCTCCAGCGAGTCTTCATTGATAAACACCATGCGGTAGGGTGCGTTCAGGTTCTTGAACGGCCGCGGAGGCTTGAGGGAGAGGGGACGCATAGGCGTTGGAATGTAGGTCGTCAAAATTAGTGCGTGGCAGGACTACATAAATTTGTGCATTCCTTGCTGGAAAACGAACACTCCAACACTCCAACACCCAATGCACCTCCTCGCCATAGAATCTTCCTGCGATGAAACGAGCGCCGCCGTGCTGCGGGACGGGGCCGTTCTTAGCAATATAATAGCCACGCAAAAAGTCCATGCGCAGTATGGCGGCGTAGTGCCGGAGCTGGCTTCGCGGGCGCATATGAGCCACATTGTGCCCGTGGTAGATGCCGCCCTTCGGGAAGCTGGCGTTGCGAAGGGCGATATCAATGCCGTGGCCTTCACGCAGGCGCCGGGCCTCATCGGCTCGCTGATGGTGGGCGCTTCCTTTGCCAAAGCGTATGCGCAGGCGCTTGGTGTGCCGGTCATTGCAGTGCACCATATGCAGGCGCACATCCTCGCGCACTTCATTGACGAGCCGAAGCCGGAGTTCCCTTTTCTCTGCCTCACCGTCTCCGGCGGGCACACGCAGATTGTACTGTGCCGTGATTACTTAGACATGAAGGTGCTCGGCGAGACCCAGGACGACGCGGCGGGCGAAGCATTTGACAAAGCCGCGAAAATGCTGGGCCTGCCGTATCCCGGCGGGCCGCTGGTGGATAAGTTGGCGAAGGAAGGCGACGGCACGAGGTTTAAATTCTCTGCTACTTCCATGCCGGGTTACGGCTTTTCCTTCAGCGGCATCAAGACTTCAGTGCTCTACTTTCTCCAAAAGGAAGTCAAGAAGAATCCAGACTTTATCCAGGAAAATCTGGCCGACATCTGCGCCTCGGTGCAGCGCGGCATCATAGGGATGCTGATGGAAAAGCTGGAGCTGGCGGCTAAGGAAACCGGCATCAAGCACATTGGCATAGCCGGCGGCGTCTCCGCTAATAGCGGCCTGCGAGCTGCCCTGCAGGAAGCCGGCGAACGACTGGGCTGGCAGACGTACATCCCGGCCTTTCAATACTGCACCGACAATGCAGCGATGATTGGCATTACGGCCTGGCATAAATACCTGCGCGGCTACTTCGCCGACCTGAGCGTTACTCCTTCGGCACGCGCGAGCTGGACATGAGCAATTCTTACTTCCGCTTCAAGCAGTTTACGGTGCGGCAAGACCGTTGCGCGATGAAGGTGAGCACGGACGCCTGCATTCAGGGCGCATGGACGCCGGTGAACGCTTCCATGCGGCGCGTGCTGGATATTGGCGCAGGCACAGGGCTGCTGTCGCTGATGATAGCACAACGCATTCCCAGCGCACACATTGATGCGCTGGAGCTGGACGCGGATGCGGCGGCACAGGCGACGGAGAATGTCGCAGCATCGCCATTCGCGGAGCGCATCCGCATTATTCATGCTGATGCTGCGACCTGGGAAGCGCCAGAGCCTTATGACCTGATTATTTCCAATCCTCCTTTCTTCAGCAATGCGCTTTTAGGGCCGGATGCCGCACGTAATGCCGCACGCCATACCGCTATGCTGGATGCGGATGCCCTCATTACCCTGACGAGGAGGCTGCTTGCTCCGGGCGGACTTGCTTCTTTTCTCTGGCCTTTGCAGGAGCATAGGCTGTTCTCAGACAAAGCACAGGCAGCCGGCTTATTCCTGCATCAGGAGCTATGCATTCGCCATCGCGCGGGTGCGAATGTTGCGCGCGTCGTGAGTGTTTGGGCCTGGCAGCCGGCAGGAGAGGTTGTGAAAGAAACGCTCGTGATTAAAGATGGAAGCGATGCCTACACGCAGCAGTTTGCGGCGCTGCTGTCACCCTTTTACCTCGCTCTTTAATCCTGCGTGCTGCAGGCGGTAAGTAACCAGCAGGAACAGCGAAATACTCATCCAGCCCACCCAAAAAAGATAAGCGCCGAGGTGGAAGCGCTCCTTGAGGATGTTGTGCGTGAAGTCGGAGCGAAAATCGCTGTAAGTAACCCAAAGCCCGCAGATGGCGGCAAGCAGCGCTACAACCTGGATGATGCGCGCCGTTGTCTGCGGCAGCTTTCTGTCGGCCAGCCATTGCAGAAGGAATAGCAGGAGCAGAATGCCAAATACTAACCCACCGCCCTGATACCAGACTTTGAGAAACTTATACTCCTTATGAAACCAGTTAATGCCTATGCGGCCCAGCCACGACATATGGCTCATCAGCCAGCCGGAGAGCGCGGAAAGAACGGCGAGGTAAAGAATGAATGGAAGGTTGCGGTGCATCGTGGCGGCTAAGTTCTGTTTTTATCTAAGAAGGCACAGCACTGCGGCTCTTGCTCAGCCATCGCGCCAACAATCCAAACGACACCGCGAGGAAAAGAAAGAAAAGTCCTTTGTTCAGTGCCCCCCAGAAGTATTCAAAGTAGCGGGTATAAAGATGCACAAGCAGAAAGAGAATGCTGTAATCACGAAGCGCAGCATCGGCCTGGCGGATGGCATAATAGAGTGCGCCGCCAAGCGCCAGACCGGTGATGACAGCGTACGGCAGCATCCGCGCCTGCCGCACCGCATTCCACGCGTCCAGCGTACCAAAATTGCCGAAGACGGATAAGCCCCACAGTCCTGTAAAGCAGATAATGATAGCGAAGTGATAGGTAATGGCGCGAAGCCAGGCGAGCCGTGTACGCTTTTGCAGCCACGAAAGCCCTGCCAGCAGCAGCCCGAACAGCGTGAAGCGGGCAGGGTAGTTGAGTCCCAAGAAAAGATTGCCCTCGCTGTGCACGGTGCTAAAGGCTCCGAACCAACCCATCAGCGCCAGCAGGCAGCACGTCCACAGTACGCGGGAAGGGAATACAAAGGTTAGAGCCGCGAAGGCGAGGGTGCAAAGCCCGGTGTAAAAAGTATAGGCTTCCCCTGGCCCAAGCTCCTTGCATAAATAGGTGAGCGCGACGAGCGTGCTCAGCGCGGCAGGAAGCAGATAAACCTCATAAGCCGTCTTGCTGATGCGCGCCTTCCTGCTGGCGATGTACCAGAAAAGTCCGCCTGCCAGCCCGGCTGCGACGAGCGCAATGGTATAATTGGAAAGCAGAAAGGTGCGGCGCAGGTGCTCCAGAATTTTCTCATCCAGAAAAAGCGCCCCGAAGGCGAGCAATGCGCTGCTGACGGCTATGATAAAGAAGTATTGCGCCAACTGCTGCCGTTGGGAAGGCTGGGCCACGCTGCTGGCGCGCATAGCCGCCGCCTGCTCCGGGCTGATGATGCCCGCAGCGAGCCAATGCTCAATGGCATCGTCAATGATTTCCTTTCGCTCCTTCTCCGGTTGCATAGCGTAACAGTGCTAAAAATATGGGCCGGGAATGATGCCGCGCTTATTTTAGCAGTCATACAACCCGCACACACTATATGAAGCTACTACTGATTGACTGGGGCAACACGCTCGTAAAGGCGGCTATCGCCGGCGATGACGGGACGATTGGCGCTCCCGAAACTTTCATTGCCGATGAAGCGATGGACAGGCTCACAGGCATCATAGAGCGGGAAAGCCCTCGCGCTTCCATTCTTTGCTCAGTCGCCAATCATGATGAACGTGTTGAAGGCCTGCTGGCGGAGCGTACGCACCTCGTGAAGCTGGGTCAGGATACGCAGCTTCCTATTATGAATGCTTACCACAGCTCTGACACGCTCGGCGCTGACCGGCTGGCGGCAGTGGCAGGCGCTTATGCCGAGCATCCGGGGAAAAATAATCTGGTTGTGGCGCTTGGGACTTGTATCACTTACAACTTCATTACTAAAAACGGAGCATTCCGCGGTGGCGCAATCTCGCCCGGACTGCGGATGCGGCTGGATGCGATGCACGAGTTTACAGACGGCCTGCCGCAGGTAAGCCCGGAAGGGCCGACGCTGCTGTTGGGCTATGATACGGCTACTTGTATGCGCAGCGGCGTAATCTTCGGCATTGCCGCCGAGGTGGATGGAATGGTTGCTGCGTTTGAGAAAGAGTATGGGGAGTTTAACGCAATTTTGTGCGGTGGCGATGCCCCCCTTTTTGCCCGCCATATCAAAAGCGGGATATTTGCCGACCCTCAGATTATTTTAAAGGGTCTGTATCAAATCTTAAAGCATAATGTTCGTTTTCTCCGCTAAGCGCCTGCTTACCGCGACCCTCGTATGTGCCGCCACAGCCGCCGCCGCGCAAAACGGCAATTCAGTTAAAGAAAACGACCCCTATAGCCGCTATGGCCTGGGCGAGCCGCTGAGCGGCGCGAACGTGCTGAACAGAGGGATGGGCTACACGAGCACTGCTTATCAGAACGCTGCGGCCATTAATACCGAGAACCCCGCTTCTTATCCTTCCCTCCGCCTGACTACTTATGAAGGCGGCTTTACGGGCAGCCTGCGTAGCATTATCACGGATAATAAAACCTATGGCAGTGGTTCGGCTACGCTCGCCTACCTGCGTGTGGGCGTGCCGCTAGGCAAGCATGCGGGGATGGCTTTGGGCTTACAGCCGCAGTCGCATATCTTCTACCATTCTGTGGATAGTGCCTCGCTGAACGGCTTCGGCAGAACGGCTTCGGAATATACCGGCGAGGGCGGGCTGAACTATGCGTTTATCGGTGGCGGTGGGCGCATCAACGGCTTTTCATTCGGCGCCAACTTCGGCTATATGTTCGGTAACATCCGCAATACAAGCCGGCTGGTAAATCTGGACTCCACGCACGTCCTAGGCTCAGATTTTTCCAGATTCACCCGCATTGGCGGCATTTACTGGAAGGGTGGCCTGCAATACCACGATACGCTGCGCAACGGCTGGCATTACCGCGCCGGCGCAACTGTAGCGCTGAGCCAAAGCCTGAATGGCGACCGCGAAACCTACACATCCTCATTCTTTTATAACAGCGGCTACGAGGTACAGGATACAGCATATAAGACTAGCGGCGAAAACGGGAAGATTGTACTGCCGGCTACCTACACCATCGGCGTCCAACTCGGTGGCCCAAACTGGAGTGTAGCTGCGGACGGCTCGCGTACAGATTGGAGCGTCTATCGCAACTATGAGGTGCGCGATTCGGTAAAGAACAGCGCTGTTCGCCTGAGCCTCGGCGGCGAGTACACGCCTGACCCGCTGAGCGTGTATGGCTACTTTGCCCGCGTCACCTACCGCGCCGGCTTCTATTACGGCACTGATTACATCTCGCTGCGCGGCGTGGATTTGAAGTATTACGGCTTTACGCTCGGCGCTTCCTTCCCTTTCAAGCGCACTTCTGACAGGATTCATACGGCGATTGAGTTTGGCCGCCGGGGTACGCAGGAGAATGGCCTAGTGGAGTCTAATTACTTTAAGTTCCACCTTGGCATCTCCCTCAACGACCGCTGGTTCATCAAGCGCCGTTATGATTAAGGTCTGGCGTAAGCCCGCTTTTGCATTTTGCATTTTGCATTTTGCATTTTGCGCCTGCACCAACAGCATGAAGGAGATTGATGAGGTAACTGGCCGCGCCCGTGTAGGCGAAGACCACGGGCAGGACGTTACTATTCTTTACAGCAAAGGCGGAAAAATTCAGGCCCGCCTTTTTGCCCACACCTTCGTTCGCGCCGAAAGCGCTAACCCGCCCTACACAGAAATGAAAGATGGCCTGAAAGTGGAATTTTTCAACGACAGCGCAGCCGTAAAAAGCACACTTACCGCCCGCTATGCACGTGCCTACGAGCGGGAGCAAAACGTCCTTATCCGCGACAGCGTCCGTGTGATAAATGACAAAGGGGAGCGCTTGGAAACTTCTGAATTAGTCTGGAATCAGCGCCTGCAGAAGTTTTTCTCCGAGAAGCCCGTGAGCATCTTCACGCCTACACAGACCTTAATTGGCACGGGCATGGAAGCCAGCCAGGATTTCTCAACCTATAAGTTTGTGCATGTGCGCGGCAGCGTTCAGGTGCAGAAGGAGCAGATGCCTCAGTAAGATTTCCTACGATAGTCGCCGCGTTTCCAGGCTTCAAAAAACTCCGCCCAGCTCAGCGGGTTGGTGATGTTCATCGGCTGGATTTGTCCATAGTAAATCGCGCTGCGCGCCATGCTTTGCTGGTACACCGCCTGATTTTCGCGGCCGTCGCGTGGCATAGTGTATGCTATCGCGCGGAGCGTAAGCGCATCCGTGTTCCGGCGCGCCACTTCGTACTTGTCGTCCGGTACACGCCAGTGTTGGAAGGCCCAGTCAAATTCTTCTTTGGTAGGCAGCGGGCGCACGATTGTTTCCGGCAGGTAGAAGGTATCCTGAACCATGAGTTGAATCATGGAAAAATACTGGCCCTTGATACCTGCGGGAACGACGTACGTCTTAGTCCGAAAGCCGACCGCCGAAAGCTCCAGTGTATCGCCTTTATAGCATACGATGGAAAAGACGCCAAGTTCGGAAGCATACACGCCACGGTATTGACTTCTGACCGCTACTGTTGCGCCGGCCACGCCGCGCAGGCTATCGGCCGTGAGCGCAACACCGTTGATTTGCACGATACGCGGGTCGCCTTCCTGAGCGAAGACAGTATGTATCGCTAAGGGAAGTAAACTCAGTAATAAGGCCAATCGGTACAGCATTATCAGTCGGCGTCTGGCATTGTGCACTGCGCCTCACTCTTCACAAAGATGCAGGCAGCGGGCGTACTTTCGCGGCCAACCCATTTTGATTTAACTAAAGATTTTATGACTATAACGAAGGAGGCCGTGCTAACTGCATTGAGTGAAGTGCAGGAGCCGGATTTAGGGAAAGACCTCGTGACGCTCAACATGATTGAGGACATCCGCATTGACGGAATGAACCTCTCGTTTACGGTAGTTCTGACAACGCCGGCATGTCCGCTAAAGGAGATGATTGAGAAAGCCTGTGTCAATGCCATCCGCATCATGGTAAGCCCGGAAGTGCAAGTGAAGGTGAATATGACGAGCAGGGTTATGAGCAATCGCAAAGACAACCGTGCGGTGCTGCCGGGCGTAAAAAATATCATCGTGGTAGGCTCCGGGAAAGGTGGGGTAGGCAAGAGCACTGTAGCAGTTAATCTCGCGCTCGGCCTTGCCAAAGAAGGCGCTGCCGTAGGGCTGCTGGACGCGGATATTCACGGCCCGTCAATTCCCATCATGCTCGGTATCCGCGATGAGCGGCCTAAGATGATGGACGTGGAAGGCAAGGGCTACATTGTGCCCATTGAGCGCTTCGGCATTAAGGCAATGAGCATTGGCCTGCTGATAGATGAGAAGCAGGCCGTCATCTGGCGCGGGCCGCAGGCATCGTCTGCGTTGCGTCAATTCATTTCCGATGTTGCATGGGGCGAGCTGGATTACCTGATTGTTGACTTGCCCCCCGGCACCGGCGATGTGCAGCTTACGATGGTACAGACCGTTCCTGTAACCGGCGCCGTAATCGTCTCCACGCCGCAGGCCGTAGCCGCCGCTGATGCGCGCAAAGCAATTACGATGTTCCGTCAGCCGCAGATTAATGTGCCGATTCTTGGCATCGTGGAGAATATGGCCTACTTCACACCTGCGGAATTGCCGGACAACAAATACTACATCTTCGGTAGGGGTGGCGCACGGAAGATGGCAGAGCAATTTGAGGTTCCCTTTCTCGGCGAGGTGCCGCTGGTGCAGAGCATCCGCGAAGGTGGGGATGCGGGCACGCCGGCACTTGTGAGCGAGGATGAAGTAAGCAAGGCAGCGTTCCTGTCTGTGGCCGAGCGAGTGGCGCAGCAGGTGTCTATCCGGAATGCGAATCTGGCGCCGACGCAGGTGGTGGATGTAGCTTCATAAACTCATAGCACATCCTAAGAGAAGAACAGAAATGAACCGCTCCCAACTCATCCAAGCCATCCGCAAAAAAAAATCCGTCCTCTGCGTTGGCTTGGACACCGACCCTGCTAAAATTCCCACGCACCTGCAAGGCGATGAAGACCCTGTCTTTGCCTTCAATAAGGCCATCATTGACGCCACAGCGCCTTATACCGTTGCCTATAAGCTCAACACCGCCTTCTACGAGGCGCAGGGCATCAAGGGCTGGCTCAGCCTGCAGAAAACGCTGAACTACATCCCGCAAGGCATCTTCACAATTGCCGACGCAAAGCGCGGCGATATCGGCAATACCGCCGACCAGTATGCCACCACTTTCTTTCAGACTTATCCTTTCCACTCCGTAACGGTAGCGCCTTATATGGGCGAGGACAGCGTCGCGCCATTCCTGAAACATAAGGGCCGCTGGGCCATCGTCCTCGGGTTGACTTCCAATACGGGAAGCCAGGATTTTCAGATGCTGCAACTGGCAGATGGGCGGCATCTTTATGAAGAGACGCTGCGCAAAGTCTCGACCTGGGGTAGCCCCGACAATCTGATGTTCGTTATAGGGGCCACGCAGACTGAGCAGTTGCTGCACATCCGCAGCATTGTACCTGAGCATTTTCTGCTCATTCCCGGCGTAGGCGCGCAGGGCGGCGATTTGGATGAAGTGTGTAAAGCGGGCATGAACGCAGACGCTGGCATTCTGATAAATGTATCCCGAGCTGTGATTTACGCAGGCAGCGGCGAAGATTTTGCGCAAAAGGCGGGCGACGCCGCAAAGGATTATCAGCAGCAGATGGCGAAGTATCTGTAATTTTTCGGAACGTTTTTCCGAAAAAAATGCAGGAAGCCCTACTCCAATTCATCTGGCAATACAATCTCTACCGTCCGGGCGGGCTGACGACTCATACCGGCGAGCCGCTTCAGGTCATTCATCCCGGCACGCTCAACCGCAATGCTGGCCCGGACTTCAACATGTCGCGGGTAAAAATCGGCGACACGACGCTCGTTGGCAATGTAGAGCTGCACATCCGCACCTCCAACTGGCTACGCCACCGCCACGATGCAGATGCCGCCTATAGCCGCGTCATCCTGCACGTTGTCTATGAGCACGACATGCCAGAGCCGCCTGGCGGCATTCCTATTCTGGAATTGAAAGACCATATTCCTGCTTATGTGCTGGAGCGCTACAGTCACCTTATTCAGACCACCGCCCCGCTGCCCTGCGCCGGTGCCCTGCAAAGCGTCAGCGACATCACACGCTCCTCCTGGCTGAGCCGGATGCTCGTAGAGCGCTGGGAGCAAAAGCTGGGCGCGTGGAATGAAGAATTATCGCAGGCCGGCGGCGACTGGCACACGCTGCTCTGGTGGCGATTGGCTGCTAGCTTTGGCTTTAAAATCAATGCAGCGCCTTTCCTGCAGCTCGCGCAATCGCTGCCGCTGAAAATCATTACCCGGCAATCTTCCCTTCTTCAGATAGAAGCCCTGCTCTTCGGGCAGGCCGGCTTTCTCGCCGGCACTTTTGAAGATGATTATCCGCAGGGGCTTCAGCAGGAATATGCCTTCCTGCAACAGAAGTACACGCTCCGGCCAATGGAGCCGCACCTCTGGAAATTTTTACGACTGCGGCCGGCCAATTTTCCGAGTATCCGCCTTGCGCAGCTTGCGGCCCTGCTCCATAGCTCACCCAATCTTTTCTCCGCCATTAGTAATGGTGACGGCGCCGATAAGCTTGCCAAATCACTTTCTGTAAAGGCGAGCGCTTACTGGAATAACCATCTCCGCTTTGATGAACCGCACCAGCGTTCAAGCCCGAAATCCCTTGGCGCTGATGCGGTGCAAAGTATCATCATCAATACCATCGCGCCCGTGCGCTTCCTGTATGCGCACACACATGGGCAGACGGACGCCTCTGAAGCAGCCCTGCAAATGCTGGAAGGCCTGCCGGCTGAAGACAACAACATCGTCCGTATGTGGAAAGGCTACGGCTGGAGCGCGGCGCACGCTGGCAGCACGCAGTCGCTCATTCAGCTTTACAACAACTATTGCGCGGGCAAGCGCTGCTTAGAATGCGCCGTCGGACTGAGCATTATACGTTCGCCGTCGGCTTCACGGCCAGATGAATAGGACATTCTTGTACAAGTCCGGGTGCAGGCTTTCATAGACCGGGCAGGTAAGGGCGGCCTGCTCCAGCACGGCGCGCTCATGGTCGGTATAGTGGTGCGGGCCGGAGATAATCATGCTCACTTTGATTTGGCCGATGCGCCGCGGGGACTGTTCCATCACCTTTTCCACGCCGCATTCAATGCGCGGCAGCGGGATGTCGCGCTTCTTAGCTACCAGTGCCATAATAGTGCACATGCAAGAAGCCAGCGCCGAGGCTACGAGGTCGGTCGGTGAGAAGCAGGAGCCTTCACCGCCATTGTCGGGCGGCGCATCAGTCTCGATGAGCGTTCCGGATAACAAATGGGTGGCAGCAGTTTTCAATCCGCTTTCGTAAATAACTTTAGCCGTCATAGCAGGTAGGGTTTGCGCCAAAATTAAGGCCGTGGCATTCACCTCAACTTTGTCAGGCGGTTTTCAAAAAGTTAAGCGGCGGCATGAATGTTAGGGCAGGACTAACGAGGCGTTTAGGAAAAACATCTTCCCTATTATCAGAATGCTGCGTAACTTTTACGTCCAAACTATAAGCGCCTATTGCCCGTCTATCTTACTTAAGTGAACATCTATCATGCTTAAGCTTTCATTCATCATACCGCTGTTGCTCCTCAGCACCGGAGTCATCGCGCAAGTAAATATTTCTCAGAGGCTTCCTGCGCCTAAAAAGCCTAAGCCTATCCGCACGGAGCTAAGTGTAGGCGGCCGCCTCACCACGGATGGCTGGAGCGCATTCATTGACAAGGGCTATGTGCGCAGTCAGGATGCCAAGCAACGCGACCAGTTTCACGATGTGCGCCTCTTCCAACTGGAATTCAGCGAGCATAAAGACCCCAAGGAAGTAAAGCATGCGTTGAGCGACCAGGGCTCCGGCGGAGCGCAAAAGACCAAGCCCTTTATCTTCGGTAAAATCAATAATTTTTACGCGCTCAAGCTCGGCTACGGGCTGCGTAAGATGATTGCCGGCAAGCCGGAACCGGGCACTGTTTCTATTCATTGGGTAATGCTTGGCGGCCTGTCGCTGGGTTTGGAGAAGCCTTATTACTTAGACGGCTATGTGCCGCAGGATAACAATGGAACCCTTGCTCCAGCCACCTTCAAGTACACCGACGAGACAAAGGAATCTTTCCTAAACGAGCAGTATATCCGCGGCGGCGCCGGCTTTCAAAAAGGCCTAGGAGAAATCCAATACATCCCTGGCATCCATGCCAAGACGGCGCTGCATTTTGACTTCGCGGCGAGCAAGCATAACCTGATGGCGGTGGAAACCGGGATTGGCGCCGAGTATTACAGCCGGGCCATTCAGCTAATGGCGAATCAGGAAGCGAAGCCCTACTTCGTTAATCTCTTTGCATCCTTTCAATTTGGCCGCCGCTGGTAGCGGGGGTAATTTTACGTCATGATGCAGGAGTTGCAGGTAATACAGCCGGAAGCGGCCGTAGTGGAGTCAAAAATCAAGAAGCCGAACTGGCTGCGCGTGAAGTTGCCCACAGGCGAGGGCTACCGCCACGTGCGCAGTCTGGTAACGGAGCACAAGCTGCATACCATCTGCGAAAGCGGCAATTGTCCGAATATGGGCGAGTGCTGGGGTGCGGGCACAGCTACCTTCATGATTCTCGGCAATATCTGCACCCGCTCTTGCGGCTTTTGCGCCGTGGCCACAGGCCGCCCGCTGCCGGTGGACTGGGACGAGCCGCAGCGTGTTGCCGAAGCAATTCACCTGATGAAAGTGAAACACGCTGTCATAACTTCCGTTGACCGGGATGAGCTTAAAGATGGCGGCTCCATCGTTTGGTACAATACTATCAAAGCCGTTCGGGCGCTCAATCCTGAAACGACATTAGAAACACTCATCCCCGACTTCCAGGGAAAATGGGACAACCTTCAGCGCATCGTTGACGCCGCGCCGGAAGTGGTCTCACACAATGTGGAGACTGTGCCGCGTCTTACAAAGCAGGTGCGCATTCAGGCAAAGTTTGACCGCTCACTGGAAGTGCTCAAACGCCTGAAGGAAGGCGGCATGCGCACGAAGAGCGGCATTATGCTCGGTCTTGGAGAAACGCACGAAGAGGTTCTGGAAACTTTGCAGATGCTCGCGGATGCAAACTGTGATGTTGTCACGCTTGGTCAATACCTGCAGCCTTCTCAAAAGCACCTGCCGGTCGTGCGGTTTGTGCATCCGGATGAGTTTGCGGAATATCGCGAAGCGGGCTATCACATGGGCATTGACTTCGTAGAAAGTGGCCCGCTCGTGCGCTCCTCTTACCACAGCGAGCGCCACGTCTTCAGCGGCGAGGGCCGTTCCATCTGGGAGGGTGAGCGCGCCATGATGGCGAAGGTCGCTTAAGTTTTTTCATCCAAAAGTGGGATGCAGCGCAGCACGGCTAAAGTAAATAAGGCACTCAATTGAGTGCCTTTCTCGTTTTTAATAGTCGCAGAAAGCTGTGCCTTTGCTATCGCTGAACGATTCGTGGGTATGCGGTTAGAACTGTTCCTTTTTGAGAATTGTATGCGATTCCCCTGGACACTGTTCTTTGAATGATTCCCTTGTCGTTCAAACTTTTGTATTGATAGCGTACGCGCTTCATAGTTCAGTAGTACGCGACTCATTTTATAAGCTCGCTAAACCTTCGCTGTGAGCGATTCTTGATAAGTTCCGCTTTGCATTTTTTGTATAAGACTGTTCGCCGGTTGTGTTAACTACCTTTTTGAAATGGTGCGTATGTGTAAGGTTATTGCCTGTTTCCGGTTAGAGACACTCCACAGACAATCCGACTGATGTATTCGTAATGTGTCGTACATACATCATCCGGGCGGCAAAACCAACATGTGTATCTACAACTTACCGCTATCAGTTATAGCCGCGCCGAACCAGTCATATCTGTTTCTTGCCGGATTTGAAGAGGCCGTTTTTGAACAGGCAAAACGCAACGTTTTTTATTTTAAGTGAAAAATAAGCACGCCTAAACTGCTTGTTCATGACATGTTATCGGAGCCTCTTTGCGTGTATGAAACTATCCTTTGTGATTTTCTTTGGGCATTCTCATGTTACGTGTTCAATTAACTGTTCTTGTACTGAGCCTGCTCACCACGCTGGCCGCCGCCCAAACGAAGATTGGCGGTAACCCGGTGTATATCAATGCGGATGCTTATCTGGAACTTGGTGACAGCGTTGGCGCAGACAAGGGTTTGCTGATGCCGCGCGTTGCATTGAAATCCATAGTCTCGCCGGCACCAATGCAGGCGCACGTGGCCGGAATGGCGGTCTACAATACGGCTTCCGCCGGTGTGCCGCCTAATGACGTCAATCCGGGGGTTTATTATAATGATGGCAGCAGATGGCAAAAGCTGAATTCAGGCGCAAGTGGCGGATTTATACAAGTGCGGGATAGTAATGTGCTATACATCACCCCGCGCCAATTGACTGTGGCGCTTTCCAAAATCCTGCGCAACAGCGACACGGCCACCATGCTTGCCAACTACTTTAATGCGGCGTTTAACGGGCTTATGAAGCAAGGGCAGGCTATTGGGCTCGGCGGAACGCTGACGCAACCTACAACCATACACGCAAGCCACACGAATACGCTGGCCGTGACAGGCCTGGCTCGCGGTTCCGGCTCAGATAGCATTGTAGTATCGGAGAATGGTACGGGTATCCTCAAAAAAGTAGCGCCCGGCAACTTTTCTAACAATGTTGTGAAGATGGTGTACAGCGCCTTTAAGGGACAGACAGCATTCACCGTTTTTCAGCCAGTTACCGACGTCAATAAAATCAGCCTTTACCGGAACGGGATTAAGCTGGACGTAACGCAGGTTGGTATTAATGTCATTCAATTAGAGCCTGGCGTGAGCTGCGACGCCAATGACGAAATCAGAATCGTTCAAATCTATTAATCACTTTTTCAATCCCCTCAAAACACAAACAACAACACAAACGACAACACAAGCAAGACACACAACCAAAAAACAACAAACACACAAAAAACAACACAAACAGCTTATGAAAAAGCACAATTACACAACAAGCAGGATAGCACTTATAATGGTGTGCCTGCTGGGCCTCCTCGGCACTCATGCCTACGCCCAACGCAAACCCACGAACGTGATAGACAACAAGGGGACGATTAAGTCCGTCCTTGATGGCACATCAAAATTCGTGGACACCGCCGAAAACGGTCTCACCAAGGTGAACGACTCTACACTCTCGCTGGGCGGGCAGCTCATCCGGGTGACGACCATTGACATCAACGGACAGAAACTGCAGCTTGCCAACCTCGTGTCTGGCTTACGCACCGACAGTCTGGTAGTTGCCGACCCAAGCACCGGTGAGCTGAAGCGCATCTCCGCATCGCAGCTTCTGAACAATCTGAACGCCAAAAACGGCCTGCGCAAGGACAACGACAGCATCAAGCTGGGCGGGCCGCTTACAGAGGCTACGACTATCACGGCTACAGGCACTAATTCGCTGACCCTAAACAACAGCGGCACGGCGGGCGCGATTAAGATTACCAACCTGACATCGGGCGCATCGTCTGACAGCCTTTTGGTGATAGACCCCGCTACCAACAGCCTTCGCTATATCAATGCATCTACTTTGCTGAAAAACCTTCAGGCAAATAATGGCCTTACCAAAGTGGGCGATACGCTGCAACTTGGCGGCAACCTGAACAGAAACACAACGCTCAGCACCAATGGTAAGAATCTGACGATTGGCGTAGGCGGCGCAGGTTCCGACTCCCTCAACATCACCGGTCTCTCCACCGGCAATACCGCCACGGACAACATCATGGTGGTGAACAGTGTGAGCGGCAAGGTGGGGCAGGTAGCGGTTACCTCGTTAATACAAAGTGGCGAGAACTCCTTCACTGCTACCGCAGGCCAGACGAGCTATTCTGTATCAAACATGCCTGCCATACCGTCTAAAGTTTGGGTATATCGCAATGGCGCGAAGCTGGTGGGCGGCAGCGCATCCTCAGTCGCTTCTGACTACACCGTCTCGGCGGGAACAGTTACGCTCGTGCTCAATGGCTATTCCGTCTCGGCGGGCGACGTCATTGAGGTGCAATGGGTGAAATAAGAAAGACGATTACGCTCTTCATTTAAACTAAGTTGAAACACTATCTGCTATTACTGCTCTGTCTGCTGGGCTGCGCGTTTTCCGCGCAGTCCCAGTTGACAGTTACGGATGGCAAGGGCACAAAGGTGACCGTGGACAGCAGCAAGTGGACGCTGAGCGGAACAAACATTTACAGCAAGAACAGCGGGAATGTGGGCATCGGAAACAATGCCCCTTCCTACAAATTAGATGTGACAGGCAAGGCGCGTGTGGCGGATAGCTTTACCACTAATAGCGTTCGTATCGGCAGCTTTACATCAGGTAGTATCAGCGACAGCATACTTACCGCCGACCCTGCAACAGGTATCGTACGCAGAATTGCTTTCAGCCGTTTTAATAAGACAGATTCAACAACAGCCGACAACGGCTTGACGCTGACCGGCAAGAATGTACAGCTCGGAGGTACGCTTACGCAGGCTACCACCATTACCACTTCCGCCACAAACACAATGACCTTCGCCGGACTTACCTCCGGGAGTGCGGCAACAGACAGCCTACTGGTGGCAACCGCGGCGGGTATTGTAAAAAGAATAACACCTCTGCAGCTTAATAAGGTGGATTCCACGACGGCAAGCAACGGCATTACGCTCACCGGAAAAGACATCCGCCTCGGCGGGAATCTCACGCAGGCCACCACCGTCACTAGCAATGCACAGACGCTAACCTTCGCCACCGGCGGTACGGCCCTGAATATAACCGGCCTTGGCAACGGCTCTGTGGCGGATAGCTTTGTGGTGGCCGACGCGACGACAGGCCAGCTAAAGCGCGTTTCATCAGCGCGGCTGAATAAGAACGACTCCACAACAGCGAATAACGGCCTTACGCTTACAGCTAAAAACGTGCAGCTTGGCGGTGCGCTCACACAATCCACGACCATTAGCAGCAGCACCTTCCCGCTGACTATCGCTACCGGCGGTACGGCTGTAAATATTACCGGCCTCACAGCTGGCGCTATTACGGCAGACAGCATCGTAACGGTAAACAACACAACTGGAAAGCTCAACCGCGTTGCACCCTCCGCGCTCATCACCGCGCAGAACATGAAGGTGACCGGCGGCAGGCTTAATACCATTCAGAATATAGACACCGCCAGCGCGCCGAAATTCACCAACGTCACTCTTAGCGATTTAGCCATAGGCGGTACCGGCGGGAGCACCGGTGATGGTGGCGGAGCCGGGATTGTGGTCAATGACGGCAACGGCATGTTGGGTACACAGCAGGGCAATGGTCTGCTGTCGGACGATGGAACAGGTAACCTCACCTACATCCCTACCAGCACTTATGTTACGAGTGCCGTGACAACCCTCAGCGGCGGCACAACCGGTCTCACCCCGGCGACCGCAACAGCAGGGGCCGTGACCCTAGGCGGCGTGCTGAATCCGGCGAATGGCGGCCTTGGCATTTCTACGGTGCCAACGGCAGGCGTGATTCCCATCGGCAACGGCACGAACTATACGCTACTGAGTGCAGGCGCAAGTGGCACTGTATTGAAGGGGAATGGGGTAGGGGTTGCGCCATCTTACGGCGCAGTATCCCTGAGCAGCGATGTTACAGGCACGCTGCCAATTGCCCGCGGCGGCACCAACAATACTTCGGCATACACGGCAGGAAGCATCGTATTCAGCGATGGCACGAAGCTCACCCAGAATAACGCAAAGTTCTTTTGGGACAATTCCAACTTCCGGCTTGGCATCGGCAAGACAAACCCGGTGCAGGAACTGGATGTGAATGGCAACGTCCAGTTCAACGGCTCGTTGCTTGTAGGGCCAAGCGGCGACGCCGGCTCCGCTACTTATGTGCTCACCAGCCAGGGCACGGGCTCCGCGCCAAAATGGGCCATCGCTCCCGGCGCGAGCGGCTCAACGGTCGGCAACAGCCCTTGGCTGAATTCATACACAGGCCTTTCCGCTACAGACACTTCCACCAAAATCAACTTCGGTGGTTCCGGCGGCGTGGGCATTCAAAACTCCAGTCCCGGTGCGCGCTTCGTGGTGGGCACAACCTTTACGGATGCGTATGGAGGCAATATGCAGGTGAGCGCGCTCGCCAATTCCAGCTCCGCAGCGTCCTTCAGCGGATTTCTGCAGGTATATCCAAGGGCCAGCGGGCAAACGGCCCGGCTCATGCTGCCGGCCATCGGCTATTCAGGGGTCAATGGTAAGCTGGTGAACAATACAAGCTCCAGCCTGGAGCTTCAAAACTTTACCTCGCCTGATGCCGGCGTAACACAAACCCCCGTATCCGCCATCAGTCTTGGCGGCACGACAACTTCTAACGGTACCGCTTCCTTTCTGATTAATAACACGACACAGCTCATTACCAATTCCGACAGCACGCGCGTAGGCGGAAAGCTGAGCCTCGCCAGCGATTTCAGGCCGGGTGGCAATCCCGGCACTACCGGCCAGGTGCTGATGAGTCAGGGCACGGGTACGCCGCCCATCTGGAATTCTACAACTACGCCCGATGCAACTACTTCTTCTAAGGGAGCAATGCAGCTTGCCGGCGACCTGAACGGCAGCGGCACGACGGCCACCGCGCCGCGGGTAAGCGGGCTACAGGGGAATGCTATCAGCACGACTGCGCCGACCGCCAGCCAGGTACTTTCATGGAATGCAGGCACCTCGCAATGGGAGCCGACAACATTAGTAGGCACTGCCACCACCACCGCCACCCAGGCAAACTCCACGGTTACTGGTGCCACAATTGCCACACTCCAGTTTGACGCCGCTGCGGGGCGTACTTACCGCGTTAAACTCTGGGTGCTTTACAGCACTGCCGCCACCACAACCGGCATCCGCCTTGGCCCTAACACGTTTTCCGGGGGCAATATCTGGTACCAGGTGCAGGCCAACTCTTCTACCACCGGTGCGCAGCAGTTCTCCGGTTACAATACCAATACAATGCTTGTGGCCTCGGCGGCAAGGGCCACCGCCGGCAATATAGCCACGATAGATGCCACTGTGCAAAATACCAGCGCTTCCTTATCCACCGTCACCTTTCAGTTTGCCAGCGAGGTTGCGGCTTCCGCCATCACCATTCAGCCCGGCTCGCGGCTGGAATATCAGATAATCAACTAAGCGCCCGCAATGCTGTTTACGCTCCGCAAATTGTTTGTCCTGCTCGCGGCAATGCTTTCCGAATACTGCGCGGTGGGTAGGGGAGTGGAAATACACAATTCAGTGGAGCGCATATCCGGCTATTGGGGCAGCGCCGCAAGCAGTGTCATCATCGGGCCGGATGCGCACATTGTTGTGGATGGCGACTGGTTCATCTCCGCGGCGAACGTTTATATCCATCCCGATGCGCGTGTGGTAGGAGCAGGCGTCATTCACCTGATGAGCCCGGCGGCTTACGGCGCGGTGGCAAGGGCCACAACATTAGATGCTGGTGGCATTCTCATGGGCTGCAGACTTAGTCTGGAAAACAGCGCAACCGTTACCCTTGCCTATTTAGACCCGGCCGCGCTGTACCCGGATATTGGCTTTTCAGACAACCATCCTTCCGGCAGCGACAACCTGATTATGGCAACCAGCCTGAACTTTGGCAGCGCAAATGCGCACCTCGTGCTGAACGCCTCCGACCTGATTTTCACGAGCGATACGGCTGCTACGTTCCGCTATGAAGATTATAATAAAGTCGGCTACGCGATAGACCCCGCACCGCCTGAAAACGCATATCAGGCTTACGTAGTGAGTGCTGGCGCCACCGGCGGCGTTATCACCAAGCTTGGCCTGGCGGCAAAGGACAGCTTCAACTACCCGCTTGGCCAAAGCGGCCCGCTCGCCGGCCCTTACGATTATACGCCCGTCCGCATTACCAATTCCGATGCTGTGCCGCACAACTATAGCGTACGCGTATCCAGCTACGCTAATAGTGCCCCCGGCGAGATGGCAAACCGCGGCATAGACAGAACGTGGCAGATTACCGCCGAAGACTCCGCACCTGCGCTTGTACGACTAACCCACAATACTGCAACAGGCGCGAACATCGGAACGTCCGGCGTCTTTTTCAACCCCGCTGCCGCCTATATAGCGCAATACGATGCGGCACAAAGCTGGCCGGTACGGCAAGCAACTGCAAATGGAGGCTCTCCTGTGAATGTGCTCAGCGGCTCCTTCACCATTCCGCATTCCGGCGAACGAAGCTTCTTCACGAAATACAGCGATATCGTCAGCCCGCCGCCGGTACGGCTGCTGACGTTTAACGCGGAGAAAACTGCGGACGGCGCAGCGTCGCGGCTCACCTGGGAAAGCATACGCGAGCAGGAGGGCGACAGCTATGAAGTGCTGCGCAGCACGGATGGCCGCAACTTTTTCACAAGTATCGCGCGCATCACCGGCAAAGGCCCCGCAGGCATTACCGTCCATTATACCGCCTATGACCAGCAGCCGGTGGTAGGCGACAATTTCTATTGCGTCAGGCTGACGGATGCCCTCGGGCATTCCCAGCTCAGCAATATCAGGAAGCTGCGGTTCTACACGAGCGACTTTGACCGTGCAATGGTCGCACCTAACCCGCTTGTTGTCGGGTCAAAGCTCATAATCCGGGTGCGGGAGTCCCAGCAAGTGCTTTATTCCATCATTACCGTTACAGGTTCTGTGGTACTGTCAGGCAGCATCAATGCGGCGGCTGGGGAACAGAGCTACGACATCTACAATCTTGACCACCTGGCCGCTGCCGCCTACATCCTGAAGCTGCAAGGGGCAACGCTGGAGCAGTCGCTGAAGCTGATTAAAGAGTAAGCCGAGGGCATGTTTCACAGGCTGCCCTTCTGCCGGCTTTCCTCAAATGCTTCAAAGTATTCGCTGGTCGTCGCGGCGCACTGTTGTGCGTACTCCATTAATGGCGCGGCCCATTCATTGCCTCTTTTGCCAAAGGCAATCAGGTCGTTTTCAGACGCAGTGCCGTCCATCCCTGCGCTGCGCAATTGCGCCTGTGCGGTGAGTCGGCCCATGCATGTAAAAATTTCGCGGAACTCCTCCTCCGTCAGCTTTGCATCCTTATCAGCTTTATCCTTGCCTTTGTCAAACTTTACTTTCTTCTTCTGGGGCTGAAGCTCGCGTACCACATAAGTTTTCTTATTAAAGTCCCACTCGGCAAGCAATTCCGGCGGCACCGCCTGCATCCGCTGCTGCGCCAACACGATTCGCCCGGCTTCAGATGTCCAGTGATGTTTTTGAAGTGGCGACGGAACTGCCGGAGACTCCGCCTCCTTTATTTCTATTATAAGGCAAGCATCGGCGTTTCCGCCTTTTTTGTGCAGGAGCAGCATATACCGGTTGAGGCCGATACTGCCCGTGCCCGCAATGCGGAACACTGCATCTAAGACTGTGTAGTCTTTGAGATGCAGGGCACTCTGGCCGTGCATCCAGGCGCTCATGGCAGTCAACAGCGCTGTTTCCGTTTTTTTGTCCAACCGGCGTTTATCCTTTCCTTGCTTGCCTTGCATATCAAATTTCCGACGGTCGTCTTTTTGTTTTGTTTCCGCTTTCAATAAATCAATCAGATCCTCTTTACACGCCTTTTTAATCAGGTCGCGTATCGGCACTTCCTGCGGCTTCTCATTCGCAATTCCACCTGATGTCAGCGCCGCGATGTAAGCCCGGAGGCACGCATCGGCGAAGGAAGCGACAAGATTGGCGTCCATTTTCTGGCAATTACAAAGCACGATGATGCTCGTAACAAGCCGCGAAACTTCCCATAGAACGGGCGCAGGCGTGGCCTCGTCAAAATCGTTGAGGTCAAAGCGCACAAGGCCGTCTTTGCTACGGTAGGTGCCGAAGTTTGCCACATGCAGGTCGCCGGAAATCCAGGCAATTGGACTATCAGGCAGGCTGCCGAACAACTCGTCGCACAAGTCTTTGTAAAAGATGCCGCAGGTGCCGCGGCAAAACGCGAACGCATCGTCGTCCATCTGTTTGTAGCGCTCGTTGATTAGTTCTTTGTCCTTGCCATTGTTGTTTTCAATTAGACGTTCGGTGATGGAATGCATATGTGACTTTTGAAAATTACGGAACGCTGCAAGGCGCCGCCTTCGGAAAAGATAGCTTTGTTTCAGAACAAAGCGAATGTCAAAATCGTTGCCACGGCACAACCGACAATAAACCTGCTCGCCAAGTAACGTGCGGCTTGAGCGCTTCCCGGACAGCTTCAGGCAACACGTAATCCGCCGTTGCAAGCAATTTGGTTGTGCATTATCTTTATCCTCTTCGCAATGTGTGTTTAAGTTTCATGTGCTACTTGCAAACCTGCGCGAGATTTTTCAACCCATGCCGGAGCAGCCGCAAGCTAATAGTTCATTCTGCATCATAGGCGCGGGCCCCGGCGGCCTCTCTATGGCGCACTACCTGAAGAAGCGGGGCTATAAGAATATCACCATCTTGGAGCGGCAATACGCCATCGGAGGTAAGTGCTACACCAAGAATTTTCACGGTCGCAACTTTGATATGGGCGCCAATTACCTGACGCCCGATTACAAACATATCCTTCAGATGGCCGAGGATGTGGACGCGAAGCTTTATTCTGAAAAAGGCCCGATTGTGTGGCAGCGTGAGCAGCGGAAGTTCATCTCGCAGCTACGAGCGGTTACGGCAAGCACGACCTTTTTTGATTTTGCTGTTGCGGCCATTCGCTACTACTTCATCCGCCGGCGGCTGCGCAAGGTGTTGCCGGAAGCGGGCAACGGCGGCCTCGCGAAGCATCCCGATCTGATGCTGAATTTTGCTGACTGGCTCAAGGAAAATAATCTCGGCCCGCTCTACAATCTCTTTTGCATTCCCGTCACCATGATGGGCTACGGATACCTGGAAGCTATCCCTGCACCATATGTACTGCGCTACATTGGCACTGGCACTTTTCTCACTATGCTGCTGTTTGGCGCAGGACTGCCGTCGGCTTTTCCGAAGCGCTTCGTGGAAGGTTTTCAGCGCTTCTGGATGAAAGTATCTTGGCAGTTTGATGTGCGCACCGGCGTGGACATCCACCGCATCACACGTGATGAAAACGGTATTACGGCGGAGTACGACATCCACATCACGCGTGGCGAGACTAACCCGGTGATAAAGCGGACAGATAAGTTTGATTATCTCATCGTCACCTGTCCGCCGATAATAGAGAAGCTCTCGTTTATGGAGCTAAGTGAGGAAGAACAGGCGCTCTTCGGAGGCAGCCGGATACGGCACAACAACTTCGGTGTGCTGACCATTGATGTGAAGGTGAAGCAGGAGACCCCCAGCCGAGTATTCAGCGTCTTTCCGCTCGCGCCCATCGGCTATCCAGGCATCTTCGCCCATCAGTTTCCGGACAATCCGGCGATGGAGTTTTATGCACCGCTCCATCAGGACGATACGGAAGAGGAGTCGCAAAGCGTTGTTACGAAGCGCTGCCTTGAATTGATTCGTGAAGTGGGCGGCGAGGCAACAGATGCAGACGTGCTCAACTACGACGCGTGGGATTACTTCTATCACGTATCGCTGGAAGATTTTAAGTCAGGCTACTTTGACCGGCTGGAAGCGCTGCAAGGCGCTAACCGCACCTATTACGCAGGCGGCTTCCCCTGCTTTGAGCTAATCGAGCCGATTGCCGCATACGCTAGGCAGCTCGCCGAAACCCACTTCTAATAACCTGTCTAATGGACACCATTCACTTACCCGGCTATGAGGTGAAGGCGCTTGCCTTCTCTTCAGAGAAGTCACTCCTTTATCGTGGCAGACGTGGGAGCGACGGGCAGCCTGTAATGATTAAGCTGCCGCTCGCCGGCGCCTATCGCGGTCAACTGCACGCTCAGGCGCGGGAAGAGTATGCTATTGGCCGCGAGTTGCAGCATCCCGGCATCGCGCGATATCTCGCTTTAGAAGAGGCAGACGGCGTGCCGGTTATCATTACCGAAGAATTTGGCGGCGTTTCGCTGCGCGAATACCTGCGGGACAATGTACTGTCGGTGGAAGATTTTCTGAAAGCCGCGGTTTCCATCGCCGGCGCATTAGGCGCCATCCACGCGGCTAAGATTGTCCACAAGGATATCAACCCATCCAACATCGTCATTAACCCCGAAACTGACGAGCTGCGCATCATTGACTTCGGCGCAGCATCGCGCATTCGGAAAGAGTTGATTGAGGCAGACACCGTACTGGAGCAGGTTACCCTGCCTTATCTCTCGCCGGAACAGACGGGCCGCGCGGCCAAGCTCGTCACCTACCGCACCGACTTCTACTCACTCGGCATCACCTTCTATGAAATGCTGGCTGGCCGTCCGCCATATGAAGCGGAAAGTGACGCCGCGCTTATCTATGCTCATCTTGCCCGCCCATTGCCCGACCTGCGCGGCCTGCGCCCTGATGTGCCGGCGGCGATTGTGCGAATCATCGGCAAGCTCACGAACAAAAATCCGGAGGAGCGCTACAAAGGCGCAGCAGGCCTCCTTTCTGACCTTCAGCGCTGCCGGGAAGCATGGGCAAAGAGTAGTGCGATAGAAGATTTTATGCCGGGCTTGACCGACATCAGCCCTGTATTGCAGGTGCCCGAAAAGCTGTATGGCCGCGAGCGTGAACTGGAAGAGATGGTTGATTGCATGGAGCATGTGTGCGATGGAGGCATCGGTATCCTGCTTATCAGTGGCTATTCAGGTATCGGCAAGTCGTCGCTGGTGATGGAGCTGCAAAGAAGCGTCGCACACAGCCGCGGGCATTTTATCGCCGGAAAGTTTGACCAGTTTCAACGCGATATTCCTTACAGCGCTATAATCGCATCGTACAGACAATTTCTACGCCGCCTCCTGGGCGAAGACGAGGCGCGGATTGCAATATGGAAAGAGCGCTTCATATGCCACCTTGGCGCCGATGCGGGCCTCATTACCGCCGTGCTTCCTGAGCTGGAATTACTCATCGGCCCGCAGCCCACCGTACAGATTGAAGACCCGGAAAAGCTCGAAATCCGCTTCATAAGCGCCTTTCGCGGCTTTATCCGCGCCATATCCGCAGATGGCACGCCGACTGTTTTATTCTTAGACGACCTGCAATGGATAGATCTTGCCTCACTGCAACTTGTGATGAACATGCTTGGCCTCATACAGCCGGGCGAGCAGCACTACATCCTGCTCGTAGGCGCTTACCGCGACAATGAGGTAGGTCCGGAGCATCCACTGCATCAGGCCATTCAGGAACTGGGCCGCAGGGCAATCAATGTCCGGAAGCTTGAGCTTGGGCCATTGAACACCGCGGATGTAAACCAGCTCGTGGCCGAAACCCTGGAAGCGCCGCCGGAGCAATGCACACAGCTCTCCGGCCTGATTATGGACAAGACGGGCGGCAACCCTTTTTTCGTGAGCCGTTTTCTGGACTCGCTTTATGATGCGGGGCTTATCGCTTTTGATAATGCCGCCGCCGCATGGCGCTGGGATATGGAAGGTATACGCAAGGCGGCCATCACCGACAATGTGCTGGAGCTTATTACAAGCAACATCGCTACGCTCTCGCCCGCCACGCGCGAGGTGCTGAAGCTTGCGTCATGTCTCGGTCAGCGCTTTACCGATGCCGACCTGCGCGAGCTGAGCGGGCAAGACGAGCCTGCCTTATCGGCATCGCTTGAGGAAGCCACCAACGAAGGCCTTGTCTTTAAAATCCGGAGCGAGGCCCGAGCGCAGTACTCTTTTCAGCACGACCGACTGCAGGATGCAGCGTACCGGCTTATTCCGCCCGATGCGTTGCCTGGGCTACATCTACAAATCGGCCGTTTTCAGCTTCAGAAAGCCCGCGCGGAGCACAAGCTGGAAGATGAGTTATTCGCCATTCTTACGCACCTCAATACTGCCGCAGCGCTCATCACAGACGAAGCCGAGCGGACGATGATGGCTGACTTTAACCTTAGGGCGGGCCAACGCGCGCGCCAGTCCGCAGCCTATCAGTCGGGGCTTTCTTTTGCGCAAAAGGGTATTGAGTTCTTAGGCGAAGGGGCGTGGCAGGGCAGCGGGCGCCCGCTCGCACACGGCTTGAATCTGCTGGGCGCTGAATGCGCCTATCTGCTCGCCGAGCATTCTACAATGCACCGCTTTACGGATGAGTTACTGGCGCACCTGAGCACGCCAATGGAGCGCCTGGCCGTGCATGAAATCCTAGGCTATTCGTACAGCCAGCGCCAGATGTGGAAGGAATCAATGACTGAGTCGCTGCTGGCTGTGAAGGAATTCGGCGTCCACATCCCGCTCAATCCTACCAAGCTGACGGTGATGCGTTACCTCAGCAGCACGATGCTGCAGATTCGCTTCATAGCGCCGGAGAAGCTGGAAACGCTACCACTTTTAGACAATGCGGAGATTGAAAGCGTGATGCGCGTACTTATCTCCGCCATATCCGCCGCTTATCTTTCCGATACGAATGCCTTTGCAGTACTGGTAATGGCACTGGTGCGGCTGAACGTGAAGCACGGCAACTCCATCTACGCAGGCTATGTTTATACTGCTTTCGGCATCCTGCTGGGAGGTGCGCTGGGCCTCATACCTTTGGGCTGGCGCTATGCGGCCTCTGGCAAGCGCATCTTCGATCGGCATCCGCACGAAAACTCGCTGGCTAAAGTTTATTTCTCATCCTATTGCTTCGCAGACCATTGGAAGAACGACGTTCGCGGGTCCTTCCCTCATCTGGTTCACGGCTACCATACCGGCATTGCAAAAGGCGACCGGGAGTATGCCAACTGGTGTCTTTCGCATAAGACGGTTTACGGCGTGCTTGCCGGCAATAATCTGCACGAGCTGGAAGCTGAACTTGCAACGGTGGTGCAGGTGTGCGCAGGCCAGAATCAGGTGCTCGGCATCTGCAACATTTTCCAGAAATACACACTGTGGCTGCTGGGCAAAGGTGCGCCCGAAGATGACCCGATTGACGCTGCCTGGGATGACGCGGATACGCTTAATTATGAAGCCCTAAAGTATCGCTCAGCGCTAATGGAGCAATACTTGCTCCTCAGCTACCGGCATCTGAATTACGGCAACTGGGCGTCTGCATGGCATTACGCCTGCGCCTCTGTCAGGCTCAAAGACGCAACAATAGGCATGTACTATCTGCCGGTATGCCTGTTTGGACAGGCCCTTGCCGGCCTAAGGCTTGCAAGCACAGGAAAGCTGCCGCTGCGTAAAGCCAAAGGCCCCGTTGCCGAATTTAAGAAATGGGCCTTGCTTAATCCGGTAAACCACGGTCATCGCTACACACTTATCCAGGCGGAGTTGGCCGCACTTACACGCAACCATACCTCGGCGGAACACCACTACGAATCCGCCATACGCGAGGCCCGTGAGCACCGGCATGTGCAGGACGTTGCGCTTATCTGCGAGCTGGCAGCCGGCTATTTCAAGGAGCGGGGAAACGAAGCGAAGTACATCAACCTGATTACCGAAGCCCACAAATCCTACGAGCGCTGGGGCGCAGCCAGGCTCACCGCGCGTTTGGAGAGAGCGCACGCAGATGCCCTTCGCAGCGGGCTTGCCACGACTACTGAGGGCGGCCATTCCACATCGGGCAGGCTGATGGGCCATACCTTAGACCTTAAGGCCATCATCAGCGCATCAGAAGCCATTTCCGGCGAGATGGAATTGGATAGGCTGCTGCCTAAAATTATTCAGGTCGTGGTTGAGAATGCAGGCGCGGAGCGCGTGGTGCTCCTGCTGGAAAGCGGTGAAGATTTTGAGCTGGCGGCAGCTATGTCTCCCGGAGAAGCCATTGTGTTGCCTGAAACGCCGGTGCCGCTTGCCCAATACCCCTTGCTGTCTGCAAGCGTAGTGCAATATGTCATCCGAAGCCGCAGTCCGCTCGTGGTGGACGATGCATCAAAGGACGCACGCTTTGCCGATGAACCTTACATCCGCGCCAGCGGGCAACGCTCCCTGCTTTGCCTTCCCCTAGTCAAGAGCGGCGCCATTAGGGCCATTGTCTATCTTGAAAACAAGCTTATGAGCGGGGCCTTTACGCCGGAGCGCGTGGAGACGCTAAACCTGCTAAGCGCACAGGCGGCAATCGCGCTGGAAAACGCTATTTACTATCGCGACATGCGAGCGGCCTACAGACGTATTGAGCAGCTCAACGTTTCTTATGAGCGCTTTGTGCCGCGCCAGTTTCTCGCCCTGCTGGAGCGCGAAAGCATCACCGACATTAGCCTTGCCGACCACTCGCAGCGCGACATGCCTGTCCTTTTCAGCGACGTGCGCAACTTCACCTCCATCTCCGAGCAGCTTTCTCCGCAGGAGGTGTTTAACCTGCTCAATGATGTCTTCGGTGTGCTCATTCCCTGCGTTCAGGAAGCTGGCGGTGTGATAGACAAGTTTATCGGGGATGCGATTATGGCCCTCTTCCCCGGTAGCGCTGATGATGCCCTGCGCTCTGCGGTGGCTATGAACAGGCAATTGCAGATTTACAATGAAGGACGAGCCGCCGACGGATTACAGCCCATTAAAGTAGGTATCGGATTGCACGCAGGCCCGATGATTCTGGGCACGGTCGGCTCGCACAGCCGGCTAAATACGACCGTAATCGGCGACACCGTGAATATTGCCGCACGGCTGGAAAGCGCTACAAAGGAATTCAATACCTCGCTTATTGTATCGGCTGTGCTGGTAGAGCGGTTGCAATCGCCGGAGGCTTTTAGGCTGCGCCATATCGGCTTCGCGAATGTAAAAGGTAAGGCGCAGGGCGTGCGTGTGTACGAGGAGTATTCAGGAGATGCACCGGACGTGATTGCAAAGAAGGAAGCAATGGCCGGCTCATTTGAAACCATCATGTGTGAGATGGCTGCCGGCGACCTCAGCCGGGTGGCCGACTTGCTGGAGCATTACTGCACCGTTTTTCCGGATGATACAATTGCAGCGCATTACAAGCGGCAAACCGACAAAGCACTGCTGCCGGAAGCAATTCTGTGAGCGTCTTTCTACAAAAAATTCTGCATTGTGACGACTACCACTTCGCCATTCGGCCCGACCGACAATGCCTTTCTGGAAGGCAACTTCGCGCCTTATCTAAAGGAAGAAGATTACGACAGCCTAGACATCATTGACGGCACGTTGCCGCCTGAGCTGGAAGGACGCGCCCTGGTGCGCGTAGGCCCGAACCCTACCTACAAGCCGCTGAACATGAAGTATTATCACTGGTTCGACGGAGACGGGATGGTGAACGCCTTCTACTTCCATAAGGGCAGGGTGAGCTTTAAGAACCGTTTTGTAAAAACGGAAAAACACAGCTTGGAAACCAACGCTGGCAAGGCGCTCTTTGGCGGCATTCGCTCCACAAGTGCCACAACCTTTCAAGGATGGTTTGACATTAAGTTCGGCTTGCTGAACCTGATGTGGATGGGCCTGCGTGTGTGGCTGAAGATGGGGCCAACGCAGCGCCAATACCAAAAGATAAGCCCGGTACTGAACTGCGCCAACACCAACATCGTCCTGCAAAACGGCCACCTGCTGGCGCTGGATGAGGCCGGTCAGCCTTACCAGATGCAGTTGGATACGCTGGACACGATTGGCCTCTACAATTACAACGACGGACTGCGGGGCCCCTGCGTGGCGCATCCTGTTACCGATCCCGAGACAGGCTATACCTACACCATCGGCTATACGCCGGAGCCGCCCTACATGCAGTTCTACACTATCTCGCCGGAGTCAAAGGTGGTGGACTACACGCCTGTCTATGTACCCTTTCCAGCCATGATGCACACGCTTTCGCTAACGCGGAAATATTTCGTGTTCTTCCACATGCCGGCCACTTTTTTCCTGAAGAACATGGGCCAGCGCGAACCGATTCGCTGGCAGCCGGAGCTGGGCTGGCGCGTGGGCATCATGCCGCGAGACGGCTTGGAGCCGCAGCCCACGTGGTTTGAATTGCCGCCGCCGCCGGGCTGGATGTTTCATTGCATGAACTCCTATGACGATGGCGACAATGTGGTGTGCTACGTTGCGAAGTTTCCGCGCATACCGCTGCTGGATCTGCATAAGTCCAACCCAAGTCCGCCGTTTAACGAGGAACCTTTTGCCGCCTTGGTACGATGGACGCTAAACACAAAGACCGGCGCTTTTACAGAAGACGTCATCAATAAGAACTACGTGGAGTTTCCATTGATGGATGAGCGTTTTCTCATGCAGCGGCAGAAGCACGGCTGGAGCACCGCATTGCTGCATACAGACGAGAAGTACGGCCTCTGGAATACCGTCTGGCATTACAACTTTGAGGCGGGCACCGAAGAGCAATTCTACTGCGGTGAGGGCAACTACATCGGCGAATGCCTCTTCACACCGCGCAGCGCCAACGCACCGGAAGGCGAGGGCTTCATCCTGACCGTAATGTGGAATAAGGACGACCACCATAGCACGCTCCTCATCTTTGATGCGCAACGGGTGGCTCAAGGCCCCATAACCCGCATCCGTGTACCGCGCCGCATTGAGTATGATTTTCACGGCAACATTGTACCGATGGAGGCTTCGAACTTCGGGATGAAAATTAAGCCCGGTGCCGGGTTACAGACGGCTTAGCCCCGTAGGCAAAGCCTTTGATTTTGCGGGCCGGTATTATGCGGCAGGCTTACCAGCCGGGCCGAAGTAGCTTAATGTGGCTTCATACCCGCGCCGCATCAATTCTTCCAACTGCTCTTTGGTAATGCCCAGGTCGGTGCTGTAAAACGGGTCGCGTGTGATGAGTACGGTGCGGCTGCGCACATCAGCATCTGTGAGGAGCAGGATATCCTGCTGCGCCCTGTTGCATTCCAGAAAAACCTTTACGAAGCGGATAAGGCCGCCGATCGGTTCCGGCTCCGGATGCATCTCTGACATATTGCAAAAGGCAAAGCCCAGCGTCTGCGCGTCCGGCACACCTTCTTCGTGAAAGGCATCAATGGGATAATTGAGCATCACGCCGCCGTCTATGTAACGCTCACCCTGCCACGTCACCGAAGCGAGAAAGAAGGGCAGCGACATAGACATGCGCACCGCATCGGCCACACACATATCGGGATGCGATGTGACGGAAAAGAACGTAGGGAATCGTCGGCTCGCGTTTGTGGCAACCACTTTCAGGTGGCGGCAGCCGGCGGCGCGCAGGTCCGCAAAGGTGGCATCGGCTTTCAGGCCGAGGCCGCTGCCGGTAATAATGTCTTCCACGTTTTTCCTTGCCGCCTTGCCGCTGTACCAGCCAAAGCGGGTTAGCAGCCGAAGCGGGCCGAGCCAGCCGCCATCCTGCAGGGAATGGTAGTTCGTATCCAGCGCAAGCTTCCTGATAGTCGGCACCGGCAGCCGCAGCGCCACCATCAGCGCCATCACAGAGCCAATGGACGTGCCGCACACCCCTTCAATGCCGGCAAGCACCTGCTGTTCATCAAGAGCCTGCATAGCGCCTGCGTATGCGGCACCGAGCACACCGCCACCTTCAAAGACTAGGTGGGTGATTGGAGCCTCGGAACTTGTAATCATTGGGAGACGGCGGCCGTTGTAACGCCGCGCTAAAAGTATAGCCCTGCCGCTATTAAAAGGTAACCGGATGAAGCTGCGGCTGGCCTGCACATCTGACAATCACTGCCCCAAAGTCATCTTCGCACCCAGCCCGATATAGCCCGGCGCTATCCCGGCCACATCCGTCAGCCCTTTTACAAAGACACCCCAATACCGCCAGCGTGTTGGGAAGAGCACATCTACATGCGGCTGAAAGAGGGTGTTGCGGAAGCCATTGAGCATGCCACTCGCATCGCAGCCAATGGCTATGAGCGCCTTATGCGCCGGGAAGCGCAGGGCAATGCCAATCGGAAAATCTATTCCCAGTGTTTCTAAGAAGGGCCGGTTCTTATATTCAGCCAGCGGCAATCGTATGGCTCCGCCGCCAATTTCTACAGCTACGATGCTGTATTGAATGCCCGCCATGCCATGCGCGGTGAGGCCCATTCCACCGCCCACTTCAGCCGGATGAAGGGCGCCGCCGGCGCTCAGGCTCCATTCTCCGAAGGTTATCAACTGGCCGTGGACAGGCAGCGCTATGATCATCGCAAGCAGCAAACAATAAGTCGGGCGGAGCATAGGAAAGCAAATGTAGGCGCGCAGACAGACCGCAAATTTCTCATCCAAGGGCCTTCACAGACATAATGATGACAACCGCTAATCCTGCCCTTGTTTTACACATCAATAACCGCAAAGTGTAAAAGCCACCCTCCAACTGTGCGTTAAATTTGTAGGAACAAGGTTGGACGCCACATAAGGTGGATACGCCCGTATCCGTGCATATGATTAGACGCAGCTACCCCCTTTTCCTGCTTTTTATAACTACGGTCTGCCTCCTCCCGGCATTGAATGTCCGTGCACAGCTTTTCTGCCCCGCTAATATCAACTTTGAGCAGGGCAGCCTCGCCAACTGGAAGTTTGATACGGCGCTCAATAACGGCGCATCAGGTATTACTACACCCGTCAACGTTACGCCCATCAGTACGCGTCATGCGCTGACCAGCGGCGCTACTACCGATTACTATGGCAGCTTCCCCATCGTTGACCCAAACGGCGGCTCCTTTTCCCTGAAGCTGGGCAATGACGCCGTGCGGGCGCAAGTGGACAGGGCGCGCTACACCTTCACCATCCCGGCCAACGTCAATAACTACAGCCTCATTTACCGCTACGCGGTGGTATTTGAGAATCCCACCAGCCCCGTGCATACCAGCTCGGAGCAGCCTTATTTCAAAGTGCGGGTCTATGACAGCGCTACAGGCACCACCATTAACTGCGCTTCTTTTACCTACGTCTCGCAAGGCGGCCTACCCGGCTTCAGCACCAGCACGCACACCGGAACTGTTGGCGGCGCGGTCGTTTATTACCGGCCCTGGTCAACGGCCAGCCTAAACCTGAGCGGGCAGGCCGGCAAGACGCTCGTGCTTGAGTTCACCACCGCCGACTGCGCCCTCGGCGGTCACATGGGCTACGGCTACGTGGATGTAAGCTGCGGCCTCTTCGCCATCACCGGCACCACCTGCAACCCGACTTCTCCGCTTACCGCGCCGGCAGGCTTCCAAACTTACACTTGGTACAATGCCAGTTACAGCACCGTCATCGGCACGGGTCAGACCATCACCGTTACGACGCCTACGGTGCTTTCGCAATACCATGTCGTGCTGACGCCGTATCCCGGATACGGCTGTCAGGATACTTTACACACGCAGCTTGTAGGCTCCACGCTCGCGCTGGCACAAATGCCGGATACGATGCTGTGCAATAATCCATCCGTCACGCTCAACCCGGTAGTGTCGGGCAATGTGCCGCCCTTCACCTATAGCTGGACACCTGCAACCGGGCTAAGCTGCACCACCTGCGCATCCCCCACCGCCTCGCCGACGATAAATACGAACTACATCCTCACCGTAACGGACAGCTTTGGCTGTGTGCGGCGCGATACTGTGCTTGTGCGGGCAAAGCCTACGGTAATAGCTACAGCCGCCGCGGCTCTTTGCTACGGCGCTGCGAATGGCAGCGTTTCGGCAGTCGCGGCGCAGGGTACACCGCCCTTTACCTATAGCTGGAACAGCATACCACCTCAAACCGGCGCGGCAGCCACCAATCTTCCCGCCGGCAGCTACACCGTCACGGCAACGGATACTAAAGGATGTGCCGCTACGCAAAGCGCGACGGTAACACAGCCAACTCCGCTCGTCGCTGCCATCACTTCCAAAGACAGCGTAAGTTGCAACGGCGGGGCGGACGGCAAGGCAATTGCAATTGCAACTGGCGGTATTGCGCCTTACACCTATTCTTGGAACACAACACCCGTCCAGACGGGCACAACCGCCGCCGGCCTTTCCGGCGGAATGCGCATCGTAACCGTCACCGATAGCCACAGCTGCACCGATACCGAGAGCGTGCAGATTTTGCAGCCTTCGCCGTTAGCAGTAACGGTTTCACTAACATCGGTGAATTGCTATGGTGGGAATAACGGAACCGTTATAGCGGTTGGCAATGGTGGAACGCCGCCTTACACCTACGCAATAGATGCGGGCGGCTTCGGTAGCAATAGCCTTATCGCAGGGCTTAGCGCGGGCGCACACATCGTACATGTGAAGGATGCGCACGGCTGCACTAAAGACACGGGCATTACCATCACCCAGCCGGCTCCGTTGGCGCTAAGCTGGACAACTACGCAGCCGCTGTGTTACGGGGCGGCCAATGGCGCTATCTCCGCAAATGGTACAGGCGGCACTTCTCCCTATCAATATGCGCTTGGGAGCGGAACCTTCGGCAGCGCAACGTCGTTCAGCGCATTGAGCGCGGGAAGCTATGTGCTCCATCTCAAAGACGCCAAAGGCTGCACGGCAGACAGCAATGTTGTGGTAAGCCAGCCGACGGCTTTGAGTATTACACTCTCGCCACAGGCGGTGCTGTGCAATGGCGGCAACAGCGGCAGCGTCAGCATTGCTGCATCGGGCGGCACACCGGCATACACTTACGCGATTGGAACGGCCGCTTTTGGCAGCGCTGCTTCTTTCAATAATCTCGCGGCGGGCAGCTACGCGCTTCATCTTAAAGATGCCAATGGCTGCACGAAGGATACGGCCATCACCATCACGCAGCCTGCGAAGCTGAACATATCTTACACAGCCACGCAGCCGCTGTGCAATGGTGCGGCTAATGGCAACGTTACCATCGCCGGTATTGGCGGCACGACGCCGTATCAGTACGCGCTCAATGCGGGCGCTTACGGTACGTCTGCCGCTTTTGGCGGCCTAAGCGCAGGCAGCTATGTGCTGCATGTGCAGGATGCGAACGGATGTGTAAAGGACAGTAACGTCACCCTTTCTCAACCTACACTACTTACCGTCTCGCTTTCTAAAACGAACGTAAGCTGCAACGGCGGTGCCAATGGCTCGGCAACGGTTACCGCAGTCGGCGGCACTACGCCTTACGCTTATTCTTGGACAGGCTCATCCGCTACGTCCGCGACAGCGGCCAGCCTTTCTTCCGGCAGCTATTCCGTCACGGTCACGGATAACAAAGGCTGTACGGCAACCGGCAGCGCGAGTATCACGCAACCGACGGCCATCACCGGAACGACCTCCGCCGTCGCGCCTGTTTGCAATGGCAATGCGAACGGCAGCGCAAGTGTGAGCGTAAGCGGCGGCACAAGCCCATACACGTATAGCTGGACGACATCGCCCGCGCAGGCGGGCAGTACGGCGACAGGACTCCTTTCCGGCGGCTACGGTGTAACTGTTACCGATGCAGCTGGTTGCACCAAAAGCTTCAACGCCGCTGTCCCGGTTACGCCGACGATTATCGTCTCGGTTATTCCTTATTGGGTAAGCTGCAATGGCGGCACGGATGGCAGCGCGAAGGCACTTGCGTTTAACGGGAATGCGCCCTACACGTTTAGCTGGAGCACTACGCCCGCCCAAACGGGCGATTCCGCCATCCGCCTCAAAGCCGGTACTTACACCGTGAATGTGACCAGCGCAAACGGCTGCCCCTGCACCGGTACCGTGACGGTTCAGGAGCCGGCCATTCTTGATGCGATGCTCACGCCAACGCCGACCTGTCCCGGCATAAGGGGCGGCAGTATCAGTGCGGTGGTGAGCGGCGGAAATACGCCGTGCAGCTATAGCTGGAGCAATGCCCAAACCGGCGCGGCGCTGAACGGGCTGGACACGGGTAGCTATTTCCTTACGGTTACAGACGGGAAGGGTTGTAAGGATACGGCAGCGGCCATCATTACCGCTTATGCCGCGCCGCAGGTAAGTGCCGGGCCGGACGATACGGTGTGCCGAGGCAGCGGCATTACGCTGCAAGGCGGCGGCGCAAAAAGCTACTTATGGTCGCCGGCGGGCACGCTTTCCTGCACGGCTTGTCCATCGCCCATTGCTATGCCGTTGCAGAATACGACCTATGCGGTTGTGGGAACGGATGAGCACGGCTGCAAGGGAACAGATACAGTTAAGATAGCCGTCATCCAGCGCGCGCCGGTGTCAGTAGGGGAGAAGCTGGTCATCTGCCCCGGCGATAGTGTGCGCTTGGGCGCGGCGGGTGGCGTGGCGTGGCATTGGCTGCCGCCTGTGGACAGCAGCGGCATCCTGCACCCGACGGTGTGGCCGACGGAGACAACGCGCTATCAAATCATTATCACTGAAAACCGTTGCTTTAAGGATACGCTGACACAGGAGGTGGAAGTGGTACCGCTGCCTACCGTGAACCTTGGGCCGGATATTGAAGCGCCAAAGGGCGCCGTTGTTACCATCAATGCGGTTACTACGAACGCTGTGAGCATCGCGTGGTCGCCGGCGGAAGGGCTGAGCTGCACGGACAACTGTTTCTCGCCGCAGCATACCGTCATGGGGCCGGTTACCTACGTTGCCTTGGTGAAGAACAGCCTAGGCTGTCCGGCAACTGACACCATTGCTATCCGCGACCAGTGCGATGAGCACTACTTCTACTTCGCCAACATGTTTTCGCCGAACGGTGATGGCGCAAACGACCGCTTTTATCCGCAGGGAGTTGGCTCCTTCCCGGCACAGCACTTTATGATTTATGACCGCTGGGGCGAGATTGTATTCTCCGCCACAAACATCTCCGTAAACGATGCCGCAGCCGGCTGGGACGGCACTTTCAAAGGCCAGGCCCTGAAGCCGGATGTGTATGTGTATGTGATGGACGCCGTCTGCGAGAATGGCCGGAAGGTTGTGATTCGCGGGGATGTAACCCTTATCCGATAGACGCTGTGTAGCATGAAAATGAAGCTTCTCCTTTCAGGCCTGTTTTGTCTTTTGTACTTAGACTTTTGTCTGGCTCAAGACGTGCATTTCTCGCAATTCTTTGAAAGTGCCGCGCTGCGCAATCCCGCGCTGACCGGCATATTCTCCGGCGATTATAAGGTGAGCGCCAACTATCGCACACAGTGGGGCGCGTTCGTCGTGCCTTTCCAGACGGCATTGGTGAGTGCGGAAAGCAAGGCCCTCCTGCGCGAAGAGACTGGCGACTATCTGAGCTTCGGCCTGACGGCGGTTTATGATAAAGCCGGCAGCCTTGACTTCACAGGCACTTCAGTTTATGGCGCGGTGAATTACAACAAGGCGCTTGGCGCGGATGCGAAAACGTATCTGTCCATAGGGCTTTGCGTCGGCTATCTGCAGCGCGCTTTTGACATTACCAAGGTGCGCACGGCCAGCCAGTTTTCCGGCGGGACGTACAACGCTACGTTAGCGAGCGGCGAGACTTCGGCCTTTACGATGCTGCATCATTGGGATGCATCGGCGGGCTTCAGCCTAAGCGGCGCCATTACGCCAAAGCTGAACTATTACATCGGTGGCGCTAGCTACCATGTTTCCAAGCCGCAAGAAAGCTTTTATGATGCGACGTTCATCCGCCTGACGACGCGCTGGAGCGGGAATGCGGGCGTGAATGCGCGCCTGCCGAACGGCTTCGGTCTGACAATCCATGCGAATTATCAATATCAAGACCCTTATCAGGAGACGATGGTCGGTGGCCTGCTGAGCCACGGCTTCCGCTCGCTGAGGGATGGGCAGAAGATTATCTTCTCCACTGGCTGCTTTTACCGCTTTGAAGACGCCGTGATTCCGATGGTGAAGATGGAATACAACAACTGGGCGCTGACGATGTCGTACGATATAACGCTGGCGAGCAGGCGGCTTTACCTGAGCGGCTTCGGCGGCTATGAATTATCGCTTTCCCTGCGCGGCAGCTATAACCGGGAGCGTTCGCGGGAGATTAAATGTCCGCGTTTTGAGCATGATTTGGATGTGGAAGAGTAGGTAGAACAGCAACCATTTATACTCGGGCCATCAGTCGCTATTTCACCCGCTCCTTTAACCGCAAAAACGGCGTCTCAACAAAATGCCACGAAGCATAGCCGACAACAAACGACAGCGGCACGCTCAATAGCAGCAACAGCCCCGGCGAGGGTACAAGCGCCTGTATCAGCATCTGCTGCAAGGGATAAGAATAGATGTAAAGCCCGTAAGAGGGATTACCCCACTTAAACGGCTTCAGCAGGAAGGGCACGCAATCCTCACCAACCGTCACCATAATCACCGGATAGAGCAGGTAGCCAAACGGCTGATAGATGCGCAGCGCGCATGTGATGACAACAACGGCGAGCGCAATCGCCAGCACAATCCGGTTGCGACGCATGTCCTTCCACGGCACAAGCGTCATCAGGCAGCCGGAACAGAAGTAGAGCAGCAGGTCAGCGAAGTAATCCCACTGTACGCTGCGGCTGAAAGGAACGGCCATATCCGGCCAATGCCTTCGTACTACGACCATCAGAATAATCAGCGCCAGCCAGATGGAAATGACTGCTGCCCGCAGCAACGCCGGTTTTTTACGGATGAAGAAAAGGCCGATAAGCGCAACGTAAAGGACTTCTTCCACCCAGATTGTCCACAGCGAGCCGTTCACCGCGCAGGTGTCTGGATTTTTTGAGAAGACGCCCGGCAGGCAGGGCGTAGCCCGCACCATAAAGATGCGCAGCGAGTAAACGGGATTGAGCCAGGTATCTGGATGGCGGAAATACGCGCGTAAGGGCAGGGTGGTAAAGAGCGGCCCCATCACCAGCGCGCAAAGCACCAGCGCCACAACCAGCGGCGGGTAAATGCGCAGAAGTCGCCGCCAGAGGTATTGCTTCACCGAGGTACTGCGCTGCAATGACTTCAGCACGAGATAACCGCTCATGACCACGAAGCCGTGGATGATGATGTGCGGCAGCGTAATCTGCCCTGCCGTAAGGTTAGAAAGGTAATCTATGTACCGCGCCCCCGTGAGGTCGTAGCAATGGAGAACAACCACCAGTGTGGCTAATGACAGGCGGATAACCTCAAAATTGTTTCGGTGTACTAATTTCACGAAGGGCGGTTACGGGCGCTCCCGGCTATATGATGTGAAGGCGTTTCCCGTTAGTGTGTGCGTCGCACGCGCAACTCACCATTCACAACTCACCGCTTGAAGGCACGGCCCAAAATACTGCAATCCTGCATCACAGCCGGGCGGCTTGCTGTCCTTTTGCTCCTTTTGCTGCTTCATGAGCATGCGGCTGCACAGGACCTGCTGCGCAATATGAGCAACTGGCGCGTACGCGTTGTTTCTGTGAAGCCGGACAGCCTGCGGTTGGATACGCTTTCCATTGCGCCCGGCAGCCTGAGCGTGGACGGCGCAGCACAGGCGGATTACAGCATAGAGCCGTATCGCGCTTTGCTGCGCTGGAAGCATAAGCCGGCTTTGGATTCCGTGCGGCTTCGTTACCGCGTGTTGCCCTTCTCTTTTACGAAGCCTTATTCCCATAAAGAGCACCACCAGGCCGATTCCGTCTTTTCTTTCAACTACGTACCGCCTCCTGCTGTCAACAGCAGTACTGCCTTTGTGGAGTTTGCGCCGCTGGAATATACCGGCTCTTATGGGCGCAGCATTTCTGTCGGCAATAATCAGGATGCCGCGTTGCAATCGCACTTCAACCTGCAGGCCAGTGGCTATCTGCCGGACAGTATCAGGCTGGAAGCTGCTATCTCCGACAACACGCTTCCATTCCAGCCCGAAGGCAATACGCAACGGCTGCAGGAGTTTGACCAGGTGTATATCCGCCTCACCAAGCGGCAGCACCTGCTGCAAATCGGCGATTACAACATTGAGCGGCCTAAGAGCTACTTTCTGAATTTCAACAAACGCGTACAGGGGCTTTACTATCAGTCCGGATTTGGCATTGGAAGAAGCACGTATAATTCCTTTGGCCTGAGCGGGTCGGTAGCGAAGGGCGAGTTCGTGCGCAACATTTTCAATGGGCAGGAAGGCAACCAGGGGCCTTACAAGTTGACCGGCAATAACGGCGAGCAATTCTTCATCGTCCTGGCCGGCACGGAGCGCGTTTACATCAATGGCCTCATTCAGGAGCGCGGCGACAATGCCGACTACGTCATCAACTACAACACTGGCGAAATTCGCTTCATGCCGCGCCGGCTCATCACCAAAGACTCGCGCATACAGGTGGAGTTTGAGTACCAGAGCCGCAGCTATCTGAACTCGCTTGTGTACGCCTGGGACGAAGCACAGATAGGCAAGAAGCTGAACGTGCACCTGAACGTCTATTCCAATCAAGACGCGAAAAATCAGGGTTATACTCAAAACCTGAGCGGTGAGCAGAAGCGCTTTCTTTCCACAATTGGCGATTCCATAGGCAATGCCTACTATCCCGTTGTGGCCTTAGACACCTTTGCCGCCGGGAAGGTGCTGTATAAGCTTATTGATACGATGGTCAATGGCATCCGCTATGATTCGGTCTTTATCTATTCTACGAATCGCGACAGCGCACGCTTTTCGCTTTCCTTTTCTTACGTCGGGCCGGGCAAGGGCGACTATGTGATTTCCGCGAAAGCGGCTAATGGCCGGGTTTATGACTGGGTGCCGCGCGCCGGCGGCTATCCTCAGGGCGATTATGCGCCGGTGCAGCTCCTCATCACGCCGAAGATGCAGCAGGTCTATACGCTGGCAGCTAACTACCAGATTGATTCTTTCAAAGCCCTGAATGTTGAAGTGGCCGCCAGCAATTACGACCCAAATCTCTTTTCAAAGCAAGACGACAACACGCACCTCGGCCTCGCCACCAAAGTGCGCTACGCGGAGACGCGCGCGCTTGGAAAGCGCGACACCTTAGGCACGAGGGATTGGCAATGGCACAATGAAGGCAGCTATGAATTCGTGCAAGACCGCTTCCGCGCCATCGCACCGTACCGGAATGTGGAGTTCGGCCGCGACTGGAATGTGCCCTCAATTGACGCGCGCAAACCGGATGAGCATCTTGCCGGCTACAATACATCGCTGAGCCATCGCCGGCTGGGAACCGTGGCTTATGACCTGAGCTATTATGGTCGGGACGCGCTCTACACCGGCTGGCGCAATGTACTTTCCTACGGCATTGACCGGGCGCGCTGGCGGACGGGCTTTGCGCTCAACAACACTTCCATCCGCGACACGGCGCAGCATACGCAATTCTTCCGCCCCAGTGCCGTTGCCGAGTACCGGCTGCCGCGCGTCAATCACACCGTTTTCGGCGCGCAATTTCAGCAGGAAGACAATCGCATTCGCGAAGCTCATGCAGATACTTTGCGGACGGATGCTTACCGGTTTTCCATCTACTCCGCTTATCTGCGTACGCCCGAGGCGCAACCCTTGCGCTATGCACTTACCTATACGCGGCGCGATGACGAGCACACGCGCGGCAACGCCTTCTTCCTGCAAAGCCATAGCCATACAGTTGATGCACGCTTCGGCATTTCGCGCTCGCGCAATCACCTGATTGCCTTTACCGGTTCTTACCGACGCCTGCTTGTAGATGACACGCTGTACAGCAATCAGCGCGGCGAGGAAACGGGATTAGGCCGGGCGGAGTACAGCAGCAACCTACTGCACGGCGCGCTGCAACTTCAGACGTTGTATGAGACCGGCGCAGGGCAGGAACAGAAGCGCAGCTACACTTATGTGGAAGTGCCTGCCGGGCAGGGCGTTTATACCTGGGTGGATTACAACGGTGATGGCGTGCAGCAGCCCAATGAATTTGAAATCGCCGTCTATCCTGACCAGAAGAAGTTCATCCGCATCTTCACGCCTACGAACGAGTATGTGCGGGTGAATTACGTGAATTTCAATCAGAGCATCTCGCTGGAGCCTTCGCTGCTTTTCAATGCCGGAACGACAAAGGCATGGCAGAAGTTCGTGAGCCGTTTTTCCGATCAGGGCTCGCTGCAAATCACCAACCGGCTAACCGGCGTTCCTGCCGGAGAAGCGATTAACCCCTTTATTCCCGCCTTGCGCGACGACCGCATCATCATTGCCGCCACCTCGCTTTCCAACACGGCATTCTTCAACCGCAGCAGCACCGTCTGGGGCCTGGATTATGCCTATGTGCGCAATACTTCCAAGCAACTGCTTACCTACGGCGTGGAAGGCCTGACCAACAGCCAGCACACCGGCCATGCGCGCTGGAATCTCACTTCTACGCTCACCGCCAATGTCTATGGGCGCGCTGCTTTGCGCGGCTATGAAAGCGCATTGCTCACTGACGGACGCACCTACGCGCTGCACAACAACAGCATTGAGCCCTCGCTCTCATGGCTACATCGCGGCACACTGCGCATAGCCAGCACTTACCGCTATGAAGACCGGAAGAATGAGGAAGGCTATGGCGGCGAGCACGCCACTATTCAGCGCGTTGATTTGGAATGCCGCTACAGCCAGCCGGTATCCGGCGTATTGCAGGTGCGGGGGAGTTATGTAGGCATTACATACGATGGGCTTACGAGCACACCGGTTGCCTTCTCTATTCTGGATGCTTTGCAGCCCGGCACCAACTATCTGTGGTATTTTTCCTGGGACAGGCGCGTCAGTAAAGGCATTGAGCTGGGCATTGAGTACGAGGGCCGGCAACCAGCTAGCGGTCAGACGGTACACACGGGGCGGATGAGCGTGCGTGCTATCTTGTAAACTGGCTTACAGTTTATACACAGAGTCTACAAGGTGCGGGCAGCAGTAGAAGATGGAGTCGTAGAAGGAGTACTTGTATTGCCAGCCCCGTGCCGCTGCCACGGAATCTTCTACAGTATTCGTAGCGGGATTAAAGCGATAGACCATCCCAGACTTGCTCACTACAAAGTAGGGCGTGTGCAGCCTGAATTGCTCTTCGGCGGATACTTTGCCAGGGAGTAACGGCCGGAGCGTGAGATTAAATACCGCGCGCTGCTCATCCAGATTAGCATAATCAAAGCGGTTACCGAGCGGATGGCTGCTCTTGCGTAAGAGGCTGATGTCAGCGCCTGCCTTTGTATAATCCGCCAGATACCAAACACTGCCGTAATAGTAGATGCGGTGCATCGTAGCGTCGCCGAAGCGGACGAGCGTGTTCGTGTCTGTCTTTTTAGCACCGTTGATGTAATGTGCGAGATACTTGTTTGTCTCCTTCAGTGGCGGCACCTGCATCAGTCGTTCCGGGAGGGCGTTGAAGTACCACTGATGCGTTGCGCGGATGTAGGAGTAGGGCACTGAACTGGAGGTCATCTCAATCAACTCAGGTGTCGTCTTCGTCCGGTACATGTAAGCGGTGAAGCTGAGATCCTTACTGTAAAGCCCACCCGGTCGTGGATAATAAATGGTGAAGTAGTAGCGATTGGCAACGCTGTAAATATGAAAGAGTGCTACGTCTTCCGCCTGGTATTGCCTGATGCGCGCGATGGGACGCAGCCAGGCAATGGTAGTGCTGTCGCGGGTGGGGTGAAGCAGATTGGCGGAATCATTTAGCCCCGGTAGCTGTACCGCAACCGGGGGCAACTGCGGATGGCCGTCAATGGCCAGAATGTGATGTTTGGTGAAATGACGCCCTTCCCGGCTACAGGCTGTGAGGGAAAAAGCATAAACGGCGAGTGTCAGCAGCCTCTTAAATTGCCGGAGTTTCATTTGTCGGCGCAAACTTAGCGGATAATGCCCGCTGCTCTTCTCCCTATGCGATTAGAGATAGCCGCGTTCCGCAAGTGCCTTGAACAGCTTCAGCAACGGTGTCTCTTTATAGTAGCGAAGCTGTAAGCTCTTATTATCAGCGCTAAGCACCACTTCCCAGTCATCGTCTGAGGCATCCTTATGGCGGGCTGTTGCTATCTTATTATCGGAGGCGCCATAAACAGATACAGTTGTAACGCCGGCGCTCGTAGCGGTTCGGAATGTGCCAACGAGCGCGTCGTTATTGTAAATCTTCTCTCCATTGAGCGCAATGCTGGCTGCCGTTGTGCCTGAAGCGGCTGATGATGGACTGTTGTTCACATTGACAACTATCGGAGGCGCTGCTGCATTCTGATTCTTCAGGAAGGTGCCGTTGTGCATCACGACAAACTTCTGTTCGGCCTCCGGGCTGATGCTGCCGTTCACCACGAGTCGGGCCGCGGCAATGTCCTTTGCCAGGCTCTTGCGGATGTTGAGGCTGGTATAATTGTGCAGCTCACAGTAGTTGCCGCTCTTAGAGAAGGTAACGGAATACCAGGTCACATCTTGGTAGCTGCCGCTGGCACCGTTCCATTCACGTCCTTTCTCGGCCTTCAGGTAAGCCAGCTCTTCGTGCGACAGGTTTTCCAATGAATAGTCGGCCTGCCAGAGCACTTTGTTTTTGGCGGTGAGGTAGAAGGCTTCCTTACCATCAACGGTTACGAGGCCGGTTTTTTTGTCTATGTCCAAGTCTTGGCCGAGGGCAGTAGTCGCTAAGAACATGATTTGCAGCACGAGCAGGAGATATTTCATTCCGGGTGAATTTCGGCTAATTTATAGCATCTGATTGCAAGGGGGGAGGCATCCGTAAAATTGCCTGCTGCGCCTGCGGAGTTTTGAAACTTCGCAAAATAAGGCTAAGAAGAATTGAGTAAAACGATGATAGGGCGACTAATGCATTGGGTATAAGTTCAACTTGCCATATGCCGTAGAAAGGCCTTTATCTTTTCAGTCATCTTGGCTGATTGCTCTAAATGCTTAGCCGGTTTATCAATACAGTAGCCGATACCGGCGCGCTGACTATAATGAATGCCGCTTGGCTGTGTTATCTTGACGAAGATTATTCCGATATCTTCATGCAAGGGCGCGTTCCAAGGCAGATTGTAAACTTCGCTCACATACTCCGATTTATTGGCGCGAAGAAGCGCGTTGGGCGTTTCGTTATCTCGTGCATCATCAAGGAGAATGACCATTAAATAAGACTGATGAAATCCTAAAGACTGATATGCGTTAGCCTGCTCAACGCCTTTAATTATTCCCTTTGCGCCGGTAACGTTGAATATATTCTCTCTTTGCGATGTAATTTTTACGCGCTTGCATTCAAATGCTATAGCTTGATGAGGACAAGCAGGGTCAACCAACAGTAAGTCTATATCTCCCGGCTTTTGACTGGGCTCCGTCAATGGTTGTTTAACTTCAAAGAAATGGCGTACTAATGATGGGGTGGTAAAGAATGCTTCTACAAAAAACTGCTCAAAGCCAAGGGATTGAAATAGCCATTTTACAGCATCTCTCTCTTCAACGCTGCGAATGCTCTCATCGTTATCATCACTTTCAGAAAAGAATGAACACTGGTTTTTGGCGCCGATATCTTGCGAATCATAAAACATCTGTCTGAAGTATAGTGTCCGCTCCATCTTTCAGTAACTAAAATGAGACTTACGTTTTCCGTACCGACTTGTATGAATTGCGTCAAGTAAGATGCTCTTTAATAGTAGGACTACACCTGCCACGGCAGCGAATATTTATTCTGTTTCAGCTGTCTCGCCCGCTTCTGACTGCTCATCTCTCTTGTCAGGAGACTTCTTGCCGCTCAATTCATCTTTCAGTTCCTCAATAGTAATACTCGCATCTTTCAAAATCTGTTTCAGTAAACCCTTGCCGATGCTGCGTTTTCCATGAATCGGCACGGTTACGCGAGTCCCTTCTTCATTAATGTAAATGGCGTGGCCTCCACTTTGCCTTGAAAAGAAGAAGCCCCGCCGCTCTAAAAATTTTTACCAGCTCTTTCGCGTGAACATCCGGCTGCCTTGTGCTCATACCGCGACGGCCACTTGTGAGGTCATCACTTCTTTATATAGCGGCTCGCCGCGCTCCCGCCTGTCCGCAATATGCAGGCGAATGGCGTCTTCTATATGGAGCATAGCTTCTTCAGGTGTTTCGCCCTCCGCATAGCAGCCTTGCAACGCCGGGCAAATGGCAAGAAAGGCGCCATCCTCATCTTCCTCCACAACCACAGTGAACTGATAGTTTTTCATAGCTTAAAGCTAAACCATCCGGCGGAAATGCTTTGGTAAGTCCCGGCTGGCATAAGAATACAGCCAAGCCTTATATACAGTGTTCTTGTGCCTTGCTTTCAAAAACTTAGCGTAGCCCAATCTTGCGCTCCACATCTTCGCTGCTTACCCATTCCGTAGTAGATTTTGCAATCTCCGCCGCACGACGGTAATCCAGATAATCCTCTACATCGCTGTATCCTTCAGCCTTAGCCATCAGCTCCAGATACTGCTGGTAAGGCAGCACCGCAAACTGCGGCAGTCCGTGGCTGGTAATGATTTGTGCGGCTTCCATTGCTTCTGATTTGAGGAGTCAACGATAAATATCCTTCCGGTTTCCGATTTCCAGCACGAGTATCAGCAGCGCATCATCTTTCACTTGATATAGTACCCGGTAATCTCCCGCCCGCAGGCGATAAAGTCCTTTCAACTCGCCTTTTAGCGCCTTGATATTTCCGGCCCCATGCGGGTCTGCGGCAAGTTCGTTTATCTTCTTCACAATACGCTGTGCCGTCACCTTATCCATGCCGGTTAAGGTCTTGTCGGCTTCAGGCGAGTATCGTATGCTGTATGCCATAAACGATTCAACGTCCCAACGCTTCAACGCCCTCACGCCACCCCCTTCCCATGGCACTGCTTATACTTCTTCCCGCTCCCACACGGACAAGGGTCGTTCCGCCCAATCTTCGGCCCGGCCACTACCGGCTGGCGGCGTACCGCTACTTCCGGTTCGGTGTAATAATCCTCCTCATCAGCGGCATAGGCTGAGCCTGCGCGGTCAACCTCAGCGGCGTTGGTTTGCATGTTGCTCATATCCGTACGCTGCGGCAACTCTTGCGGGCGTGCCTCATGCGGCTCTTCCTGCACTGGTATGCCGGCGCGCAAGAGGAAGGAGATGATGTTGCGGTTCGTCTCCAGCAGCATCTGCTTGAAGAGGTTGAAGGCTTCAAACTTATAAATCAGCAGCGGGTCTTTCTGCTCGTAGCTCGCCATCTGTACCGAGCCGCGCAGGTCGTCCATCGCGCGCAGGTGGTCTTTCCACGCATCGTCTATGAGGGCGAGGGTGATGTTCTTTTCCAGCGTCTGCACAATCGGCTTTCCTTCCTCCGCCACCGACTGGTGCAGGTTCACGTAAAGCTGCAAGCCGCGCAGGCCGTCGGTAAACGGTATTACGATATTCTCCACGCGCTCGCCCTGCTCTTGCGCAATCTGTGAGAGGGTAGGCAGCATCTGCTCGCGCAGCGCGGCCATCTTGCGGGTATAGATGTCGTGGGTTTGCTGATAGAGATTTTCCGCAACGATGTTGAGGTCGCCCTTGCCAAATTCTTCCTCCGTTACCGCAGGCTCAATGGCGAGGTGCGTGATGGCGTCTAAGCGGAAGGCATTGTAGTCGCGGTTGTCTTCATACTTCAGCGCAAGATCACTGCACACATCATACATCGCTGCCTCCAGGTCAACCGCGAGGCGGTCGCCGAAGAGGGCGTGACTGCGGCGCTTATAGACCACATCGCGCTGCGAGTTCATCACGTTGTCGTAATCCAGCAGGCGCTTGCGGATGCCGAAGTTATTTTCCTCCACCTTTTTCTGCGCGCGCTCAATGCTCTTGGAAATCATGGAGTGCGAGAGTACCTCGCCTTCTTTATGGCCCATCTTATCCATGAGGCCGGAGATGCGCTCGGAGTTAAAAAGGCGCATCAGGTCATCTTCGAGGCTCACGAAAAACTGCGAGGTACCCGGGTCGCCCTGACGGCCGGCACGACCGCGAAGCTGCCTGTCCACCCGCCGCGATTCATGGCGCTCCGTACCAATAATCGCCAGACCGCCTGATTCCTTCACACCCGCGCCCAGCTTGATGTCGGTACCACGACCCGCCATGTTGGTGGCAATGGTTATGGCGCCTGCGAGGCCCGCGTTCTGCACAATCTCCGCTTCGCGCGCGTGCTGCTTTGCATTAAGTACGTTGTGCTCAATCTTCGCCTGCTTCAGCATTCTGGAAAGAAGCTCGCTCACTTCCACGCTCGTCGTACCCACAAGGACAGGGCGGCCGACGCCGCGCAGGGCTTCAATCTCGTCAATGACCGCCTTATACTTTTCGCGCTTCGTCTTGTAAACAAGGTCTTGCTGGTCTTTTCGTGTGATGCTGCGATTCGTAGGAATGCTCACTACGTCCAGCTTGTAGATTTCCCAGAACTCGCCGGCCTCCGTTTCCGCCGTACCCGTCATGCCGCACAGCTTGTGGTACATGCGGAAGTAATTCTGCAGCGTCACTGTCGCAAAGGTTTGCGTAGCCGCTTCCACGTCCACGTTTTCCTTCGCCTCAATGGCCTGGTGCAAGCCATCTGAGTAGCGGCGACCTTCCAGGATGCGGCCAGTTTGCTCATCCACGATTTTCACCTTGCCATCCATTACTACATACTCCACGTCCTTCTCAAAAAGCGTGTAAGCCTTCAGCAGTTGCTGGATGGAATGGATACGGTCGGCCTTAATCGCATAATCAGCAAGCAAGGCGTCTTTCTGCTTGATTTTTTCTTCCGGCGCGATGTCCAGATTGTCAATCGCCGTCAGGTCGGTAGCAATGTCCGGAAGGATAAAGAAGTTCGGGTCTTCCGCGCCCTGGCTCATCAACGCAAGGCCTTTCTCGGTGAGGTCAACGGAATTGTTGCGCTCGTCAATAGAGAAGAACAATTCGGCATCCACCTTCGGCATGTTCCGGCCCTGCTCGGAGATGTAATAGTTTTCTGCCTTCTGCGCAATCACCTTGTTGCCTTCCTCAGAAAGGAATTTAATGAGCGCGCTGCTCTTCGGCAGGCCACGTTGCGCACGGAAAAGCGCAAGGCCACCGGTTTCTTTATCAGTCTTGCCTTCGGCAATAAGCTTTTTAGCATCGGTGAGGGAAAGGTTCACCACCTTTTTCTGCGCTTCCAGCAGGCGCTCAATGCGCGGCTTCAGGATGTGAAACTGCTGCTCGTCGCCCTTAGCTACAGGGCCGGAGATAATGAGTGGCGTCCGCGCATCGTCAATCAATACGCTGTCCACCTCATCCACCATAGCGAAGTGATGCTTGCGCTGCACCATTTCCTCTGGCGAGTGCACCATATTGTCACGTAGGTAGTCAAAGCCGAATTCGTTGTTGGTGCCGTAGGTGATGTCGGCCATGTACGCATTGCGGCGCGCAGGCGTATTCGGCTGATGCTTGTCAATGCAATCCACACGCAGGCCCAGCCATTCAAAGAGCGTCCCGTTCCACTCCTGGTCACGACGGGCGAGATAATCATTTACTGTCACGATGTGGACTCCTTCGCCAGCCAGCGCATTCAGGTAAGCGGGCAGGGTAGATACAAGCGTCTTACCCTCACCGGTCGCCATTTCCGCAATCTTGCCTTCATGCAGCACAGTGCCGCCAATGAGCTGCACATCGTAGTGCACCATATTCCACTTCACCGGCTGGCCCGCGGCGAGCCATGAATTATTAAAGACGCTTTGGTCGCCTTCAATGCGGATGTAATCTTTCTCAACGGCAAACTGACGGTCAAGCTCAGTCGCGGTGCTCACGAGTGTTTCATTCACAGAAAAGCGGCGGGCTGTTTCCTTTACAACTGCGAAGGCTTCCGGGTGTATTTTCTCCAGAGCCTCTTCTATCAATTCATCACGGCGCTTCACAAGCTTGTCCACTTGCTCATAGACACCTTCGCCGCTTTGCGCAGCTACATCCATTGCCTCAATTTCAGCCTTCTTGGCGGCGATTTCGGCATCAATATCTACAAGATGCTCCTGGATGCGGCGCTTGAAGTCCTGTGTTTTAGCGCGCAATTCATCGTTAGAGACATTTGCAAGCTTTGCAAATTCCGCATTGATTGCTTCTACGGCGGGCGATATACGCTTAACGTCCTTATCGCTCTTGGAGCCGCCGAACATTTTAGAAATAAAACCGAGCATAATTATAGAACCGAAGGCGCCGGAGCGCGGAGGGATTTTGCTTTTAGGGAAAAGACTTTAGTTATCAAAAAAGGTGCAGCTTGCCGCTGGCTGACAGGCTGGCATTAAAGGGGCGTAAAACTACGCCAAAGGCGGGAGTGGGGATGTGAAGGGAATGTCAGGAAGTACACTTAGCCCTCTTCCTCACCCTCCACCGGCTCATTGACCGTAACCTTCACCCGCTTGATGCGCATCTTATCCACTTCCAGCACCGTAAACTCATACTGCTGGTACGAAGTAGTCTCATTGACCGCCGGAAACTTCCCGGATATTTCCAGAATCAGCCCGCCCAGCGAATCGCTCTCGCCGCGCACATCCTCAAAGGTATCCGTAGGTATTGCCATCATGCGGCACATATCATTAATAAGCACCTTGCCTTCAAAAAGGAAGTTGCTGTCGTCAATCTTACGGAAACTCAGGTCGTCTTCGTCAAACTCATCCTTAATGTCGCCGATGATTTCCTCCATAATGTCTTCCAACGTCACAATGCCTGAAGTGCCGCCAAATTCGTCCACCACAACAGCCATGTGGATGCGCTTCTGCTGAAATTCGTGCAGCAAATCCTCAATCAGCTTGCCCTCATGCACGAAGTAGGCGGGGCGGATAAGCGCGTGCCAGTCGCAGTTGTCATCCTCGGCGAAAGGGAGGAAATCTTTAGTGTGAATCATGCCACACACTTTATCCAGGCTTTCTTTATAAACCGGCATCCGGCTGTAGCCGCACTCTATCGCATACGCCTGCACTTCAGGAAATGTCATCTCATAATTCAAGGCGTTCACATCCAGCCGCGTGCGCATGACCTGCCGCGCGGTGATATTGCCGAACTTGAGAATGCCTTTGAAGATATTGACCTCTTCCCGCGTGGCGGTATGACCAACGGTGAGTTCAATGGCGTGCTCAAAATCTTCCGAGCTGAGGCTGTTGCTGCCGCTCTTCTTACTGCCAAGCTTCTCTTCAAGGTAGGTAGTGGAAGAAACGAGCGTGCGGCTAATGGGGCGGAATACCTTCCCCATTGTCGCAATCACTGGAGCACTGAAAAGGGCCATCCGCATATTGTTCTGCGTCGCATAAACCTTTGGCAGGACCTCGCCGAACAGTACGAGCAAAAAGGTAACGGCTACCACCTGTACAAGAAAGGACACCACTGGTGAGATGCCCGCCGGAAGGAGCTGCCGCACCAGCAAATTGGTGGTGATGATGATGGCAATATTGATGGTATTATTTGCTACCAGCAGGGTAGCCAGCAGCATCTTTGGCTGGTCAAGTAGGCGGACGGCCTGGCGTGCGGCGGGTTGCTCCTTGGTCTTGAGGTAATTAATATCCTTCGCCTTGAGGGAGAAGTAAGCCGTCTCCGCTCCCGCCGTGATGGCTGTAAGCAACAGCAGCACGAGGATAATGATTGCGAGAATGGTGAGGTTGGTGGCGGAGAAAGAGTGCGTTGTGACTGCCTGCAGCAGCAACGCACTCATACAACTCCCGCCTTCCGGTGCGCTTTCCAAGATAGGGTCTGGTTTGATGAATCGCTCAAAAATAAAGCGGAAGAAGCGGAGGGTGGCTCCTTTTCTTCCGCAGCCATGTGTAAAATAATTATGCCCTTTCGTGTCAGGCCGCCTCGGCCGCTGAATGAGCGCGGCCCGACCGTAATTAAAAAGGCAGCACGTCCTTATCTACCCCGTCGGCCGGCGCAGAAGACTTTGTCACCCCATCCATCCCGCTAAGGCCGTCTGCCGGTACAGGCGAGAATGCGCTCATATCGCCTTGTCCATCGGTGCTGCTGTGGCTGTATTGCTCCGCGTCCTTGCGCTTATCCAGCATCACGAGATTATCACCGACCACCTCGGTGGCAAAGCGGCGGTTTTTATCCTTGTCTTCCCAGTTGCGCGTGCGCAGACGGCCTTCTATATACACGAGGCTTCCCTTGTGCAGGTAGCGCTGTGCCAACTCCGCGAGTCCGCGCCACAGCACGACCGTGTGCCACTCCGTCTGCGAGGCCATCTGCCCGCTCTTATCCTTGAAAGACTCCGTAGTGGCCAGCGGGAATTTGGCAACGGCAATGTTGCCTTCTAGGTGCTGAATTTCCGGGTCTTTGCCAAGATTGCCGATCAGGGTTACTCTGTTTACGCCGCGCATAGGTTCATATTTTAATCTGTGAGTGTGGAGACTAAAAGTATCCCTTTTTCTCAAAAAAGAGGCTCAGGCTGCGCGGGAACGCATACTGCTTTATATCTGAAAGGGCTACCCATAAGCCATCGTCGGGAACCTGTGGTACCGCTTGTGTCGCTACCGAAAAGAAGTGGGAATGGATGAGCTGATGCGTGAGGCGCTGCGTCAGCCCGCCTTCGTATTCAAGCGCTCCTTGCAGGCTCAATGCCTGAACTTCCGGACGGCTGCTCAAGGCTTTGCGGTCAAGCGCAGCTTCTGCTTCTGCCAGGAATGGCTCATAGAGTCCGCGCCAAACATCCTTGACGTTGCGCAGATGAATCCAAAGCTTGCCTTCATAGCTGATAAGGAGATAATGGAAATAACGCGTGCGCACCGCCGTCTTCTTTGCCCGCACAGGCAACAGTTCTATCAATCCATCGCGCCGCGCAATGCAGCCGTCCGCTACCGGGCACTCGTGGCACTTTGGCGCAGCAGGTGTGCAGATGGTAGCGCCGTGGTCCATCATCGCCTGATTGAAGCCGCCGGGGTCCGTCCTGTCCAAAACCTCGTCCGCTAAGTACTGAAACAGCTTCTTCCCTGCTGTTCCGTCCGTAGGCATGGTAATGCCGAAGTAGCGGGCGAGCACGCGATAGACATTGCCATCTACCACCGCGTGCGGCAGGCCGAAGGCAAAGGATGCGACGGCGGCTGCAGTATATGGGCCGATACCTTTCAGGCTTAGTAAGCCTTCGTATGTAGCCGGGAATACGCCGCCGTACTCAGCCGTTACCTGCCGGGCCGTAGCCAGCATATTCCGGCAGCGGGCATAGTAGCCAAGGCCTTCCCACAGCTTGAATGCAGCATCATCTCTCGCAGCGGCCAAATCCTGAATGGTTGGGTAAGCAGCTACGAATTTTTGATAATATGGCAATCCTTGTTCCGCCCGCGTCTGTTGCAGGATGATTTCAGAGAGCCAGATTTTGTAAGGATTTCGCTCTCCTTTCCACGGCAGGCTGCGCCGATTAACGTTACGATGCCAATACATCAACCCATCTGTAAAGGCACTTTTATTACCGTACTTATTGCTCAAAATCCAGTCCTGCTTAAGTCTGTAATTTACCAAAGGCTGTCCAATCCTTCCACCCTTTAATCCTGCAAATCAAGGTCTATCTTCGTCCGCGTTATGGAAATTTCCCAGCTCAAAAATATAGCCGGCCAGGTGCGCCGCGACATCGTTCGGATGGTTCACGGCGTTCAAAGCGGCCACCCAGGCGGCTCACTCGGCTGCGCTGATTTTATGGTGGCGCTTTACTTCCACGCCATGAAGCATGACCCGGATTTTAAGATGGACGGCATTGGCGAAGACCTATTTTTCCTCTCCAACGGCCACATCTCGCCGGTGTTTTACAGCGTATTGGCCCGCTCCGGATATTTCCCGGTTTCCGAGCTCGCCACATTCCGTAAGCTTGACTCCCGCCTGCAAGGCCACCCGACCACGCATGAGGGCCTGCCGGGCGTACGCATCGCATCCGGTTCATTGGGCCAGGGCCTAAGCGTTGCCTGCGGCGCTGCCAAGGCGAAGAAGCTGAATGGCGACGACCGCATCGTCTATTCCCTGCATGGGGACGGCGAGCTTCAGGAAGGCCAGAATTGGGAAGCCATCCTCTTTGCCGCGCATCATAAGGTGGACAACCTCATTGCTACGATTGATGTGAACGGCCAGCAAATCGACGGCCCTACCGAAATGGTGATGGGGATAGAAAGCCTCGGCGCGAAATTCAGCGCCTTCAACTGGCTGGTATTTGAGATGGACGGCAACGTGATGGAAGAAGTCGTGGCTACACTGGAGGCTGCAAAGGAAGCCACCGGCCAAGGCAAGCCAATCGTCATCCTGATGCGCACGGCTATGGGCAAGGGCGTCTCCTTCATGGAAGGCACGCACGAGTGGCACGGCATTGCGCCGAACGACACGCAGCTTGAGCTGGCGCTGAAAGAGCTTTACCTGACGATGGAAGATTATTAAGCCGTTATAAAATGCAACTCATGAAGCGGCCGCGAAAGATTTGGCTTCTGGCAATCATCCTTATCAGCATTGGCGGTGTTTTGTTTATCCCTTCGTGCAAGAAGAAGGATGAAGGCCAGCAAGACCTTTCGCCGCGCGATAAAATTCTCGGCACCTGGCGCCGAAGTCTTCGCGCCTATGACCGCAATGGCAACGGTCAGATAGATTCTTCAGAAGTCAATTACTTGCCATCGGCAAAAGCAACTGATACCATTATACTGACGCTTGTGCCGGATGCCACCTACACCCGCAGCCAGGTGTTCAAAGGCGCTTCGTATCCTGAAAATGGCACTTGGCACTTACAGCAAAGCGACAAGGAAATTGTACTTCAACCCACTACATCAACCTCGCGTGTGGATACGTTTCGCTTAGACACGCTTTCGCAGTCACATTTCCTGCAGCACCGTATGGACTCTACCGGGTTGAATTATTACGAAAGCTTCGTGCGGCCCAATTAATAAGCCGGCTACTGGCCGGCTTTTGCATTTTGCATTTTGAATTAAGCCTTGTCCGGCTGCGGCGTATAGCGCAGATAAGGCTTCACAATCTTCAATCCCTTCGGGAAACGTTTTTCTGCATCCTCGGTAGAAACGGCCGGCACTACAATCACATCCTCGCCCTGCTTCCAGTCTGCCGGCGTTGCTACACTGTGCCTGGCAGTCAATTGCAGTGAGTCAATCACGCGCAACACTTCTACGAAGTTGCGGCCAGTTGATGCGGGGTATGTGATGGTCAGCTTCACCTTCTTATCGGGCCCGATGACGAATAGCGAGCGCACCGTAAATGTCTCAGAGGCATTCGGATGAATCATGTCGTAGAGTGTCGCAACATTCCGGTCGCTGTCGGCAATAATGGGAAACTGGACGTCGCAGTTCTGCGTCTCGTTTATATCACGTACCCATCCCTCGTGCTTGTCTATCGGGTCAACGCTCACCGCCAGCACTTTTACGTTGCGCTTCGCAAACTCATCTTTAAGCTGTGCGGTGCGGCCCAGTTCGGTCGTGCACACCGGCGTATAGTCGGCCGGGTGGGAGAAGAGCACGCCCCAGCCGTCGCCGAGGTACTCGTGGAAGTCAAGCGGCCCAGCGGTCGTTTGAGCCTGAAAGTTTGGGGCGATGTCGCCAAGCCGGATTGCCATAGTCGTAGTGTTTTTGGTTTACGCCGCCAAAGCTATACAGTGAGCCACTAATCCGGCATCTGCGCCTCCAATTCTGCCCAATCTGGAATCAGGGGCTTCCACTGTACCCGCCGGATTTTTCCAATTGGGCTGCGGTTAAGATAGAACGAGCCCCGGTCTTGCATCGGCACATGAAGCTGGATGAGCTGCGACAAGCGCGCCAATTCAGGAACTGGCCTGCCAGCGAATTGGCTAAAGAAAGAAGCGAGGTAAGCGCGCATTTCCTTCAAGCTCCAGTAGTGCAAAATTTCACGGCAGGTAGCATAAACTGGGCCGGCTTCCTGAAAAATAAGCGAGAAGGCAAACTGCTCCACTACATGCTTCTTAAACTGTACATGCACATCATCGGTGAAATGCAGCACATCATCTAAGAGCGGCGCATCGTTGCATGAGAAGCCAAGCACGCCTGCATTCCACATTGCTGTGTCCTGCGGAATGCGCTGTTGCCGGCTGCCCCATTGAAGCGTGCCGGCCTTGGCGAGAAATGCATTGAACTTCCGGATAACCGGATTCGCATTGTCACGCAGGCGGCTTTCCAGCACGTGCATGTAGCGCCGGCCTGCCTCAATACCTTCAAAAATCCGGGTTGCGTCGCGCAAGAAGCTGACATCAGTGTCCATGTATAGCACGGAGCCTGCATGGTCTTTTACAAAATCGCGCAGCACTTCAATCTTCACGCGGTGAACGAAGTCTATGTTTCCGCGCCAGCGCTTAATGTCCTCAGCATCTTTTTGACGATAGCGCAGCGGTAAGGCGGCTTCGTAAAGCCTGAAGAAATCCGGCTTGTCGGTGTAAATCCAAATTTCCAGTCCGGAAATGCCCCGCGGGTGATGATATAAGAAGGTGAGCAGCGCAAAAACGCATTCCCGCAGCACGGCATCGTGGCCGTAAGCTTGAAATACGAGGAAGCGATTGGGAATTGCAGACATTGTGCAAAAAAAGAAAACCCTGCATTGCGCAGGGCTTCTCAAAGAATAAGTTTTTTACGCCCGCAGAATATCCCGGCTAATCACGAGCTTCTGAATCTCGCTCGTGCCCTCGCCGATGGTGCAGAGCTTGGAGTCGCGGTAAAACTTCTCCACCGGGAAATCCTTCGTATAGCCGTAGCCGCCGAAAATCTGCACGGCGTCCGTAGAGATTTGCACGCATATTTCAGACGCATAATACTTTGCCATTGCGCTTTCCTTCGTCATCCGCTCGCCGCGATTTTTCAGGTCGGCGGCTTGGTAGATGAGCATTTCGGCTACCTCAATTTTCGTAACCATATCCGCCAGCTTAAAGGCAATGGCCTGGAAGTTGGAAATCGGTTGGTCAAACTGCTGGCGCTCCTGGCTGTACTTCAGCGCAGCTTCGTAAGCGCCCTTCGCGATGCCCAGCGACAATGCAGCGATGGAAATCCGTCCGCCATCCAGCACCTTCATAGCCTGCTTAAAGCCATCGCCAACCGGGCCCATGCGCTGCGCATCCGAGATGCGGCAATTGTCAAAAATCAGCTCTGTTGTTTCGGAAGCCCTCATGCCGAGCTTGTTTTCTTTCTTACCGGCGGAGAAGCCTGGTGTGCCGTGCTCTACGATGAAAGCCGTTACGTTGTTCGGCGTACGCGGCTCGCCGGTACGGGCCAGCACTACAGCCACATTGCCGCTCTTACCGTGGGTAATCCAGTTTTTTGTGCCGTTCAGCACCCAGCTATCGCCGTCCTTCGTAGCGGCGCAGCGCATATTGCCGGCATCGGAGCCGGTATTGGCTTCCGTGAGGCCCCAGGCGCCAATCCATTCGCCGGTGGCAAGCTTGGGCAGATACTTCTGCTTCTGCTCATCGTTGCCGAAGTACAGAATGTGGCCGGTACAAAGCGAGTTGTGTGCCGCTACAGAAAGCCCGATAGACGAGCACACCTTCGCCACCTCGCTCACCACCGTCACGTATTCAAAGTAGCCGAGCCCCGCCCCGCCGTATTCTTGCGGCACCAGTACGCCCAGCAGACCAAGGCCGCCCATCTCGTGGAAAAGCTCAACGGGGAAGATTTGAGCTTCATCCCATTCCATCATGTTGGGGCGGATGCGCTTGGCGGCGAAGTCGCGCACCATTGTGGCTATTTCGTTCTGGGTATCGGTGTAGTTGAAATCCATTTGCGGTAGTTGGACGGTTGTTGGAAAGTTGTTGGACAATTGTGGCGGAGTTCCTGCTTTCGTCTTTCCTAATCAACGCTGAAGTACGGCGCAATTTTACGATAAATTTCCTCGTTCATCAGCGGCACTTGGCGAAGCTGTTCTATGCTTTCATAACGCTTGATGCCTTCGCGGAACATGAGGATGTTTTTTGCGGTCTTCTCGCCTATATATGGGTGCGTGCTCATCTGCAAGAGCGTGGCAGTATTCAAATTCATCTTTCTGACACTCGCTGGGTTGATGCGCAGCTTGTCCTTCATCTTCTGAAAGGTCGTGTCCGGAAACTTATAAACTTCTAATAGTTGCTCCACTTTGAGAAAGCCACCCAGTGCCTTTCGGCGCTCTAGTATCTTGTGCGAAAGCATGGCGCCTACGCCTGGTAGACCTCGGTCAAGGGTCGCAGAATCGGCGGCGTTCAGGTCTATAATGGCGGGGATTTCCGGAAAGCTGTTTTTGAAACCATGGGCTTCCGCCGCAGCTCCCTCAATGCGGATGTAAGGTTCAAGGCGCGCATAAACTTCTTCCGGCAGGTTATAAAGTGGCTTCAAATCTTCCGGCTTATTGAAGCGCTTCCACTTGCGCCATTTAAGCAAACCTTTCACGGCACGCGGCGGCATTCCGAGGCGAATGAAGCCGGCGCTGTCCAGCGTATTCGGGTCAAAGGGGAAGAGCGCGAAGCTTTCGGATGGTTGAGCCAGTGCGTCTGTGCCGGGATTTGCGTTAGCAGCTTTCCATTCGTTGTAAGCGAGGGCCATGCGCTGCTGCAAGGCTGCATCTGCCGGCTTTGGCTTCACCCAAACCGATATGGTAAACCGGATGACGAGCAGAATGATAAGTAGCAGGCTAAATACAGCCAGCGCCAGACGCTCCATTCTGGAAAAGCCGGCTAAAGCGCTGAGCATCCGTTTCATGCGGGTTTGAAGATAATCCGCGGACATAGAAGCGGAAAAAGTTTTCTTTGCAGCCCATGCAGCCCGACCCAAACCTAAGCGTCTATGAGCAGCCGGATGTGGTGGACACGTATATTCATCACACAGCGCTGACGAAAGCGGAGCGGTCGCTTTTCAGCCAGTTCGCAGCCGATTATCGCGGGAAAAGGGTGCTGGACATTGGCGTAGGAGCCGGACGCACGACTGCTGCTCTGGCGGCGCTTGCATCGGAATACTTCGGCATTGATTACAGCGCTGCGATGGTGAAAAGCTGCCAGCATCATTTTTACGACCTCGCAAATGCCCGCTTTGCGCAGGATGACGCGCGTGAATTATCCACCTGCGCCGATGCGGCGTATGATGCCGCCGTCTTTTCCTTCAATGGAATTGACACCATGGATATGAAAGGCCGGAAGGCAACGCTCCAAGCCGTGAGGCGGGTGCTGAAGCCCGGCGGTGTCTTCCTGTTCTCCTTTCATAACAGCGGCTACTTAGACACGCTTTACCGCTATAACTGGCCCAAAAACCCGGCACGATTGATGGCGGCTTACCGCCGGAAAAAGTCTCTGGAGCGCATCAATGGCGACAAAGAGCAATACCGGAACCGTGATTACTTCATTATCAAAGACGGCGGTGAGGATTTTCGCTTAGACATCTGCTATATCCGCCCGTCTGTGCAGAAGGCAATGCTGGCGGAACACGGCTTTGAAGTAACGGACGCCTACGAATCGCTTTCCGGAAAAAAACTGGCACTGGCGGATGCGGATGCTTCCGGCGCCTCGTGGATTTACTACCGCTGCAAGGCTGTATGATTTGCGCAAATTGGCTGGCAATTGAAGCTTTGGACGATATAGCCATCGCGCCGTTTCTTGCAAAGCGTGGTCACCTTCCGCCGTCGCAAACGCCTGCCTTCGCCCGTGCCATTACCAGCGGCCGGCTCCTGGCTTTTGAATTTTTGAGGGGCGGCGAGCGGATAGGTTACGTATTGCTGCAGGTGCGCAAGCTTATTCTGGCGGAAGCTTTTCACGGGCCGGTCGTTTTGGAATCCGCCGATTATACTGAGTGCGTTGCGGCATTGAAGCCGCTTCTCCGTAAGCGGGGCCTGCTGTTGCTGCGTGTGCTGCCTCCGCTCTATGCGCCGAGACCGGATGGCTTGCCGGGTGGCTTTAACTGGGCAACGTCTGTTGTTGATATTTCAAAAGATGAGGCGGCGCTGCTTCAATCTTTCTCGCCCAATCATCGCCAGAGCATCCGCAAAGGGATGGCGGCCCCGGTCGCCATTGAAGCTTTAGAGAATGATGAGGCACTGGCTTTTGCGGAAGGCTACGCAGCCATGTTTGCGCGACGGGGTATCCAAGTTTCGGCATCAGAAACAGTGCGCTTGCTGACGCAGTTTTCCGAAGAGCCAGATGCATTTGCGCTTTGCGCGCTGCAGGCGGTTAATAGAAAGCTTATAGGTGGCGGTATCTTTCTACACAGTGGCGATACCTGCACTTACTACCAGGGCTGGTCAGCGCGCACACCCCATCCGGTATTGCATACTTTGCTGTGGATGGCCATGCTGCATGCAAAATCGCTTGGCTGCTCCCGCTTTGACCTCGGCGGCTATTCTTTGGACAAGCGCGATGCCCAGCTTCAGGCCATCAACGATTTTAAGCGCTGGTTCCGCGGCACGGTCATATCCTATCCCGCCACATCGCTCATCCCGCTCTTTAGCATCCTGACCCCGCTGCTACGCTCTTTAGGTAAGCGCCTCTAAGGCATCCGAGGCGAGGTAGCCTGCCGACAGTAGTACATTGCTTGTTACCGCAACCGGCTTCCAGTGGTGTGGGCGCTGGTTCAGCAGACGGCGGAGGATTTCAAAGCTGCCGTTGATGCGAGAAAAGGTCTTTGGCCATATCTCATTGACCAGGCCGGTACGGGCGATGGCATATTGGGAGCCTTGTCCGCAATAATGCCAGGCCTGATTTACGGTCATGCCCATTTTATAACCTGTGCGCCGCGTAGCACCCATTACATTTTCGTCGTAAGCCCCAAAGGGATAGGCTATAGACATCGGGTACGTTCCTAGCTCCGCCTCAATGCGGTTGCCGGACAGCCGCAGCTCGTCTTCCACCTCCGATACCTTTTCCAAAGCGGGCAGGGCAGGGTGGCTCTTGGTATGCGAGCCGATGATATGCCCGGCCGCATGAAGCTGGCGCACCTCGTCCCAACTCATCATTACGTTCGGAGGCAGCGCCACATCGGTGAAGGCAGCGCGCATATCGCTTAAAAAATAGTCGCGCACCCGTTGATTAGCCTTTACAAGGAAGTTGCGGATGGCGGCCGCATAGGCAATGCGCTGCGCGGCAGTTTTCCAACTGCTTACCTGTAGCTTTTCAGGCAGGTAAGAAAGGTCGGCGTCAAAGCGGAGCAGGCGGGTGCTTTGCAGGTAATGCTTAAGCTCTTGTGTCCATATCATGTGCCCAGTGTCTACGCAGTCGGTAACGATGTAGAAGGACGCCTTGCAGCCCCATTTTTCCAGAATAGGTGCTGCGTATTCCAGATTGTCGTGGTAGCCATCGTCAAATGAAATGGTGGCCACTGGCTTCTTTCCGAATGGCCTGCCCCCGTAAGCACAGGCTTCCTCAACTGGCAGCACTTCGTAATTCCGGGAAAGAAAGCCTATCGTCCTTTCAAAGCGCCCCACATCCATCGGGTCCCACAGCTTATCCCGAACCGGGTTGACGCGATGGAACATGAAGTTCTTGATTTTCAATTGCTCAGACATAGGGCTTCGTGGCTTCCTCTACAAAGAAAACCGGCTAACAATTCCGTAACAAATCTAATCTTTTAAAATTCTGCGTTCTTTGGCGTACGCGGAAAAGGAATGACATCCCGGATGTTTGTCATCCCCGTGACAAACAGCACCATGCGCTCAAAGCCTAGCCCGAATCCGGCATGCGGCGCGGTGCCGAAGCGGCGGGTGTCCAGATACCAATAAAGCTCTTCAGTAGGAATATGCATCTCCGCCATCCGCGCCTGTAAATTTTCCAGCCGTTCCTCCCGCTGTGAGCCGCCTACAATCTCACCGATGCCCGGCGCAAGGATATCCATGGCGGCCACGGTCTTGCCGTCTTCGTTCAGGCGCATGTAGAAGGCCTTGATATCCTTCGGATAGTCGCGGACGATGACGGGCTTCTTGAAATGCTTTTCTACGAGGTAGCGCTCGTGCTCGCTTTGCAGGTCAATGCCCCAAGAGACATCGTACTGGAATTTCTTCTTCTTGTAATGGTTAGAGTTGCGCAGAATGTCAATCGCTTCCGTGTATGTGATGCGCTCAAAGGCGTTGTACACCACGAACTCCAGCTTTTCAATCAGGCCCATCTCGCTGCGCTCGTTCTGTGGCTTATTCTTCTCTTCTTCCCCAAGACGCTGCGCGAGAAATTCCAAATCTTCCCGGTTATTTTCTAACGCATACTTAATCAAATAGCGGATGAAGTCTTCCGCCAAATCCATGTTTGCGTAAATGTCGTTAAACGCCACTTCCGGCTCAATCATCCAGAACTCGGCGAGGTGGCGGGCGGTGTTACTGTTTTCCGCGCGGAAGGTCGGGCCGAAGGTGTACACTTCTCCCAAAGCCATTGCGCCGAGCTCCGCTTCCAACTGGCCACTTACCGTGAGGTTGGTTGCACGGCCAAAGAAGTCTTCCGAAAAATCAATTTCGCCGCCTTCCGTCTTAGGCGCACCTTCCATTGGCAGCGTCGTTACGCGGAACATTTCGCCTGCGCCTTCTGCATCGCTCGCCGTTACAATAGGCGTATGCAGATAGACAAAGCCGCGCTCGTTGAAGAATTTGTGGATGGCGAAGGCCAACGCGTGCCGCACACGGAATACCGCGCCGAACGTATTGGTGCGGAAGCGCAGGTGCGCAATCTCGCGCAAGTATTCTAAGCTGGGGCGGTTCTTCAGTTGCAGCGGAAACTCATTGCCATCGCAATCGCCGAGGATTTGGATACTGTCCGCCTTTATCTCTACGCGCTGGCCTTTGCCAAGCGAGGCGATGACGGTGCCGGTAGCGGAAATAGCTGCGCCGTTGGTGATACGTTTTACGGTTGCTTCGTCTGTGTCAAGGCCGATGACGACTTGAACATTGCTAATAGTTGATCCGTCATTCAGGGCGATGAACTGGTTGTTGCGGAAGGAGCGAACCCAGCCTTTTACGGTAACGGTATAATCCAGCCGCTCGTCGGCAAGGATGGCTTTTATCTTAGTACGGGACATCTTAGGAATTCGGGTTTCGGACTTCGGATTTCGTGGCTTTGGCAGGCCGCGGTTTCGGCTTATCCAGGAAAAGCATTTTAAGCGATATCAGGAACAGGAAGATGGCGAACACCTTCTTGACGGTATTTGTGTCCATCTTATTGGCGAGAATGCCTCCAAGATAGCCGCCAATAAGGAAGGTAGCGGCAACAACAAGAGAAATCTGCCAATTCCCATTCCCGGCTTTGTAATAAGCGTAGGCGCCTGCTGCCGTCACCGGCAGGGCAATAATCATCAGCGAGGTGCCTTGCGCCAGCTTTTGATCCATGCCATAAAAAAGGACAAGTGCAGGCACGATGACAAGTCCGCCGCCAATGCCGACCATACTGCTCATAAAACCTGCCGCGAGACCAATTAGTAAAAGGACGACAATTTGCTCCGTGCTCATTGTGTTTAGCTTACGTTGTGGAGAATAAAGGCCAGCGAGCTTCCTGCAATAACGATCCATAGCAGCACGCCGAGCACCAGTGGCCGCGCGCCTACAGAGCGGATGGTTTTCATAGAAAGGCTGGCTCCGATGAGGAACAACGTGAGCACGAGGCCGGCCTTGGCAATCTTAACCAGAACCGGCGCTATCTCGTGAATGACGGGTACATAGGTATTTACCAGCATTGCAAGAATGAAGAAACCGATGAAATACGGAATCTTGATTTTCTGCTTCCCTTCTTTGAAGAACATGGCTGTGAGCAAAGCGACTGGAATAATCCACAGCGCCCGTGCCAGCTTTACAACAGTAGCGATTTCCAGCGCCTTCGCGCTGAACTGCTTTGCTGCGCCTACCACTGAACTTGTGTCGTGAATGGCAATTGCGCTCCACAGGCCGAACTGCGTATCCGTCATATGCAGCGCGCGGCCAATTGGAGGGAAGGTGAAGAGCGCAATGGAGTTAAGGATGAAGACTATGCCCAGCGCAACAGAAATCTGCTTTTCATCCGCCCTCAGCACCGGCGCGACCGCCGCGATGGCGCTGCCGCCGCAAATGGCAGTGCCGCTGGAAATAAGGTGTGTTGTCTTCCGGTCAATCTTCAACAATATGCCCAGCAAAGCGCCAAGCGTCAGCGTCCCGACAATTGTAGCGAGCGTGAATAACACGCCTTGCTTACCGGCGGCAACGGCACTGAAAATGTTCATCCCAAAGCCGAGCCCAACGACGGAGTATTGCAGCAGGCGCGGCGTCACTTTATAATCCTTGAAGAATGCAGGAAAGGGAATGCCTGTAAGTTGAGCCAGAACGATGCCCATCAGCAATGCGATTGGCGCGGAGATGAAAGGCGTAAGGCAAATTAAGGCGGCTACCACAAAAAGCCCTCTCCTCAATGGCAGCGAGAGCGGATAGTCGGCGGCGATATTTTGAGCTGGTGAGGACATTTAAACAGCGCCGGTTTTTAAAATGAGCGCTTCGTAATCCTTAATCGCATGGCCGAGAATTTTTTTCGCAAGGCGCGCACCCTGAAACTCCTCAATCTTCACCACCTTATTCTCCAAGCGCTTGTATTCCTCAAAGAAGTGGCGCATCTCCGCTATAAAGTGCGGCGGCAATTCGCCGATGTCGTTAATGTAGTTCACGCTCATATCGTTCGCGCATACAGCGATTAGCTTGTCGTCTGCCTCGCCTTGGTCTAACATGCGCATCACGCCGACAATCTTCGCCGAGACAAGCGTGAGCGGCTGCATTTCTATTTGAGAAAGCACGAGAATGTCCAGCGGGTCGCCGTCATCGCAATAGGTGCGCGGAATGAAGCCGTAGTTGGCCGGATAATAGACGGAAGAGTACAGCACCCGGTCAAGCTTCAAGAGGCCGGTTTCCTTGTCAAGCTCATACTTGGCGCGGCTGCCCTTGGGGATTTCAATGATGGCATTGACCACATCCGGCACGCCTGCGCCGTAGCTCACCGAATGCCAGGGATTGAACTGCATAGGCTGCAAAGAACCGGGATTTTTGATAAACCTTCCAGGTCTTCAAGACCGGGAAGGTTTACTCCACGCTACTACATGCCGGAAACGGTTTTGCCCCGCGGATATTTGATAATGTAGCCCAATCGCAATGTGCGCAGCTCCGCAGGCTTCATGTCAATTGTCCATTTAACGGAGCCTGTTGCCGTGTCGTACTCCGCGCCTTCTGTCTGAGGCTCTTCCACCTCTATCTGGTTGTCGTTGGAAATGGGAATCTGGTCAAGCACGACAAGATGCACGGCTTCCTTGCGCGTGTTGCGGACGGAGATATTGTAGGCCACGTCCTGCCGCTGATTTGTACCGATGGTCTTTATGCTGTGAAAGTTCTTATCGCGCTCGCGGCGGATGATGAGCTTTTTGTCCCGGCCCAGCGAAAGGTTCATAGTGTCGCGGACGTTGCGCATGTCAATGTACCCCTGACCTACGTAGGAGCCTTCAAAGAAGACATTGGTAGCGGCAGGCAGCAGGTTCAGGTCTTCCCATTTAGTGATTTGGGCTTGCAGGAACGCATCTTTATCTAAGCGCGGCACTGCGAAGTGGCGATAAGTGGCTGGCAGCTCGTAGGTTTTGATGGCTACGGTATGCTGCTGCCCGTCGGATGGGATGGAGTAGGGCAGGTCTATGTCAAAGGTGGTATTGATGCCGGTAGCGTCTGCGGTCGTGTACCTATTTACTGATGATTGATAAACCTGTGTGCTTAATGCTGCAATATCGGCGCTGTTGCGGGTTGGCGCCTTTTCAATCTGTTCTGCAGTTTTTACCTGCCGCCCACCTGGGTTCTCCGGGTCAATGATTGGCGCTTGATACCCACGTGTAGCACTTATCTGGATGCTGTTCGTTCTTCCTTGATTATAAACAGGAGCATAAAATGACAGGTAGCCCGGATTCAACGTTGGTGCTTCAGCACCTTCAGCGGGATTGCCGGTAGAGAGTGTAAGCTTTACATTATTCCAGCGTACACCGCTATTCTGATAAACGCTGGCTTTGTAAAAAAGCTTCACAGGGTCGCCAACCTTATCCGCTCTTAAATCATAGGAGGGCGTCCATCCGGCGTTGGGTACTACATAGCTCAGATTGATTGTGGTATTCGTAGCAGCCGGCGCATAGAATTTCACAAGCAGGCTGCCACCCGGCGTATAGCTGCGACGTTGTTCCTCGTCGCGTTGCGCACGCAGCAATGCAAGACGGGTTTGAATTCTATCAGATTGGCTTTCCAATTCCCGGTTCTGTGCTAATAACGCTGTAGTGCGTGCGGCTGTCATATCAAGCAGCTTCTGCAATTCTGCTACAGAAAGGCTTGTGTTCGCACCTGCGACTTTCCGGTTTTCTCTGAGGATAGTAAGCTGTTCCTCAATCACTGCTTTTTTATCCTGAATAGGCGTTTGCAAAGCATCCAGCAAAGCAATGCTGTCGCGCAGCATCTTGGCTCTCGGCGAAAGTGCGCTATCACCGAGGTAATTGTTTTGAAAAGCTACGCTCTGCACCACTACGCCGCTTTCCGCGCCGATGGTCAGGCTTTGCTGATTCACATTTCCGGCTATATTGGTGAACAGCACATCGCTCTCCCCCTTCGGTAAGCCGATTTTGGCATCGCTGGACAGCTCGGCGCCGTTGAGGAAGATGGTGGCATTGGTGATATTTACCGCGGTACGCGGCTGAGCCAGCGTCGTAAATGGCAAAAACAATGTGATGAGTGGAATGATGCGCTTCATTGTCAGAACCGAAATTTTTAGAATTACAGAATCTCCGGAATGCAGTGCCAAAGTACTGCTCGCCAGCTACTATCAGACATCCTGCTTAATCATCAGCTTCGCATAATTCAAGACAATCTTCTTCACGCCCACACCTTCTCCAAAGTCAATCGTCGCAATCCGATTTGCGGAGCCGCCTTCAATTGCCTGAATGGCCCCGAAGCCGAACTTCTGATGCTCTACCGTCATGCCGGCCTGCATCGTTTCCGGATTATCAGGTTTGAAATTCGCCGTCGGTGTGTGCGCTGAATTTGTCTTCGTCTGCGCGAGCTTATCTGCCAGCTTTTTCAGTGAAGGCATCTTGTCAAAGCTCTGATTCATCGTTGTGCCGAAGGCGCCGACGGAACCTGTCGCGCGATGCGCCGCGCCGGTGAAGCTGCGGTCTAAATGGTCTTCCGGAATCTCATCAATAAAGCGACTCGGGTCATTCTGCACAAGCGAGCCGAAGCGGTAGCGGCTACTTGCGTGCGTCACCCAAAGGCGCTCCTTCGCACGTGTGACGGCAACGTAAAACAAGCGCCGTTCCTCCTCCAGCCCTTCCCGGTCGTACATGCTCATGGATGATGGAAAGAGATTCTCTTCCAGTCCCACGGCAAACACGCACTTAAACTCTAACCCCTTTGCCGCATGTATCGTCATCAGGCGAACGGCGTCGGGGTTTTTGTCCTTTTCATCCGCGTCCGTGAGCAGCGTGATTTGCTGCAGGTAAGCGCCGAGGCTTTTGTCGCGCAGCTCGCCTTCCTCGTCGGGTGTTTCGGTGAATTCCTTGATGGAGTTGAGGAGTTCCTGCACGTTCTCATAACGCGCGAGGCCTTCCACGCTCTTGTCATTATAGAGGTCGGCTACGAGGCCGGTTTGCTTGCCAACGGCAAAGGCCATATCGTAGGCGTTGCCCTTCTCAAGCATTGTCTGGAAGGCCTTAATCATTGTGACAAACTCCTCAATCTTGCTGCCGCCGGAACCGCGAACGCCATGCATATCCGGAAACTGGATGATATCCCAGAATGTCTTACCGACCGAGCCGGCAGCCAACTGAATTTTGTCAATGCTCGTCTTGCCAATGCCGCGCACGGGATAGTTGATGATGCGCTTCAGCATTTCCTCGTCCGACGGATTGATAACTACACGCAGGTAAGCGAGAAAGTCTTTGATTTCCTTGCGCTGATAGAACGACGTGCCGCCCACGAGGCGATAAGGAATGTTCATGCGCCGCAGGCTTTCTTCAAAGGAGCGGCTCTGCGCATTCGTACGGTACAAAATCACGAAATCCTTGTTCGGAAAGTGATTGCGCAGTTTCATCTCTGTGATGGCGTCTGCTACGAATCGGCCTTCATCATTATCCGTCAGCGTACGAACGAGCTTGATTTTCTCGCCAATGCCATTTTCCGTCCAAAGGTTTTTAGGAATCTGGTTTTTATTGTTGCCGATGATATTGTTGGCCACATTCAGGATGGCCTGAGAAGAGCGATAGTTCTGCTCTAGCTTTATCACCTTCACATCATCGTAATCGTCCTGAAACTGCAGGATGTTCTGCACCGTCGCACCGCGGAAAGAGTAGATGCTCTGCGCGTCGTCGCCCACCACACAGATATTTTCGTGCACCGCGCCGAGCATTTTAATGATGGCGTACTGTGCCGTGTTCGTATCCTGATACTCGTCTATGAGGATGTACTTAAAGCGGTGCTGGTACTTGGCCAGCGCGTCCGGAAAGCGCGTCAGCAGCTCATACATCTTGAAGAGCAGGTCGTCAAAATCCATCGCGCCATTGCGCAGGCAGCGGTTCGCGTATCGCTCATAAATCTCCGCCATCATCGGGCGGCTCTGGCGGGCATCCTCAGTCTGGATTTCGGAATGCTGGCGGTATTCGCGCGGGCCGACGAGGCTGTTCTTCGCTGCCGAAATTCTATTGTACACATACCCGGGCTTGTAGTGCTTATCGTCCAGATTCAGCTCCTTCACAATGTCCTTAATCACGCTCTTCGCATCATCCGTATCGTAGATGGTGAAGTTGGACGGATAGCCCAGCTTCGTAGCCTCGGCCCGCATGATGCGTGCGAAAACAGAGTGGAAGGTGCCGATGTACAGATTGCGCGCCTCGCGGTTGCCGAGGATATGCTCAATCCGCTCCTTCATTTCCGCCGCCGCCTTATTGGTAAAGGTGAGGGCAAGGATATTGAATGGGTCAACACCGTGCCGGATAAGATGCGCGATGCGCGTGGTAAGGACTTTGGTCTTGCCGGAACCCGCGCCGGCTACAATCATCAGGGGCCCTGTCATGTGCTCTACCGCCTCCCGCTGCTGCACGTTGAGCCCCGCTAAATAGTCTTGCATTAGGGCGCAAAAATACGGTCGCTTTGCGTCTGTTTTTCTTGCGTTTTATCCTTTATGGACTGTACGTTATAAGATTGATAATCAGACTATTTTCTTCCAACGGTCAGCGTCTGACAGATAATAAATCGCCCGCCTTTTCATTCCCATAACTTCGCGCAAAAGGCGAAACAATGATTGAACAGGTAGAGATAGGGGCGCTCCATTTTGAAGATTATCAGGAGCTTTTGGTGGCCATGAAGGCCTCTTACGCCGGCTGGCAAGGTGGCTTCTGGAGCTCCGCCGCGATTGAAAACCTGATTACGCGCTTCCCTGAAGGGCAAATCGTGATTAAGGCAGGCGGTGTGGTGGTCGGCTGCGCGCTGTCCATCATCGTGGACTATAAAAAGTTTGGCGACAACCACACTTACAAGCAGATTACCGGCAATTATACTTTTAACACGCACACCTCCAAAGGCGATGTGCTGTACGGGATTGAAATTTTCATCCACCCCGATTATCGCGGGCTGCGTCTTGGCCGGCGTCTTTATGACGCGCGCAAAGACCTATGTGAAGGCCTTAATCTGCGGGCCATCATATTCGGCGGGCGTCTTCCTAACTACCACGAGCATGTGGGTAAGCTCAGCCCGAAGGAGTATATCCACAAAGTAAAGAATAAGGAGATATACGACCCGGTGCTGTCCTTCCAGCTTGCCAATGACTTCCACGTCAAGAAGGTGCTGAACAACTACATGCCGGAGGACGAGCAGAGCAAGGAGTTTGCGACGCTACTGCAATGGTTCAACGTCTATTACGTACCTGACCTGAAGAATCTGTTCAATGTAAAGACCTATGTGCGAATCGGCCTCATACAATGGCAGATGCGTCCATATAAGGATTTGGATGAGCTTTTCAATCAGGTAGAGTATTTCGTTGACTCTGTTTCTGCTTACAAAAGCGACTTTGCTGTTTTTCCGGAATTATTCAACGGCCCGTTGCTCGCAGCTTTCAACCATCTCTCCGAAGCCGACGCCATGCGTGAGCTGGCCAAGCATACGCCTGAGATGAAGGAGCGTTTTCAGGCGCTGGCTATCAGCTACAACGTCAACATCATCACTGGCAGCCTGCCGAGCATTGAGGAAGAAGGCCTGAAAAATATCGGCTTTCTCTGCCACCGCAACGGAAGCGTAGATAAGTACGAGAAAATCCACATCACGCCGGACGAGGCGAAGGCCTGGGGTATCCAGGGCGGCAATAGCCTGAAAGTTTTTGATACGGACGCAGGCCGCATAGGCATCCTTATTTGCTACGATGTGGAGTTTCCGGAGCTTCCACGCCTGCTGGCCGAAGAAGGAATGCAGATTCTGTTTGTGCCCTTCCTCACCGACACGCAAAACGCCTACATGCGGGTGCGCCTTTGCGCGCAGGCACGGGCTATTGAGAATGAATGCTTCGTAGCCATCACAGGTAGCGTAGGCAATCTGCCTAAGGTGGAGAACATGGATATTTCCTATTCGCAGGCAGCCGTATTTACGCCAAGCGATTTTGCTTTCCCATCCAACTGCATCAAAAGCGAGGCTACCGCTAACGCGGAAATGATATTGATTGCAGAAGTTGACCTTTCCCTGCTGCACGAGCTGCACAGCTACGGCAGTGTGCGAAACCTGAAAGACAGGCGCACGGATTTTTATGAGTTGAAACTTAGAAGCTCGCCGCAGGCATCGGAGCTGGAGTAAGTAGTGCTACATATATGCAAGGCATAGTCTTTTGACGCCTTGCCTATATGCCAGAATCCTCTCTCACCGGCTATGTCGTAGTAAAAGGCGCCCGCGAGCACAACCTCAAAAACGTATCCCTCTCCATCCCGCGCGATGCACTGGTCGTTTTCACTGGGGTCTCCGGCTCCGGTAAATCTTCCCTCGCCTTCGGCACCCTTTACGCGGAAGCGCAGCGGCGATATTTAGAGTCCGTCTCGCCCTATGCACGTCGCCTCTTCCACCAGATGCCCGTGCCGGAGGTGGATGAAATAGACGGACTGCCGCCTGCCGTAGCCCTCCAGCAGCAGCGTGGCTCGCCCACCACGCGCTCCTCTGTTGGCTCCGTTACTACGCTGTCCAACCTGCTGCGGATGCTCTACTCCCGCGCGGGCGATTACCCGAAGGGCCAAGGCATCATCTACGCCGAAGCCTTCTCTCCCAATACACCCGAAGGCGCCTGCCCGGAATGCCACGGCCTCGGGCGGGTATATGAAGTGACGGAAGCCTCCATGGTGCACGACGATTCCCTCACTATCCGCGAGCGCGCCATCGCCTCGTGGCCCACCGCCTGGGGCGGTCAAAACCTGCGCGACATCCTCATCACCCTCGGCTATGATGTGGACAAACCCTGGCGCGAGCTTCCCAAGAAAGACCGCGACTGGATTCTTTACACCGAAGAGACGCCTACTGTACCCGTCTATCCCGGCTACACGCACGCGCAGGTGAAGGCGGCCATCAAGCGCGGCGAGGAGCCGAACTACATGGGCACCTTTTCCGGCGCGCGGCGCAACGTGCTGCACACCTTCGCCAATACGCAGAGCGCAATGATGAAGAAGCGCGTCTCGCAGTTTATGATAAGCTCCGAGTGCCCCACCTGCGGCGGTAAGCGCCTGAATCCGGCCTCACTGTCCGTAAAATTCGCCGGACTGGATATTGCCGATATGTCGGGCCTGCCCATGTCGCGGCTTTATGATTTGGTGAAGCCTTACGCAGATGGGAAAGTTGCTTCAACGGCGAAGGAATCTGCGGAGCATCCTGAGAAAATCATCGTCACGCAGCGCATTGCGGAAGACCTTGCCGCGCGGCTGAGCGTCTTGCTGGATTTGGGACTCGGCTATCTTTCTTTGGAGCGCAGCACGCCTACACTTTCGCCCGGCGAGCTGCAGCGGCTGCGGCTTGCCACGCAGGTGCGCTCCAATCTGTTTGGCGTCGTCTATGTGCTGGATGAGCCTTCCGCCGGGCTGCATCCTGCCGATACCGAGGCGCTGCTGAAAGCACTTGACAAGCTCAAGGCATCCGGCAATTCCCTCTTTGTGGTGGAGCATGAACTGGACGTCATCCGCGCTGCGGATTGGATTGTGGATGTAGGCCCGGCTGCGGGTGAGGGTGGGGGAGAGGTGCTTTACAGCGGCCCGCCGGAAGGCCTGAAAGGCGTCAAAGAGTCCCGCACACGCGCTTACCTTTTCAATGAAAGCCCGCACCCTGTCCGCACCCCGCGCGAGCCGCTCGGATGGCTGCGCCTCAGCGGCGTTACGCGCAATAACCTGAACGGCGTTGACGCCGCCTTCCCATTGGGAATGCTTACGTCTGTGACCGGGGTATCCGGCTCCGGGAAGAGCAGCCTCATTAGTCAGGCGCTGGTGGAATTGGTGGCGGAGGCCCTTGGCCATGAGCTGCCGGTTGAGGAGGCGGTGGAAGGCGAAGGGCCGGCAGAACCGACTGTTCAAACCCTCGGCGGCGCCATTACCGAAGGGATGGAAAGCATTAAGCGCCTCGTGCGTGTTGACCAGAAGCCTATTGGCCGGACGCCGCGCTCTAACCTCGCTACTTACACCGGCCTCTTTGATAATGTGCGCAAGCTCTTTGCCGCTACGAAGGCTGCTAAGGCGCGGAAGTATGATGCGGGCCGCTTCTCCTTCAATGTAGCCAAAGGCCGTTGTGAGAAGTGCGAGGGTGAGGGCTTTGTGTGCGTGGAGCTGCTCTTCCTGCCCTCCGTGTATGCGCCCTGCCCGGTGTGCGGCGGCGCGCGCTACAATGCAGCGACGCTGGAGATTAAATACCGCGACCGCAACATTGCCGAGGTGCTGGGCATGACGGTGAATGAGGCCGCGGAGTTTTTTGAAGAAGAGGCCGCCATCAGTCGGGCGCTGACTACGCTGCGGGAGGTGGGGCTTGGCTACATCCGCCTGGGGCAGCCGGCTACGGAGCTGTCGGGTGGGGAGGCGCAGCGCATTAAGCTGGCTACGGAGCTGCAGCGCGCGGGCCGCGGCAATACGCTCTACATCTTAGACGAGCCGACTACCGGCCTCCATCCATCGGACGTGGAGCGGCTGCTGGCGCAACTGGAAGGCCTCGTGGCGGCGGGCAATACGGTGATTGTGGTGGAGCACGATATGCACGTGGCGGCTTCCTCCGACTGGGTGATAGACATCGGCCCCGGCGCGGGCGATAGCGGCGGCCGCATCGTAGCGACGGGGCGGCCGGAGGATGTGGCGGGGGTGAAGGAGAGCAGGACGGGGGTTTATCTGGGGGCTTATCTGGGGAGGTAATTGTGAGCTATAATTTAGCTTTGTGAAGAAGACTCCGGCATTGCATTTTTTAAAGGCGACCTCGTACATTTACTTCAGTGCAATAATAGAAAAACAGAGTAAGTATGGCAAAGAACACAGGTGATGGGCACCGCAATGGCGCTGTAAAAAGCAGAAGTCAGGTTTACAATCCGGGGACGGGTAATTTCATCAAGCGTGATGCGGATACCGGAAAGTTCATGGATGTAAAGTCTGACGGCAAGCCATTTAAGGGTGTGTCAATAGAAAAGACTGCTGTGGCCATTAAATCAAACCCCAGTGTAAGAAAGTCTATTGCCGTTAAGGCAGAGCAGGCCGTAATTAAGTACAAGAACGCCAAAGCCTCTTAAAATATGGCCAAGGCGGCCGATTACGCAAAGAATGTCTTTATCAACTGTCCTTTTGATGAAGGCTACAATAAGATTTTCAACGCTATCCTTTTTACGGTGCATAGCTGTGGCTTTCGCCTGCGTTGTGCTAAAGAATTTCAGGATTCAAGCAGCATACGCATCAAGAATATTGTCCGGCTTATCGGCGAAAGCAAATATTCTATTCACGACCTCTCCCGGGTTACGCTAAGCGCATTGGGCGAACTGCCGCGTTTTAATATGCCGCTGGAATTAGGTATTTGCATAGGAGCAATAGAATTTGGCGCAAAGCAGCAACGGGATAAAGAGTACTTGGTGTTAGAAAGCGAGCAGTTCCGCTTTAAGCAATTCATTTCTGATATTTCGGGACAGGATATACGGGCACATCAGGGTTTTCCGGAAGAAGCCATCACCTGCGTTAGAAATTGGCTGGTAAAGAAAACAGATGAGACTATTCCGAGTGCCGTGTTCATATATAATGACTACGAAGGCTTCCTGACTGCACTTCCCGATATGTGTGCTGGAAATAAATGGCATCCTGATAAACTCACTTTTGATGAATATGCCTCCCTAGTCATTGCTTGGCTGGCACTCGCTTCCACAACTTAGCCTACCCTCTATTGGTGCAAGATTGAGGCGCGACTACCCCCCACTGGTTTAAGTCTTGCGAAGCAGACTTAAACCCACAATAGCAGCAAGTCTCCGACTTGCATCACCATTGCAAGACACAGTCTTGCTTCCATTCATCATTGAAGTCTGCTACGCAAGACTTCCAGCGAGAAGCTTCCGCCACCGTGCCTCACACCTCCCCACAGCCGTACTAAGCACCCAGGCACCGTGCCCAACACTTCCCTACAGCCGTACTTACCCTTCGGGCACCGTGTCCTACAGCTCCATACGGCCGTACTGAACGCCCGGACACCGTGCCCGGCACTTCCATACGGCTGTACTATGCCTCCGGGCACAGTGTCCGGGTGCTCAGTACGGCTGCGCGGGGCCATTTTATGGCCTGCATTATGATATTTTACTGGCGCTTATTACTTTAGCCCCATCCATTCACCTTAAAAAAGTATCAAACATGGAGTTTATCCGCCTTTTCCGCAGCCCAGACCCCGAAGAATCTATACCGCCAACGGACTCGCCCACGCGCAAACGCCGCAACATCCCCAAGGCCGACGGTGACCTGGCCACCCTTGCCACCACTGCCGCACCCAAGTGGCTGGGCACCCCCGGCCTCACACTAATGTGGACAACCAGCAATGCGTTTGAAACCGCCGCCAAGGCCTTTAAGGTTGGCCTCCAGCAGCGCCGCGATACCGGCGCGCTGCGCCCCGGCTATACCTATACCATGAATGAGCTGGACGACCACATTGAAGAAGCCCTGAAGGAGGTGAAAATCTACATCCAGCGCAAGTTTAAGTCGGCAGGCGCGGCTGCGCAATACCCGCGCTACGGCCTCATTCACCGCGGCGACCGCTGGATAATGCCCACCGACCGCGACGACCTTAAAGTAAGCCTCAACAGCATGGCGGCGGCTATCGCCGCAGATGGCTTTGGCGACGAAGAATACGGCAATATGTTCTGGCAAGACCTGAATACGGCCTACAATACGGCCTTTATGGCAGCCAAGAATACCGACGGCAGCGTATCTCAAAAGGTGGGCGCCAAGGAGGCGGGCAAGGAGTACATCGTAAAGGTGCTCAACGCCCTCATCCACCTCCTGCAGGCCAATTACCCCGATACTTATGAGGAGGAGCTGCGGGCCTGGGGCTTTCAGAAAGAAGATTATTAAGCGGCAGGCGGCAATGCCGCTACGCGGTGGCTTTATAAAAAAGGGGAGCGTCTTGGGGTGCTCCCTTTTACTTTTCTCGCCAGTGCTGGTGATAACTCTGGCAAGGACGCTGCCTCACAAAATCCCCAATCCACCCGTCTCTTAATCCGGCCGCTCCTTACAAAACCGGCGCGCCGCCATTGCCTTTTGAAAAGCTTCATCACCACACTCGGCCTCCTGCTGTCCGCCGCATTCAGCGCCCGTAGCGAGCCCATCATCATCCCCGCTTCCATCTCCTTCCCGCGCGATACGGCCGTTCGCTCCGCCTTGCTTGCCGCGGTAAAGGATTTTATGGCGCAGGTCGCCACGCCTGCCGCTTCCAACACACGCTTGCTAAAGCGAGACCGCCTCGCCGCATCGCTGCTGCTGGACGAGATGCAGGACTTGCGCAGCAATGAAATGTATCGCGACACCGCCTTCTACAAAGCCTATCTCACAGGCCTCTCGCCCGTCAGCGATTCAGACTACCTCGTTCAAATAGCCTACATGGGCATCCATGACGATACGCCGCTGCTGCGCGCCTCCTTCACATGGATAGCGCGGCGGCAGGGCGGGCTTTACTACTTCTGTTCGCCGCTGGCGCGGAATGCCGCCGCCTGGAAGATGACGACGCTCGGCAAGACCGTCTATTATTATAAGACCGGCTTCAATGCCGCAAACGCCAAAGCCTACACCGCCCGCGTAGCTGCCTACGACAAGCTGCTTGGCGCGGCGCCCAGGCCCATGACCGTCTATTGCTGCGACGACTTTCATGAAGCCCTCCGGCTATCCGGCGTAGACTATAAACGGGATTACAACGGCTACCGCCGCAACACGCTCTCCGCCACCGAAGGCGATAGCGCCCTCAGCGTGGACGGCGTGCTCACACCAGCCTTCAACAGCTATGACCCGCACGACCTCTGGCACAGCCGCCTGCGCAGGGTGATGCCCTATGCCGAAACCAACCGCCCCGTGGACGAAGGCTGCGCATACCTCTACGGCGGCAGTTGGGGCCTGAGCTGGGCCGACATTGTAAAGCGGTTCAAAGCTTTTACCGCCGCCCATCCCGATGCCGACTGGCTGGCGCTTTACAACGAAAGCCGCGACTTCGGCACCAATCCAGCCGCCCCGCTGAATGTGGACTTTATGCTGAATGCGCTTATTGTGCAGCAGGTAGCGCAGCAGAGGGGCTTTGCGGCTGTGATGCCGCTGCTGCGCTGCGGCAAAAAGCAGCCGGACAATGCGAATTATTTCAAAGCGCTGGAAGCGGTGGCCGGTATTTCAAAGTCCGGCTTTAATGCCGCGGCGGCTAAGCTGGTGGCGCAGATGTAGCAGACGCCATCCCGCCCCTAATCCTGATGCACCGGGCGCTTCCGGTACACCACTATGTGCTCCTCCGGGTAGCTCCACGCGGTATCTGCCGCCCACTTAATGCCCGCCGCATCCGCTTTACTCCAAGGCGCTCTGTCCAAAGGCCGGCTGAGGAAGAGGGAATAATCCGCCGCCGCGCCTGCGCCCCGCGCCAGGGTAACGAAAGGATATTGCTGCCGCTCCGTGTAGTAGCTCACCGAGCATTGAAAAGGCCAGGGATAGTCCAGCGTCAGGGAGCGACCCCGGGCTTTGCCCGCCGCATTGATGCGGCTCAGTATTTCGCGCGTATGCGCGTCAAAATCCCAGATGGCCGTCTTATAGAAGTTGGCGTGCTTCCCAAAATTGACCCCTGCCGCGGCGACGCAAATCCACGCGATGGCCAAGGACAGGGACTTCACACGCAATGTATTCTTTGCGCGCAGCGCAATGTCGTCAAGTGCAAAGCACAGGCACCATACGGCGAGGGGATAGAAGAAAAGGGCCGTGCGGTCTAAGAGGTACAGCGTACCTAGCAGCCAATGCTGCAGCACTACCGATAAGACGGCCCCGGCCGTAAGCGCAACTACCACAGTCTTAGGCGCAGTGAGCTTGTGCCGGAATAGAAACGACGCGCCTGCGGCAATGGCCAGCAGGATAAGAAAAGCATTGAGCGCGCCGCGAATGGCGGCATCGGGCGTGTGGCGGTAAGCGCTGTAATGCGCAAGGGAGAGGAGGGTATCAGAATAGAAGCCCGTCTCGCCGCCGTAAGAGAGCTTGCCGGCTTGCAAGAGCTTCCGCGCAGGCTCATAAAGGATTGCGGCCAGCAGCAGCGCCGTCAGCAGGCTGTAAGCAATTGTCTGCCACCGCCGGAGGCGGGGCAGGAAGATAGCTGCGCCTAGCACCGCGCAAAAAGCGGCAAGCCAGTAATGCAGGGCCGAAAAGTTAGCGAGCACAGCCAACGCCCCAAGCGCGAGCGCCCATACGCCGGCAGCAGTCTTTCGCTCCGCGATGTAAGCGAGCAGGCAGTAAAGCGAAGCCATCACAAAGCCAAGCGAGAGGCCGTAGCCCCGCGCCAGCCCGAAGAAGTCCAGCAGAAATGGATTAAGCAGGAGCAAGAGAAAAGCTGCCAGCCCAATGGCAAACGACAGCCAGCGGGAGGCAATCTTATACCCGAAGAAGGCGTAGGGCACAAAGGCCAGCACATTGGGCAGCCGCGCGGCGAAGGTGGTGTCGCTGATGCGCAGCAGCCCCTTTACAAGCAGGGTATTGAGGATATGGTTATTGGCCTCCGGCACATCGTAGTTGATGATGTGCATCATCGTGTCGGGCACGTAGAAGTGGAGCGTCCACTCCTCATCGTAGGTAATGCCTATGGTGTGGGCGCGGATGGCGATGTAGCAGAGGGCGATGAGCGCGGCGGCGAGGTAGGCGGGCCATAGGAAGGTATGGGAACGCAGCTTGGGAAGGGGCAATGGAGCCGCTACTTTCATTTGTACGAAAGTAGCCACCAGGCTAATGCCTGGGAGGCAGTGTTATTTTCTACTGACGGCTGTATTCTTTGCGCATGAACCGGTACACGATTCCTGCATTAAGACCGGCATTGATAAGCTGTGTCTTCAACTCGCCTTTGCTGATGGCGTGAAGGGAGCAATACACGGTGGGCACAAAGCGGAATTCAAAGCTGTATCCCGGCCGGACGGTGATGCCCCACCCGCCTTTAACTCCCCAGGTGAATGGCCGCTGTCCATCTTCCCACTGGCTTAGCGAAGCCGCATAAACGCCCAGGTCAACGACTGGTGACACTACATGGTGATATGGCGCGTATGAGTAGCCTACCCCAAAGCCGAGATACTTAACCTGATGGTCGTTCTTTGGGCCGGTGGTGGCCGTGGGGAGACCCGTCTCCCAATTGAGCCCGTCGTCACAGCGGAAGCCTTGCTTCAGGTAGAATGGCTCCAGCGTGATGCTGTGACTGGGCGTCAGGCGCAGACCTACGGTTATGCCAAAGGATTGACCAACGACGGTCAGCTCATTCTGCTGGCGATGCTCCAGACCGGCATTGTCGTGAAGCTGTACGGCATGAACGCTCAGAATGCGGTAGGCGCTGTACAGGCCGAAAGATGCGCCGATGTACACAAATGGCTTTTTGCGCTTGCGGAAAGCATAATTGTCAAACTCGCGGATGATGTCGGCGCGGTCGTACCCGGATTCTTTTTCAATTCTGTCGTTGTACGGTGTTGGGGCAGCGGGCTCAAAGTGCGGTGAGTTAGTCGCAGAAACAAAGTTTTCTTGCCGGAGCCAATCAATGGGATATTTATGTCCTTTGGTGTCAATAATAGATAGCGTGGTGTCATGCAGCGTAACATTATCAAACGAAGGCGCGCTGCCTATTCGGCGTTTTGTAAAATCGAAGCTGTTATTGATAAGTCTATTAGCGTACCAAGCCCAATGAAAATCCACGGCCGTATCCGTCTTTATAGATTTGCGTCCAGTCATCCGCTCACGGCTGATAAGCAACAGGCTCGTTTGCCTTCGTTTAATAGTGCCGACTTTTATCAACTCAGCGGTATCATCAGCGTGAACGAGCTGCATGATTTGCTTCTTCAGCGTTGCTCTGTTAAATGAAAGAGCAAAAGAACCAACACTGTCCTCATCAAATTCCCATTTAGTGCTGCGGGTAAGCGTTGTCTGTGCTGTGCAGAGCGTACAGCAAAAAATGGCAAGGAACTGAAACAATAGAGCGCGTTTCATGGGAGCTTATTTTCTGTAAAAGATGTTGTAGGCATACCCAAGCTGGAATTGGGGGAAGAAGGTGCTCACATCGCCCTGCTGCCAGAAGAAGCGCGCGCGGAAAAATACCTTGCTGGCAGCATCGCGGCTCGTTTCCGCGCGCAGAAAGAATTCAAGCATGTGGGTGAAGCGTGCCTTTGATTCCGTGGCCCGCGCGGTAACATCGCTCTTGGCATAGCTGACTATTGGCTTGAAGTCGTTGTTGCTGAAGATGAGCGTGTACTGCGGCTGGTAGCTGAGCTTAAAGCCTACGCGCCGCTGACTAAATACTTCTGCGGTAATTCTTGGAAAGAAGGTTGCCGTATGTGCTACGAGACGAATGGTGTCACCGTTTGTAACTGTTACACGGCCCGGCGTATCAACTGTGCGTCGCCGGTCTATTACCGGGGTATAACCATATTTCGCGCCAGCATCGAAGTAAAAAGTGGCTTTGGCATTTGGGAAATCCTGTAGCAGAATATTTACATCCAGGCCAAGGTTGGCCGTTTCATAGCGGAGAAAGTCCAGAGTGGTGGCATAAGAGGGTGAGACGACCGTATCGTTTACCGCAATGTTGGCATTGCGCAGTGTGAGGTAGCGGTTCTTGCTTTCAAGCTTTGTAATAGCGCCCCATACGTTCATGTAATTGAGCTTACCGAAGTTGGCGCCGTCATCGCCCAGCTTAAGGATGCTGCGTTTTCTTTCAGTATTCAGATTGAGGCGTTTGGCTATTTCTATTTGAATAAGACCGTTAGGCGATTCATCGCGAAGGCCGTTGAGGTCAGAGTAAATTTTGGAATCGAAGAGGCTTACGGCTGATTCCTTTCGCAGGCGGACGATGGAATTGAGCGGCAGCCAGTCATTAATGGCCGTATCCGCCGGGCTGAAGTCTCGGGTATAGTTGTCAAGGATGTTGTCGTAGTTCAGAAACAGGTCGCTCAGATAGATATAGCGGTCTTCGCCCACATCGCGGTCGCGCTCATAGAGTTGAACCCGCTGGAAATCCTGGAAGTTGTGGATGGAAGAAAAGCCAATAGCGTAATCGTTCTCAAAAATCCGCGGTCGTCCGTTAATAACGACCCATACCTGGATGCGCTCCAGAAAGCCACGCTCAAACTGCAGCGATACTTTTTGCACATCGCTGACGCCGCGATTGCGTAAAGAGTCGCTTAACTGGATTATTGTGAGGTCATTCTTTTCTTTATTCTCCCAATAGCGTTCGTAAAGTGCTTGCAGATTGTCTATTGAAATCTTAGAGTCCACTGAGTCATGTAACAATTTTAGCGCCTGTTGCGCAACATTCAACTCGGCAGATGCCGGGGTATCCGGACGATAAGGCATCTGGCGAAAATTTTCTTCTAAAGAACTGAGTTGCGTCAATGATGTATTCAGCCTGGTAGTGTCTTTATTCAGCGCATCCTTCTTGTCTTTCGCTTTAATAGGGTCTTTCTCCGGCGCGTCAAGTTCATTCTGCTTGCGTTTCAGGATATTTCCAATATCAGTTCTTAAGCTGCTTATCCTATTGGACAATATTGCTCCTTCAACAACTACACTTGCGTTTAACGCGGCGATCTTGCCTTCAAATGAATCTACTACGATGTCCTGCCGGTCAAAGTCAAACGTCTGCTCGTCCACATCTTTAGTAAATACCTGCACAAAGGGATTAATGATAAGCGTGCCGGCCCAGACTGGTTGCTCAACGGTTTCCCGCGCGAAATAGACGCTTAGAAACATCTCATTTACCGAAGCGGGCGTTATAGCTGCCATCGTATGAAAATGGCTGTCTGCATAAGCCTGTATTTCATTTCGGAAATACTGTATGTTCAGCGGTTCGGACAGGCGGATGGCTTTAGGCATTCTACTGGTATCGGCGTCAGAAGGCTGCACGCGGAATAAATGGAGCCTTGTTTCATACTCGATATGAAGGTGAATATTCTTCGGCCCGCTGCCATCCATAAAGCGGACTGTATGGTCAACATCTTTAAAAGAGCGATAGTCATCAGCACCAGACTGTGCGAGTGTGGCAAGTGGAACCATTGTAAACATTATAGCAATACAATGAATTGCGCGGCAGCACATGTTTGAATTTTTTTGCATGGCCTAAGCTTTCTTAAGTTGAATGAAAAGAGAGGAAATACCGTCGCGGCTCGTCTCTAATCGCAGCTTGAAATACGGCGCGCTGCGGAGCGTATCGCGCACTACAGGGTTTTTGACGATGGGCGAGTCCGGCTTTACCACCACTGGCGCAAGCGCCAACCGGCTGATGATTTTCTTATCTGCAGGATTCAGCAGATTGCCGGCGAAGGCTGCCGTGTCCTGAAAACGGCCTTCTACATTGTAATAATTGCCATTGTCCATCTTCAGCCGAAGCTTTGCGGTTCCGTCGGCATCCACATAGCCACGCCCTCGCCCGTAAAAAAGCAGCGAGTCTTTATCATTCAGCGCAAGGATATACTCCGTTGTATAAACGTTGCTCAGCCGTTGTGAATCGCGGCCATGGGCAATGACGACGGAATGCAGCAGGGAATCGTAAAGGCGGATACCCCGGTTGGAGAAAAGCAGCACGGGTGCACTGCCGGAAAGCGGCAAATCGGCCAGCCTGCCCTCGCTTATATTCATGCTGTTATCGTAATTATCCTGCACGCTGGCAAAGGCTTCCAGCAGGAAGTGGACATTAGTCAACGCCTGTCCGCCTGCCGGTGCAAGACTTGCCCAGACCGTATCCGTCTTGCCGGAAATTTGCTGTGTGTACGTAACGGTTAGCAGGCCCTGCCCGCCGGCAGTGGCGATTTGCCGCACGGTAATGGGGGTCGGGCGGATGGGTTGCAGCTCTATGCTGTTTCTACTGCAGGCGCCGAGCAGCAGCAGTGCAGGCAAAAGCATTGTGACGCTGTGGCGCCTGGAGTTAACTGATTTGGTGGTTGATATCATTTATGGTCGGTTATTACTGGTATCGCTATAAGATTTATTCTGCTCCGGACCAGATCCTTTATTGATTGCATAAGACGCGACACTTATTTCAGGTGCAGCGAGACAATGGAAAGGTTGGAGAGGTCATCAATTCCTCATCTAATTTGTCCATAAGCACAGATTAATACTTGCTGCCAAGCTATACGCCCCAACCGACCCTTGCAAGCCCGACAAATAATTTTTTCACCTATTTTCATAAAAGATTGAACGCCATAAATCTCTAAAAGTATTTATGAATTAAAATACTGATTGAATTGGAAATCCGCCGCTCCAAAGCGGCCATTCCTGCAAAAGAAAAAGCGCCCTTAAAGGGCGCTTTCCTGCAAAAAATCAACCTTAGATCAGGCTCAGCACTTCCCGTGCTTGCCCTTACGCGCACACGACACCCGTGTCCGTAGTCCTTCAAAAAACCGTTCGCAGGCCTCCGCATCACCGCCCGCGCTGATAAGTGTGGAAGACGCCATCGTCTCCTCAAAATAGCGGCGCGTTTTGCTGCAGAATTCAGGGTCGTGCGTCATCATCATATTCAGCACGCAATGGTTTACATACACCGTCTCCTGGCCGTCTGCTTCCGTATAAATACTGTTGTGGCCTAAGTAGGCGGGGTTGTGATACAGGAAGAACTCTGCACCGGGTTTTCCACCTGTATCCGGCAGGCACTTCCAGCCGGTGGTCGCCTGAGTGCGCAGGTGTGCAGCCAGGGCCTCCATTTCCTGCAGCAGTGCATCAGCCGTAGCGGCATCGCGGAACATGCCCGCATCACGGTAATGTGTGATCTGGTGCAGCGTGCCGTTGAAGGTATCCTCGCTCCACACTTCGGTACCGGGAATGCTGTTATACGCCTTCAGGATAGCCGGGCTAAGCTCAGCAAGGATTTCGGAAAGGTCGTGCTGCTCAAATTGGATGGCGCTGTAATCCGGGTGGTGCAGGATGCTGCGCAACCAGAAAAAGTATTTGAAAGCCGCCAACTGCGGGAAGGCGAGGTAATGCACCGGAAAGAGGTCTTTTGCCTCATAATACATGGTGCTTTGCACCGCATCGCTCACCTTAAGCAGGTTTTCAAGCAGGCCGCCGAGGTAATTCCGAAGGGAATAGTCTCTTGCACGGAGCCAATTGCCGTAAAAAACAGTGCTGCGCGTATCGATATTGAGGATGGCATCCAGCGAGATGCGGAAGTGGGTGGAAAGCTTTTGCAGCTCCGCGAAGGAGAGCGACTTCTCGCCGCGTATGCGGCGGTAGGCGCTGTCGGGCGATATGCGCAGCAGGTCGGCAACGGAGTCAGCCAGCGAGCGGTTCGGCGGCATGACGGTACGGATATGGTCAAAAAGCTCCTGCTGGAGCAAGTCTGACTGCATAGCCGGATGGTTCTGGGTAGAGACTGAGAACATAAGCACCGGAGGTGGTTTTAGTGTGTGTTGTTGGATTTGTTTGTCAGGGCCAAATGTAGCCGCGCACCTATGCCCTGTCAAGCGTAGAACTACGCCTTAACGGATGGGTTAGAAATTGCCGGAGGCCGGAGCAGCCTTCCGGCAAGCCACCTTCCTGCATGGCGCTAAGCATTGATAATAAACCGTTTGCGGTAGCATTGCAAGCCGGCAAAAAGGGCCGGAAGGTTTGTTAACGGAGTGATTAATCCGCAAAGTGTTTACAAAAGGGCAACGCCTCCGGCGCTGCATAAACGCAAAAAGAAGCGCCGGGCACAATGCCCGGCGCAGCAAAACCGCATACTATGGTAGAATTCCCGCCGGGCTTATTCAAACACCGCCAGTGTATAATTGTTCTTCCCCTTTTGAATAAGCACATACCGACCGTTCAGCAGGTGCGCTTCGCTGAGAAGCGCGTCCGGCGCGGTCACCTTCTCCTTATTTACGCTGAGCCCGCCGGCCGTAATCATCTTCCGGGCCTCGCCTTTGGAAGGGAAGATCTTCTGGTCCGCCAGGAAGGAGACCAGATCCAGCCCCTCGCCCAGCGCCGCTTTAGACGCGCGCACCTGTGGTACGCCCTCCATCACTTCCAGCAGTTGCCGCTCGTCCAGGCCCTGCAGCGCATCTACCGCGCCGCCGCCGAAGAGTATGCCGGAGGCTTGCTGCGCAAAGTGCAAATCTTCCTCCGAATGTACCAGCACCGTCATCTCCTCCGCCAGCGCCTTTTGAAGCGCGCGCTGGTGCGGAGCTGCCTCATGCGCGGCCACTGCTTCGCGGATTTCATCCACGGACTTAAAGGAAAAAGTGTAGGCCATCCGCTCCGCATCTGCGTCAGGCAGGCGCAGCCAGAACTGGTAGAACTGGTACGGCGAGGTACGTGCCGGGTCAAGCCACACAGTGCCGCTCTCTGTCTTGCCAAACTTGCCGCCATCGCTCTTTTTGATAAGCGGGCAGGTGAGGGCGAAAGCCTCCTGGTTGCGGATTGCGGAATCGTCGGCCTCTTCATTCCGAATTTCCTCTTGGTTCCGCATTCGCCTGATAAGCTCCGTCCCCGTTACGATGTTGCCCCACTGGTCGGCGCCGCCCATCTGGAGCTTTACGCCCTTGTGCTTGTGCAGCCAGTAGAAGTCGTAGCCCTGGATGAGCTGGTAGCTGAATTCCGTAAACGAAATGCCCGTCTCCATCCGGTTCTTCACCGAGTCCTTCGACATCATGTAGTTGACGGTGATGTGCTTGCCTACATCCCGGATGAAGTGGAGGAAGGAAAACTCTTTAAACCAATCGTAGTTATTCACCAGCTCCGCCTGCACAGGGCCGGGTGTGAAGTCTAAGAACTTGCGGAGCTGCCGCTCCTGCCCGGCGCAGTTCCGGCGCAGGGTTTCCTCGTCCAGCAGGTTGCGCTCAGCACTTTTGCCGCTCGGGTCGCCCACCATGCCGGTGGCCCCGCCGATGAGCGCGATGGGCTTGTGGCCCGCCCGCTGCAGGCGCATGAGCAGGGTGATAGGCAGCAGGCTGCCCACGTGCAGGCTGTCCGCCGTAGGGTCAAAGCCGATGTAGGCCGTCGTTACTTCTTTGGCCAGCTGCTCTGCCGTGCCGGGCATTATATCCTGAATGAGGCCGCGGGCTTCAAGCTCTTCGATAAAGGTCATTTGATGAGTAATGAGTGGTGAGTAAGAAGCTGTTTGAGTAAGCCGTTTAGGCTCTTCCTTGTTTCCCAATCTTTTGTCATCCCGGAACGGGAACTTGCGCTGAGCGAATGGGTAGCATCGTTTTTAAGTTCCCGTTCCGGGATGACAAAAGTCGCTGTGGGCTATTTTTCTGGATAGGCTCTAAGCTTTGGATTTGGACTTTGGGATTTCCCGCCGGGGCAAAAGTAGCCTATCCTTGCAGCCCTCATGTCCCGCCTTGCCGACACCCTTCGCCGCTACCTGCCGGCTTTGCTCACCGCCCTTTCCGTGGCGGCAATATTGCCGGTGCTCCTCATCGGCATCTACAACCATCCCTGCGCGGCGGATGATTTCCAGAATGCCCGCTGGAGCGATTACCTCGCCTTTCAGCGCACGGCCTACCTGCACTGGTCGGGGCGGTATTTTAATAATCTGGCGGCGGCGCTGTGCCCGCTGCACTGGCATTCTTTCGGAGCGTACCGCGCGGCCGTGATGGCTATGATGGCGGCCTTTTGCCTCGCGTTTGCGCTGCTCGTTGTGCGGGGGCTGCGCGTCTTTGCGAAGCTTCCGCTGCGGGTGGCCGTCGCAATTGGCGCGATGGCGGCGGCGCTGCTGCTCAACAATTTTCCCTCGCTTGCCGAAGGCTTTTTCTGGTACACGGGTGCGGTTACCTATGTGCTTCCGGCTACGGCGGCGCTTTGCCTGTTCTGCTTACTGATTGGGTTGGAAGGGAAAGCGGAGGCGGGGTGGGGAATACTGGCCCTTGCAGCGCTCCTGGCGGCTGCCGCGATTGGCGGCAACGAATCGCTGCTCCTGCTTTGCTGCGCGGTGGTGGCCTGCGGCTATATCTATTACCGTAAGCAGGGGCTGCCGGTGCTGCGCCGCTTTTACGCAAGGCTCCTGCTCGTATGCGCTTTGTGCGCGGCTGTGGCCATTCTCGCCCCCGGCAATTTTGCGCGGCAGGCGGTAATGCAGCGCAATGTGTGGATGGTGCCGCCCACCTGGCTCTATCATTCGCTGCGCAGCTTTCTGGACTGGCTGGCCGACCCTTTCTTGTTGCTTTATTCCAGTCTCGTGCTGCTTCTGCTTTGGCCGCTGCCGCTCCGCTTGCCGCCTGTGCCGCTGTGGGTGCTGTTTGGGCTGCCGCTGGCGCTGATCCTGCTGCTGGGGCTGCCGGCGCATTATGCGCTGGGCACGGTACCGCCGCCGCGGGTGATGAATATCGTGTACACGTTCTTCCTGCTGGCGTGGACACCTTTTCTTATGGCCCTTGCGGGGCGGCTGCGGCTTTTGGCCGCCGCGCTGGCGGAGCGGGGGTGGAGCTTTGTGCCGCAGCTTGCGCTGATTGCGCTGCTTATAGCCTTGATGAGCAGTGTTACTTTCCCGGCGCTGCGCAGGGCCAATCTCTTTGTGGTGGCTAAGGCGTATGCCCGCCGGATGCCGCAGGCTTACGATGCGGAGCTGCGCGCCCGCTATGCCCGCATCTTGGCCGCGCCGGGCGATACGGTGGGCGTGGCCCCGGTGCGCCTCCAGGCGGGCAATGTGCTGTACACGGGCGATGTGATTGCGGCGAAGAATGCGCGCACGGATGCGCATTACGGCGCTTACTTCGGGAAGGAGGTGGTGTTTATTGACAGCGCGGCGGGGGCCGCTCATTAAGAAAATTGCGTAGAACTACGCATACAGGCGATTTGTTTGGGTATTACTTTAGCGGTAATAAAACCCATTCATCAGTTTGAAGGTGAGCAATCTTCTTGCCGCTCCGCCAAGCAACTTAGGGGCAGTTGCATCTGGGTTCGTTGTTGGTCAAAAGACCAACAACGGCGGAAATCTCCAAACGTCAGACCCGGAAACAGAGTTTTCATTAATTATATGCTTCGCTTTATATCCATATCCATATTTCTGTCGCTTGTTGGATTGCGCGTTGTCGGTCAAGCCATCAACGAAGTACCACTGCTAGGCCTCCACTTTATAGAGCCCTTTACACTGTCTGAAACCAATAGTAGCTATTATTTCATTACAGGATTCCATACAAGAAAGTTCGTAGCTGGGAAAAACCTTCCAACCGCTGCTTATTATCTGAATAAAAGCGAGAAAACTACTCACAAGATTCTGAAAACAGTTAAGATTTGGGGAGACACCGCCGTTGCAGACAGTACATTATCTTATAATTGGCCGTGCCTGAGTGGCGATAAGATTTTAGTGGCTAATAGCCGCTACCACTTTCTTGATTCAAGCATCTTTCCCCATGCTTACAACAGCATTGTATTTACCTGCTTTGATACAAATCTGAACCTGATTGTCCCGGAACGACGGCTTATTACTTTTTTTACGCCCTTTAAACGCTTTGCAGGTGGTGATATTATCGTAGCTAATACATCCCGAAACAGGTTTATTACAGGATATGCGATGAATGATTCGTTTAACAATGGCCATGGGCGATATTCCCGCTATCTGTTCACAGATTTTAGTGGTAATCTGCTACGCGACAGTGTTATTGGCGTTGCTCCTTCTTTGGACTCTCCGAACGTTAATCATTATGCCCACGAGATTGTACCCACCGGAAATAATCAGTTGTTGGTTTCCGGCCAAGGCCTAACCAACCCCAATGCCGCCTCGCCAGTAGCCGATTTTCTTTTGACGGATAGTAACATGTCTGTGATTGACACCTTCCGGCTTAAGAGTCGCTATCTATATTATGGCAGCGCACAGGTGCAAGGTTGGGTTCCGGGCATACTTAACTATGCCATGCTCCCTACAAGCTCCATTATCGCAGGCAGAGAGTTGCAGGTTTTTTATGGAACGCCATCAATGCGCCCAAACGGAAACTTCACAATGCTTATGAAGATGACGCGTGCAACGCGCTATACTATTGATACCACCTTTTTCTTTCCGGTTACCAATTCCTATGGCGGTAATAATTCCAGCCCCAGCCAGCACAATCTTGTATATCAGCCTGTAGAAAACCGGGTTTATTACGCTACCAACACATTGCAGGCATATGGCTTTACAGGCGATTGTGGTGGCAGTACAAATCAGACCCAAGTGGTGTGCTTAGATACCAACCTACACATGTACTGGCAGAAGTTTATTTCGCCGGCAGCAGGCAGTTGTACGCATCTTACCGATGTCATTGCGTCTATTGGGCGGCCCGGCATCACCATTGCCGGCTACTTTACCGATGCCAACGCGCCGAAGGATACCGCCCTTCAAGGAGGTTTCCTCTTCCACATTGACTCCACCGGCACCCTCGACGCCCCCGGCGCAAAGCTCTTCTCCATCCGCGACCGCTTCCGCATCTACCCCAATCCCGCCAACGATGCCCTTTTCATTGACGATGTCCTCAAATCCGTATCCGCCGCCACCGTCATAGACATGCAGGGGCGCGAGGTGGTCAAGACCGCCATCACCGCCAATCCCGCCCGCCTTTCCCTCCAAAGCCTGCCTCCCGCCACCTATCTCCTGCGCCTTACCCTGAAAGACGGCGGCACCCACAGCCAGCTATTCAGCAGGCAGGAATAAGCTCTTTGAAACGTAAATGGCTTGAAAAACAGCCGTTTAGCTCTTTCTGACCACGTGCGAGTTGGCATCCCGCACGTGCGGATTCTTATCCCGCTTGCGCCGCCCGGCGATTTGCGCAGCTAAAAAGCACCATGTTTCGATAGTGACTCAGTTTGAATGTTCACAGCGACTTGTCACCCTGAATCAAGTTCAGGGCAGGCTCCTGAAAGGGCCTTGCAAGATGCTTACAGCATGACAAGCTTGGGCGAGCAATAATTCAAACGGAGATACTACCTGAAAAGTCCCGGGGCCGCTGCTTCGGGACTTTTGTTTTATTCAGCCATCCCACAATTCGCCATTCTCCATTCTCAGTTCTCCCCCCTCCCATTCAATAAAAACGCTCGTTAAGCCGGGCCGCCAATGCGGCAAAGCCCGGCGTCATAGCCTTTATTTGCCCCCGGCTGCGTCAGGCCAGAGCCATAATAATAGCCGCCGCGCAGCGTTCTTCCACTGTCCAAAAGGTATCCGGGGGCGAAGCGGGCAACATAAAGTAAATTCGCAATGGCTTTTCCGGAGCCTGCCATGGTGAGCCTGCCGAACCATACCACACACTGCATGAAGCAATTATTCGCCGCCCTTCTCCTTACTGCCATCGCCGCCCACAACACACACGCCCAGCAGCGCGTGTATGTGAATGAATACCTCAACATCGGGGTAGGGGGCCGCGCCCTCGGCATGGGCGGAGCCATTACTGCCACGGTCAATGACGTTACGGCCGGCTACTGGAATCCCGCCGGCCTCATGGGCATCCGCCAGGACTTTCAGGTGGGCCTCATGCACGCCGAGTACTTTGCCGGCAACAGCAAGTATGATTACGCCGCCGCCGCTATGCCCCTCAAGGGCAAGGGCCGCGCCATAGGCATCTCCGCCCTCCGCTTTGCTACAGACGATATAGCCTACACCATAGACTACGTACAGCCCGACGGCTCCTTTGACGATACGAAGCTCAAGTCCATCTCCGCCGGCGATTACGCCTTCCTCCTCTCCTACGCGCAAGACCTGAAGCTGGGCCGCAATCCCGAGTTTAAGACGCGCATCGGCGCGAATGCCAAAATTATCTACCGCCACATAGGCGGCATGGCCAATGCCTGGGGCGCGGGCCTTGACGTGGGCCTGCAAAGCACTTACGGCCGCTGGCGTTTCGGCCTCATGGCAAAGGACATTACCACTACCACCACGGCCTGGAGCTTTCACCTGACAGAGCGCGAAAAGGAAGTGTTCGGTCAGACGGGCAATGAGATTCCCGTAAAATCCTATGAGGTGATGAAGCCCCGCATCATCTTCGGCGCAGGCCGCTACATCACGCCCAAAGGCACCAAGCTCCAACTCCTCGCTGAAGCCGCGGCAGACCTCACAACGGATGGCCGCCGCAATACCCTCATCGGCGGCAGCAACGATCTGAGCCTTGACCCGCACGCCGGGCTGGAGCTTTCGTACCGCGGCATTGCCTACCTCCGCCTCGGCGTAGCAAACATCCAGCGCGTGCTGGATGATAAGGACACTACCAATCAGGCAAAGTACACCATCTGGCAGCCCTCGGCAGGCGTCGGCCTGCACATAGCGGGCCTGCAGATTGACTACGCCTACACCTCCCTGCAAACGCAGGCCAATCCGCTCTTCTCCCACATCATCTCCGTACGCTTAGACATCAGCAGGGGCCACCGCGCACCCGCCGTGCCGGATGACGCACCCGGCAGGAGCAAGCCTGCAAAGGCCCGCACGCACGAGGCCGCGCCGCCTGTTGAATCTCCCGTCAAATAAAACCTGACCCATCACACACCTTAGCACACTTCTATGAAGCGAAGCTTTTTACCCGCCTTCCTGCTGCTCCTGCTCGCAAGCGCCTTCTCGCTCAATGCGCAGACGACCAAGTACGGCAATGAATGGATTGACTACAGCAAGACCTACTATAAGTTTAAGGTGGGCAAGACGGGCATCTGTCGCATCTATCGCTCTGCGCTGACGGCGGCGGGGCTGCCTTTATCTGTCAATGGCTCTGCCTTCATGCTCTTCCGCGATGGGATAGAGATGCCTATCTACGTCTCCGCGGAGGCAATGGGCGCGAATGACTACATAGAGTTCTGGGGCCGCAAGGCCGACGGTACGCTCGACAAGGAGCTATACCTAAACCCAACCGACCAGCCGAACGACCGTAGCTCCCTCTTTACAGATACAGCGGCTTACTTCCTTACTTATGACGCGGGCGGGAGCCACATGCGGTTTGCACAGGCGGCCAACGCCATTCCCGGCGGCTCGCTCACGCCTGCGCCGTATTGCCTGGCTACGGTGGGCTTCTATCCAAAGGGCGATTACATGCCGGGGCCGAATTATACTTACGACACGACGAGTGATTTTATCTCCCCCCAGTTTGACGCTGGGGAAGGCTTTGTGGATGCGCAATACCGGATAATGGACCCGACGCGCCCGCAAATCACGCTCGCCGCACCTAACTTGGTGAGCGGGGTGGGCGGTATGCTTTACGCGGGGGTATCTGTGCGGGCCATTGTAGAAAACCAGCACCGGGTAAGGCTGAGCATCAACAATACGCAGCTGGCGGACTCGCAAAACCTGCTGCCCGCGCAGGCAGTGCGCTTCGGCGCGCCGGTGCCTTCGGGCGCATTTTCTGCGGCTAATCAGATAGGTGTTGATGCGGTCTTTAAAGGGCCGCACGTGTACGACTACTTCGGCGTTTCATTCGTAGAGCTGGAATACCCGCGCGACTTCAACATGACGGGCATTGACCAGGCCACGCTAAAGCTGCCTGCCACCGGCGCGGCACAGTATGTAGAGTTCAGCAACATGAGCGCGGGCCGTCTCTACGACATCACCAATGGCAAATGGTATGACGGGAATACGGCGGTGGCCGGCAAGACGCGCTTCTACTTAGACCCGTCTATGCTTACGCGGCAGATTGCGGTGATGAGTAATGGCGCGGCCAGCATTGCATCGCTAAGCCTAGTGAAGAGCTTTAAGTTTACCGACTACACCTCAGCGGCTGCTCAGGGCGATTTCATTATCATCACGCATCCGACGCTCCTTCAACCGGCGGGCGGTACACATCCGGTGCAGGATTATGCGGCTTACCGCGCTTCCGCAAATGGCGGCAGCCATAAGGCGGTAGTAGCCGATGTATCAGAGCTGTACGACCAGTTTGCCTATGGCTACGACATTCATCCGCTTTCCATCCGACACTTTCTCAACTACGCCTATGATGCCTGGAGCACGAAGCCGCAGGACGTCTTCCTGATTGGGCGTGGCATTTTTTACAGCGAGTACGCTGCTTACCGGAATAGCACTTCCACCTTTTCATTCCCGCTGGTGCCTACATACGGCGTGCCCGGCTCAGACATGGCTTACGTGACGTTTGGCGGCGCACGCTCACCGCGTATGCACATCGGCCGGCTTTCGGTATGGAATGCGGGCGAGGTGAGCACTTACCTTAATAAGGTGCAGCAATCGGAAGCCCTATACCGGCCGGCCGCGTTGCCGACGGTGGCTACGGAGCTTTGGAAGAAGCAGGCCCTGCACGTGCTTGGCGCGCAAAGCGCATACCTGCAGCACTACATACTGGAGCCGACAATGAACGGCGTAGCGCCGATTATTGCCGGGCCTTACACAGGCAAGATGGTTACGACCATTGCCAAGTCGGACAATATAGCCGTGACGCAGGTAAACAGTCAGCTTGTGGACTCGCTGCTCCGCACCGGGGTCTCCATGATTACTTTTTACGGCCACGGCTCGCCCACTGCCTTTGACTACAACCTGACTGATCCTACCAAGTACAGCAACGGCTTCCGTATGGGGCAATTTATCGGTCTCGGCTGCGACTTGGCGCAGATGTTCCAGCTATCCGTTCAGCGTACAGTGGCGGAGAAGTATGTGCTGGCGCCCACTGCCGGCGTAACGACGTTTCTTGCCGCATCCAATACAAGCTATACGGACTTTGACCATGACTACATAAACCTGTACTATACCAGCATGGCCAAGACCAACTATGGGGGGGCTATCGGTGAGCAGGTCAATGCGACATATGACCGGCTCTATCAATCTGCGAACCTCGGGAGCGTTACTTATCCAAACATGTACGCAACCCAACTGGAGTGTATGATTTTGTCGGGCGACCCTTCTATTGTGCTGCCATCACCGGCCCTGCCGGACTATCACGTGGCTGATGAAGGGCTGGTAGCTATCCCAGCCAATGTAACCACCTCGGCGGACAGCTTCAGGCTGCGGGTCAGCGCCTTTAACCTTGCCAAGGCTATTGATGACGACACGGTGATTGTAAAGGTGGAGCATATCAATCCGTCGGGCGTAACTACCAATGCAGGTACTTACACCATTTACAATCTGCGCTTCAGCGATACAAGCGCCATTTCTATTCCGATAGATAAGAACTTGGATTTGGGCCTAAACAAGTACCGCATTACCATTGACGCCCCGAATCGCTATGCCGAGGTGAGCGAGCTGAATAATGCTGCTACACTGGAGCTGTTCATCTCTTCCGACAATCTGGTGCCGGTGTATCCCTACGAATTCGCCATCGTCAATAAGCAAGACCTGACGCTGAAGGCTTCTACGCTCAATCCGTTCCGGGTGTCCGCGCAATACCGCATTGAGATGGATACGACGGAGTTGTTCAACAGCCCCGCAAAAGTGTCCACCACCATGCGCAGCAACGGCGGCATCCTGCGGTGGAAGCCGGGCGTGCCGCTGATGGACAGCACCGTCTATTACTGGCGCACCGCCTTTGACAGTGGAAACATACAGTGGACAACCAGCTCGTTTATCTACCTCGCCAACAGCGGCGATGGCTGGAACCAATCGCACTACTTCCAATATCTGAAAGATTTTTCGGCAGGCATTTCGCTGAAGCCCAACCGGCAGTTTGGTTTCGGTTCCATTACCAACAGACTTGAGATACGCAACATCGTGCTGTGCAATACGCCGCCTACGTCCTGCAACCTTGATGCGCAGTACATGAAGAACCTATACAACGATTCGCGGATTGACCAGTCGTCTTACAACTATGTGTTCAATGCGCTTTCCGTTACGGTTATTGACACCTTCGGGCGCATCTGGCAAAACTCACCCACCACACGCTATGGCGCCGACCCTTATAACAATCCGAATGGCGGGCTTAACTCCCGACAATTCAATCTAGCGACCGACTCGGGCCGTTACTATGCTGCCAACTTCCTGACCAATGTTGTCCCCAATGGCTGGTACGTAGCCATTAAAAATTCTTACTGGCACGGCTATTCCTCACCGAATTTTTTCATAGACAAGTGGAAGGCAGATACCGCTGTGCTTGGCCCAGGCAAGTCGCTTTATCATGCGCTGTACAACATGGGCTTCAACAAGATTGACTCCTTTTATAAGGAGCGCGTTTTCGTGTTCATGTGCAAGAAAGGCGATAACAACTATCCGCTGTACCAAGGCGTAACCGATTCGCTGACACAATATCTGGCGCCGATTTTTCCAATACAAGGCAGCGACCTTGTGGGGCAATACAACAGTACCGTGGTAGGCCCGGCAAAGGCATGGGATGCGCTCAAGTGGCGCACATTCGCCACGGACACCTTTGCGCGCAACGATACTTCTACGCTTACGGTAATGGGCATCGATAAGCTGGGGGCCGAAGTACAACTGTTTGACAACCTGCGGCGCGACACCAGCCTTCAAGGCATTTCCGCTGCGCTATACCCGAAGCTGCGCCTCCTGTGGAAGGGCAAGGACTCGCTGACGCTGACCAGCCCGCAAATGGCTTACTGGCGCGTGCTGTACACCCCGGTGCCGGAAGCAGGGCTGAACCCGAATACACATCTCGTCTTCTCCGATACCCTCTCGCAGGGCCAGATGCAAACCTTCTCTACCGCCATTGAAAACCTGACGCCGCAGCCGATGGATAGCATGCTGGTGCGCTACAAGATTGTATGCAACGATGGCGTAACCCGCACGCTTGGCGACCGGCGTTACCGTGGCCTGAAGAGCGAAGGTGACACGTTGCACGCTTCCATCACCTTTGACCCAGCGCCCTATCCGGGTAAGAATCTCTTCTTCGTGGAGGCCAATCCCGGGGCTGACCAGCCGGAGCAATATCACCCTAATAATCTCGGCTACCTACCGTTCCGAATTGGCGTGGATACGCGCAATCCGCTGCTGGACGTAACCTTTGACGGCGTGCACATTCTGAACGGCGACATCGTATCCGCAAGACCATTCATCAAAATCAGGTTGAAGGATGAAAACCGTTACCTCGCGCTGGATGATACAAGCCTCGTGAAAGTGTCAATGCGCTATCCGAGCGATTCTACAGAGGCGCAGCCGGTGCCTTTTGACGGCGTGCGCTGCCGCTTCATACCTGCTACAAAGACGGAGCCGGTCAATGAAGCCTACATAGAGTTCCGCCCCGAGCTGGTGCAAGATGGCACCTACCAGCTCAGCGTTACCGGCATTGATAAGAGCGGCAATACCGCTGGCGGCACTGCCGGCTCCACAAGCGGCGCGCAGTATAAGATTGCCTTTGAAGTAGACAACAAGCCGAGTATCACCAATGTGCTCAACTATCCCAATCCGTTCTCTACGTCCACCGCCTTCGTCTTTACGCTTACCGGTTCCCAAATACCTTCTCAGTTCAAGATTCAGATTCTGAGCGTGACGGGTAAGGTGGTCCGCGAGATTACGAAGGGCGAGCTTGGCGCGCTGCACATTGGCCGCAACATCACTGACTACAAGTGGGATGGCCGCGACCAGTTCGGGCAGCTATTGGGCAATGGCGTGTATCTCTACCGTGTCGTCACATCGCTCAACGGCGAAGACATGGCGCTGCGCGAAGACAACGCCCGCGCCACCCGCAACGGCGGTGGCATAGACCGCTTCTTCAAGAATGGCTACGGCAAGATGTACATCATGCGGTAAGCTGCGAATGGCTTAGTGCCCGTGTGTCCGCCGCTTCGTTCGCGAAGCGGCGGATGCTTTTTTAGGAAGCTCCTTCACCGCCTCGCCACGTACGCGCAGCTCATAGCGCATAAGCGATGGGTCAACATTCGTAGCGTTGGAGACAAGCATCAGCCCGCGGTCAAAGCGGCCCAGGTCTATGGGCGCAGCGTATGTGATGTCCACCGTGCCCCGCTCACCCGGCATGAAAGGGCGGCGCTGCCAGGCGGCGCTTACGCAATGGCAGGTGGGCTCAATGGCGGTAATCATCAGCATCTGATTTCCGGAGTTTGTAAACTCAAAGCTGTAGTGGAGCGTGCTGTCCGGGAGTACCTTGCCGAAGTCATGGGCCGTTTCTTTGAAGGAAAACTGGGGGCCGTTGCCGGACTGAGCAGCTGCGCCAAGGGCGCAAAGGAGTGTGAGCAGCGATAAAATGGGCCGAAGCATAGCGCGAAGTAAAACGGTATTTGAATGCGGTGGGGCAAGCATCATGCCGTTTGCCGCTTCTTCGCCCGCACACTTGCCAAAAAAGCCTCAAATTCCGCCAGCGTGAACGAGCTGAGGTTGCTCGTCCGTGTCAGGCCGCCCTTTTGGCCAATCATCACGCCATAATAAACATCGCGGTAGCCACTCACCGAATGTGCGTCGGGGTTAATGGAAAGCAGGATGCCTTTTTCAATTGCGTAATCCACCCAGCGCCAGTCAATATCTAAGCGCCGGGGATGCGCGTTGATTTCAATAACCACGTGGTGTTCCGCGCAGGCATCAATGAGCGCCTTATGGTCTAAAGGATAGCCCTTGCGGGAAAGCAGCAGCCTGCCTGTCGGATGGCCGAGGATGGTAGTGAAGGGATTACGTACCGCAGCTAGCAACCGCTCCATCGCGCGCGTCTCGCTCATCGTGAGGTTGCTGTGCACGGAAGCTATGACGAGGTCAAAGAAAGAAAGAATCTCCGGGCCGTAATCCAGCGAGCCGTCACCAAGAATATCAGCTTCTATGCTTTTGAAGATGCGGAACGGAGCCAGTTTTTTATTCAGCAAGTCAATCTCTTCATGCTGTGCCCGCACCTGCGCCGGAGAAAGCCCATTTGCATAGCTGGCGGCCTGGCTGTGGTCGGAAATGACAAGGTATTCATAGCCCAACGCCATTGCGCCGCGCGCCATTTCTTCAATCGTATTCGCGCCGTCGCTCCACTTGCTGTGACTGTGGATGATGCCGCGAATGTCGGTCGGCTGAATGAGTTCCGGCAGCTTATTAGCCGCCGCCAGTTCTAAAACGCGCTCGCTTTCGCGAATGGCTGGCGGGATGAACAGCAGCCCGTTTTCCGAAAAAATCTCGGCCTCGCCTTCGGGCGCATCCGGCAAGACGTACCGCTGCCGGAAGGCATCATAAAACTCCGCCGAGGCGGAAGTGCGGAACAGTGTCTTGTAAAAGCTGCGCTCATCGCTCAGCATGAAGCGGATGGCCGGACGGCCCGGAATGCCGATGGTCAGGCGGTCAGCGGGCATCGTTTCAATCTCCACGCCATCACCGCCTTCATAGCCGCGCATCAAAAAATCGCCGTCGGCGTCCGTAACGATTTCAATGGCTTCCACCACCTCTTCTTGTCGCCGCACCGCCCCTGTCAATTCAAAGCGGTGCTGCGGAATAGCATTGCGTAGTTGCGCTACCAGCGTCTGTGCCTCTTCCTCCACATGCGCCCACAGGTGAAAGCCTTGGCTGGCGCGGTAAAAAGCGATGGCTTCGCAGATACTCACCTGCGTCTTCGCGCCGAAGCCTTTGAGCGCTACAAGGCGGTTTTCAGTGCAGGCGTATTCCAGCTCGCCGATATCTTCAATACCCAGCTCTTTCCAGACCGCATTGATTTTCTTCGGGCCGAGGCCTTTGATATTCAGCATTTCCATTACGCCGGGCGGCGTGCGGGCCATGATGTCGTCCAGCGCCTCCATTCGGCCGGTTTGAATCAGCTCACGGATTTTTTCACCGATGCTCTGGCCGATATTTCGTTGCTGATACAGCTCTGCATCGCTCATGTCTGCGGCCTGGCGCTCCAGCTTTTCCAGCGTGAAGGCGGCGTTGCCGTAGCTCTTTGCTTTAAAGGAGTTTTCGCCGTGAATGTCTGTCAGCTTGGCGAGTAGCGAGAAGTGTTCGGCGATTTGGTCGTTGGACATTTTTGTGTTGAAGCGTTGAGTCGTTGAAACGTTAGGGGAGTGAACGGTCGGAATGGCAAAGCGCAGGCTGAACGATTGAAGCGCTATGTGTTGAGATGTCGTGCTGCTCGCCCAATCTTTGTCATTCCCGAAGGGAATCTCATAGAAGCTGCGAGCAAAGATTCCCTTCGGGAATGACAATGTCGCTGTGAACTGCTAACGGCTTCATCGCCTCAATGACTCAACAATTCAACTACCCACCGGCTCCTGCACCTCTGCCACAAGCGCCAACACCTTCTCCAACTGCTCCTCACGCGTGAGGCCGGTGTTGTCTAACAGAATGGCGTCATCGGCCTTGCGCAACGGGCTTTCCTCCCGGTTCGTGTCAATGTAGTCGCGCATTTCCAGGTTCGTACGCACCTCGTCCAGCGTGATGACCGGGTTTATCTCGTACAATTCCTCAAAGCGGCGCATGACACGGATTGCGGGGTCGGCGGTCATGAAAATCTTTAGCTCTGCGTCCGGGAATACCACCGTCCCTACGTCGCGGCCATCCATGACGATGCCTTTGCCCTTGCCCATTTTCTGCTGCTGGGCTACAGCTACGCGCCGCACTTCTTTGATGGCAGCCACCTCGCTCACCTTCTCCGCCACCAGCATCTCGCGGATGGCGCGGCAGACGTTTTCATCGTTCAGATGAATCTCGCTTTCGCCGGTACGCTCATTCAGCTCAAAGGAAAGGTGGATGTTGTGCAGCGCCTCCGCTACTTCGCCCGGCTCGCGGACGTCTACACCTTCGCGGATGAAGTAGAGCGTCACCGCCCGGTACATCGCTCCGGAATCTATATAGCGGTAGCGCAGCTCGCTGGCCAGCTGGCGTGCGAGTGTACTCTTACCGCAGGAAGAATAGCCGTCTATCGCTATCGTGATTTTGTGCAGTGACATAACCTTATCGTTTGCTCAAATTTCGGACATGGCGGGCGAAGATTATTGTTGGTATTTGGGCCGGAATTTTCTAAAAGGGCGCCGCCGCAGACCTTGCCCGCATGGCATGATTGTGTTAGCCGCCGCGTGCCCACTTTACATCCTGTTTTAGCTGTCCCGCAGCGCGTTGCAACATTGCTAAGGCCGTTGCGGATACGCTTCTGTAATTCTCTATTTTATTTTCATCGTTTAAACCTCCCTGTCTCTATGAAAGCAGCCGTATTCCATGGCCCCAAAGTCATCACCTGCGACACCGTTGACGACCCGACGATTCAGCACCAGCGCGACGCCATTATCCGCGTCACTTCCACAGCCATCTGCGGCTCCGACCTCCACATTTACAACGGCGGCATTCCGCAGGTGCGGCCTATGGTGCTTGGCCACGAGTTTATGGGCATTGTAGAGGAAGTAGGTAAGGAGGTCGGCAACCTGAAGCGCGGCGACCGCGTGGTGGTGCCCTTCCCGATTGCCTGCGGACACTGCTTTTTCTGCAATCACCATTTTCCCGGCAACTGCGAAAACTCCAATCCCGAGCATTACGGCCCTGAAGGTGGCCTGCTTGACCAGAAAGGCGGTGCCCTCTTCGGCTATACCGACCTCTATGGCGGTTACGACGGCGGCCAGGCAGAGTTTGTGCGCGTACCATACGCAGATTATGGCCCGCGCGTAGTGCCGGACAACCTCACCGATGAGCAGGTGCTTTTCCTCACCGACATCTTCCCCACCGGCTATACCGGCATTGACTGGGCCATGCTGGAAGGCGGAGAAACGGTTGCCATTTTCGGCGCAGGGCCGGTGGGCATTATGGCGGCTAAGAGCGCATGGCTGCGTGGCGCTGGACGGGTGGTGATTATAGATACCGTTCCGTATCGCCTGGAAAAGGCGGCGGCAACGGCCAGGTGCGAGACCATTCTCTGGGAGAATAATGACAGCGACAAGGACGTCGTGGAGCAAATCCGGGCGATGACGCAGGGCCGCGGCGCGGATGTATGCATTGAAGCCGTGGGCTTTGAGCCGGAGCGCACGCTGTGGGACAGAGCGAAAGCCGTAGTGAACTTTGAGAAAGGCTCACCCAAGGTGCTGGAAGCCTGTATGAGCGCGGTACGTCGCAGCGGGCGCATCTCCGTCCTTGGTGTTTATCCGACGCATTACGATAATTTCCCCGTGGGCCAGTTCTTTGACAAGGGCCTCACAATTCGCGGCGGGCAAGCGCCTGCTCACAAATACATTGACGAGTTATTGGCTTACGTGAAGGAAGGCAAGGTGGTGCTGGACGACATCATCACCCACCGCCTCCCGCTCACGGAAGTTTCGCACGCTTACGACATCTTCCGCAATAAGAAGGAAGATTGCGTGAAGGTGGTGCTGAAGCCGGGCGAGTGATACCGTTTAGAGATCTAAATGTTCACAGCGACTTGTCATTCTGGAAGAATCTGCGCAGCTACTGCATAGACCCTTACAGGCTGACAAGTCGCTTAATCGTTTCTAAACGCAGGTTTGAGGCCTAATCGTATAAGCCAGTCAGCATCGGCAATTTGCAATCCGAACTTCCGGGTCTCCGAGACCTGGAAGTTTTATTTGTTTAAGTGGTGGCCTCGGTAATCCATTTCGGCGTGGCGGGCGCTTCGTAAGCAGCGAGGGCGGCGATTAAGCTTTCTATCTCATCGTTCACCAGCAGCATGGCCGCGTGCTCCGCTTTCAGGAAGCCTGCCGACTGCATGGTGGCGATGAGTTGCACCAGGCCATTGTAGAAACCGCCGGTATTGAGCAGGCCGATGGGTTTTTGATGTAAGCCGAGCTGCGCCCAAGTGAGCATTTCGGTCAGCTCTTCCATTGTGCCCCAGCCGCCGGGGAGGGCTATGATGGCGTCGCTCAAGGCGTGCATCCGCAGCTTGCGCTCGTGCATGGTGGCCACGGTGATAAGCTCGGTGAGGCCGGTGTGGGCTATTTCTTTGGTCTGGAGAAAGCCCGGGATAACGCCGATGACCTGCCCGCCTGCGCTTAATGCGCCGTCTGCTACTGCGCCCATGAGGCCTACGCGGGCACCGCCATAGACGAGCCTGCATCCTTTGGCGGCGATGGCGCGACCTGCTTCGTAGGCTGCGTTTTGGAAGATGGGCTCAAAGCCAGTTGAGGAGCCGCAGAAGACGGCGATGGAGGTGATGTGGGGCACGGGTAAAGATAGCGGTGGTAATGACCTTCGGTGATAGCATGTTCACAGCATAGCAAATAGCCAGTGCAGCCAAATGGAGGAACTGTCGCTGAAAAAATAGCTGTCATTCCGAGGTTCGTCCGAGGAATCTGCCTGATTGGAGCTTTCCCCGTGCCATGTGCAACCCGGCGGATTCTTCCTTTCGTCAGAATGACAATTCTATTTGGCTTTGACAAGAACCATTCATCATCTCAACACGCCGGTCGCTGAGCGTTGTACGCTAAAGCGTAGCCGAAGCGCCTGCCTCCATGCTGACCATAATTCAGCGACTTTGTCATTCCCGCAGGGAATCTATTTTCTCGCAGTTGTTGCGCTACAGCGATGTGCTGCTCGCCCAATCTTTTGTCATGCTGTAAGCATCTGCGCTGCCGCGGTGCGCAACATGAGCGTAGGCCCTTTCAGGGTGACAAAGTCGCTGCAAGCAGCTTGTGTGATGCGGGAGAATAGATTCTTTCAGAATGACAAAGTTGCTGAATTATCGTTAGCATCTGGGATGGCGCTTCGGCTACGCTCAGCGGCCTGGCTTTTTGCAAAAGACTATAGATTGAATGTCTTAGAACAACGAATCACATCCGCGTTAGCCAACTCTGTCTGTACCTGGGAAGAAAAATTATTTTTTAAAAAGCAGAGCTAAGCCACCTATTGAACAGCCTAATCCCAGAGTAATATTAATTAACCGCTGTCGCATGTGCGGATACTTTTTGCTTTCGCTTCCAGTAATACTCGTACCCATCCCGATAGGTTTTTTTAGAAATGCAAAAACAAAACTTAGCACACCCCAAATAAGGAGAAAGGCTCCTTCAATCTTCGTCCAATCCATATTACAATTAGGGGATTTGCTGCCCACGAATATACATCCTACGCGAAAAGCCCAACAGACTGACGAACCCCTCAATGCGCGACGCAACGGCAGCCCAATAGCGAAACGAACCCCGACAAAATAAAAACCCGCAACCGCTCCCTTCACAATCCGCTAAGGGCTGGCGGCTTACCTTTGTCGGCTATCCCCAATTATTTTAGAGCGAAAAGAGATATATGGCAAAGATGGCTGAACGAAAATGCTCCTTCTGCGACCGGCCGGAGAGCGACGTGCAAATCCTGTTTACGGGGATGAAGGGCAATATCTGCGATGCTTGCATTGAGAATGCCCACGGCCTCCTGCAGGATGCGATGGCTGCGGAGCGCGCTGAGGCGGAAGCAAAGCACGACCTGCGCCGTCACCGCCTTTACAAGCCGCGGGAGATAAAGGCATTCTTAGATACATACGTCATCGGGCAGGACGATGCCAAAAAGGTGCTGAGCGTAGCCATCTACAACCACTACAAGCGCCTGATGAATCCGCCGAAGGACGACGATGTGGAGATTGAGAAGAGCAATATCATCATGGTGGGCGAGACGGGCACGGGCAAAACGCTGCTGGCGAAGACGATTGCGCGACTGATGCAGCTTCCGTTCGCTATTGTGGACGCTACGGTGTTTACGGAAGCCGGTTATGTGGGCGAGGATGTAGAAAGCATCCTGAGCCGCCTGCTACAAGCGGCCGATTATGACGTGGAGGCGGCGCAGAAAGGCATCATCTTCATTGACGAGATAGACAAGGTGGGCCGCAAGGGCGACAACCCGTCCATCACGCGCGACGTGAGCGGCGAGGGCGTGCAGCAGGCCATGCTGAAGCTGCTGGAAGGCTCTGACGTGCTGGTGCCGCCGCAGGGTGGCCGCAAGCACCCGGAGCAGAAGCTGGTAAAGATGAACACGCAGAATATCCTGTTCATCTGCGGAGGCGCGTTTGAGGGCATTGATAAGATGATTGCCCGCCGTGTGCAGACGAGCGCCATTGGCTACAACGCCATCAAGAGCACGAAGAGCCTTGACCGCGCTAACCTGCTGCAATATGTGAATGCACAGGACTTGCGTTCATTCGGACTTATTCCGGAATTGCTGGGACGCTTACCGCTGGTTACTTACTTGAATCCATTGGACAAGCCAGCGCTTCGGCGCATCCTAACGGAGCCAAAAAATGCCCTGATAAAGCAATACGTGAAGCTCTTTGAGATGGAAGGCATCAAGCTGGAAGTGGACGATGACGCGCTGGATTATATGGTGACAAAGGCTATTGAGTTTAAGCTTGGCGGTCGTGGCCTGCGTTCCATCTGCGAGATGATACTGACGGATGCCATGTTCCACCTGCCGAGCGAGAAGCAGGGCGATATCTTTCACCTGTCTGAGGCATATGCGCGGCAGATGCTGGAAAGCGATACGGACAGGCTGGAGTATCTGAAGGCGGCGTAATTGGTTGGAATGTTGGAGCGTTGGATTGTTGGAACGTATTTTTAGCGTGTTACAACAATCCAACTTTCCAACACTCAAACACTCCAACTATGCAAGAACTCATCCAACAACTGCAAGCCAAAGTCGGCATCTCCGAGCAGCAGGCCCTTGTTGCCGCCAACACCGTCAAGGATTACGTCAAGACCAAAGTGCCGCCCATGTTTGTAGGCATGGTTGACCAATTCTTCTCCGGCGGCGCCTTTGACCCATCCGCCGCAATGAAGGCCGCTCAAGGCCAGCAAGCGGACTTTATGAGCAAAGCCAAAGACATGATGGGCGATGCGAGCGAAAAAGTGCAGGACTTCACAAAGGATGCCATTGACAAGAGCGCAGACTTCGCAAAGCAGGCCAACGACCATCTGCATGAGTGGGCAAAGCAGGCCGGCGGCTGGAGCGAGGATGCGCTAAGCAAGTTCAAAGATATGTTCGGCGGGCAAAAGGGTGCCGGCCAACAGCAGGGCGGACAGAAATAATCCGTTCTGACGTTTATAGAAAAGCCTCGCATTACTGCGAGGCTTTTCCTTTTACCACCGCACCTCAGCCGGCAAAAACTGATAAGCCTGTTCCGACTTATTCCGGATTACATCCCGCACGAGCGTGGACGATATGGTTGAGTAAACCGGCGAAGTCGTCAGGAAGACCGTCTCAATATCCGGCGCCAGCACGCGATTCATGTCGGCGATGGCTTTCTCATACTCAAAATCGCTCACGTAGCGGATGCCGCGCAAGATAAATTGAGCGCCAATTTCCTTGCAATAATCACTCGTAAGGCCGGTGTAACCGGTAGCTTCTATCCGGACGTCGTCCTTGAAAATTTCCTGCGCCCAAGCTACCCGCTGCTCCAAAGTGAACATTGGCTGCTTGGACGAGTTGATACCAATACCAATGACCAGCTTATCAAAAAGATTTACCGCCCGGCGGATGATGTCGGTATGCCCGAGCGTAATCGGATCAAAGGTTCCGGGAAAGAGGCAAATACGCTGCATGGTTGTCAATCGGGCTTTGAAGCGGCAGTGAAGAACGTAAAAATAGTATCCCCGTAAGCCTTCTCACGCGAAAACTGCGGGTGGCCTTCAAAGCTGTGCCGTGTGTCGTGCTCAAGTACGCCAATGCCGTCCTCCGCCAAAAGCGGCAGCATCGCATCCACCAGCTCGGCCATTCCCGGCAGCGCATAAGGCGGGTCGGCGAAGATGAGGTCGTAAGATGCCGTGGCGCTTTTCAGGAAGCGAAAGACATCTCCGCGCACGATGTTCAGCGCGGATTCAATCTTAAACTCCGCAGCGGTCTTCTTCATAAAAGCAACCGAAGCGCCGTCCTGTTCCACTACCGTTACTCTTTCCGCGCCGCGCGACACCAGTTCATAACTCACACCGCCCGTGCCGCCAAAGAGGTCTAAAGCAATGATGCCTTCTAACTCAATTGCATTATTCAAGATGTTGAACAGCGCCTCCCGCGCCAAGTCCGTTGTAGGCCGCGCCGGAATGTTGGCAGGCGGATGAAAGCGCCTTCCGCCGAGGCTGCCGCCTACAATGCGCATACGTAAAGCTGTTGGAGCAGATACAGCACTGGCGCCCAGCGGCCCTCGTCTTTGGCCAGGCTGAGGCTCCATTTAATCTTCGGGAAGTAGCGCTCCAGCTCCGGCCCAACGTCAAAGCAACTATCGCAGAGCGACGTGAGCTGTATTTGCAGGTCTATGCGCGGGATGTGCAGCTCGCGGCAGAGATATACGGCCTGCCAGGCAATGTCTTCCACACCTGAATACGCGAATTGCTGATGCCAAAGCAGCCTGCCCAATTGGTGCAGCGAGGCCGTCACCACGTCTTCCGCAATGAAGCATTGCAGGATATAGCCCGCCTTTACCGGCTTGTAGAATTGATAAGCCGCCAGCGGCAAAACCGGCGTCTCGCCAAAGTAGCGGCGCAGCAGCTTATCCATCGCCGCAGGCAATGCGAAGGCGTACTGCGCATCGGCGGATTCCGCGGCGTAGCTGTGCAGCACGTCGTCCGGGCACACGCTTTGGAGCTTCGTCATCCACTTGCGGGCCTCGCCTTCATTGTAAAGCGTAGCGGGAATGAGCATCCCCTCACGGCTGCCGATAAATACCGCCCGCACCTGCTGCGGCACACCGAGCAGCGGCTCATTCATGAACTCATGCTCAAAAAAATCCTTATCCCAGGCCGCATCAGTGTGAGCGTAGCTATTGTAGCGTGCCATTGCCACGTGTCCGTCGCCGTTGAAGCCGGCAATGAGGAAGGAGCGTGGCAGCAGGATACACAACACGCGCGACACCTCGCTCAGCACCGTATCATGCTCATTGGCGCGATAGGTGTGGTGCGTGCCGGCGGTTATGTGTGTGGACATTGGGGGGAAGGCGGGCGGCAATTATAGAATAATTTCGGCGGTTTACCGCAAAGGCGCGAAGACGCAAAGTTCATTATCAATCTTTAGCGCCTTCCCGATTTATCTCAGCATTCCTGTGCAAGCATCCGTTAGCAATAAATACATCCTGCGCACCGCGGCGCCCATCGCGCTGGCTATGCTTATTCCGCTGGTCAACAACCTTACCAACAATATCTTCCTCAGCCGGGTGGGGGAGCGGGCGCTGGCCGTCAATGGCGTGGCGGGCATCTACTACCTCATCCTTACGATGGTGGGCTACGGGCTCGCTTCCGGCATTCAGATTCAGCTTTCCCGCAGGGCCGCGCAACATGACTATACCGGCATTGCGAAGCTCCTCGCCAATGCCGGGATGCTCACCGTCTTCATTGCGCTGTGCCTTATGATACTGTCTATGTGGATGGCCCCGCTCATATTCGGCCTCAGCCTGAGCAGCAACGACCATATCTACGGCTCCGTCTCCTTCCTCTTTATCCGCGTGTGGGGGCTGCCCTTCATCATGCTCACGCAGTTGGCCAACGCCTTCTACATCTCCACCGCACGTAGCCAATACCTGCTGTGGGGCTCCCTTGCCGCCACGGTGCTCAACGTTGTTTTAGACTACGCCTTCATCTTCGGCCACTTCGGCTCGCCCGCTATGGGCCTCAACGGCGCGGCCCTTGCCTCCGTGCTCGCCGAAATCGGCGGATGGGCCATCATGTGGGGCCTCTTTTACGCCCGCCGCCTCTACGTCACCTTTCCGGTGCGGGAATACCTGTCTCTTGACCTCCGCCTCCTCCGCAAGATGACGCGCATCGCCTCGCCCCTCGTCGTGCAATACTTCTGCTCCATTGCCGGCTGGCAGGTCTTCTTCATCTTCGTAGAGCACCTTGGAGAGCGGGAGCTGGCTGCTTCGCAAATCCTGCGGCCCATCTTCGGCGTTATCGGTACGCCCGCGTGGGCCTTTGCCACCACCTGCAATATGATGGTGAGCAACATCATCGGCCAGGGGAAGACCAGCCAGGTGCCCCGTCTCATCGGCAAAATCATCCTCCTCAGCCTCGGCGTTACGGCCCTGCTCAGCGCCTCGCTGCTGCTCAACGGCCGGGCTTACCTCCGCCTGTTCACAAGCGATGAGGCAATGGTGGCCCTTGCCCTGCCATCCCTCTACATCATCTCCTGCGCCATCCTTATGATGAGCGTAGCCACCGTGCTCTTCAACGGCGTCATCGGCACCGGCAATACTGCGGTCAACCTCATCATAGAAGTGGGCTGCGTCGGTTGTTACCTTATTTATTGCTACCTCGTCATCCAGCGCGGGCGGATGGGCCTTACCTGGGCCTGGGGCTCCGAGTTTGTGTATTGGACGAGCCTGCTGATATGCGCCTACGCCTACCTGCGCTCCGGGCGGTGGCGGGGGAAGGTGGTGTAGGGGGTTGGAGTGTTGGAGTGTTCCCGTTCCCGTCGTGCAGAACCCTGAATTCATTTCAGGGTTCGGGGTGACGGGAGCAGGGACTATTATGTTACCAGCGTTCCGTTCGCTCCCAATCTTCCGTTGCGTCGCACATTTCAGGGTTCGTCAGTCTATTGGGGCCTTTCACTGTATCTCTGTTCCGAAAATCCGGAATAGGGCAAGAAATTTGTCGGGTGGCCTTCCGAATATTCGGAATGGTGGTTGACAGTTGTCGGGCCCTATTCCGAAAATCCGGCGACTATATACAATGTTGCACAAGCGCTGAAATGAATAGAACTTAGCAAGCAAATTTGCTAAGGATGGACGAAACGGAATTTGTAGATTTAGTAAACAGGCTTTGCTCTGAACCTTGCGAGCGTGAATGGCTTGAATTTAAAAAGGATTTTCATTTCAATGATGAAGTTGGACAGCGCATCGCCGCACTTTCTAACTCAGCTAATCTTGAAAATAGAGAATATGCCTATCTGGTTTTCGGGATAGAGGATGAAACACATAATATCTTAGGAGCCAACAAGATTTTCTCTTTGCATAAAATTGGCAATGAAGATTATCAGAGCTGGCTGTCTCAACATCTGAATCCAAGAGTTGATTTTAGGCTTTATAAGAATCTGTATCAAGGCAAATCAATAGCTGTATTCAAGATTCCAGCAGCTCCGAATATCCCTGTTACCTTTAAAAAGGTAGCGTATATCAGAGTTCACAATACCACCAGGTCTTTGCATGAGTATCCTGAAAAAGAACGAAAGATTTGGGCGGGTAATAAATTGGGCTTAGCCTTTGAAGGTGGGATTGCAATAGAGGGTATATCTGGGAAGGATGTCCTCGCAATGCTTAATTCTAAGGCTTATTACGAAATCATGGATGAACAATATCCAAAGAGTGATGACGAGGTATTGAAGCGCTTTGATGATGAAAGGCTGATTATTAAGTACGATAGCGAGTATGCGATAACAAATTTGGGCGGACTTGTATTTGGGAATAGTCTGAAAGAGTTCCCTACACTTCAAAGACGAGCTGTGCGAGTAGTGAAATATGCGGGGAACAATAGGTCTACTATCGCTCTCCAACATACCGGAGTTTATGGCTATGCAGTTGGCTTTTTGGGCTTGATAGAGTACGTAAATAAGCTAATTCCAGAAAATGAGATAGTAAGCAAGGCGTTTAGAGCGAAGGCGAAAATGTATCCAGAGATTGCAATTCGTGAACTCATTGCGAATGCAATGTTTCACCAAGATTTTTTTGAATTAGGTGTTGGGCCGCTAATTGAAATATTCTCCGACAGATTTGAGATTACAAACACGGGTTTGCCATTACTCCCGACAGACAGATTCATTGATAGTAATTTGAGTCGTAATCCCGCTATTTCAGATTTATTGCAGAGATTAGGTATTTGCGAAGAATTAGGGCGGGGATGGGATAGGATAATGGACGCTGTAGAGATGGCGCAATTACCCCCTACAGATATAGTAAAGGGCGAAAAACAGACCAAAGTGATTCTGTTCGCCCACAAGTCCTTTGCAGCTATGAGCAAGGAAGAAAGGATTAGGGCTTGTTTTCAACACGCTTGCCTTAAGAGGGCGACGTTGCAAAGAATGAACAACCAGTCCTTAAGAGAACGATTTGGCTTGGATGAATCACACGCCACCCAAATATCAAAGATAATTTCGGATACCGTCAAGGAGCGATTAATTAAGCCATTCGACCCGAGTAATAAATCTCCTCGTTATAATACTTATGTCCCATACTGGGTGGAGACTGTGGATTAGTCCTACTTAATAGCCACTTAATTATTTGACCTAAATAGCGCCTAACTCGTTGATTATCACAGCGTTTCTAACCTTACGGTCAATTCATACTTATACAGATTCTGTGGATAAGTTGTTGACAAAATGGATAAATTTGAACAGACAATGACCAATTTTTGACAAGATTAGGCACAATATTGGACAAGATTGTTTATCTTTACGTCACAATAGAAAGCCATGCTACCCGAATTTAAGAACCTCAAGGAAATGATGCAGCGTTTTTCAGACGATGCAATATGCCGCGAATATCTTGAGCAACAGCGTTGGAACGGTACGCCCGTTTGCCCGCACTGTGGATGCCAAGGAGGTTACAAACTGGCTAATGGCAAGACATATAAGTGCAAGCAAAAGGAATGCGCTAAGAAGTACACAGTAACAGTAGGAACCGTTTTTGAAGCATCAAATATTCCGTTGAACGTTTGGTTTTATGCCGTCTATGTGGCTACCGCTCACAAGAAGGGGATTAGCTCTTTGCAGTTATCCCGTGACCTTGGTATTACCCAAAAGAGCGCTTGGTTTATGCTTTATCGCATCCGCGAAGCGTTCAGGGTTAATGCGCCTGCATTATTGGAAGAAATGGTAGAAGTAGATGAAACTTATGTAGGCGGCAAGTTGAGCAATAAGCACAAAAAAGTTCGCTTGGCTAATCGCCATGGTGAGGAGGGCAGGGGCGCAGTTGATAACAAGGTTGGCGTAATGGCATTTGTTCAACGCGGCAGCACCGTACGTACTTGCGTTATTAAGGGCGATAAGTCATTGAAGCAAATGGTACGCGACAATGTTGCAACAACCGCCATGGTTGTTACAGATGGCTTAAAGGCTTACAAGGGAATGAAGTCGGAATTTGCAGGGCACGAGGTTGTAAACCATAAGGCAGACGAATATGTGCGCGGCATCTTCCACACTAATACCGTGGAAGGCTTTTTTAGCCAGTTAAAGCGCGGTATTTATGGCATCTACCACCAAGTAAACCCAAAGCATCTTGAGAAGTATTGTTTGGAATTTGCGTACCGTTACAACACGAGAGAGGTCAAGGATAATGTAAGGTTTACCCTGTCATTACAGAATGTACAAGGACGCCTTCGTTATCAAGACCTCATTAAAAAATGAGGCATGGCTAACAAACAGAAAAAAGCGCCGGTATCCGGGCAGAAAGAGCGGGCAAAAGAGTACGAGAAAAAAGTGAAGCTGAATACCAGCTTTGAGAATGCTATAAGCATACTCTTGAAGCCGGTGACGCCCTCCATTACTTCTACCAAAGATTAGCGCCCAAATGGGCGCTTTCTATTTGTGGTTCAATTGATTACTTTCTCTTTTAGGCGCTGTGTGGGTTTATCTTTTAGCATATCATCCGTAAAATGGAGCCCTGAAAAGTGATACCCGGATTCAGCATCTACCGCACCAACATTATCAACGTAATAGAAGTACAGGTCGCCGCTAACATCAGTATTCAATTGCACCTCACCAATGAACTCTGAATTCTGATTTTTGTACACTCTGCAAGTACCTATGGGATTATTGATTTGGTCATTAATATATACCGGGACGGTATTGGCATGAGTAACGGCCATCTCTCTATCCAACTTTGTCAATCTTACGGTGAAGTTTCTCATTCGGATGTTTTGGCTCAAAAGTAAACCTTGTCCACTATTGTATATAGTCGCCGAAAATCCGGAATAAGGGTCTACAGCTGTCGGGGAGTATTTCCGGATTTTCGGAATAGAGGTCAACATCTTAAGCGCCCTATTCCGAATATTCGGAACAGAGGTCTAACGCTGTCGGGTGCCATTCCGAATATTCGGAAGGCCACCCGACAGATGCCGGAGGCCATTCCGAATTTTCTGAATAGGGGTTTGAAGGTTTTTAGCCCTGCTCCGGATTTTCGGAATGCCATTCTGACGGCTATTTGGGCAAACTGGCAGTGAGAATAGACGCTTAAAGAAGCGCCGAAGCTGCAATCCATGTATGCTACGTGAAAAGCCCAATAGACTGACGAACCTTGAGGAGTGCGACGCAAGGGACGCTGAATAGCGCGCTGAAGCCGACTAACAAAAAAATCCCTTTTATGGAAATCCGCCGAACAGCCATCTTTACTCCAGCTTGCCTACCGCAAACCACCATACCCAGACCGACGAGGAGCTGTTGCGCCGCTACCGCAGCACGGGCGATAATGCGTGGCTAGGCCTCCTGCTTCAACGCTACACCATGCTCCTCCTCGGCGTAGCCATGAAGTACCTGAAGGAGCAGAGCGCGGCGGAAGATGCGGTGCAGCAAATCTTCCTTAAAAGCCTGACGCACCTGCCGGCGGGGGAGATTGGCAACTTCAAAGGCTGGCTCTATGTGCTGATGCGCAACCATTGCCTCCAGCACCTGCGCGACCGCGTGCGCCTTGCCGGCGAAGAGGCCATACAACAGGTGCCCGCCGAGGCGGAAAGCCGCGAAGAAGCCTTACAGCGGGAGGTAAGCCTGACGGAGATGATGACGGCGCTGGAGGGCCTTGCGGCGGAGCAGCAGGCGTGTGTGCGGGCCTTTTACCTGCAGCGCAAAAGCTACCAGCAAATCATGGCGGAGACGGGCTTTAGCTTTGCGCAGGTGAAGAGCTTTATCCAGAACGGGAAGCGCAACCTCAAAATCATCCTCACGCGCCGCGCGCAAAAACCATGAGCGACTTCAAGGACATATGGAATGCGGACGCCGGGGCGGAAGGCCTGAGCGATGAGCAGCTCATGGCCTACATAGAAGGCCGCCTGCCGGAAGCGGAGCGCCACGCGATAGAAGCCCGCCTCGCGGACGAAGGCATGGAAAGCGATGCGCTTGAGGGCCTGCAAACATTGAGCGCGGAGGAAGCGCGTATGAGCAAGGCGCGGCTGAATGCGGAATTGCAAAAGGCCTTGCACAAGAAGCGCCGGCAGCGAAGAGGGCTTGCGCGTCAGCAGTGGAATGTGATTGCCGTCGTTGTACTGCTGTTGCTGCTGCTGATGTGCTTCGGGATGTTCTGGATGATGAGGCGCAATTGACGCGTATGGAAAATGCGGAGCGACACAACCATCAACAGTGCTGCGATGAGACAGCTACGGCTTAATCTCAATAGAAATATAATTGGCAGAATTAGAGGACTCAGGTAGGCCGGTTTCTACTCTTTTCCCATCCACATAGTAGCTCTGCACATTATTGTAACAAACCGGTGCCTTCTCATTGAAACCACGGTGTGCAGTGCCACGTGAAATTACCACGCCCGAAATCGTGTGCTTCTTGCCTGTATTTGTGATTTGAATTTCCCAACTGCTTCCCTCCCAAAAACGGACATTATAGGGCCATGATACGAAATGGTTTACTTGGTCATAGTACTGAAGCGGATTAGGTGAAGCGCTTAGCAGGTAAACAGTGCTGTCTGATACGTTCGTCCGCTGTCCAGTATAGCGAATTACTACAACCCTTTCAAGTGCGGCGCTGTCAAAACCCGAAAGACTCAGAAAGAATTCACCACCACTACCGACGCACGGAAAGTCCTCGCCACAGCCAGCTATAAGGGCTGCTCCGGCAGCTATCAACATGAGACAGCATTTATGTATCCTGGTCTTTAGCATTGAAAAGTTGAGCTTAGACGCAAGATAAAGATTAGCCTCTATTGTAAAGTATATAGCGTAGGCCTTACGCTTCCACTTTCGTTTCCTTTGCCAACGCCTGCTCCCAGCGCCATGCGGTATCCATCATGGCATCCAGGTCATGCTGCGGCTGCCAGCCAATGATGTTCTTTGCCTTGTCGTTGTTGGCATAGACGGCTACCACATCGCCTTCGCGGCGCGGGCCGATTTCGTAGCTCAGCTTCTGGCCGCTTACCTTCTCAAAGGCCGCAATCAGTTCCAGCACGGTGACGCCATTGCCGGTGCCGAGGTTCAGCGTGAGGCAGTTGTCCTCGTCGTCCGCTTCCAGCATGTACTGAAGCGCCCTAGTGTGCGCATTGGCAATGTCCATCACGTGCACGTAGTCACGGATGCATGAGCCGTCGCGTGTGTCATAATCATTCCCGTTCACCGTCATCTGCGCGCGCTTGCCTATAGCCGTCTGTGTGATGACCGGCACCAGGTTTTCCGGCTTCTCCTGCATCTCGCCCATGTGGGCGGAGGGGTGCGCGCCAACGGGATTGAAATAGCGCAGCAGGGCTACATTGCCCTCCGGCCATACGCGGGCCACGTCGCGGCAAATGTCCTCGCCCATCTGCTTCGTGCGTGCATAAGGCGATTGCGCGATGCCGATAGCTGTCTCCTCGCTTACAGGCAAGGTTTCTACATTGCCATACACGGCGCAGGAGGACGAAAACACGAACTGAAACACGCCGAAGCGCTGTGCGCATTGCAGGAGGTTGATAAGGGCGCGCAGGTTGTTCTCGTAATAATCCAGCGGCGCTTCCACAGACTCGCCCACGCTCTTGTAAGCGGCGAAGTGGATGATGCCGACGATGTCTGGATTGTCAAAGAAGATGGCCTCGGTATAGTCCATCTTCTTCAGGTCAACGTTGTAGTTCTTAACCTTCTTGCCGGTGATTTTCTCAACGCCTTCTAAGTAGCGGGCATTGCCGCGGCTGAGGTTGTCGGCTGAGATAACCTCAAAGCCATTCTGGATTAAGTCAACGATTGTGTGGGAGCCAATATAGCCGGCGCCGCCGGTTACGAGAATCTTTTTTGCCATCGGGTTTGTCGTGTTTTAACGCCGTCAAAAATACGGGAGAGCAGGGCAGCGCCGGCAAAGATTGTTCGCTTGAATGTGAGCGCCTGGCTTACTTCACCTGCTGCATCGCAACAAGATTGCTGTAAATACCGCCTGCCGTCAGCAGCTCATTATGCCGCCCGCGCTCCACGATGCGGCCTTTGTCCAGCACAATGATTTCATCGGCGTGCTGCACGGTGGAGAGGCGGTGCGCAATGACGATGCATGTGCGATCCTGCATCAGGTTGTTGATGGCCTGCTGCACGATGCGCTCGCTCTCCGTATCCAGCGATGAGGTGGCTTCGTCCAGGATGAGAATGGGCGGATTCTTCAGCACGGCGCGTGCAATGGTAATGCGCTGGCGCTCGCCCCCCGAAAGTCGGGTGCCGCGGTCGCCGGCCACGGTATTGTAGCCATCTGCCTTGCCGGAAATAAACTTATCGGCATGGGCAATCCTTGCTGCTTCCATTACGCGCTCTTCAGTAGCGCCGCCGGTGCCAAGGGTGATGTTATTGTACAGCGTGTCGTTGAACAGAATCGGCTCCTGGCTTACAATGCCCATCAGGCGGCGCAGGTCGTCCAGCTTCAGCGCCTTGATGTTGACGCCGTCCAGCAAAATTTCGCCGCCCGTAACGTCGTGGAAGCGCGGGATAAGGTCGGCCAGCGTGCTCTTGCCCGCACCGGATGAGCCGACAAGCGCAATCGTCTTTCCTTTCTCAATTGTAAGGTTGATGTCTTGCAGGATGGATTTATCGCCGTAGGCGAAAGAGACATTGCGCAGCTCAATGCTGCGGCTGAATACCTTGACCGGCTGCGCGTCCGGTGCTTCCTTTACCGTATTCTCTACCATCAGGATTTCTTCCATCCGCTCCAGCGAGGCGCTGCCCTTGTTCACCTGGTTGAGCGCGGAAGTCAGGTTCTTCACCGGGTTGATGATTTGCGTGAACATCACGATATAGGTGATGAACAGCTCGGCAGTGAGCATCGTGTCATGCCGGATGACCAGCCGCCCGCCAAACCATAGAATAATGGCGACGATGGCAATGCCGAGCGTCTCGCTAAGCGGCGATGCCAGCTCTCCCAGCCGCGCGCTCACATTTCGCAGCCGGAAATTTTCATTGTTCAGCTTCAGGAAGCGCAGGTATTGCGACTTCTCTGCGTTGAATGCCTTCACGACACGTATGCCGCCCAGGGTTTCATCCAGTACCGAGGTGATGTCCGCCATCTGCTCCGAAATACCGCGCGCCGAGCGCCGCAGCACTGAGCCGACGCGCCCGACAATCAAGCCGGAAAGTGGCAGGAAAAGTAGCAGGAACAGCGAAAGCTGCGGCGAGATGTAAATCATTACCCCGAGCGTCAGCAGGATATTGAGCGGCTCCCGGATGATTACTTCCAGCAGGCTTACCACGGAAATCTGAATTTCGTTTACGTCGTTGCTCATACGGCTCATCAGGTCGCCCTTACGCTCCTCGGTGAAGAAGCCAATGGGCAGCGAAAGCATCTTCTCAAAAATCTGATTCCGCAGCTTGCGGATAACAGAATGGCGAACCGGGATGAGGATGTAGTAGGAGAGATAGAGAAAGACGTTTTTGAGCACGGTGAACAGCACTACGATGCCGCAGATAATGCCAAGCGTATGCACCTTATCTCCGCCTGAGAGCAGGAGTGCATTCACAGAATGCGCCACACGGTCAAGCAGCGTCGGGTCGGCTTTGAGCGGCTTCAGCGCTTCCTCCTTGAACAGCACATTCAGCACCGGTATCAACATGCCGATGCTTACGAGCGAGAATACTACGGAAAGCAGGCTGCAAAAAAAGTAGGCACTGATTTGCCCGCCGTAACCTGAGATGTAACGCCAGATGCGCCGTAGGTTTTTCATGCGCGTCTATGCCAGCGTGTAGGAGAAGCCGCCGTCTTTCTCGTCCTTTAGTAAAATGCCAGCTTCAGCCAGCTTATTGCGGATTGCGTCAGATGTAGCGAAGTCCTTGCGCACCTTCGCATCGCGGCGAATGTCGCCGAGGATAGCGATGGCCCTGTCCAATTTAGAATTGTCAACAGCGGGCTGGAGGCCTTCCAGGCCGAGGATGTCTTCCAGATAGGTCTTAAAAGCGTCTTTCAAGGCAACAAGAGTCTCACCCGAAAGCGCATCCGCAGCAATCTGCCCGCCCTTAATGCCATTGATGATTGGCGCCAGCTCAAAGAGATTTGCGAGGACTTTTGCGGTATTGAAGTCGTCATTCATAAACTCATCCAGCTCGCCTACAAACTTCCGCACCTTCTCGTCAAGTGCTATATTACCCGCTGCCCCATTCCGAATTCCGAATTCCGAATTCCGAATTACATCATAAGCTTCCCACAATCTCCGCAACGCCTTCTCACTCGCCTGCAGCGCCTCATTGGAAAAATCCAGGGTGCTCCGGTAATGCGTTTGCAGAATGTAGAAGCGCACTACCATCGGGTGATATGGCTGTTCCAGCATTGGATGGTCGCCGGAGAACAGCTCCGTCAGCTTAATCACGTTGTTGTAGCTCTTGCCCATCTTCTTGCCGTTGATGGTAATCATGTTGTTGTGCATCCAGTAGCGCACCGGCGCATGTCCGTGCGCAATAGTGCTCTGCGCAATCTCGCTCTCGTGGTGTGGAAACTGTAAGTCCATCCCGCCGCCATGAATGTCAAAGGTCATCCCGAGGTATTTTGAGGCCATTGCAGAGCACTCAATGTGCCAGCCCGGAAAGCCCTCGCCCCATGGGCTTTGCCAGCGCTGTATGTGCTGCGGTGGCGCGGCTTTCCAAAGCGCGAAGTCCACCTTGTTGCGCTTCTCATTCTGGCCTTCCAAGTCGCGCGTGGTTTCTAATAGCTCGTCAATTACGCGGCCGCTGAGCTCGCCGTATGGGTAGCTTTCAGCGTACTTCTTTACGTCAAAATACACGCTGCCGGCTACTTCATAAGCATAGCCCTTCTTCATGATTTCCTGAATCATGGCTATTTGCTCAATGATGTGGCCTGTGGCCGTGGGCTCAATCGCAGGGTCAAGGTTGTTGAAGAGCCTCATGCCCCAATGGAAGAGGGCCGTGTACTTGTGCACCAGCTCCATCGGCTCCATTTGCTCCAGCTTCGCCTTTTCGCCCACCTTGTCCACGGCGTCCCGGCCTTCTTCCTCAAAGTGGCCTGCGTCGGTGATGTTGCGCACGTAGCGCACGCGGTAGCCGAGGTGCTTCAAGTAGCGGTTAACTACGTCAAAGGTGATGTAAGGCCGCGCATGACCAAGATGGCTCTCGCCGCTCACCGTAGGGCCGCATACATACAGGCCTACATGGCCGGGCGTGAGGGGCTCAAACTTTTCTTTTTGCCGGGAGAGGGAGTTGTGGAGGTGCAGCGCAGACATAAGGCGGCAAAAATACGGGCTTGCCATGCCAATGCCCGGCATAGCTGTATAAACGCTGCCGGCATAGCTGTAAGTCAGCGCCTCGCCTCAAGCAGTATGCGGTCAATCACCTGATGTCGTGGCTGCATGAGGTCGCTTTTGGCCTTCTGAAGAATATGCTGCATAGCGCTAAGCAGCGCTTCTATGCTATTGTAGGTAGCATGGCTCAGCGTCGGCAGGAGGAGCGGGCGCGTTGCGCGATGGGAATAGAGAGAAAAAGTCTTGTGTAGATTTTGGGGCATGCGCAAAGGCGGTTTTGAAAAGTAACGGCATTGTAAAAGGCATATTGCGCGAACTGCCGCCTTTTTTGGAGAACCTTTACATATCGCGGCGAAAGAACCTTATCCGGCGGTAAGCGTTAGACGGGGAACCACGCCCATAATCCACATGAACACAATAGCCATCACCGGCGGCACCGGGTTTGTAGGCCGCCACATCGCCCGCAGGCTTGTAGCAGCCGGGTACGCCGTTACCGTCTTTACCCGCAAGCCTAAGCCTGCCTCCGGCGGTGTCCGTTACGCCGCGTGGAATCCGGATGGGGAAGAAATGGATGCTGAGGCGCTGCGGGAGGTGGAAGCTGTCATCCACCTTGCCGGCGCGGGTGTGGCGGAGCATCGCTGGACACCGGCCTACAAGGCTGAAATCATCCGCAGCCGTGTGGATGCCACGCGATTCCTGCACCGGCAGCTTGCACAGCATGCGCCAAAGTGCCGGCGCTTTATAGCTTCTTCTGCTACCGGTTATTACGGCCCGGATAGGGGTAATCTGGTGCCTTTTCGGGAAGATGCACCTCCTTACACCGATTTTCTTGCCGATGTGTGCCGCATGTGGGAGGAAGCAACCTTTTCCGCAGAAGCACAATATGAGACGGTGGCTGCGCTAAGAACGGGAATCGTGCTGGGGCCGGATGGCGGCGCTTACCCGCAGCTTGCCGGGCCGATGCGGTTTGGCATCATGCCAATCCTCGGCGGAAGCGGTCGGCAGGTGGTAAGCTGGATTCATGTGGATGATCTCGCGCGGATGTTTATAGATGCAGCCCTGGCTGGAAGCTATGCGGGCGCGTATAATGCCGTAGCACCGCACCCGGTAACACACCGGGAGCTGATGCGCACTATTGCAAAGGCGCGTGGCGGACTGGCAGTGCCCGCGCCGGTTCCGCCTTTTGTGCTGAATCTGATTATGGGCGAGGCGAGCGTAGAGGTGCTGAAAAGCTGCACGGTAAGCGCGGATAAGATTTTGAAGGCGGGATTTGAATTTGCCTTCCCGGAGATTGAGGAGGCGGTGCGAGCGATTGCAGGGCGGAAGTAGCGCTTTGCATTGCTCTATCAGTAGCTATCTTGCCACGCCTTGCGCCGCCATGCGTTTCTCAGCCCGTTTACTTCGCGACAAGGAGCGCATTGTGCGCTTGCTTATTGTTGGTCTTATTGCTGCAGGTGTCCTTATGCGTGCAGCCACATTCCTGCACAACCGCGACCTTATCATTGACGAGGCAAACATCGTCAGGAACCTTGCAGAACGCGGATTTGCCGGCCTGTCGGCACCGCTGAGCTATGAGCAATACGCTCCACCGGTTTTTCTGTGGATAGAAAAGCTTGTCTCGCTCGTTGCCGGGTATGGAGAAGAAGCTATGCGCTTCTATCCGCTGGTGTGCGGGATGGGCGCGATGTTCTTGTTTCCGCTTGTAGCGCGCAGGCTGATGCGGGATGTGGCGGTATTGTTGCCCTTGGCTTACCTCGCTGCCGGCTTCATATTCATCAGGTATTCGGCAGAGGTGAAACAGTACATGCCGGATACACTCATTACGCTTCTCCTGCTGTGGCTTGCCCTGCGCTGGGATTTTAACTCCATGCCACGCCGCCGCTTTGTGGTATGTTGGATAGGGGCAGGCTCCCTGGCCATCTGGTCTTCCATGCCTTCGGTGTTCATCCTGGCCGGTGTAGGATGCTATTATGTCTGGCCGCTGGTACGCGAGCGGCGCTGGCGGAATTTGAAGCCTATCCTATTCATTGGCGCGGTCTGGGTGGCGCAGTTCGCGCTTTATTACAAGTGCATTCTAAAGGAGCAAATTAATAGTCCTTACCTACAAAATTTTCATCATGATTACTTTCTGGACGTCTCAGCAACATCGCTTGCCGTCTGGGAGCATAATTGGGAGCGTATACAAGAACTGCTTGGCGCCATTGGCGGCTGGAGCGGTGTGGCCATAGTCGTTAATTTACTCTTGCTCCTTCTTGGCATAACGCAGCTTTTCATACGGAGAGGCCTTGGCGTTACATTAGTTGCAATGCCGGTAGCACTGGTACTTACAGCCGCCGCCTTACGGCAATTCTCTCTTATTGACCGCGTTGTGCTTTTTATGCTGCCGCTATGGCTTATTCTTATTGGGCTGGGCTTTGAGCGCCTCTGGCAGTATCGTTGGCGGCCTTTGCAGGCCGCATTGGTGATAGTCGGCGGTTTTAATGTCGTTGCTATGCCGCACAATGTGATGCATCCTTACAATAATCAGGAAATCACAAAGGGCATGGCTTGGCTGAACAGCCGCGGTGCACTCGGGGAGCAACTTTATCTGCATGATGCGGCTGTACCTGCCTATATTTATTACACAGAGCTGCACCCGCAAAAGGCCTGCTGGCAGCCGCTGCTTGGCGCGCATCGCTTAAGTTGGGAAGACGACTATGCACGGGTAACAGAACGCGTGCGCGATACGGTTTATCTGCTTACTGCGGGCGGGTTTGAAGGCACGGAGCAGGAACGGCGCTTAGCACAGATGGCAGCGCACCTTAGCCTGGCAGCTCAATACCATTACGCAGCCTGCTCGGTGCGCGCTTACGTACCAAAGGCCGCTCAGTTGGCGGCCACCAGCTCAGGCACTACACCGAACTGACGCAGATGGTGAACCGCATGTTTATGAAGCAACTGCGTCCATTGCTCAAAGTTTAGGTCGCCGAAGAAGGGGTTTGTAATGGTTTTCTGTTTGTCCTGCTCAAAAACATCCACGAATTCATTCAATTCCTGCTCCAGTTCGCCAATGGCGTCGTCCACGCTTTCCCAACGGCAGGGTAGCGGTTCCTCGGGCATCTGCATGTTGACTGTGTTCTCTTTGAACGGCTTATCGCTCATCATAAACGCCTGCATCTTGGGCAGATGCTCAACGGGAGTCACGCAATCTTTCGCATCTCTGCCGTTGGCAATGCGCAAGGAATCGCTCATGTGCTCAATCATTTGCTGCACATTCATCTTGCCCCAGACGGGCGGTGTCGTCGGGTCAATAGTTGCAAGCAGGCGGGGAAATTCTACCTGAAGGAATTGCACTTTATCCATTGCGCAAAGGTGATGAAAGAATCTTGCCGTAACGGGCGGGCGGAACGCTATTATCAAATCATGAAATCATAAAAGGACGTACACATTAACGTTTTAGATGCCTTAAACCCATACCTTCGCGCCGCGTTCGGGAAACGAGTTACGCAAATCACGATTACGATACAATTTTAAATACCCATAATAATGGCTAACGACAACACAACCGCCTTCATGGACACCATGGTTGAGGCACAGAAAACGCTTGTAAACAGCGCTGTAGAAAACACTAAGAAGCTCGCCAACGGCAATACGCTCGTAAACGAGACTATTGAGAAGGGTAGCGAGTGGTACAACAACTGGATTGAAAACCAAAAGAAGGTTTTCAACCAAACCACAGAGAAGGTTGCTGAAACAACAAACACTGCTAAGAAAAACGCCGGCAACATGACTGAGTTCTTCCAGAACTGGATGAACACACAAATGAACATGGGCAAGAACCTCTGGGAGACTTCACAAAACTTCATGAAGGACGCTGCCGGCAAGGCAACTACCGGTAATCCAATGGAGCAGGCCACTGCTACATTCAATAACTGGATGAGCCAGGCGAACAACATGTTCAGCAATATGAACACTGCCAACACCTGGATGAACAACATGCAGCACTGGAACACGAACAATCCGTTCTCTATGGACGCGATGAAGAATTCCGGCAATGACATGACTGCTGCCTTCAATCAGTGGTACAACATGCTGAACACCAACTTCAGCGAGTGGCAGGGCCACCTGCAGAATGGCACCACGCAGGATGCCTTCCGCAACATGCTGAACAGCACTGAAGGCTACACACGTTTCTACCAGATGTGGGCGCCAATGTGGAAGAGCATCCAGGAAAAAACCTTCAACACAGAAATGTACAAGAACATGGTAAGCCCTGAAGCTTATCAGCAGTTCATGGACAAGTTCTTCGGCTTCCTGCCAGAAGGTACGCGCAGCTACATGCAACAGATGACTACGATGATGCAGAACGGCGCCAAGCAATTCGGCACTACCGGCATCAGCGGTTTCAATCAAATGAAGCAGGCGTTCTCTTCCATGCCCGGCATGAGCGGCACAGAAGGCTTCACCAACATGCTGAACATGTATCAGCAGGCGCAATCCATGATGCAGAACGCTGTATCTCCGATGGCCAAGATGATGACGCCTAACCAGCACACAAAGAGCATCGCTGAATGGCAGGATATCGCCGACCGCACCATGGTGTATAACATCAAGAACGCGCAGATGCAGTACATGATGTACACGCAAGGCACGAAGGTGATGGACGCACTCGCTGAAAGCGTAATGCACAAGCTGGAAGCCGGCGAAGAAGTAAAGAGCATGATGTCCCTTTACCAGGACTGGATGAGCATCTCTGACAAGACGTTTGTATCCCTCTTTGAAAGCGACGAGTACAGCCAGCTGATGGCTGAAGTAAGCGCCCTCCAGCTGAAGCTCCGCAAGGACATGGAAGCGCAAATGGAGAAAGGGCTCGCAGGCATCCCGGTTGCTACACGCACTGAGCTGGACGAGCTGTATAAGACCATCTACGACCTGAAGAAGGAAGTACGTCAGCTCAGCCGCATGCTGGAAATTGACGGCGGTGTTGCTGCAACAGAAGTGAACACAACCTTCGCTACAGAAACTCCGGAAATTCACGTAACAAATGAAGAAATGCCAGCTTCGCCTAAGGCTAACGGCCGCGGCAAGAAAGCTTAATTCTAATTATTGACTTTTGAAAAGGCTGCCCTCATGGGCAGCCTTTTCTTTTGACACTATTTTGCCGCACGTAGCATCCTTGGTGCGCCATGAATATCTTCCCGGAGCGTAGCCGAAAAGTAGCCATGGCTACAAAAAAGCTCGGCAGTTTGCACTGCATAGTCCCGATGAAGCTCGCAGAAGATAGCGCCGCCATCCGCAAGATGCGTCCGCCCAAAAGCCGCAATCTCCCGGTAAAAAAGCAGCGGGTCGGCACCGGGCACAAACAGCGCGGTTGCCGGCTCATGGTCGCGCACATTCCGGTGCAAACTATCGGCTTCGGTCAGCGGTATATAAGGCGGATTAGAGACGATAACATCAAACTTCGGCAGGGCATCGCGGCTTTGAGCATTTAGAAAGTCAAGCTGCTGAGCAGCCACCTCAGCGCCAAGCTGCTGAGCATTCTGACGCGCGATGGCAAGTGCCTCCGGGCTAACATCAATCACCGTTACCTCGCAGTCCGGCAGCGCAAGTTTTAAACTCACAGCAATGCATCCGCTTCCGGTTCCAATGTCTAAAATGGACTTCGGCCTTGCAGTGGAGATTATCCATTCCACCAGCTCCTCCGTTTCAGGGCGCGGAATAAGCACGGCAGGCGAGACAAGAAACCTTCTTCCCAAAAAGAATGCTTTTCCGGTTACGTACTGCAAAGGCTGGCCGCCCAATAGTGCCGCCTTTGCGCCTGCGTACGCTTCATATTGCGCTTCAGATAGCAAGAGGTATTTTTGCGATAAGCGTTGAAGCCCTGTCAAGCTGGTTACGTGCTCCAAAGCGCCGTGTGCAATCGCCGCCGCCTCGCCCTCGTCATACAAGGCAGTCAAAGCACTTCGCAAGTCATAGTAGGCCGCGCCAATCGTCCGCATAGCAGCAAAGATGCGGATGCTATTTTTGACCCCTCATGCAGGACGAATATTTCATGCGCCGAGCCATTGCCCTTGCCCATCGCGGCAGCGGCTATGTCTCGCCCAACCCGATGGTCGGCGCGGTGCTGGTACACAATGGCCGCATCATTGGCGAAGGCTGGCACGCCTGCTACGGCGATGTCCATGCAGAAGTCGCTTGCCTGCAATCCGTCGGGCAGGCTGACAATCACCTCATTCCGCAAAGCACGATGTACGTAACGCTGGAGCCTTGTGCGCACCAAGGTAAGCAACCACCCTGCGCTCAATGGCTCGTACAGGAGGGCATCAGGCGCGTCGTAATCAGTGCAGAAGACCCTTTCCCACAGGTGGCAGGCCGTGGCGTCAGCATTTTAAATGAAGCCGGCATTGAAGTAACGCCCGGCTGCCTTAAAGAAGAAGCCCGCTGGCTGACGCGCCGTTTCCTTTCCGTTCATGAATCGGCCCGCCCCTACATCATCCTCAAATGGGCGCAAAGCGCAGATGGCTACATGGCTCCTGCGGATGGCAGCCGCGTTCAATTAAGCAATCATTTCAGCCAGACGCTCGTACACCGCTGGCGCACCGAAGAGTCTGCAATCATGGTCGGCTATAACACGGCCCTCGCCGATAATCCACAGCTAACCGCCCGCCTTTGGGAAGGGCCGCAGCCGCTGCGCGTTGTTTTAGACAAAGAGTTGAAGCTGCCGGAATCGCATCATCTCTTAGATGATTCTATGCCTACGTGGATTGTAAATGAGGAAGAGCGGACAGCCACAACAAGCCGCGTCCGACTCCGCTTTGATGAATCGCTATTGCCCGCCTTACTGGAACGGCTCAAAGCGCAAGGAAAGAATTCACTTTTTGTAGAAGGCGGCGCGCAACTGATCAACAGCTTTATCGCCGCAGGCCTTTGGGATGAAGCGCGCGTCTTTACAACGCCAAAAACTTTAGGTGACGGCATCCCTGCGCCAATAGTAAAAGGAGCAAGGCTCGCAAGCGATAGCGCTGTTGGCGATGATGCGCTCCGGCTTTGGCAGCCGCTCAGCCGCCGCTATCCGTATCCCGCTGGCGCAATTTTCTAAAGGCTGAAGTATTCTATGCTTTATCTCCTGCTTACGGTTGCGCTCAATGCTTACCTCATTGTAGCGTTCAAGGTTTTTGAACGATATAAGGTGGACAACCTGCAGGCCATCGTCGCCAACTATTGGGTGTGCGTAGCTACCGGCAGCATGTTCATAGGCCACTTCCCAATAGGCGCGCAAAGCGCGGAGCAGCCGTGGATTTGGTGGGCGCTGACGATGGGCGGAGCCTTTATCGGCATCTTCAACCTCATTGCGTATTGCACGAAAGAAGACGGCATAACCACCACGACCATTGCCAATAAGCTAAGCATGGTAATTGCTGTAGCCTTTGCGTTGTGGTTGTACGGCGATAAGATGTCCTTAAGCAAAGGCATCGGCATTTTGCTCGCTGCGCCCGCAGTTTATCTAAGCAGCAAGACGAAAGAGGGAGATAGCGGCAAGAAGCAAAACCTCTGGCTGGCGGCGCTGCTGTTTGTAGCAAGCGGCTTACTGGATACGCTCGTGAATTACATCGCGCACGAATACTTCACCACCGACAATCCGAAAGCGGATGAGCAGGGGCAATCCGTTTATGTTGTTCACGCTTTTACTTCGGCAGCGGTCATCGGCACGCTCCTCGTAAGCTATCTGCTGCTGACCGGGCGCAAGCAGTTTGCCGTAAAGAATCTTGTAGCCGGAATCGCTCTAGGCATCCCGAATTTCTTCTCCATCTACTTCCTGCTTCGCCTGCTGCAAACGGGTTTTTTACCCGGCTCTGCTGCTATCCCTGTAAACAACATCGGCATCGTGCTGCTTGCTTCGCTGACCGCCATTTTCTTTTTTGGAGAAAAGGCTGGTAAGGCGCGCATCATCGGAATGGTGCTGTCTGTCGCAGCCATCCTCCTCATCATGCTTTCCGACCACCATGCCTGAGCCGCGCAAGTATAAAACCATCGCCGCGCCGACAACCGCCGAGCTGCGCGACAGGGGCAGCAGGTTTCTGGCTTTTGCCTTTCCGGTAAATAGCGTGGAGGAAGTCAAGGCGCATCACAAAGCACTCAAAGCGGAGCATCCCAAGGCGAATCATCATTGCGTAGCGTACCGCATCGGCCACGACGGCACCCAATACCGCGCAAGCGACGACGGCGAGCCATCCGGCAGCGCCGGCCGCCCGATGCTGGGCGCCATTGACAGCGCCGGGCTGACGAATGTGGTGGTAATTGTCGTACGCTACTTCGGTGGCACCTTGCTGGGCGTTCCCGGGTTGATTGCAGCTTACGGCGGTGTGGCAGCTGATGCATTAAAGGCAGCAATGATTACCGAACATTGGATAGAAAGAGAAGTCGTCGTAGAATGTGACTACGCTAACCTTGGCGAAGTGCTGCACATATTGCGCAGGCATGAGGCGAGCATCGGCAGGCAGGATATGCAGCTTTTTTGCACCGTCAGCGCTGGCATTCCATTACATACTGCCGACGCTTGTGTGGCGCAGCTTTCGGAAATTCGTGGTGTCAGCGTCCGATAGACCTTCCCCGTCTCTGCGGCCTGGAAGGTTAGCCATGTCATCTCCCGAAAAAAACGCGGTCCTCATCAAAGCCGAAGCCCTGCGTCTCGGTTTCATGGGCTGCCGTATTGCGAAAGCGGAGCGGCTGGAGGATGACGCGCGGCGTTTGGAGACCTGGCTGAGCAAAGGATACAACGGCACGATGCAATACATGGAGCGCCATTTTGACCTCCGCATTGACCCGGATAAGCTGGTGCCCGGCGCAAAGTCCGTCATCACGCTGCTGATGAATTATTTTCCGGCGGAAGAACAGCAGCCGGATGCGCCGCGCATTGCGAAGTATGCCTGGGGACAGGATTACCATGACGTCATCCGCGCAAAGCTGAATGAGCTGCTGGCCTATATGCGGGCGACAATCGGCGAGGTGCAGGGCCGCGGCTTCGTGGATTCCGCGCCGGTACTGGAACGTAGCTGGGCAGTGCGCAGCGGCCTCGGCTGGATTGGGAAGAACGGCAACCTGCTAAACAAATCCTACGGCTCCTTCTTCTTCATAGCCACGCTCATTACCGACTTGGAGCTGACGCCGGATGCGCCATTCACAACAGACCATTGCGGCACCTGCACCCGCTGCATAGACGCCTGCCCGACAGACGCAATAGTTTCACCGACAGTCGTAGATGCTACCAAGTGCATCTCTTACCTCACCATTGAGCTAAAAGACGCCCTGATGCCTTCCGGCTTTGAGCAGCGCGATGATAACTGGATGTTCGGTTGCGACGTTTGTCAGGATGTTTGTCCATGGAATCGCTTTTCTGTTGCGCACAATGAAGATGCATTTAAGCCGCTGCCGGAAGTGCTGAATCTTTCCACTCTGGAATGGAGCCAACTTACTGAAGATGCATTTCGGACGGCATTTAAAGGCTCGCCGATTAAGCGTGCGAAGTGGAGTGGGGTGGTGCGGAACCTGAAGGCGATTAGCAAATAGCGGTTACTGCAACACTATGCGCCGTGTGATAGCCGCGCCGCCTACGGATATTTCTAATACATAAAGCCCGGAGGATACACCTTCCAAGTCAATATCCTGTAGCAGCGAGCCGGCCTTTACCGGAAATTGCTTCAGAAAAATGGGCTGGCCCAGCATATTCCGGACGGTTACCTGAATCTCATGTACGCCTTCAACAGCCTCTGATGTAAGCGTAAAGCGGCCTTGGGATGGATTGGGGAATATTCCAACAGACTGGATACCGGTGGTCTGCATCTCAATGCTTGTTGTGGCTAAGTCAAAGCCAAAGTCAAGACGTAGTCCGGCAACAGCTCCGTAGCTCGAGGTGAAAGTACCTGTGAGTGACCTCAGGCGTGGGGCATCGCCAGTAGTTGCGCATATACTAAAGCCATTTAACGGTGAAGCACCTCTTGAAACTTCCACAATAAAATTCTTCAACTTATCGTAATAAAAGTTGCCGCTTGTCAAAGGCACCTTAATCCATACTCCCTCAATATTGCCCCGAGGTACTTTGAAGGCCTGGATATTACTAACGACAGGCAAGCCCTCCGAAAAAGTGTCTTGGTTAGCGGTATTGCGTACAAACTGAGTGCGGGTGGTGTAGCCGATCCTGACCTTCCAGTCATAGATAATAACCGGAGTATCCGGACTGCCGTTACCTATGCGAAAGTATAGATTGGTCATGTTGCCGCTTGGCGCAGCCGGAAAATCACCAGGGTAATAAATGGTCTGCAGCCGTGCCGAATCCTGACCGGCTTGTCTAGCGAAACCCGCCCAACTTTTATAAGTTGTATCAATCTTAAAGTATTTGGGGATTTGTGCGAACACACTACATGATAAGGCACAAAGTGCCGCAGCAAAAAACAATAGAGTTTTCATGGCAGTTCATTTAGAGCTTTGAAAACTTTACTGTCTCTGAAATGTCGCCGGAAGTAATTCGCCTGAGGATATAAATGCCAGCTTTCAGATTACCGACATCAACGGTATTATCTGACGCAGCAACACCGGATTTCACAGTTCGCCCGGTAATATCCTGAATCAGAAAGGAACTTTTCGCTTCCGCGCCGAAATGTATTTCATTCTTTGCCGGATTAGGATAAACCGGAGCGAAGGCATTGTGAATTACATTCACGGCAGTCGGCTGCCTGAATGCCATTGGGCTATGGGCATTGGGGCTATGCTTATACATGATGTCGGTACCATCCGCCCAGGCCGATAAGAATTCAAGACCCAGATTGGTACTGCTGCTGATGGCAAAGTGCTTGCCGGCATCCCAGGGATAGTTTACCGGGGTATGGGGGTCATTAACCTGGTAGTAAAATGTGGAAGCAAGGGCACCACTGGATGCGTCTATATCGCGTACATACAGGTCAGTACCCAGCCACGGAAAAAAGCCGGCGGTATATTGTACGTTACCGACATCGCTGCCGGCATACCCGAATACCGCAGGCCCCATCGCTGCGGCTACACATGGAGCCTTTATATCCTGCGCAGAAAAAAGACCGGACGAAAGCTGGGTTGCGCCAACTGTGAGGTCATTGTATCCCACTACCTGATAATTGGACGCGGACATCTCACAGGTAACAACCTGCCATTTAGCCTGCCCGCCATAGTATTGATTCATTGCCTCAATCCTTGGTGAAAAGATGCTTACCCCCGGTTGCGAGAATACGTTTCCCGTAGGAGTGCCACTGGAAGTATTGAACTCAAATACGTCTAAACTTCCTGTGGCGCCATTCCCATAGCAGACGTAGGCAAAGTTGTCATTTGTGCCAGTTGTATAATCAGTTAAACAAGCTATATCTGGCATATAGCTGTTGGTTGTTAAAATAGTGTTGCCTGTCGGCGCAAATAAGCTATTATTTAGGTCTCCGTAATAAATCTTCATAGCATGACTTGGGCCGTCGGTATAAATAATAGCGTAATCCTTAATAGAAGCAACTCCATTAATCGGATTGTTCGGGTCAACAAACATGTCAATGTGCGGCGTACCCCAGCTTCCGCCAGGTGTAGCGTTCAACTTCTGAGGGAATTTTGCCACCGGCGTTGCCGTTAACGTGCCGGTACCGATGCCGCCGATTTCCCATACTTGAAAATAAGCATCGCCGTTGTCCATCCAAACAACAGCTACTTGGGTGCGAAGTATGCCTTTTGAGTCTATGAAGTAAGCGTTGGCAACATCCGGCTCTTCCGCATGGCCGGGCAGCGCTACAGTAAGATTAGGATTTCCGCCCCACGGGTAGGTATAATCCTCTATAAAAATATTGCCTTGGCTGGTAAGCGATGTGCAGGTACTGCATCCGTGCCGGGCAAAGACAATGGCTTCCAATGCATCGTTCCCGCTATTACCCGTCTCGATCATGTCGCAGTTAACCACAATATCATCCGCCGGAATAGCAGGGAAGGGACCTGCGGATTGCTGAAAAACGCCAGGGGAGCCGCTAGGAATGATTTGTGCTTTGGTCTGACTTGTGCTGGTTAACATTGTCAGCAAAATCAATATGCTTGACAAGTTATGGAACTTAAGCCGGTAGGTAGTACTAGCGAAAGAGAGAGAGAGAGAGAGAGAGAGGTCATAGCATTATGGTTTGATTAATGTCTTAAAAAATACTTAAAGAAATCGTGCCAAAATATTAAATTTTTCGTTTTGTCAGTGACAACAGCGGTTTTCGTAAGGGGTGGGTGGGTATATTTTAGCTGCCGGATGTGCTGAATCTTTCCACGCAGGAATGGATGGAACTTTCGGAAGAAGCTTTCCGGAAAGTCTTCAAAGGCTCGCCTGTTAAGCGCGCGAAATGGAGTGGAGTGCTGCGGAATTTGAAGGCAATGTGAAATTCAGGTGCCAACAAAACCTAATCATTTGCTCGCTTAATCGTTTCATTCTGAAAGAATCTATGCAGTGGCATACAAAGCGCCACACGAGCGCAGACCCTTACAGGGTGACTATTCGCTGTGAATTTGACCTGGAACTCACAGTACATCGTAGTAGACCTTCACTTGTTCCGCCCCTCCAGCATCGGCACAAAAGAGAAGTCGCCCAACAACTCCTCGCGCAGGCTTCCGTCCGCTTCCTTTGTAATCCGCATCATCTTCTGCACGCCTTCCTCGCCAACCGGTATCACCATGATGCCGCCCGGTTTTAGCTGCTCAATCAATTTCGGCGGAATGAACGGAGCTCCCGCCGTAATGATTACTTTATCAAAAGGCCCGAATGAAGGCAAGCCTTCAAAGCCATCTCCATAAAAACGCTTCACGCCGGGATAATTCTTCAAAAAGAAAAATCCGCCCACAAAATCGTACAGCTCCTTCTGCCGCTCAATGGTAAAAACCTTTGCGCCCAGTTCTGCCAGCACGCAGCTTTGGTAGGCGCTGCCTGTCCCTACTTCCAGCACCTTATCGTACTTCTTGATGTCCAGCAACTGAGTCTGGAAGGCGACTGTGTAGGGTTGGGAGATGGTTTGTCCCGCAGCGATTGGAAAAGCCCGGTCTTCATAAGCCTGCCGTTCAAAGGCCGTGTCTAAAAAGAAATGTCGCGGGATTGCTTCAATTGCGCCAAGCACTTTCTCATCGTTGATGCCCTTCTCACGTAAGGTTTGCACCAAATCCTTGCGGTGTTTCTTATGCCTATAATCGTCTTCCTTTGGTTTGCTCTGGAGCATTGTGTGTGAGTCGGGAGTTGTGCGCAAAGCCTATTTAAAATTCATCACCAACCCGAATCCGGGGTCGCCATTCGGAAGTGACAAGGGCTTAACGCGCATGGAGATGTTCTTAGACACGTCAAAGTTTTTCAGGTGCGCGAAGGCCAATGCGTCCGCTACCTGAATGACGTAGCCGAGGCCGGTAAAGAGAATAGTCAGGTCTAAGTATTTCCGGTAGGCGTTCTGAAGTATTTGCAACTCCGCCTGGCTGCGCAAGCCGGTGAATTCATCCTGCACATTGGCGTTATTAATGCGGGCGATGTACCCGCGCCGGTAGCGCTCGTATTGACGCGAGTTGTCAATAAGAAAGTAAAACGATGCGGCCATGCCCGCATAAATTACCGGTGCTTTCCAATATTGTTGGTTATAAAGTTGGCCTGCGCCTGGCAGTATCGCGGAGTATAATGCGCTCTTCTTCGGATTGGGCTGAAATGGCAAACGCTCCTTCTTCAGGCTGTCATATGCCACTTGGTCTGGCGCGGGCGACGTGAGTATGGGCGCATTGCGCGCAGGCAACGTATCAGGCACCACGCGATTCAACGAGGTATCAGGTACAGCCTGAGCCGCGGCATTAATCCGGCCAAGCAGGCATATCAACGGCACCAACCAGAAAAATCCTTTCATCAGAGAAGCAAGGCCTCAAAATTACCGCAAACAAAAGCGCCGCACGATGGCGGCGCTGAAACTAATCACTGTATTTATTAACGCCTCACTATTTCATCCCCATTCCCATGTTCACCTTCATGCCTGCCTTCGCCATATCGTTGATGATGTTGACGGCTTCGGAGATGTAGATGTCCTTCTGAAGGTTCTTAATCCAGTTTTTGTTCTTAGTAACGGCCGCACTGTCGGTAGCAAAGCGGGCCAAGTCTTCCTTTGTATTGGTAATGGAAATAGGGGCTGCTTTCTTCGCCAATTCTTCAATCTGCTTAGAAAGCGCAGAAGCCTCATCCAACTCTTTTTTGTAAGCTACCTCATTCAGCGAAGAGCTATTGTCCTTCTCACGCGCCTTCAGCCGCGTTGCGCTCTGGCTGATGACTTTAAACTCGCCGCTGGCGGCTACGCGCTTCGCGGAAGCTGCGGTAAGCGGCGCGAGGTTGTAGCTATTCGTTGTGCGGTAAGAAGCGGCGGGAATTTCATCCCATTTCAGCGCTGCCTTATCCTTGCGCTCGCCCATGTCCAGCTCACTGTAAGCGTCCGGCAGCTTAATGTCCGGCACAACGCCGCGCAGTTGGGTAGAGCCGCCGCTGATGCGGTAAAACTTTTGCACCGTCAGCTTAATAGAGCCGATGGGTGGCTCATTCATCATCCGCATCCGGACAATCGGGTCCATGTACTCGTTCAGGTCAATCACTTTCTGCACGGTGCCCTTACCAAACGTTGTTGTACCAATGATGACGGCGCGCTTGTAATCCTGCATTGCAGCCGCCATAATTTCTGAAGCGGATGCCGAGCCGCTGTTCGTCATGATAGCCAGCGGGCCGTCGTAAAGAGTGCCTTTGGTTGCGTCACGCAATGTGGTAGGCGCCTGGTCGGTGCTCTTTACCTGCACCATCGGGCCCTGGTCAATGAACAGACCTGCCATATCCACCACATCACTAAGTGAGCCGCCTCCGTTGTTGCGCAGGTCAAGGATAATGCCGGTTACGCCGGCGCCTTTCAGCTTTTCTACTTCCTTGGCTACGTCGTCGGCGCAGCGGCGACCGTTGATGTGCTGAAAATCGGCGTAAAACTCCGGTAGGTAGATATAGCCCACCGGCCCGCCGGCACTCTTGAAGACGGCGCTCTTCGCAAAGGTTTCTTCCAGCGCCACAGCATCGCGGATGATGGGGATGACCTTTACGGAGCCGCCAACCTGCTTGACGGTCAGGCGTACCTCGGTGCCCTTCTTTCCGCGGATTTTATGCACTACATCGTTAAGGTCAGAAGCAAGCATTACGTCCCAAGGCTCGCCAGAGCTTTGGGCGACTTTCAGAATCTCATCACCAGCCTTTAGCTCGCCTTGCTTGGCGCTCGGGGAGCCTGGAATGATAGATGCCACCTTGACGCGTCCGTCTTCTTCCGGTTTTAATTGTGCGCCAATGCCAAAGAAGGTGCCGGACATCGCTACGTCAAAATCGTCTTTTGTCTTCGGAGCGAAGTAATCGGTGTGCGGGTCCTCGCTGTTGGCAATGGCTTCGACGAAAATTCCGAAGCGCTCGGTGGCGTCAAACTTGCGCAGCCGACGGAAATAAGCTGCTTCGCTTTTGCCGATGGACTCGCGCGCCTCCGCTTCCAATTGCGGGTCGGTCTTCACAACGGCTTTGGCGCTGTCTTTTAATTTTTTATCACGATCACCTTTTAGCTCAACATACTTGCCAAGCGCGCGGTACTTCATGTATTGCGCCCAACGCGCCTTGAGCGCCGCATCATCGGCGGGCCACGGCATATTGTCGCCGGTCAGCACAATCTTCTCATTGCCAGTAAAATTGAATGGCTGCCGCAATGCCTGCCGCTGAAAAGAATCTGCGCGGTCAATGGCGGCCATAAAAAAGGTGTTGAACTTATCGTAGAATGTCGTCTCGCCGCGGTTCAGCTCGTCATCAATGTCAAATTCGTAACGCTTCAGCTCGGCCACCTCCTTCTGGGTAAAGAACTTGCGCTCATAATCCAGCTGATCCATCATCCGGTGATATACGGCTGAGGAAAAAGAATCGTCCACGGGGCGCGGTGAGAAGTGCCCTTCCTTAATGGCCCGCATGACGGTGGTGACAATGAGGCTCTTGCGCTCCGCAGAAGGCGCGCTGCTATCGTCAGCACTATCGCCGCTGCCTATATATTTAAAGGAGAAAAAAGCGGCCAGCGCCCCGATAGCGAGGAGCGGAAAGAGGACTTTGTTTTTCATGAATCGCGTGATAGCTGTGTATCGGTGCATAGTTTCCAAATGTAAAGAGGCGGGTGTTAAAACGTAGCGAATACAAAGCCTATGCCCCGTAAGAAAGGGGTGATTTCAGGTGGCATAACAAGACGCTAACTTGCGCCCCATGAGTGTGGCTACTGAGACGCAGATAATCACCGTTGAGGACTGGGGAGTTATAGAATACGGCGCAGCCTGGGAGCAGCAAGAGGCCGTACTTGCAGAAGCGCTTGCTATTAAGCGGGAATGGAATAACGCTCCGGAAGCCGCGCGTCCGCCGCAGCCGCTAACGCGGCACCGCCTCATTCTCTGCACGCATCCGCACGTATATACGCTCGGCAAGAGCGGCCACATGGAAAACCTGCTAGTCGCTGATGCACGCTTAGAGCAGCTTGGCGCATCCTTCTACAAAACCAACCGTGGCGGCGACATCACCTACCACGGCCCCGGCCAACTTGTCGGTTACCCGCTGCTAGACCTGGAAAAAATTTACACCGACCTTGGCCGCTACATGCGCGCGCTGGAAGAGGTTATCATCCGCTCCATAGCGCACTACGGCATCGTTGGCAGCCGGTTGGAAGGCGCAACCGGTGTGTGGCTGGACGTGGGTTACGAGAAGCGCGCCCGCAAAATCTGTGCGATGGGCGTGCGTTGCAGCCGCTGGCTTACCATGCATGGTTTTGCGCTCAATGCCAATACTGATTTGCAGTACTTCAGCTACATCGTGCCCTGCGGCATCGGCGATAAGGGCGTTACCTCCATAGCGCAGGAGCTTGGCCGCCCTGTGGACGAGGTGGAGCTGAAGGCCCTGCTACTGCTCGAATTTGCCGCAGTATTTGAGGCCAGAATGGTCTGATGCTGTTCTGGCTCTTTGCCTTGATTTTCCGCAAATAAAAAAGCAACGGCATTGAGCCGTTGCTTTTTTCAAATAAGTCAGTACTAAGCACTTATGCTTCGGCAGTTGCCTCGTTGCTGTTTTCAGCGGCTGCTTCTTCAGCGGCAGGAGCTTCTGCCTCAACAGGCGTGGCAGCGGCTACGCGGGCGGCCATCTTCTCTTCCACGCGCTGTACAGACTCCTTCACCACGGCGTGGCGCTTGTCGGCCTTGTGCTTGCGGTGGGCTTCGTCGCGCTGGGCTACGAGTTGCTCGTGCTGGCCATTCCACTCTTCAAACTTCTGACGGGCGCCCTGCTCGTCAAAAAGACCGAGGCTTACGCCGCGCATGAGGTGTTTCAGGTAGAGCACGCCCTTAAAGGAAAGGATGCGGCGGCAGGTATTAGTAGGCTGCGCACCTTCATTGAGCCAGTAAAGGGCGCGGTCGCGATCAAGGTTTACCGTGGCCGGGATGGTCAGCGGATTGTAGGTGCCGAGCTTCTCAATGAACTTGCCGTCGCGGGGCGAGGTGCTCGTAGCAGCTACTATGAAGTAAAAGGGGCGCTTTTTGGAGCCGTGGCGCTGCAGGCGAATCTTAACGGACATAATTAATAGACATTAATTGTGTTAGGGTGAGTGAAAAAGTTTTTTCGGGTGGCGAAGGTAATGGAAAAGGCTGGACTATCAAGGGTTGATAAGTTGAAACGTTGACAGGTTGATATGTTGACAAGTCGGCTTCTCTAAACTTCTCAACGCTTCCCGAACGGCATCCCCGGCATGCCCATGCCCGGCATTCCCGGCATGCCGCCGCGCATCTTGCCCATCATGCCCATCATCTGGCGCATCTGCTCAAACTGCTTCATGAAAGCATTCACCTCCTGAATGCTCTTGCCGCTGCCGGAGGCGATACGCTTGCGGCGGCTGGCGTCAATCTCATCCGGATTGCCGCGCTCAAAGGGGGTCATGGAGTTTATCATTGCCTCGATACCCTTGAAGGCATCGTCGGAGATGTCCAGGTCTTTGACGGCCTTGCCTACGCCGGGTATCATGGCGAGGAGGTCTTTGATATTGCCCATCTTCTTAATCTGCCCGAGCTGCTCCTTGAAGTCTTCAAAGTCAAACTTGTTCTGGCGGATTTTCTTCTCCAGCTTCTTTGCCTGCGCCTCGTCAAACTGGCCCTGCGCACGCTCTACGAGGCTTGTGATATCGCCCATGCCCAGTATCCGCTGCGCCATGCGCTCCGGGTAAAACACGTCCAGCGTATCCAGCTTCTCGCCCATACTCACAAACTTGATGGGCTTGTCCACCGTGTACTTGATGGAGAGGGCCGCACCGCCGCGCGTATCGCCGTCGAGCTTGGTGAGCACCACGCCGCTGAAGTCCAGGCGCTCATTAAAGGCCTTCGCGGTATTGACCGCGTCCTGCCCCGTCATAGAGTCCACTACGAAAAGGATTTCCTGCGGCTTCACCGCGGCCTTTACGTCCGCCACTTCCTGCATCATCACCTCATCCACCGCAAGGCGGCCTGCGGTGTCTATGATTACCACGCGATTGCCCTGCGTCTTCGCCTGCGCAATGGCGGCCTGGGCAATGCTTACCGCGCTCTTATTCTCACGGTCGGCGTAAACGGGCACCTTTATCTGCTCGCCGAGCACTTGGAGCTGGTCTATGGCCGCCGGGCGGTAGATGTCTGCCGCCACGAGCAGCGGGTTGAGGCCCTTCTTGCTCTTCAGAAAGTTGGCCAGCTTGCCGCTGAAGGTCGTCTTGCCGGAGCCTTGGAGCCCCGCGATGAGGATGACCGTGGGCCGCCCGCTCAAATCCAGCTCCGCCTCCTTGCCGCCCATCAGTTCCGCCAGCTCGTCCTTCACAATCTTGACCATGAGCTGGCCGGGGCTTACGGAGTTGATGACCTTCTCGCCCGTCGCCTTATCCTTAACCCGGTCGGTAAATTCTTTGGCGATTTTAAAGTTCACATCCGCATCCACGAGGGCGCGGCGGATTTCCTTGATGGTGCTCGCTACATTGATTTCGGAGATGCGGCCCTCGCCCTTGAGCTGCTTAAACGCGCCTTCAAGGCGCTCGGAGAGATTGTCAAACATGGGGGTTTCTGATTGTGGGCGCAAAAATAGCCCTGCGGGAGTTGATACGTTGATATGCTCACCCGTCAACCTCACACCGCAGCCATATACAAGGGCACGATACGCGCCATACTTTACACCCCTGCAAACAATTCATAACAGCGCACTCGCATGTCCCGCGTCTTTCAACCCTCCTATTATGAACGACCCCGCTCCCGTGATATTGATTGAGGATGACCCGGATGATATGATGTCTATCTCGGCAGCTTATCAGGAGACCGGCTGCCCCCATCCGCTCCAATGCTTTGACCGGCCCGATGCGGCGCTGGCCTACCTGCATACCACCACAGACGTGCCTTTTATGATAATAGCCGATGTGAACATGCCCGGTATGGACGGCCTTGCCATGCGCTCCCTCATGCGCGGCACGAAGCTCCACACCATGGCCGCCGTGCCCTTTTACTTCCTCGCCGCCTCCGCGGAAACGCGGCAGCTGCACAGAGGGTTTGAGCTGCTCATTCAGGGTTTCTTTATAAAGCCCGTTTCCTTCAGCGACCTTGTGGAGATTATTGCCTTCATGGTGAAATATGCCACGGTGGCAAGCGAATAGGGATTCGGTAATGTCTCAGTTTGAAAGTTCACAGCGACTTGTCCCAGTCTCGCTTAGACACATAAAAAGGCACTGTTGCGCTTAGACCCCGTCTAAGCGCACGCCGGGCAGACTATCCCTGATTGACCTGTACCATCTGCACGTAAGGGCTAAGACGGGGTCTAAGTGTAACCTGAAACCCGGATGCATCTACCCGTAAACCTTTTTTATGGTGGGATAAAAATTTTTAGTGATGGGATAAAGTTTTTTTGTAGTCGGGAATGGTTTCTTACTGACGGGGAACTGATTTCTGGTGGACGGGAAAAGATTTACCAAATATGTTTCTTCTACCTACAACAAAAAATCTTTACCCGTCCACCAGATTTCCTTTCCCCATTACAAAAAATCTTTTTCCGTCCACCCTAAATCTGTTACTCACTACTTCTTTGCATCTCGCGGGTTCCCGGTAACCAAACCACAAACAGTTCCGTAATGGCTCCTGCCTTCGTCGCACGATACCGTAGCCTCTGGCTACTTCCCGAAGTCCTCCAAAGGGCATTACCTACCTTAGCGCCGCTTAAAGACAGGCATTATGGCAAAAGAAAAAAGCAAGCGCTTCACCGGCAAGCGCGCCCCGGAGACGATGAAGGGAAAGCTCAGCGTAGTACGCAGCGGTACGGGCTTCGTGAAGGTGGAAGGCCGCGAGAAAGACATCCTCATCCACGCCGAAAATCTGAGCACCGCCCTTGACGGCGATGAGGTGCGCGTGCGCATCATCAAAGAAGGCAAGAGCCGCACCGAAGGCGCAGTGGAGAGCATCATTACAAGAAAGCAGACCGAGTTTTCCGGCAAGGTGGAGGTAAAGGAGCACTTCGCCTTCCTGCTGCCCGATAAGGATAATATGCCGGTGGACATCTTCATCCCCCTCGCCATGCTGGCGGGCGCGAAGGACGGCGACCATGCCGTGGCGCGCATCACGGAATGGAGCAGCAAAAAGAAGAACCCGATTGGCGAAATCATCTCCATCCTCACCGACGAGAGCAAGAATGAAATCGCCATGCAGGGCATCCTCATGGACGCCGGATTCCCCCTCCACTTCCCCGACGATGTAGTGGAAGAAGCGGCTCGCTTCACGGATGTAATAGATGCCGCTGAGCTGGCCAAGCGCCGCGATGTGCGCGGCATCCTGACAATGACGATTGACCCGGTGGACGCGCGGGATTTTGACGATGCCCTGTCGGTGCGACCATTGGAAGAAGGCTGGTGGGAAGTAGGCGTACACATCGCGGATGTGGCGCACTTCATCCAGAAAGATTCGCCGCTTGATGCGGAGGCGTACAAGCGCGCCACCTCCGTCTATCTGCCCGACCGCGTGCTGCCCATGCTGCCGGAGCACCTGAGCAACGGGCTTTGCTCGCTAAGGCCTGATGAGGATAAGTATGCCTTCTCCGCCATTTTTGAAATCAATGTGCAAGGCAAGGTGCGCGACTACTGGATAGGCCGCACGGTGATGCGTTCGCGCAGAAGGTTCACGTACGAAGAAGTGCAGGAAGTGATAGAAGGCGCAGACGGCGACCACCGCGGCGAGGTGATGCTGCTGAATGAAATGGCGCAGAACCTGCGGGCGGTGCGCTTTAAGAAAGGCGCCATCAACTTCTCCTCCTCCGAAGTACGCTTCAAGCTGGATGAGACCGGCAAGCCCATCAGCATTGTGGTGAAGGAAAGCAAGGAAGCGCATCAGCTGATTGAAGAGTTCATGCTGCTGGCAAACCGCACGGTGGCAGAGCACGTGAGCAAGATTGAAGTGAAGGGCAAGCCCGTGCCATTCCCCTACCGCGTGCACGACCAGCCGGACGAGGCGAAACTGGAAATGTTTGCCGCCTTCGCATCACGGTACGGCCACAAGCTCAACCTTAATTCCCCCGAAAACATCTCCCGCTCCTTCAACGAAATGCTGGCGCAAGTGCAGGGCAAGCCCGAGCAGCACGTGCTGGAAAGCCTCGGCATCCGCACGATGGCAAAGGCCGTTTATACGACGGAAAATATTGGCCACTACGGCCTCGGCTTCCAGGATTATTGCCACTTCACCTCACCCATCCGCCGCTACCCCGATGTGCTCGTACACCGCGTGTTGCAGGAAGTCTTAGATGGCGATGTGAAGCCGCTGAAGAACATGGAGCAGCTTTGCCGCCATTGCAGCGAGATGGAGCGCAGCGCCATGGAAGCCGAGCGCGCCGCGAACAAGTACAAGCAGGTAGAGTTCATGCAGGATTATGTGGGTGAAGACTTTGACGCGGTGGTGAGCGGCGTGGCGATGTTTGGCTTCTTCGCAGAAACGGTGGAGCACAAGTGCGAGGGCCTTATCAGCATGACCGAGCTATCGCAATTTGACGATTTCCAGTTTATGGAAGGCGAGTACTGCCTCGTAGGTCGCGGCACCGGCTTAAAATTCCAGATGGGCGACAGCGTGAAGGTGAAGGTGGTGTCCACAAGCCTTGAGAAGCGTCAGATAGATTTCACGCTTGCGGAATTACCGCCGGCTAAACCGCGCAGCCGGAAGAAGCCGGAGCCGGAATGGGATGCGCCTTCTTCAAAGCCCGGAAAGAAGGGCGGGCATAAAGGCAAGCATAAGAAGAGTTAAGCGGGTTGAACAAGTTGATCGGGTTGAACGGATTATCATGGAATGTCCGCGCTGCTCGCCCAATCTTTGTCATTCCCGCAGGGAATCTTTGGTCGCAGTGTCTGTGAGATTCCCTTCGGGAAACCTGTCCTGAACTGGTTTCAGGATGACAAAGTCGCTGAGACCAGTGAAATGAACCGGCCAGTCGCCGAAACGATAAATTGACCTTGCACACATTCACAGAACTCGTCCAAAAGTTTGAACAGCACCTGAGCGATGCCAAAGTCTTCTGCGGCAGCCCGAACTCGCTTTATGAGCCATGCCGCTACCTCATCGGCCTTGGCGGCAAGCGCGTACGCCCGGTACTGTGCCTGATGGGCGCTGAGCTTTTCGGAGAAATCCCGAACGATGCCTGGCACGCGGCTACTGGTATTGAGCTCTTCCACAACTTCACCCTCATCCACGATGATATTATGGATAAGGCTCCGCTTCGTCGCGGTCAGCCAACCATCCATGCGCGTAACGGCCTGACGGCCGGCATCCTTTGCGGCGATGTGATGTGCATTGAGGCATACCAGCAATTTGCGCATATCAAGTCGGGATTGCAGCCGGCGCTTCAGCTTTTCAATAAAACGGCGATAGAAGTGTGCGAAGGGCAGCAGATGGATATGGATTACGAGGCACGGAAGGATGTGCGCGTGGACGAGTACATTGACATGATTGCGCTGAAGACTTCGGTGCTGCTTGCCGCAAGCCTGAAAATCGGCGCGCTCATCGGAGGGGCTACAGAGGGCGCAGCAGATAAACTGTACAGCTTCGGCAAGGCAATGGGCATTGCTTTCCAATTGCAGGATGATTATCTGGACGCATTCGGCGATTCAGCCAGGCTGGGCAAGCAGGCCGGCGGCGATATTCTGGCGGATAAGAAGACCTATCTGCATCTTGTGGCGATGCAAAACCTTGACGAAGCTGAGCGCAGTGAATTGGAAAGCTGGCAGGGCCGCAAAGTGTATGATAAATTAGGTGCTGTGCTGTCGCTCTTCCAGAAGGGCGGCGCTGATGTGGCTTGCCGGGATGCGGTAGTGCATTATTCCAATCTTGCCTTCGCGGCCCTGGATGATGTGGCTGTATTAAGCAAGCGCAAGCAGCCGTTGCAGGAATTGGCGGAAGCACTTTTGGAACGGCAATCCTAATGCACCGTAGCATTCCTATGAGAAACACTAAACTCACCATGAACTATTGGCTCGTAAAATCAGAACCGATTAAGTATAGCTGGGGCGCCTTTGTAAAAGATGGCCACACGGTGTGGGACGGGGTGCGCAATTACACAGCCCGCAATAACCTCCGTGCAATGAAGGAAGGCGACCATGTCTTCTTTTATCACAGTAATGAAGGCCTTGAGATAGTCGGCGTCGCGAAGGTGGTGAAGGAGCATTACCCTGACCCCACGGCAAAGGAAGGCGACTGGTCGGTCGTGGAAATCGCGCCGTTGAAGAAGCTGGAGCAGCCGGTAACGCTGGCGGATATAAAGATGACGCCGCAGTTGGCGGAGATGCAGCTGATAAAGCTTTCACGGCTTTCGGTGGCCTCCGTTACGAAGGCAGAGTATGACTTTATCCTGAAAATGGGCAACGGAAAATAAGTATCTATTCCAAGATAGCCAGTGCGGCCTATCCTGCCAGCGCATCAGGGGATGCGCCACCGCTGCGCCACGCGTCAGGGGACGCGGGCAAACTCCTTTTTATCTGCCTGCAGCGGTATTCCTGCCGCAATTCCTCACTCGTCTTCGTACTGCCATCGTGGCTCCAGCCCGGCGGCATGAAAAGGTAACGGAGCTTATTCCACAGCGAAGTTTTGCGGCGTAAATCCCTGCCAATGGCCACCCATTCGTGGGTTACAATCTCCACCGGATGATTCGGATTAGGCAGCGGCGTCGTCAGTCCGTACACGGGCCGCTCATTTGGCAATTCTTCCGCAAAAGTCCCAAACAGCCGGTCCCAAATGATGAGCACCATGCCCATGTTCTTGTCTAAGTAGGGTATGTTACTCGCATGATGTACACGGTGATGCGATGGCGTCACCAGCACGGCTTCTATCCAGCGCGGCAGCTTCCCGATGCTCTGCGTATGCACGAGGATGCCGTAAGTCTGCGTAAGCGCGTACATAAAGAAAATGTCCACGGGCGAAAAGCCCAGCAGCGCCAGCGGGATGAAATACAGGTAGCGGTAAAACGGCATTAACACGCTGGAGCGAAAGCCTGTGCTGAGATTGTACTCATCTGACGAATGATGGGTTACATGCACTGCCCAAAAGACCCGCACATGATGGTCAACATAGTGCTCCAGCCAGAAGAGAATGTCTTCGCAGAAAAACAGAATCGTCCAATAGGCGACGGGACTAAGCGTATTCTTTACTGCGAATCCGGAAAAGAAAATAAGCACCCCTAGCGCCACGCCGCGCAGCAGCAGGTCAAAGCCTACGTTGAGCAGATTGAGATAGACATTTATGGCCGTCTGTTTCCAGGAGTAAAATTTCCAGCCCTCTATATGACTCAGCAATATCTCCAGCGGAATAATGATGCCGTAGATAGGTATGCTCAGCAGGCGTATAATGTGGGTATAGTAGTCGTTCATCCTTGATTTTGGTATCAAGTATCATGTATCAGGCTTGACGGTGCTGGTCAAGACAGCTTGATACCCGCTACTTGATACTCCGATTAAATCGTCATGATGTCCTTCTCCTTGTCCTTCAGGTGCGTGTCCGTCAGGGCGATGTACTTGTCGGTGATGCCTTGAATAACGCCTTCGGCATCCTTAGCCGCGTCTTCACTCAGCCCTTCTTTTTGCAGCTTCTTAATTTGCTCAATGGCCTCACGGCGGATAGACCGGATGGACACCTTGGCATGCTCGCCTTCGCCGTTTACACGCTTTACCAACTCCTTTCGGCGCTCTTCGGTAAGCGGTGGCAGGAAAAGGCGGATGAAGTTGCCGTCATTCTGCGGGTTAAGTCCGATGTTGGCAGCGATAATAGCTTTTTCAATCGCACCAAGCATATTCTTCTCCCAGGGCTGCAGAGAGATGGTGCGTGCGTCTGGAATGGTGACGTTGGCTACCTGGTTCAGCGGGGTGGCATTGCCGTAATAATCCACATGGATTCCATCCACGATGGCAGGCGTTGCCTTGCCGGCGCGGATTTTCGCCAGCTCGGTCTCAAGATGCGCAATCGCCTTCTTCATCCCAGCCGTTGTATCCTGCGTAATCGTCTCCAGTGCCTCGCTCATAAGGGTGTTTTTAAGCCTCGCAAATGTATGGCTATAAGCCCATCGCCCCAACCGATTGGCCGCTCCCCGTGCCGCTTTCGTACCTTTAGGGCTATGAATACCGAAGCCCTTTCCGTAGCAACTGAAGCCCCTGTGAAGCTGACGCCCGGCGCCATTGCCGAGCTAAAGCGCCTGATGAATGCACCGGATTTTGACAAGAGTGAGCAACTCCGCATCGGCGTAAAGGGCGGCGGCTGCTCCGGCCTCTCTTATTTACTTGGCTTTGATAAGCCGGAGGCAGACGATACTGTTTATGATATTGAAGGCATCCCCGTAGTTATGAAGCTTGCACACGGCATTTACCTGATGGACATGGAAGTAAATTTTGAAGACGGCTTGAACGCCCGTGGCTTCACGTTTACTAATCCCAATGCCAGCAGCACATGCGGCTGCGGCAGCTCTTTTGCCGTTTAGCCCGCTTCTCTTACATCCAGCACATCCCGCAGGGCATTACCCAGGATGTTGAATGCATAGACTAAAATGAGAATGGCGATGCCGGGGATGATAGCAAGCAGCGGCCGGTTTGTTACCAGAAAATTGTAGTGCTCCTTTATCATCAATCCCCACGAAGGCGTGGGCGGCTGAACGCCTATTCCGAGAAAGGACAGCCCGGCTTCAGTCAATATCGCTGCCGCGAAGTTAGAAGCGGCAATCACCATCAGCGGCCCTGCAATGTTTGGCAGGATGTGCCGGAAGATGATGCGCATGTCCGAAAGGCCAAGCGTCTTAGCCGCTTGAACGTATTCCATCTCGCGTAGCACCATCACCTGCCCGCGTATAAGGCGGGCCGCGCCTACCCACATCGTAAGGCCTATCGCGATGAAGATTTGCCAAAAGCCCTTCCCGAGGCTAAGCGTGATGGCGAAGACAAGCAGTAATGTGGGAATAGCCCACAGCATATTAATCAGGTACATCACCAGCCCATCCACCCATCCACGGTAGTAGCCTGCCAGCGCGCCAAGCAGGATGCCGATAGACAGCGACAGCAGCACGGCCACAATGCCCACAGCTATGGACACACGCGTGCCAATGAGCAGCCGCGAGAGAATATCCCGTCCGTAGCGGTCTGTGCCAAGCGGGAAACTGCGGCGGGTAATAGCGCCATTAAACACCGCCTGCTGTTGCTTACCGAGCGGCAGCTTTTTCATCGCCGGCGGTAGAAGGGCCTTCAACGCAAACGCCATTGTATCCTGAATCCCATCGTCTATATAGTGCTGCACCACCAGCGTATCGCGGGCAAAGAAAAAATCGTTGATCGGAACGAGATTGTAGGTTGGTGGCGTTCCGGTGAAAAGCCGGGCAAGCGCTGACCGCTGCTGAGCAAGTTGCAGACGCGGCACCTTGAGAAATTGCCGCGAAAAGCCGGGCGGCCGGGAGCCAAGCTCTACCAACATGCGATTTGCATCCGGCGAATTGTCCGGTGCCAGCGGATAGGCGAAAATGGCCAGCAGGCAGGCAGCGCCGATAATGTATAGCGATACTATAGCGGGCCGCCTGCGGCTAAGCTTTTGCCAGAGGTTAAAGGAGGAAGCGGTTTGCAAAAGCGGCGGCTCTTTTAAAATTCAGCGCATTGCAAAGCAAAGCAAATGAAGTGGAAGGCGCGCGCGCGTGCTGGTTGACAAGTTTTACGGCCATGCTGCGCCCGGAGGGCTATTTTTGGCCCCTAATCATTCTCTAAAAAGTAAAAGCAATATCCGATGAAAGCACTCATCATCATGGGCTCCCAAAGCGACGAGCCGGTAATGGAAGAAAGCAAAAAATGGCTTGCCTGGTTCGGTATAGAAGGCGAGATGGTTGTAGCCTCCGCCCACCGCAATCCCGACAAGGTGCGCGAGCTGATGATGACGGCCCCGGAAAAAGGTTTTGGCGCGGTAATCGCCGCAGCGGGCATGGCAGCGGCGCTCCCCGGCGTATGCGCTGCCTATACGTCTCTGCCCGTACTCGGCGTGCCGCTGGAAGGCGGGCTACCCGGCGGTGTGGATGCGCTTTATAGTATTGTGCAGATGCCGGCGGGTCTGCCGGTGGGCACGCTGGCGGTGGGCAAGGCTGGCGCACGTAATGCGGCGGTGCTTGTAGCCCGGATTTTCGCACTGAGCGATAAGGCGGTGGCGGAGAAGGTGGAAGCGTTTAAGGCGGCCGGCTACAAAATCTAAGGCAGCTCCATTCATTCCGCTACATATACCCGCTTCACCCGCTGCGAGATACCCGTCATCATCTCATAGGGAATCGTCCCGCTCCAATCCGCAAGCACTGTGAGGGGTAACTGGGGGCCGAAGACGATGGCTTCATCGCCCTCCGCGGCTTCGCGGATGGCGGTGATGTCCACCATGCACATGTCCATGCACACAACGCCCACAAGCGGCGCGGGCTTGCCGTGGATAAGTACATGCGCCCGGCCCCGCCCGAGCGCGCGCGGATAGCCATCTGCATAGCCGATGGAAATTGTAGCAATGCGGCGGGGATGCTCCACTGCATCGCGGTGGCCGTAGCCGATGCCCTCACCGGCGGGCAGCTCTTTGATTTGGGCAACGACGGTGCGCAGGGTGCCAAGCTGCTGTAAGGCTCCGCTCAGGATGCCGCTGCTGTCTATACCATACAGTCCGAGGCCGAGGCGTACCATGTCATAATGCAGGTGGGGGTGGCGGACAATGCCTGCAGTGTTGCACAAGTGGCGCAGCGGCGTGTAGCCGAGCGCGTCAATCAGCGCCGCGCTTACGCCGCTGAAGGTGGCCGCTTGCTTTGCCGTAAAGGCATCCTGCGCTTCATCTTCCGCCGCTGCGAGGTGAGAAAAGATAGATGCTACACGTAGCCGGGCATTCTCCTTCAGTGCTGCAATAAGCCCTTCCACCTCGCCAAGTGCAAAGCCGAGGCGGTGCATGCCAGTGTCCAACTTGATGTGGATAGGATATTGGCATACGTCCATTGCTTCGGCAACATTTGTAAAGGCGTGTAGGGAGCGCAAGTTGAAAATCTCCGGCTCCAGGCCCCAAGCTATCATCCGGTCAAAGGCGGCTGCTTCGGGGCTCATGACCATGATGGGCAGGGTGATGCCGGCTTTGCGCAGTGTAACGCCTTCATCTGTGTAGGCCACGCTGAGATAATCAACGCCCGCGTATTGCAGCGCGGAAGCTATCTCGTACGACCCGCTTCCGTAGGAGAAGGCCTTCACCATTGCCATTACCTTAACCTTTGATCCGATGTAGGCGCGGAAGGTGGCAAGGTTGTGCGACAGTGCGGAGAGGTTGATGGAGAGCACCGTCTGATGCACTTCTTCCGCCAGCAAGGCGTCTATCTGCTCAAATGTGAAGGCGCGGGCGCCTTTCAGGAGGATGGCCTCATCCTCAAAAGTCAGTCGCGGCAAGTCTTTCAGGAACGCGGCGGTGGATGGATAGAAGCTGCATTCCAAACCTCCCTTTGTATGGAACAGCGTCTCGGCACGTGTGAGCGCCGGCCCGATGCCTATGAAGCGGCGTACGCCCCGCCGTACAATCATTCCCGCTACTTCCTCGTACAGCTCGCCGTCAGGCTTGCCTATTTGCAGCATGTCGGAGAGGATGACGCTGCGGCGGCTGTGCTGGCGCTGGCTTTCTAAAAAATCCAGAGAGATGGCGAGGGAGGTGAGGTCGGAATTGTAGGCGTCGTTGATGATGGTGCAGCCGCCTGTACCGCGGTGGGTTTGCAAGCGCATCTCTACGGATTGCAGGGCCGCCATTCGGGTGGCAATAGTTGCATCGTCCATGCCGAGCAGGAGGAGCGTGCACCAGACGTGAATTGCATTCTCTACCGAAGCTGCATCTGTGAAGGGTATTGTGATAGACAGTGTGCGGCCAGCGTAGGCCGTGGTGATGGTGGTGCGACTTTGTGCCGCTTCTTTACTTGTAATGATAAAGTCCGCATCCCCCTTTACCGACCACGAAAAGACGCGGCGCGGCGCTTCATCAGCATTGCGCGTGAGCGCGGCAAACTGAAGGATGCACTCATGCAGCTCCGGGTAGTCGCGGCAATAGATGAGGGTGGGCGTGTGCAGAAAGAGCCTGAGCTTCTCCTTAATCTTCTGCCGCTGGTTTAAAAAGCCTTCGCTGTGGGCCTCGCCGATGTTTGTGAAGATGCCGATGGTGGGACGGATTATCCGCTCCAGCGCTTCCATCTCGCCGGGCCGGGAGATGCCGGCTTCAAAGACGGCAATCTGGTCTTCCGGCTGTAGCAGCCACACTGAAAGCGGTACGCCAATCTGCGAGTTGTAGCTCTTGGGGCTGCGCACCACGCGACGGTCTTCAGATAGGGCGCTGTAGAGCCATTCCTTGACCACCGTCTTGCCGTTGGAGCCGGTGATGCCGATGACGGGGATGGAGAAGGCCTTCCGGTGGCCCCCGGCAATGGCTTGCAGGGCGGCGAGCGTATCGCGCACCTGGAGGAAGGTCGCGCCGGGATATTCATCCACCTTTATTTCCTCGCTGATGATGAAAAGGCGCACGCCCGCATCATACGCCGCGCGGATGTACACGTGTCCGTTTCGGCGCTCGGTGCGCAGGGCTATGAAGGCGGCGTGGCCGGGGTCGTTAAGGCGGCGGGTGTCTATAGCCAGCTCGGTGATGGCGCCCGCCTGCGGCGGTGTGAGCCAGGTGCCGCTGCACCATTGGCGGAGGGTTTCGGGGGAAGGCATGGGGCGGCGGAGCGGGTTGAATGCGGAGGATTATTAACGGAATGCGTGCACGTATGCGGGAAATGCGTACACGCACGTGGTAAATGTGTGCACGCAACTATAAAAAAGCGTAGTTCTGTTAACAAAATGGACTCTGGAAAGCATCATTATCAAGGTGCGGCGGCAAACTTACGCCGCCGGGCTGCGCAATGGCGGATGGGCTATTTTCGCGGCCTCATCAATCAAACGCACATTTTCATGAAAAAATCCCTTCTTCCCCTTATCGCCATTGCCGCAGGCCTGCTTTATACATCCTGCAAGAGCGGCGAGCCGGTGAACCTGAAGCTGACCCTCCAGCCCGGCAGCCAGTACCTCTACACCATGGATATGAAGATGACGATGGAGCAAAATGCCATGGGCCAGAGCATGAAGACGCAGCAGGACATGCTAATGGAAAGCACCTACGATGTGGCCGCCGGCGCGGGCGACGACCGGAAGATTACGGTAACCTACGACCGCATAGCCATGAACATGAAGAACCCGATGATGAGTATGACGTATGACTCCAAAGACCCTGCTAAAAGCGACCCGAAGCTGGCGGCGATGAGCGGGATGCTCAATAAACCGTTTACAATGGAGGTGAGCAGCAGCGGGGAAATTAAGAAGGTTGAGGGCCTCAGTGCCATCATCAACGGCATGGGCGATACGACGACGCCGGAAGGCATTGCAACGCGGCAGCAGATGGCGCAGTCGTTTAACGACACGGCCATCAAGAGCATGATGCAGCAGGCGCTTAACATCTTTCCCGACCACCCGGTGAAGCCGGGCGACACCTGGAAGAAGACCTACAACATGAGCATGGGTGTGATGGGGATGACCATAGACAATGAGTACAAGCTGACGAGCGTGAGCGGCAGGACGGCCCACATAGACGTGAACGCCAAAATCAAGGGCGGCGGCGCATCCACAGCCCCGGAGATGAAGAATATGAACATTAACCTGAACGGCGACCAGAAAGGCACGATGGATGTTGAAGTGGCGACTGGCCTTGTAACAGACAGCAAGCTGAAGCAGAATATTACCGGCGATATCAGCGCGATGGGTATGAAGATGCCGATGAAGATCAGCTCCGACATTCACCTGTCGGCGAGGAAGAAGTGATTGGAATGCGGAGGGCGGAATTCGGAATGAATGAGAAAAGGCGCTGCATCATTGCAGCGCCTTTTCTATTTAGAGCTAAGCAGGCTTAATGCCTCAGCGTAACGGAATAAATCTTGCCGTTCACCGTAAAGTTCGCCTGCGCATCGCAAGTACCGTTCCCGTAATCGAGCGTGCGCACCACTCCGCCGTCCGGCGTGATTTGCACGACGCCGCTTTCAATCCAGCGACAATTCAGCGCCACATGCAGCGGCGTAGTGATTTGGATGTTGAAGGTCTTGCCATTGGCGCGCGTCACCGTGCCGGAGCCGGCTATTTCATAGACATCGTCGCTCCAGTCCTTTGTGTCGTAGCCTTCCAGCCAAGTGCGGGTGCGCGTGCTCATCCAAGAGATGGTGGCGGCGCTATTGGCGAGGATAACGCTGCCATTTACAGAGATTTCATACTTCGGATGGCCGGCGGCATCATTAGAGGTATAGCTGACGGTCTTGGTGCCGGTTAGCTGATTATCGTTGACAAAGTAATTGTCAAAGGAGATAGCGTGCGTGTGGCCCATATCGCGGTAGCGGCCAGTGTAGGTGATGATGATTTTGCCGCGGCGGTAGTTGCCGTCTTTGGAGAGGCAATTGGTAGCGCCGAAGTCCACCGTAATCTTATGCGGGTTGGATGCGGTGTCTTTAGTAATGGTTGTGCACGCGCCCATTACCGTTGGGCCACCGGCAATGCGGTAGGAAGCCATAGAGCCGCCATTTCCGGCATCGTCCGCCTCGTCGGCGATGCTTTGGGCGTCCGAGAAATTCTTTTCCAGCGTGGCGTGGTCGGAGGCGTAGCCGGTGTCCTCTTCGGTCGAATCTTTTTTCAGGCGGTTACAGGCGCTGAAGGTGAAGGCGGCTACGGTTGCGAGGGCCGTAATGGCAATAGTGAGTTTGTTGGAGAAGCGCATAGTGTTGAATTTCTTTGCCCTCTGACGGGCGGTTGAAAGTATAGTTTAATGGACAGCGAAAAAAGCGGTCAATACAGCTCCACTACCTCGCCCTCCAAGTCATAATCGTAAGCCTTTGTAATCTTCACGTGCACAAAATCGCCAATCGGCAGCGGGTTTTCGCTTTGAATGACTACCTCGTTGTCCACCTCCACGGAGTCAAACTCGGTGCGGCCGAGGTAGCGTCCCGCTTCTTTCTTATCAATGAGTACCTTAAACGTCTGACCGATTTTCTGCTGGTTTTTCTCGTAAGAAATCTCCTGCTGTACTTCCATAATCTCCTCGGCACGCGCCGCTTTGTCCGCCGCCGGTACGTCATCCATCAATACATAGCCGGGAGTATTTTCTTCGTGGGAATAAGTGAAGATGCCGACGCGGTCAAAGCGCTGGGCTTCCAAAAACTGTTTCAGAGACTCTACGTCATCCCGCGTTTCGCCCGGAAAGCCGGCGATGAGCGTGGTGCGCAGGCAGATGCCCGGCAGGCGCTGGCGGACTTCGCCCAATAAATCTTCCATCTCCGCGCGGGTGATATTGCGGCGCATGGCCTTCAGCATCGCGTCGGAGGCGTGCTGGAGCGGCATGTCCAAGTAGTTGCAGATGTTTTCCCGCTCGCGCATGACATCCAGAATCTCCAGCGGAAACTTGGACGGGTAGGCGTAGTGCAGGCGAATCCAGTGCAGGCCCTCAATGTCCGAAAGATACTTCAGCAAGTCCGGCAGGGCGCGGCGCTTGTATATATCCAGACCGTAGTAAGTCAGCTCCTGTGCAATAAGCATGATTTCCTTCACGCCACGGCGTACGAGGGCCTTTGCTTCGGCTACAACATCTTCAATCGTCTTACTCACATGTGCACCGCGCATCAGCGGGATGGCGCAGAAGGAGCAGGTGCGGTTGCAGCCTTCGGAAATTTTCAGGTAAGCATAATGCGAGGGCGTGCCAAGCAGCCGCTCGCCGATGAGGTCTTTCTTGAAGTCAACATTGAACTGCTGCAGCATCAGTGGCAATTCCAGCGTGCCGAACCACGCGTCCACCTCCGGGATTTCCAGCGCCAAATCCTGGCGGTAGCGCTCAGAGAGGCATCCGGTAACATAGACCTTATCCAGTTTGCCGCGCTGCTTTAAGTCCACCTGTTGCAGGATGGTATTGACGCTTTCTTCCTTCGCCTTGTCAATAAAGCCGCAGGTGTTTACGACTACGATGTTGTGGTCGCGCTTTGCGCTTTCATGCACGGCGGCAATGTCATTGGCAATTAGCTGCCCGCTCAGCACCTCGCTGTCCACCAGGTTTTTGGAGCAGCCGAGGGTGATGATATTGACTTTATCTTTTTTAAGGGTTCTGGCTTTCAAAATTTTTCTTTAGTAAGAATAAGGTGCGTTGTTGGGGTTGCGTCGGGTGTCCCAAATGGATAGAATTTCTATTTGCATTTCCAGAATGCGGTAGAAGACGAAATAATCACGAACAAGCTTTCTGCGAATTTCAAATTCATCAGTAAGAGCGCCGGTATGTGGGTGAGAAGCCACACTTCGCATGGAAGTGCGAATCAGATTTCTAAGCTTGCGACTGTAACTGGAATTTCTATTGCGCTTATTCCAGTACGCAGCAATCGTCCGGAATTCCAATTTGGCCTGCTGCGTCCAGATTACCTGCCTGACCATTTTTTGTCTTCTTCATCAAACCATTCATCCAACTCGCGGTCAACTTCGTCCTGAGTGAATACTGCACCGCGCTTTATATCTTCAAGCCCCTGCAGTACACTGGCTCGCTGGCCGGCAGGAAGATTGTCAATACTCACTACGTCATCAGGTTGGTCTGACTGTCGGCACCGAAGCAATTCATAAACTTCTTTCAGCATCCAGAAATCGCTTGCAGCGTCAATTTCCCGGTGCAAGACATCTTTCATCTCTTTCACAGACATGGCAATTTATTTTTCCTAAAGTTACTTCTTCCTGAAAAATATCCGTACCGGCACGCCGCTGAACTGGAAGTGGCTGCGCAGCTTATTCTCCAGAAAATTCCGGTAGCCCTCGCGGATGCTGTCCGGGTGATTGGAATAGAAGGCAAAGGCAGGAACGGCGGTAGGTACCTGCGTCACATACTTAATGGTAATGGCGTGTCCCCGCATCAGCGGCGGCGGGTAAGCCTGGATTTCCTTCAGCATAATATCGTTGAGCTGCGAGGTAGATATCCGGCGCTTCCGGTTCTCGAACACCTCAATCGCCTTTTCCATCGCCTGAAAAATCCGCTGCTTTTCGGTGGCTGAGATGAAGATGATAGGCACATCGGTAAAAGGAGCAGTCCTCTCCCTTACCGCCTTCTCATAGTCGCGGGCGCTGTTCGTCTCCTTTTGCATTTTGTCCCACTTATTCACGAGGATGATAATGCCTTTGCCCTTCTTAGCTGCCAGGGCAAAGATGCTCACGTCCTGCGCGTTCATGCCATGCTCGGCGTCTATGAGGAGCATACAAACGTCCGCCTCATCCATTGCACGGATGGCGCGGATAACGGAGTAAAACTCCAAATCCTCATGCACATTCTTCTTCTTGCGGATACCGGCGGTGTCAATGAGCACGAATTCCCGGTTGAAGAGGTTGTAGTGCGTATGAATGGTGTCGCGCGTAGTGCCGGCAATATCGGATACGATGGTGCGCTCCTGGCCTATTAGGGCATTGAGAAGCGTGCTCTTCCCTGCATTCGGCTGGCCGATGATGGCAAATTTAGGAATAGCATTTTCGTCTAAAGCTTCGGCGTCGTGCGGCGATTCAGGCTGCGGGATGAAGGATGTCAGGTCATCCAGCAGGTCGCCTGTGCCGGCGCCGGAAATAGCAGAGACGAAGTGCACCTTTTCAAAGCCAAGGGCATAAAACTCTGCGCCCATCAGGGTGCGTTCCTGATTGTCGGACTTATTTACTACTAGCAATACCGGCTTTTTGCCACGGCGCAGCACCCCCGCCATATCCTCATCTTGTCCGGTGATGCCGGTGAGCGTGTCCACCACAAACACGAGCAAGTCGGCCTCGTCCAAGGCAATGAGCACCTGCTTTTTGATTTCTATTTCAAAAACGTCTTCGCTGCGGCTTACGAATCCGCCGGTGTCAATGACGTTGAACTGCTTGCCGTTCCAGTCGGCAACGCCGTATTGCCGGTCGCGCGTAACACCGCTTATATCGTCCACGATGGCCTTACGCTGCTCAAGCAGTCGGTTAAAAAGGGTGGACTTGCCCACATTAGGGCGACCAACAATGGCTACGGTAAATCCCGGCATAACGATTCAGATATTAAAAGGTGCGCGAAGGTAAGCTACAAGCGGGGCGGCATTGGGCAATGAGGCTTTACTTTTGAAGGCACCCGCGAACTATGACTACCCGCATTGCTCAATTGCAACAATTCCTTACCACTTCACCTGCTGACCAGTTCCTGCATCACGCACTGGCGCTGGAATTTGTAAAAGCCGGCGATGAAGGCGAGGCTGAGCGGCATTTCCGCCAAAACCTGGACCGCTCACCGGAATATGTGGCTACTTACTATCACCTCGGCAGACTGCTAGAGCGTACCGCCCGTGCAGATGACGCTATCCAGATGTATGAGCGCGGGATGATGGTAGCAAAAGCTGCTGGCGACGGGCACACCTACAATGAGCTGCAGGCGGCTTACGAAGACCTTGCGTATTGATGAGTGACTTACTGCAACGGTTCAAAAACAATTGGAAGGGAAAGCATTTCCCGCCGGCTGGCCAGCCATTATTGCTCGCGCTGAGCGGCGGATTGGACTCAATGACCCTCGCCTGCTTGCTTATGGCTGCCAATATCCCATTTGCTGCCGCCCACTGCAATTTTTCGCTACGCGGAAAGGACTCTGACGCGGATGCCACTTTTGTGGAAAGCTGGTGTATCGCTAATGGCATCGTCTGCTATGTCAGAAGCTTTAACACAGCCATTATCGCTGCCGAAAGCGCCTGCAGCATTCAGATGACTGCCCGCGAACTACGCTATAGCTGGTTTGAGGCCTTAAGAAAGGAACACCGCTACGCCGCCATCCTCACTGCCCACCACGCCGGCGATGTAGCAGAGACAATGCTCATCAACCTTGCCCGCGGCAGCGGAATCGCGGGTCTGCACGGCATTCCTGAGCGGAACGGGCACATCATTCGCCCCTTACTTTTCGCTTTGCGGGAAGAGATTGTCGCTTATGCAAATGAAACCGGCTTTAACTGGCGGGAAGACGCCTCGAACAGCGAAGACAAGTATTTGCGCAATGCCATCAGGCATCACATCATCCCAAAACTGGAAGAATTGCTTCCGGGAGCGACAGCGCGAATAGCCGAGACAGCACAGCGAATCAGTGCGGCGGAAATTATTTACCGGCAAGCCTTGGCGGGCCGGCTGGCAAAACTGAAAGAGCAACGCGGAAAGGATTGGTATGTTCCTATCCGCCTGCTGCAAAAAGAGCAAGCTTTGGCCGCCGTTGCGTATGAGCTATTCACGCCATTCGGTTTTTCCGGCGAGCAGGTACCGCAGATTCTTTCGCTGATGGATGGCGAAAGCGGTCGGCAGGTTCTTTCATCGGCGTACCGAGCGATCAGGCACCGGGATTTTCTGGTCATCACCGCCTTGGCGGTAGTCGAAGCGAATCTTATCCTGATTGAAAGTGTTCCGGCAAGCATTGAAACGGCGGAAGGGACTTTTCAATGCTCATGGGTGCTTCCGGACACACCTTTCTCTGAAAACCCGAACATTGCCCTCCTTAACGGCGACGACCTGAGCCTCCCGCTCATCTTGCGCACGCGCCGCGAAGGCGACTACTTCTATCCCCTCGGCATGGGCGGAAAAAAGAAAAAGCTGAAACGCTTTCTTATTGATGCCAAGATGCCGCTGCATGAGAAGGAACGCATCCGCATTTTGGAAGATGCTGATAAGCGCATTTTGTGGATTGCAGGGAAGCGAATAGATGAGCGGGCGAAGGTGCGGACGGTGACCAAAAGGGTGCTGAAAGTGGTATTTCAGGCGAGTTAATGCTTTAGGCACTCTGACCTTAGTGCTTCTTTGTGCGCTTAGTGGTAAAGGTTCAAAAGCGAAAATTCTGAATCTCCCGCACAAAATTCATCCCGTGCGAAGGCTCAATCAGCAGCGTAAAGAAGAAACCGAATACCGCGCCCCAGAAGTGCGCATCGTGGTTAATCGTCCCCTGCCCGCGCCGCGACATATAGACCGAATAGGCAAGGTAGAGCACAGCAAACACGATGTTCGGCATCTTAATGAAATACACATACAACGACGACCAAGGCGAAAAATAAACGGACGAAAACAGAACAGCCGCCACGCCGCCGGAAGCGCCGAGCGAGCGGTAGTAAGGATTCCCGCGATGCTTGTAGAAAGACGGCAGCGAAGCCACCACAATTCCTGCCAGGTACATCAGCACGTACAGCCACGGCGTCAGCCCATATGCTATAAACGCCGACTCCACAAAGCGCCCAATGAAGAACAGCGTGAACATGTTGAAGAGCAGGTGCGACCAGTCGGCATGGATAAAGCCGGACGTAAGAAGGCGGTAATATTCACTAGGCGTCCGCATTTTGGCAGGCCAGAGGATGAGCTTATCCGACATCCGGTTGTCGTTAAAGGCGGCAATGGAGAGCATGCAGGTAACAATGACCAGCGTGACTGTGAAGGCTATAGGGTGCATCGGCAGACGAAAGTAGCCCAATCAGGCATGATGGTAAGGTGAGCCGTTGAGGATAGAGAAGGCGCGGTAAACCTGCTCCGCTACAATCAGCCGCACCAATTGATGCGGAAATACCAGCTTGGAAAGGCCCCATACCTGCGCCGCGCGTCCCCGCACAGCATCGCTCACACCATAGGCGCCGCCGATGAGCAGCACCATCGTCTTTGTGCTGCTGTTCATCAGGTTTTGGAGGGATTGCGCCCATTCGGGCGAAGTCAGCGCCTTGCCGCGCTCATCTAAAAGAATGAGGTGATGCTGCGCGCCGAGCTTTTTTAAGATAAGGGCCTCCTCAGCGGCAAGAGTAGCCTCAGGCGTTGGCTGAACGCCCTTTTTAGGCGGCCGGATGACGATTAGCTCCGTCGTGCACCACGGCTTTACTTTTTGCAGATAATGCGTGATGGCGGCGTCCAGATGAGCCTCATTCGCCTTGCCGATTGACCAGATTTCTATTGTCATTCACGGCAAGATAAAGCGGCTTGTCTGTGGTGTTCGCTTCGCAAGCCTGCCCTGAGCGAAGCCGAAGGGTTGCGTTCGTTGCGTGAAACCCATTCACCGTACTTTTAACCCGCAAAAATTCTCTCCTCAAAAGCTCCCAAGATGGCCGAAGCAATCCGAATGCCGCTCCTCTCCGACACGATGACGGAGGGCGTAATCGCGGCATGGCACAAAAAGGTTGGCGATAAAGTAAAAAGCGACGACGTGCTGGCCGACGTGGAGACCGATAAGGCCACCATGGAGGTAATGCCTTATGTGGACGGCACGCTCCTCTACATAGGCGTGGAGCAGGGGAAGGCCGCAAAGGTGAATGACATCATAGCCATCGTGGGAAAGGAAGGAGAAGATTATAAGCCGCTTTTAGAAGGTGGCAGCCCGGCCGCAGCCGCTCCTGAAGCGCCGGCGCCCGAAAAGCCGGCAACACCCGCACCCGAAAAAGCAGCGCCGGCACCGGAAGCGCCGAAAGCAGATGCTCCTAAAGCAGAATTGCCCAAGGACGTTACAGTTGTAAGAATGCCGCTCCTCTCCGACACGATGACGGAAGGCAAAATTGTAGCCTGGCATAAGAAGGTCGGCGATGCCGTGAAGAATGACGACGTGCTTGCGGACGTAGAAACGGACAAGGCGACGATGGAAGTAATGGGCTACGCTGATGGCACCCTGCTGCACATAGGCGTTCCTGAAGGACAAGCTGCGCCCATTAACGGCATTATAGCCATCATCGGCAAAGCCGGAACTGACATAAGCGCCTTCTTGGAAAGCGAGAAGAGTGGGGAGGCGTCTACTCCTGAACAAGCGCCTGCCGCCGCACAACAGCCCGCCGTAGTGCCATCAGCTCCGCCCGCACAACAATCCAACGCTCCAACACCCCAACCTTCTAACAGCGAAGAAGGCGGTCGCCTGAAAGCCTCACCCCTCGCCAAGCGCCTCGCCAAAGAAAAAGGCATCAACATCTCCGAAGTACACGGCTCCGGCGACGGCGGCCGCATCATCAAGCGTGACATAGACGAGTTCAAGCCGGCAACACAACAACCGTCCGACAACCGTCCGACAACCGTCCAACTACCGTCCAACGCACCCGCGCAGGAAGGCCAAGCCTATACGGATACCCCACTTTCCCAGATGCGCCGCATCATCGCTCAACGCCTATCGGAGAGCATGTATTCCGCGCCGCACTTCTACCTGCGCATGACGGTGACGATGGACAACGCCATTACGGCCCGGAAAGCCATTAATGATGTGGCTACGGCGAAGGTTTCTTTCAACGACCTCATCATCAAAGCCTGCGCTATGGCGCTGCGGAAGCATCCTGAAGTGAACTCTTCCTGGACGGGCGAGGCCATCCGCCAGAATCACAACATCAACGTGGGCACTGCGGTGGCTGTAGATGAGGGGCTGCTTGTCCCGGTTGTGAAAAATGCGGACGCGAAATCACTTTCTCAAATCGCGGAAGAAGCTAACGTGCTCATTGACAAGGCCCGGAATAAGAAGCTTCAGCCGGCAGAATTCACCGGCAATACCTTTACGATTTCCAACCTTGGCATGATGGATATTGACGAGTTCACCGCCATCATCAACCCGCCGGATAGCTGCATCCTTGCCGTAGGCAAGATTGCGCCGACGCCGGTTGCGGAAAACGGGCAAGTTGTCATCCGCCAACTGCTTAAGCTGACACTTTCCTGCGACCACCGCGTGGTGGACGGCGCTGTTGGCGCGCGCTTCCTGCAAACGCTGAAGGCCTACCTGGAAAATCCCGTAACGATGCTTGCATAACGGCGCTGTTCGCGCTTAAAGAATTAAAAACTGAAAAGCCACCTGCGTCACAGGTGGCTTTTCTTATAAATCACTTACGGCTTTAAGCCGGCCGCTCTTCGCTGCCTGCTATGCGGCGCTCCCGCCGTTGCTCGTCCAGCTCATCCTCACGCGCCTGGTCTTTGTCGTAAGCGCGGATGATGGCCTTCACAAGGCGGTGGCGCACCACGTCGCTTTCGTCCAGTTGGATGTGGGCAATGCCTTCCACGTTTTTCAGGATGCGTGTGGCTTTAATGAGGCCCGAGCGCTGGTTTTTCGGCAAGTCAACCTGCGTCATATCGCCGGTGATAATGGCTTTGGCTGATGGGCCGATACGCGTCAGGAACATCTTGAGCTGCAACTCGGTAGCATTCTGCGCTTCGTCAAGGATGATAAAGGCATTATCCAGCGTACGGCCGCGCATGTAGGCCAGCGGCGCAATCTCAATGATGCGGTTCGCCATGTAGTACGTCAGCTTATCACTTGGCAACATATCGTCCAGCGCATCATAGAGCGGGCGCAGATAGGGGTCAATCTTCTCCTTCAGGTCGCCCGGCAGGAAGCCGAGGCTCTCGCCAGCCTCTACCGCGGGGCGGGTGAGGATGATTTTGCGGACGGCCTTGTTTTTCAAGGCGCGCACCGCCAGTGCCACCGCCGTATAGGTCTTGCCCGTACCGGCAGGGCCGAGGGCGAATATGATGTCGTTCTTTTCCGCGGAAGCGGCCATCATCTTCTGGTTCTGCGTCTTGGCGCGGATGACTTTGCCGTTGGGGCCGAAGACGAGGATGTCATTGTTCAGGGTCTCCTCCACCACCGGGCCGTCCACGCCGTCGTCGTCACCGAGGATTTGGGCAAAGTACTGCTCGCTGAGATGGCCGTTACGTTCAAGGTATTTAATCACCTGTCCGATGCGTTCCTGCGCGCTGGCCACTTCTTCGGGCTTGCCGGAGAGCTTTATCTGCTGCCCGCGGGAAAGGATTTTGAGGAGGGGGAAGCGTTTCTTCAGCAGGTCAAACTTGCTGTTATTAATCCCGAAAAATTCAATCGGGTTGACGCTCTCAATGTTGATGATGGCTTCTGTCAATGGCTTGAGATTTAGTTGGTTCTATCTAAGATACGCTAAATAGCGTGCCATCTGTGCTGCCAAGTTGTTACCATTCTGTTGATAACTTTTTAATGCCTCCCTCAGCCTTTTCCGAACATTTCTTTCAATAAATCCCGCTCTGCCCGCACCTTCATCAGCTCCGTTTCCAGCTCGTTGATGCGGCGGTCTTTCGTGTCATCCACCGGCGCGTCGGTCGGGTATTCTTTCGGCATTTGCGCAGCAATATCTGCGAAGAAGTTGTGCCTCAGCGCAACGCTGATTTGCCACAGCGTGGAGGTGAGCATCTTCGTGCGCTTCTTGTAATCATTTACGGCATCATAGTCGCGGCCTAAGGCGCGGCCCAGCGCGCTTTGGTAGATGCGATGCTTCTTAAAATATGCCCGTAGCATAGCGCCGGTATCAGGAATAGGGTGGAGCGGAATTTCCGGGTCGCGGGGTGTGCTTGCCATAGAAAATTGTAGTGTTAGCCGCGGATTATACGCTGTAAAACTATGAATTTCCGGTTTCAAAGCCGGAATGTCCGATTAAAAAGGCAGAAATTATCCCTATCGTATGGAGACATTACGCTGTAAAAGGTGGAAATTGCTGATTTTTTACCGGAATGTCTCCTGTTAAGGCGGAGACATTCCGCCTCGAATGCCGGATTATACGGCTTTAACACCGGAACATACCGCCATAATGCTGGTATTATTCGTTTTTAATACACTGCATCCCTGTAATCCCGCCGCCGCAGCAATTTCAAATCCTGCAAGACCGAGGCCTTCACGTTGAGCGTGAAATTGTAGCTCTTGCGCGGCCCGAAGGGGATGGTGCCGAGGCGCATTTCCCAGCAATGGAGGTCGCGGTAAATGTCCAGCGAGGTGAGGGTGAGCTGATTATTGGAAAAATCGTAGCCGGAGGAGAAGGTGACCTTCCAATGCGCCGTCAGGTTGAAATCGCCGGAGAAGAGGGCGTTGTGGCTAAAGACGAGCGTATCGCCGCCCCTTAGAAAGGTGCGGTACTCCTTGTTCAGCGAAAGATTGTAGCCCACGTTGAGGCTCCAGGGAATGTTGAAGTCTAAGTAATCATTGTAGCCGCCCGGCGCGGCGCTTGCGCCTTCCCCACGCTTGGAATCGCCATTGGCGCCGCCGGAGCGGAAGGAAGAGGAGAAGGAGAGATTGGCGTTCTTAAAATTGAGGACGCCGCCGTCAGATACTTTAAGCCTGTTGACGGCCAGGCCAAGCGTATTATCATAGACGTACGGCGTGAAGTTGGCATTGGCATTCACCGAAATCTTGTCCAGAATGTTGGTGCGAAAAGCCATGTTCACATCCGCCCATCCAAAGGAATCCGCCGCCAGATTGTAGCCGCTGTTGATGGAGAAGCCGTCAATGAGGGTAATGTTCTTCGTTACAGCGCCCGTATCCGAGCCGCTGCGCGTTTTAAGCTGAAGATTGTTATTGATGCCAAAATTGAGCGTGCTCGCAAAGCGCCCATACTGCCCGAGGCCAGGCGTGCCCACTACAGAGCGGCTGTAAGGCGAGTAATAGCCCACCTGCCCGCCGGGCGTGAGGTAAGCCTGGTAATAATAGCCAAAAGGCTTTGCCGCATAATCGGGCACATAGTTGATGCCCGCATTGGGCGTAATCACGTGGCGTATGCCCGCCAGCCGGCCCGTGCGCCAGCGCTTAATGCCGTAGATGCGCGTGCTGAACTGCGCGGAAGCAGTCAGGTCGCGCGTGGCAAAAAAGCCGCGGCGCTGAATGGTATCCAGCTTTCCCTCGCCGGCATTGTAGAATTGGTAAAACTGCTCCGTGAGCCAATACTCGTTGTAATTAATGCTGGCGGAAAAGTTGATGTAGCGGGCCAGCGTATAAGACGCGCTCAGCGGAATGCTATGATGCGCACCGATGGAAAAATCATTCAGCCCAAGCTGCGAGAGGTGGAAGCCGGTGTCTAAGAAAGTAGTCTGCGCCAGCGCATTGACGGTGTAGGAAGTCGTAATCTTCTCATACCAGCGCGCGCTGCCCACGGGATTGCGCCGCGCAAAAGGCGATACGCCGGAAATAGAGAACGTGATATTCGGCAGCGTCACGTTCACCACATGGTTGGCCGTATTCTGATTGTGCAGCAGCGCGGCGGTGAAGGAAGATGGAATCTTTCCGTTCCAGACCTTGCTGTAGGTTACGTTGCTCTGAAACTGGTTCTGAATAATCTGGTTCGGATTGTAGCTGTTGTCCTGGTAGTAATTTCCTTTTACGATGTTCACGCTTGTATTAAACGTCTGGCCGGGCTTAGCCTTCGCATCGGTGCGGTGCTCCCAGCGCAGGGCGAACTGCTTGTCAATGCTCGCGCTCGGCTCATAAGACTCGCCGGTCTTGTTGTAAGCGTAGTTGAAGGAGAAGCCGCCGTTGTAATGATAGCGGTTCACGTAGGTGCTTACCGCGCTCACATTGTAGCTGCCTTTGGAGTAGAAGCTCGTCAGCAGAAGCGCGTCAATGTAGTCGGAGAAGTGGAAGTAATAGCCGCCATTGGTCAGCCCCAACCCGCGCGATTCCTCGACGGTGTAAGACGGAATCCGAAAGCCCGAGCGCTGCGTCTCCGAAATGGGAAATACGCCAAAAGGCAGGAAGAGCGGCGTAGGCACACCTTCAATCATCAGATTAGACGAGCCAGCCACGATGATATGCCCCGGCACCACCTTTATCCGCGACGAGCGGATGCCGAAGTGCGGCGTGTCCAATGAGCAGGTTGTGTACAGGCTGCCCGCGCCAAAGATGCTGTTATCCGGGTTGCGCTTGATTTGCGTGGAATGCACAAACCCCTCGCCATACTGCGTCCGCGCATTACGCACAATGGCGCGCTTGCTTTTGAAATTGTACTTCAGGTAATCGTAAGTAAAAGTCTCCGAGCCTTGCTTAAACGAGGGTCGCTCGGATTTACTGGTAGAGTCTTCAAGAGGCGTAGCGGAGATAGTATTGTCCGCCTGATTGTACATAACCTGCCCGGCCTTCAGCGTCAGGTCTTCATAATCCACCTGCGCATCACCGTAGAGGTAGAAGAGATTGCTTTCCATATCCAGCACGGCACTGTCCGTAGCCTTGGCCGTTACCACTGCCGGCAGCGCATCCGGCGAAATGCGTATGCCGAGGGAATCTTCAAGCGCGGTTCGGCGGGCGGTATCAGTAGTTGCGGCCGTTGTATCCTGCCGGGAAAGCCGCATCGTATCGGCAGCGCGCCGGACGGTATCGCGGCCGGGAAGCGCCGTTTGGGCGTTGGCCGGGCCCGTTAAGCAGGTGATAAAGAAAAGCAGCAGGACAACGCACAGGCGCGGCACTGCTCTTTTTAAAATACTTTTACCGGGAACCCTCATGGCCTGTGCCGCAAAATTACCGGCCCTGACGGTATGCTTTTCAATCATTTATTCGCAATCACGCTTCATGCGCTCTTTTCGGTTTCTATGGCTGCTCGCGCTTTGCAGCTTGTTTGTACTCCCACTTTCCTTTGGCGCTGCTAAAAAGGTCACTAAAATTGTCATAGACGCAGGCCACGGCGGCAAGGATAATGGCGCCCGCGGCGAGTACAGCAACGAGAAAGACCTGACGCTCGCCATTGTTATGAAGCTGGGCAAGCTCATCACTGACTCTATGCACGACGTCGAGCCTTTTTACACGCGCAATTCCGACAATTATCCTTCGCTCAAGGAGCGCCACGAGATTGCCAACCAGGCCGCCGCCGACCTCTTCGTCTCCGTACACATCAACTCAACGCCCTTCTGGTACGAAAAAGTACAGACAAGCACCAGAACTGTAACCACCGGCCGGGGTAAGCGCAAGCGCACCCGCGAGGTGGCGGTCTATCAAAGCATCAAGCATCACACCACAAAGTTGCAGGGTGTGGAAACGCTTGTGCTCGGCTCCATCCGCAATAATCAGAAGGCAAAGGCGGTAGGCGAGTACGGCGATGCCATCGTTGACGAGCCTGGCCTGCTCAATGAGAACGACCCGCAGACGGCCATTATCCTGGCACAATACACGCAGGCTTTCCTCGGCCGTAGCGTGGCGCTGGGTCAGGCTATTCAAGACCAGTTTGCGAGCCAGGGCCGCCGCGACCTCGGCGTGAAGCAGCAAAGTCTTGAAGTGCTGGCCGGCTCCTACATGCCCGGCGTGCTGGTGGAATGCGGCTTTATCACCAATACGGACGAGGAAACGTATATGGCCTCCGAAGCGGGCCAGTGGGAGATTGCCCGCGCCATCTTCCGCGGCATCAAAGCCTATAAGATGGATATTGATCGGAAGGCGCAGTAAGTATAATTTGCAATAGACAATCAGCAATTCGCAGTTGAAATAATCCTGCCGACTAAATTGCTATTGCAAATTGCCGATTGAAAATTGCTTTTTAGCCGGATACTTTTATCTTTAGCTCCGAAAATTTCTACAAAAAGCCTCGCGCCGATGAATTTCAGACTACGCTCTGTCCTGCTTACCGCTTCCATTGTTACCGCCGCCTTCAGCGCCATTACCTACACCTCCTGCACCGAAGAGAAGTGCAAGGCTGTTGTCTGCGCCAATGGCAGCGTGTGCAATGAAGGAAGCTGCATTTGCCCTTCCGGCTACGAAGGCCCGCAATGCGCCACAACAAACCGCTACCGCTTCACCGGCATCTGGAATGTGATTGAGGACGGCACGATCTCCGCGCCTGCTTCGTACCAGGTAACGATTGAAAACGGCACCGTGATTACCGAAGTGGTGATTAAGAACTTCCTCAACTACTATACAGACAATGTAAAGGCGCGCGTGAAAGGCGATACCATCTACATAGACCCGCAAACCGTAGCCGCCGGCAGCGGCGCTACAGCAAGCATAGAAGGCAAGGGATACATCAAAAAAGACGAATTCTATGGCAACAACGGTGCCCTTATCTGGCGCTACCGTGTTACGTCCAAGGGCCTCGTGGACGATTATGGCACCGACACGCCGAACAATACGAACACTCAGCCATCCCGCTGGCATAAGTGAGTTGAATGCGGAATTTGGAATGAAATAATTAAGCATTGAAGGTTAAGTCTGCTTCCCAGGAAGCAGGCTTTTTTATGCACAAAAGAAAAACCGCAGCCCGAAAGCTGCGGTTTCTTAAAATCCTGCCTAGTCAGTTAAATCCTGAAAGTCCTGGTCGGATCTCAGCAACGCTCAATCACCCACTTGGCTACGGCAGGCGCCAATTCCTTCTGAGACTTCCCGCCTACAAATACGCCGATGTGCCCGCCCGGGAAAGGGTACTCCTTCTTGTCCGTAGAACCAATCTGGCTCATAATCGGCTTCGTGGCGTCGTTCGGGATGATGTTGTCTTCCGTTGCGTAAACGTTCAGGTAAGGCACTGTCATCTTCTTCAGGTCAACGCGGCGACCGCCCAGCTCAAACTCGCCCTTAATGAGCTTGTTGTCGCGGAAGAGGTCTTTGATATACTTGCGGTACATCTCGCCGGGGATGGCAGGTAGGTCACTCTTCCAATGCTCCATACGCAGGAAGTTCAGCATCTTATCCTTGTCGCCCAAGGAGTCCATGATGCCCATATACTTGCTTACGTTCATAGACGGCTTCAGCATGCCAAAGGCGGAATCAATCATAGCGCCGGGTATCGTGCCCATCGTATCTACCATCGCGTCCACGTCAATGTGTTCCGTCCACTTGAAGAGCATGCACTTGTCGCCCTGCGCGAAGTCAAAAGGTGCTACGTAGGTCGTCAGGCTCTTCAGCTTTTCCGGATAGAGGGAGGCATAAATCATGGAGTAGGTGCCCGCCTGGCAGATGCCCATCTTGTGAATCTTATCCACCTTGTGCCGACGGCGCAGGAAGTCAACGGCATCGTTCATAAAGCCGTCAATGTAGTCTTCCATCGTCGTATAGCGGTCGGCGCGGGTAGGATAGCCCCAGTCCATGATATACACGTCCAGTCCCTCGTCAATCAGCTTCTTCATCAGGCTGCGGTCGGTCAGATCCAGCACGTCGTGGCGGTTCAGCATCGCAAAGGACACGAGTACCGGCGTAGTACACCTCACAGGCGTCTCGCGCTGGTAGTGATACATCTTCACATAGTCGCTCTCCCATACCAGCTCCTTGGGCGTAGAGGTCACCTCCACCTCTTCAATTTGCTGCAGGGTCTCGTAACCTTGCGCGAGCTTCTGGGTGGTTGCCGCCATCTCGCTAATCATGTCTGCGGGATTAAATTTCATAGTAGAATGCTTGTTTTTATTTACGCAGGCAAAGGTAATGTAATTGCCATGCCGCATCAGGCAGCCTGCAAGGCCGTCCGTTTCAGCAACCGCCGCTTATACTCGGCGTAGGAAAGTCCGGCCAGCTTGCTCTGCAGCCAATCGTAGTAATTGAAGTACAGAAAGTAAAGCCGTTGCACCGGGTCAGTCTTGTAAACGTCCAGCTTTTCCAGAAAAGCCGTGATAAACTGCGCCATGCCGCCGCCCCGTTTTGCCGGCAAAGCCTTCAGAAAGCTCATTAGCTCCTTCTCAAAAGGCCGCAGCTTCTTCCGGTTATACAGCACATGATAGGCCGCCTGCGTAGCCGCATCCAGCCGGTACCAATCCTTCAATTCATATAGAATGACGAGGTGAAAGACCAGCGTGAAGAAAAACACATCCTGCCGCTCAAGGCTGCGGTTGCGCTCCTTGATTTCCAGCATAAGCGACTCGGCCTCACTAAACCTTTCCAGCGCAAAGAGCGAGATGCAGACGGAGTTAATAACGGAAAGCCCATCCACCGGCGGCATTACCTGCACGGCGTACGCCATAATGGTACCGCTACGCCGGTCAATGAGTTGCGCAACGCCCTCATAATCCGCCGTCTTGTGCGCAATCTTGAGCGTCGTGTTGAAGCGGATAATAGCCCAGCGCTTATGGAAGTAATCGTTATTGTCCGCCACAATGGCGAGGCTGTCGAAGCGGCTCAGCCAGCCCGATACACGGGAGATGTTCCCAGCCGCAAACTCGTTGTAGAACGCAATATTGGCAATGCTCAGGAAGCTCCCGGCATCAGCGCCCGACAACGCCGGATGGGCTTCCAACAGCTCCAGCGCCTCCTCGCAAGTGACAGAGCAGGCGCTGAACGCGCGAAGCATATAGTGGCCTGTGGCGGTAGCGGCAAGGTACCGCAACCGCAAGTGTGGCGTCTCCGCAGATGTCTCGCTTAATGCGGCAAGCTCCGCCATCAATTCCCGCACGCCTTCGTTTTGTTCATCGGACACCCGTAGCTGGTCGGCGGCGCGCAAGAGGGCCAGCTTATCCGTATGGCGCTGAATGCTTTGTGCAGTATGCAGATATGCAGTGTATCGCTCCGTCAGACTTGCTATTTCATCCGCCTGAGCGGCATATTGGCGGAAGGAACGCTGTTCTGTAAGGCGGCCGCGATAATAAAGCAGCTCCAGTGCAAAGCTATACTCCCCTGCCTCCTCTGCGATGAGCCAGAGCTTCCTGCACAGCCGCCGTGCCAATGCCGTCTGGCTGCGCTCCGCAAGCAAATAAAGATGCATGATACCAAAGTGAAGCTGCGCAGCAGGTGAATCCTCTCGCAGCGCAAACACGAGTGCATTCAGAATTTCAGCGATTAAATGCTGCTTCAGGTTGGAAAACTGCGCGCCGCTGGTAAGGCTCAACGACTTTTGCGCCGCTGCGTCATCGGCAATGCCCTTTTCGGCAATCCCTTCAAAAAGCCGGGCTTGCAGCGGCAGCTTCTTCGCCGCGCCTTTCGTCCACGACTTTCTTACAATCGCCTGCTCACTGTTGCTGAGGCTTTGCACCAGCGCATACACATCGCCGCCACTGCCGGGTGCCGGGATGAGTGTGACAGGCTTCTTCATAAGAAAGATTTGAATTGGCAGCAGCCTTCGGCAATGCTACGAAATCTAAATTTCTTTAACCGCGATAAAGGCATAATGCATTCATTGCCAACTATAAAAAGTATTGTCGCTGTTGAAAATGAGGCAAGGTTGAAGTATAAATTCCATTAACAAATAATTGTCCGACGCTGGCCTGCGCCGGTAGCTTTACATCACCAATCAGACCAAAACCCGCCCCGGCGCGCACCTCAGCCCCATTAAGCCTATCACTTCTTAGAAGCCCGTACCTGTAAGCCTGATTGAAGATACCCGCATTGATGTGCGGGTTTTCTTTTGCCCAAATCAACGCGCGATGAATACCGGAATCTTCACTAAGTGCCGCACAGAGTTAATCGTCTCGCCAAATAGCCAGTCAGAAAAGGCCTTGTGACCGTGGCTGCCTACAATGAGGAGGTCGGCGCCTTCTTCTTTCACGATGCGCGCGATTTCCCGCGCGCGGTACTTATAGCCCAGCACTTCTGCTACATCGTGTGCTTTTTCTTTGAAGAAGGCGGCGTATTGCGCAAGCTGCTCGCGGTCTTGTGCGGTCTCAAAATCATCGCTTTCTGCGCCCACCTTGCGGGCCGCCGCGCTTTCCACGACGTGAATGAGCACGAAGCGTGTGTCCGGGCGGGCAAGCTGCAGGGCATATTGCAGCATCTCCGCATCGCGGGCGGAATAGTCAAAGGCGAGGGCGATGGTGGCGAAGCCTTTGGCGGGCGGCAGTGCTGCATTGAGCTGGCCTCTATGCACGCCTACGCGGACATCCTTTGAGCGTTTCAGCAGCGGATAAACAATGGTAATGCCCAGCAGTAAGGCCATCCCTACGCCGCCGCCAATTACTAGCAGATATGCCCACCAGACCGGATGTGCTTCCAGCAGCGACAAGGCCTCTCCGACCACCAGCTTCACATTAAGCGCAATAATAACCGCTGCCACTACCCATGAGGCCACCTTCGTGACAGGACCGATGGCAAAAGCGCCCATCCGCTCCTTATTGCTCACAAAATGAATGAGCGGAATGACGGCGAAGGCCAACTGCATAGACAAGAGCACCTGGCTGAACACCAGCAGATTGTCAACCTCGCTTTCACCCATAATCCAGATGACGAGCACCGCCGGCATCACCGCCAACAGCCGCGTAATGAGGCGGCGCATCCACGGATTGATGCGCAGGCTGAGGTAGCCTTCCATCACAATCTGCCCCGCGAGGGTGCCGGTGATGGTGCTACTCTGGCCCGCGGCAATGAGCGCGATGGCGAAGAGGTGGCTGCTCCATTGCGTGCCCAGCATGGAGTGCAGGAGCTGGTGTGCATCTTTCAGGGCGGCCACCTGCGGCATGCCGCCTTTGTGGAAGACGGCAGCGGCAAGGATGAGAATAGCGGCATTCACAAACAGCGCCATGTTGAGGGCCACGGCGGAGTCAATGGTGTTGTACTTAATGGCCTTCTTCAGTGAGTCCGTGTCGCGCTTCACCTTGCGCGTCTGCACGAGGGCGGAGTGGAGGTAGAGGTTGTGCGGCATGACCGTAGCGCCTATGATGCCGATGGCGATGTAGAGCGCGGCATTGCCGGGAAGGCTGGGCTTCAGGCCGCCGGCTATCTCCACGATGGAAGGCTTTGCCAATATCAACTCCACCAGAAAGCACGCCCCAATGATGCCTACAAGGGCAATAATGAAGGCCTCCATCTTCCGCATGCCCAGCCGTTGCAGGTAAAGCAGCAGGAAGGTGTCTAAGAGCGTGATGCCCACGCCCCACAGGAGCGGGATGTGCAGCAGCAGATTGAGGCCCACAGCCATGCCGAGGACTTCGGCAAGGTCGCAGGCGGCGATGGCGAGTTCTGCGAGGGCGTAGAGGGCAAGGTTGGCGCCGCGCGGGTACACCTCGCGGCTGCACTGCGCAAGGTCGCGGCGGGCCACTACGCCGAGGCGGGCGGAGAGGCCCTGCAGCAGCAGGGCCATAAGGTTGCTCATAACGAGCACCCAGATGAGGCGGTAGCCAAACTGCGCGCCGCCCTGGAGGTCGGTGGCCCAGTTGCCGGGATCCATGTAGCCGACGCTTACGAGGTAGGCGGGCCCGAAGAAGGCGGCAATCCTGCGCCAGGGGCTGCTCTTCCGGGCGGGGTCTATGGAGGCGTGGACTTCGGAGAGGGATTGGGTGCTGCGTGCTTCCATGATGAATGTTAGGCGAAGCTAACAATCGTATGCCAGGTTTATGAAACATCGTTGCCCGTCATTGCGAGGAGCGAGGCTCGGGGAGCGACGAAGCAACCCGCACATCCTCTGTACTTGCCCGTGGTGTGTGCAGGTTACTTCGCTATCGCTCGCAATGACGGAGCTCTAAGATGCGGCCTTAAGCCATTGCCTTAATTTCCTTTTCTTTACGGGAATGGCGAATGTTACTTACTTACTTGGGGCGGGGGCGAGCTATGATGCGCTGCCAGTTGTTGAGAAATTTGAAGAGGAAATTGGAAATGTCATGTCCGAACTGCGAACAAGAATTGTAAATCGCTATCCCTTTGGAGATGCTAGTACTACACTTTCACCTGAAGTCCGGACTGCACTTGACGACTTAAGTTTCCTATTAAAGGGATGCAAAGAACATAGCAGTGTTGACACGTTTGCGCGCAAATTTTATCTCACTAAAGATGGTGATGGCGGGGGCCGCAGAGTCAAACTAAGCATCATTTTGTTTTTTGAGCTTTACTATGAGCTTTTCAAAAAAGTAGATAAGCGTTATGATTCGTTTTTATCATCAATCCTAAATGTTGACATTCCACGGTTGCCAGACCATATAAAAGTGATTTCATGGAATTACGATTATGAAATGGAGCGGGCATTCAATAAGTACATTTCTAATAGTGCATCTATTGACGACGCTTACTCAGAAATGAATGTTCAGCACAAAGGAGCAGTATTTGGTTCAACAAGCTTACCGTTTATGGTCAAATTGAACGGAACTGTAGGATATAAAGACACACAAGGCAAAGTTTATTTAGGCGAAACTGCTGAACAAGATGAGCCTTCTAAAAAAGAAGTGTTTGAGGATGATTACGCCCGGCTTAAATGGATTATTGCGAAGCATAGAAAGCATTGGAACCCAAACGAAACACCTTTTAATCCAGCTATATCCTTTGCGTGGGAAGAAGATGCAAGAGATGAAGTTGCCAATAATGCCTGCTCTATAATAAAGAACACAAATTCCCTTGTGATTGTGGGTTATTCATTTCCGTATTTCAATCGCTTCGTTGACAGAACACTCCTTGGCTCAATAGAATATGGCTACAATGTCCTTACTAAGATTTACGTGCAAGACCCAAATGCTAATGACATTATTGAAAGCATAAAAGCAATAGTCCCGAATGAATGGCATGGTTCAATAAATTTTATTCCCCTTTCCAACACCAACCAATTCTACATGCCTTACGAATTGGAGTAACCGACGACCTATGTTCGGAAGCTGGTCGTTGCAGGCCACCTAAGCTATTGTCATCCTGAACCAAGCCATACGGTTCCTTCACAGCTTAATGCTGCGCAAAACTTCATTCAGGATGACAATAGCTTAGGTGGCTTTTAGCTTCCGGCTACCGGGCACTTATGGTGGAATTGCCAACAATAGCATCCGCCAACTTTTTTCAAAAAAACCCCGTCTTTACTAAAAAGATAGTAGCTTTACGAAACAATTAGTAGAAGATGCCCGCCAAAAAGAAAGACGCGCCACCCCAACTGAGCAAAGCCGAAGAGCGCGTGATGCAGGCCCTCTGGCAGCATGATCGCGCCTTGGTGCGCGACATCATAGCCGCCATGCCCGCCCCAAAGCCGCACGCAAATACGGTGAACACCATCCTCAAAATCCTTGCGGAGAAAGGCTTCGTGACGAGCGAGCCGGTAGGCAATGCCAATATCTACCGTGCCCTCATCAGCAAGGAAGCCTACAGCAGCCGCACCATCGCGCAGGTGGTCAAAGGCTACTTCAACGATTCCTTCGCCGACCTCGTATCCTTCTTCGTGGCAGATAAAAATCTGGACATCGCAGAGCTGGAGGCAGTCTTGAAAACCCTTAAAAAGGGCAAGTCATGAGCGCCGCCGCCTTCTTCATCTATCTCGTGCAGGTGAGCGTTTATGCTGCCGTGCTGTGGGGCATTTACTGCGCCGTATGGCGGAGCAAGCCGCTGCTGCGCGGTAGTAGGGTGTATCTCCTGTGCAGCCTTGTGCTGCCGCTGGTGCTGCCCCTCATCCGCCTGCCGGTGGCAGACGGTTCGGCGGTGGCTGCCTACCGCATCACGCTCCCCGAAGTGATGATAGGCGGCGGAGGCGCTGCAGCAAGCGGCAACGGTTTTTCGTGGGCGCTTACCGGCCTTTGTATCTATGCGGCAGGCGCGGTGGCTTTGCTCCTGCTGTACGGGCGCAGCTACATCCTGCTATTCGGCAAGCTGGCGCGCAGTAAGCACGAAAAGCGTGACGGCTACACGCTTATCACCGGCGCGGGCATCGGCCCTGGCACCATTGGCAGGCGCATTTTCTTTCCGGCGGATGATGTGAATGACGCTATCCTGCGGCACGAGCTTGGGCACATTCGTGCAGGCCACCGCTACGATGCGGCGCTGATGCAACTCCTGCATGTGGCAATGTGGGCCTCGCCCGCGCACTGGCTCATGCGGCGCGAGCTGAAGCTGGTGCATGAGTATGAGGCAGACAGGGCTGCAGTGTCATCTCTTTCGGACATGACGGCTTATGGCGAGCTAATGCTGTCGCAGAGTTTGGGAATTCAGAATACTTCTATTGCACACTCATTTTTTCATCACCCTTTAAAGCTTCGCATCAATATGCTACAAACTGCTCAACATGCTAAACGCCGCCGTGTGACTTTCATGCTCACCGGCCTGCTTATCGCGCTATTTGCCGGGGCCGTAGTGCTCGCTCAAACAAAAAAGCCTAAGACTGTTAAACATAGTAGCGGTAACGAGCAAGCGGTACCTGCTACCGACGTAATTTTTACGGATGACTCCTCGGCTGAAATGCACAGAATTGGCGTTACTGCTAAGGATACAGTTGACGTCATCATGTTTTCGGAAAAGCACGGCAAGCCGCAGAAGCTTGTTGTGCAAAAACCCACCACGCAGGTATCAAGCACGATGGCAGACGGCAGAGTAGTGTATAAGTTCGTTGACAAAATGCCGTCCTTCAACGGAAATTTGAGCGACTGGCTTAGCAGCAACCTTCACTACCCTGATGCGGCACGAAAAGCCGGACAGCAAGGACGAAGCGTTACACAGTTTATAGTCAATGAAGATGGCAGCGTTTCCAATGCTAAGGTCGTGCGCTCATCCGGCCATCCGCTTTTGGACACGGAAGCATTGCGCGCTATCAACGCCATGCCGCGCTGGAATCCCGGCGGGCAGCAAGGGCAGCCTGTGCCGGTTTACTTCACAATGCCAGTTACTTTTAAGCTGGATAAGTAACCGAGCTTATGTGCCGCATTTCCCGAATCTCAGAATTCTTCGGCATCAGCCCCATGAGTGTGGGCCATGCCTTCTTTCATCACCCGTTAAAACGCCGTATCAATATGCTACAGCTGTCAAAATCCCCGCGCAGGCGTACCATTTACGCCTTTGCAAGCCTTCTCATGATTGCCTTCACTGCGGTAGTGGTAATGGCACAAGCCAAGAATGTGCGCACCATTGCACAAAGCTCTGCTGCCTCAGAGCAAACGACCACTGTCCACACAGATTGGAAGCCGAATACTGCATTTACGCCGACAGGCGGTGTAGTCTTTACCCGCGCGGAAAGGTCGCCGGAGCTGGAGCCGAACCTCGGTACCTGGATTGGCCAGAATGTACGCTATCCAGATGCGGCGCTTGCAGCAGGCATACAGGGAAAAAGCGTGGTGCAGTTCGTTGTAGATGCTAATGGAAACGTAGGCGCGCCAACCCTTAAAAGCACCTCCGGCCATGCCGAGCTGGATGAGGAAGCCTTGCGGGCCGTGCGCGCGATGCCACGCTGGAAACCCGGTACACAACAGGGCAATCCTGTGCCGGTGCTGATGACGCTGCCCATCACCTTTAAGCTGAATGAGAAGGGCATCCCCGTTCCTTTTTGGGACGGCTGTTAGAATGCTCCAATGATTGAAAGCATAAGCGGTTCGTGCCTCAAGTGCGAACCGCTTTACTTTTGCGGCAGACCTTCCAGGTTTTTGAAACCTGGAAGGTCTTTCCATCCATGTCAACAGCAAAGCAAATCGTCGTCTCCGGCATCCGCTCCACGGGTTACCTGCACCTCGGCAACTACTTCGGCGCGATGATGAACTACGTGATGATGCAGCACGAGTACGATTGCTACTTCTTCGTAGCCGACTATCACAGCCTCACCACGCACCCTGACCCGAAAGATTTAAAGGCAAACGTCTTTCGCGTAGCGGCCGAAAACATCGCCTGCGGACTTGACCCGGAGCAGGTGGCCCTCTATTGCCAGAGCGACCTGCCTGAAATCCCGGAGCTGTACCTCATGCTCAACATGCTTGCCTACAAAGGCGAGCTGGAAAAGGTGCCCACGTTCAAAGACAAAGTGCGCCAGCAGCCGGAAAATGTGAACGCCGGCCTACTTACCTATCCGGTATTGATGGCCGCCGATATTCTTATCCACCGCGCGAGCCTCGTTCCGGTAGGCAAAGACCAAGAGCAGCACCTTGAGATGGCGCGCAACTTCGCGCAGCGCTACAACAATCGGTATGGGGAGCTGTTCCCAGAGCCGCAGCCGTTCAACTTTGGCTCTGAGCTGGTGAAGGTTATGAGCCTTGACGGTGGAGGCGGCAAGATGAGCAAGAGCGAAAACGAGAACGCTACCATCTTCCTTGCTGATTCGAACGACGCCATCCGCAAAAAAATCATGAAGGCGAAGACCGATGCCGGCCCTGAGTCATCTGGAGAGGACATGCCACCATACATCCAAAGCCTCTTCAGCCTCATGCGCCTCGTGAGCAAACCGGAAACCGTGCAGCCTTTTGAAGATTCCTTCAATGCCACCGGCATCCGCTACGGGGATATGAAGAAGCAGCTCGCCGAAGACATGGTGGCATTTGTAGCCCCTATCCGTCAGCGCGCGACGGAATTGCAGCGGGATGAAGAAGGCCTGCGCAGGATATTGAAGCGCGGCGCTGAAAAGGCGCGGGAAAGCGCTTCAAAAACGATTGCTGAAGCGCGGATGAGGATTGGCATCAACTATTACTAAATAACCGTTACGCCCGTTGCGGAACCGTTGCGTCCGTTGCGTGAAACGTACAACATGGACATCACCTGCACTCAAGAAGAGCTACGCCTGCTCCGGACAGTAGCCGCTGCCGCTAAAGCTATTGGTGCCCCTGCGTACCTAATCGGCGGCTTTGTGCGGGATAAAATCATAGGGCGCCCTACTAAAGACGCCGACATCGTCTGCATCGGCGATGGCATTGCGCTGGCGCATGAGGTGGCGAAACTGCTGAAACCTAAACCGCCTGTTGCTTTCTTCAAAAACTTCGGCACGGCGCAAATCAAGGTAGATGGTTTTGAGGTGGAATTTGTAGGCGCGCGGAAAGAGTCTTACCGGGAAGATTCCCGCAAGCCGGAAGTGGAGTCTGGCACGCTGGAAGACGACCAGAAGCGCCGTGACTTCATCATTAATGCACTGGCGATTTCCCTGAATGAAGCCGACTTTGGAAAGCTGCTTGACCCGTTTGGCGGCATTGCCGACATTGAGGCTAAGACCATCCGCACGCCGCTTGACCCGGACATGACCTTCTCCGATGACCCGTTGCGCATGTTGCGTGCCATACGCTTTGCGACACAACTCCGCTTCAGCATTCTGCCCGAAACTTTTGAATCCATTAAGCGCAATGCGGAGCGCCTGAGAATTATCTCCGCCGAGCGCATCACCGACGAGCTGACGAAGATTATGAAAACGCCGAAGCCATCCATCGGCTTTGACCTCTTATACAGAAGCGGCCTGCTCCAGATATTCTTTCCGCAGATGGTAGCGCTGGCAGGTACGGAGATGCGCGAAGGAAAGGGGCATAAGGACAATTTTTATCACACGCTTCAAGTCTTAGACAACGTTTGCGCGCGCAGCGAGTACATTTGGCTGCGCTGGGCCGCCGTGCTGCACGACATCGCGAAGCCGGTCACGAAGCGTTTTGAGGAGGGCCACGGATGGACATTCCACGGCCACGACGCGGTGGGCGAGCGTATGGTGCCTAAAATCTTCCGCACGTTTAAGCTGCCGCTGGGCGAAGAGATGCGTTACGTGGCAAAGCTTGTTGCCTTGCACCTGCGTCCCATCTCGCTTTCCAAAGAAGACATCACTGACTCCGCGATGCGCCGCCTGCTCTTTGACGCCGGCGCTGACCTGGAAGACCTGATGATGCTTTGCGAAAGCGACATTACTTCCAAGAACCCGGTCAAAGTGCGGCGCTTCCTGAACAACTTCGCGATGGTCAAGGAGCGCCTCATTGCTGTGGAGGAAGCCGACAAAATGCGCGCATGGCAGCCGCCGATTGACGGCGAAGAAATCATGGCGCTTTTTGACCTGAAGCCGGGCAGAGAAGTGGGTACGTTGAAGACCGCCATCCGCGAAGCCATTCTTGACGGCGTCATCCCCAACAACCGCGGAGCGGCTATGGACTTTTTACTGCGCCGCGCCGCGGAGCTCAATCTTTCACCCGTTCAATGACCTCAATAACGATTCAGCAAGGCGACATCACAAAGCTGCAAGTGGACGCCATTGTCAACGCAGCCAATAGCTCCCTGCTCGGTGGCGGTGGCGTGGATGGTGCCATTCATCGCGCCGCCGGCCCGGAACTGCTGCACGAATGCCGGCTGCTGGGCAGCTGCAAGACTGGCGAGGCCAAGATGACCGGCGGCTATCACCTGCCGGCGAAGCATATCATTCATACGGTGGGCCCGGTGTGGAATGGCGGGAATAAAGGCGAGGCGACACTGCTTGCGGCCTGCTACGCGAATAGTCTGTGCCTTGCCGCGGAAAATGGCTTACGCAGCATTGCATTTCCTAATATCAGCACCGGTATATATCACTTTCCAAAACCGCTGGCGGCCGGCATTGCCATTAAAGCTGTCCGTGACTTTATTGCGCATCAGCCGGACGCTATAGCGCAGGTCGTCTTCGTCTGCCACGATGCAGAAAACTTCGCGCTTTACCGGGATGGGCTGTCGGGGCGGGATGAATGAATTCTTATAGAGTCGCCTGCATTGTCCTGTCCCTTGACGGTCGGATATGCAATGCAGTTTCGCAGCAATTCCAAGCATAGTTTGTTTGCGATGCGCTTATAGTCTGCGCCGGATACGTCCGAATCGTTGTTCACAGTAGCGGTGCCGTGTGCAACCTGCTTTTTACCCGCGCCCGAGCCGCGCCATACATCCATATGGTAGATGTTGCCGCGGCCGGATTTACCGTAGTTGGCGCGCTCCAAAGTATCGGTAACGATATTCAGCGCTACGGTGAGGTCGGGCTGCAAAGCAGCCACGCGCTTTGCCACCGACTCCGTCGTTTCAAACGAGGCGCTGTCGTAATAAATGCCCGTGCATTTGTAGCCGTGGTAATTGAAGTTGGCCGCGACGTACTGCGTGAAGCTTTGCAGGAAGCCGGACTTGTTACCTCCATTTGATACGATAGCAATGCGTTTTAAATCTGCCCCCGCAAGCTTGGCTTCGTCAGCATAGCTCAACGAGTACTTGGCGCTGGTGCAGCCGACCGAGGCGAACAGACAGCATAAAATGAAAAGAAGGAGCCGCATTACTTGTGAATCAGACAGCCAAGATAGTGCCGCTTTCCATCTTCAAAAAGTGGGAAGCCTGTGGACATTAATATTCCGTTCATCGCGCGGTAATGATTTCATAACATGGCTTCGGTTGGGCCGGGGACGGGTCAAAGTACCTTTGCGGCAAATTGTAATAATATGTTCCGACTGATTGTTTTACTTACGTTTTTGCTTGGTGGAATGGGGGCTTCTGCTGCCACAATCAGCGGCGCGATACACGATGCAAAGGATACTTCCGCTATGATTGGCGTCGTCATCAACATTGTAGGTACGCAGCGTTCCGCACAGACAGACATGGACGGCCATTACGAATTCCAGAACATGCCGGACGGCACCTACACACTGGAGTTCAACTACGTTTCTTATGCGAAGCAGAGCATAACTGTAACGGTAGCCAGTGGCGCGGATGTGGTGCAGGACGTAACTCTGAAAGCAACCGGCAATCAACTGACTGGCACTACGGTACGTACTGGCCGCCGCACTAACACAGAAAGCTCTGTGATAATGGAGATTAAGAAAAGCAGCGTTGCCGTAAGCGGTATTTCCGCCGCACAAATCTCTAAGACGCAAGACCGTAATGCAGCCGATGTAGTAAAGCGCATCCCAGGTGTAACCATTCAGGACGACCGCTTCATCACTGTGCGCGGCTTGGCAGACCGCTACAATACCGTATGGCTTAACGATGCCGGCGCGCCTTCTTCTGAGGTAGATAAAAAGTCGTTCTCCTTTGACCTTATTCCTTCCGGCCTTATTGACCGCATCCTTGTGTTCAAAACGCCTGCCGCAAACCTTCCTGGTGATTTTGCAGGCGGGATGGTGAAGATTTATACTACTTCTATCCCTGAGAAGAATCAATACAACTTCGCCGTTCAAGGCTCTTACCGCGACGGCTCAACAGGTACAGACTTTAATTACGAACCGCGCCGTCCCGGCGACGCTTTAGGCTACGACAACGGCAGCCGCAACATCCCGGCAGGTGTCCCGAGCGGGTTCTTTGACCGTAACACGCCTGGCGCGGCCGACATTACGAAGGCGTTCGGAAATAATTGGATAATAAACAGTAAAAAAGAAAGCCCCGACCTGCGCCTCTCCGGCTCTGCGTCAAATGTTTTTAAACTAAAAGCAGTTAAGATTGGCAACACAATTGGTGGATCATATTCCAACACCCGCACTAACTACAATGTGCAACGCTACAGCTATACAGACACGAGTCAGGATTATCATTACAACGACCACGAATCTATCAATAAGGTGAATCTTGCTTTGCTGGAAAATGTTGCCGCAGTTATCGGAAATACAAAGCTTGAGTTCAAAAATCTGTATAACCAGATCGGCACTTCAGGCGTTACTGAACGTACATCCGTTCAAGACCCAGGTACCTCGCCCACTACCAATCTGCGTGCTTACCAGTTAGCCTACGAGAACCGCAAAACGTACACATCCCAGCTTTCCGGCACCCATCACAACGAAGACAATTCTCGCAAGTACAACTGGACACTTGGTTATTCCAACCTCATGCGCAATCAACCCGATTTAAGGCGCATAACATATGCTGAGGATGCTGCCGGAAATAATAGGTACTACGCCCAAGTCACGCAAGGTGTGGACATCAATAACGGAGGAGGGAAATATTACGCGTCCCTCAATGAGAAGACCTATTCCTTTAACCATGAATTTTCGCAGCAGATACCGTTCAGTAGCGATTACAAAATAGAGCTGTCCCTCGGGAACTACTTAGAATATAAGACGCGGGACTTTGAGGCGCGTGAGCTCGGCTACACATTAAGACGTACTGACACCAATTTAATTAAGCTACCCATAAGCCAGATCTTCGCTCCTTCAAACGTTGGTGATCAGAGCAATTTTATGGTGGCGGACAATACCGCCCCTTATGACCACTATCAGGCCACCAATACGCTTATCGCGTCGTTCCTTTCCCTCAATGTGCCTATCGGTAATCGGGTAAAAGCTCTGATAGGCGCGCGTTATGAAAGCAATAAGCAAACACTGGAGTCTGTTTTGCCCACATTGGATACCATTAAGCCTGAGCTTAAGACAAATTACCTGCTGCCAAGCATCAACGTCACATACAACTTCACCCCTAAAATGCTGGCACGCGTCGCCTATGGCAAGACGCTCAACCGTCCTGAATTTCGCGAGCAGGCGCCCTTATTCTTCTACGACTTTTCCTTGCGTGCCGGCACTTATGGAGCTATGTATCAGTCCGACACGCTGTCTATAGCGGAAGTGGACAACCTTGATGCGCGCTGGGAGTATTATCCCTCTGCCGGAGAGCTCGTGCACGCCGGCATATTTTACAAGCGTTTCAAAAATCCCATCCAACAGGTAATTGTGGTTGGCGTGTCTGACAAGTCCTTTACGTTTCGCAATGGTCAGGATGCCTATGTTGCAGGCTTTGAGCTGGACGTACGCAAAAACCTGAGTTTCTTGGACGATAAATTCGGAACAAAGTTTTTAAAGAATATCGTGCTCGTCGGCAACCTTTCACTTTCTAAAAGTGAGCTCACCATTGATACCAGTAGGGTCAGGCTCGCCGTTCCGAAAGGTCCCCTCCAAAATCAGTCTGATTATGTAGTTAATGCCGGCATTTTCTACCAGAATGACTCCCTTGCCCTCCAAGGCTCGCTATTGTACAACTACTATAGCCCGCGGCTTTATGCAGTAGGCACCATTGGCGGCGGATACGGCTCCATCGGCGAGCTCGGTTTTCATAGCCTTGACTTCACCCTTTCTAAGTCCTTCTACAAGCACTATAGCTTTACCGTAGGTGTGCAAAACCTGCTGGATCAGACCCTCACCTTCGTAGAAGACGTGAATCAGGACAACAAGTTTGATAAAACAAAGGATACGCCCTTCACCAACTACAAGCCGGGCCGCTATTTTACCGTCGGCGTGAAGCTGCGCTTCTAAGCCGGCGTCTTTTTTCATGAATCTATTTGCCGCGGGCAGCGAAAAGCTGCCCGCGGTTTTTTTATAGATCGGGTATTCCGTATGATGCGTTACAAGAGGCCGGACTTTTTAAAGCAAAAGGCTCTTTTCATAAGCAGAAATACCGATTCTATTAATAGAAATGTCATTTCCATTGACAGAATCGCCAATTCTATTGACTAAAATGCCAGTTCTATTGATGGAAATGCCAGTTCAATTCAAGGAAATGACATTTCTGCTTATGGAATGCCCATAGTTTTCTATAGTAACGGCGCTTCTTAGTGCAAATGGCAGGATATTGCTTTTATAAAAAAGGATATTACATTAGCGCCTAAATCAAACACTCATTGCAATGCCAAAAACCACATCGGGGCGCATCGTCACCTCCAAAAGTCCAAAGGACATCCTCAACACAGCGGAGCTTGTGTATAAAAAGCACATAGCCGACGGCACTACATCAGAACTGAAAAACCTGGTGGACTACGATTGGGACAAGATAGGCCCGACCATAACCACCGCGAGCAACTACAATAAGGCGGCGGAAGATTATAAAGGAAAGATGGAGGAACAATACCGCCTTCGTGACGCGCTGCTGAAGCCGATTGACGAAATCACGAAGGCGAGCAGCAAATACCTAAAGGGGAAGTATGCAAAGAACCCGAAAAAGCTGGCCGACTGGGGTTATCAGATAGACGATACGCCAAAAGCAAAGAAGGCGCCGAAGAAGGGGGCTTAAGCCGCCAATACAATGTTAGAACAGTGTGGATAGCGGGCCTGTTCATTTTAAGGTAATACTGCGGTAACAAAGGGGTAACTGCCTCCGGGCACCTTTGCGTCTAAATAACAACCGCAACAATTACCATGAAAAAAGCGCTACTCACGCTCACGCTGCTCCTTGGCGGGATGCTGTCCGCATTTGCGTACAACACCATCTCCGTACAGGGCGACATTACCTCCAGCCAACACTGGACGGCAAACAATCAGTATTTGCTCAAGGGCTACGTTTACGTAACGTCCGGTGCTACGCTGACTATTGACTCAGGCTGTATTATCAAGGGAGATAAGAATACGAAAGGCTCCCTTATTGTTGAAAAAGGCGCTAAGATTATTGCCATCGGCAGTGCAACGGCTCCTATCATCTTCACCTCAAATCAGCCTGCCGGCAGCCGCTTTGAAGGCGATTGGGGCGGCGTAATCCTGTGCGGCACTGCGCCTGTAAACTGGAATGGTAACGACGGCATCGTAGAAGGCGGTCCCCGCTCTCACTACGGAGGCAACAATGTGAATGACAATAGCGGCACGCTGCGCTATTGCCGAATTGAGTTTGCCGGTATTGCCTTCTCGCCCAACAATGAAATCAACGGCCTCACGCTTTGCGGCGTGGGCAATGGTACACAGATAGACCACATTCAGGTGTCTTACTCCGGCGATGACTCCTACGAGTGGTTTGGCGGCTCAGTTAATGGCAAGTACCTCGTAGCCTTCCGCGGCCACGATGACGACTTTGATACTGATAACGGCTGGACAGGCAAAGTGCAATACGGCGTAAGCTTGCGTGATCCGCTTGATGCTGACCAGAGCGGCTCTAAAGCCTATGAGAGCGATTCCTATCAGCCCGGCCTTACTTATGCAGGCACCGGCGGCGACACGAGCCAAGCCACGCGCCCTGTGTTCTGCAACATGACGAGTGTAGGCCCGCTTAGCAGCGCAACTTCCACTGCTTGGGACAATCAATATGTGGCTGGCGTACACCTGCGCCGCGGCACAGAAATGAGCCTGATTAACTCAGTGGTGATGGGCTTCCCCTGCGGCATCCTGTTTGACGAGTCTGTGAACACAGTAGGCTCAACAGTGGGCAACATCGCCAATGGCGGCCTCCAAATCCGCAACACTATTATTGCAGGTAATGCATCTTCCACGCTTGGTATCAGCGGCAATAAGGATCTTTTTTATGTGATTAACGGTGCACGCAGCCTCACGCCGACCAACACATGGGCGGACACAACAACCAACAATCCGTTTGCTCCTTTTGCAGGCCCTTACAGCTTTTTCCTGAATCCTGCCTTCGGCAATAAGATTTATGCTTCTGCTACGAACGGGGTTCGTCTCTTCAACCCTTTTGACTTGAACAACCCAAACTTCGTACCGACCACTACTTCTCCGATTGCTTACAACACAAAGGGCAATGGCAGCGCTACGGCTGGATCGTTTAACCCGAACAACCAGATTAATTATGACACAAGCAATGGCTATGCGAACTACAATGTGCCGCTGGTGCCACCAACCTTCAACAATAAGGCCGGTGACGCTTTTTTTGACAAGGTGAACTTCGTAGGCGCCTTTGCCGGCACGCAGACTACGTCTGACAACTGGACAGCAGGCTGGGCCAACTGGACGCCTTCTGTAACGGATTATTCAACGTATGTATGCTCTTACTGCAATGCTGGGCATCCTAATCCGGGCGGCGGCAATGGTGGTGTAGGCGTGTACACGCTCACAAATTATCTGCAAAAGGCAGTGGTTATGCCAAATCCTGCTACGAATACCGCAGCGGTAATGTTTGATCTCAATGCAAAGAGCAATGTTGAGGTTGAGCTGATGGACATGACGGGTCGTTCTATCCAGCACGTATTCTCCGGCAGCAAGCCAGTAGGCATTAGCGTACTGCCGGTTGATATTTCTGCACTCAATGCAGGCGTTTACATGGTGCACATCGCCACCGAAAACGGCGCGAAGACGGTAAAATTCTCTGTAGTTAAATAAAGACTATTACCCACTTAAAAAAACGCCCGCAACAATTGCGGGCGTTTTTTTTTGAATTTCAGATATTAGAACAAGCTTTTAACGCCCCCGCTTAAAGAGCGAGCCCAGCACATTGCGTATGATGGCATTGCCCGCCGTGCGCATCATGCTTTTTACGACAGTATTCTGCATCATGCTATCTAAAAATGACGGCCCTGCCGGCAGCTGTTGCTGTGCTTGCTGGGCGCTTCCGCTTTGCGTAGCCGTTGGTGGCTGCGTAAGTGTTGCGGCAGATGCCAGCTTGCCGTTCAGGATATCGCATGCGCTCTCGCGGTCAAGCGTCTGGGCATACTTATGCACGAGCGTAGATGCGCCTACAATGCTTTGAATTTCTTGAGCTGTCAGAATGTCCATGCGGGAGCACGGCGGGAAGAGCATAGTGTGTACGAGTGGGGTAGGAATACCTTTCTCGTCCAGCAGCGTTACCAACGCCTCTCCGATGCCGAGCTGCGTAATGAGGTCTTCGGTCTTGTAGAATGAAGATTCCGGGTAATTCTGTGCCGTCTGCACAATCGTCTTCCGGTCGGCGGCCGTGAAGGCGCGCAGAGCATGCTGCACCTTCATACCAAGCTGGCCCAGCACTGACGGTGAGACGTCCATCGGGTTTTGGGTGCAGAAGAAAATGCCCACGCCTTTGGAGCGGATGAGCTTAATGACGGTTTCCAATTGCTTCACCAGCACATCGCTCGCTTCGGAGAAAATGAGGTGCGCCTCGTCAATGAACATCACCAGCTTGGGCTGCTCCACGTCGCCGGCTTCGGGCAGGGAGTTGTACAGTTCGGAAAGCATTTGTAGCATAAAGGTGGAGAAGAGCTTAGGTCTGTCCTGCAGGTCGGTAACGCGCAGGATGCTCACCGTCCCGCGGCCATCCGGCGCAATGCGCATCAGGTCGTCCACCTCAAAAGACGGCTCGCCGAAGAGCGGCTCCGCGCCCTGCTGTTGCAGCTCCACCACCTTGCGCATAATTGTGCCGATGCTTGCCGCAGAAAGGGTGCCGTACGCAGCCGCCAACTCGCTCTTGCCTTCATTGGCGGCCCATTGTAGCAGGCGCTGTAAATCTTTTAAGTCCAGCAGCGGCATCGTATGGTCGTCGCAGTACTTGAAGAGCATGGCGAGGATACCTTCCTGCGTATCATTCAGTCCAAGGATTTTTGCGAGCAGCACCGGCCCGAATTCCGAGACCGTTGCGCGCAGGTGCACACCCGGCTCCTTGCTGAGCGAAAGCAGCTCTACCGGATAAGCGGCAGGCTCGTATTGCATTTGGAGCTGCTGAACGCGCGCAGCGAGTTTATCATTCATCGCCCCAGCAGCAGCAATGCCGCTCAGGTCGCCCTTGATATCCATGAGCAGGACAGGCACACTCGCATCGCTCAGACCTTCGGCGAGGCGCTGCAGCGTCTTGGTCTTACCTGTGCCTGTGGCACCGGAGATAAGGCCGTGCCGGTTCATCGTTTTAAGCGGCACGCGGATAGTAATATCCGGCAGCACGGTGCCGTCCTGAACTGCTTTGCCGAGGTCAAGCGTAGCGCCCTTAAAAGTATAGGCGGGCGTAATAGTGGTTGCGAAGTCTTTTGCGCTCATAAGAATGAGCAGCAAGTTAAAGCTCCACGTGTATCCGGATGGATGCGATGCTCGCCGGCCCGCGGTCGCTGTTGTAGGCAGGGTTCAGGCATAGCTGGTAATCGCCGCTTAGCCAGAGACCTTCTTTACGCAGCTTCGCGCTGTAGTACAGCTCGCCAATCATTTCCGGCGCATAGTTTAAAGTGCCATCGCCAAGGATGAAGCCGCTACCACCCCGCTTCAGATATTCGCGGTGGTCAGCAGAAAGGCCGTTGGCCACCAAGGCAAGCCCTAGTACGTCTTCATCCCGCTTCCACTTCAGGCCTTTTAGCTGCGCGCCGAGCGCGAAGGTTTGGTCAATTTCCGTGAAGCACCAGGTTTCCGCCTTCCCGTCATTCCAGCCGATGCGGGTGAAGGCGGAAAAGGCATCGCTCAGCTCTTGGTTTGCATTAAAGGCAAAGCCGCTCTTTGTACGTCCCTCGGCCCTCGTTTCTGTTACATCAAACTGGGTATTAGGCGGAAGAATTAGGCCGAGCGTCTGCTGGTAGCTTCCCATGTGCGTCCGGTTATGATACCCAAGCAGCCGCGCCGTTCCCTCGCGCCCTTGCCATTTGTAGGTGCGGTCTATCTCTGCATTCAGCGCCAGACTCTTGCTGAAGTCCGTAGAAAGTTTATCTCCATTCGCCTCCTCCGGCAAGGAAGCAGCGGCAAGCTTATAAGCCCAGTTATTCAAAGCCAATTCAACTCCGGCGGCAAAGGTGTAGCCGCGTACATTGGCTGCATAGTCCCACGCCCCGGTATTCATCAGGCTCCAGTTCATGAACTGCGTGCGCGGTGAGTTGGAGACGGCATTCTGGTCAAACAAATCGCCCAGCGAAAACTTACCGATTAGGAAGCGCAAATGGTTTTTTGGCGAAAAAGTTGCCAGCGCATTGGCGTCGTCTTCCACCGTGTCCACATCATTTCCTTTCAGGCCAATCGTCTGGCTAAAGAAAGCCCGCGCGAGGTAAAGCGTCGGTGCGGGATTGCCCACACGGAAGGTCTCACCATTAGACGAGCCGCCCATACCGAGCGCGCCGCTCAGGCCACTGCCGCCCGCAATCTCGGGATTCACATAAGCCTCCGCGCCCTTCCAAAAGCGCGCGCCGCCGAAGAGCGTCATCGTGAGGCTGTTTTGCTTTTCCTCATCGCCGCTCAGGCTGTTCTCGCCGCTGTATGGCGTCTTGAATCTGGCGCTGTACTGGTAGATATAAGTAGTCTGGAAGTGCAGATTGAAGCGGCTCGTCACCGGCTTGCGGATAGTGTCTTGCTGCGCGGACGCGAGGGTGGAGAGGGAACAGAGCAGGATGATAAAGCGTAAGCGATACATAGGCTATTGATGAAGGGCCACAAATGTAGTCTCAAAATGTTAGGCTCCTCTAACAATTCAATAATCCTGCCAGCGACTATTCTTAATCACCGCTTCGTAAACATTCGGCGAACCATCATAGTTCCATCCAGGAGCGACAGAATGTAAGTGCCGCAGGGTAATGATTGCATGGGGATAGGTGTGCCGACGGACACAACGCCGTTCATCGCCCGCTGCCCTAATAGATTTGTAATGGTGAAATTGTAATAGCCGGGAGGCAGCTCTCCTACAAACAGCGCCTCGCCCGCAGGATTAGGATAGAGGTACGGCGCATTCATGCTTTCCGGCGGCACACTCATGCTGCGCGGCAGCACTGCCGAGCGTGCGGCCTGCAAACCCTGCTTAGCGGAATCTTGCAGTATGGCGGTTACGCGCGTTGCACCCCAACTACCAGCCACAGCAAAGGTGTAGCGAAGCCGCAACGAGTCGCCGACCAAAGCCGGGGCGCTCAGGTTTTGCGGGGCTGCCCCGGTCAGGCTTTTGTGAAAAAGGTCGTAATGCACCGTCTCGCCATTCTTTGCGTTGAACAGGACGGTGTCTTCCGCCACAACGGCAAACAGGCGCAGGGTGGCGAGGCTGCTTGCTGCCACTTTCTGCACCGTTATTACCGCTTCTCCTGAATCTGCCGAGCGCCTGTTGAGCATCACCCGCACCGCATAGTCCGATGTTTTGCCGCCCTCGCGCTGAAAAATGGCCGGGCTGCTGTAATCTTCGTTGGGCACGAGCGGCGTCCCGTTAATGACGAGCCGGGGCGTGCTGCCATAGATGGCGTAAAAATTGGTTCGGGCGTCGTTCTCTGTCTTATTCAACTGATTGAAGGGGCAGCCGGCATAAGGCGAGCTTGGATAATAGGCAAGGTGCAGCACATCCGGAAAGGCAGCGAGATTAGTATAGAATCCCGGATTGCGCCCGGCACATACGCTGCACCAGGTATTAGTGAAATGCTCTACAACAATAGTTCGCGGTACTGGCTGCGCCAATACAGGCGAACCAAGCAGCAAAAGGGGCAAGAGGCGGTGCAGGAATTTCATAGAAGATTATGTCATTCAAGGTACGGCTGAATGGCCGGATTAGATTTAATGCTCATTAACGGGTAGTGTCTCAGTTTGCAAAACTGCTCGCCCAATCTTGTCATCCTGAACTTATTTCAGGATGACAAGTCGCTGTAAACTTCCAAACTGAGACACTACCCATTTCCGGTAGGGCCTCTGCTTGAACATGCTTACCCAACCTTTTGTCATTCCCGCAGGGAATCTTTGCTCGCAGCTTACTTATACATTCCTACGGGAAACGTGCCTTGAACTTGTTTCAGGATGACAAAGTCGCTTTGAACATTTCAAACCAGACACCACCCATTTCCTGAAAAATTTTTTCCGCCGCCTGTAACTTTTCCGATTCATCGCCGATATACTTCCTGAATGAACGCTACAGCCTACAACGACTGCGTGCGCAAGCTGTCGGATGCGGTGTATCGTTTTGCCTGCAGATGCACAGGCGATGCAGAAGCGGCAAAGGATGTTGTGCAAAGTTCTTTTGAAGCCTTGTGGAAAGGACGTGAAGGCGTGCAGGCAGAGAAGGCAAAAGCGTTTCTTTTTCAGGTAGCCTACAATCAGGCGGTAAGCGGGTGGCGCATAGCGCAGCGGCAATCGCCTGACGAATTGGATGAAAGCTGGCCGGCCGGCGGTGTTCATCCCGGGCTGAAAGGCGCATTAGAGGCCGCCTTGGCTACGCTGGACGCCCAAAGCCGGGCGCTGGTGCTGCTGAAGGATTATGAAGGCTACAGCTACGCGGAGATTGGCAGGCTGACGGACTTGAATGAATCGCAGGTGAAGGTGTATCTCTTCCGGGCCCGAAAGAAGCTGCAAGCCTACATCGGCAAGCCGGAGAACATTCTATAAAAAGGAAAGCAATGATAACGACTGAGAACTATGAGGAGTGGATGATGCTGGCTGCCGACGGCGAGCTGGATGCGGCAGGTCGTGAGGCATTGGATGCTTTCCTTGCCGCCCACCCGGAACTGGAGCCTGAGGCAGCGGCGTGGGAGAGTCTGCACTTACAGCCGGATGCAACAATGGTGTATGCGGAAAAAGAGGTCTTGCTGCGGAGGGAGCCGAAGCGGCTTGCCTTTGGCTGGAATGCGCTGGCGGCTGCTGCGGCGGTGCTTGCCGCAATCATCCTCATTCCGCAATTGCTTCCGCACCGGCAGGGCGTTCAGGTTGTGCACCGCTTTCATCATCAGACACCGACAGATACTGAGCCAGCGCACATGCCTTCACACGATACTGTTTTGCAGCTTGCTCATCTGTCGGAACTGGTGCGAAAGCGGCACGCAAAGCCTGAAGCAGCTACGGTGCCTGTTCTGGCTTCCTGGAATGTTTCTGATATAGCCCTGCTGCCGGCAAATGGCCTGCAGCCGCTCCCGATTGCGTCTGTTGGGCTGCCTACGGTGGCTATCGTGGTAGCAGAAGCACGCAACTCAGACCAGCATTCTGAACGAGAAGATGCCGGGCAGCCGGAAAGAGCCTTCCCGCGTATCCGGCTTGCCGAGGCCAATCAGCCGGCTCTCGGACTGCTGAAGCGCGGCGTAACGGAGCGCATTGCGCAGGCTGCGGATGCTGCGCGGCGGCTCCGCGAAACATCCTTTGCTGTCCAAATCGGCAACAAAGCTCATTATCTCAACTTTTAAACAGAAAAACCCAATCATGAAATACATCATCATCACTTCAATCATATTGACACTTGCCGGCACGGCGTTGCGTGCGCAGACGGATACAATCAAGATAGACCACCCCGACCGGCCTGGCCTCAATCCCGGATTTTCGGATGGCGGCGCGCTGCATAAAGACAAAAAAGGCGGCGGCGCTATCTGGGTAGGCTCCGGAGGCGTGCATTATGAGCGCAGTAAGCCGGACAGCGAGCGGCACAGGATAGAGGTACAGTTCGGAATGCTGGATTTGGGCTTCAACAGTCTGATTGATAATACGAGCTATCTGAATGCCGACCAGTTGGGCACCAAAGTGCTTTATCCCATTGACAACGTGCTGCGCGTTAGCCGGGAATATCAGAACAAAGACCTGTTCTCCCTGCGGCAGGGTAAAAGCATCAACGTCAATATCTATCCAATCATGCTGAAGGCGAATCTTTACATGAGCCCGCGCCAGAAGTGGATGCTCGCCACCGGCCTCGGCCTGCAGCTATACAACTTCCGCTTTACGAAACCCATCAGCTACCGCACCGACCCCACGCCGTATGTGGCGCTGGACACAATTTCCTTTTCAAAGAATAAGCTCGCATTCAACTACCTGATGCTGCCGCTGATGCTAAACGGTAAGACCAAACTTGCCTCCGGCGGAGACGGCAACAAGGGATACTGGCTTACCTATGGCGTAGGCGTGAGCGGCGGATACCTGCTCTCTTCCTGGACAAAGCAAATCTCCGATGACCGCGGTAAGGACAAGAACCATGACGCCTTCAACTTCCGCAAGACCAACCTTTGCGTAAACGGCGAAATCGGTTTGGACGGCTATATCCGGCTTTACGCCTCTTATCAGCTTACGAGTCTGGAAGACGGCATTATAGACCAGCATCCGCTTTCTATTGGCATCCGGTTTCTGGGATTGTAAGCCCAACTTTGCCGCATGGCCTACATGCACCACTACAAGCTGAGCGCGGTCTGGACAGGAAATACCGGCAGCGGTACTGAAAGCATCCGCAGCTACGACCGCAGTCACACGGTGTCCATCGCCGGAAAGCCGGAGTTGTACCTTACCACCGACAATCCTGCCGTTGGCGATAAGACGAAACTCAATCCTGAAGACCTGCTGGTAAGTGCCATGGCTTCCTGCCACATGCTCTCTTATCTCTATGTCTGCGCGCTGGAAGGCGTGGTAATAACGGACTATCGGGATGATGTAACCGGAACTATGATGGAAAAGGATACCGGCGGCGGGCAGTTTGAAGCGGTAACGCTTAACCCTGTTGTAACGGTAGCCGATGCTGCGATGCGGCAGCAGGCAATTGAGTTGCATCACAAGGCGCATGAGGTCTGCTACATCGCCAATTCTGTCAACTTTGAGGTGCGCTGTAACCCCGTTTGCAAAGTGGCCGGCGAAGAATAAGCTATGAGTCAGCCAACCATAATCCTGGAAACCCCACGCCTCATCGTCCGTGAGCTTTTGCCCGAAGACGAGGCCGGCATGTTTGCCATGGATTCCGACCCGGAAGTGCATCGCTACCTCGGCAACCGGCCTTGCCATGATACTTCCGAAAGCCAGGATACCATCTCGCTCGTCCGTGAGCAATATGCCGAGCTTGGCATTGGCCGCTGGGCGATGTTGCTGAAGGAAGACGGCGACTTTGTAGGATGGACGGGCTTTAAACGCATCACCGAGCCGGTGAATGGCCATGTCAATCATCTTGACTTTGGCTACCGCCTTGCCCGCCGGCACTGGGGTAAAGGCCTCGCCACCGAAAGCGCCCGCGCCGCGCTGGATTATGGTATTGACGCGCTCGGCTTCCGGGATATCTACGCTATGACCGATGTAGCGAACGGCGCTTCCCGGCACATCCTCGAGGGGCTCGGCTTTCGTTTCGTGGAAATCTTTCCTTATGACGGGACTCCGTTTTGGCGCGCGGGCCTGCCCGTGACATGGTACCGGTTTTTTGACGCGCGCCTGAGCTGATGGAGAACTTAGCAGTTCTCATGAGCCGGAAGGTTATTTTTGCCGCCTGATGGAAATTGCGAAAAACTTTGACCACGCCGCTGCCGAGCAGCGCTGGTACAGCCACTGGATGGAGCGCGGCTACTTCAGTTCCACGCCCGACTCCCGTCCGCCCTATACGATTGTAATGCCCCCGCCCAACGTGACGGGAGTGCTACATATGGGCCATGCGCTCAACAATACGGTGCAGGATGTGCTCATCCGCCGCGCAAAGGCACAGGGCTACAATACCTGCTGGGTGCCCGGCACTGACCATGCTTCCATTGCAACTGAAGCGAAGGTGGTAGGCATGCTTCGTGAGCGCGGGATAGATAAGAATGCCCTGAGCCGTGATGAGTTTCTTGCTTACGCATGGGAATGGAAAGAGAAATACGGCGGGATAATTCTGGAGCAGCTCAAGCGCCTCGGCTGCGCGCTGGACTGGAACCGCACGGCTTTTACAATGGATGAGGATTACTATAAGGCCGTCATCCGCGTATTCGTTGACCTTTATAAGAAGGGCAACATCTACCGCGGGGTAAAGATGATAAACTGGGACCCGAAGGCGAAGACTGCGCTAAGCGATGAAGAGGTCATCCACAAGACGACGCAGAGCAAGCTGACCTACGTGCAGTACTTTCTGTGCGACAAAGACGGGAATCCGACAGAAGGGAGCATCACCATTGCGACCGTACGACCAGAAACGATCCTCGGCGACACGGCGGTGTGCGTGCACCCGGATGATGAACGTTATAAAAGCCTCAAAGGTGCATATTGCCTCGTACCGCTCGTAAACCGCGCCGTGCCCATCATTTTTGATGATTACATAGACCCCGAGTTCGGCACGGGCGCGCTGAAGGTGACGCCTGCGCACGACATTAATGACTACAACCTCGGGCTGAAGCATAAGCTGCCGGTAATAGACACGCTGAATGAGGACGGCACCATGAGCGCCGCCGCGGGCATGTATGTGGGCGAAGACCGCTTTGCGGTACGTAAGCAGATTGTGGAAGACCTGAAGGCGAGCGGCAACTTCGTAAAACAGGAAGATTACAGCAATCAGGTAGGCTTCTCCGAGCGCACGGATGCGGTGATAGAGCCGCGCCTGTCCATGCAGTGGTGGTGCCGGATGCCGGAGCTGGCCGCGCCCGCGCTGGAAGATGTGCTGACGGATAAGGTGCAATTTCACCCGGAGAAGTTTAAGAACCTGTACCGGCACTGGATGGAAAACATCAAGGATTGGTGCATCAGCCGGCAGCTGTGGTGGGGGCAGCGGATACCTGCTTGGTATGACGAGAACGGGGAGATGTATGTTGCCGCCGATGAAGAAGAAGCAAAAAAATTGGCACCGGTGGGCGCAAGTTTGCGTCAAGACGAGGATTGCCTAGACACCTGGTTCTCCTCATGGCTGTGGCCTTTGCAGGTTTTCGGTTGGAATGAAGCGCCGGATAATGCGGAGCTGGCTTACTACTATCCCACGCAAACGCTCGTTACGGCGCCGGAAATTATCTTCTTCTGGGTAGCGCGTATGATTATGGCGGGCGAGGAGTACATGAAGGCCATTCCGTTTGAAAAGGTCTATTTCACCGGCATTGTCCGCGATAAGCAGGGCCGCAAGATGAGCAAGAGCCTCGGCAACTCACCCGACCTGCTCGCCCTGATAGACGAGTGGGGCACAGATGCCATTCGCTTCTCCGTGATGATTGCATCGCCGGCAGGCAATGACCTGCTGTATGACGAAGGCATGCTGCTGCAAGGCCGCAACTTCGGGAACAAGCTCTGGAATGCGATGAAGCTGGTGAAGGGCTGGGAAGGCCGGACGACCCCCCGGCCCCCTGAAGGGGGTGACGGCAGCGCTTTCGCCATTGAGTGGATGCGGGCGCGCATTGTGCAGGTGAGCGGTGAGCTGCAAGGCCTTTTTGATACCTTCCGGCTGAGCGAGGCCCTGAAGACGATTTATTCACTCATCTGGGATGACTTCTGCTCATGGTATCTGGAATGGGTGAAGCCGGCGCAGGATGCTGCCATTTCCAAAGAAGTTTATGAAGCGACGCTGGACATCTTTGAAAGCGTATTGCAACTCTTGCATCCGTTCCTGCCATTTGTAACGGAAGAAATCTATCATCAGCTTCGCGAGCGTGCGGAAGGCGATGACTTGATTGTGCGGCAGATGCCGGAAGCGGCAACTGCGCGAGCTGCTATACTGAAAAGCGGAACAGCCTTGCAGGAAACCATCACCGCCATCCGCGATGCGCGTGTAAAGGCCGGCCTAAAGCCGAAAGACCCGATTCAGATTGCGGTGCTTACTTCGGAAAATTCATTGTACGAAACGACAAAGCCCATCCTACTTCGCCAGACAAACGCTACTGATTTGACTTTTACAAGCGAGGCGGTTGAAGGTGCCATCTCGCTCGTGGTGCAAACCGATAAACTTTTCCTCATTGCAGAGCAGGTGGTAGATAAAAGCATTCAACGCGAAGGACTCCAAAAAGAGTTGACATATCTGCAAGGCTTCCTGCAAAGCGTGGAGAAGAAGCTGAGCAATGAAAAGTTTGTAGCGAACGCAAAACCGGAAGTGGTGGCGATGGAGCAGAAAAAGCAAAACGATGCTAAATCACGAATCCAGGTAATAACCGAAAGTCTGGCTTTGCTATAACTTTAAAGCCATGATGAACCGCCGACTGCTCTTCTTTGCAGCCATTGCGCTCCTGTTTACTACAGCCTACGCGCAGCGAAAACCTGCGAAGGATAAGGCATCCACAAAGCCGGTGGCCGCGCCTTCAAAGCCTGTGATGGAAGTAGCCATTGGCCGTAGCAGCAATTGGAGCGGCGGCGTTATTCCTAAAAGCGAGTTTGACGCCATTGCCCCGCAGGGTCTGCGCATCAAAAACGGGCAGGGCGCATTTATTGAAGGTTTCTCCTTTACCTACGGCGAGCGGAATATGTACGAGGACAGCGCGGGCAACGCAAAGCCGGTTACCGATTACCTGACCGAATACTGCATGGGCGATACCCTCAGCCCCATTATAAGCCATACAATAGCCAGCCGCACCAAGCCGGGCGATACGGCTTACTACGACGACATCCACATCCGCCTTGCGGACGGAAAGCCGGCGCTCGGCAAGTCTATGAAGTTTGTGATTACGCGTTAGCGTACGACGCCGCCCACATTCTGCATCAGCAGGTTCACCGTTCGCTGCAGGATGTTGAAGGCTATTTCCGCCATCAGGTTTTCCTTGTCCAGCGTTGGGTTTACTTCCGTTACCTCAAAGCAGCAGATTTTGTGATACTGCGCCAGCGCGGCAAGCAGGTCTTCCGCTTCGCGCTCGCGCAAGCCATTGCTTACAGGCGTGCCCGTGCCGCGACTAATGCCGGCATCAAGACTGTCCACGTCAAATGAAACGTAGATGTCGTCGCAGGCGGCGAGGTGGAGCATCGTCTGGCGCACCACTTGCTCTACGCCTTTTCGGCGCACCTCGGCTACAGGGATGATTTTAATGTTGCGGCTTTTCAGCAGAAATTCCTCTTCTTTCTCATAATCGCGCAGCGCAATGAACACGACATCTTCCGGCAAGACCTTCGGCTGGATTTTGCCGAGGTTTTTGAGCTTGTTCCAGTATTCCAACGTCGTTGCGTCCGGCTTGTGTATCTGGCTTTCTACATTGTCTAAAGCCAGCGCCGTAGCCAACGGCATGCCGTGCATATTGCCGCTCGGCGAGGTAAAAGGCGTGTGCATATCGGCATGGGCGTCTATCCAGATGACTCCGAGCTTGCTTTTCGGCTTCGCCATCCTGATACCGGCAATCGTTCCGCCCGCCGTGCTGTGGTCGCCGGCAAGGACTACCGGGAAGAGACCGCTCTTGAGCGTAGCCGAGACTGCCTCTGCTACGCGCTCATACATTATGTGCACGCCTTTGATGCGCTTTGCATAAGGCGATGCCACCGGCTCGTACAACAGATTATTTTCCGTCTCCACAACCTCCGAAGGGAAGTTGACGAAGAATGAACTCATGAAATCCAGCGCGGCAATCTTGAGCGCGTCCACGCCGAGGGATGCCCCGCGCGTGCCGGCGCCGATTTCGCTTTTTACTTCTATTATTTTGATGTTCCGCATAAGCGTTGTGCGAATTTCGGGAACGGCGGGCGGTGTTCCTAATTCCGCGTAACATCTCAGCCCTGATAAAGCGGATTGCAGCATTGTATAAGGCCTCTTACAGCGGCCTCTCGTCAGCCAATTGGTGGCTGAGCGCAGTTATGCTCATCAACCGCAGCGGTACGATGGTGGTGCCGTTCATGACGCTCTACCTGACGCAAAGCCTCGGTTACAGCGTATCAAAAGCGGGCATTGTGTTCGGCATCTTCGGTGTAGGGGCCATCTGCGGCGGCTTCATTGGCGGCAGGCTGGCCGACAGGTTTGGGTTTTACCAGGTGCAATTGGTTGCGCTCACCTGCGGTGGGCTGATGTTCCTCCTACTGGGACAAATGCGTTCCTATGCGGCCATCTGTAGCTGCACCTTCGTATTGGCGCTGGTTAATGAATCATTCCGCCCGGCCAACTCGCTGGCCATTGCGCATTACAGCAAGGAAGAAAATCGAACACGCTCTTATTCCCTGAACCGGTTGGCCATCAATCTTGGCTGGGCGCTCGGCGGCTCGCTCGGCGGCTTTATTGCGGCGCACAATTACGGCCTGCTCTTCATCATTGACGGCTTTACCAACATCGGCGCGGCGGTATTACTGCGCGTCTTTCTTTCGCCGGCCCGCCAGCAGTCGCACGATAAGCCCGTACAGGCAAAGGCCCCGCGCTTTCAGGTTTATCGCGATAGACGCTATTTGGCATTTACTGTTTTTACGCTGCTGTACGCCTTCGCCTTCTTTCAACTGTTCAGCACGCTGCCGGTTTTTTATCGGAAAGAATTACTGCTTTCCGAGCGCATTATCGGCGCTACGATGGCGGGCAACGGGCTGCTCATAGCGCTCTTTGAAATGGTGCTTGTCTTCCGGCTGGAAAGGCGATGGCATCCGTTGCAATACATTCCCATAGGTACGCTGATGATGGCGGCCTCATTCGTCATTTTCAATCTTGCGCCGGGCGGGGTTGCCATTGCAGTGGTAAGCACGTTCATTGTCACATTCGGCGAGATGCTATCCATGCCGTTTATGAACACCTACTGGCTCAGCAGAACGACGGATGCGAACCGTGGGCAGTACGCTGGCCTCTACACGGCGGCTTGGGCTACTGCGCAGGTACTGGGCCCTATCTCCGGCTCCTGGCTGGCGGACGAGGTGGGCTTTGTAGCGCTGTGGTGGGCAATTGGTGGGATTTCGGCGCTGTCGGCTGTCGGCTACTGGCTGCTGCACCGGGCTAATGCCAGATTATCGCGCGCCGAATAGCAGGCTGCCGATGCGCACCATTGTGCTGCCTGTCTCCACCGCTATCCGGTAATCGCCGCTCATGCCCATGGAGCAGATGTTGAAGTGCGGCTTACCCGGCATCTGCGCCTTCTTTAGATTCCCGAACATCGTAGCCATGCGCCGGAACTCCGACCGGATTTGCGCTTCATCCTCGGTGGCGGTAGCCATACCCATCAGGCCGCAGATGCAGATGTTTTGCAGGCCCGCTTCCTGCGCTTCGTAGTATTGAAAGAATTCGGTGAGGTCGCGCTCGTCCATGCCGAATTTGGTCTCTTCCTCGGCAATGTGCATCTGGAGCAGCACGTCAATCATGCGGCCTGCTTTTGCTGCCTGCTTATTGATTTCCAGGAGCAGCTTGAATGAGTCCACGCCGTGAATAAGCTGCACAAAGGGCGCGATATACTTCACCTTATTGCTTTGCAGGTGGCCTATGAAGTGCCAGCGGATATCTTTTGGCAATTGGGCCGCCTTATCCACCAGTTCCTGCACATAATTCTCCCCAAAGTCGCGCTGGCCGAGGGCGTAAAGCGACATGATGTCTTCAGCCGGCTTCGTTTTAGAAACGGCGACGAGTGTGACGGATTTTGGGCCGAGCTCCTTTGTGAGCGACTGCCAGGCGGGTTTGTTTATCATGCTTTAATGGGCTAAAGTACCACGCCGGATAATTTTCGTGGCCGCAACGCTGACTATGATGCCGGGATTCTGACCTTTTCCTCCCTCACATGCAAAAGGCCGCCTTTTTCAATAAAGGCGTCCTTTTTAGCTAAGAAGGCCGCCTTTTTTCAATAAAGGCCGCCTTTTTACTTAGGAAGGCGGCCTTTTCCCCAATAATGGCGGCCTTCTTAGCTAAGAAGGCCGCCTTTTTCAAAAAACAGGGTTTTCATAGCCCGGCGCAGGCTTTGCAATCCGCATTGCTAAGTGAAAAGCCAAACAGACTGACAGCCGATGAACAGTGATTGAATGTTCTTTTTGTCAAAAGAACATTCAATACGCCTTTGGCGGCAAGGAACGATGGGGAGCGTGATAGTGCTGACTCAATAAAAATCCTAACAAACCCTGCTCCGGCCGCGCGCTTAAATTTGAGGGATGAAGCCCCTCTTCAGCCTCCTGCTGCTTTGCCTTGCGCTCTCTGGCAGCGCGCAAAGCGTCCTTTATACACCTTACGAAAAATTTGACCTCCGCACGGGCGACTACAGCGTGGTGGGGAAGGTGGACAATCTTATTTATACCTACCGCTCCAACGGCGGTGAGCACTTTTTGGATGCGTGGAATGACAGCATGGAGCGGCAGGCTACGGTGGTGCTGGATTTCTTTCCGCAAAAAGTGTACAGCACCAGATTCATTGCTTACGCGGATAAAATCGTCGTCTTTTTTCAAGGGGCTGAAGGCGGGAAGATTATCCAGCAGGCAGCCGTGCTGGATGCCAGAGGCCGGCTGCAAGGCCGCGTAAAAAAGATTGACGAGGCCAAGACCGGCTTCTTCGGGCCCAGCGGCGATTACTTCAACATTGCCATCTCTGAAGACAAGCGAAAATTCGTAGTCTATGATGCCTCGGTGAAGGGCGCGGCGCTGCACCTGACGCATACACTGCTCAACGATAGCCTCGGCACCCTTGCGCGCAGCGAAAGCAATTACCGCGGCGAGCACGACCTGAGCACCCTGCCGGGCATCGTGGATAATGGCGGCAATTTCTACCTGCCCGTCGTCACGGCAGTAGGCAGCCGGGATTATGCCGATGGCATCTGGCTCCTCGGCCTGCCGGTGGGCAACAGCAAGCTGACGGCAACGGAGCTGCCGCTTGGCGGGAAGTACGCAACCGGCCTTTACCTGAAGGCGGACAATACGATGCACCGCATTTATGCGGGCGGTTTTTATTCGGAGACGAAGGCCGGAAATCACGAGGGAACCGTCTTCGCAGCATTCAGCCTTGATTCGCCAAGCGTTACCACCCAGCGCCTCCCTTTTGACGACCGCCTACGGGTGGCGAGCGGCGAGCGGAATACGCGCAAGGCGTTCAATGATTACCAGACGCGCCAGCTTATCATTCGCAATGACGGCGGCTTTGTGCTGGTGGCGGAAGATTACTTTATGAGCGTGCGCACCGGCATTCAGCCCTATGGATATTATACCGGCTTTTACAGCCCGTTCGTTAGTTCGCAGAACATCCGCGAATACCATTACGGCGATGTGCTGGCGCTATCCTACGCGCCGGACGGGCGGCTGGAATGGCATGCCTTCGCGCGGAAAGACCAGTATTCGCAGGAAGACGGCGGCGCCTTTTCTTCTTACGCCTTCATCAACACCGGCGGCGCGCTGGGCTTTCTTTATAATGATTACGACAGCCGCCATTCCCGCATCATGCTCACCACCATTAGCGACGAAGGCAAGGTGGACATCCATCCGCTGGACGCCGGCGGCGGCGAAGACCCCGACTGGCTGCCAAAGGCAGGAAAGCAGGTGTCCGCGCACGAAGTGATAGTGCCTTGCCTGAAGCGCCGCCAAATCTGCTTTGCCAAGGTTGTATTTTAGCGCCCCGTGCTGCACCTTGTCCGGACGAGCAGTCCCTATACCGTCATCATCCTCGCCATCCTGCTGCTGCTGCTGAAGCTGCAGGCGCTTGGCGCGCCGGTTTACCCGGTGGCGGATGCGCATCATGCAGTGTTCGGATATATCGTTCATCTGTTCAGCTATGTGCTCGGCCATAGCCGCTATGCCTTTACGCTGCTCGCCATCCTGATGACCTTTGGTCAGGCCATCTATCTGATGAGCATTGCCAGCCGGCACAGGCTTTTTCAAAAGCATACTTACGTTCCGGCCTTCGCTTACATCGTGCTCTCCTCGCTGCACCCCGCCCTCGGGCAGTTTTCAGCGCCGCTGCTTGTCAACTGGCTGACACTCGGCGCGCTGGATACGGCGCTACGCTTTACGCGACGGGAAGAATCGCAACGAACCATTTTCAATACCGGATTCCTGCTGGGCTGCGCGGCGCTGTTGCACTTCCCCGCCATTCTGTACATCGCATTCTTTATGCTCTCGCTGATGTGGCTGCGCACGTTTAAGCCCGGCGAGTGGGTTGTGGGCATCCTCGGCTATGTTGTCCCCGCCTACTTCGCCGCCTGCCTGCTTTACCTTTTTGACGGATGGGCAGCAGTACACGGCTGGCCGCATTGGGGCAGCGGCTTGCCGCAAAAGGGAGCGCAGCCGCTTTATCTCATCGCGCTTATTGGCGGATGTATTGTGCTGCTTATTGCCGGCGTCGTTTTTCTGATGCGCGGCTTCTATAAAATGCCCGTATCGGTAAGGCGGGGCTGGGGCGCGGTTGGGACGGCGATGATGGTCGGCGTTGCCGTTGCCGCCCTTACACCACGCGCCGAAAGCGCGGCCTGGTTGTGTGTATTGCCGCCAATGGCGCTGCTGGTCATCCCGCCGATGCTCGGCGATAAGCGGAGCCGCTTTGCTACTTTTACCTTTTATTTTCTGCTCCTGCTGGTCATCTTTTGCCAACTTGCGCTGCGGAGATAGTATTTATAAAAAATGAAATTCGGAATCATCGTTTTCCCCGGCTCCAACTGCGACCGCGACATGGAGCACGCCCTGCGCGACGACCTGGGTCAGGAAGTGACCATGCTCTGGCACAAAGACCGAGACCTCAGCGCCTTTGACGTGGACGATTGCCTCGTGCTGCCGGGCGGCTTCTCCTACGGCGATTACCTCCGCTGCGGCGCGCTGGCCCGCTTCTCACCTATGATGGAGCAGGTTATCAACTTCGCCGGCCGTGGCGGGAAGGTGCTGGGCGTGTGCAACGGCTTCCAGATTCTCTGCGAAAGCGGATTGCTGCCGGGCGTACTGCTGCAAAACGACCATCAGAAGTTTGTCTGCAAAAACGTCTTCCTGAAAAGCGAGCATGTAGATAATATCATCGGCGATAATGTAGGCGCGCGTGTGCTGCAGATTCCCGTGGCGCATGGCGAAGGCCGCTATCATGCAGATGCGAAGACGATGCAAAGCCTGCGGGAGAACAATCAGATTGTTTTCCGCTATTGTAATGCTACGGGCGAGGTGCATCTGACTTCAAATCCGAATGGCGCGACGGACAACATCGCGGGCATCTGCAACGTGAACCGCAATGTGTATGGCATGATGCCGCACCCCGAAAGAGCTACGAGCGAGGTATTGGGCAATGTGGACGGGCGGATGATTCTGGAGGCGTTTACGCACATGAACTAAGCAACAGACTCACAGCGACTTTGTCATTCCGTAGGAATCTGTTTGTTGAAGACTTGCGCATGGCCGAACAGATTCCTACGGAATGACAAAGTTTGGGCGAGCACTTAGAAGCCATTTAAAGACCATCCAAAATGAAACATCTACTCTTCCTCATAGCAACGCTGTTTACAACGATAGGCGCAAGCGCTCAAGGCATGAAAGACCCATCCACATGGAAGGTTTCCGTCGCTGCCGGCAAGGGCATCTACGACATCGTCTTTGAAGTGGCGCTGGAGCCAAAATGGCACATCTGGTCGCTCAACCCAGGCGGCGACGGGACACTCATCGCGCCGGAGTTCAAGATGGAAAGTGGCTTTGAACAGGTGATTGGGAAGCCGGTAGAACTGGGTACACAGAAAGAGGAGACGATGGAAGGTATTGACGGCAAGGTGCGCTTCTTCGCCGGCAAAGCGCAGTTCATTCAATCCATTAAAGCGGGCAGTGGCAGCACTGTTAAAGGTTCATACACCTACCAACTGTGCAGCGATAAGATGTGTCTGCCGCCTAAGACGGTTCCCTTTTCGGTTAAGCTTCCTTAATTCAACGTTCCCGTTCATTCATCATGCGCTTTTTTCGTCAGGCTCTTCCTTTGCTCCTGTTTCTCCTGAGTTTTTGCGCGCAGGCGCAAATGAAAAGCGACCCGACTACGTGGACGTATGAAGTGAAGAAAACCGGCGACAAGCAATATCAGCTTATCACGCATCTGAAGCTGAAGCCGGACTGGCACATCTGGTCTATAAATCCTGGCGGTGATGGTACACTGGTACCGCCTTCATTTAAGTTCGGGAAAGTATCTGGCCTTACGCTCAAAGGCGGCGTGAAGGAAAAGGGTAAGCTGCAATCTAAAGTGTTCATTGATGGCGACCCGGCTTCTAATTTTTACGAAGGCTCTGTTGATTACATCCAGAATGTTGCCGTTACCGGCAATGTAAAAGTGACCGGCACGCATGAGTATCAGGTATGCGACCATGAATCCTGCCTACGCCCAACTACTAAGCCGTTTTCTTTTGAGATAAAAGACGCAGGCGGCGCTACGCCAGATACAAGCGGGCAGGCAGTTTTGCCTGGTGTACTTGAAATAGACAGCCCCTCTGTAGCAGTTACATTACCTGTACAAGATAGCACGGGCCGACCTTCCGTTGGTCGGTCAGACCACTCATCTGCCGTCAATGCGCCTCCAGCTTCAAACGACCCACCTCCAACAACCAACCTCTGGTTGCTCTTCGCGCTTTGTTTCGTTGGCGGCCTGCTTGCCATCACTACGCCCTGTGTGTATAGCATGGTGCCTATTACAGTCTCGTTCTTTACCAAACGCAGCAAGACGCGCGCCGAGGCCATCCGCAATGCCATTTACTATTCGCTGTCCATCATTATCATCTTCACGGTGCTGGGCGTGCTTATCTCCGCCATCTTCGGGCCGCAGGCCTTGTACAAACTCTCGTCCAACTGGATTGCCAACTTGTTTTTCTTCGCCGTCTTCGTCGTCTTCGGCATATCCTTCCTCGGCGCTTTTGAAATCACGCTGCCGTCCTCATGGACGAGCAAGACAGACTCCCGCGCGGGCACCTCGTCTTTCAAAGGCATCTTCTTCATGGCGATGACGCTGGTGATTGTGTCATTCTCCTGCACATCCGGCATCATCGGGCCGCTGCTAGTGGCGGCAAGCCGCGGCGGGCTGGTGGGGCCTGCGCTCGGTATGTTCGGCTTCTCGCTCGGATTGGCACTGCCCTTTACCTTCTTCGCCTTCTCGCCGGGGATGATAAACAAGATGGCGAATGCCGGCGGCTGGCTCAATCAGGTGAAGGTGACGCTAGGCTTCATAGAACTGGCGCTGGCGCTAAAATTCTTCTCGAACGCCGACTTAGTAAAAGGGTGGCGCATTCTTGACCGGGAGATTTTCATTGCCATCTGGATTGTAATAGCCATTCTGCTCGGATTATATCTTCTTGGCAAGCTCAAGCTGTCTCACGATGATGCGAATGCGAAGAACATCTACGGACAGGAATATGTGTCGCTCTTTAAGCTTGGGCTGGCGTTCTCATCCTTTGCCTTTGCTATCTATCTGTTGCCCGGCATGTTCGGCGCGCCGCTAAAAGGTCTCGGCCAGTTCCTGCCGCCGATGGGCACGTTTGACACTTTTGCCGGCAGTAACAGCAGCAGCACGGTTACATCAAATCATACATCGGTGTCCGCAGACGGTGCTGGGCCAGTGAAGTATGTAAAGGAAATGAGCACCTACGAGCCGGACGTGGTCAGGAGCAATGGTCTGGTTACTTACTTTGATTATGCCGAAGCCCTCGCAGCATCTAAGCGTGAGCGCAAGCCGCTGATGCTGGATTTCACCGGCATCACCTGCGTGAACTGCCGCCTGATGGAGACCAACGTCTGGGCTGCGCCGGAAGTAATGAAGCGAATGAAGGAGGATTTTATTGTAGCCTCGCTGTATTGTGATGCCAGCCAGGTTGCCTTAGCGAAAGAAGACCAATATCACTCCGCCGCACTCAATACGCAGGTCACTAACCTTGGCGACCGTTGCCTGGATTTGCAGGTTTCCAAATTCAACGCCAACTCACAGCCCTTTTACTTCTTCGTAGATGATGCCGAAAATCGGCTTACGCCGCAAGGATATGGGACGAATACGAATGCCTCTAAGTTTGTAGCGCATCTGGATGCGGTGAAGGCGAAGTATAAAGAGCTGCATCCGTAGAAGTCCTGTGGGACGAGCGAAATAATAGCCTGGGATTTCACTCCCTGAAAAGCACACGACAGGTTTTAGGATAAATACCTAACCCAATGGTCAAAAACATTTCCATAGCCCTGCCGCCGCAAGCTGCGGCTGATGAAGCCGCCTTCCGCCAATCGCTTGCGGAAAGCATCGGTGTGACGCAGAACCGCATTAGCGGCTACCGCATCCTTAAGCGCAGCATTGATGCCCGCTCGCGCAGCAAAGGTGTGCAGATTGTGCAGCAGGTTGAAGTGTTTATTGATGAGCCACTGCAAACGCCAAAGCCATTTGACCCGGAATTAAAAGACGTCAGTAAGGCAAGAAGCGTACTCATTATCGGCGCGGGCCCGGCAGGATTGTTCGCTGCGCTGAAGCTTATCTCGCTTGGAATAAAGCCTATCATTTTAGAGAGAGGAAAAGACGTCCGCGCCCGCCGCCGCGACCTTGCCGCAATGAACAAGGAAGGAATCGTCAATCCGGAAAGCAACTATTGCTTCGGCGAGGGAGGCGCTGGTACTTATTCTGATGGTAAGCTCTACACCCGCTCCACCAAGCGAGGCGATGTGCAGCGCATCCTAGAGCTGTTCATCCACTTCGGTACGGACGAGCGTATCCGTTATGAGGCACATCCCCACATCGGCACGAATAAGTTGCCGCAAATCATTACCGCTATGCGCGAAGCGATTGAAGCGTGCGGCGGAGAAATGCATTTTGATAAAAAGGTCATCGCGCTCAAGATTGAAAACGATGCCGTTCGCGGAGCCATGACAAGCGAAGGCGCTTATTACGAAGCACCCCAAGTCATTCTGGCTACAGGCCATTCCGCCCGCGATATTTTTACGATGCTGCATGAGCAGTGCATTTTGATAGAAGGCAAGCCGTTTGCGCTCGGCGTGCGCATTGAACATCCGCAGGAACTGATTGATTCCATTCAATACCATTGCGCCCTGCGCGGCGATTACCTGCCGCCTGCGGCTTACTCACTCGTGGCGCAGGAATATGGGCGCGGCGTTTTTTCGTTTTGCATGTGTCCCGGCGGTATCATCGCGCCGGCGGCTACCGCACCGGGCGAGGTAGTGGTGAATGGTTGGAGTCCTTCTAAGCGAAATAACCCATACGCCAATTCCGGAACAGTGGTGGCAGTTGGCGAGGAAGATTTTGCGAAAGCGGGCTTCAACGGGCCACTTGCTGCCATGCACTATCAGATGATGGTGGAGCAGAAGGCTTTTGCAGTTGGTGGTGGAAGTCTGGTTGCGCCGGCGCAGCGGATGGGGGATTATGCCGCCGGCAAGCGCTCGTCTTCACTGCCGGATTGCTCTTATCTGCCGGGCATCAGCAGCGCGCGGATTGCCGACGTGCTGCCGGGCGCAGTTCATCTTGCATTGCAGAGGGCAGTGGTGGATTTTGGAAAGAAAATGCAGGGCTATTTTACCAATGAAGCCGTGCTGGTTGCTACGGAATCTCGGACGTCGTCGCCGGTGCGCATTCCGCGCGATGCGGAGACTTTGCAGCATCCGCAGGTGGCGGGGTTGTTCCCTTGTGCGGAGGGTGCAGGGTATGCGGGGGGGATTGTGAGCGCGGCGATTGATGGGGAGCGCTGCGCGGAGGCTAGTGTTCGTGTTTTATGCTCGTGACGGAAATGTTTTTTCTGCCCTTGGCGAAAACGGTCAGCCCTCCCTTTGGTCCTTCAGCCTGATTTCTATCTACTCCTCAATCGTCTCCAGCCGCTCCACCTGCATTACGCCTTTCAAATCGCCAAGCTTTTGGCAGAGGCTGTCCAGCTCGCTGCGGTCATGAACGAATACTTTGATGTTGCCTTCAAAAACGCCGTCCTTGGAGTCAATGGACAGCGAGCGCATGTTCATGCTTAGCTCGCCGGAGATGATGTTGGTAATCTTCTGCACCACGCCTACATCGTCCAGGCCAGTGATGCGCACGCCGCTGAGGAACGCCAGCTCCTTGTTCACTGCCCATTTCGTCTTTACGATTCGGTGGCCGTAGTGCGCCAGCATCTGCGCCGCATTGGGACAATCCGTCCGGTGGATTTTCAGCCCTTCCCCGGAGGTGATAAAGCCGAACACATCATCGCCCGGAATGGGCTGACAGCACTGCGCCAGCTTGTAAAGAATCTTATCTGAGCTTTCTCCGAAGATGATAAGCTCGGCACCTTTGCCCGGCTTAATCGTGCGCGGCTCTTCTTCCGCGGGCTTCGGCTCCGGCTTCGCTTCCTTTTCCTTGGGCAGCAGTTTGTCGCCGACGACGTTAAAGTGCTCCTTGAGGTCTTTGATGTCTATCGCGCCTACCGAAATGCCATAATACAAGTCCAGCATGCTTGCCTTCTTGTAATGAAGGCACAGCTCATTGATGTTGCTCGGCGTCAGCTCTACGCCCATGTGCGAGAGCTTGCGGCCCAGGACGGCCTTGCCTTCTTCGGCAATGACGCGCTTTTCTTCTTTCAGGTAATATTTTATCCGGCTCTTTGCCTTTCCGGTCGTCACAAATGCCAGCCAGTCTTCGCTCGGTTTCTGCTTTGCGGAAGTGATAATTTCCACCTGGTCGCCGCTCTTCAAGGTGTAGCTTAGCGGCACAAGCCGATGATTCACCTTAGCGCCAATGCATCGTGCGCCAAGGGCAGAGTGTACATCAAAGGCAAAGTCTAAAGCCGTCGCTCCCTTGGGCAAAACGCGCAATTCGCCCTTGGGTGTGTAGAGGTAGATTTCCTCCGTAAAAACCTCCAGCTTGAAGTCGGAAAGAAAATCCAGCGTGTCCGTTTCGGGATTGGAAAGCACGTCGCGAATGTGCTTGAGGAAGTGGTCGAGCTTGCTTTCCTGCGCTGCCTGCTGCGGCGTTGCGCCTTCCTTGTATTTCCAGTGGGCCGCGAGGCCTTTCTCCGCAATCTCATTCATCCGCTCGCTGCGAATCTGCACTTCCACCCAGCGGCCGCCGGGCCCCATTACAGTGGTATGCAACGCTTCGTAGCCATTCCCTTTCGGCACAGAAATCCAGTCGCGCAGCCGTTCGGTGGATGGCCGGTAGTTGTTGGTGATGATTGAATAAGCTTTCCAGCAATCGGCTTTCTCTTTTTCAAGCGGTGAATTGACGATGATGCGGATGGCGAACAAGTCATAGACCTCCTCAAAAGCAACGTGCTTTTTCCGCATCTTGTTCCAGATGGAATGCACAGCCTTTGGCCGGCCATAAATGTCAAAACCCAGACCCGCGCGCTCCAATTCTTCTTTGAGTGGCCGGATAAATTCGTTGATGTACTTCGTCCGCTCACGCTTGGTGTCTTTCAGGCCCTTCGTGATGTCCATAAACACTTCCGGCTGCGTGTATTTCAGCGCAAGGTCTTCCAGCTCGCTCTTGATTTCATACAAGCCAAGGCGGTGGGCGAGGGGAGAGTAGATGTAGGTTGTTTCGCTGGAAATTTTGAGCTGCTTTTCCCGCGCCATGCTATCCATGGTGCGCATGTTGTGCAGGCGGTCGGCAAGCTTAATAAGAATGACGCGCGGGTCATTTGCCAGCGTCAGCAAAATCTTGCGGAAGTTTTCTGCCTGTATCGTCGTCTCCGCCTTCAGGTCAACGACGTTGGAAATCTTAGTCAGTCCGTCAATAATCTTTGCATACTGCTCGCCGAACTCGCCGGAAATGTCTTCCAGCGTCAGTTCGGTATCCTCTACCACATCGTGCAGCAATGCACAGATGGAGGAGGTAACGCCGAGACCGATTTCTTCCACCACAATCCGTGCAACGGCCAGTGGATGCAGAATGTATGGCTCGCCACTCTTGCGGCGGGTTTCCTTATGCGCATCGGCGGCTATCTCAAACGCGCGGCGCAGCAGGTCGCGATCGCCTTTCTTGATGCGGTGCTTCAGGCCGCGCAGCAGGGCGCGGTATTCCCGCAGAATGATGCGTTTTTCCTGCTCCTCTCTTGCTTGTAAATGTTCGGCTACTACTTCCATAGAAATCGGTGTCTCTCTTTATACGAATTCTAATTTAGTACAAAAGCGCCGTCCGGAACTGTGAAGCTTTCGTTGTTGCCGCTACCACTCTGTATCACCTGTGCCGGCTCGCAGGCGGGCAAGCGCCGGAATGCGGAGGCCTATGCGAATACCGTCATAGGTATGCTCTGAATGGTCTCCGGCGTAGCCATTATAGCCCCAACCGCGCAAAATATCAAGCCTGAAGATGCGGAACACTTTGAAGCCCAGATTGTCAATGGACAGAAACACTTCCGAGTAGTAAAGATTCTTGTCGGAGTAAAATGTGTTGTTGCCAATGATAAAGTACCACTTGGCCTGCCGCAGGCCGGGTAACTTGTTGGAAAGCAGTCCTTGAAGATTGTACTCCAGATGCGCTTCTTCATAAAAGTCGGCGTCATTGCTGTAGTGATAAAAGGGCATAACCTGAAATGCCCTCAGGTAAGGTGAGGCCAGTGTGAATGCCGGGTCGTCGCCGCCAAAGGGATGCGTCAGGTCGGGCAGGCCGATGTATTTTTTGGTGATGAAGCCGCCCGCGGCGATGTTGTAGGAAAGAGAGCCGAGCAGCCGCAGGCTTGCATCGCCGCTCATACCCACGCGCCACTTATCCCAGTCCACATTGGAGCCAAGCAGCGTCGGGAAGCCGCGATCATACTGCACAGAGAAGGTCGGCCATTGACTGCCCGCAGGCTGCTTGTAGTCCGGGTACTGCACGTAGGTATAGCCGGGCTGGTAAGAAGCGCCGATGCGTGTCCATAAGGCATCATGTTCTTCAGAATGCCAACGCGTTAACTCATCAGGCAGGTTATTAAGGAACTTGTCCTTGCCCTTCCCAGAAAAACTGTAAAAAGTTGTATTGTATAGCGGAATGCGGTGCTCATAAGCAAGCCGCGCATGGAGGCGAAGGCCATTGCCAAAGTTCCGGCGGCCTTGCAGCGCGCCCGTCCACCGTTCATAAATCTTCAGCTCATTATAGTCCAAGATGAGCGTATTGATGGTGTTGAAGATGGTCGTAATCGGATTTTCCCGGTTAAACTGAAATACATAGCGGCCACCCTCGCCGGTAAGGCTCCATCCGCGCCCGCGCCATGCCGGGTTATTATGGAAGAAGGTAATCGCCGAAACGAGGTTAAAATGCTCATTGGCAAAACCATAGCGCGGCGCGATACGCAGTTGCAACAGGTTGGGCGTATCCAGCCTGCGGCGGAGCGTAAGCTGGGGCTCCAACACAAGGCCTTCCACACTGTTGAAGTTTAAGGAAGTAATCAGTCCTGTAATGTGCAGCGAGGTACGGTAGCCGCTGTCGTTGAACGTGGGGCCGCCCAGCAGCAACTCGCCAGGCTTTACACGGTTGGCGCGGCGGCGCAAGGAGTCGATGCGATGCGGGTTTTCCAGCACCACCCGAAGCGAATCTTTGACGCGGTAGTCGCGCGACTCGTCTGCTTCCAGTGGCAGCGGCCGTGTTTCATCCCAGTAAACTGTGTCCTTCTTGTTCGCCGTCTTATCGTAGGTGGAGATAATCTTCTTTTTAAAGACGGTATCCGGCACCGGCTCGTTCACCTTCTGATTGTCGTAAACGGTTACGAAGTTGCCCGTGATGCCGAAGCCGAAGATGTTGATGGTAGGATAGAACTGCTGGTTTTTAATCACCCATGTATCCTTCTTCAGCGGTAGGAAAAGTTGGTCTATGCGCAGCGTGTCCAGCTTCTCCAGCCCGTATCGTGCGCTTGTAGCAAGGCTAAGTGAGTGAATCGCCCAGTCGTCATCCACAATGTAGATGGTGCCGAAGAATACCGGCTCATACGCACGCTTGGGTGTGACCTTAATCTTGTAAACTGTATTACGCCCCTCCCGGAACTCGCCTTCCAGCCGGTACTTATAGTGGCCCATTGCGCTCGCCGCAATCGGCGATACATGTCCGCGTGGATTAATGCTGTTAGCAAGCTGCACGTTATTCTCATAAAAAGTAATGACGGAAGGCAGCTCCGAGAAACCCATCCCGTTCGGGTCGCCGCTCTCGCGCACGGAGTGGATAATAGTGCGCTCTTTTTCAGGATTGCGCTGCGCGTAATAATCTGCTACCTCTTCACACAGATATAGTACGCCTTTGCCGGCACTGTCCAGCCCCATTTCGCCTTTATCCACCTTCTGGCCCATCACCTTGGAGGGTGTTTCGCGCGTGCGCAGGACACCCTTTAGATAAATGCTTGTCTGAAATTCTTTCACCTGCTGCAGATGGAAAGCGCGCTTCTTTATTGCCTCGCGGATAATGCGGTACGCCGGGTCTTCGTCCGAAGCCCGCACCACCACTTCCTTCATCTCCAGCCCCTGCTCTACCATTCGGAAGTCATGCTTCGCTGCCTCGTCCTTGCCTACGGTGAGGTTGAAAGTGGTCTGCTGATACCCAATGTATTGACAGGTAACAGTGTAAGTGCCCGCAGGCAGGGGCAGGGTGTAAATGCCCGAAGCGTTGGCAGAAGTGCCATTGATAGTGCCGGCTACAAAAACGGTGGCAAAGGGCAGAGGAGCGCCTTTTGCATCGTGCACCGTACCGGAAAGGGTGCCGGCCAGCGCGCGGGTACACAAACATAGTAAGATAAGAAGACAGGAAATCCGCATAGCTGCAAAGATGCCGGATGTCAGGTACTCCGCAAGCCATCGCCTGACTCATTACCCGGCTTGCCAGCCGCCGCAACTTCAGCCTCTTGCATAATCTGTACGCTTGCCGAGCAGCCAATGCGTGTAGCGCCGGCATCGATAAGCTCTTTCGCAAAGGCCCAGCTTCGGATGCCGCCGGATGCCTTAATGGCAATGTGCGGCGGCAGTGCCTCCCGCATGGTATGCACAGCTTCAACCGTTGCACCTGTAGCGGCAAAGCCGGTGGAGGTTTTTAGAAAGTCAATATTGAAGCGGCCATATAGCTTACAGCAACGCTTCAGCTCATCCGGCGTGAGAATGCCACTTTCTACAATCACTTTCAGCTTTGCGCCACGCAGCTTGACCACTTCCAATACCTCACGCACCTCAGTTTCCAGCAGACACCATTCACAATTCTTAATGGCACCGATGTTGGCCACCATATCCAGTTCCGTTGCGCCGCTCATAATGGCAAATTCAGCCTCGGTAGCCTTCACCATAGGCAGATGGTAGCCGAAGGGGAAGCCAATGACCGTGGCCACCTTCACCGCGCTTTCCGTAAGCAGCCCGGCGGCTTCACGCACATAAGTGGGCGGTACGCATACGGTCGCAAACTGCCAGCTTTTTGCTTCTTCGCAAAGCTTTTGAATGTCTGCGCTTGTTGCGTCCTGGCGCAGGAGGGTGTGGTCAATAAAAGACGCGGGATTCATGGCTGCAATATGGCGGGTTTTGCCGTTTTTGCGGACGGGATGGGGAGTATTTTTGTCCCGTGCGCCTTCTGTTCCTAACCATCCTCGCCGTCAGCCTGGTTAAAAGCGCTGCTGCGCAAACCACGGTGCAAGATACCACTACCAACATTGCGGATACAAGCGCCGCATCGGAGGGCGGGGAGTTGGAAGCCATAACCGTCAGCACCACCCGCAGCAGCCGTTCCATCCAGGATATCCCGACACGCATTGAGGCCATAGCCGGAGAGGAGCTGGATGAAAAAGCAAATATGAAGCCCGGCGATATCCGCATGTTACTGGCCGAGAGCACGGGCATCCAAACGCAGCAGACTTCCGCCACCTCCGCCAATGCTTCCATCCGCATTCAGGGACTGGACGGGCGCTACACGCAGATTCTGAAAGACGGATTCCCGCTATATGCCGGCGCGGCCGCCGGCTTGGGATTGCTGCAAACGCCGCCGCTTGACCTGAAGCAGGTAGAGGTGGTGAAAGGCTCAGCCTCCACGCTTTACGGCGGCGGGGCCATCGCAGGCCTCGTGAATCTTATTTCTAAAACTCCGGGGCCGGAGCGTGAGCTGCGTTTTCTGATAAACGGCACCAGCGCACGCGGACTTGACCTATCGGGATTCTATGGAAAGCGGGTAGGGAAGTGGGGCGCAACTGTGCTTGCCTCGCACAACCGCAACGGCGCTTACGACCCCGCGGACATTGACATGACGGCAATCCCGAAGTTTGAGCGCTATACGGTCAATCCAAAGCTGTTTTTCTATCCTTCTTCCAAAACAACCATCGTTGCCGGCGTCAACGCCACATTTGAAAACCGCATCGGCGGCGACCTGCACTATATACGCGGCGAGGCGGACACGGGCGGCGGGTATTATGAGCGGAACGAAACGCAGCGTGTCAGTACGCAGCTTTCCGCGGCGCACGAACTGAATGCTACGGAGGGTGTTCAATTCAAAAACAGCCTCGGCTATTTTAAGCGCAGCATCGCCGTACCAGATTATGCCTTTGAAGGCGAGCAATACACGACCTGCACAGAGGCGACTTACAATCACAATGCAGAAAAGCTGGATTGGGTTGCGGGCGTCAATGTCATGACGGACGCGTTTCGCGAGCAGACGGGCAGCGCGGGCCCCAAACGCGATTACAGCCAGCAAACGCTTGGTCTCTTTGCGCAGGGCACTTGGCACGCCGCGGAAAAGCTGTTTGTAGAAACAGGCCTGCGCGGCGATTATATTGTGGACTATGGCCTGGCATTACTGCCGCGCGTTTCGCTGCTTTATAAAGCAAGCCCAAAGCTGTCATCGCGCATTGGCGGCGGGCTGGGCTACAAGGCACCGACCATTTTTACGGAAGAAAGTGAGCGCATTCAATTTCGCGACGTAGCGCCCATCAGCGCCGACCGCAACGAGCTGGAGGGCAGCTATGGCGTAAATGGCGACCTGAATTGTCGCACGCGTCTTGGCGACCTCGCCGTCAGTATGAACCAGCTCTTTTTTTATACGCGCATCAACCAACCGCTGTTACTGTCGCCGGGCGCCGGATTCTCGCAAGTGTTTGTCAACGGCCAAGGCCACATAGATACCCGCGGCGCGGAAACGAATGTGAAGCTAGGTTACAAAGATTTCAAGCTGTTTCTCGGTTACACCTTTACCGATGCCTTTATCCATACCGGCAGCAACAGGGCAGAGCAGTCCCTAACGCCAAAGCACCGCGTGAAGATGGTGCTGATGTGGGAGCTGGAAGAGCAGTGGAAGCTGGGCTTGGAAGCCTACTATTTCAGCCCGCAGGCGCTGAGCGACGGCACGACGGGGCGTGATTATTGGATTTGTGGATTTATGGCGGAGCGTACTTGGGAGCGCTTTTCCGTCTATATCAATTTTGAGAATTTCCTGGACGCCCGGCAGACGCGTTATGACGCCATCTACACCGGGCCGCGCGCGCGGCCCAAGTTCCGCGACATCTACGCGCCGCTGGACGGATTTGTGGTGAACGGGGGTATCAAGCTGCGTCTGTAATAATAAAGCCCGGAATTGCTTCCGGGCTTTTTATTTGCGTGTCAGTCTGTTACTTCTTTGTCGGGTGGCTGCCTTGCTTGTCGTTGTGCTCGTTTTTAGCGTCATCGCCCTGATGGGTTGCCTTTTTGTTGTGGCCGCTGGGTTTTTCGTTTAGCTCCAGGTCGCCGCGGGAGTCCAGGTTATCTTTGTTTTCGGGACGGGGCTTGTTGTTGTTGATGGCCGGAGCCTTGCTTTGATGGTTGTTCTGGTTTGCGGAGCCTTTCATGTTGTTTGGGATTTTAGGAGAAAGGCTAAAAAGTGATGCCATTGCCCGCTTTCTTTAATCCAGCTTGAAGACTATGGGGAGTGTAAAGCGTACATCCACCGCCTTGCCACCTATTTTGCCTGGCTTCCAGCGGGGCATGATGGAAATAAGGCGTTCTGCTTCCGCATTCATCAGCGGATGAACAGACCGGAATATCTGCGTGCTATCCACACTGCCATCGGCCCTTACAATGAATGAGATGACGACGCGCCCTTCAAAACCTTCTTTTACTAAAGAATTAGGGTAGCGGAGATTTTTGGCAATGAATGCAGCCAGGTCGCCGGGAAATTGCGGCATTTCTTCAACGCATTTGTAAATGGCGGGTAGCTGTGGCGGCTTAGGCTCAGGAAACCATTCCGGTATAATGCATATCACTGGTTCGGCTGCAACGGCCGTCTGGGAGGAGTGTCTTGTACGCGGGCGCGCTTGTTTCTTCCCTTGCGCCGATGTCAGGCTGCTGTTAAAGCAGACAATGCAAAGTGTAACTGTTGTAAGGAGCGCTCTGAACATCATATTGCCATTCAGACGCTCCAGGTTTATAATTCCACATGCGCTTTACGCTTACTTTGGCCCGTGCCTGAAGAATTTCTCAAAATCTCCCGCAAAAAGCTTGTCTATCCCATCCGCGAGCCGCTGCGTAAATATCTGCGGCAATATGGCCGTGAGACAAATTTGCCGACAGCATACGCCGACCTGATAAACTATCAGGAAAGCGTGGCGCTGATAGATAAGTCCGGAAAAGACACGCTTTGGGAGACGGCCATCTACCCGTCGTATGCGGTTGATGCCGTTCACCTCGGGCTGAAGAAGATTTATGCGATGCTCAAGGCAGGCGGCAACCTGAAGGTGCAGGAGCATCTGTTTATTGACCGCATTGACTACTGCACCTTCGGCAATACGCATCCCTTTCGCATCCGCATTGTGAACCGTTACAACGATGTCTATGATTACTTCTACGTGAAGGTGGCGGACGCGTCGCGCATCTACGGACTGGAGCTGGAGCATATGCTCTCACCTAATCCGCTCAACTTTCTTACGCACGACGAGACGCTGGTAGAAGAGCACATTGCCGGCATTCCCGGCGATGTTTTTTCGGCTTCTTATTTAGAAAAGCCGGAGTACAATCCGAAGCGCATTGCCAAAGACTTCGTGAAGTTCAATGAGCGTTGTCTCGTGCGCCTGCTCGGTGATATGCGGGCTTACAATTTTGTGTTCGTCATCACACCGGACTTTGACGACTATCAGTTCCGCATCCGGCCCATTGACTTTGACCAGCAGTTTTATGAAGGCAACATGCGCGTCTATCAGCCGCAATTTTTCAAGGAGAATAATCCCTTTGTGCAGCTTGCGCTAAAGCATTTCAACGCCCAGGTGATGGAGCAGTACCAGCAGGAAGAGCGTGCGCTAATCGTGCAGCGGATGCGTGCCGAGCGCGTACGACTGGCACTGTTGCGAGATGCTTTAAAAGCTGACCAGATTGCGCCTCAGGAAAAAGTGGACGAATTGAAGATGGCTTTAGCCGCATATTACAGCGATGCGCGATTTGAGCGCTGCGATTCTACTGCGGATATTATGGAGCTGAGCCTGAAGCGGCTGATTGTGCGGCGGTGACCAAACCTTTTCGGCCATCAGGGGATGGCCCGCCGCCCGGCCACGCGTCTGGGGACGCGGGCCAACGGCTTCTGTTATCTGCGTGCCAAGCGCTGAGCTACATGTTATGCGGAATGTCTGATGCGCCGTCCGGCGTTCTGTTCAGAAACACGAAATAGAGCACAACGCCAATGCTGATGACGCCGCCTGCACCAGCGATGTAGTACCATTCCGCGCTAAAGAAAATCAGTAGCCAGATGATGACGCTGATGATGGCTGGAAGTGGAAATAACGGCATTTTCCAAGGCCGCGCATCAGCACCTTTTTCCCGTCGGTGCCAGGCAATAATGCCGACCGCCTGGGCCAGAAACTGCACGACAATCCGCATGGTGATGATGGCAGTAATCACTTCCTTCATCTTAAACAGCAGCGAAAAGACGAAGCCCAACCCGCCGAGCACCAGCAGCGATACATGCGGAATGCGGTGCCGCTGATGCACGCGCGCAAAAGGCGCGAAAAACAATCCATCTACCGCGGCGGCGTAAGGCACACGCGAGTATCCCAACAAAACGGAAAACAGCGAGGCCAGCGCAATGCACAGAATGAGCCCCGTAGCTATTTGCGCCACCGTGTGATTATAAATCTGCTGGAAGTACAGGCTGACGACAAACTCTGACTTGGCCACTGTCTGCCACGGTAGGTTACCCAACACCATCGTCTGCATAAGTAGATACAGTACAGCAATGCCGCCAATGGAAATGAAAATGGCGCGTGGGATGTTCCGTTCAGGAGCCTTGATTTCCGCGCCCAAGTGGCAGACGTTGTAATAGCCGAGGTAAGAATAAACCGCTTTCATAGAAGCCTGCCCGAGCGCTGCAGATAGCAGGAAAGACCAACTACCAGACGGCAGACTTTGCGGCAACGCCTGCGCGAGATTAAAATGCGGAATGCCGGAAAGAATCAGCCAAATCAGCGTGCCGCCGGTAATGGCCCACAGCACTACGCTCAGCTTTCCGATACTCCGGATATTCCGGTACAGCAGCCACACCATCAGTAGCACCAGCGTTCCGCTCAAGGCCTTCTTTTCATAAACACCCAGCGGAACGAGGTAAGTAAAGTATTGTGAGAAGCCGATTGCTGCCGAGGCCACCACCAACGGCGCCTGAATCACGGTTTGCCACACAAATAGAAAGGACATCATCCGTCCGCCCTTTCCCGGAAAAATCCTTTGCAGGAAGACGTATGAGCCACCTGCCTCTGGCCATCTTGCGCCAAGCTCCGCCCACACGCAACCGTCCGCAAATGCCAGCACCGCGCCCACCAGCCACGCGGCAATGCTCCACTGCCCGCCCATCAGGCCTACGATAGTAGAGAGCACCACGAAGGGCCCGATACCAACCATATCTATCATGTTGATAGCTGTGGCCTGCGTGAGCGAGAGGGAGCGGGAGAGCTTGTGTGCTTCGGCCATAAAACGCCTTAACGAATGACGATAGTACTGCGGACGGGGCTGCCGCCTTCTGCGCCGATGGCAACGGCATACACACCCCTCGGCAGACTGCTCCAGTCTATCGCTGCGTTTACGGCTCCGTTCACTACGCGCAGGGTTTCAGAGCGAAGCACTCTTCCAGCGGCGTCGTAGCAGTTGAGAGTTATTGTCCCTGCACTGATGCCCTTGCCTTGAAGGTTAAAGGTGCCGCCGCTTGGGTTCGGATAAAGCTCGTAGCCCGCATCGCGCAGGGCCGTGCTCACGCCGGTAGCCGCCGTATAGACATAGACTGGTGATGTGCCCACGCAGTCGTCGCTGTTGGTGACGATTACCGTGTAGCTGCCGCTTTGGGTAGCTGGATAGCTCGCCGCGGTTGCTCCGGGAATAAGCGTGCCGTTCCGGTACCACTGATAGCTTACGCCCGTGCTGCCGGCGGTGAATAGTGAGCCGCTTGCAACAATCGGCGCATTAGGCGTTGTGCCTGCGCTTACTACAATCGTATCCCTCGCCGCGCAACCCTGTGCATTCGTTACGCGGACGGTGTAGGTGCCAGCCGCATTTGCGATGGTGGTCTGCGTTGTTGCGCCGGTGCTCCATAAGAAGCTGCTGCCCCCATTGCCCGCATCCAGGGTGATTGTTGAGCCTGTACAAAGCACTGTGTCGCGGCCAAGATTTACAACCGGTGCCGCTAAAGCCGAGATGCCAATGGTGTCTAGTCCTATACATCCTTGCGCATTGGTAACGCGCACAGAATAGGTTCCTACGCTTGTTGCTGTAATGCTTTGCGAAGTGGCCGCATTGTTCCATAGATATGTGCTGCCGCTGTTGCCCGCGTTCAGTGTCAGGCTGACGCTGGGGCAAAGGCTGGTGTCGTTGCCGAGCGTCACAGCCGGATTGCTGCCCGCGCTTATGATAATTGTGTCGCGGCCAATGCAGCCGTTGCTGTTCGTCACCGTTACCAGATAGGTGCCTGCTGAAAGCACAGCTTGTGTCTGTGTGGTTGCCGCAGTGTTCCAGAGATAGCTTGCGCCGCTATTAGCAGCATTCAAGATGAGGGATGCGCCAGGGCAAAGCATAGTATCTGCGCCAAGATTCACAACCGGATTGCTGTACACCTGCACGTAGCCTGTTTTAGTCAGCGTGCCGTTGCCTAATGCGTTGGAGGCCGTCAGCGTTACTGCATAAGTACCGGTACTGCCGTATGTAACGACAGGATTTTTGACTGTAGAAGTGGCTGGAGTGCCGCCGGTAAAAGTCCAGCTCCAACCCGTGGCATTGAGTGATGAATCACCAAAGCTGACGGGTGTGCCGACGCATACCGTCGTGTCGTTCGCGCCAAAGGCTGCCAGCGGTGACATTAGGATGTTGATGTTGTCTAAATAAAGCGCCTGGCCGTAGTGGCCAATGTTGTCAAAAGAAACCATCAAGGAATTGCCGGAGTACGCGGCGAGCGAGATGGAATCGGTTCGCCATTGAGTGGCAGTCGGTACGAAAAGGGTAGAAGTGTTTGCCGGGGCTGTAGCGAGCGCAGTGCCGGTTTTGTCGTAGGCGACGCTCCACGTCTTGCCGCAGTCGGTAGAGATGCGCACCTGCAGCGTATCCGGGTAGCCGGTGCTGTAGGGCGCATACGCTACATCAAACTTCAGGCGTGCATTGGCGATGCCGGTAAGGTTGACGCGCGGCGCAATGATGCGGTCGCGTGCGCCGCCGGCATCCACATTGTAATTGTCCCACACGATGCTCTTGCTGCTCAGGCCATAACCGCTTGCCGCAACGGTTTGGTTCCAGTTGCTACCTGCATCCGCCTGCCAACCTGCGGGCAGGTAAGTTGCACCTTCAAAGCCTTCCGCAACCGGCGTTTGCTGTCCGTAAGAAACAACGATGTAGCCGGTCTTCGTGATGCTGTTGCTGCCAAAAGAATTACTTGCAGTAAGGCTTACCGCATACACGCCCGGTGTGGTATAAATTACTGTCGGCGCGAGCGCCGTGGAAGAAGAGATATTGCCGCCCGTAAAGCTCCAGCTCAGGCTGGTAAACGTCCCGTTCACATTGTGGGCGAAGTTGACGGTATCGCCGGGGCAGATAATGGTTCTATCGGCGGTGAAGTCAGGTGAAGGCGGGGCATTGGTATTGATGTCGCATTGCCACACACCGCGTCCAAACGTGGATAGCCGCAGAATAGACGATGCCGTACCGTCGTTATAAATCATAAAGTCCGTGGCATTGGCAACCGTTGGCAGGCCTGCTGTGGCCGTATGGTTCGTCCATGATGTAGATGTGCTGTCTTTGTAATGCACATACGCTCCTGCGCTTACAAAGAGGCGCTGCTTCGGACTATAATCATCACAAATAATGCGGCGGATGTTGAGGCCGGAAAGGCCTGTGCCGGTAATGGCCGTCCATGATGCACCCTTATTGATAGAGCGATAAACCGCATTGCCGCAGGAAAGGAAAACCACATTCGGGTTGTAGCGGCTCGTGGTGATGCTGCCCGTCACACTCATGCTGGCAGGCGTGGTATAGGACGTCCACGTAGGCGTCGTGGACAGTGCATTGTCGCTGCGGTAGATTGTAGAAGGAGCCACGGCCACATACAGGATGTTGCTGTCTGCCCGGCAGGATTCCAAATCGCGCATCGCGCCCGTATTGGGCAGTATAAGCTGCCATGCAGGCGTGGCGGCGCCCGTATTCGTGCAGCGAAAAACGGAATCCCGCCCGATGAATGCAACGAGGGGAAGGCTTTTGATGAACTCCACGCGCGCGGCGTCATTCTGAACAAAAGTTCCGGTTGCGGGATTGTAAGGCGGGTTAAAGCTCTGGTCGGAGCCGAGGGGCGCGAGGTTGCGGCGGTTTCCGGTAGCAGTGTACCAGACGGCGCCGGTGCTCCGGTAATCCATATTGCTGGGCGTTGTCCAGTCGCCGCCTCGGTTTGTCTTCCAGCCGGTGCTGTTGTAGTACAGCTCGCCATTGTCCTGCGTGGCTATGGATACAAGCTCGCGAATTACCGGGCTTTGCGCGGCATGATAAGCTTCTGTTGCAGCCAGTCCGTCGCTGCGTGGATTCCACAGCGTAGCGTTTGTATCCGTGCTCATCCAGACGCCGCCATCGTTGGCGTTCCAGCGCTGTGCATTGTTGTAGGGATTCCACTCAATCTGGTGCATATCCGTGTGGCATTCGTTATACCAAAAAGTCCGCTTGCTCCAGGTAGCGCCGCCGTCGGTAGAGCGCCATACGCAGTGCGCGGCGATTAGCAGCTCATTCGCCTTTAGCGGATTGGCGCTGATGTCCATATCGTAATTGCCCTGCGAGCCGGAAGTAACCGACGCATCATAGCAAACAAGGCATTGGCTGGCGCTGCTGTAAACGGTGGTGAATGTGCCGCCGCTATTGGTGCTTTTATAAATCTGTCCGTTGCCACCTGTCGTCAGCAGGTACACGCGCGCCGTATCCGCGGCGCTTACCGCAATACGCATCCCGCCATTGCCGGAAGGCGGGACAACGCTGGTAGCCTGAGTCCACGTTATACCGAAGTCGGTGCTGTAATAAAAGGCTGTGGCCGTAACCGCATAAAGCGTCTTGCTGCCGCTCACGGGCTTCGCCTTCATGTCGCGGAAGGTGCCGGCTTGTGTCAGCGTCCAACTGCTTCCTCCATTGGTAGTCCGGTAAATGCCATTCTTTGTAGCGGCAACCACCTTATTGGTATCGCTCGGGTCCATCAGCATTTCTACCGCCATAGCAGTGCCGGAGCCGGAGTTGGCGGCATTCCAGGTAGCGCCGCCGTCCATGCTTTTATAGATGCCATAGCTGTTGGAGTAATAATCCGCATCACCGAGCGATAGGTAGAGCGTCTGGTCGTTTGCGTAGTTGATGCATAGCGAGGATGAGCTTGTCTGTGGCAGCTTTTCTGTGCCAGACATTACTGTCCAGTTTACCCCATTGTTGCTCGTTACATACACGCCGCCTGATGCCGAGACTGCATAGACCTTGTTGCTGTTCGTGGGGTGAAACTTGATTTGGCTCACACGGCCGATGCCGTTCACCTGTCCGCTGGAGTTTACCGGGAAGGTCGTGGGGCCGGTATTGCTCCACGCGCCCATGCTTTGCGCGCTGGTGGAGGTGCTTTGCGAAGCAATCAGAGCGGCTGCAAAAAGAAAAGAATAAAAACGCTGCATACGCGGCAGTATATTTTTTTTGAGAAGCGAAAAAAATTGATTGAAAATCCTGAATTATCTCTGTTGCTTATGCCAAATGGCGAGGCGCTCCGCAGGCGTGAGGATGTGCCCATCGGGCTGCACATAAGGCAGGGTTTGGTCGCGCCAGAAATGGTAGCGCTTTACCTGCATTCGCAGGTCATTCTCCTTGGCAATGCGCCGTTGCTTCCTGCGGGACGGCGTTTTCTCCCGCTCGCGACGTTCGCCTATTTCCTCATGCTCGCCCTCCGGCAGCTCATGTTTTTTGAAATAGAGATTGAAGGCGCGCTCCGTCTGAAAGAAATTAGCCGCTGTATCATCCATCATAGCCACCCATAGCGGCGACTTGCCCGCTTCGCGGTCGGTGAAAGGCCTGGAAGTTTGCGCGCCAGCATAATGCGCGCCGCTTATAAGCATGGTCAGTAGCAGGAGCAATCGTTTCATCATGTATGAATGTGTAGCGGATAAAGATACAGTGGCGTTGCTGCCAGCCCGCCGTATTGCGGATGAGGGTAGGAAAGCTGCGCCGAATACCGGCGAAAATCCGTAAATCCTTTCCGAATAACTGGAATCATTCATATAATAGCCTGAAAAGTCCGGCGAATGATTGGAATTAATAATGCGTCACGCGGAATTGCGCAGCGAAGGCCCTGAAGACCCCGGCGATAAGACTGATTGACCCGGCGAAGGGCCGATTCCCCCTGGCGAATGGCGAGACCTAATAATATGATGGCCCAACTGGCACGGCGACTGGCTCTTTCTAAAAAAATCAATGCCTGCCGGAGTAGGCAGGCATTGCACTGTGATTGACATCAATACCCGGCCTCAGGAGCCCGGAAAGTTGCCGCCTCCGCCGGTAGCGGCGACCCCCGGCTGATGGTTCATATTGCTCAGCACCTTGCTATAGCTGAATTGCTTTTGCACTGTAGGGTTGCCCTTGAAAAAGTTGTAAGAAAGCTTGCACACCGTAATCACCGCATCATAAATACCATTGAACTCTGCCCGCGCCTCGTCGCTGCCCTCGCCCTTCGTTCCCTTGAGGCCTTCCTGCGCAATGTTGGCGGCGGTAAGCGGGGCAGCTGCATCGGCAATGTCGGTAAGGGTACTTGCGGGCGTGCCTTTGGCGGAAATTTCCGTCTTAAGGGCTTCGCTAAGGTTGGATTTGAAATGAGAAAGCAGGCTGATGAGGCCCTCCTGGTCTTTTGCAACCACGCGCTTCCAATAAGCATTGAAACCGAGCAGGGTCAGAATTTCGTCGCGGCGGGCCGGCGTGGCTTTAAAATCCTCCTCAATAGCCAGCTTTACGGTCGTCAGATTGTCGGTAGCCGTCTTAAAAAGGCTCTTCACATTGCCCGTGGCGGTGCGCAGGGCCTTTGCCCCATCCACACCCAGGTAGGTAGTGATGGCCGTGCCAATACGCACCTTCAGGGCGTCAAAAAACTCCGGCGTCCAGGTAGCGCGCTTGGACATTAGAAAATCCACGTGCGCGATGGCCGAGTCAACAATGATGCTGGAGGCAAGCAGCATTTCCGCCGCCTTGCCCTTGTAGTGTGGCTCCTGATTGTTGTCCATTTTTTATGCGTGTGATTTTAAAATGAAACCTAAAGTAAAAAGATGGGTGGAGATGAGCAAGAAAATCAGACTACTTCTACTTCGTATTCTAGGATTTCGGGTTCTTCCAGTTCCTTGCAGATGACAGATGCCTTAAGGAGAAACTTACCCTTTACCATAGGTATCAGGTAAAGAACGCTATTAGAGAATGCTTTTCTCGTGTGAAGCAAGGAATTACTTTGAAGAGCAAAAATATTGTCGTTGATAAAGAAGTTTTTATCAGCAACTTTTTCCAAAGGAATTTTGGTTCCCATCCCGGGGATGAGCGGTGATATGCCCAGATGATGAGGCATGCCAATGTAGATTGCTAGTGGGTGGTCGTTTTTATCGTTTTCCATTGCTCTTCATTATCGGCGCTGAACATTTCCATCCCGATGGGAATCTGGTAGAGATTCAGCAGCATATTTATCACGTCCTTGCGAGCACTTGCCAGGTCTGTGAAAGTGGAGCTAATGAAAACCTGATACTTCTTTGAAAATATATCTCCTGACATACAGTCGTCTTTTTAGGAAATAAAAGTAAAGCTTTGCGAACCTTGCAATTCTAATCCTTATCCGTATGAAACGCTACCTGCTTTCTATCCTGTTTATTTGTGCAGCGCTCAACGCCTCCGCCCAAACCGCCACCACCGACGAAGGCGTCATCCGCGCCATCCTCGCCAACCAGACTGCGCAATGGAACCGCGGCAACATTGACGGCTATATGGTAGGCTACTGGCCCAGCGACAGCCTTGTATTCATAGGCAAGAGCGGCCCTACCTATGGCTACAACGCCACGCTGGCGCGCTACAAGAAGGCCTATCCGGATGCGGCGCGGATGGGGCAGCTTACCTCAACCATTCTGAGCGTGCGCTCCCTCTCGCCCGAATGGGCGTATGTGACGGGAAGCTGGGCCTTGAAGCGCGTAGCCGGCGACCTGAGCGGCTATTATACTTTATTGCTGCGCAAAACAGGAGGCGAATGGGTGATTGTGGAAGACCACAGCTCATAGAAGCTGAATAAACAAACACATTGATAAACATGGCTGGAGCACCCGGCCTGTGAGCTGCATTGCCGGCATTGTTGCGGGTTTTCCCTCAGGACAGATTAGAAGGCTGATTGATCTTGATGAGCTAAGCTTATGGGCTGGTAAATCAATACATCCGCCAATAGCCCTTCTTAAACAAGTGCTGTACAGTCTAATGCATCTGCTTTCCACAATTACGAACAGTTATCCACACCCCGGTCACTGAAAAGGCCGTTCACAAATCATTAAACTATGTAAAGAGCCTTGCCCTGTAAGGCTTTCGCCAGTGTGCGCTACACGTGGAAAAATATAGGTGGGAAGGTTAGTGTCAGAAAGTGGGAGAAAGTGTTTCTTTGTGTCAACTCCTTCCAATAACCACATATGCCATCCTTCATCGGCGAATACGAGGTTGCAATAGACGCGAAAGGCCGCTTCCTGCTGCCTGCCGGTCTGCGCAAGCAGATTCCTGAAGGCGGAAGCGAGCGTTTTGTAGTCAATCGCGGTTTTGAAAGCTGTCTTGTGCTGTACACGATGGATGTATGGGAAGTGATAGCGGCTAAAATCAACAAACTCAACGATTTCAATCCAAAGGAACGCGCGCTGAAGCGCCTGTTCCTTAACGGTGCAAATATCGTAGAGCTGGACAGCGCGGGGCGCATGAATCTGCCGAAAAACCTGATGGAATATGCTGGTCTTTCCAAAGACATGGTGCTGGCTTCGCAGGGAAATAAGGTGGAACTGTGGGATAAGACGGCTTATAATAATTATTTGAAGCAGAATGTGGGCAACCTCAGTCTGCTGGCGGAGGAAGTGGGCGGTGGAGAGGCGTTTAATCCGTTTGTGTAAGGACGAGGAAATGGCGGATCCCACTTTTTACCACACAACAGTTCTTTTAAAGGAGGCAGTAGATGCGCTGGATGTAAACCCCGACGGAATCTACGTGGACGCCACATTCGGCGGCGGCGGTCATAGCCGGGAGATTCTTTCGCGCCTCGGTCCGAAGGGGAAGCTCATTGCCTTTGACCACGATGCCGATGCCTGGCGGAACAAGCCGGATGATGCGCGCCTGATACCCGTAGAAGAAAACTTCCGCTACATCAAACGCTTTCTGCGGCTGCACGGCGTGGCCGGAAATGTAGACGGCATTCTTGCTGACCTCGGCGTAAGCTCCTGGCAGTTTGACACGGCAGAGCGAGGCTTTTCCATCCGCTTTGACGGCCCGCTGGATATGCGGATGGACAACAGACTGGAAAAGACGGCGGCAGACATCCTGAGCAGCTACAGCGAGAAAGAGCTGCACAAGATGTTTGAATTGTACGGCGAGGTGCGGAACGCACGGGAGTTGGCGAGACACATTGCCACGAATCGCGGGAAGGGGAAGCTGACCAGCATTGAAGGCTTGAAGAGCCTGATAAAGCCGATTGTAAAGGGCGTGCCGGAAAAGTATCTCGCCCAGCTGTTTCAGGCGCTGCGGATAGAAGTGAATGAGGAGCTGGACGCGCTGAAAGAGTTTTTGGAGCAGACGCCGGAGTGCTTGAAGGAAGGCGGAAGGCTGAGCGTTATCTCCTTTCACTCTTTGGAAGACAGGTTGGTAAAGACGTTTATGAAACGAGGAGTTTGGGAAGACGAGACAAATGAGTTTGGGCAGATAACGAATAAGGCGAAGCTGCGGCCGCTGACGCCAAAGCCGGTAGAGCCGACAGAAGAAGAAACGAAACAAAACAGCAGAGCACGCAGCGCTAGGCTGCGCATCGCAGAAAAGATATGAAGAAGGTAAAAGGAGTTCCGTTCGCAGGCCCGGCAGAGGCGCGCACCCCGGTGCAGCGCATCCGTCAGGACATCCGCGCCCGTAGCGCGACCGCCTGTCGTACACGAAGCTCCTGACCAACATTCCGTATATCGCCTTCTGTGCGCTGCTGGTAGTCATCTACATCGCCAATAGTCACCGCGCGGTAGAGATGCAGCGCGAACTGAACAAGCAGCAGATGGTATTGAAGGAGCTGCGCTGGCGCTACATGGATACAAAGACGCGATTGATGAACGCAGGGATGGAAAGCAACGTCATTCAAAGCGGCGCAAGGTTGGGATTGAAACCGCTGACTCTACCGGCTTATAGCATCGTGATTAATGAAGGAATGAAGAATGAAGAAATGAAAAAATAAGCTGGCTTGATACCTGATACTTACTACTTGATACTATCGCAGTGAACGTCAAAAAAGACATACGGTTCCGGGTGTACATCGCCTTTACCTGCATTTGCATGCTAGGTCTCGCCATTATTGTAAAGGCGGCCCTTATACAGGGCAAGGAAGGCAAAGAACTGCGCCAGCTTGCGCAGGACATGCACATGAAGACGGACACGATGTATGCCGAGCGCGGCAATATCTACACCGAATCGGGCGAATTGTTGTGCTCATCCATCCCGCAGTTCGACATCCACCTTGACCCGACCGTTGTCAAGCACGACACTTTCAGCAAATACATAGACACCCTCACGCGCGGCATTTATGCAGTGCTGCAAACAAAAAGCCCAGGCATCTACAAAGCAGAGCTGCAACAGGCCTACGCCGACAGCAATCACTACTATGAGCTCTGCAAGAAGATTACTTACGACAAATACATTGCCCTGCGCAGCCTGCCCATCTTCCGGCTCGGCAAGCGCCGCGGCGGATTTATAGCCGATAATCAGACGAAGCGCGTTCGGCCTTACGATATGCTTGCCTCGCGTACCATTGGGCTTTGGCGCAAAAACGCGCAGAATATCGGTCTTGAAGGGACGTTTGATTCCCTGCTGCGCGGCATGAACGGCAGCCGCATTGTGCAGAAGATGACGGGCGGCGTGTATATGCCGGTAGAAGGCACCGAGTACGAGCCGCAAAACGGCTATGATATCGTCACCACCATTGACTTGAACATCCAGAACGTAGCGGAGAATGCGATGATGAGCGTACTGGAAAAATACCAGTGTCTTTACGGTACCGCCATCGTCATGGAAGTGAACACCGGCAAGATTCGCGGCCTGGTAAACCTCGGTCGCGACTCAGCTAGCGGCAAGTACATTGAAAAGCAGAACTACGCGCTGACGCCTGCTGAGCCCGGCTCAACCTTCAAGCTGACAACACTGCTGTCGTTGCTGAATGACGGCCTCATCAATGTAGAAGACAACGTGAACTGCGAAGGCGGCGCTATCCGCTTCTACAACCGCGTGATGAAGGATTCGCACCTCGGCCTCGGCACGCTGACCATTAAAGATGCCTACGCGCATTCATCCAACGCGGCGATGGCAAAGCTGGCCTTCAATGCTTATTCTAAAGAGCCCGAAAAGTTCATCAAGCACCTGCAAGCCCTGCAGGTTGATAAGCGTACCGGTATTGACATTGCCGGCGAGCCACGTCCGGTTCTCGTAAAGCCTGGCGATAAAGAGTGGAGCAACACTACGCTGCCTTGGCTGGCCACCGGTTATGGTGTCATCATTACGCCGCTGCGCACGTGTATGTTATACAACGGCATCGCTAACGGCGGCCGCATGATGAAGCCTTACCTCGTCTCTTCCATTCGCCAATACGGCAAGGACGTGCAGCAATTTCCGCCGGTTGCCGTTGTAGAAAAGATGGGTGATACGGGCGTCATCAATCAGCTCAGGAAATGCACGGCGGAAGTGGTATTGAGCGGTACCGGCAAGGATATCAAAAGCCCGCACTACAACATCTCAGGTAAGACCGGTACGGCGCAGGTGGCAGATAAGATTGAAGGACGCTGGTATCCATATACCGCCGGAATCTATCAAGGCTCATTCGTCGGCTACTTTCCAAGCGAGGCTCCGAAGTACACCATTTGTGTTGTCATCCGCACGCGTCCGCACGCTGGTACCTACTATGGCGGCTTACTGGCAGCGCCGGTGTTCCGAATGATTAGCGACAAGATTTTCGCCAGCGCAATGGGCTCCTGGAGTGGCCCGTTAGACAGCGTTGCGAAAAAGAACGAGAAAAACATTGCCGCTCGCCAGACGACTGCGGCTTCCTATCAGCAAGTAATGAGCGCCCTCGGTATGAAGGCCGTCAGCGAAGCGATGAGCAAGCAAAGCATGGCGCGACTCTCAACCGATACAGCGAAGAACATTTCCATCAAATCGCAGAGCCTCGTAAAAGGCACCGTCCCCGACGTCAGCGGCATGAGCCTGCGTGATGCAGTCTATCTCTTAGAAACATCCGGTCTGCAAGTACAGGTGCGCGGTCGCGGTGCGGTGCAATGGCAAAGCATCACACCCGGAAGCGCCGCTGTAAAGGGCCAATCCATCCTCATCCAGCTCAGCTAAACAACTCAAAACTCAGCCCTCAATATTCAGGTCTCCCATGCTTCTCCTGAAAGACATTCTCCTCAACACCCGGCCGCTGCAAGTGGTTGGTAATGCAGGCGTGTCTATCAGCGATGTGACCATTGACTCACGGAAGGCTGCACCCGGCGTCGCTTTCATAGCATTGCGCGGTACGACGGTAGATGGACACGGCTACATTCAGAAGGCCGTAGAAAGCGGCGCTTCCGCGGTTGTTTGCGAAGCATTGCCTTCAGAGTTGAAAGAAGATGTTTGTTATGTCCAGGTCGCGAGCAGTTCAAAGGCCGCCGGGCAGATTGCGGATGCCTTTTTTGGAAACCCTTCTGCGGCGATGCAGGTTGTAGGTGTCACCGGGACGAACGGAAAAACCACAACGGCCACGCTGCTTTACAATCTTTTCAAGGCGCTCGGCAATAATTGTGGTCTCATCTCAACGGTTCAAAACCACATAGGAGATGATGTGGAAACCGCAACCCACACCACGCCCGATGCGATTTCCGTGCATCGCCTTTTAGGCAAGATGCAGGGGGCGGGTTGCTCGCACGTGTTCATGGAAGTAAGCTCCCATGCTGTGCATCAGCGTCGCATTGAAGGTATTCGCTTCGCGGGGGGCGTATTCACCAACATCACGCATGACCACTTAGACTACCACAAAACCTTTGACGAATATATCCGCGTTAAGAAGCAGTTTTTTGACGAGCTGCCCGCTTCCGCCTTTGCGCTCACGAATCTGGACGACAAGCGTGGTGCAGTGATGCTGCAAAACACGGCAGCAGAGAAAGCGACTTACAGCCTGCGTGTGCCTGCGACGGTGAAGGGCAAAGTGCTGGAGAATAACCTGACCGGCCTTGTACTGGACATCAACGGAACGGAAGTGCATTGCCGTCTGATTGGAACATTCAACGCATACAATCTGCTGGCAGCTTATGGCGTTGCCACCTTGCTCGGAGAAGACAAAGCAAATGTGCTGGCGCAGCTCAGCAACCTGCAAGGCGCTGCCGGTCGCTTTGAAACCTACCGCTCGCCAAAGGATGGCGTGCTCGGCATTGTGGACTATGCGCACACGCCAGACGCGCTGATTAATGTCCTCGCCACCATCAACCAACTCCGCATTGACGGCCAGCAGGTCATCTCCGTTATCGGATGCGGCGGCGACCGGGATAAGAGTAAGCGTCCCATCATGGCGCAGGTAGCAGCAGAGCACAGCACCAAAGCGGTGCTGACATCCGACAATCCGCGCAGCGAGAATCCAGAAGAAATCCTGAATGAAATGGAAGCCGGTCTGACAAGTACGCAACGCCGCAAAGCACTGCGCATTACCGACCGGAAGGAAGCGATAAAGACGGCTGTGACGCTGGCTAAAGACGGAGACATAGTGCTGGTAGCAGGCAAGGGCCACGAAACGTATCAAGAAATACAAGGAACCAAACATCATTTTGACGACCGGGAAATTCTAACCCAAACTTTTCAGCTTTTAGACCGCTAACTCAACACTCAAAACCCAGCACTAAAACTTCCATGCTGTACTACCTCTTCACCTGGTTGCGCGAGCACTATGGCTTCTTCGGGGCAGGGGTATGGTATTACATCACCTTCCGCGCGGCAATGGCCATCATCCTTTCGCTGGTGATAAGCATGGTGTTTGGCAAAAAGCTCATCGCGTTTCTACATCGTAAGCAAATCGGTGAGACTGTGCGCGACCTTGGCCTTGCAGGCGAGCAGCAGAAACGCGGGACGCCGACGATGGGCGGTCTCATCATCATCGCAGCCATCATCATTCCGACGCTGCTTTTTGCGCGCGTGATGAATGTCTATATCGTGCTGATGATAGTGAGCACGATTTGGCTTGGGCTGGTAGGTTTCTTAGACGACTATATCAAAGTCTTTCGCAAGAACAAAGAAGGGCTTGCGGGCCGCTTTAAGATTGCGGGGCAAATCGGGCTAGGCATTATCGTAGGGTCGGTAATGTACTGGAATGAGAATGTGGTAACGAGCCGCGAGGTTATTGGCGGTCAGCCCAAAATTTTCAATAGCACAGAGCATATTGCGTCCAAACCGCGCGCTCGCAAAGACGAGAACGGGAAAACGCGCATGTACGTTTCTGTCCAGAGCGCTGTCACAACCGTTCCATTCACCAAAACGCACGAGCTAAGCTTCGGCAAGCTCGGCAGCATCCTCGGCAACAGCGCAAGCAAATGGCTGACACCGCTTCTCTATATTCTCTTCGTCATCATCATAATTACCGCCGTAAGCAACGGCGCAAACATCACGGACGGCGTGGATGGATTAGCAACCGGCGTTTCTGCCATTGCCGCAATCTGCCTTGGTGTATTCGCATACGTGTCCGGCAACTTCATCTTCGCTGGCTACCTCAACATCATGCACATCCCGAACCTCGGCGAGCTGTCGGTGTTCATCGGCGCGTTCGTTGGGGCATGTGTTGGTTTTCTTTGGTACAATTCCTATCCCGCACAGGTTTTTATGGGCGATACGGGCAGCCTTGCGCTTGGTGGCATCATCGCATCGCTCGCCATCATTGTAAGAAAGGAATTACTGGTGCCTATCATCTGCGGCATCTTCCTCGTGGAAAACCTGAGCGTGATGATGCAGGTGGCTTATTTCAAGCACACGAAACGGAAGTATGGCGAAGGTCGCCGCATTTTCCTGATGAGCCCGCTGCACCACCATTACCAAAAAGCAGGCTACCACGAAAGCAAAATCGTCACCCGGTTCTGGATTGTCGGAATCATACTTGCCATTTTAAGCATCGTTACCCTCAAGCTTCAGTAAGCCTTCCATTACATGAAAACCAATCAAAGCCTTATCATCCTCGGCGCTGCAGAAAGCGGAGTGGGCGCAGCTTTGCTTGGCAAACAGCAGGGGTGGGATGTATTCGTAAGCGATGGCGGCGTGATGAAGGACGTTTATAAAGCGGTGCTGGAAGATGCAGACATTTCCTACGAAGAAGGCGGCCATAATGAAGCCCGCATTCTTACTGCAAGCTGCGTAGTAAAAAGCCCCGGCATTCCGGAGAAGGCCCCCATCATGAAAGCCATCCGCGCGGCAGGTATTGAAGTGTGCAGCGAGATTGAATTCGGCTTTCGCTATAAAGGCGATGGGAAAATCATAGCCATCACTGGTACCAATGGCAAGAGCACAACCACGAAGCTTACCTATCATCTGCTTAAAGACGCCGGGCTGGACGTGAGCATGGTTGGCAATATCGGCTACTCCTTCGCCAAGCAGCTTTATGAGCAGCCTACCGACTGGTATGTAATGGAAGTAAGCTCTTTTCAATTGGACGATGTGGATGCTTTCAAGCCCAACGTCTCTGTACTGCTCAACATCACGCCCGACCACCTTGACCGCTATAACTACGATATGAATAACTACACGGCTGCTAAGTTCCGCGTAGCGGAACGGCAGGATGAGGGCGACGACTTCATCATCAACGCCGACGACCCCGTAATTAAAAGCTGGCTGGCGCAGCATCCCATAAAAGCAAGAAAAATCCCAATCACTATGGAAGAGCAAAAAGTACCGCAGACCGGCGCCTTCGTCAGGGACGAAGAGATGCACATCCGCTACGAGGGAGATGACGCGCGCATTCCTCTGGCCGAAATTCCACTTCAAGGCAAGCACAATCAATACAACAGCATGGCCGCCGGCATCTCCGCCCGTATCGCAGGCATCCGCAAGGAAAAAATCCGAGAATCCTTCACCACGTTTGAAGGGCTGGAGCACCGCCTGGAGTATGTGGCGAGCGTGCGCGGCGTGGAGTTCATCAACGACAGCAAGGGTACCAACCTGAACTCCGTCTGGTTTGCGCTGGAAAGCATGAAGCGCCCAACCGTGCTTATTCTTGGCGGTCAGGACAAGGGCAATGATTACAACGAAATCATGGAGCTGGTTAAGGAAAAGGTGAAAGCCATCGTCTGCCTCGGCGTGGACAATACGCCTATTCACGCAGCTTTTGACGGTGTGATTGAAGAAGTGGTGGATACAGCCAGCGCGCAGGAGGCCGTAGAGACGGCGTATAAACTGGCAACGAGCGGTGATACCGTGTTGCTATCTCCGGGATGCGCATCCTTTGACTTGTTTAAGAATTACGAAGACAGAGGTCGTCAATTTAAAGACGCTGTAAAGGCGCTGTAACAATTCGGTCGGTACGGCAAAGCCGGGCTGACCATTGCAGCGAACATGTCAGCCCTTCAACCTAACAACAGCCATGCAGAAAGTCTTGAATAAAATGCGAGGCGACCGCGTCATCTGGAGCGTGGTGCTAGTGCTTGCGTTTGTGAGCCTGCTGGTGGTGTATAGCACCACGCAGTCGCTTGCCTTCAAGCAAGACCGCAACGCTGCGCACTTTCTGGTAAAGCAGCTTGCCGTGCTGGCATTTGGCCTGCTCATCATCTACGGCGTGCATCGTGTGAACTATACCAAGTTTGCTCGGCTGTCGGTCATGCTATACCTCATCACCATTCCGCTCCTGCTCTACACCCTTGTAGCCGGCGCGGAGATTAACGGTGGCGCGCGCTGGATAAAGCTTCCCGGCATTGGCCTCACCTTTCAGACTTCCGACTTCGCCAAGCTGGCCCTGTTCATGTTCCTTGCGCGACTGCTGAGTATCAAGCAAGGCTCTATCAAAGATTTGAAGAAAGGCTTTATTCCTGTACTGGCGCCCGTGCTCATTACCTGCGCGCTTATCGCGCCTGCTAACCTTTCCACAGCGCTGATGCTCGGCGCTACCTGCTGCATCCTGTTCTTCATTGGTCGCGTACAGGTAAAGCACATCCTTATGCTCGCTGGCGCAGGCATCGTCGGCGTTGCGCTGCTATTCGTGGTTTCAAAAGCAACCGGCTTTGGCCGCGCTGCCACTTGGGAGAAGCGTATTGCCGACTTCCGCGGCGGTGGCAAAGACGGCGTTAAGAAAGAAGAAGTCTTTCAGGTGCAGCAGGCAAAAATTGCCATTGCCAACGGCGGCTTATTCGGCCGTGGCCCGGGCCATAGTTTGCAGCGCGATTATTTGCCTGAAGCCTATTCCGATTTTATCTTCTCTTCCATTATTGAAGAGTACGGCCTGTTTGGAGGTGCTATTCTGGTGCTGCTTTACCTCACCTTTTTGTGGCGAAGCATCATTCTCTTTCGGCGCTGCCCTTATGCGTTTGGCGCTTTTCTTGCCGTGGGCTTAAGCATCACACTCGTTTTTCAGGCCATGCTGAATATGGCGGTAAACGTCCACCTCGTCCCCGTAACCGGCCTCACGCTGCCAATGGTGAGCATGGGCGGGTCGTCCATTTGGTTCACGTCTATCGCCATCGGTATTGTACTCTCCGTAAGCCGCTATGTGGATGAGATGGAAGGCAAGGGCGCAAAACCGATTCCTTCAAAAGGTAGCACCCTGCACATTGAAACGCCGGATGAGGATGAGGAGGATGGCGATGAAGAGGCTTACGAACCTGCGCCCGTACCATCCCCGAAAAGAAAAGTAATAGAACCCCAACCGGCCTAAAACTCAACACTCAAACCTTGTCTCTTCGCATCATCATAGCAGGCGGCGGCACCGGCGGGCACATCTTCCCAGCGGTAGCCATCGGTCATGCCGTACAGCGGCTATCGCCCGGTGCGGAGCTGCTGTTTGTTGGAGCGGAGGGCAAGATGGAAATGGAGAAGGTGCCGCAGGAAGGCTTTAAGATTATCGGGTTGCCCATCGCGGGCTTCAACCGCACGCATCTCTGGAAGAATCTGTCGCTGCCATTCAAACTCCTGAAGAGCGCGATGAAGGCAAAGCAGATTATTCGCGACTTTAAGCCGCACGCAGCCGTTGGTGTTGGTGGCTATGCTTCGTTTCCTGTATTAAATGCTGCACAAGGCATAGGTATTCCAACACTCATCCAAGAGCAAAATTCCTACGCAGGAAGGAGCAATAAAATTCTGGCAAAGAAAGCCGCTGCAGTCTGTGTTGCTTACGAAGGCATGGAGCAGTTCTTTCCAAAAGAAAAGCTCATTCTTACGGGCAATCCGGTGCGTAAAGCCATTGCGCATTCCATTATCACCCCTGAGGAAGGCCGTGCCGCTTTTGGCGTGGAAGGCACCGGCAAAGTAATCCTCATAGTAGGCGGCAGCCTCGGCGCGAAATCAATCAACGAAGCCATCGGCGTAGGCCTGAAAGACATCATCGCCGAAGGCGCGACAATCATCTGGCAGACCGGAAAGCCTCACTTTGAAACTGCGCAGCAGCAAGCCGCCGCATTCGGCAGCAGCGTAAAGGTGTTTGACTTCATTCGCCAGATGGATTACGCATACGCCGTGGCTGATGTGGTTGTCTCCCGTGCGGGCGCATTGGCAATTACTGAGCTATGCATCGCCGCCAAGCCGGTCATTTTCGTGCCTTATCCGTTTGCCGCCGAAGACCATCAGGCAAGCAATGCCATGTCGCTTGTGCAACACAATGCTGCACAGCTCGTACGCGATGCCGATGCCCAACAAGAACTAATTCTAAAGCTCAAAACACTCCTCCACGACGAAGCCACCCAAAGCATCATGCAGCAGGCCCTGCAACGCCTCGCTATCCGCGATGCCGATGAGCGCATCGCCAACAAGGTGATAGAACTGGCATCTGCCAATCCGAAATCCGCAATCTGAAATCCGCAATGAACATTCAAAATATCAAACGGGTTTATTTCCTCGGCATCGGCGGCATTGGCATGAGCGCCTTGGCCCGCTTCTTCCTGCAGCGCGGGGCGGAGGTGCGTGGCTACGACCGGACTGAGACGGAGCTGACGCAACAGTTGGTTTCGGAAGGCGCGCAGATTCATTATGAAGACAACGAAGCACTGCTATGGCAAGACGCGGAATTGGTTGTGTACACGCCTGCCATTCCGAAAGACAATAAAGAGCTGAATTGGTATCAGCAGCATGGCCGTGATGTGTATAAGCGCAGCGACGTGCTCCAGTGGATTACTGAAGGCCACCGGGCCATCACGGTTGCAGGCACGCATGGAAAGACAACCGTCTCCACAATGATTGCGCATCTGCTGCGCCATGCCCGCTTTGGCGGCACCGCATTCCTCGGCGGCATTGCCGCGAATTACAACTCCAACTTCTGGGGCGGTGAAGGCAACACGGTAGTTGTGGAGGCCGACGAGTACGACCGCTCATTCTTGAAGCTGCGCCCTGATGTTGCGGTGCTTACCGCGATGGATGCCGACCATTTAGACATCTACGGAACCGAGGCCGCAATGGAAGAAGCCTTCATTCAATACACCCAAAACATAAAGCTGGGCGGGCACCTTTTCGTGAAGCATGGCCTGAAGCGCGGTAAAGAGCTTCATGCCGATACAGTAACGACTTACAGCCTGCAAAATAGCGCGGCGGATGTCTATGCCGCGAACATTGTGCAAAAGAGCGGCGGTTACGTCTTTGACATAATGAACCCTGCGGGAATGTTGAGCGGCGTGCATCTGCCAGTCGGCGGAATGCACAATGTGGAAAATGCGGTGGTGGCTACCGCCGTAGCGATGGGTGAAGGTCTTTCAGCAAACGACGTGAAGGCTGCATTTGCAGAGTTCAAAGGCGTGCATCGCCGCTTTGAGTATGTGGTGAAGAACGAGGCGCACGTCTATATAGACGACTACGCGCATCACCCGGAGGAACTGGCCGCACTTATCTCCAGCGCAAAGCGCCTCTTCCCAAAGCAGCGTTGCGTAGTTGCATTTCAGCCGCACCTTTTTTCACGTACAAAGGATTTTGCGGATGGTTTTGCGCACAGCCTGGATATGGCCGACGAGGTCATTCTCTTAGACATCTACCCCGCGCGCGAGCTGCCTGTAGAAGGCGTGACTTCGCAAATGATTGCGGATAGAATGGGGAATGGAGCCCATACTATTCTGAGCAAAGTAGGCTTGCTTGATTGGGTCAAAGCAGCCATGCCCGAGCTGTTCATCACCGCAGGTGCAGGCGACATTGATAAGCTCGTACAACCAATCGGAAACATTCTAAGCAACTAAAAACTCAGCACTCAAAACTCAATACTCAAAACTCAAATGGCCCGCAAAGTCTCCCTCCGCAAAATCATCCAAACACTCGTCACACTTGTGGCGGTGACGGGCTGCGCGCTGGCGATGATTAGCGCCGACCGGCAGGCTTCGCACAGGAAGGTGAAAGGTGTGGATATGGTTGTGAAAAGCCCATCCGGCGTGCGCTTCCTGACAGAAGATGCCGTGCGGATAATGCTGTTCAACAGTCGCCACATTCAGCCGGAAAGGCTGGCGCTGGCAAAGCTGGATGAGCGTTCTATGGAAGCCATCCTGCGCTCAAATCCCTGGGTGAAAGATGCGCAGGTTTACACAGACGCTGAGCGGATGATGCACATTAGTGTGACCCAGCGCGTACCGCTTGTGCGGATTTTTGAGGAAGACGGAACCTCTTATTATGTGGATGCGGAGCTGAAGACGATGCCGCTTTCTACGCAGTACACACATTATGTGCCTATCGTTACCGGCGTAGCGAAGTTGGGCATGGACAGCGTGGCGACTGTTGTGAAAGGAACCATCGTTGGCTTGGTGCGCCGCATCGGTCGGGATACTTTTTGGAATGCCCAAGTTTCGCAGATTGATATGCGTACCGATGGCGGCTTTGAGTTGGTGCCGGTGCTCGGCAAGCAGCGCATCGTCATCGGCGATACGGCACGGCTGATGCAAAAGCTGGACAATCTTTTTGCCTTTTACAAGCAAGTGCAGAATAAAGTGGGATGGGATAAATACAATACCCTTGACCTGCGTTATGAAGGTCAGGTGGTCGCCTCGCCCTCGCTGCCCTGGAAGGCACCGGTGGACAGGGCTATCTCCAACATGAACTGGCTGAACGCAATCATGGAAAATGCGCCGAAGAACGCTGCCCAGCTTGGCGGCGATGCGGCTGCTGCTGACGACGGCATTACGCCAGTAGCGCCTCAGATTTCCGCGCCAGTGCCGGTACCTGATAAGCCGCCCGCAACAATGCCGGCAGCGCCGCCATTGAAAAAACCGGTGCCGCAATCACCACCGAAACTGCCGAAGCTGAGGCTACCACAGGCGGCTCCGAAAAAGCCGGCGAATGGGCATCAGCCACTTAACAACCACACAACAAAAAATACTACCCGTCACAACCAAACTAACGCCTCTCATGCAGCCAACAAAAGATAATATTGCGCCCCAGAATATGGACGCACCTATACAGAACCCTTCCGCAGAAAATAAGAACCCAATCATCGTCGGTCTTGACATCGGCACAACGAAAGTTGTTGCCATCGCCGGGCGAAAAAACAGCTTTGGAAAACTGGAGATTCTTGGCTTTGGCAAGGCCGAGAGCGCAGGCGTAAGCCACGGCGTAGTGATGAACATTGACCAGTGCATCAAGAGCATTGAGCAGGCCATTGAGCGTTGCTTAGACAGCAACAAGGCGCTTGAGGTGAACGAGGTATATGTCGGCATTGCCGGACAGCACATCAAGAGCATCCAGACGCGCGGCGACCGCGTGCGCATCAACGCCGACGACATCATCACGAAGGACGACATTGACCTGCTCGTCCGCGACCAGTACAAGACCTACATCCCGGCGGGCGACCAGATTATTGACATTATCCCGCAGGAGTTTGCGGTGGATAATACCGCATCCGTCCTTGACCCCATCGGTATGAGCGGCGTTAAGCTGGGCGCGAACTTCCACATTATCACCGGCGACCGGAATGCCATCCGCAACATCAAGCGTTGCGTGGATAAGAGTAACCTTAAGACGCGCGACCTCGTACTTCAGCCGCTGGCTTCCGCCGCTGCGGTAATGAATGAGGAAGACCTTGAAGCGGGCGTTGCCATCGTGGACATCGGAGGCGGCACGACCGACATGGCAGTGTTCTACGACGGCATGTTGAAGCATACTGCCGTCATTCCTTACGCAGGTGTAAACATCTCCAATGATATTCGGAATGGCCTCGGCGTGCTGAAGGCGCAGGCGGAGCAGATGAAGGTGCAGTTTGGCACAGCACTGGCTGAGGAAGCGAACGCGAATGCCTACATCACTATCCCTGGTCTGCGCGGGCTGCCGCCGAAGGAGATTTCGGTGAAGAACCTTGCGCACATCATTCAGGCCCGCATGACGGAGATTCTGGATTATGTGGTGTATCACTTAAAGCAAATTGGTTTGGACAAGCAGCTTTACGGTGGCATCATCCTGACGGGCGGCGGCGCGCAGTTGAAGAATATTATCCAACTCACAGAGTACGTGACTGGCCTCGGCGCGCGTCTTGGCTACCCGAATGAGCACCTGTCAGGCGGCCATAACGAAACGCTGAACAATCCAATGTATGCAACCTGTATCGGCCTCATCCTGCGCGGCTATCATGATTATGAGATGGGCCGTCTTCGCTTTGTGGGTGAAGGTGGTAACATCATCCACCTCGGTGGCGAGGAGCCGATTGAGGTAAGCGCTGCGGCGGCAGGCGTGGTTGCTGCTCCCGAAGCTCCGGCTGTTGAGGCTGTGTTGGAAGAGGAAGACGTAATCACCGAAGCGAAGGTGCGCGGCAACAAGCGCAAGGCTACAATGGGCAAGCTGTTTGACGGGCTGAAGAATAAGTTTATGAGCCTGTTTGAGGAAGTGGAAGACAGCGAGATTTAGAAAAATAGAACACGGATTGAACGGATTGAAGGGATTTACACAGATGCCGAATCCGTTCCAATCCGTCTTATCTGTTCAATCCGTGTTCCCTGCTCCCTTGAACATAACCCTGAATAAAAAATCATTCAAAACAATACCTAAAACATATCCATGATTCACTTTGAAATCCCTAAAAACCAATCTTCCATTCTGAAAGTGATAGGCGTGGGTGGCGGCGGCTCCAATGCCGTCAACTACATGTACGACCTCAACCTGCAGGATGTGGACTTCGTTGTCTGCAACACCGACCAGCAGGCACTTGCGGAAAGCCCGGTGCCAAACAAAATTCAACTCGGGCCGCACTTGACGCAGGGCCTTGGCGCAGGCGCAAATCCTGAAATCGGTAAGCAGGCAAGCGAGGAAAGCTTTGAGGATATTTCCAAGATTCTGAAGGTGAATACGAAGATGGCCTTCATTACTGCAGGCATGGGTGGCGGCACTGGTACGGGCGGCGCGCCGGTGGTGGCTAAGATTTGCCGCGAGCTGGGTATCCTGACCGTTGGCATTGTGACGACACCGTTTACCTACGAAGGCCGCAAGCGCATGAAGCAGGCACAGGAAGGAATTGACCGGATGCGCGAGCATGTGGATACCATCCTTATCATTTCCAACGACAAGCTGCGCCAGCAGTTCGGCAATCTGCCCTTCACGCAGGCATTTGCGAAAGCGGATAATGTGCTGGCGACGGCTGCAAAGTGCATCACGGACGTGATTACAACGAGCGGTGACATGAACCTTGACTTCGCCGACGTGACGACGGTGATGAAGAACGGCGGTGTCGCTATTCTCGGCGCTGCGGCGGTGGCTGGTGAAAATCGTGCATTGCGTGCAGTTGAGGAAGCGATTTCTTCACCGCTACTAAATGACAATGACATCCGCGGTGCGAAGTGGATGCTGCTGAACGTGACCTCCGCCCCTGGCGAGCACGAGCACACGCTGGACGAGCTGGATGAGATTCAGGCCTATATCCAGCAGCAGGCCGGCGACAATTGCGACCTCATCCTCGGCATTGGCCACGACCCGGCGCTGGATGATAAGATTGGCGTAACGGTGATTGCAACCGGCTTCAACTATAAAGAGATTAAGGATATTCCGGAGCGTCCGAAGGAAAGCGAGAAGAAGATTGTGGTACGCCTCGGCGACGAAGGTGTGAGCAATATTGCATTGCCGAAGGCAGAAGAGTTAAAGACAGATAGCAGTCCGCTGGATTTCCTGGCGCCTAAGCTGGTGGAGCGTCCGGAAGAAAAGCCTGCGCTGAAGCCATTGCCTATTTCTCTGGAAGAGCAACCGCGCCGCTTCCCGCTCGGTATGGAGACGCCGATGGCTTCGTCTGAACCCGAAACATCCGCGCAAGCTGCTTCTGATGATGCGTCTGCGTTCACGCTGACAATTAAGGAAGAGGCAAAGCAGCCGGAGCCGGTCAAGATTGGTGGCCACACGCTTTCTACCGAAGAGCTGGAAGAGCGCAAGCGTTTTGAAGACCAGAAGCGCGCGTTGGAAGAACGTGCCGAGCGTCTGCGCCGGCTTTCGTTCAACATTAAGGGCAGTGAGGGCACTGATGATATGGAGAATGTGCCTGCCTATATGCGCCGGAACACAGACCTGCCTGCTTCCGGTGGTTCAAGCGATACATCCTACCTGAGCGGTATGAGCATTGGGGTGAATGAAGGGCAGGGTGGTAGGGCTTCGCTTCAGACCATCAATACCTTCTTGGATGGAAAAAAGCCGGACTGAGGCTGAACGAAATTGATTTGCAGAAAAGCCCGGAGCCAAACCCTCCGGGCTTTTTCGTCAAATGGGTCGTTAAGTGGCGGTCGTGAGAATAGTGCTTAACCACCGCTTGACTGTCCGGCGCATACGTCCGCGCAGGCTGGCGACTACTTTCACGCCTCAAATTTTACGGTATATTGGCATGAATAGATGCTACATAGTTTGGCGGTGCTTAGCAACGTTGGTTTTACTCCTTGCAGTCGCATCAGGGACGGATGCACAAATCCTTACGCCCACTTATCCGGTGAGCGCGCAGGGGCTGACACGTGGCCTTGACCAGACACTCCTCACTGTTCAGATTGGTTTCTCATCGTCTTGTACGAATGATACGGTGAAGATTTCCTTTCCCGCTTCCGTCACATATGTGCCGGGCAGTATCGCAATGAGTGGTGGCACGTTAAGCGGTGCCGCAATTACCGAATCAAACATTAGCAACCTTGCTGCACCGCAATTTGCCATCAGCGGCGTAAGTGGCGCTGGCGACATCATATTTACGTTAAAGCGCCAGGCAGATTGCGGGGCACTGGCAAATGGCAAAGACACAATACGTGTATGGGGTAGTTGCGGCACTGCTACAGAAGCCGGCGCCACCGTCAACACGTACAACATTCTTTATTCTGCGCTGAGCCTGACGCCGCCTGCGGCTACCACTAATGCGTACGTCGGCGACTCCTACACGCGCACCACGACGGTGACAAACGGCGGCAACGGCTGCACCGATACGTTGCGCTTCTACATGGTGTATCCAAGCGCTGGTGTTGCGCTTACGAGCATCGGCAATGGTATCACGGCGGGTGGCGCAAGCTTTACGCCTTGGCGTAGCAATGGTGATACGCTCTTCTACAAGATTTTCGGCAGCACGCTCTTCGGCGGCGACAGCCTGCTGTGCAATGGCGAGAGCGTAACCATCACCGAGCCAATGAAGCTGCTGAAGTGCGGGACTACAACTACCTACATGGCATATTGGGGCAGGATCGCAACCTCTTCCGGCTGCCAGATGGCGAGCGGTACAAGCGCCACAACAATGGCTACCGGCGCTGCAAGCCCAGCGGTGAGTGGCTCGGAGCCTGTAATCGTCGGCGCTTGCTCACCTGGTACATTGACGGCAACCTTTAGCAATGGCGGAACGGGCGGCAAGGCTGGTGCGATGTACAATGTCGTTGCCTCACTCGGCTTTGTTAGCTCCGGGCAATTGCTAATGACGAAGGGTAGCGGTTTTACCATAACCAATGCGAGCGTGAACGGTACGAGCATGACACTCACGCAAACCGGCAACAATCCTTACCTCGGGAATACCTCGCAGTTTACTTCCGACCCTGACGGCACAGGCATTGGCCTGGATGACTTAGACGGCGACGGGCAGTATGATGACCTTGCGCCAGGTAAGTCTTTTACGGTCTCTTACACCCGCACATACATTATCAACAATACGGCTTGCCCCAACACGATTTACGCCGACCAGCCGGGCGCGCTGGTAAGCTATACAAGCATGTGCGGCTCGGCATCAAGCACCGTGCGCAGTGTCTGGAACAACTATTACTACAGCTCTACCGCCACGGGTAGCGTGACCTCGCCGCCACAGGTAGCCGGCGGTCAGACTTTTACTTCCAATATCAGCTTCTCGCTCACAAAAACGATGATGCCCAGCCAGCCGGTTGACAGTTCGGAACTGAACATAACGCTGCCTACGGGGCTGAATTTTGTTGGCAATGCGAAGTATAACGGTGTCGCGGCGCAGTACGCCGTGCAGACCGGGCAGACGCTGCAAATCCGCCAGAAAGGCTATGCGTCTGTTGAGTACTTCTCCTTTGACCTGCAATACACGTGCGGTACCGGCGGCACGCTCACCATTCCATACGAGCTGGATTATGTGATGGACAGAAGCTGCAATGCTTTTGAGCGATGGGTGTGCGGCTCTTATGCAGTGATGCCTGTTTGCAGCAGTGCCTGCTCATCCATTGACAATTATCAACCGGCCTGTACGCGCCTCAGCCTCGGCTATACCGACAGCACGCTGAGCACGAAAGTGAATCCTGCCACGCTTTCAGCTACGAGCCTTATTTCGGTGATGCCCATGGACACGTTCCGGCTTGTGCAGGGCGGCAGGGAAGGCGGCGCTTACAGCAATCTGTACTATTACTTTCAGGCTGGCAAGATTACTTCCGGCATGGACGTGATACAATTTTTAAGCGGCACGCTGAATTACAAAGCCTACGGCAGCAGCTCGGTCATCTCTTGTTCCCTGCCTTCGCCTACCAACAACAGTACTTCCTCTCTTACGAAGTACAATTGGAATTTCAGCTCGCTCTTGGGTGGCGCCTGCGGCCTGCCATCCGCACTTGCAGCAGGCGACAGCATCTGGATAGACGCCACCTTCTTTGTAAGCAATGGCGGCAACAACAGTTTGCTTTACGGCTCGTCGCTCAATCAATTGCCCAACGGGCAATGCTATTTCTACAATCTGGACGCCGGCAGCAACGCCGTCTATTGCAATGCCTGGATTCCGAACCTCTACGTAACCGGCATCGCCACGGCAAATGTGTCGCTCGGTACGTCTAACTATAGCTTCACGGGCTGCACAGCCACCAACATCGCCATCTTTGACAAGGTGGGCCTCGTAAGCGACAATTACGACATCTTCCCGAACGAATGGCGGCCTGCGGACTACATTGATACGCTTGTCATCACCATGCCTACCGGTGCTTCCTGGTCGGGCGCAGCGTGCACATTTACAGCCAGAAGATGGGCGAGCCGATTCGCCATTGGCAGCTATCTGCGGAGCGTCACGCCAACCGTACGCAACAACCAGCTTGTATTTGCCAACCTAAGCGGCACACTCCCATACTCGGATATGTTTGCCACGACATCTACAGGCTCCTCCATCTCCATTCCAATTATAGCTAACTGCGCATTTGCGGGCGGCGATGTGGCTGTGGATTTATACGCGCGGGAAAGCTATTATGCGCCGGCAAGCGCCACGCCCCGCCATCCGGTTTACACTTCTCCCGGCGGCTTCGTTTACAACTCCACCTTGCGGCCGTCCATCACGGTGCAGAACAATACTGGCCTTGTGCAAGGCGTCCTCACGCAGCATTATTGGGACGTCCAAATTAACAACCCCAGCACACGCACCGCGCCGTACTTGTGGATGGGCCTTGAGCCAACCACCGGCAGCGGCATCTCCATTGACAGCGTTGTGCTGAAACCTTCCAACGCCGTACTTACGCCCAACAGCTATAGCACCGGCGCGAGGTGGTACAGCATCAGCACTGCTGGCCTTGCCACTGGCACCAATCAGGCAGCGCGGATTTATTTCAAGACAACGAAATGCAGTTTAGACAGCACTCTAATGAAAGCTGGGTGGAATTGCACCGGCTATCCTTCACCCGACCCGCTGAATGATGCAACTGCCTGCGGCGCTGCAACGCAATACCTGAAGGTTGACCCGCAGGCGAGCCAGATACAGCTTAGCGTAACACGGCAGCCCGGCGGGGGCAGCAACATTTCGCTCTGCCAGCAGGACAGCGTGCTCGTGGTGGTGAACAGCGCGCAGTCGGGCTACATCATCGCGCCGTATGTGAATGTGTACCCTCCGACGGGCAGCACCATTGCAACGCCTATTAAGATTGAATACCCGCTCGGCAGCGGCAATTATCAGGATGCGGCGCTTACGAGCGTGGCGGGCGGCTATAAAATTGACCTGACCTCGCACACGGGCATTGGCGCTAATGGCATTCCCGGTGTCGTTACCAACCCAGGGGCAGCAGGGCGGCAGGCGAAGATTCGCGTGAACTTCTCCACCGACTGCTCCATTTCTTCGGGCGCGCCTTTGAATTTCTTCGCTTACGCGAATATGCCGTGCGGCCAGCCTGCTACCGGGAATGCCGTGAATGTACAGACGGCCGGCATCAACATTACCGGCGCATCTACAACCGGCGGTATGGGCCTGACGCTATCGCCGGCCTCCACCATTCTGAATTGCGGACAAACAACCACACTTACCCTGACGGCTACGCCGGTAATTGTCTCCTCTCAAAGTGGCGATACCGCTGTCTATGACCTTGGCAACGGTCTTGCTTACAACGGCGGCTTCACAACCGGCAGCAACTGTTCATCCTGTACGGTCTCACAAATGATATCCGGCACTGGCAATAATCTGGTGAAGGTGGCGCTGGCCTCTGGCGTTAATACCGGCTCTACGATGGCCTACAGCTTTAGCATTGCACCGAACGGTACCGGCTGCGGCATTGCTAACATTGTAGCCACTGCCAAGCGCGACATCACACCTCTTTATTGCGGCGCAACCGCTTGTGGCGGCAGTACGGCGGCTATTGGTTCCGCAGTGTCCGCCGGCATTAGCAGCGTGAAGCCCAATCTTAGCATCAGCAGTATTCAGTACGTCTCCGGTTTTTTCCAGCCGGGCGCTACGCCGGTGATGTCAGTGACGGTGGGCAACAATGGGGCTGTGAATGCGCCGGCGGCAACGTATCAGGTTGAGTTTTTCTGCGGCAACAGCGCTACACCTTTTGCCACCGCTACATTCCCGCCTGCCGTAAATGTGAATAGCTCGGCATCTTCCAATTTCACCTTGTTTGTTCCGGCAAGTCCAGCCTGCAATGCCGGCGATGCCATAACCGCCAAAATTCGTCCGCTAACGGCTGCCTCGGTGCAGCAGTGCCTTTGCAGTGCGACGAGTGCAAGCTCTGCCGTTGCATTGCCTATTCATTTTACAGACTTCGCCGTAATGCCTGTTGGCTGCGGAGCAAGGATTAGTTGGAAGACCTTGGCGCTGGCTAATGCCTCTTATACCGTCCAGCGCAGCACGGATGGCGCCGCGTTCAGCGATGTTCAGCGCCTTTCGGGCGGCGATGCTTACAGCATTATAGATAGCGCTGCACCACGCGCGGCTATGTCTGTGTACTATCGATTACGCATTCAAAGCGCAGCCGGCAGCGAGGCTTACAGCCAGACAATTGCTTTTGCAAAAGCAAAGGCTTGCGGCGGTGCTGCGGCAACGGTTTATCCTAATCCTGCGGCCAATGAGGTCTGGGTGGCTTCAGGAAGTGAGGAGGCTGCTTACGCTTTGAGCGATGAATTGGGACGAACAATCCTGACGGGCAAGCTGACCGGCACCGGCGCGCAGCGGATAGATCTGCGTACTATTCGCGCGGGCATTTACACCTTGCGCATTGTGCAGGATGGGGCAACTTCCGTTCATCAACTGAATGTCCTGAAATGATGGATGGCTCTTAACAGGGCGTTGAGTAAACCTTTTGCCTATAGCCTCGTCTATCGTTCATTCCTAACCAGAAAAACACAATAGACTTATGAAACGCATCCTCCTCGCAGCCATCTTGCTTGCTGCCACATCAAACACATTTGCACAAACTGCTACGCCGGGCATCCGCAACCGCCAGGTGCGTCAGGAGCATCGTATCAATCAGGGCGTGAACAGCGGCCAACTGACGCCCCGCGAAACCGGACATCTGGAAGCCCGTGAGGCCAAAATCCAACAAGACAAGCAGGCCGCAAAGAGCGACGGCGTAGTAACCGGCCGCGAACGGGCGAAGCTGCATCGGGAAGAGAACCGTGCCAGCCACGCCATCTACCGCCAGAAGCATGACGCTCAGGTAGCGCATTAATTAACGCGTACACACACAATATGCAGAATGCCCGGCCCGCAAGGCCGGGCTTCCTGTGTCATGGCCGGGCAATAAAGCCGCAAACTTTCAACGGTTTACCCTAACTAAACGTAACTTAATAATGTCTTTATGGGGCAGGAGCAAGAAAAGCGGAACGAGTAAAATTTTAGTAAACACCGGCCCTCCTTTAACTTTTTTCCAACTTCCCGCAATATCATTGCATCCCGCTCGTTTTACGAAAATCCATAAGCTGCCTATCGTCTCCATACTTCTACGCTAAAAACATCGTCGGCCCGCAAAACGCATCCCTAACCACACGCGGGCTGGTCAGGTTCAAACAGAAGTATGCATACCACACAGCAAGTTGCCCGTCTGGCGTCCGCACAGCAGTTATCCGACGCAGCGCTCGTATCCCTTTATCAGTCTGGCTCTAACGAAGCAATTGAGACGCTTGTTGCCCGCTATAAAGACCGGATGTACACCGCCATCTATATGCTGGTCAAAGACCAGTATCTGGCCGAGGACATCTTCCAGGAGTCCTTCTTGAAAATCATCCGTACCATCAAGGGGGGCCGCTATTCGGAGCAGGGCAAGTTTCTGCCCTGGGCGCTCCGCGTAGCGCACAATCTGTGCATGGACCACTTCCGGCGCGTACGCCAGCTAATTCCGATTACAACGGAAGACGGCGCTGACATTTATGACCTCCTGCCAATGGCACATACTAATGGAGGCGAGCGGCTGGAAGAGCGCCAGACACATCAAAGCGTGCGCGATTTGGTGGAAAGCCTGCCCGAAGAACAGCGCGAGGTGGTAACGCTGCGCATCTACGGGGAGCTTTCTTTTAAAGAAATTGCCGATATGACTAACGTGAGCATTAATACCGCCCTCGGCCGTATGCGTTATGGCCTGATTAATCTGCGCAAGAAAATTCAGGAGCAGAAGCTGGTGCTGCGGTAAAGCCTTATTCTCAAAAGCAAAGCGCAGGTCTGGGAAGGCCTGCGCTTTTATTGTTGTGGACTAAGCCGGCTTAATACTGATTCTTGTAAAAGAACATCAGGTATAGCGACAGCAGCGTAATAAGGCCGATGCCGATGGACATAAGAATGATTGTGTTCTTGTAGCCACGATTAACGGCGCGCAGCTTGTGCAGCTCGCTGACGTTGTTCATCGCGTTCTCCATGCGGCTGAAGGCCGTCTCGCCCTTTACAACATAGTCGTATGCGCCGTATTTGATACTATCCACGGCCACCTCAATCTTATCCTGTCCGGAAAGCATGATGACCTGCGTGTCTGGATAGCGGTCTTTTACCTCTTTAAGAATTTCCACGCCGTTCTTTGCGTTCGGCTTGTCGGAGCTGAGGTGGTAGTCCAGCACCATAATTTCCGGCCCCAGGTGCATGTTCTGCAGCGCATCCTCGCCGTTTGAATAGGTGCGGATGTCGTATAGGAAACGCTCGGAGAGGTAATCTTTGAGCATCTCGTTCTGTATCGGCTCATCGTCAACGAGGAAGATGAGGCGCTTCTTCTTATTCTCAGCCATAGTTATGGTGTGATGTGTGTTTATTGGCGGGAAAAATAGACCAAGATTTTCAGGATTTGAAGAGATTGACCAAGATTTTTAGGATTAAGAATGATTGAGCAGGATTGAGCTGTCTATGCGGGCTGCCGCAATTCCTCAAATGCCTTATTGCATACGCGATGCAGGGTGGCAATCAACTCTGGTAATTTGTCTGCATTCCCGGCACCGCCGGCTGTCTGCTCTATGAGGAAGATGTTACTCCAGTCTTCCTTCACGCCCATGTAGGTAAGCTGCGGCTTGAGGGAGTGAGCGGCAATTTTCAGCGTCGGCAGGTCGTTGGCGGCAAGGGCATCGTCAATCTGCTTTAGCAGACGCGGCGCGTTTTCTAAGAACATACCGATGTATTTATCCATCTTATCGGCCTTGCCGCCGGTAAAGCTTTGCAGGAATGTGCGGTCGGTTATGCGGTCGGGGAGGGGTTTGAGCTGTTGTACTTCCATTTTTATTGCTTCTTTAGTTTCGGATTGTTGCGCGGCGCTGTTCAGCATTGCGCTCATTTTTTGTAGAAGCTCCTCGGTCTTAAACGGCTTAGAGACGTAAGCGTTCATTCCGGCCTTCAGATACTGCTGCACATCTTCTTGGAGCACGTTGGCCGTCATGGCTATAATCTTTACATCGCGCGCAGGCGATTGCAGCGTGTTGCGGATAGCTTTAGTTGCCGCCACGCCGTCCATTACCGGCATCTGGATGTCCATCAGCACTACATCGTAGTGATTGTCGCGGACTTTCTCCACCGCTTCCTGGCCGTTTAACGCTACTTCTATGGTGATGCCTTCGGCAAGCTCATTAAGCGTGTCTTCAGCTACCATTCGGTTGAATTCATTGTCTTCTACCAGCAGAATGCTGGCCTTTTTCAGCCGCTCAATGACGTCTTCGGAAACGCCGCTGCCTTTGTCCGCATCATTTGTTGCCTCGCCAATCATCAGTGGCAGCGTTACAGAGAAGGTAGTGCCATTGCCCAGTTCGCTTTCCACCGAAATGTCGCCACCCATCAGGTTGGCAAGCTGCTTGGAAATGGTGAGGCCGAGGCCCGTGCCGCCAAACTTCCGCGCCGTATCCGTACCCGCCTGTGTGAAGGATTCAAAGATGGAATCCACGTAGCTGGATGCAATGCCGATGCCCGTATCGGATACGTCAAAGCGCACATTGCAGCGGCCTTGCTTCGTCTCCACATGGGTGGCCGTTACGCGCACGAATCCCTTCTCCGTAAACTTAATGGCATTGCCAATCAGGTTGATGAGGATTTGGGTGATGCGCGTCGGGTCGCCAACTAGGTTGTCGCAGATGTCTCCATCCACGTGAAAGACCAGTTGCAGGCCTTTGTCCTCCGCCTTCAGCAAGAGCATATCGCGTACGCCATGCACGATGTTACTGAGCGAGAAGGGCGTCTGCTCAATGATGATTTTGCCTGCCTCAATCTTGCTCAGGTCAAGAATGTCGTTGATGATGACGAGCAGGTTATCCGCGCTCTGCGAAATAGCATTGAGGTAGCGCGTCTGGTGCGGCTGCGGTTCTTTGGTGAGCAGCAGGCGCGTCATGCCCACGATGGCATTCATCGGCGTGCGGATTTCGTGGCTCATATTGGCCATGAATTGCTGTTTCAAGGCTGCGGTCTTCTCCGCCACTTCTTTTTCCTTTTGCGCCAGCTCTACCTGCTGCCGCGTCTGGAGGTTGCGCAACTTATTGAAGGTCGTCTGCTGGAAAATTTCCTCCTTCAGCCGCTCAAAAGCTTTCAGATGCTCAAAGGCTTTCGGGATGTCGCCCATCTCGTCATAAAGCGTGGAGAGCAGCTCGTGCACGCTCATCAGGTCATGGCGGCGGCTGTATTCAGTGGCAAGGCGGTAGGCCGTTTCCAGATAAACCCGGCTCTTGCGGAACGCGCCTTCGTCCATGCACAGGCGGGCGAGGTAGTAGTTGGAGCTAATCTGCACCTCCACATCGCCGAGGCCTTCGGAGGCCTTGAGGGCCTTTAGCAGGCAATGCTCGGCATCTTCCAGCTTGCCCATTTTGTAATATACCTTGCCCATGCCGGAGATGGCGAGGTCTTCCAGTACGGTGCCTTCGGAGGCCAGCTCCAGATTTTCCTGGAAATAGCGCAGGGCCTCATCATACTGCTCCAGCTTGAAATAGATATTCCCCAGAATGTGGTACAGACTCGTCAGCCGGTGCGTGTCTTTGGCGCGCTCAAATGTGGATACGCAGCGCAGCGCAAAGCCGAGGGCATTCTCATAATCGCCGAGGTCGTAGTGGATGTAGGCGATGGAAGAAAGGTTCACCGCCTGCGCCACCTCATCGCCAAGCTGCTCGTTTATAGCGAGGGCATTCTCAAAAAAATTCAGCGCCGTAGCCAGGTCGCCACGGTCGCGGTAGATGTAGCCGAAGTTGTTGCGCACGCGGGCCTCCAGCGGCTTGTCCCGCGTTTCGCGGGCTATGTTGTAGGCGCTTTGGAGAATGTCCAGCCCCTCGTCGTAGGCGTTTTGGCGCCAGTAGCACCAGCCCTTCAGGTTGAGGCCGCGGCCCTCGCCAAGCACATATTTATCCGCGCGGGAGCGCGCAATGATGTCGTCCGCCATTTCAATGGCGCGCTCCACATCAAAGTTGCGCACCTCCATAGCAATGTCCACGAGCGTATTGATGCGCTCACGCTCATCCTGAAGGCTGTCGTAGCGCTGCTTGAGCTGCTTGAGGCGTAGGCTGTCCATAGTGCTAAGGTTATAAAAAAAAGGCGTAGTAATGTATATGCACCCTGCGGGAAGGCTGAGGCGCAATTTGGAATGCGAAGGGGGCCTTTGCGAAGAAAGGCGGCCCTTTTAAGCAGAAAGGCGACCCTTTTTTGAAAAAGGGCCGCCGTTATTGCTAAGAAAGCCGCCTTTATTGAAATATGGCGGCTGTTATTGCTAAGATGGCCGCCTTTATTGAAAAAAGGCGGCCTTCACGGGTAAGAAGGGTTTTTTTAAGGAAAAGCCCGGCAGTAACAGCGCTCATTGCGCGCGGGAAAAGGCTGGAGGAAGCCTAATACTTCCGGTCAATCGCGTAATGCACAAGGTCTTCCATAGCCTGCCGTGCAGGCGAGTCCGGGTAGCTGCGCAGCAATTCCAGCGCTTCATTCTTATAAGCGTGCATCTTTTCCGCCGCGTAGCCTATGCCCCCGGAGGCCGTCACGAGGCCGATAACCTCATCCACCTTCTTGCGCACAGTGCTTTGATTTTTGACGATGTAGATGATGCGGCGGCGTGTGGCCTTATCGGCGTGGGCAAGGGTGTAGATGAGCGGGAGGGTCATCTTTTTTTCTTTGATGTCAATGCCCGTTGGCTTCCCTATTTGCTCCGCGCCATAGTCAAAAAGGTCATCCTTGATTTGAAAGGCAATGCCCACTTTCTCGCCAAAGAGGCGGAATTGTTCGGCATCTTCCCCACTCTGCGTAGCGGAGAATGCCCCGGCGGCGCAGGCGGCGGAAAGCAGGGAAGCGGTCTTGGCGCGGATGATTTCAAAATAAATATCCTCGGAAATGTCCAGCCGGCGGGCTTTTTCCATCTGCAGCAGCTCGCCCTCGCTCATCTCCTTCACAGCACGTGAGGTGAATTCAAGAATGCGGTAATCCCCGTGTTCCACAGAAAGCAGCAGTCCTTTAGAAAGCAGGTAGTCGCCCACGAGCACGGCAATTTTATTTTTCCACAGGGCATTCACAGAAAAAAAGCTGCGGCGCAGCATGGAATTATCCACGACATCGTCGTGCACAAGCGTGGCCGTATGGAGCAATTCTATCAGGGAAGCAGCGCGGTAAGTAGGCTCTGTGATGCCGCCGGAAATTTTGGCCGCAAGCAGCACAAACATTGGGCGCATTTGCTTTCCTTTACGCTTAATGATGAAGCGCATGATGCGGTCTAACAGCACATTGCTGCCTTTTACGGAGGCGGTAAATTTCTGCTCAAAAAGGGCCAGCTCCGGGCCTATGAGACGCTGTACAGACTGCATGTGGCGCGGCAAATGTAGCCATGTGACAAGGAAGGCAGACGCGGCTTATCAATGGCTGGCACAATCATTTAAGCGCGCCCCGCGGCAAAGTGTTGGTAAGAGAAGATTGTTTTGTTTTTCTGACCTCAGCCTATACCTTTGCCCGCATTAACCTTGATTTCACTAAAATCTGTCCATAAACAAACACACGTATGATTAAGAAAAAGTACCTTTTGCTAAGCGGGCTTTTTGCCACGCTCGCAGCTGGTCCGGCATTCGCTCAGGAGGGTGGTAACACCACTACCGGTGGCGCCAGCACAGGAAGCGCCGCCTATGGTACGCGGGATATGACTTACCGCGGCGAGAGCTACGATGTACTGGATACAAGCTTTGTACCCGGTCGCCGCATGGATCAGCACCGCAAGTTCCTCAACCACCAGACCAACTTCCCTTCCAAGCCCCGCAACATGGTGGAGCTGGGTATAAGCGGTGGTCTCTACAACATCTCCGGCGACGTACCGAGCCTGATGCTGTGGGATAAGGGCGGCTATGGCTTCGGCGCACACATCCGCAAGGCGCTTGGCTACGTTGGTTCGGTTCGTTTGGATTATAACTATGGAATTGGTAAGGGTCTGGAATTCCAGCCTTCTTCCGGTTTTTCCCGCAATCCAGCGTGGAACGGCACTAATTGGGGCACTCCGGGCGCCGGTTATAAACAGTCTGTATTCTACAACTACAAAACTGAATCTCACCAGTTGAATCTAGATGTGGTGCTGTCGCTGGGCAATATTCTGTTCCACCACACGCGCACGAGGGTTGACCCGTATGTGTTCGGTGGTATTGGAGCTAATGCATATCAGACATGGATCAACTCCCTTGACGCGAATTTTAAGCCTTACGACTTTGACGCGAAAATTCTTCGTGATGCCAGCGGCAATCTCAAATACCCGAATGGTATTCAACATGGTGACCGTAAGCAGGTGAAAAAGGATTTACAATCGCTCTTAGATGATTCTTATGAGACTAGCGCCGAAACCGACGCTAAGATTCGTCGTCCGTCGTTCTTGAGCACTAAGAAGCTCTCCTTTGTGGCTTCCTTCGGCGCTGGCGTTCAATACCGCCTCTCCCGCCGCATCAACCTGTCTCTGGAAGACCGCGTGAGCTTCTTCCCGACTACCAATGAAGACCTTATGGACGGTCAGCGCTGGGATGAAGGCAACGCCGGAGGCCCTGTTCCTTCCCAAAACAAGGATGGTATCAACTACCTCTCCCTCGGTTTCAACTTCAACCTCGGTGGTGGCAGTCGCAACGTAGAGCCGCTTTACTGGCTCAACCCACTGGACTACAGCTACGGCGAACTTGCTACTCCGCGCCACATGATTCTGCCGGAGCCTGTATTGCCTGATTCTGACGGTGATGGCATTGCTGACCAGTTTGACAAGTGCCCTGGCACCCCTGCCGGCGTAGCTGTTGACAGTCACGGTTGCCCAATGGATACAGACGGTGATGGTGTACCTGATGACCGTGATAAGCAACTCATTACGCCGACCGAATGCCAGCCTGTTGACGCTGACGGTGTAGGCAAGTGCCCTTGTAATTGCCCTAAGGGTGTAGTATCTGCTTCCTGCGGTAACATCGCTCCGGGTAACATCATGTTCCCTGCTAACTCTACGAAGATTACCCCTGCTATGCAAGCGCAGCTTGCTACGCTGTCCGCTCAAATGCAGGCTAACCCTGACTGTAAGGTCGTAGTTGCTGGCAACGCTGGCGGTAGCAAGCCTGCACAGCAACGCAGCTGGGATCGCGTGAATGCAGTGATTGAGTACATGAGCGAGAAGAACAACATCGACCGCAACCGCTTCATCTTCCAATATGAAGGTGCCGCTCCTGAGAACAGTGTCATGTATCGCTCGGCTAACGCCGGTGAGGAAGGCCCGAGCAACGTAGCTCCGCCGCACCCTGACCTGCGTCGCTAATCGGACAATAGGATTTAAAATAAGAGACCGCCTCGGAAGTTCCGGGGCGGTTTTCTTTTTTGTAGGAAAGCGCCACGCTGCGTGTTTGCATTCTGTGCTGAATGATTCATCTTCCCTTATTAGAAATGCCATTGCGCACCCGCGCTTTTAATGATACCATACAGGTGTGGGATGCCATACGGCAGAAATGGTTGGCAATAACACCTGAGGAGCATGTGCGGCAGCTACTGCTTGCTTATCTGGTTGAGCAGATGGCTTACCCGGCTGCGCTTATGGCCGTTGAGCGAGGGCTGCCGTACGGTCACACAACTTTGCGTTTTGACGTAGCCGTATACCACAGGGATAATACGCAGCCGTGGCTATTGGCAGAGTGCAAAGCGCCGGAAGTGGAATTAACCGACGAGACCCTGCGGCAATTGCTACAATACTGCAGTAAGCTGCCAGGCGTCCGGTATTGGCTGCTTACCAATGGCCGCCAGACTTTTTGCGCGGATGCGCAAGACCCTGCTGATATAAAATGGCTGACCGGATTACCGGCCTATTAGCTTCATATATTGCGGCGAGGCCAGTACCTGTAGCGCCCGCTGAATAACATCATCGCCCAGCGCATTGACGCTGTAATAGCCGTTATTCCGGAACGCAGTCCGGGCAACCTGGCTGCGGATTTGCAGCAGCAGATAAGTCTTATTTGTCGGGCGGCGCAAAACCGCATCCGCCACCATTCGCTCGGAAGGCGGCAGGCTGCGCAGATAGCTTTGCAGAATAATGCTTTCTTCATGAAAGCCTTTCAGGAAATCGGGAATGCCCTTGTATCCTTTCAGCGCCGTATAATGGCCGCTGTAATAATCCCAAACCGCTTCCTGTAAAGCATCCGACAGCAGTATATTGAGTAATCCCTGCGATAGCCGCCCGGAATCATACGGCACATACACATCTGGCTTAATGCCGCCCCCGCCGTGCAATAAGCGGTGGCGCGAAAGCGTAAAATAAGCCTGTGTATCCTCCACAACAAGCGAATCCCTGCCTGTCAGCTCTCCGCTCTTGTAGCGCGCCTCAAAATCATCCTCATAAGCTTCCCGGCCTTTGGCGAAGGAGCGTTGGATGCTGCGTCCGCTCGGCGTATAGTAGCGGGCAATGGTCAGGCGCAGGGCTGCACCGTCTTCCAGCTCATATTGCTCCTGCACAAGGCCCTTGCCAAATGTCCGGCGGCCGATAATGACGCCTCTGTCCCAATCCTGAACGGCGCCGGAAAGAATCTCGGCAGCAGAGGCGGAGTTTTCATCCACCAAAATTGCAAGCCGGCCTTCCTCAAACATGCCATCGTTCACGGCCGTGTAATCCTGCTTCTGCTCATGCTGGCCTTTGGTATAGACTATGAGCTTCTCACCATCCAGCAATTCATCCGCCACGGAGACCGCGGCGTCCAGATAGCCGCCGGGATTGTCACGCAGATCAATGATGAGGGCTGTAGCACCGCCCTTTTTCAGCGCCTTCAGTGCCTTCGCGAACTCACTGTATGTAGTGGCGGAGAAGCGATTGACCTTAATATATCCGGTGCGGACATCCAGCATCAGCGCAGCTTCTACGCTCAGAATAGGCACTTCATTGCGGATGATTCTGACATCGTGCGTACCAGCTTTAGCGAGACTTCTTACAACAACCCGCACAGCACTCTTTTGTGCCCCGCGCAGCATCTTCATGATTTTATCGGAAGAGATGCCGATGCCGGCTACAAGCGTGTCGTTCACCTTAATCAGCTTGTCGCCGAGCGCTACACCGGCCTTCTGCGCCGGCCCTTCTTCCACCACCGAGGTTACCTCAATGGTATCCCGGATAATGGCGAATTCTACACCGATGCCGTAGAACGAGCCTTCCAAATCCTCATTGGCGGCGGCTACTTCATCAGCAGGGATGTAAGTAGTATGCGGGTCAAGGTTAGATAGAATACCTTTTACCGCACCGCCGTAGAGATTCCCCGCATTAAGGGAATCCACATAATTAGTGCTGATGAGGTCAATTAGCTGCTCCAAGCGGTCGGATCGATCAACTGCTTGCTTTATGTCACGCTTATTGCGCAGTGTGTCGCGCAGTTGGAAGCCAAGCACCATACCCGCCACCATTATGGCGGATGCTATGAGGGGCGTCCACACTTTGAGCGGTGGGCGGCGGCTTTCTTCCATAAAAAACTTGGGTGCGCAAAGGTCGCAGAAGGGCGGCCGGATGCCCTGCACATTCTGTCAATGGCTTCCTAACAATAATGCCATGGCGCGGCTTTGGTGGCAAAACTTTTGGGCTTAGGTTTGTCAGACCTCCAAAGCCGCCCGCCACTTCTACAATGTCCAGCCTGCTCCTCGCCGAAAGCGGCTCTACCAAGACCGATTGGTGCCTCCTGCGCCCGGACGCGCGCACCCTGCGCTTCAAAACCGCCGGCATCAATCCTTACTTGCAAACGCCGGAAGCCATCAATCATATGCTGGGCGAGGAACTGAGTTGGAATAAAGACAAGCATCAGGCGGATGCCATCTCCTTTTACGGTGCCGGCGCAGGAAGCGCGGCTAACCAGAAAATTGTTGCTGATGCCTTGCAGCGTTTCTTCGGTGTGAAGGAAATAGGTGTGCAAAGCGATATGATGGCGGCCGCACACGCCCTATGTGGCGACGAGAAGGGCGTGGTATGCATCCTCGGCACAGGATCCAATTCCTGCTACTACGATGGCAAGAAAATCGCCGGGCAACAGGCATCACTCGGTTATGTGGCTGGCGACGAGGGCAGCGGCAACCACATGGGCAAGCGCGTGCTTCAGTACTATGCCTATCACACCTTTGATGATGAACTGATGGCGCACTTTGAAATGCTCTTCGGCTCCGACCTCAACAAGATGCTGCACCACATCTACCGTGAGCCATTCCCAAATCGCTATCTCGCGGGCTTCACGCAGCTACTCTGCGATAACCGGGGGCATTACATGGTAGAAAACATCGTGGAAGACTGCATGAACGACTTCTTCGCTTCCCACATTCTCAAGTACCGCGAAAGCTGGAAGCAGCCCATTCACTTCACCGGCTCTATCGCCTGGGTATTTAAGGATGTGGTGGAAAGTATATGTCATCAGTACGAGCTAGAGCTGGGCACCATTGCTCAAAGCCCGATGGAAGGGCTAATACGCTATCATAAGCGCGAATTACTAGCCTGACGGACATTTCGCTACGATCGTCTTAACGGCCCGCAGCCTGCCTGCGATAGACAAAGATCGCTGCAATAGCCGCCAGCACATTCGGAATCCACACCGCGATAAAAGGATTCAGGCCAGCCTTCGTGGAAAAGGTCGTTGAAAATTGCAGGCAAAGCATATAAATGGCGCTGATGGCTATGCCAATGGCAAGATGAAATCCACTGCCGCCTCGGATTTTCCGGCTGGCCATGCACGCGCCGATGATGCTTAGGATAAAGCCAGCAAACGGCTGGGCCGTGCGCCGGTGCTCTTCGACGAAGTATATGTTCAGGTTGTTGTTGCCATGCAACTGCTGGCGGCCTATAAATCGCTGAAGCTGCGGTGTGGTGAGGGCTTCCTTCACGTCTGCGTCGTCCTTCAGGTCTTTGGGGGTGAAGGGGTAAGCGGCATACATCTCCGGGATGTGCTCTAGGCTCTCGCGAACGGAGTCGTTCCTGCGGATGGTTACGTCGTAGAGATGCCACATTTTTCTGGCGCTGTCGTATGCCGCGTGGTCGGCCATAAGCTTTTCACGAAGGAATGTACCCTTGATTTTTTCTGCCGTGAAGTGGTAGCCGGTATTGGCGAGGTAATCGTAGGACTCCATGTACATAAGCAGGTCGGGCAGGAGCTGCATATGCACGTTGCGGTCGGCAGTCGTGATTTTTTCGTGCACGTACCTGTCTTCAAAATCCAGCCGTGATTTATTGGCCACCGGCACTATCCAGTGGTTGGCAAGTAAAGCTAGTGCGCCTAAAAAGCCCGCGCCAATGAAGTAAGGCCGCAGAAAGCGGTTGAACGACATGCCGGTTGCCAGCATCACGACAATCTCTGTCTTGTAAGCCAGCTTGGACGTAAAGAAGATAGTAGCGATAAATATGAAGAGCGGATAGAGCAGCGCCGAGATGTGCGGGATGAAATTCTTGTAATAATTGGCAATGGCCCAGCCCGGAGCGCTGTTCTTATTAAAGTTGTTGAGCTTCTCGCTGTAGTCAATCACGCACGCGATAATCGCCAGGATGAGGATGGCGAAAAAGAAGGTCGCGATGAACTTTCCAATGATGTACCAGTCTAATTTCTTCATAAGAATCGGTCTGACTGACCAGCGGGAGTTCTGCCCGATTCCGCCATGGGCAAAGGCATTAGAGACGTTGCTTTATCTGCGGCAAAGTTGCAGTCTTCCAGCTTGCAAAGTCGCCTTCCAGAATATGCCGCCGTGCTTCACGTACCAGATGAAGATAAAAAGCCAGATTCTGAATAGAAGCAATCACTAATCCTAAATACTCATTGGCTACAAAAAGATGGCGCAGGTAAGCCTTACTGTAAAAATTGGACGTCTCGCAAGCAATGCCCTCATCCAGCGGCGAAAAATCGGTCGCCCATTTCTTGTTCTTGATATTGATGACGCCCTGAGAGGTGAACAGCATCCCGTTGCGACCATTGCGCGTCGGCATCACGCAGTCAAACATATCTACGCCCAGCGAGATATTCTCTAAGATATTCCAGGGGGTGCCCACGCCCATCAGGTAGCGCGGCTTATCCTGCGGCAGGTATTCGCAGCACAGCCCGGCGAGCTCATACATCATTTCCTCCGGTTCGCCCACGCTTAACCCGCCAATCGCATTGCCGTCCGCGCCCATGCTGGCGATAAACTCTGACGAAGCCTGACGTAAATCCCGAAACGTGCTGCCTTGCACAATCGGGAAAAGCGTTTGCTCATAGCCATACTTCGGTTCCGTTTCTGCCAGGCGCTTTGCGCAGCGCTCCAGCCAGCGGTGCGTCAGCTCCATGCTCTTCTTTGCATACGTATACTCGCTCGGGTAGGGCGGGCATTCGTCAAAAGCCATGATGATGTCTGCCCCGATGCTGCGCTGTACATCCATCACGCTTTCCGGCGTGAAGAGGTGCCGCGAGCCATCAATGTGCGATTGGAAGAGTGCGCCCTCCTCGCTGAGTTTTCTATTTGCTGCCAAAGAAAAAACCTGATAACCGCCGGAGTCCGTCAGGATAGGTCTGTCCCAGCCGTTGAACTTGTGGAGGCCGCCTGCTGCTTCCAGCACGCCGGTGCCGGGGCGTAGGTAGAGGTGATAGGTATTGCCGAGAATAATTTGAGCATCAATCTCGGTTTTGAGCTGTTGCTGAGTAACTGCTTTCACGCTGCCCACTGTGCCCACGGGCATGAAAATGGGCGTTTGAATCTTGCCGTGCGCGGTGGTGATGGTACCTGCGCGGGCGGCGGTTTGGCTGTCCGTTTTTTCTAACAAAAAATCCATTCGGCTGCAAAGGAACGGGACAATTCGGTCGGTACGGCGCAGCCGGGCTGACCAAAGCAGAAGAGCCGGGCTAACCGGAACAACGCAGGCCGCCGCTTTCTTTCTACATTGCCCTTCGGGATGGCAAGCGTTCTAATAGTCTGTATAATCAGCATTGCCGTGGCGCAGGCTGCCTATTTCCTGTTTTTCTTCAGAAGAATTTTCAGCCTGTCAAACGATAGCGACGGGATTAATCATCGTGCGGCCATTCCGCAATGGGCGACAAATGCGTTCACTGTAATCATCTGCGCGCGCAACGAAGGGCCTAATCTCAAAATATTCCTGCCCAAAGTGCTCGCGCAGAACTACCGCTTTGAAAACGGCGAGCCGGCTTTTGAGGTAATAGTGGTGAACGACGCCTCAGACGACAACACTGCCGATGTGCTGAATGAGCTTGCAGCAAGCTGGAAGCACTTGCGCATTATTACTATTGGGCCTTTTGAAGTACGAACGCTGCCAGGAAAAAAGTTTCCGCTGTCCAAAGCGCTTGTCGCGGCCCGGTACGATTGGATAGCCTGCACCGATGCCGACTGTGCGCCGGCTACAGATGTGTGGCTTCATTGTCTTGCTGCGCCGCTTTTGGCTGGCAAAGAGATAGTGGCCGGCTACGGCGGCTATGTGCTACAAAAGGGCATTGTAAACACATTTACGCGCTACGAGACGATTCACACCTTTCTGCTTTACTACTCCTTTGCCAAAGCCAATATTCCTTATATGGCTGTCGGTCGCAACCTTGCGGCTACTAAAAAGGTCTTTCGCCGTGCGCAGGCACATCCACTGTGGCAGGCTACGCCTTCCGGCGACGACGACCTGCTCATCCGGATTTGTGGCAGCAGGACGAACGTCGCTGTAATCAGCCATCCGGCGTCTTTCACCTGGACTACTTCTAAAAAAACATGGAAGGAATACATTGCCCAGAAGCAACGACATGTGTCCACCGGCAAGTTATATTCTTGGAAAGTAAAGGCGCTGCTCGGCGGCTATGCGTTGACTATTGCGCTCAGCTTTCCGTTCGCGTTGATAAGCTTATTTGTGTATTGGCCCGCATGGGTACCTGCGCTGTTGCCGCTCATCTTTATCACGCTGGCTTTGACAGAAGGCGCACCGCATCTGAAGCAACGTACGAATATGGTGAAATGGTTGGCCTTTCTTTTTTGCTGGACGCTCTACAATGCCGTACTTGCTCCTTACATCCTATGGAAAACGAAGCAGCGCTGGAAATAATCGGCAAATACTTTTCTGATTTCTCGCAGAAACAGCAGGAGCAATTTGCTGCGCTCGGCCCGCTTTACAAAGAATGGAATGCACAGATAAACGTCATCTCCCGCAAAGACATTGACAGCCTCTACGAGCGGCATGTGCTGCATTCCCTCGCTATAGCTGCCGTTTGCAGCTTTAAAGACGGCGCGCAGGTGGTGGACATCGGTACCGGCGGCGGCTTTCCCGGCATCCCGCTCGCTATCTTCTTTCCTGAAATTGAGTTTCTGCTTTCTGATAGTATCGGTAAAAAAATCAAAGTCGTGCAAGGCGTGGCTGATGCCATTGGCCTGAAGAATGTGACGGCCATTCACTCCCGGGTGGAAGACTTGAAAGACCGCCGCTTTGACTTTGCTGTCTCCCGCGCTGTCGCTCCGCTTGGCGCACTTTGGGGCTGGATAAAGCCGCTGCTGCGTGTAGGCCGGAAAAGTGAGGAATATGGTAATGGCCTCATTTGCCTCAAGGGAGGCGACCTGACGCAGGAGTTCGCGGAAAGCGGGGTAAAGCCGCGCGTGCTGCCGGTGGCGGATATTTTTGAAGAGGAGGCTTTTCAGGATAAGTATATCGTGTATGTGCCCCGGTAAGGACGCGCCGCGGCGCGTTCTTACGGTGTGCTGAAGAATGCCTTTGCCGCTTTCAGTCCGCTTTCATAAAGAATGGCCTTCTGTTCCGCTGTTATCCAGCGCACTTTTGGATTCATGCCCGCCGTGCTGATGTATATGGTGCGGAAAGTTTCATCCGCCATTGGTGTCTTCCGCGCCAGCGTTTCAATCGTCAGGTTGTACAACGCGCCTACATAGCTGCGAAAATTTGAAACTGGATAGGGCGCGATATCCGTGCTTTTCCCATAATATTCCAGTTGCTCCGGCCGTTCCAGCTTCAGGCCGAGCGTGTGCGGATTGACCGCGCCGCTGTCAAAAAGGGCCAGCGGATAATTCATTACCAAGCCGCCATCCACATGCACATCGCCGTGCATCGCGTCTGCCTTTCTGCCGAGGCTGTCTAAGCAAAGCGCCCGGAAATACAGCGGCACCGACATGCTGGCGCGGACGGCCATCGCCACCTCCATCTGCGGGAAGCTTTGCCAGCTAAATATCGTCAGCGACTGGCGGCTCAGATTGCTGGCAGTGATGTAAGGGTCTTTGTAGCGCCTGTCCTTTTGCGCAAGCTCGTGCAGTTGCAGGAAGGTAATGTGCGAGATGCCCGTCTTCGCTTGCAAAGCATCTTCCATCCAGCCTTCCAAAGCGTCGCCACGATACCAGCCATATTGCCGCCGCATCCGCTGCTGCCCGCCGAAGAGGCTCCAGCGTCCGTCGTTGAATGTCTGCACACGCAGGCTGTTCATCAGGTCTTTTATTTCAACTGCTGAATATCCCGCGCAAAGCAGACTGCCTGCCACTGCGCCAACTGACGTCCCTGCCACTTTGCGAATGCTGTCGGTAATGTGCTGGCGTTCTAATTCTTCAAAAGCTCCTGCGTAAGCGATGCCGCGAATCCCGCCGCCTTCCAGCGCAAGGGCCGTATAGTGTTGCGCGCCACCGGCCATCGGCAGCATACAAAGCAGCATGGCGAAAAAGCATTTCATGGAAAAAGCCATCCGAAGATAAGCGGCGCACCGGCTTGCCTTATTTTCGCAGCCCAAACTATCTACTATCTACTAATTACTTTCTACTCCCTATGGGTCGCATTTTTGAAGTCCGGAAGTCCTCCATGTTCGCCCGCTACGACCGTATGGCGAAGCAGTTTACCCGCGTAGGCCGTGAAATAGCTATTGCCGTAAAGAAGGCAGGGCCAGACCCGGACACCAACCCGATGCTCCGCCGCGTGATGCAAAACGCGAAGAGCTACAACATGCCGAAAGACCGCATTGAAGGGGCTATTAAAAATGCGCTTGGCAAAGACACCAGCAACTACGACGAAGTCATTTATGAAGGCTACGCCCCGCACGGCATCGCGCTGATGGTGGTGACGACTACGGACAATACAACCCGCACGGTTGCCAATGTGCGCGCTGTATTCAATAAAGGCGGCGGTTCGCTCGGCAACAGTGGTTCGGTGAGTTTTCTGTTCAAGCACCTTGGCGTTTTCACTATTAAAGGGGAAGGCGTCAATCCCGAAGATTTGGAGCTGGAGCTGATAGACTTTGGCCTGGAAGAACTGGGCGAGGACAGCGAAGGCAACGTAATCGTTCGCTGCGCATTCACAGAGTTCGGCAACATGCAGAAGGCGCTGGAAGAGCGCGGCATCGCGGTGACTTCCTCAGAAATTGAATGGATTGCGGAAAACACTATTTCCATTACAGACGATCAGGCAGAAGACGTGGAAAAGCTGATTGCAAAGCTGGAAGAAGATGATGACGTGCAGCGGGTGTTTTCTAACACGGCTTAGGCTTGCTGTTTCGTATTTTTGACAAAAGCAATAGCTATGGAAGCAACGCTGGTTTTAAAGATTGATGCAGATTTAGCCACGCGCGCGCAAGAGATTTCCAAGGACAAAGGCAAGACTCTGGAAATGCTCGTAGAAGAATTGCTGAGCGAACTCGTTTCACAGGAGGCTAAGCCTTCGCTGGTTGATGAAATGATTTCAATGGTGAAAGACGCGGGCATCACCGACGACATTGGTGATTATAAGACATTTATCAGAGAGAACCGTTACAATGACTGGCTCGCTTCTCAAAACGGTTCTGCACATTGATTCCGGTCATCTTCATTGATACGAATGTAATTCTGGATGTGCTGCTTCAGCGTGAACCGAATGCAGCTTTTGCGGAGCAGGTATTGAAAGCTGCAGAGTCTGGACAGGTACAGGGTGCAACTTCGTCATCAGGTTTTGTGAACATGATATATATCTTGGGCACAAATAAATTGCCTACAGAGCAGATTTCAGGACTCGTTTTAAAGCTTCTAAATTTTATTCAGATTCTTCCTACACTCGGGCCTGTTTTTGCGGCTGCTATGGTTTCCGGATTTACAGACCTGGAAGATGCGGTACAATATCACACTGCACTTCAAGCCGGAACGGTTCGGGCTTTCGTGACTGCTAATACTAAGGATTTTAAAATGGCGCTGCCGCAGCTCCCCGTTATGACTCCGGTCGAGTTCATGTCTTCTGCAATTAATCAGCCTTAAGACATGCAACCCCGCGAATCCCGCCCCAAACCCCTCCGCCTCATCACAGGCCGCAACCCCGTAGCCGAAGCCCTCGCCACCGGCGTATCCATAGAAAAAATCTTCCTCCTACGCTCCGCATCCGGCGAAGACATTTCTACTATAAAGCGCCTTGCCGCCCAACTCAACATCCCGCTCACGCAAGTGCCGGCGGAGAAGTTAGACCGCTTCACTAAAAGCAATCATCAAGGCGTAATAGCCCTTGCGGGCTTACTCCAATACACGGAACTGCAGGACGGCATCAGTCATGTTGTAGAAAGCGGCGCGACGCCATTACTCATCATGCTGGATGGCATTACGGACGTGCGCAACATCGGCGCAATAGCCCGTACGGCATGGTGCTGCGGCGTTCAGGGGCTTACTCTCCCAACGTCTCACGCAGCCACGCTTGGCGAGGACGCGATTAAAACCTCTGCTGGCGCACTCAACAAGATTATGCTCCTCCGCACCCCATCCGCGCAGCAGGCGATGGACGTGATGCGCCTGAACGGCATTCAGATTCTCGGCACTGAATTGCGCGCGAGCATTCCGGTGCATGAGGCGGATTTTTCTGCTCCAACCTGCATCGTAATGGGTGCGGAGGACAAGGGCATTTCTAAAGAAGTGCTGAAGCGCGCCGACACGCTCATCCATATCCCGATGGCTACGAAGTTTGATTCGCTCAACGTCTCCGTGGCGACCGGCATGGTGTTGTATGAGGCCATGCGCCAGCGTACAAGCGGGAAGTAGCTGTGCCGGATTTTCACGGCGGCCCAATTGCCCTATTCTGCGACAGTTTGGCATCCGGCGCTGCATTGGATGACTTGTTGAAAGCTTCAATCCGGCGCATGGCGTAACAAAATCCGGCGTCAATCACATGGCTCTAAGGGAAGGTTCTCAGGCTGCGGACTTGCTTGCTGTTTTTAAGCCGGCAAAGGATTATTTCATCACGCCCATCATCCTTAACCTCAATCTTGCCGTTTTCCTCTTGATGGCGGCAAACGGTGTAAGTATGGCGCAGCCCGACAGCGTTAGTCTGCTGACTTGGGGCGCGAATTATGGCCCGCTCACCCAAGGCGGCCAGTGGTGGCGGCTGCTTAGCAGTTGTTTCCTCCACATAGGCATCGTACACCTGTTGATGAATATGTATGCCTTTCTGCTCATCGGCGCGCAGTTGGAGCCGCGGCTCGGCAGGCTGCGTTTTTCCATCGCTTATCTGCTGACCGGCATCATCGCAAGCGGCACCAGCCTTTGGTGGCACAGCCATACTATCAGCGCAGGCGCATCGGGCGCTATTTTCGGCATGTACGGCGTCTTCCTGGCACTGCTTACCACCGATTTGGTGGAGAAGCGCAGCAGGAAACAGCTCTTTGCCAGCATCCTCTTCTTCGTCGTTTACAATTTGCTCGGTGGCCTCAAGGAAGGCGTGGATAATGCAGCGCACCTCGGCGGTCTAATTGCAGGCCTGGCAATCGGCTATTGCTACGTGCCGAGGCTTAGGACGGAGCGGCCCGTGCCGGTAGTTGAAGTGGAAGCGCCGCAGGAAATTCCTGATTACTATTGAGGCTCCGACCCTACATTTGCCCTGCAAAACGGTTCCTCCGCTTCACGCGGAAGATGAAAAGGGAATGCGGTGCGAATCCGCAACATTACCCGATGCTGTAAGCTTCACGAAGCCTCTCTTGCACTACGCCACTGCTTCACAGCGGGAAGGCCGCAAGAGAATGAAGCAAAGTCAGAAGACCTGCCGTTAGCAAAATTTTTTCGCCGCCTTCGGGAATAAGGGCGCGGATAGAATAGCCTTCGGCGCCGCCGTCGTGCTCCATTCTTCCGTATTCTTTATTGGCTGAGGGCGGTGATGCCGGGATCGTCACTTTTTGCTCAACACATCAATATGCGTCAACGCTTACTTACTGTTCTCGCGCTCCTGCCCTTCGCCGCAGGCGCGCAAACTATTGCCACTTTTGAAACACCTGCGCTGCCGAAGGTGGACACATTCTTCATCCGGTACAACGTTAACAAGACTACGGATATTGGCCCTAACAGCGGACTCGCACACTTCCCGCTCTACGTTGATTCTCAGTATAAATCATTTTCCGGCTTCACTTATTCCAATATGACCGACAGCGTAAGCGGCGGCTATGGCAATCAGTATTCCGCCCGCGCCGGGCAAAGGCGGTCAACGGCTCTTCCCAGTATGCGGTGGCTTACGGCGATACAAACAAGGTGATTCTGACCGGCATTGCGCAAGGCAAGAGCGTAAAAGGCTTCTACATCACCAACAACTCCTACGCTTACTATGATATGAAGTACGGCACGCCGCCTTTTTCCAAGAAGTTTGGCGATACGACGGGCACGCATTCAGGCTTGCCGCAGGGCGCTTACCCTGACTTCTTTAAGGTAGTGATTCGCGGCTACTCCGGCGGTGTGCTGAAGCCCGATACAGTGGAAGCTTATCTCGCCGACTTCCGTTCGCCGGATTCTACGAAGGACTATATTCTAAAAGACTGGCGCTGGGTATCGCTGCTGAAGCTCGGCGGCGTGGACAGCCTGCACTTCCGCATGTATTCAAGCGATACGGGCATTTACGGTATCAACACGCCGCTCTACTTCTGCATGGATGATTTTACGACGAATGAAAGCGTAGGCGTAGGCGGGGATGAAGCTATGCTTGCCGCAAAAGTTTATCCCAATCCTGCTACGCATACGCTGTATGTAGAGGTTTCTGGAACCGAGACGCGGGAGATTGTTCTATTTGACATAAGCGGTAGAATGTTACTGGCTAAACCTGTTCTCGCTCAAAAAGAAGAACTAAATATCGCTAACCTGCCTGCCGGCAATTACCTTTTGCAATTGCGCAATGCTGCCGGCCAGACCGCTTTTCAACGTATCAGGAAGCAGTAATCTCTTTCCGAAATGCCTCGCCTTGCATTCCTCTTACTATTATTTTCGGCTATCGCCGCCCGCGCGCAATACGCGCCGCAGGCCGGCATAGTCGGAAGTACGGCTATCGCAAAAAGCAGTGGCCAGTTTGTGGCTTGGGCGAACTACTGTACGCTTAGGCGCGGCCTGCAGCAGATTGGTAACCTTGCCGGTGGCTACGCAAGCCTCGGCGATTCCACCGCGGCACTTGGAGCGCCGGATGGCAATGTGGTAAGCCTTGGCGATAGCGGCATTGCCGTTTTACAATTTGCGCGGCCCATCACAAATGGCCCAAGCGCTGACTTTGCCGTTTTTGAAAACGGCTTCGTCAATAGCGCGAATCCTGAAGAGGCTTTTTTAGAATTGGCATTCGTAGAAGTAAGCTCTGACGGCATCAATTTTACCCGCTTCCCTGCGACAAGCCTTACGCAAGACACCCAGCAACTTTCGCCGAGCGCCTCCCCGAGCTATACTAATGCCCGGCAGATTAATAACCTTGCCGGCAAGTACATCGGCAATTGGGGCACGCCCTTTGACCTGCAGGAACTGGCCGGCACGCCGGGCCTAGACGTCAATCGCATCACACATATACGCATCATAGACGCCATCGGCAGCATTGGGCCGGAAGGCTCCCGTGACGCAGGAGGGCGGAAGGTGAATGACCCGTTTCCATCGCCTTTTCCAAGCAGCGGCTTTGATTTGGACGCAGTGGGTGTGCTTCATGCTGCGCCGGCTGCCGTCAGGAATGTTGCCGGAACTGCGCGGGTCACGTTCCTTCCAAACCCGGCTGACGACCGCATTGTTGTAAAAACTGGCGAAAAAGCTGCGCACGTTTTGCTATCAGACATTACGGGCCGCCGTCTGGCAGAAATGACCGCCGATGGAGAAAGTGCGGCTTTCAATCTCTGTAGCTTGCAGCCGGGCACTTATTTCATTACCGTTCAAAACAGTGAGGGCGAATTATGGCGCGGCGCATTCTTGCATTATTAATCACTGCTTGCGGTATTGCATCTTGCAAAGACCCGCAAATGTGCTGTGAGGTCGGCGGCATCAATAAGGGTTCCGTAATAGCTATTTGCGAAGGGCAGTATGGCTCCGGCAACAGCGCCGCAACCCTTTACGACCCAGCCGGCGGCTATACGCGGGGCGACCTTTACCACGATGCCAATGGTCACGCTATCGGCGATGTCTTTCAAAGCCTCTACAAAGTCTCCGCTACGCAATACCTCGCTGTCGTCAACAACAGCGACCGTATAGCCATTCTCAACCAGAATTTTTCGGAAATCGGCTCCATCTCTATCCCCAAGCCCCGCTACATCGTGCAGGTGAGCGAGACGAAGGCTTATGTCTCTACGCTCTACTCCAACAAAGTTTATATCATCAATCCGCAGAGCGGCGCGATACGCGGCATCGTCAACATGCCCTTTAAGAACCCGGAAGGCATGGCGCTGGCAGGCAAAAAGGTTTTTGTAGCTACCTGGGATACCGCCGCAGAAAATATCTATCCGATAGATACCGCGACAGACGTCATTGGCTCCGCCATCCACATAGACGGGCGGGCGCCGCAGGAAATTCTGCGCGATAAGGAAGGCATGCTCTGGGTACTTTCCGGCAACGACGCGCAAGGTGTTCAAAGCGTCATTACCCGCGTTAGCCCAGCGGACGGCAGCATTCTCAAAACCTACTACTTCGGCGCGGCGGACGTCCTGCGTCCAACGTTTAATGCTACGCGCGACACGCTGTACTTCATTGAAGTGAATTACAACGGAGGCAGCACGAACAACGGCATTTTCCGCCTTGGCATCTACGAAGGCGGCCTGCCACCGGCATTCATCGCGGCAAGCGGCCTGCAATACTTCTGGGGCGTAGGCGTGCATCCGTTGAGCAGCAATATCTACGTCGCCGACCCGAAAGGCTTCACGCAGCGCGGCATCGTGCGCATCTACCGGCCGGACGGCAGGATAATGGATTCCTTTGAGACGGGCGTCGGGCCGGGGCATTTTTACTTTGAGCCATGAGGTGGTGGCTGGCGCTGGTATTTCTTTGTCTGCTTACGAATGATGTAGCGGCTCAGCTTACGAGCGATACCTTGGAAGCAGCAGAGGTGCGCGCCCGCCGCGAAATGGACATGAAAGAGCGCTTCGTGCAGGGAACTTCCGTCACTTCTATTGATAAGAACATCCTGAAAATTTACCGTCAGGAATCGCTGGCGGACTTATTGCTGGCCAATTCCACCGCCTTCGTCAAATCCACCGGCCTGGCCACTTTTGCTACGCTTAGCCTGCGCGGAGCTTCTGCGGCGCAGTCGGCGGTTTATTGGGAAGGCATTCCGCTGATGAACGGCGCTACTGGTACCGCCGATATTTCTACGCTGCCCGTTTCAATGCTGCAATCAGTGAGCGTAGATTACGGCGCAAGCGCAGCACTCTGGGGCAGCGGCAATGTGGGCGGTGCGGTGATGCTGCATGATGACCAGCCGGCCTTCAACGTGGCGCATGCGACGAATGGCGAGGCGCGCCTGCGCATCGGTTCCTTCGGGCAATTGAGCACTTCCGGTCGGCTCTCGGTGCAGCGGCATCGCGTTTTCATTTCGGTAAATGGCGAAGCTGTGGGGGCTGAAAATGATTTTCCAATAAAGGATGAGCGCGGCCAAAGCTTCATCACCCAAAATGCCCGGCAGCGCAGCTACAATGCCGCGGCGACGCTTGGCTGGCGGCCTGCATCCCGCGATATGCTCACAGCGCGCTACTGGCAATATGGCTACACGCGGCAGATTCCGCGTGCGCTCTTTGAAGCCCGCTCGGTGAAGGAGCAGGCAGATGCGGGCTTCCGCGCCATGCTGCATTGGCAGCACGCAGACAAGGCGCTGCGATTCAACAGCTACGTCAAGGCGGCGCTTTTCGGAGCCTATTTTTCTTATGCCGACAGCAGTATCGGCCTGACGAGCGCATTGCGCAGCCGGCAGGCTTTTGTGGAAGGCGGCTGGAATAGGAAGGTTTATAAGAGCGGGAGCCTCATGCTCTTTGCGCCGCTGCAATACCTGTGGCTTCCCGATGTAGCGGGACAACCTTCTCAAACCCGCGCAGCCATCGCCGGCGCATTCGCGATGTCGGCGCTGCGCGAAAAATACAGCCCTTACAACTACCGCCTTCATCCTTCCATTTCTTTCCGGCTGGAATCTTTTGATGGAAAGCTCATTCCCCTGCCTGGCGCGAATGTCGCCTTTGACCTGCGGCGCGACTTCTCACTTCGCGCGAATGCGCAATACACCTATCGTGCGCCTACGCTGAACGAGCTTCATTTCAATCCCGGTGGCAATCAGGATTTAAAGCCGGAGCGCGGCTGGAGCTTTGACGGCGGCTGGGAATGGCGGAAGGAACTGCGCTGCAATGCAGTGAACCTGCAATTCCGTCAAAGCGCCTCGGTCTATACCCGCTACATTCGGGATTGGATTATCTGGCTGGGCGGTGCTATCTGGACGCCGCACAACCTTGCCGCCGTGCATAGCCGGGGGCTGGAGCTGGATAATGCCTTGTCGGGCCATAAAGGGCCTCTTCAATGGCGCATTGGTCTGGACGCGGCCTACACCCGCTCCACCGTTACGGAAAGCACGCTGCCCGGCGACAACAGCATAGGCCGCCAGATTCCCTATGTGCCGCTCTCTACGCTTACCGGGACGGTGATGCTTTCCCGGAAAGACCTGTCTGTTTTTTGGAATACGATGCTCGCGGGTCACCGTTACGTTACCTCCGATGAGTCAGAGCAGTTGCCGGCTTACAGCGTCAGCAATCTTCGTGTTTCCTATGATTGGCGCTTACGCAAGTCAACGTTTTTTACGCAGCTTTCCGTGAATAATATTTTTAATACGCAGTACGCCGTAGTGGTTTACCGGCCAATGCCGGGCATCAGTTGGGCGCTCAGCATTGGCCTTCGCCTCACAAAAGGCGCGGAATAGCCTATTTTAGACATAGATAATACACACACGACCCAACCCATCCGCCCCGCAGGTCGTCTTGTATTCTGAACTTAAGTTAACCGATTCAATAGTTGTCTTTAGCCTTGGCATATAGTGTTCCCGGTCAGGCCGATGAGCTTCAGGAGCTGATCCAAGGGTGTGCGCGTAATGAGCGTGCGTCGCAGGAGAAGATGTATCGCATGTTTTATACCCGGATGATGGGCGTAGTGCGGCGCTACATTGACCAGCAGGAGCAGGCAGAGGAAGTATTGAACAACGGCTTTTTGCGTGCTTTTCAGAAGGTTTCGCAATACAACTTTCAGGGGTCTTTTGAAGGATGGCTGCGCAAAATCGTTTTCCATTCCGTAAGCGATTATGTGAAGAGCAATGTGCGGTATAATGAGAATACGGTGCTGGTGGAAAAGGACGAGCTGGTGCACAAAGACCATGCGGACAGGCTGTATTACAATCAGCTCCTCCAATTGGTGCAAGGGCTGCCGGACGCGACGCGGGCGGTATTCAATATGTATGTGATGGAGGGTTTTTCGCATAAAGAGATTGGGAAGATGCTGAACATATCGGAAGGGACATCAAAATGGCACTTAAGCGAGGGGCGCAAGCAGTTGAAGAATAAGATTGAGAAGCTGGAGTTGCATTTTAAACACTAAAGAAATTTTATCCGAGCTATACGATGGATAACAACATGATTCACATTGACGACCTTGTGCGTCAGCGGCTGCGGGGGGGCGAAGAACCCGAACGCCCGGGTGCCTGGCTCACCATGCGCGAGCTGCTGGACAAGGAGATGCCCATACGCGCGGGCTACAACTGGCGCCGCATTGTAGGCTATTTTACAGCCTTGCTCCTACTGACGACGGCGTCCGTAGGCGGCTACCGCATGTATATGAACCATACTGCGGGCTCACAAATCGCTTCCGGAGGCGGCCGGGATGGTGAGGGGCCGTATGGTAAGCCGGGCGGTCTGGCGGGGAATGGAGTAGTAGCGACTGATAATACTTCAACAAACACTTCTGCTTCAACTACCAGCACAAATACCGCGTCCAACGCTATTGCCGCTAACGTTACAACTCCTTCTTCCAACGGCCTTGTAAGCCGGACTGCAGCTACTGCGGGTAATAATGAGCAATCGTCCTCCCGTTCTAAATCTGCAATGGCTGCAAGCGCTCACAAGCGTACACGCATAGCTGTAGCAACTCCTGCTCATCAGGACGCCACAGCAAATACGGCAAGCGTTACTGCGCAGGCCGTTAAGACTCCGGACGTGTCAAACACGAACGCGCCTCAGGCGGCAAATCAACCTACCAAGGCTGACAGTCGTGTGTATGCAGCATCTGCATCGGCGACTGTCCGCGGCCACCGCACACAGCGCACACCTGTCAATCTTGGCGCGAGCCGCGTAGGTGCATTGCAAGCTTCCGCTTCTCATTCCGCCATCAGCCAGCCCCGCCCGACCATTGTAACCGTAAAGCATGACACCATTGAGCGGCTGGAAATCGTTTATCGCCGCGTTTGGAATAGCGAAGTGGGCCGCCACTACTACCGCATAGATACTTTCCCCGCCGGCCAGCTTGTGGTTGACCGCATTATGTCTGAGCCGAAGGATGTGGCTGCTAACCAAGCGCCCGCTAAGCCAAAGCGCCACGGCTTGTTTGCAAAGAAGGGGAATGTTGCCAAGCCTTCCGGCAATGACGTCGCCGGGCTTACCGCGAAGAATAGCACAGAGTCTGTCACCGCTTCCAAAAAGCCGGAAGTAGCGAGCGCAACTGCGCCGGTTGTTCCGGCTGCTGCCGCACCGGAAGCAAAGACTGCTTCAGCGGAAGTAGGCCTTGTAGCCGCCAATGCAGCCGTTGCCGCCGTGAAGCGCCACAGCATGCTGCAATGGAGTGGGGAGCAGGTGCAGGCTGCCTTCAATGCGATTAAGCAGAATGTTTCCCGTCTTGAAGTATATCCCGGTGTAATGGGCGGTATCAACGCCAGCCTCTTTACGCCCAATGCGCTCGGCGGCTTCCAGCTTGGCCTTACTTCGCTGTTCGTGATTAACGACTGGTGGAGCCTGATGATTGAGCCGAAGTACATCCTGCGCTTCAACACCGGCAGCTCCGTCCGCGATGATTACAAGCAAGTGGTGGACAATTCCGGCTCCATCACGCCCGACCCGCAATACCCCGGCAATATGCTGTACGTGTGGACGGACAAGACCATCCGCCACAACCTGAATTACGATATGGTCAACACCATTGAAATGCCCATTATGGCCCGCTATCACTGGGGGCAGTGGTATGCTCAGGGCGGCGCGAACCTCGTGTTCAGCCAGGCAATCAAAGCCACGGAATCAACCACCGACCTGAACGACCACAAGCAGCACAACGAATCCCGGCCGGCAGGCGTGGGTAATGGCACCTTCATCACCAACGACCATCCGAATGTGCAGCTCAGCGATTTCGGTGCGCGCTTCGGTACCGGCTATGTGCTCAGCGGCGGCTATATGTTCTCCCCGGCTGTGTATCTGGACATGAGGCTCACGCAGACCTTCTGGGATAATTCTAAGTCTGCCGGCGCGAAGCAGGTTTCCAAAGACCTCCTGCGCACGCCTTCCATTCAGGTATCCGTCGGCTACCGCTTTGGGCAGAAGAAGTAGCGCTAAACTTTCCTTTATAAAAAAACGCCGTCAGGGTTTAATAACTGACGGCGTTTTTATTTTTTTTGCCGAAAGGCTTTAGAAGCCCGTTTGCGCTCCGGGATTGCCGCCGGCAGGCGGGAAAGACTGCTTAGTAGATAAAATGCCGTGAAAAACAACGCTTTAGGTAAAATCCGGCTTGATGCAGATTGGATTTGCACTACTCCAGATGCCATCTGCACCGATGAAGATGCCATCTGCATTGCTCCGGATTCAATCCGAGGCAGCCATTTATTCAGCCTCCTTACCCATAGCCGCCTGCTTCATGCGTTGCGTCGTTTCCGGCCCGAAGTAGGCCGCTATTCTAGCCTCAACGAAATAAATCACAGGCGTAAGAATAATAGCCATCACAGCCTTGTAGCTGTAATTCACAAGGCCAATTGCAAGCACCCGCTGCCAGCCCCAGCTTTTGCCGAAGGCAATGCCGAGTACGATAAAGGAGTCCACAAGCTGCGAAATAAGCGTGCTGCCCGTGGCCCGCAGCCACACGTTCTTCTCGCCGGTAGCCTTCTTGATGCGATGAAAAACCGTTACATCCACCAGCTGACTGACAAAAAACGCTACGAGGCTTCCGAAAATAATCCACATGCCCTGCCCGAAGATGGCGTTGAAAGCCGCCTGCATGTCCGGCACGCCGGCTGCCGTCTGCGAGCCTTTCCAGAAAGAAGTATCCGCTGGGATGTGGATGGCGAGGTAGAACATCAGGAAGGCATACCCGATGAGCGCAATGGCGGTGTAAGAGATGCGCCGCACGGCCTTGGGGCCGTAAAACTCATTGACCACATCCGTAAGCACAAACTCCAGCGGCCAGAGCAGCACGCCGCAAGTGAGCACATAGGTCAGGCCCTCCTGCCCGAGCAGCGAAAAAGGATGCGGCTGCATTCCGATTGTTCTTTCTAAAGAAAAGAGTTTGGTGCCAATGCACTCCGCAATGAGCGCATTCGCTACGAAAAAAGTGGAGAGCGCGAGGAACAGCTTTGTGGGCCGGTCGGCCAGCATGTTGCGTATCATGCGCGTAAAGCTAAGCGCTTTTATTGCGGACGTTGTACGGCCGGCTTGCTTTCGAGCCAATCCGCCTGCTGCTGACTGCCCAAGCGAAAACGAAGCGGCATTGGCAGCAGCTTATCCATTTTTAGCTCCTGCCCGCAGAAGAATGGGAGGTGTTTAGATGCGGCATCTTTTGAGATGGAAAAGTCCGGCTGTATCCGCGCTGGCGCGAAGAGGAAGATGGGCTTCGCAATCGCGGAATCGCGCAGCGAAAGCGTCGTGCTTTGCGCAAACGCATTGTTGCTGAGACAAGCTGCCAGAATTAGTAGAAGAGCTGCGCGCATCCTTAAAAATACGATGGCTGCTGATTAAAAGATTGCTGCAGGCATACGCCTGGCGGATATAAGAAATGGCGTAGTCTTTTCGCCTTTAAGGCGGAAATTTGCGGACACGCAACGCAACAAAGCAGCCATGCCTTCTCAGGATTATTACAGCCAGCTCGGCATAGCCAGAACGGCAACGGGGGATGAAATCAAAAAGGCCTTTCGCAAGCTGGCGGTGAAGTACCATCCGGACAAAACCTCCGGCGATAAGAGCGCAGAGGAGAAGTTCAAGCAAATCAACGAAGCCCACGACGTGCTCTCTGACCCGGAGAAGCGCAAGAAGTACGACGCCCTCGGCGATAACTGGAAACACTACGACCAGGCGCAAGCTGCGGGCGCTGGTGGCGGTTTCCGTCCGGAAGATTTTATGCAAGGCGGCGCAGGCGGCGATTATTCCGACATCTTCTCCGAATTCTTCAGAGGCGGTGGTGGCAGGCGCAGTGGTACACGGGCGCGCGCTGGCGGTGATGTGCAGGCCAGTTTTGGAATCGCACTGGAAGAAGCTTTTCAGGGTGTAACCAAAACGGTCAGTATAAACGGGCAGGCCGTCAACCTCAAACTGAAGCCTGGCATAGCCGACGGGCAGACGCTACGCCTGAAAGGCCGTGGCAACCCCGGCATAAATGGCGGCACTGTCGGCGATTTATTGCTAACGATAAACGTTGCACCGGATGCTCGCTTTGAGCGCCGCGGCGACGACATCTACATTGACCAGCCCGTAGATGCGCTGCTCGCCATTGCGGGCGGAAAAGCGACCGTGCAGACGCTTCACAAGCGACTCAGCCTGACGATTCCCGCAGGCACTGACAGCGGAAAGACTTTGCGGCTGAAAGGTCAAGGGATGCCGCGCTATGATAGGCCTGGCGAGTGGGGAGATGCTTTTGTACGGCTGCAATTGCAGGCGCCAAAAGACTTGAGTCCGGACGAGCTTGCTCAGATTCAATCCATTGTAAACCGCCAAAACCCCTAACCGTGACTAAGCCTCTATAGCTACAAGCGGCGCGCCCTTTACGAATACCGGTTTTGCCGGTTGTGGGGCCATCGTAATGATGCCGAGCTTTGCCAGCCCGCGCATGCTCCAGTAGCCGGGGTCAATCTCAAACCAGCGCACAGCATTGTTTGCACGCCCCGGATGGCGATGGTGATTGTTGTGATACGCTTCGCCCCAGAAGATGAAATCCACCGGCAGAATGTTCTTGGATGTGTTGTTCATCCTGAAATTTTCGTAGCCGAAGCGGTGCGCCCACCAGTTTACAGCAATGCCTTGTAGGGCGCCCATAGACAGTGTCAGCGGCAAGAAGAGGAATTGCCACCATGCCGTAGCAAAGACAATATAGAATGCCAGATACATCAACCCGAAGGCGAAGCGCACATAGAAGTTGTGTACGAGCTTTTCAAAAGCCGGCCAATCGGGCAGGTTCTTCTTATACTTATCCTCCACAAGCGTCTTGCCCATGAAGATAGCAAAATAATTCTGCCGTGTCACCCACATCATGTGCAGGGCATTTTTTGTGTAGTGCGGCGTATGTGGGTCGGTCTCCTTATCCGTATGCGCGTGGTGCAGGCGGTGCATGATGCCGTACGCGTGCGCGCTGATATAGGAAGAACCTTGCGTGATAAGACAGCCGATGTAAAACACCCGCTCCCAGCCTTTACTCATGGTAAATGCATTATGTGCAGCGTAGCGATGATGGAATACTGACTGAAAGAAGAGGGAGGTGTACCAATGCAGCACAAGGAATAGCAGAATTGCCATATCGTTCTATCAGAAAAATTTACAGATGCGCCATTGCCGCTGTATATGTTTCAAAGATACGTGGAAAGACTGCCAGCAGTTTGAAAGTCAGCTAAGAATTACGCACGTGTATGCGTCCAGGCCCACCAGATGAGCAAGGGTTGGAAAGGCAGGCGCACCCAGGATAGCCATTCAAAAGGATGATGTTCCTCATGCCAGTTTATGGCCATCTCTACGTTAGCAGGGAAGACAGCCATCAGTAATAGGATAATGAGCCATGCCGCAGCTTTTTTCGTAACTACAGGTAGCAGCAGCAAGCCCAAAAAAACCTCGCACGCGCCGCTTAGTTTTACCAGAAGCAGATGCGCGGGCAGCCAATGCGGCATGATAGCCAAATAAATTTGCGGGCGCAGGAAATGCAGGCAACCGGCAGCGGTGTACAACATTGCCATCATATAGCGGGAAATGGTTTTCAATGCTCGAGCGGGTTTATTTTCCTACCTTTATAAAAACTTATCAAGTGGCTAACAAGGTAGAAGTCTTCAACAAGATTAAAGAAATTCATCACCGGATAGGCACCGCCAGTCCGCAAATACTTGTTTCGCTACTCATGCGTGAGCTTGCTATTGACCCGGACGAAACTGCCCGCCATCTTGTAAGCCTGCAGGCTATGGACTTAATCAAGCTCAAAGGCCCGGCTAAAGCGGCCATTGAACTGACCAAGAGCGGTCTGACTACTACAATGAAGCTGGCAAACCCTAAGCCGCAGCCGGATAATGTAAAAGAACCTGAGCGAGTTTAAGCTCGCATCTTTCTGCTTCTTATAAACTAAAAAGCGCTGAGACCTTAAAGGTTCAGCGCTTTTTTAATGCTTGTTTGCAATAATTACCGCAGCAGTGTTACGTTTCCGGTGTAGTGCTCAGAAGCGCCGTTCTCAAAGGACACGTCCACCTGGAAGATATAAACGCCGGTTGGCTGGTCAATACCATTGAACTTACCATCCCAACCACGACCATCGGTGCGTACAGTCTCAAACACTTCCTGGCCCCAGCGGTCAAAGATTTTCATCTTAAACAGGCTAATGGAGCGGCCCTTAATCTGGCGCGGCAGGAAGTAATCATTCTGCCCGTCATTATTGGGTGTGAAAGCATTCGGGATGTCAAGGAAGCAATCCTTATTCACTACAATACTGTCTGTAGCCAAGCAACCGCCTACATTCACACGAGCCCAGTATGTGCCAATATTGCGTGCGGTGATCGCCGGTGTAGTTTCACCCGTGCTCCAGAGGTATTGCGCGTCCGTTCTGCCAATGTTTGCACGGTCGGAAAGCACAACTGGCGCGCCGTAAGGACAGAGTACTGTGTCAGGGCCGAGGTACACACCAGGGAATGGACGTACCCTGAATGGAACCGTTACGGAAGCGGGCGGGCAGTACCGGTAAGTAGCGTTCAGTGTAACATTATAGACGCCGGAGTCAACAAAAGCATAGCTAATCTCCGGACGGTTCTGGAAAACAGTTCCGTCTCCCAGGCTCACGCTAATGCCTGTGTTGCCGATGGTCAGATAGTCAGCTTTCAGATTCACCTTTTGACCTTGACAGACAACTGTATCTGCAGAGAGTATCCGCACGAATGGCAGGGAGTCTATGACAATGGTTCGTTTAAAAGAGTCCCGGCATCCTAAGTAATTCTGCAGGGTCAGTGTAGCTGTATAAATACCCGATCGCGTGTAGTTATGCGTGGTGTTGGATAGACTAGAGGTCGTGCCATCACCAAACTTGTATAAAAATGTCGTTTTAGTACCGTTAGGAGGAGGTAAAGGGGCAACAGAATTGTCGGTAAAGGTGATAAGCTTATTAGAGCAGGCCGTGCTGTCACTAATGCTAAATGCTGCAACCAAGGGGTGAAGTATGTTGATATTCTTGCGGATGGTGTCAAAACAGTACTTATTCTTCACAAGCAGCAATACAGAGTATATGCCTTGGTCTTTGAAAATGTGGCGCGGTGAGATGGCATTGCTGTAATAGTACATGTTGTTGTTTCCGGCGCTGTCAGCAAAATCCCACGCTACGCTATCAATGCCATTAATAGGCGTAGAGGTATTAAAAAATTGCACCGTGTCTTCTTCGCAGCCGAGCTTAATCTGATACTGGAAGTTGGCGCGTGGTGTAGAGTCAATTACGGTCACCTTCACAGAGTCGTAAAAGTGACAGCCACCCAAGGTTGCCACATCCAGCACATAAACCGTAGTCTTAGTTGGGTAAATAACCGGGTCGTAAGAAAATTGCGTGGGATTCAGAATGGTGGAAAACGGCGTCCATGTCGGCGAATACCCAATGCCTATGGAAGTATCCTTGACGGTAGCGTGCAACGTATCCTGATAATTCCCGCAACCAAACAGCGTCTTGTCGGGACCCGCATCAACAGTCGCGCCTGCTATCGCAATTACCGTCGTATCAATAAGCGTGTTGGCACCGCCGCAATCGGGGTCATTATGAAGAATGACAGATGGCGTAAGTGCTGATAAGTTGGTAACCGTAACTGAAGTGTTTGTTGCGCCAGTCAGCACTGCAGGGCCAGACTGTACACGCCAGTTAGGTGTGCCGGATCCGGCAGGAATCGTCAGGCTTACATTCTGAGTGTTGCCTGTCCCGGATTGGCAAAGCCGGACGGAGTCGGTAGCGTAAATGCCGGGGCCAACGCCGTTCTCGCCGCAGTTGCCAAAGTCGTCAATAGGAATACCACTCGAGCCAAAAGGAGTACCCGGCATTGCTGTGAATACAATCCGCTGACGGCCACCGCCAATAGATACGGGAACGCCTTGATAAAGTTTACCGTCAGCACCATCGTAGTAATAACGGCTGCCATTTCCAAGGATGGCGAAGCCGCCGCCGCCAAGCGCGTAAGCGCCGGCCATTGTATCCTTTTTCGTTTGGTTTAGCGTAGTGCCACTGTAGAAGTACCTTCTGATGGAAGAATCGCCTTGGCTGATAATCGTGATATTCCCGCTGCAGTCAACTGAAAGATCGCAGGAGCCTACCGTACCTACATTGCCTAAGTAAGTAGGAATAGAGGTAGCGTTTGAACGAAATACGTTGCCAGAGGCGCAATCCAAGCCATAAATAAAGCCGCCGCCTGCCGCGATATTATCGACATTAAGCACAAAAGTGGTGCTCGTCCAGCTTGTGCCATTGAAGTAGTACAGATACTTTACCGACCCGGTTTGAACGATGGTGTAATAAGTAGGGGTTACCGTACCACCATTCAGGTTGCGGCTAACAGCCAGCCCCCTCGCGCCGGAAGGCACGGTGATAGAGGTAGGTACCGGCGTAGAACTTGTCTTTGGGTCAATCTTGTAAATAGTGCCGCTGGTACTCAGTGCATAAATCAGCCCAAGCGTACCATTGTGGCTGCCGGTGCCGCTGCTGATGTCTACGCCGGTGCCGCTGCATACAGGAAGATTCTGTGCCTTGCCGGTAAAGGTCAGCGCAGCGCACAGCGTGGCAAGCAGGGCATTCTTAAAAGATGAAGTAACGGTCATCATGAGAATAAAAAATAATGGTTTTGTTCCGCATCCGGGGCGGAATTTTTCCGGCTCCAAGATACGCAATGTTAGACGTTCGCAGGATGTGGAATGTTAGTATTGGTACGGAGGAAAAGTAGAAAATTTATGACGCAACGCTTTGCCGCCCGGATTATTCCCGCAACAGGCATCCGGCTATTCTATTTTTGCCGCCCAAACCTTCCTTTCACTTTGCCGCATAGAAAAAAACAGAAGCACCTCCCGCTGGAAGGCATTTCCGTAACCGCCTACGCTGCCGAAGGTAAAAGCATAGCCCATCTGCCTGATGGCCGGGTGGCCTTCGTAGAGGGTGCCGTACCCGGCGATGTGATAACCCTGCGCCTTGGTAAGTCTAAAAAGAGTTTCGCGGAAGGCAAAGCCATTGCTGTCACCCAGCCATCACCGGACAGGGTAATGCCCTTTTGTCCTCACTTCGGCACCTGCGGCGGCTGCAAATGGCAGATGCTGCCTTATGCAAAGCAGGCGGCATATAAGCAGCAGCAGGTGCGCGATCAGCTTACCCGCATCTCCGGCATTGCGCTGCCGGAAGTGCAGCCAATCATCGGCGCAAGCGAAGACGGAACCCGCTACTACCGCAATAAGCTGGAGTTCACCTTCAGTGCCACTCGTTATCTGACGCCGGAAGAAATCGCCCTCGCCGGCGAGCATGAACTGGCGCAGGAGCCGGCCCTCGGCTTTCACGCGCCCGGCCTTTTTGATAAGATAGTTGCTATTCACACCTGCTACCTCCAGTCCGAGCCTACCAACATTCTCCTGAACATCCTGCGCACCTATACGGAGGCAAATGGATTAAGCTATTACAACTTCCGCGAGCAGCGGGGCTGGCTGCGCAATGTCGTCATCCGTGTGGCGCGGACGGGCGAGGTGATGGTCAATATCGTTTTTCAAAGCGAAGACAAAGCGGCGCGGGAAGCACTCTTAGCGCACGTCCAGCAAAATGTGCCGGGCATTACTACGCTGCTTTATACCATCAATGGTAAAGTAAATGACACCATCTACGACTTGCCGGTGCATATCTACGCCGGGCCTGGCTTTATTCATGAAAAGTTGGCAGACTTTTCATTCCGGCTCTCGCCAAAGTCATTCTTTCAAACGAATACAGATCAGGCGGAACGGCTTTATCGTGTAACGCGCGACTTTGCCGGACTTACGGGCAATGAAACGCTGTATGACCTGTATTGCGGCACAGGCAGCATCGGCATCTTTTGCAGTCGCGGCGCAAAAAAAGTAATCGGCATCGAGACAGTAGCCGATGCCGTCAAAGACGCGGCTGAGAATGCCGCCCTGAATGGTCTTACGCACTGCGAGTTCTTTGCGGGCGATGTAAGCGAGGTATGTACCGAAGATTTCTTTGCGCAGCACGGCCGCCCGGACGTCATCATCACCGACCCGCCGCGCGCAGGAATGCACGCAAAGCTTATACAAACGCTCCTCGCCATCCGCGCGCCGCGCGTAGTATATGTGAGTTGCAACCCCGCCACACAGGCCCGCGACTTGGCGCTGCTGCACGAGGCTTATGATGTAAAGGCCCTGCAGCCGGTGGATATGTTTCCGCACACGCACCATATAGAGAATGTGGCGCTGCTGGAGCTACGGTAGCATCAGGCTTTGACGGAACAGGTCAGACGGCCAACGCCTATAGGCGAAGGCTCGTCAGACCAATTTCTATCGCCTCGCCAACAATAAAGAAGCTGCCTGTGATAAGTAGCGCATCTCCCGGTTCAAGTATCGCAGTCACGCTTCTTACCGCTGCCGCAACACTTGGATGGCTGCTTCCGCTTAAGCCCATTTCCCCGGCTATGGCAGCCAGTTCTTCCACCGGCAGCGCCCGCGGAATATCTGCCGCACAGAAATGAAGCGGCGCATCTTTCGGGAAGAGCACCAGCGCCTCCCGCACGTCTTTGTCGCGCACAAAGCCGAGGATGATGTGCTTTGTATTCGCCCGGACACGCGCCCAATCTTCCATCACCGCCAAAAGCCCGGCGGGATTATGCGCTACATCCGCGATGATAAGCGGCGATTCCTGCCAGACATCCCATCGCCCGCGTAAGCCGGTTAAAGATTTTACATGTTGAAAAGCCTTGGCGACGATGTGTTCATCCAGTCTCCACTCTGCAACCCGCAGCGCATCTACCGCCGTTAGTACCGTAGCGATGTTGCGCCGTTGAAAGCTGCCGGCAAGGTCGCAATGAATCTGGAAGCTGCTGGTGCCGTCCTGCTTTCTTGCCGTGTATGTGCCGGCTGTTTCGCCGTTAAGAATTTTCCATTGATGAAATGCAGGTATCAACTCCGCGTTTCGGCGTGCTGCTGTAGCTTCAAAGACCGGAAAGGACTCTAAGTGATACTCGCCGATAACTACTGGAATGCCGGGCTTGATAATGCCCGCCTTCTCCGCCGCAATTTTCGGAATCGTGTCGCCGAGCAGGTCTTTGTGGTCAAAGGATATATTGGTGATGATGCTCAGCTCCGGCGTTATGATGTTTGTAGAATCTAGCCGCCCGCCAAGGCCGGTTTCAATAATGGCCATATCCACGCCGGCTTTGGCAAAGGCGACAAATGCCATCGCCACCGTGATTTCAAAAAATGATGGCTCAATGCGTTCAATAAGTGCACGATGACGTGCCACAAAATCCACCACAAAATCTTCCGAAACCATTTTCCCATCTAGGCGGATACGCTCGCGGAAGTCAACGAGGTGCGGCGAGGTGTAGAGGCCGGTTTTATAGCCCGCTTCCTGGAAGATAGCCGCAAGCATGTTGCTCGTGCTGCCCTTGCCGTTCGTACCGGCAATGTGGACGGACTTGAAGCCTTTTTGCGGATTGCCAAGTGCCGAGCACAGCGCCAAAGTGTTGGTTAGGTCAGGCTTGATGGCGGCCGCGCCCTGCCTGCTGAACATAGGCAGGCGGGTGTAGAGATAGTCTAAGGTTTCGGCGTAAGTCGGCAGCATAGCCTCGCAAAATTGCAGTGCGAATGGTAATGCCGCTCTGGCCCTACGAAGCTATTAGACCTCCTAAGCCTTCAGCAAGTCGTGCAGACTGGTTTCTTTCTACTTATTGCCTCGTCTTAAACACGAAGGTGATATCGCCGAACTGCTCTTCCGGAGCCGCCTCGCTCGCGTTAAAGCGCACCTGCTGGATTTTGCGCAGCGCAATCGGGTTCAGTTCCGTATTCGTTGAAGATTTAACCTGCCGGTTAGTAACGGAGCCATCCCGCGCAACGGTTACACGCACCACCACGCGCCCGCCGGAGCGGAATTGCGCCTCCTTTTGCGGGAAGCCAACCATTGTGCGCCCACTTAGCGCATAGGAGATGCCGCCGGTGCCGCTGCCGGGGGTGCCAGTATAATTCGTGGCGCCCGGTGTGCCGCGCGGTACACCTTGGTCGCCCGTACCTCCGGCTACGCCTTCATTGCCGCCTGGCGCATTTGCCGCGGCGCTATTGCCGCCACGTCCGTTGCTGCCCTGATAGACATAGCGCGGGCGCTGCGGCTGCTGCGTCCTTGCATTATTATTTGTTGTTGCGCTTGTGTTGGAAGGGCGCTGTGCCGGCGTTGTATTCTGGCGCTGCTGGCGGCCCATTTGATTGGCCGCCGGGACAGAGGGCGCTTCTTCATCCTCGCTACGCTCCACCTGCGCGTTGCTGGCGGCAGCACTGGCAGATGCGCGCACATTCGCATAATCGGGCGCAGGGTCTTCCATATCCATCGGCTGGTCGGTACCGTTGCCTGTGAGCGAGGAGCCTAGGTTTACTTCCATGCCCATCTCGGGAAGCTGCGGCTCCTGCGCGGGAAGATTGAAGCGCCACAGGAGCAGCAACAGAAGTATAAACACGTGCACGCCAGCTGTGATGAGCGCCGGCTTAGATTGCACAAGGCCTCCGGGATGTGTTAGATTGGGCGACATAGCAGAATTGGTCAGGCAGCTTCAGGCAGCCCTGTCATAAAGTTATGCTTCGCGGCTTGCCATGAAGCCGCTAATGTCTTGTGCGGCGCCATCCTCACTTTCCGCAAGGGAATGAATAATAGCCTCCCGCTCGCCGGCCGTCTTATTCTGACTGAGCTTTTCCTTTGCATCCAGCTTTGTTACGCGCATCCGGAAAGGCATGATGCCTTTAAAGAGCCGCATTTTGTATTCCGGCGAGAGCGCTTCCCATTGCGCGAGATAAGCCGGCTCGCTATGCTGCATCATTTCTTCCAGAATGGCGAAGCCTGCCGCCTCATTTTCTATTATCTCCACTGTTCCGTAAGCATGCACGGCGATGTAGTTCCATGTCGGAACGTTTTCCTGCTTCTCGTACAGACTTGGCGAGATGTAGGCGTGCGGCCCGCTAAAGATGACGAGCGCCTCCTTCATGGACTTCCATTGCGGATTGCCTTTGGCGAAGTGAGCGGTAAGTACAATTTCTTCGCCTTCGTCCGAAACATGAAACGGCAGATGCGTAGCAATTGGAGCTTCGGGGCCGTTGCTGGCGATAATCGCAAACGGGTATTGCTTCATGAAAGCAATGGCTGTCGCTTGGTCGGGCTGGCGGAAGTGGGGCGGGATGTACATATTTTCTTCGGAATCGGTCAGGCCGCGTTGAGCGGCCCGACCGTGTTTAATGCGCAAAGGCTTCCTCAAAATTTTCCATACGCTCGCGTGGCGGATTGAAGTAGCCGTATTTCAAGTCCGGAAATTCCGCGCGCAACTCATCCATCACTAGGCGGATGCCGTAAGTATCGCCAGTATCCATGATGCCCATGCGACGCAGATACCAGTCAGGATCAATGTTGAAGTTGCGCCATTGAATCATGTTCAGGCCCGTCTCGCGTATAAGCGTGCGCAATGCTTCATACTCCGCTTCAGAATCCGTCATTCCGGGAAAGACGAAGTAGTTGATAGAGCTCCAGCCGCCATGCCGCCGCACCACGCGCAAGCTCTCCACAATGTCCTCAAAGGCATAATTGTTCGGCAGGTAATATTTTTCGTAGATGCCCTTCTGGGCTGAGTTGAGACTCACGCGAATGCTGTTCAACCCTGCATTCATCAGCGCCTCAACAGCAGCTGGCTTACTGCCGTTGGTGTTGATATTGATGCTGCCTTTCTGGGTGTGCTTGCGGATTTCAATGATGCTTTCGCGCAGCGTCTCCCACATCAGCAACGGTTCGCCCTCGCAGCCTTGGCCGAATGAGACGATGGGGTAGGGCGCCGTTTCCAGGTGTGGTACAGTGTACTCCACGATTTCCGCCGCCGTCGGCTTAAAGGTCAGGCGGTCATGAGAAGAGGTGATGGTTTCTTCCACAGGCTGAAAGGAGATGCAGCCTACGCAATTGGCATTGCAGGCAGGGGAAGAAGGAATCGGGCATTCCCAGCGGCCAATAAAGAAATTCCGCGCAGCGGGACAATGGTAGGTGAGCGCGCAGGTATTGGCAAGGTGCTGCACGAGCCGGTTGTGCGGGTAAGCCTTCAGCATCCGCTCCACACCGCTATGAATGATGCTTTCATCATAGCCGGCGGCCTCCTGCCGGATGTCGCGCTCAATGCGCGTGGCCGTTACGTAAAAAGTATCGTTGTGCCAGCCGGCTGCGGTGTAGCAGAAGAGCGGCAGCGTCGGCGCGTCGGCTTTCGTCTCGTAAGCGGCAAGGTATAGGCCAGTGTGCGCGGGCGGAATGAATGCCGCAACGGCCCAGCCCTTGTCGCAAAGGCGCAATTGCCCTGTTTTTACATCCAGCCCTATTCCCTGCCGGCCCGGAAGCTCATACAGCGAGCCACCATTGGGAAGTGGAATCCAGTCTTCTTCCGCAACCGGCATGGCATCCCAGCCGGAACGTCCCAGCGCATAGAGGGAAGTGTCTTCAAAGATGCCGCCTTTGCCGTCGGAATAGAGTAGGTAGGGTTGCATTTGATTTCGGAATTCGGATTGCGGATTTCTGATTGCTTACCAGGCATTCGCTGCCGCGCGGGCCTTCTCGTATTGATTGATATATTGCCGGGAGTAGGCTTCAACCGCTGCGCCGTCTGTGCTTACTGTTTCTTTTACGGTACGCTGCAACAGCCTGTTGCCGCTCAGTTCAATGCTAAGGATGTCGTGGCGCAGCAAAACCGCTTCTATCTCCGTCCAGCGGTAAGTCTTTGCGACGCCGCTTTTAGGAAGCGAAATACCGTTTTCATTGATAAGCGCTTCCTGTGCTGCCGGCTTGCGGCTTTCCCAAATTGTAGCTGCTACAATGGCCATCGCAATGACGCCAAACATTGCCGCCGGCCGCCATTGCCCCGCAATGGCAAAGGTCGCACCCGCGCTTGCCAGTATCAACACTTCCATAACGCGCAGCCCGATGCTGCGGCGACCCTGCATCAGCCAGCCTTTATTAAAGATGGCAATGACCGTAATAGCTATTCCTACAATAAGGCTGCAAAGGCCTAACAGCAGAAACGGCCGGTGCGCAACAGGAAATTTCCCGGAAACAGCCGTGAACCAATAGAGCACCAGACAACCAGCGCCGAGCCCGCAAAGCACGAAAGCGAGCATGAGGTGTAGCGTCGTCATGCGGCGGGTTGATGCGGTGTCTGTAGCTTGGAGCGGCAGGCGGTATTCCATCGGTTGTAAAGATACGCCGCTACTGCGGGGCGGCTTCTTCGGTGGCTGTTGTGAGCAGGCGTACTTCCCATTCCCGGTACGGCCTTCCGGCATCACCGGCAAGTTCAATCAGGCCCGCCTCATCCATTGCGCGCAAGCGCCAGGCGAGGTAAACATCGCCGGTGGGCAGCATATGCTTGCTCATAGCGCTGTGCAGCACGCGTAATGCTTTTTGCGGCTGGACACTCAGCGAAGAAATGAGCTGTGCGTCGTAAAAATTTTCCAGCTGCGATTTAAGCTTTTTGCCGCCTTCGAGCGTGCGGATGCCGGCGTTTTCTGCCACGAGCTTTTGCCAGGCATCGCCGTCTATTTCCAGCTCTGCCGCTGTTATAGGCCGGGCCAGCCGGCGGGCCTTTATAAGCTCACGGGGTAGCAACTCGGAGATGTTTTTGGGATAAAAGACTTTTCCGGCTTCATTCAGAAAAGGCAGGTTGGCAAGGTTGAGCAGGAAGAAGCGGCCGGTGTGCTTGCCGAGATAGGGCAGCATCCAGTGGTAAGTACATATATCCGCAGGCCACGGCGCCATCCAGAACCATGCGACTGCGTCGTTGTCTTTATAAAGCTCGTTGCTAACTTCCAGGAGGCGTTCCAAGTCGTCCACCTCTATAGGCGCCTTTGCATCAGGCGCTACGCCCCGCCACCATTCGCTGCGCAAGGCGGAAAATGACTGGCCTTCGCCGCGCTGAAGCGGGCCAACGTGGAGTATGTCGCGCATTACCACCACTTCTCCGGCCATAGACGGCTCGGTGGCAATGGCTTCTGTAAGCGGGCGGGCGGCTTCATCGCCGATGACTATATGATAAATCATAAGCGTAAAATGAGAATAGCTACCGTCTTGGTAGCTATTCTTCTTTGTGACCGCGTCAGGATTCAAACCTGAAACCTTTTGATTCGTAGTCAAATGCTCTATTCAGTTGAGCTACGCAGCCATTCCCCTTAGGGAACGCAAAGATAGGCCCGTGCCCTAAATCTGCCAAGACTTTTCGGCTTCATCTATTATAATTGCACCATGAAAATCCAAACCACTATCCTCACAATGGCGCTTGCCGGCCTTTCGCTGAGTGCCTCTGCCATGAAAACAAAGCTCAAGTCCGGCAACCTAAGCACGCTGAAAGGCACTACGGAGTTCAATGTCAGGTATGACTACAGCAAGATGACCGTCACCACCAAAAATGTAGATGAGGCTGCCTTTATCAAAGAAAAAACCGCCGATCTGAACGAAAAAGAGGCCGGTCGCGGCGACAAATGGGCTAAAAGCTGGGTGGCGGACCGTAATGGCCGCTTCGCCGCCCAATTCCAGGAGGAATTTGAGAAGCAAAGCGATATGAAGCTGGTGAGCAATCCTTCTGCCAAATACACGATGATTGTGCACACTACACACACCGAGACGGGCTACAACATTGGCATCTCCCGCCGTAATGCCTATATAGATGGCGAGATTACAATTGTGGAAACGGCAAATCCGTCTAACGTCATTGCAACGATTATGGTTGATAATTCACCGGGCCGTGACGTATTCGGCTATGATTTTGACACGGGCGCGCGGCTGGCTGAGGCTTATGCGAAGATGGGCAAGGAAGTTGGCAAGCTGATTAGCAAGAAGATGGATTAAACATCAAAGCATTAAGCAAAAGAAAGAGGCTGTCCAGTCGGGCAGCCTCTTTTATTAAAAGAAATAGCTTTCCTACTTGTTGCTCATCGTATTCTTCGCCTCAATGCTCAACGTTGCGTGTGGCACGGCGCGCAGACGGGCTTTGTCAATAAGCTTACCTGTAATGCGGCAAATACCGTATGTTTTATTCTCAATGCGTATTAGGGCCTTCTCCAGATGATTGATAAACTGAATCTGACGGCTGGCAAGTTGTGCAAGTTGCTCACGCTCCATAGCACCGCTGCCGTCGTCCATATTCATAAAACGGTTTTCAGTGTCTGCTGTACCGGTAGCATCGCGGTGCGTCATAAGTCCCTGCTGATAGGTCAACTCGCGGCGAGCAGTTGTGAGACGGCCAGTAATCAGTTCCTTGAATTCAGTAAGGTCTTCGTCGCTATAGCGGTATGTGGGGCCGGTTTCCTTCGTTTCTTTGTCAAGGAGCGAACGTTTAAATTCCGGCTGATACTCAACCATAGTCAGGCTGTTATCAACAGCGTCATCCTTAGGCTTTTCAATCTTGCGATGCGCTACAATCACATTGCTCTTCTTCTCCTCCCGGCCCAGCATGACGGTAGGCAATGGTGCCGGCTTCGGAATAGCTTTAGAAGCTGCGGTGGCCGCGATGCGGGCCTGTACACGCTGAACGGCTGATGCCGTGCGCTTTAAAGCTGCTTTCTTTTCTGCTTTTGTTTCCTTTTTCGGCAAAGCGGGCGCTACGTCTACAGCAGGAGCTTCTTTCTTTACTTCCGGTTTTTTGGGAGCGGCCTCTTTTTTAGGCGCTGCGGCTGCAGGAGCAGGTTTGGCGACTGGCTTCTTGGAAGCGGGGGCAGGAGCTGGCTTAGCGGGAGTGGCCGCCTTTTTAGGAGCGGGAGTAGAGGCAGACTTTACAGGCGCGCTTTTTTTAGGGGCTATAGACTTTTGAGCCGCAGCAGCTTTGGCTGGAGAACCGGTGGATTTTTTTGCCGGAGCAGGGGTGCTCTTCTTAGCAGCTGCATTCTTTGCAGGTGTGGCAGCCTTCGCCTGAACCTTCTTTACCTCGCCCTCCGACTTTTTAGCCGGCGCAGCTTTAACTGCAACCGGCGCCTTTTTCTTCGCCGGAGCAGGCGCTGCCTTGTTACTCACTACCTTCCCAACAGGTTTTTTTGGCGTAGCCATTCTTTAGGATGTTTTTGTAATTAAAACATTCAGATGTACATCATTCAGTTCTACAACGTGTCCATCTGATATACCTGACAAAGATTTAATATCATCTGCCAGAATTTCGGCGCAAATATAGTGTTGATAAGTCATTACGGCAAGGTTCAAAGTGTCAAAGCCTTCGTAAGAAACACTAATACGGTCTGTTAGCTCCAGCCCTTCATCCTTGCGTAGCTTCTGTATGCGGTTCACAAACTCGCGGGCAAGACCTTCCTGCTCGAGTTCCGGCGTGAGCGTAATGTCCAGCGCTACGGTTAGCGTATCCTTATTGGCTACTGACCACCCAGGAATGTCTTCAGCAATGATGTCTACTTCGCTCTTGGAAACAATAATGGTTTCATTATCAACCATTACTTCCGCACTACCTGTCTTTTCCAGCTCAGCAATCTGTTGCTGATTCATGGCGATGATGGCCGCCGCCGCTGCTTTCATACGTGCACCGAGGCGAGCGCCCAGCAGTTTGAAGTTTGGTTTGATTTTTTTCTTAATAAATCCTTCGGTATCTGTCAGGTATTCAATGGACTTTACGTTTACCTCATTTCTAATCAGTTTATCCACCAGGCGGATTTGAGCTTCCATGCGGGCATCGTTTATAGGAATGAGCACGCGGTTAAGCGGCTGGCGCACCTTGATATTGACCTTCTTGCGGATGGAAAGCACCAGCGAGGAAATATCCTGCGCAAGGCTCATGCGCTCTTCCAGCTCTTTGTCAATACGCGACTTATCCCCTTCCGGGAAATCTGCAAGATGAACAGAATCAGCCTTTAGACGGCCAGTTGTTTCATTCAGATTTTTATACAGCCAATCAGAGAAGAATGGCGAAATGGGTGCAATGAGTAGTGAGAGCGTCTCAAGGCATTCGTAAAGCGTCTGGTATGCAGATATTTTATCTTCCTCGTATTCGCCCTTCCAGAAGCGGCGGCGGCAGAGGCGCACGTACCAATTGCTCAGGTGCTCATCCACAAAGGTTTCAATAGCGCGGCCAGCTTGGGTCGGCTCATAATCATCCATTTGCGCAGTCACCTCCTGCACAAGGCTGTTCAGGGACGAAAGAATCCAACGGTCAATTTCCGGACGGTCTTTCAGAGGAATGGCACGTTCACTAAAGTTGAAGCCGTCCACATTCGCATAGAGCGCAAAGAATTGATAGGTATTGTACAACGTACCAAAAAACTTGCGCTGCACCTCGCCAATGCCCCCAATGTCAAAGCGCAAGCTGTCCCAAGGCGAAGCGTTGGTAATGAGATACCAGCGGGTAGCATCGGCGCTATGCTTGTCAATCGTCTCAAAGGGATTGACCACATTGCCGAGACGCTTACTCATCTTAGCCCCGTTCTTGTCCAACACAAGACCGTTGGAAACCACCGTTTTATAAGCTACAGAATCAAACAGCAGAACGCCCAGCGCATGCAGCGTATAAAACCAACCGCGTGTCTGGTCAACGCCTTCGGCGATGAAATCTGCCGGGAAGGCCCTGTTTTTATCTATCGCTTCTTTATTTTTAAAAGGATAGTGTTGCTGGGCATACGGCATAGCGCCGGAGTCAAACCACACATCTATTAAATCCGGCTCGCGGTGCATGGGCTTGCCGTCCTTCGTAGCGAGGATGATTTGGTCAACCCATGGCTTGTGCAGGTCTATACCAGCCCCTTCTTTAGAAAAAGTATCGCGAAGGCGCTCATCCTGACCAATCACGGACGGATGAATGAATTGGTTTATGCCCAGCTTGTCATTCGCATGGCTAATTTCTTCTTCTAATTCTGCAACACTTCCAATGCACTTAGTCTCCTTGCCGTCCTCGCTTACCCAGATAGGCAGCGGCGTTCCCCAGTAACGGCTGCGACTCAGGTTCCAGTCCACCATATTCTCCAGCCAGTTGCCGAAGCGGCCTTCGCCGGTGCTTTTGGGCTTCCAGTTGATGGTTTTGTTCAGCTCAATCATCCGCTCCTTGGCGGCAGTGGTGCGGATAAACCACGCGTCCAGCGGATAATAGATGATTGGTTTATCCGTGCGCCAGCAATGCGGATAGGTATGCTCATACTTTTCCACACGGAACGCCTTACCGTTCGCCTTCAGATAGAGCGCAATTTCAAGGTCGGTATCCTTCCAATCAGATTCGGAGCGGTAGTTTTTGACGAATTTTCTGGAGAGGTGGAAGGCTTCCTCAAAATTGTCCATCCCATCCACAAACTTACCCTGCTTGTCCACGAGGGTGAAGATGCCAAGGCCCGTTTTCTGGCCCACCTTAAAGTCATCCGCGCCGAAGGCGGGGGCGGTGTGGACGATGCCGGTGCCGTCTTCAGTGGTTACGAAGTCGCCGAGGACTACGCGCCACGGGTCGCCGCCGGAGAGGCCTTTTTGGTTCGCTTCAAAGGGAAGAAGTTGCTCGTAACGAATGCCTTCTAAGTCTCGGCCTTTGAATTCGGCAACAACCTTCCATGGAATTGGCAGTTTGGGACTCGGAGTTTCTAGTTTGGCATATTCCGCAAAATCACCGTTTTCAACTTCCGGCTTGAACCACTTGCCGAGCAAAGCTTTAGCGAGAACGACATTGCAGGGTTCGTAAGTGTACGGATTGAATGTTATTACAAGCACGTAGTCAATATTCGGCCCAACTGTGAGACCGCAATTGCTAGGTAATGTCCATGGAGTTGTTGTCCAAGCAAGAAAGAAGCTATCAAAGCTCCCACTTCGGATTTCAAATAGATAATCAGCATCAACATACTTTGAAATCCGTTCTGTGAAATCCACACCTACCCGGAACATCGCCACCACCGTAGTATCCTTCACATCCTTATAAGTCCCCGGCTGATTCAACTCATGGCTGCTCAATCCCGTCCCCGCCGCAGGCGAGTAGGGCTGGATGCTCACACTTTTATACAGCAGGTCGCGGTCAAAAAGCTGCTTCAGGCACCACCACAGGCTCTCCATATAGTCCGTATTGTACGTCACATACGGGTCGCTCATGTCCACCCAGTAGCCCATCTTCTCCGTGATGCTTTCCCAATCCGCCGTGTAGCGCATCACCGCCTCGCGGCACTTCTGGTTGTAATCTTCCACCGAAATCTTCGTCCCGATGTCCTCCTTCGTGATGCCCAGCTCCTTTTCCACCCCCAGCTCCACCGGCAGGCCGTGCGTATCCCAGCCCGCCTTGCGCGTCACCTGGAAGCCCTGCATCGTCTTGTAGCGGCACACTAAGTCCTTCAGCGTCCTGCTAATCACATGGTGGATGCCCGGCAGCCCATTGGCGCTCGGCGGGCCTTCATAAAACACAAAGGGCGTAGCCCCCTCGCGGCCATCCACGCTCTTTTGGAAGGTGGCATCAGCCTTCCACGCGGCCAGGATTTCCTGCTCAATCGCAGGCATGTTCAGGGAGCTGTATTCAGGATATTTCTTTGCAACTGACATAAGGGGCGCAAAGGTAACGGTGCGATGTTGAAGCATTGACGGGTGATGAGCCCCGTGCGCTTTTTCATCCTTCTCCGTCTGCGCTCATCTTTATCATCAGCTCACGCAGCGCATCCATTTTGTGCGACGGAATATCGCGCAGCAAAGTCTGGATGTCCGGTTTGCCAACCCGCACCAGCGCTTGCAAGGGATGATTGGCGGCAACCGCCCCATCCGCATCCGGCTGCCAGGCAAAAAGGTCGTCCGGCGTGCAGTGCAGGGCAAGGCAAATCTTTTCAAGATGCCTGTAATCCAGCCGGCGGCTTTGCCGGCGCATCAGCAGGGTCACCATTTTAGAATGAAATCCTAGGCCGCGCAGCCAGACCGATGGATTGGAGATGCCTTTCTCCTTACAGATACGTTCCACATCAAGAATGAGCATAAAAGGATCATTGATGAGCCGTAAAGATACATAAATGAGGCAAAAAGCTTCAATCTGATATTTAAGAAGCTCAATTAAGAGGCAAACAGGTATTTAATGGAGGCATTTTAGTATAATAATGTTCCGATATGCCTCATTAAGGCGGCAATAAGATATTATCTTGAGGCATTTTACCTTATTGATGGGGCATTTTGCCTCAAAGTTGAGGCTTAAAGCCTTCATAAAGGCTCAATTCACCAGTACCCATTCAAATCCAAACCTTATCATCAGGTCTTGCGATGGGTATCCCGGCGTCACCACCGTATTCCGCCAGAGAAGCGTCTGAATCTGGTCGCCCATCAGGTAGGCCCGGAAGCGCTTCACGCGGAAGTTGAAAAACACAGAGCCTTCCGGCTTATTATCCGCCGTGTATTGGGTCTGATAATAGAAGCGGTTGTAGAAAGGCGCGTAGCCCTCCGGCGTGTAGCGCGTGTGGTAGCGCACATCCACGCCCGCCGCCAGCTTCAGCGCACGCGCAAAAAGCGCGGCCTCATAGCTAATGCTCCCGCGCCCCGTGAACAGGGGCACAAACAGCGGCGCGCTGCCCGTAGAGCCCTGAAACGCGCCATCCACATCCAGTATAAACTGCCCGAAGCGCTGCACCTTCCGCGCCGTAAGCTGATTGACGGTAAAAGCGCCGGCGGCCTGCGAAAATTGCAGCTTGCCATTCGTCAGGCGCGTAGCGGAATCCGCGAGGTAGATGTAATTACCCATCAGGTACGTGCGCGCGCCAAGCGTGACCCCCAGCCGCGGCACCTGGAGCGCCCCCCAGAAAGAGGTAATGCTTTCCTTGGAAAGCGCAGCATCCTGCCGGAAGAATTGATTGGCGTAAATGGTGTAAGCATACGGCGCATCCGTAAGCTGCTGCAGCGCGCCAATGCTCAGCGCGCCAATACGCGGCCCGAAATCCTTGCTCAAAGCCCCCTGCGCCAGAAAATTCCCCGCCGCAGCGCCCGTCAGAAAGAGCTTCGCGGAAGCCTCATAACCCCAAGCCGTTGGCGTAAGCGCTTCCTTGCGCACATCGCCCGTCAGGTAAGTGGAGATGATAGAAGATTCATCGCGCCCGGTGATGTAATCGGTGTAGAAAGCATCCACCCGCGTGCCAATGCCCGCGCTGCCGGTCACGGCCTTCGCCCCCTTACCCACAAAGCCGGAGAGCGTAAAGCGGTTGTCTATCCAACGCCAGTATTGCTCCGTGGACACAGAGTCGTTGGAGCCAAAGCTGCGCGTGAAGAAGGAAGCCCAGGGCTCCGGCTGCGCCACAAGGCTCTTGAACCGGTGCTTCTGCGAGCCGCCCTCAAAGCGGTGCCCGAAGGAGAAGCGCGGCACGAGCACGATGCTGTACTGCGTAGAGTCGGCATTGTAAAGCGTGTCATGCCGCCCAAGCGTGTATTGGTGGCGAATAAGCACATTAAAGTCGCGCAGCGTATTGGTAAAAGATGAGCGCCGGCCCTGGCTGCTGGAGTTGGAGTAGCGGTCATTGTCCAGCCCTACGGGAATGGTGGCGCGGTCGGAGTAGCGCGTCTCATCCAAAAGTGTGTCGCCGAGAATGCCGCCATTCTCATCCGATTGCAGCTTGTTGTAAACGGCCGCGCCGAAGAGCTCGTAGCGCTGATTCTTGCTACTGTAATGCGTACTCAGCGCGCCGCAGTCATGATTAGAGCGCTGCAGGCGGAAGAATCCGGAGGAGTTGATTTTCTGATACTGCGCAGAAAAATTCCAGCGGGGCGTGATGTTCTGCGTGTGCATCAGCCGCGCCACCTGCTCCAGCTTAGAGCCAAGCTGGTAGGAGAAGGAAGTGTAGGGCCGCGTGGTATTGTAATACCGCAGACTATCCGCCTTGAAGCGATAGACATCATACACATGATAGCCCAGCGAAGGCCCGGTAATCCCGACATTCTCCGGAATAAAAAGCTGGCTGCGCACAGGCGTCCCGAGATTGCCAAGGTCGCGGTAATAAGGCTGGATGAAAGGGCGCCGCTGGAAGTTGTGCAGCGTTGTATCCGGCAGCCAGGAGCGCATACCGGAGAAGGCGAGTGTGGAGTAAATCGTAACCGGCTCATCATGCCAGTCCTTCTTTGAGCTGCGATTAGTCGTGTCCCGCTGCGGCGCGTTTTGCAGCGTAACCGGATTGCCGGGCTGTGCCGGCGATTGCGCAGCAGCCTTCACGCCCAACACAGTCAGCAAGACAGCAAGAAGCGGAAAGGGGCGAAAGCGCAAGGGGGATTACCGTTTTAGAAAGCGGGCGGTGAAACGCTGCCCATCCACCTCAGCGCGCAGCATATAAACGCCCGCCGGCAGGTGCGGCGGTAAAGATACATCCACCGGCCCGTTTGCCTTTGCGAGTGTCGTGTGCAGCACCACGCTGCCGGTCATGCTGTAAATGATGCATTCCACCTTCCCGCTGACGCCAGCAGGCGGCCGGAAGCTAAGGCGCTCATCAACAGGATTTGGAAAGAGGCGCAGGCTTTCCTTTTGTGCCTGCTCTTTCACGGCCAGCTTAGGCATGGCATCAGTAGCGTCCAGCACATACAGGCCCGTCTGCATATCGCTCACCAGTATGCGCCGCGAAGGCAGGTACGGATAGCAGCCCCATGCGCCTGCGTAAGTCTGCGCATCCGGGCCGGGGTAAGTATCGTAGTAGCCCGCCTGTACCGGGTAGCGCGGGTCGGTCAGGTCGTAAATCTGCAGGCCGTCCATGTAGTAAGAAACAAAGGCGTAACGCTCCAGCAAATAGGGATTGTGTGGGATGGAGGTGCTTGCCGTATCGCGGGGGCCAAAGGCGCTGAGCACTTTAATGTCGGTCGGGTCGTGCGCGTCAATGACCTTAAGTGGCATCCCGAAGGTCTCATCCGCCATTACCCCGATGTAATCGTAGCCCATCCAACTGCTGTGATTGTAGCCTTTGTAGGGATAAGTGGTGAGACCGCCAAGGACTATTGTCTTAGCCGGCAGCTTACTCATGTCCATGACCGTATAGCCCGTATAGCTCTGGCTGCACCAGGCTGTGTCATTGCGCACATACATGTCATGCGTCTTGTCAAAGCCGTCTATCAGCGCAATCAGGGTTGGTTTTGCAGGATTGGAAAGGCTGTAAACGCCGAGGGAATGCTGATTGCCCAAAAGCCCGGTAATAGTGCCGCAATACAGCCGCGCCTTAGCCGAATCAATAAAGATGTTGTGCACACGGTTCAGCGTGTCGCGGTCGCTCACAAAAACGAGCTTAGGCGTATCGGGTAGCACGCTGATATCATAAACGAGCAGCGCGCTTTGATATCCCTCATCGGCCACGCAATAGAGATAGTTTTTGTAAGTCTTGTAATCGCGATGAATGACGCCGGTGGTCGGCGTGTTCAGAAAAGCCCGCTCCTCGCAGGCGTCCACATCAATGATGTGCGCGCCCCGCGTGCCGCCAATCACGGCGTATTCCTTGCTTTTCACCGTAAAGCCCCAGACATCATTCCATCGCTGGCCGCCGCCGTTAAGCGGCGCATTGGTGGAATCCCGCCAGTTGCAAAGCAGCTTTACATTTTTGGCCTGCTGCGCAACGCCCGTTTGCGCAAGGAAGAGCAGCATAAGAACGGTGTAACAATGGCGCATGGCAATGAATGATTTTCTATAACGATGCGGAAACCGCCTTTAGTGCACACCGCGCGTATTAAGCGCCTGCTGGTAAAGCTGCGCATTCTTCAGATGCTCCTCATAGGTAGCCGCAAAGCGGTGGTAGCCGGAGAAATCTTCCTTCGCGCAGAAGTAGAGATAATTTGTCCTTGGCGCAGCCAGAACTGCCTCAATGGTCTTTGCTGAAGGCGTACAGATAGGCCCCGGCGGTAGGCCGCTAACGTAATAAGTGTTGTAAGGGGAAGCAATAGAAGTCTGCGCGGAAGTAATCCGTCGTAATGCAAAATCGCCGGCGGCATACTTCGCAGTCGGGTCGGCTTGCAGCTTCATGCCTTTCTTTAGGCGGTTCAGATAGGTGCTGGCAATGTTTGGCTGCTCATCGTGTTTGTTGCTTTCTTCCTCTACAATGGAAGCAAGGGTAACGGCCTCAACAGGCGTCAGGCCATGCGCTTTTGCAGACGCTTTGCGCGCGTCTGTCCAGAAGGTGGCAAAGCCTTTGGCGATTTTGCGAAAAGCCTTGTCGGCAGAAGTATTCCAATAGAATTCGTAGGTATCCGGCATCACCGCGCAAAGCGCCGTCGCGGTATCCAATCCGAACTCCGCGAGATAGCCAAGGTCTGAAAGCAGGCTTTTAAGCTTTTCTGAATCCGCTTCCACATGCGTGCTGACAGTGCGGATTAAATCCGCCTTCGTACGCAGCTTGCCTACGACGAGCTGCGCCGGCGTTTGCCTGCCGGAGCGCAGCATACGCACCATTGCGTAATTGCTCATCCCGCGCCGGATGTGATACTTACCGGGATGCATGCGCTGCGGATAGCCTGCCCGTTTTGCCAGAAAGTCAAAGGAAGCCAGGTTTTGCACGTAGCCGCCCCTTTCCAACTCCGCCTTCACCTGCGCATAATTCCAGCCAGTGCGGATGTACAGATACTCGCCGCCCAGCCGCGAGCCGGTATTAGGCCCGAAGACAAAGTAGGCGGCAATGAGGCCAAGGGCCAGCACGCCGAGCACGATTGCCCGCACAACTTTATTGCTCCTTTTCTGCTTCGCCATACTGCAAATAAAAAACCTGCTCCGTAAAGCAGGTTTCCAAAAGTAGATGAATGGGGTTATTTCTTGGGGCCGGCGGCTGGCTTATTAGCCGGAGCAGCTTGTTGTGAAGCCGGTGCGCCAGACTGAGCCTTGCCCTTGCCGGGCTGCTCCACACGAGCTGGCTTGTCTATGAACATCACCGTAATGATACACAGCGCAGCGATAACGCCCATGGCGCTCCAGGTGCCTTTTTCCATGATGTCGGTGCTCTGCTTTACGCCCATTACCTGTGTGGAAAGCGTACCGAAGTTGCCCGTCAGGCCGCCACCTTTAGGCGCCTGCACAAGGATGAAGAATGCCAGCACTGCGCAGGCAAGGAGAATGAGAATAACAATAAGAGAAATCATAATAGTCGCTTTCTGGCCGCATCGGCCCGGGCCGCAAAATAAGTGCTTTTTGCCGGATATTTCCGGGCGAGTTTTTCGTACATATCGGCAGCGGCGCTCCACTTTTCCTGCCGCTCGTATATCTGCGCCAGCGGCTCGGATATGATGTCGTCTTCTTTGGTAATGGAAGAAACGGCCATTTCAAAAACGTCTTCGGGAATCTCATCCGGCTCGTCATCCAGAGCGGCAGCCAGCTTTTCCTGCTGCCACATGGAGCGGAGGGCGCGTTTTTCCTGTGCTTCCTCTTCTTCTTTCTGGCTCCGCGTCTTGAAATGCGTCAGCCATTCGGCAAAGGACAGCATCACCATCAGCGTCTGTGGCTCTTCCGGGGCTTCATGAACTTGCTTCGGCTCTTCCGGCAATTCATCGGCCACTTCCACGCCCTGATGGCGGAAGTAGTCCTCGGTGTAAAGCGGCTGGATAAGTGGCGGCTCGGGGTGGGATTTCGGTGTTTCCGTTACTTCCAACTCCGGCAATGCATCCTGTTCAGACGCTTCGGCAGCTTCAACTTCTTCAACCGCATCCAGCTCCGTTATATCTTCTTCCGGAAGCTCGTAAGATTCCAAATCTTTTTCCTTCACTTCATCGTCGGGCAAGTCATACGCCTCAGGCGCATCTTCCTGCGTCAGGATCGAATAAGCCGGCAGCCAATCCGAGTTATGCAGTTGCAGGGCGGCAAGCGCTTTTTCTGAAAATGGTGTTTGCTGATGCTCGCGCATCGCATCCATGAGGCGCGCGGGTGTAAACCACGGCCATGCACGTATCATAGCGTCAATGTCGGCCCCGTCGGGCAGGGCGGCGGGCGCAGCGAGCCAGCGCGAGATGGCGTCAGAAGTCATCGTCATTTGCGGCTACCAATTTACAAAGGCTTTGTTGAAGATGTCGTCGGCAAGCTGCGTCCCGATGTCGTCAATGAGGCGGGTCTCTACGGCTTGAAGGGATTGATTAGCCGGAAAGTCGGAAAAGCGGGAGAAGGTCTGCGTAAAGTCGGCCTTCGGATTAATCTTATTCTTGAACACCATTTGCACGCCGATTGTCAGGCGGTTTTGAGAAGCCTGCTGCGTGTTTTGCACGCCGGAAACGGTTACTTCATACGTTGTAATCGCGCCGCTCATCTCATAATCGGCTTCTGAAGTAGGCGAGGTAACCGGCGTAAGACCGGTCTGGGAAAGAATGCGGTTACGGATTTTTTCGGTGAGGGTGGGCGAGAGCGTCGGCACCACATTGCGCGCCTTGTTTTCCAGCACAAGGAAGCGGATGGTCTTGCCTTCCACAGACGCGCCGGAAAAGGAATAGACGCCACAGCCGGCGAAGGACATGGAGATTAAAAGAGCGAGCAACAGCCGCATGATGAGTGGCGATTTAAAAATGTAAGCTAAACAAGTTCACAGCGACTTTGTCATTCCCGCAGGGAATCTTTGCTCGCAGTATTTATCCTAAATCAACTGTTAGATTCCCTTCGGGAATGACAAAGTTTGAGCAAGCAAGAGAATCACTCCTCAATATCATACTCCTTAATTTTCCGGTACAGCGTCCGCTCGGAAATTCCCAGCTCTGAAGCGGCATCCCGCCGGCGGCCGCGATGTTTTTTGAGGGCCTTTGTAATCAGTTCCTTTTCCATGTCAGTAATGGAAAGGGTGTCTTCCACCTCTTCGTGCTGCGCCATCGGCGCTTGTTGCGCTGCCGGCATATATACCGGCGCTACCGCTCCGTAGCCTGCTGCGCCATTTCCATCTCCAAAGCTCACGGTTGGCAGCAAGGTGTCTTGGGCGCGCGTTACTGGTGCACCGGCAAAGCCGCCCTGCGCCAGATGCCCCAATGCGCCTTTGATGTCGTTCATGTCCTTCTTCAGGTCAAAGAAGAGCTTGTAGAGAATGTCTCGCTCCGTACTGCCACTGTCGGCGCCGGCGGCGTTGGGTGCATGGCTAAGCATTGGCAGCATCGGCATATTGGAGGCGATGCGTTTGGGTAAAAAGCCTTCCAGCACCGCGGCGGTGATGTGTTTATCGGTAGAAAGCACGGACACCTGCTCGGCGATGTTTTTCAATTCCCGAACATTACCCGGCCAGGGATAATTGACCAAAAGTTGCTGCGCGCCGGCATCCAACTGGACGGCCTGCGTGCGGTAACGCTCGGAGAAATCATTGGCGAACTTTCGGAAGAGCAACGGGATGTCTTCCTTCCGGTCACGCAGAGCCGGGACGCGGATGGGAACCGTTGAAAGCCGGTAGTAAAGGTCTTCGCGGAACTTGCCGGCCCCGGCGTGCTCTAAAAGCTCGCGGTTGGTGGCCGCAATCACGCGCACATTCGTCTTCTGCACTTTGGAAGAGCCTACGCGGATAAACTCGCCAGTCTCCAGCACACGCAGCAGCCGTGCCTGCGTGCCGAGGGGCAGCTCTCCGATTTCGTCTAAGAAAATCGTCCCCCCGTTGACGGTTTCAAAATAGCCTTTCCGACTGTCCACCGCACCGGTGAAGGAGCCTTTCTCATGCCCGAAAAGCTCGGAGTCAATCGTCCCTTCGGGAATGGCGCCGCAGTTGACGGCGATGAAGGGATTATGCTTCCGGCCCGAAAGCGCGTGAATGATATTGGAAAAGGCTTCCTTGCCCACGCCGCTCTCGCCGTTGATGAGCACAGTGAGGTCGGTGGCGGAAACCTGCTCGGCTACATGCAGGGCGTGGTTGAGCGCAGGCGCGTTGCCGATAATGCCGAAACGGGCTTTGATGCTTTGGATGTCCATGCTATAAGTCTAACTCAGGCGAATCAGTACCAAATAATCTTTGGCTTTCTTCCCCGATTAGGGCGATTATTTCTTGTTTTAAAAGGGGCAGATGCTTGTTAGCAGTAGCCCAAAGTTGCTTAGGGTCAACATCATAATAGTCGTGAGTAATGATGTGACGCAATGCAATGATTTTATCTCTGCCGGTAACAATGGTATCAGGGCTCATTTTACGGATTTGAAACATCGCCTCGCCGATAATTTCAAAGTTGCGCTCCATCGCATCGCGGAACATGAGATTGGATGCCAGAGCTTCCGGGCTTCCGATTGTGACAATCATGTCTTCAATTCGGTTAATCCTGTAAAGGACGTCTTCCAGCCGAACGACAAATTCACGCTTCGGCATAAAGCAAGACCTTTTCCTGATTAATGAAGTGCTTAAGAAAGCGGTTGGTCAGATACTCATACTGTATCAAGTCAACATCTCTTTGAAAAAGAGCGCGCAGTGCGTCTCCAAATGCTTCACGGTTTTCTACTTGTTCGTAAACGTCTCCTTTTGCATTGAAAGCAACAAGAAAATCAATATCGCTTTGCGCATGAAAGTCGTCGCGCACCACGCTTCCAAATACATGAAGCGTACTTACACTGTGCTTTCGGCAAAGTGCTTTTACTTTTTCTTCATGCTGTTGAATGATAGGTTGCATCGCTTGTTTATTGCATTTTTCCAATCAAAGTAGCCTGCGTAGCGCGCTCCACGCTCACCCACGCATAGTCGCCCTTCTTCAAATCCCGCCCTTCCTTCGGAAAGACGACCACTTTATTCTGTGAGTTGCGGCCGTACCAGTCGTCCTTGCTGCGCTTGCTGTCGCCTTCTATCAGCACTTCATACGTCTTGCCGATGTCGCCGGCGTAGGAAATGCGGCTGCTCTCATTCTGCACTTCAATGATTTCTTGCAGACGGCGGCGCTTCACCTCTTCCGGTATATCATCTTCGTAACGGCGGGCTGCCAAAGTGCCGGGACGCTCGCTGTACGAGAACATATACGCATAGTCAAAGCACACCTGTTCCATCAGGCTAAGCGTATCGCGGTGCTCATCATCGCTTTCGGTACAGAAGCCGCATATGACATCCGTGCTCAGTCCGCAGTCGGGCATGATTTCACGAATGCGCTTCACCTTGTGCAGGTACCATTCGCGCGTGTAAGTGCGGTTCATGAGCTGCAGGATGCGTGTGTTACCGCTTTGCACGGGCAGGTGGATGTACTTGCAGATATTGTCGTAAGACGCCATCGTGTGCAGCACCTTATCCGTAATGTCTTTCGGGTGGGAGGTGGAAAAGCGCACGCGCAGGAGCGGCGAAATTTGCGCAACCATCGCCAACAAATCCGCAAAGTCGACCGGCGCTTCTTCAGGCGTTGTCCAATAGTAAGAATCCACGTTCTGTCCCAGCAGCGTCACCTCACGGAAGCCTTGTTGATAAAGTTCCTCGCATTCCCGCACGATGCTCGCTGCATCCCGGCTGCGCTCACGACCGCGGGTGAACGGCACCACGCAAAAGGAGCACATATTGTTGCAGCCGCGCATGATGGATACAAAGGCCGTCACGCCGTTGCTGTTGAGGCGTACCGGAGATAAGTCGGCATAGGTTTCCTCGCGGCTCAGCAATACGTTCACGCTTTTCTGGCCACCTTCAGCTTCCTCAATCAGCGCGGGCAGGCTGCGGTAAGCGTCCGGGCCTACCACGATGTCCACGAGCTTTTCTTCTTCTAAAAATTTTGTTTTCAGGCGCTCCGCCATGCACCCAAGCACGCCTATGAGCAGGCCGTTGTTGCGCGCCTTTGCCTTCTTAAAATTCTTCAGGCGGGCCCGGACGGTGTCTTCCGCCTTTTCACGAATAGAGCAGGTGTTGAGCAAAATAAGTGAGGCTTCATCGGCATTGCGCGTAGCAGTAAATCCTTCGCCTTGCAGAATAGAAGCCACAATTTCAGAATCTGCAAAATTCATCTGGCAGCCATAGCTTTCTATGTAAAAGCGTTTGCCGAAGGGCATGTCGTGAGCGGAGCCGAAAGGCTGCCCAACCGGCATAGATGGCATGTACGCTTCGCCCTGACGCTCCTCGTCTATCTTTTTCACAGGCAACGCCTCTGCCAAAATTTCATGCACCATGGGCACAAAGGTACAATCTCCGCCTTTTGACGCCATTATAGGCTTTGACACTGCGGCTATACTTTGTAGGCCGCTCACCGTACTTTAGCCCCTCCATATGCACGATTTACTTGAGCTTCTGAAGCACCTGATGAATGCCGAATGGCTGGCAGATACTGTTATGCAACACGGCGGCCTTTATCTGGTGGCGCTGGTGATTTTTGCCGAGACCGGTCTTTTCGCCGGCTTTTTTCTGCCCGGCGATTCGCTGCTCTTCGTCTCCGGCCTCATCATTGCCAATAAGCCGTCGCCTTTTGCTGAAGGGCCGCTGAACCTGCTCTACTGGATTGTGCTTATCTCTATCGCCGGTATTGTGGGTAACGCAGTGGGCTATTGGTTTGGTCGCAAGACGGGGCCATTGCTTTTTGAGCGGCGCGATACCTGGTTGTTCAAGCGCAAGCACCTTGTGCAAGCGCACGATTTCTACGAGAAGAAAGGCGGCTCTGCCATCATTCTTGCCCGATTCTTGCCCATAGTTCGGACGTTCGCGCCAATCGTTGCAGGCGTTGTGAAAATGGACAGTAAGAAGTTCCTGCTTTATAATGTCATCGGCTCCATAGCCTGGGTGGCGAGCATGACCGCCGCAGGTTACCTGCTTGGCGAGAATGAGTGGGTGAAAGCCAATTTTGAGAAGATTGTGATTGGCCTCATCCTCGTCACCACCGGGCCGGTGCTTTTCAAGATGTTCTTCGGCAGGAAGCATCCGGTGCAGGAAGTCGCGGAAGATATGACCATTAATAAATAGCCGCACCACTTGATACGCAACGACGCCACAACGGCCCGCACCATCACGCTGCTCAGCGCGCCGGTCATTGTAGCGGCGCTGGGCTACTTCGTGGACATTTATGACCTGCTGCTATTCACCCAAATCCGCATTCCATCGTTAAAAGCGCTTGGCCTGAGCGATGCAGAGGTAAGCAAGACCGGCACCTTCATCCTCAATGTCCAGATGACCGGCCTGCTTATCGGCGGCATTCTCTGGGGCGTGCTGGGCGATAAGAAGGGGCGCCTCTCAGTGCTCTTCGGCTCTATCCTGCTTTACTCGTTGGCCAACATCGCCAACGGGCTGGTGCAGAACGTAACACAGTACAGCATCTGCCGCCTTATAGCCGGCATTGGCCTAGCGGGAGAATTGGGCGCAGGCATTACGCTCGTAAGCGAGCTTATTCCAAAAGAAAGGCGCGGCATCGCCACATCGCTCGTGGCAGGCATCGGCTTGACGGGCGCTATTGCGGCTTACTTCATCAAACAGCAATTTGACTGGCGCGTATGCTACTACATCGGCGGTGGAATGGGCCTACTCCTGTTGCTACTGCGTGTGTCGGTTTTTGAAAGCGGGATGTACAAGGATTTGGAAAGCCGGGAAGTAGCACGGGGGAACTTCTTTGCCTTCTTTACCGATAGGAAGAGGTTCCGGAAATACTTGCTCGCTATCCTGATTGGCCTGCCCACATGGTATGTTATTGGTCGGCTTATCGCTTTTTCCAATGAGTTTGGCGAAGCTTTTCACCTGCAAGGAAAGGTTGACCCGGCGCGGGCAGTAATGTTTGCATACGTAGCTATTTCTATCGGCGATATACTCATTGGGCTGCTCAGTCAGGCCTTGCAAAGCCGTAAGAAAGCACTCTACATTTTCTACGGCTTCACGGTTGTCAGCCTTTGCATCTTTTTCATGCAGGAAGGCGGCAGTGTGGAAGGCATGTACTGGATTTGCGCCTTCATGGGCTTCGGCACCGGCTTCTGGGCCATTTTCGTAACGATGGCTGCGGAGCAATTCGGCACGAATCTGCGGGCAACCGCAGCTACCACTGTTCCTAATATGGTGCGTGGCTCTCTGCCACTCATCACGCTGCTGCATGAATCGCTCATGCCGTCGCAGGGCTTTGTGCACGCAGCGGCAATTACCGGAGTAATAGTAATGAGCATTTCCATTGTCGCGGCCATTTTTACTAAAGAGACATTTGGAAAAGACCTGGCTTATTTAGAAGAAATTTCAACTACTGCGGCATGAGCAATACCAGCATCAAAGACTGGGCGGAAGACGACCGTCCGCGGGAGAAGCTCCAACTAAAAGGCCCGGCGGCCCTTAGCGATGCGGAGCTGCTGGCCATTCTTATAAATAGCGGCACGCCGAAGTACAGTGCACTTGCGCTGGCGCAAGAGGTGCTGCGCAAAGTAGCCGGCAACCTTCACGACCTTGGCCGGCTCTCGCTTTCCGAATTGCAGCTTCCCGGAAAAGGATTAGGCGAAGCCCGTGCCATCACCATAGCCGCTGCGCTGGAACTTGGCCGTCGCCGCCAAAGCGCCGATGTGCTCAGTCGCCCGGCAATCACGAGCATGGAAGACGCCGCTGAAATCATTCTGCCGCTGCTCAATGACCGCAACGCCGAAGCTTTCTGCGTGCTTTATCTTAACCAGGCCAATAAGCTGCTGCGTTCTGAAATTATCTCCGTTGGCGGCATTACCGGGACGGTGGCCGATATCCGCATCATTCTTAAGAATGCTCTGCTTTACAACGCCAACCAGATGCTTGTGGCGCACAACCATCCTTCTGGCAATCTCAGCCCCAGCAACGCAGACCGCGTGCTGACCACGAAACTGAAGGACGCTGCTGCGTTGATGGACATACGCCTGCTTGACCATCTCATCATTGCCGGCGGGCGCTACCTGAGCCTGCAGGAAGAGGGGCTGCTGGCGTAATAGCCTTTACGCGTGAATGCCCCTGCCCGGCATGGCGTATCTTGCGCCTCCTTTCACAACAACGCTTTGGATAAGATTAAAATAGGCGTCTTCGGCGCGGGCCATCTCGGCAAGATTCACATGCAGCAATGGCTGCAGGTGCCCGCTGCAACCCTCGTTGGCTTCTACGACCCGGATGATAATGCCGCCGCTGCGGCCATTGCTCAATACGGCGTGGAGCGTTTTGCTGATGAGTCGGCGCTGATTGCCGCAGTGGACGCAGTGGATATCGTTGCCCCGACTACCGCACATTTTGTAACCGCCAAGAGCTGCCTGCAGGCGGGCAAGCACGTTTTCATAGAAAAGCCCCTGGCCTATACAATGGAAGAAGCTGCCGAGCTGGTGAAGCTGGTAGGCGAGGCGGGCGTAAAATGCCAGGTGGGACATGTGGAGCGCTACAATCCTGCTTTCCTCGCCCTAGGCGCGCAGCCGCTGCACCCGATGTTCATTGAAGCGCACCGGCTGGCGCAGTTCAATCCGCGCGGTACGGATGTGAGCGTGATTCTTGACCTGATGATTCACGACATTGACGTCGTGCTGCATCTGGTGCAGAGTCCGGTAAAGCGCATCTCCGCCTCCGGCGTAGCGGTGATGAGTGAGAGCGCGGACATTGCCAACGCCCGCATTGAGTTTGACAACGGTTGCGTGGCTAATCTCACGTCTTCCCGGATTTCCATGAAGAACATGCGCAAGATGCGGCTCTTCCAGCGCGATGCTTATATCGGGGTGGACTTCTTAGATAAGAAAACCGAAATTATCCGCCTCAAAGGCGAGGCCGACCCGGCGGGGATGTTGGACTTCCCGCTGCAGCTTGCCAGCGGCGAGCAAAAGATTATCTCTGTCAATATGCCCGAAGTGGCGTTCAGCAATGCCATCAATGCGGAGCTAAGCGAGTTTGCTAACGCCATTCTTCAGGATAAGCCCGTGCGCGTAAGCGTGCAAGACGGCTATAATGCGATGGATGTGGCCCATCAGATTCTCAAAAAAATGAGCGCTCACCACGAGCTGCACAATGTATAGGGCTGCGCTGCGTTAATAAACGCGGATGGTGGCGGCGTCTTGTTCCCCTTTATGAAAAAAATTTACGTCTTCCTCTTCGCGACGTTCGCAATGTTGGCTGCCGGAAGCTGCAATATCATCAACCCTTCCGAGGTTGTCCCGACGTACGTGCGGATTGATTCTTTCGTTTTTCAGAATGATGTGGTGCGTGGCTCCGCCTCGCATAAGGTTACCAACGTGTGGGTCTATTTCAACGGCTCGCCTGTGGGCAACTTTGACCTCCCGGCCCAGTTTCCGGTCATTGCCACCGAAGCCGGTACACTCACCGTCATTCCGGGCATTGACTTTGACGGCCTGAGCGGCTATCCGCTCATCTACCCGCTTTACCGCTCCGATACTCTGCACCTCGTGCCTGCGCCCGGCGCCGTCATTCCTTTTGGCGCAAAAACTGGTTACAATGCTGCCTCTATTCTCAAGTTTGAAGAGCGCTTTGACAATGGCCAGGGCCGCAACAACTCTTTTATCCGCACCTCCGGCGATACGACCATCTTCAACACCAATGATCCCGGCGTAGCTCTCGAAGGCGGCGGCGCGGGCATTATGCGCCTCGCTCCGGGATTTGACTCTGCCGTTGTATTGAGCGGGCCGGTGCTGCCTATCATTGCAGGTAGCGATGCCTACATTGAGCTGGACTACCGCGGCACCTGCAACCTGCGCGTGGGCATGTATTCAAAGCTTAATGCCGGCGGGGAGTACACGGAGCAAATCATTGGCCTGAAGCCAAAGGATAACTGGGGGAAAATTTATGTCAGCATCACAAGCTGGATTTCCGCGCATCAGGGCAGTGAATACCGGGTGCTGCTGCGGGCCGATAAGCTCGCGGGCCAGCAGGAAGGCTACGTGCTGGTGGATAATGTAAAAGTGGTCAGCTTCTGATATAAAATTCTTTACCCGCGCCGCGCATGAAGCTTGCAGACCCCGTCAAGAGACGCGCCATTCGCCAACTCGCGCTGCTGGATTATGCGGCGGCAGCGGCGGCGTGGATGCTCTTTTGGGTCTATCGGCATAAGCTCCTCGGCCATGCCGATGGCTGGCAGGTGTGGACGCAGCTCGGCCTGCGCGATTTCATCATCGGCCTGCTGCTGGTGCCGCTCGGCTGGCTGGTGCTTTACGTACTTTCCGGCACTTACTTTGACCTCTACCGTAAGAGCCGCCTGCACGAGGTGAACCGCACCCTCATCTCCTGCATCATTGGTACCGTCATCATCTCGCTCGCCGTCTTTGCTAACGACCGGGCCGACCACTCCTGGTTTATCAAAATGACCGGGCGATACATGCTCATCCACACGCTTGCTACGATGGCCGTGCGGCTGCTTATGCTGAACGCCGTGAAGCGGAGGCTGCTCAGTGGCAAGGCGGGCTTCCGCACCCTCATCATAGGCGGCAATGCAAAGGCCATTGACATCTACAAGCGCATCCAGGGCAGCGCCGTTAAGCAAGGCAACATCTTCGTGGGCTTCACGTACAGCACACTCGAGGCAAGCAACGGTATGAGCCATTATCTCCCGCAGCTCGCGCATCTTTCGCAGTTGGAAAGCACGATTGATGAGCATGAGATTGAGGAAGTAATCGTAGCCGTGGATTCTTCGGAGCACCACATGCTGGAAGGCATTCTCACGCGCCTCAGCCACCGCCCCGTCGTCGTGAGCGTGCTGCCTGACCTCTACGACATCATCTCCGGTTCCGTAAAAACGAGCAACGTCTACGACGTAGGCCTCATCCACATCTACCCCGACCTAATGCCCGACTGGCAACGTGTGTGCAAGCGCGTGATAGACGTAGCCGTGTCGCTCTTTGCCATCATCGTCCTTTCGCCGCTGTACGTTTTTTCGGCCCTGCGGGTAATGCTTTCATCACCGGGGCCGGTGCTGTACAAGCAGGAACGGGTTGGGCAGTATGGCAAGCCTTTCAACATCCTGAAGTTTCGCTCCATGCGCCTTGATGCAGAGGCTCGGGGGCCGGCCCTTTCTTCCAAAGACGACCCCCGCACGACCACCTGGGGGCGCATCATGCGCAAATGGCGCATTGATGAGCTGCCGCAATTCTTCAACATCCTGCGCGGCGACATGAGCCTTGTAGGCCCGCGGCCGGAGCGCGCGCACTTCATCAACATCATCTCCCAGACGCACCCGCACTATAAATATCTCCACAAGGTGAAGCCCGGCCTCACGAGCTGGGGCATGGTGCAATTTGGCTACGCCGAGAATGTGGACGAGATGAAGGAGCGCATGAAGTATGACCTCCTCTACATAGAAAACTGCTCCCTCGCGCTGGACTTAAAAATTCTGCTTTACACCTTTATTGTGCTCTTCCAGGGGCGGGGCAAGTGAGTATTTCACGCAATCTGGATGGCTTTCAGAACAACTGTGTAGCCAATCCGACCAGACAGGCAGGTCTTACTCATTGGGTTGTCCGCACCCAGCTCAGCAACCGGGCTTTTTTCAAAAACTACATCGCTGGGATGTGTCCATGAGTTGGGCACGAGCACGCAGCGCGCAAAGCTCTTCTGCATGCTCGCGCGAGTGGCGCACACCCCATGAGGGGATGCGCAGCATCCCGGTCGCTGAGCGTAGCCGAAGCGCCTCGTCGTATCATGAGAAATACATGTAGGATGGCGCTTCGGCTACGCTCAGCGGCCGGGGCTTTTTGCAAAAGCCCATTGGTGGGATGTGTTTGCGGTTGGATACGCTCCCGCCCCGGCGCGTGTCGCCACGCGACGGAATGCGGAAGTGGTTCGTGGGGACACGAACCAAGGCTGAGAATGTTGCGGATTAATCTTGCGCCAGCAGAGGACTAATATCGCCAAGAACACTGGTTGGGAATATATTTACCTATCCATCTTATGCTACGTCTCTTTTTAATAGCAGCAGTTATCTTTTTAGCCTCTTGCGGTAAAGCAAAACTTAGGAAGTATGAAAGTATCGTGATGGCAGCTGACAAGTTTGAAATAGTTTACCCAGACCATAAGGATACAGTATTAGAAGAGAATATTGCCTATTTCAAGGACGTATTAATCCAGCACATAGTGCCAGGGAGAAAGCACGACACTATTACGGATGTAAGGGTAGACATTTTCAAGAGCAACAAACGAACCGGATTTATTACGATGAACTTTAAAGTGGCTTTGTCAACTTTAATTCAGAGAGTCTAAGCTTTGGATTTCGGCTGACTTACAGAATAGGCATGTATTTCGGCGGTAACTGACGTAAACTCGGGAAAGCCCAATAGACTGAAAGCCCCCGAAACGTGCGACGCAACGAAAGACCGGGAGCGTGATGCAGCTGACTAACAAAATTTCCCCGCGCCTGTATCCGGTCAGCCCGGCTGCGCCGTACCGACCGGATTGTCCCGCTACTTTTGAAGCCTCATGCTGCAAACAGATTTTCTGGTTATCGGTTCTGGCATTGCCGGGCTCACATTCGCGGTAAAGACCGCCCGGCGCTTTCCCGACAAGTCCATCACCATCCTCACCAAAGCCGCGACCGACGAGACGAACACCAAGTACGCCCAGGGCGGCATCGCGGTGGTGAGCGATGGGGTAAGCGACTCTTTCCAAAAGCATATTGAAGACACCCTCATTGCCGGCGACGGCCTCTGCGACGGGGAAATCGTGCGCATCGTAGTAGAAGAAGGGCCGCAGCGCGTAGCGGAGATTATAGAATGGGGAACGCAGTTTGACAAAGAGCCGAGCGGCGAGTACATGCGCGGACGCGAAGGCGGCCACAGTCAGTTCCGCATCCTGCACCACAAGGATGTGACGGGTTTTGAGATGGAGCGCGCGCTCATTGCTGAAGCGGCCCGCTACCCCAACATCGCTATCCACAACCATTGGTTTGTGGTGGACATCATCACGCAGCACCACCTTGGCTACCTCGTCACCAAAGTGACGCCCGACATCCAGTGCTACGGCGTCTATGCCCTGAATCTGGAGACGGATGCGATTGAGAAAATCCTCGCCCGCGTCACGCTAATGGCGGCAGGCGGCACCGGCCAGGTTTATCGCACCACAACCAATCCGCGCATCGCCACCGGCGACGGCATTGCGATGGCCTACCGAGCAAAGGCGCGGGTAGAGAATATGGAGTTCATTCAGTTTCACCCTACGGCGCTTTATGAGGTGGGCGTATCGCCGTCGTTTCTGATAACAGAAGCGGTACGTGGGGATGGCGGCATACTTCGCAATAAAGAAGGCGAGGCCTTCATGGAGCGCTACGATGCGCGCAAAGACTTAGCGCCGCGCGATGTGGTGGCGCGAGCAATAGACTCAGAGATGAAGCGCGGCGGTACGGAGCATGTGTATCTGGACTGCCGGGAGATGGATGGGGCGAAGTTTAAGGCGCACTTCCCGAATATCTACGCGAAGTGTCTGAGCATCGGCATTGACGTGGCGGTAGCGATGATTCCCGTTGCGCCCGCTGCGCATTACTGCTGCGGCGGCATTCAGACAGACGCGCATGGGCATTCATCCATCCGGAATCTGTACGCCTGCGGCGAATGTGCCTCCACAGGCCTGCACGGCGCGAATCGGCTGGCGTCTAACTCGCTGCTGGAGGCGCTGGTGTTTGCGCACCGCTGCGCGGAAGATGCTGCGGGTATTATCGATGCGACGGAGATGCGTCTTGATGTGCCCGACTGGAATGCAGGCGGCACGCGGGAGCCGAAGGAGATGATTCTAATCACGCAAAGCCTGAAGGAGCTGCAGGCGATTATGAGCGACTACGTAGGCATTGTGCGCAATGATGTGCGCTTAGAGCGGGCCATGCGGCGCATAGATTTAATCCACGCGGAAACGGAGGCGCTGTATCGCACGGCGACGATTTCGCCGCAATTGATGGAGTTGCGGAATCTGATTACAATTGGGTATTTGATTGTGAAGGGAGCGACGTTCCGTAAGGAGAGCCGGGGGCTGCATTACACGACGGATTATCCGGAAAAGAATGCACGGCGGCAGGATGTGGTGCTGTAATTCGGTCGGAACGGCGCAGCCGAGCTGAACGGTTTTTCATACGGTCGGAACGCGAAGCGGGCTGAACGAAAATTCACCGCAACGCCGCATAGCTCCCCTCGTAAAATGAAGCCTCGTTGTAATCCGCAAGCCGAAACAGTATGTCTTTTCGGCATAGTCTGCCATTGCGCAAGCCGGCAAAATCCCGGAACGAAGAGTAAGCCCAATCCTCCAACCCAATAACCAGACCGGCCCGGAGCGGATTCTGATGAATGTAATGCATCAGGCTGGTCAGGTATCGCTCCCGCTTCCCGTTGAAGCTCAATTCCCGCATTAATTCGGTCACAGGCTTTGCCTTTGTATGTGGCTGAAATCGGGAACCGCTGGCCTTGTCTTCCTTGTTCAGCAATTGGCTGTAGCTGCTGAGCAGCGTTCCGATTCTGAAAGCAAGCCGCTGCATCGGTTTGCCGCCGAAGGTATTGACAGGCTCACAGCTTGCCGGCGTGGCTTCAATCAGGAGGTGAAAATGATTGGGCATCAGGCACCAGCAAAGAATATTACAGTAAGGCGCGATTTCCTTATGCAGCTTTCGCAGAAAAAGCAGGTAATGTGCATCGCTCAGGAAGAGTGGCTGTTTTCCGTTGCCGCGATTGTAGATATGATAGACTTCATTTTCGGTAAAGCGCATGAGCGAAAAATAAGTCGCGGGTTGCAGATGGCATAATTCCTTTCAGCTCGGCTGCGCCGTTCCAACCATATAGAAAACCGTTCAGCCCGCTTCGCGTTCCGACCGAATTACGCTGCCGCCAGTTTCCGTCCTTCCTTCCGCTCCCCAATCTGCTGCCGCCACATGGCGTAGTACAGGCCTTTCTCTTCCAGCAGGCTCATGTGTGTACCTGTCTCTACAATGTGGCCGCGTTCCAGCACATAGATGCGGTCGGCGTGCATGATGGTAGAGAGGCGGTGCGCAATCATGACCGTGATGTGCTCGCGGCGGTCGGTGATGTCACGGATGGTTTGGGAGATTTCTTCTTCCGTCAGGGAATCCAGTGCGGAAGTAGCTTCATCAAAAATCATCAGGCGCGGATGGCGCAGCAGGGCGCGGGCGATGCTAAGCCGCTGGCGCTCGCCGCCGGAAAGTTTCAGGCCGCCTTCGCCGATGACAGTCTGAATGCCATGTCCCGCGCGGGATAGCAGATTGTTGCCCGCAGACTTCGCAATTACATCCAACACCTCATCATCGCTTGCGCCTGGATTGACGAAAAGCAGGTTTTCCTTAATGGTGCCGGAGAAGAGCTGGGTATCCTGCGTCACAAAACCAAGCTGGTGCCGCAGCTCATCAAAGTCAATGGCGGAATCACGGTGATTGTTGTAGTAAATCGCGCCGTCGTTTGGATGATAAAGGCCAACGAGGAGCTTCACCAAAGTTGTCTTGCCGGAACCTGATGGGCCTACAAACGCTACGGTCTCGCCCAGCTTTACATCAAAGGAAACATTTTGCAGCGCAGGCTTTGTTGCCGACTGATGTTGGAAAGAAACGTTGTCAAAGCGCAAGCTGTTTACTGCATTAATCACTTCCGGCTTCGCCGGCTTCACCTCAATCGGCTTGGCCATAAGCGTCTCCAGATTATTCAATGAGGCTTGTGCTTCACGCCAGGAAAGAATGATATTTCCCAGCTCCTGCAATGGCCCAAAGATGAAGAAGGAATAGAACTGCATCATTATCATTTGCCCTACGCTCAGCCTGTCTTTAAAGACAAAGAACAGCAGCGTGAACATGATGCACTGCTGCAGGAAGTTTACAAACGTGCCTTGCACAAACGAAATAGAGCGGATGCTTTTCACCTTCCGCAATTCCAGCTTTAGAATTTTGAACGTCGTTGCATTCAAGCGGCGGATTTCCTGTCCGGTCAGGCCAAGGGATTTCACCAACTCAATATTCCGCAGCGATTCCGTAGTGGAGCCGGCCAACGCATTTGTCTCACCGACGATGCTTTTCTGGATGGTCTTAATCTTCTTGCTTAAAACGCTTGTAAGCAAGCCCAGCACAACAGCGCCAACCAGATAAATCAGCGGCAGAATCGGCGTGATGCGATATGCAATAATTACAACGAACACAATCCCCACAATCGTCGCGAAAAGAACGTTCACGAAGTTGTTGATGAACTTCTCATTGTCCGAGCGCACCTTTTGGAGCACGGAGAGCGTCTCGCCGCTGCGCTGGTCTTCAAAGTCTGCGAAGGGAAGACGCAAGGCGTGTTTGAGGCTATCAGTGTAAAGCTGCGCACCGAACTTCTGGATAATCACGTTCACCACATAATCCTGAAAGGCTTTGGCAATGCGCGACACCATCGCTGCGCCGATAATAAGGCCAAGTCCGATTAAGATACCGTGAAAAAAGCCGGAACTGTCGCCCGCCGCGCGGAAAGCTCCGGCCTTGTTCGCGTAAGGGTCAATGATGTAATGCCCGAGGATGTAGGGATTGAGCAGCGAGAAAACCTGATTGACCGACACAAGGAACAACGCAAGCGCAATCATGCCCTTGTAAGGCTTCAGGTATTGCAGTAAAAGTTTCATAGGAAGCCTTAAAGGTAATCGTACCGCCGCCTTTGCGCTTTATGGGCGGATTAAGAAAGGCGATGCTGTGCCAGCATCTGGCCTACAATCCGGTCTATAGGCAGCGTGAAAGTCTCCTCGTTTACTTCTGCCAGCGGCATCCAATACGTGCGCTCATTGGCTTCATTGTTTTGAATAGCGGCCGCCGCATTTGCCGCAATAAGATAGTAAATAGAAATCACTTGCGAATCGTCAAAGGCGCTTTGCTGGAAGAAATCGGTGGTGTAGAAATGGGCCAGTACTTCAATCTCCAATCCCAATTCTTCCATCCATTCCCGCTTCAACCCGTCTATCGTGCCTTCCCCCAACTCCAGACCGCCGCCTGGCAGTTTTATTACGCGCTTGCCGCGAATCATTTCTTCATTCACCAGCAGGCGACCTTCCGAAATCCAGATGCCATATACGCGGACATTGAAGCGCTTCGGCACCATCAGAACCACTTCTTCTTATTAAAATACAGGCTCAGCATGATGGACAGCAGCACAGAGATGGCCAGAGCGGCATAGAATCCTCTCACCGTATTCTCGCCGGGGAAGACCACGTTCATCCCATAAAAAGCAGCCACCAGCGCGGGTACTGACAGGATAATCGTAATCGCTGTCAGGCGCTTGATGACGATGTTCATGTTGTTGTTGATGATGCTCGCAAAGGCGTCCAGCGACGATGACAGGATATTCGTGTACGTGTTCGCCATCTCAAGGGCCTGGCTGTATTCTACAATCAGGTCGCTCAGAAATTCAGCTTCGTCCTCATCGCATTGCAGGAAGTTGGTGCGCTCCATCTTCATCAGCAGCAGCTCGTCGCTGCGCAGGGCGGTGATGAGATAGACAAGGCTTTTCTGCACCCGCATCAGCGCCAGCAGCTCCTCATTCCGGTTGGAATCGTAGAGCTTCTGCTCAAAGTCGTTGCGGCGGTGATTGATTTCCTTCAGCACATCCATGAAGTCCACCACTACCTTCTCAAAAACCTTCAGCACCATCATATTCGGGCGCTCCGGGTGGCGCTTCGCGAAGGTGGTCAGGAAGCGGCGGATGGCAACGTTCTCAAAAGAATTAACCGTCACTACCTGATTGCGCTCCGTGATGATGATGGCAATCGGTATCGTGATATAAAACGCGTCGCTTTCATTCAGCGATTTGTTCTCCACCGGCGTCTTAAGGATAATCAGCTTAACGCCGTCTTCCAGCTCGTACCGGGCGCGCTCCTCTATATCCAGCGTGTCCGTCAGGAAGTCGTGCGGGATGTGAAGCTTGTCGCTGAGGTTGTTGATTTCCTCCGTCTGAAAAGGCGGCGATACATTTACCCAATTGGCACCGTCGGGCTGCTCTACTTCCAGCGTTTGCCGGTTCAGATTCTTGTAAGACTGTATCACGGTTGCAAGTTAGAACACCCCGCGCCAGCATTCCGATGTGCCCCAAATTGCCTTGCCTTATTTTTGCATTATTAATTGAAGCCCATGATAAACACTACCCGCAAGCTGATAACGATGGATGAGTTCACCATCCAGGAGACCCGCCAGTTCCCGCAGGCAACAGGCGAGCTTTCTGCGCTCCTGCGCGACATCGGCCTTGCGTGCAAGCTTATCAACAAGCAGGTGATGAAGGCGGGCCTCGTAGAAGGCATCATGGGCTCCCACGGCGCTACCAATGTGCAGGGCGAAGAGCAGATGAAGCTGGATGTTTATGCGGATGAAACCCTTATCAACGTCCTCCGCAATTCCGACGATTGCGCCGGTGTAGCGTCGGAAGAAAACGACCACATTGTTTGTTTTGACGATGAATACAGCAAGCAAAGCAAATACGTCGTCCTCTTTGACCCGCTGGACGGCTCCTCCAACATTGATTGCAATGCCCCAATCGGCACCATCTTCGCCATATACCGCCGCGTGTCGCCGCTCGGCGAATGCTGTACGGAGGAAGATTTCCTGCAGCCCGGCAAAGCGCTGATGGCCGCCGGATACGTTATCTACGGTTCTTCTACAATGCTCGTTTATGCCACACGCCTCGGCGTGAATGGCTTCACGCTGGAGCCATCCATCGGCGAGTTTTGCCTCTCGCATCCGGACATCAAGTGCAGGGAGCAGGGTAAAATCTACTCCATCAATCAAGGCAACTGGACTAAATATTCCGATGGCATCCGCAACTACCTCACCCGCTGTATGGACGAGGTAAAAACCCACCGCTACATCGGCTCCATGGTGGCCGATATGCACCGCACCCTTATCAAAGGCGGCATCTTCATGTACCCCGCCGACACGAGCGCCAAAAAGGGCAAGCTCCGCCTGATGTATGAATGCAACCCCATGGCCTTTCTGGTAGAAGCCGCCGGAGGGATGGCAACAACCGGCGAGATGCGGGTGCTTGATGTCAAACCAACCGAACTGCACCAGCGCGTGCCCATTTTCATAGGGTCAAAAGGTATGGTGGAAGATGCTGTGGCTTGCCTGAAAGCGGAAGTGGCCGCGTAAACAGGAAGATTTTCAGTGATGATATTTGAAAGGCGCAACTTCGCCCCGTGACCTACCAAATCAAGCTGCCCCAGTTTGAAGGGCCTTTTGACTTGCTGCTGTTCTTTATTGAGCGCGATGAGCTGGACATCTACAACATCCCCATCAACGACCTCATCAAAGACTTCCTCGCCTACATCCATGAGCTTGAAGTGTTGGATATAGAGCAGGCGTCGGAGTTCATCCTCTTCGTATCCACCCTCATGCGCATCAAGGCTAAGATGCTCCTGCCGCGCCGCGAAGTGGATGCCTCCGGCAATGAGATAGACCCGCGTACGGAGCTGGTGGACAAAATTCTGGAGTACAAGCGCTTCAAAGAGGCATCTGAAGGGATGGTCGTATTGGAAGCCGAGCGGCTGCTGGTACAGAAGCGCGGCAACATCCGCGCAGAGCTGGACGCGATTTCCGAAGCCGCGAGTGAGGGCACTGAAGTGCAGACCATTACCGTCTATAAGCTGGCGCAGACTTTTGAGAAGGTGCTCAAAAAATTCAAGGAGCGTACTGACAAGCCGCAGCACGTGGTGGTGAAATACAACTATAGCTTGGAAGGGCAGCGCGCTTACCTTATAGACCATGTAGGAAGCTCGAAGCGGGTAACATTCGAGGCCCTGTTTGCGCAGTGCCAGAACCGGATACACGCCATCTTTACCTTTCTCTCCATGCTGGAATTAATCCAGCAGCGCTACCTCAGCATCCTTACCGGCAGCGGGCGCAACAATTTCATTCTGGAATGGAATGGTGAAGAGGCGGAAGCGGAAGAAGCGGCAACAGAAACAAGCGCTTAACGCCATCCGGCCCCGATATTGCCCGTGTTGGACGGCATTCGGTTACGGATGCCGGAAATGAATCCCGGTGCTGTCGGACAGTAATCCGGGGTTTGTTGTTTTAAGCCTCTTCAACAAAAGGAAACAAGATAGAAAACATAGCCCCCTCACCCGGCGTAGAATCAGCGCTGATATAACCGTCGGCCGCTTCCACCACTTTTTTGACGATCGAAAGCCCTACGCCGCTGCCCGGATACTCCGTGCGATTGTTCAGCCGCTGAAAAATCTGGAAGATGCGGTCGCGATACGCCTTGTCAAAGCCAATGCCGTTGTCAGCCACGCGGATAAGCTGGAAGCGGCGCTCGGCATCGCCCGGCTGCACGCGCAGGGGCGCATCCTTCCCGCTCACGACTTCAGATGATATGCGCACTTCCGGCGCCAGCCCTTCTTTGGAAAACTTCAGCGCGTTGCTGACAAGGTTTAGAAACACCTGGCTTAATTGAGTAGCGTGGCCGGCTATGGGCAGCAGCTTGTCCGATTTTATGCTGGCCTTCTTTTGCGCGATGACGCGCTCAAGGTCAATGAGGGCAGCCTGCAAGACTTTATTCGTATCCAGCACCTGCGGCGGGCCGGGCTTGGCAGACGCGCGGCTATAGGTAAGAAGGTCTTCGATGAGTGTGCTCATGCGCCCCGCCGCCGATTGCATCCGGGTAATCAGGTCGGCTCCGGCAGGGCCAAGGGCTTCCGCATAGCGGCCTTGCAGCATATCGCCGAAAGACTTGACTTTGCGCAGTGGCTCCTGAAGGTCGTGGGAGGCCACGTAGGCGAACTGCTCCAGGTTGGCATTAGAGCCGCGCAGCTCCGAGACGTGCTCTTCCAGCCGCCGTTGCAGGTTCTTCATGGCTGTGAAGTCGGTGAAGGTTACGAGCACACCGCCGTCCACCTTCGTGCTCATGATGTCAAGCCACACATCTATGCCATCCACATCGTAGTGAAACTCAAAGCGGTTTGGCTTGCCCGTCAGGAAGGTCTGGCTGTAGCGGTCAAAGAGTCCGTTGGTCTTGTAGCCGGGAAACCATTGGCTGCCCAGCGCACCATTTACGGCTTCCGGCGTCTGGCCCACATAAGCAGCCAGCATCTTATTGGCAATAGAGAAGCGAAAATCGGTCAGCGCCCCTTCTGCATCGTAAACAGGCAGGAAATGGAAGATGCCGGCCTGCGCGGTGTCAATGATGGCATGCATCAGGGCGTTGGATTCATCTGCGGCCTCCTTTTCTTCGCGCACAGCCTCCAGGTCGCGCATTGATTCCCGGGAACTATGCTCTGCGTCGCGGGTACGGGCCTTTAGCAAGTGTTCCTTTGTTACATCATTGACACTGTTGATAATGCAAATAAGATTACCAGAATTATCGGTAACAGGCACGTTGGTAATATCCCAATAGCGGGCTTCATAGGCAGTAGTGCCATCACGCCGGATAGAATATTTCTGGCCATGCAGTTTCTGCTGCCCTTTTGCCTCAATCAAGGCGCTCAATGAAGCGCGTAGGTGCGCGACACCCGTTGCCTGGGCATCGTTCGGATCGTCGGGGAAGGCTTCAAACAGCCGTTTGCCAATCAACTCCTCATACTTGCTTCCTGTTATCCTGCAATAAGCGCTGTTGGCTTCCAGAATGCTGAAATCGGGCGCTTCCGGCGACACAATAAGCGCCGGGCAGGGGCTGGCGGCGAAAAGAGAAGCGTAGAAACCGGGGTCTTGGCCAAACATAGGATTGCGAACGTGCTTACATGGTGGTATTCAGGCCGAAACCTTATAAAACTATTCCCATAGAGCCTTAACGGCGCTTCAGGCTTGGTAAAAGACAACTTTAACCTGCCCTTCGGTAAAAAAGAAACCCCGCGTTTGCGGGGCTCAGGGAGTGGCTTCGCCAGGAATCGAACCTGGATCTGGAGCTTCGGAAACTCTCATACTATCCATTGTACTACGAAGCCTTTACTAATTCAAAATGCAAAATTCAAAAGGATTTTTGCATTTTGAATTTTGCATTAAAAAAGCAACCAAAGGTTGCTTTTTTGTACGGCGTACGGGAGTCGAACCCGTCATTCGTCCGTGAAAGGGACGCGTATTAACCGATTTACCAACGCCGCATTTCCCGCTAAGGGATGGCAAATATACAGCCGTCCATCCTTTAAGGCCAAGACTTCCCTCACAAAAAAATTATCGTGCTGTAATTTGCCTACGCTGCAAGCATAGCCTTGATGATGCCCAGAAAATCCTCTGCCTTGAGTGATGCGCCGCCAATAAGGCCGCCGTCCACATCCGGGCAGGCAAACAGCTCAGCCGCATTGGAAGGCTTGCAGGAGCCGCCGTAAAGAATGGGCGCATTGGCAGCTATCTCCTCGCCGTATTGCGTCCAAAGCACGGCACGGATATGGGCGTGCATGTCCTGCGCCTGCTGCGCTGAGGCCGTGCGGCCCGTGCCGATGGCCCAGATGGGCTCGTAAGCAACCGAAACCTTTTTCATCTGCTCCGGCGTGAGGTGAAAGATGCCGGCAGCGATTTGCGAGCCCACATAATTGTTTTGTCCGTCCGCATCGCGTATCTCCAGCGGCTCGCCGCAGCAGAAGATGACGTCCAAGCCGGCGGCAAGGGCCGCATCCACCTTCTTAGCCAGCAATTGGTCGCTCTCCGCATTGTATTCCCGGCGCTCCGAGTGGCCGATAATGACGTAGCTCGCGCCACAGGTCCAGAGCATCTGCGCGGAAATCTCGCCGGTGTACGCGCCGCTCTCCAGATGATGGCAGGTTTGCCCGGCAAGGCAAAGGTGCGCGACATCCTGCGTATCTGTATAAATAGATGCGATGTGCGTGGCCGGCGGCGCAATAACCACCTCGCGGTCGTCATTAAGGCCGTCGGGGAGATTGTGGATGATGTCGTGAACGAGGGCGACGCCTTCCTGGATGGTGAGGTTCATCTTCCAGTTGCCGGCTACTATTTTTTTGCGCATAAGCTATAATGTTGGAACGTTGGATTATTGGAGCGTTGGAGCGTTGGATTTTTGTGCGCGAGGCCTTACTGTGCTGCTCGCCCAAACTTTGTCATTTCCGCAGGGAATCTTTGCTCGCAGCGTCTATGAGATTCCCTGCGGGAATGACAAAAGTCGCTGAAAACTATGTCGGGAAGCAGATTAAATGCCTGAAGATGATTAATCCTTGAAAATCAGCGAGCGCGATGCAGCTGTGCTTTCAAAAACGTGCCTCAGCATCGCCCGCTCCGCCTCGCCCAAGCTTTTCCCGCGCCGGGCCATCATTCGTTCCGCTGTTTCCATCGCCCGCTCAAATTTGTAGGTGCTCATGCCTTCCGGCCCGCCCCAGCTAAAGGACGGCAGGAACTTTTCCGGAAACCCGCCGCCCCAGATATTGCAGCTCACGCCGGCCACCGTGCCGGTATTGAACATAGTGTTGATGCCGCACTTGGAATGGTCGCCCATGAGCAGGCCGCAGAAGGTTAAGCCCGTGGCAACGCTCTTTTGCGCGGCCTCGTCCCAGACCTTTACGGCGTCGTAATTGTTTTTGAGGTTGGAGCAGTTCGTGTCCGCGCCGAGGTTGCACCACTCGCCGATGACGGCATTACCCAGAAAGCCGTCGTGGCCCTTATTACTATTGGCGAAGAAAACGGCATTGCTTACCTCGCCGCCCACCTTGCAGCCGGGGCCGATGGTGGTGGCGGAGTAGATTTTTGCGCCCATTTTCAGCGTAGCGCCCTCGCAAAGGGCAAATGGCCCGCGGATGATGCAGCCTTCCATCACCTCCGAGCCCTTGCCAATATAAACGGGGCCGGTAGCAGCATTGATAATGCTGCCCGGGCCGATGATGGCGCCTTCTTCAATAAACAGCTCGCTGCCGCGCAGGGTCACATCCGGCGGAACGGGCGCGGAAGTCCGGCCTTGGGTGAGGAGCGCATAATCTTGGCGGATAGCGCGGTCGTTGAGGGAAAATATGTCCCAGGGGCGGGTGATGCGGAGCACTTCGCCTTCGTAGGACTTCCGTTGCATGCCTGCGGCGATTGTGGGAATGCTTTCCCAATCGGGCAGGCCTGTTTGGGGCCTTGCGGCAATGAGTATTTCGCCGCTGTAAAGGGCTTCGACGTGCGATAGGGCCTGAACGGCGGCTGCAATAGCCGGCGTGGCGATGATGCTACCGTTTATTAATAACGCTTCTGCTGCATCCGGCTGTGTGTAAATGCTTTGCAGATAGCCTGCCGTGCGTGTAGCGGTTTGGGAAGCCCCGAGGAGCAGGCTCCAGCGCTCCCGGGCGGTGAGGATGCCGCAGCGGATATCTGCGGTGGCGCGGGTGTGGGTGAAGGGGTAGAGCGCCGTCCGACTGGCCTCATCAAAGAGTACGGGGAGCATGAATAAAAAAATCCCGGCGAAGGTCGGGATTTTGGAAAGCTGGACTTAAACTTTTACATGCCCGAAGGGATGTGAGCCACTTGGCGGGTGGGAGCCAACGAGCAGGGCTTGGCGCAGGCGGGGAATAGAAATTCGTCAGCCGATGCCTGCATTGAAGCTAAATTGAAAAACTGCTGTTCAGCCTTATTCGTCAGCCCTGCTTACGCCAAACCTATGTTGTAGGCAGTGCGGTTATCGGGCAGGGTTAGTCTGGAATATAAACTGTTGGGTCTTCCTCTACAAAGAATAAGGCAGGCTGTGTGTCTAAGTTTTTTATACGTTGTCTGGCAATCTCGCAATACTCGTGACTGATGTCAACGCCGATGTAGTTTCTTCCCATCTCATGGGCTACTCTGGCAGTCGTGCCACTACCACTCATTGGGTCAAACACAAGGTCACCAACATTTGTCCATGATTTTACATGGTCTCGGACTAACTCACATGGAAAAGGTGCTGGATGTCCTTTTGCTTCTTGGTCTTCCTGTCGTTTCCCAACAACGTACTCCCAGACATTGCCTTTGATTTTTTTGTCCTTTACCGGCTTGGCAAGTTTCTCTCTGGTCTGTTCGTTCTTTGAATAATTTTTATAAGTCGTTCCATTAAGCTCTAAACCTGCATGAGCGCAATCAACCATTATCGGATTATGGGTTTTGACGATTCCCTTGCTAAATACAAACATGAACTCAAACTCATTATTATACCGCTTGCGGTAAATCTGTGGAATAGGATTTCTTTTCCTAAATACCATTGTATCGTGCAGATTAAAGCCAATATCTCTGAAATACAAGGCCTGTTTGAAACTTGTCCCTGTTTCGCTTCCTTCAATAGTTGCGTCATTTACAACCCAAACAACAACTCCGCCTGGTTTAGTGATACGATAAAGTTCTTGAGCTATCTGTTCAAAAGGGAAAACAAAACCTTTATAGTTCCGTAAGGCGTCGTATGGCGGTGAAGTAACGGTTAAGTCAAGAATGTTGGGTTCAAAACTCTGCATTACTTCTACGCAGTTACCTTCTATTATCTGGTTTATATTGCTCGTGCTCATTTTTCTCTAATTTATAGTAAATAATCCGTTGTCAGTAATGGAATTGATAATCCGAATCTTGCTGTCAATCTTATGAACTTTAATAAGTTCGGTAAGTGCTTCTTGATGGCTCATTTTCATAATCCTTGCTCTTTGTTCTGCCAAAAAAGTTAGGTCTTCAACCTTTGCGATTTCAATAGATTCCATAGCTGCAAGTTTTTCAATATCCCATAATGCTTTGATGTCTTTTGAGTAATCAAGCATGGTTCTGTTTATTGCTAACCAATAGTCCGTCGCACTTTTTGATGGATTGAGTGCAGGAATAACTTTGAAAATCTTATGGATTAGGTCTTGCGTTTTAGCGTCTCCTGCCGTTTGTGAAAAGCAAAGTAGTAACGACAAGTGCGAATAAGTAAATACGCAAACGTCACTCACCGTTGCACTTTGGTAAATTTGGCTGGAAGCTCTTGGAAGCTGATAAATAGGACAAACGACCATTGCGTTTGGTTTGCCATATTTCCAACCGTGCATTGCTGCAACTTTAAAGTCCTTCTGATTTTTCGCTGTCCTGCTAAGTCTAAACGCCTTGGCGTCAGCTACGAAGCTGTAATCTTTACCAATAACCTCTACGTCTGCTGCGTCTGCCCGTTCAGTCAAAACCAAACTGGTAAGTCCGATTGCATTGAAACAAAGCGACAATATGCAGTCAGTGTATTTAGAATATAATTTCTCCTCGCTTGAATCATGTCCGTATGCTTCTGGAATACTACCGCAAAGTCTCAGATGGTCAATAAGTGCGGCGATGCCTTGTTGCTTTACCTCGTCTGTGAGTTCAGTAGCCAAACGTTCATAATCATCGCCAAAGTTGCCGCTTAATTTCTTTATCTCACTTACCCAATATGCACGCCTATGTATAGCCTTGTCGGAAATTATTTTCTTCATTAAAATCTTGGTTTGTCAACGGGCTCAAAGATAGTCAAACTGTCACCGATTGCAGGTTCGTAGCATTGCCTACAACTCGTAAATATACGCAACTCTAATACCCATGTAAAATTATTTATCCACACCAGTTAGTTCATTGGCAACCAACGATTTTATTTAGCCGTACACAAAGAATGCGCATCGCGCATTTTGTATTACTTCTTACTTTAGCGCTTCCCAATAATACAAAATACGCAATGGCCATCAATCTGTCTGATTACGAAACTACCATTGGTGAACATCAGGCTAAAACTGTTATCTGGCTGAGGTTTGATTACGACTCGGCGAAAATTGAGACTATAAAATCTATCGGAGCTAAATGGAGCCAATCGGCAAAAAGCTGGTATCTGAAAGATGGGGCCGCCGCACGTAAACTGATTGGACTGCCGCAGGCCAGCATTGGCAAAGAAGCATTGTCCAATATTGCTCCCGTCAATCAGGCTGCGCTAGCGCGTATGGAAGAGACCCTATTACTCAAAGCGTACAGTCCGTCCACTGTTCGTACATATTGTATAGAATTTGCTCAGCTTCTATATCTGCTACGCGATGTTGATGTGGCAAGCCTTACATCCGAGCGGCTCCGCAGCTATATTCTATATTGTGTCAGGGAATTACGGCTTTCTGAAAACGCGGTACATAGCAGGCTGAATGCGATTAAATTTTACTTTGAGCAAGTCCTGCACCGCGAAAAATTTTTTGCAGACATTCCCCGTCCAAAAAAACCCAGCCTTTTACCTAAAACCCTTAGTGCCGAAGATATAAAAAAGATAATAGCTGCCGCAGGTAACATGAAGCACCGGCTTATGCTACAGCTATGCTATGGAATGGGCCTGCGGGTAAGCGAGGTAACAGGAATTAAAATTCATCATATTGATAGTGCCCGGATGCAGGTATTAATTGCGGGTGCGAAGGGCAAAAAAGACCGGTATGTGAATTTGCCGGAAAGCATTTTGGAATCACTTAGGGAATATTATAAATCGTTCAGACCTAAGGATTACCTTTTTGAAGGCCAGCATAGGGCGCAATACAGCATCCGAAGCGTACAGGCAGTCTTCAAATCCGCCATGGCTAAAGCCGGCGTGAATAAGCCAATAGGTATTCACGGCTTAAGGCATAGCTATGCTACGCACTTGCATGAATACGGAACTGATATTGCGCTTATTAAAGAGCTTTTAGGTCATAACGACATTAAAACGACGCTAATATACACGCATGTCAGTCGCCGTGCTATAAGCAAAGTGGGCAGTCCCCTGGACAAACTCTAAAAGAAAAGCCGCCCAAAGGCGGCATTCAGAAGTCGCTATCATTTATTTACAGCACCCTTCCCGCACAAGCAAAATACTTATTCCAATACTTATCATCCAGGCTGGAAATCATAATGCCATGCGATGAAGAGGCATGAACAAAGAAGTTGTTCATCAGGTAAAGGCCCACATGCGAGATGCGGCTGCTTTTAATATTGAAGAACACCAAGTCGCCTTCCTTGCATTGGCTCTTGTGCCACACGAGGTTAGCCGTGCTGAACTGCTCCATGGCCGTGCGCAGCAGGTTGGTGCCAAACACCTGCTCATAAAGCTTCTGCATAAAGGCGGAGCAGTCAATGCCGGCCTTCGTAGTGCCGCCGAGGCGGTAGCGCACGCCATACCATTCATCAATAAAGCGGTACAGCGATACATTGGCAATAGCCTCAGGCACAACGTTCAGCAGCGCCGCATACTTGCTACGGAGCGTATTGCCATTAGCAGGGTCAATAGCCGCACTGCAGGGGTCAATCGTGCGGGTAGAGGAGAGGGAAAGGGAGCGCTCCGGCCCGTTGATACTCAGATTGGAAAGATACTCCGGCTGGGAAGCCACCTTGGCAGTAAGCGAAGGCTGAATGAACTGCTGCGAAGAGGTGCAGGAGCTGAGCGCCGCGAAAAGGGAGAGGGCTATGGCTGTGATGGCTGAGGTGGTACGGTTTTTTAGCATTTGATTGTACTAGGTTTTTCCTTAGTAACCAACGGTTCAAAACGGCCTGACAGTCGTACAGTCTTTCTATTGTCTTAACTTTCTTCTACAAGTCTAAATAAATAGGCCACAGGAATTTATGTTTCTGTGGCCTATTAGCCTTCGTCTGTAGCGAGGACAGGGATCGAACCTGTGACCTTTGGGTTATGAGCCCAACGAGCTACCGCTGCTCTACCTCGCGATGTGGATGCAAATATAGGCCGGCATTCCCAGCCTGCCAACCCTTGGCCTCATCTTTAATTGGGCGACATCTGTACCGCGCGGCAAATGGGCTACTTTTGGCGGAGTATGGAAAAAGCGGGCTTTAAATCGGGTTTTGTCAACATTTTTGGCCCGCCCAATGCGGGCAAGTCCACCCTGCTCAATGCCCTGCTCGGCGAGCAGCTTGCCATCACTTCTCCCAAGGTGCAGACGACGCGCCACCGCATTCTCGGCATCCTCAATGATGCTGATTACCAGGTCATTTTCTCCGACACGCCCGGCATCATAGAGCCTAAATACAAGCTGCACCAGAAGATGATGCAGCAGGTAAAGAATGCCCTGGAAGACGCGGATGTAGCGTTGCTTATCGCTGACATCACCCAAGACCCGGAGGATTTCAAGCCCATTGCAGAAGGCCTGAAGCTGCGCGTGCCTACGCTATTGCTGCTCAATAAATCCGACCTGGTAAAAGCGAAAGGTGAATTGCCTAAAAGGCTTGCTGCTTATAGCGAGGCCTTTCCTCAATGGGAGATATTGACGCTTTCCGCGCTGCGCAACGATGGCGTGAAGGAGCTGATGCACAAGATATTAACGCACGTACCGGAAGCACCGCCGTATTACCCGAACGACGACATCAGCGACCGCCCGACACGTTTTTTCGTGGCCGAAATCATCCGCGAGCAGATTTATTCGCTTTTCCAGGATGAGATTCCTTACCATAGCGCGGTAATTATCCAGTCTTTTGAAGAAAAGCAGACGCTGGATGTGATTAAGGCTGAAATCATTGTAAGCCGGGAAACGCAGAAAATGATTCTCTTAGGCAAGGCCGGAAGCGGTATCAAAGAACTGGGCATCCGCTCGCGGAAGAAGATGGAGGAATTCCTGCAGCGCAAGGTGCACTTAGAGCTGCACATCAAGGTGCGTCCCAAATGGCGCGACAACGAAGCCTATCTCCGCGAGTACGGCTATGATAAGTGAGGCCAACACAATTAGTCCCGTAGGGACGACCGATATAATAGCCAGGGATTTTAATCCCTGGAAAGCGTTGGACGACATCATGCATTGGGCGCCTGCCGGCTCATGCAATCGCCTGCAAATGCTGCGCTTAGACAAGCTGCACCCGATTGTGTCCGGTAATAAGTGGTTTAAGCTGAAGTACAATGCTGAAATCGCCTTGCGCGAAGGCAAGACCTGCCTGCTGACCTTTGGCGGTGGCTATTCAAACCACCTGATAGCCACCGCGTTTGCGGCAAAAGAATGGGGTCTGCTATCCATTGGCATCGTGCGGGGCAATTACTACGGCCAGCAATTCACACCCACACTCCAAGCCTGTGAAGATTACGGCATGAAGCTCATTATGAACAGCAAGGCGGAATATGCCGCGCTATCCATATCAGATTTAGCGGTGCGCTATCCCGAGGCACATATCATTCCTGAAGGTGGCGCAAACGATGCCGGCATACGCGGAGCGGCGGAAATCGCTTCCCTGCTTCCGGCGGGGGTAACGGACGTATGCGTAGCTGTGGGCACAGGCACGACACTAAGCGGATTAGCTACCGGTATCGGCAAGCGCAGCGACTTGGCTCAGTGTATGTTTCACGGTTTCTACGTCGCAAAGGATTTTGAACGGACGCAGAGCATCGTGCAGCCCGGCGTCCATATTCATTCCGTACAAGACCCAAGATTCGGCAAATGGAAAACTGGCGCGGCGGACTTCATCCGTACATTCTTTGATGCGACTGGCATTCCGCTGGATGTCGTTTACACGTCTAAAATGATGATGAAGGTTGAAAGCCTTTTGGCCCAAGGCTTCTTTTCGCCTTCGGCGAATGTCGTGTGCATTCACACCGGCGGCTTGCAGGGCAATCCTGCCGGCCTCTTCTCCGCGTAGGAGGCTATCTTGCCCACTTATGGCAGCGATGCACGAAGCCCACGAACATCAGCCCGCTAAGCGCAGCCGGCTCATCCTCTACATCCTGCTGGCAATGGCGGCGGGGCTCCTCCTCGGCTATTTCCTCAATCAAAAACTGGCAGGCCGTACACCCGAGGAAATGGACAAAGCCCTGCAGCCGCTGACCATCCTTCCGGAAATCTTCCTGCGCCTGATTAAAATGATTGTTGCGCCGTTGGTACTCACGACGCTTATTGTAGGCGTGGCGCGGGTAGGGGATATGAAGGCCGTTGGCCGCATTGGCGGGAAGACGATGCTGTGGTTTGTTTCCGCTTCGCTGATGAGCTTGTTGCTGGGAATGATTCTGGTCAACGCCTTCCAGCCCGGCGCGCAGATGCACCTGCCATTACCTACTGATACTTCGGGCATTCCCAAAGCCGCCCTTTCTGTAAAAGAATTTATCTCCCACCTCGTCCCTGTCAGCATTATAGATGCGATGGCGAAGAATGAAATCCTGCAGGTCGTCGTTTTCTCTATTTTCTTCGGCATTGCAGCCGCAGCTGTGGGCGAAAAGGCCGACCCGGTTATCCACGCGCTGGATTCCATCGCGCACATCATTCTTAAAGTCACTGGCTACATTATGAAGGCGGCGCCGTTAGCGGTTTTTGGCGCTATGGCCGCGGTGATTGCGAAGCAGGGGCTTGGGGTGATGAGGTCTTACTCGCTGTTCATTGGCGAGTTTTATCTCGGGCTGTTCATCCTTTGGGCGGTGCTGCTTGGCGCGGGCTACTTATTTGGCGGGAAGCGCGTGCTGCACCTTGTGCCGCGGCTGAAAGAGCCGCTCCTGCTGGCATTTTCTACCGCCAGCAGCGAGGCCGCGTATCCGAAGACGATGATGGAGCTGGAGCGCGCCGGCTGTCCGGATAAGATTGTATCGTTTGTGCTGCCGCTAGGCTATTCGTTCAATCTGGATGGCTCTATGATGTATATGACGTTCGCGTCGCTGTTCATCGCACAGTCATACGGCATTCATTTAGACATGGGCACGCAGATCACTATGCTGCTGGTGCTCATGCTTACGAGCAAGGGTATTGCCGGCGTGCCGCGCGCGTCGCTGGTAGTAATAGCGGGAACGCTTGCCACCTTTCATATACCGGAAGCCGGCATTGCGCTGCTGCTCGGTATTGACCCGATTCTGGACATGGGCCGCAGCGCTACGAATGTGGTGGGCAACAGCGTGGCTACGATGGTGGTTTCGCGGTGGGAAAGCTAATAGCCCTGATAGCTAATCTCGCAATACGCCTTAAAGTCGCGCACATCCAGCGCCACTTTTGCGGCATTGCTCAGCGCAAGGTTGCAGCCTTTCAACTGTTTTGTAACCGGCATTGGGCCTAAGACCTTCACATAAACAATGTGTTCATTATTCAGGTTCCGCACCTGAAGAATGCTGCCGCGCGGCGCAACATTATGAAAGGCATAGATGCCCCCGCCTTTGCCCGTGCTGAAAAATCCGGCTGTGGCTTTCTCTGTTACTGCGCTTGCGCCGTAAGCAGTCTGCGTTTCCCATTCATTTTGCAGCGGCAGCTTGCGGATAACCATAACGCTGTCGCGGATAGGCATCGTCTGCTGTACGGACGGCAAGAGATACTTGGGCGTATCCGCGCGCTGTTGGGCGTGCAAAGCCATTGGTGCCAAAAGCGCCAAAATGATGAGTGAATGCTTCATTTGCTCAGTTCTTTTTTGCGCCTTCTTCTTTGAATACATCATCTTTCAAACCCACATTGATGCGATAGCTCAGGTAACGGATTTCAATGCGTCCCCGCTTCGGCAGCTTTGGGCCGTCGTTTTTTTCGGGTGGCGTATTGCCCTCGTCGTAATCCATCGTCACGCCTTTGGGAAGCTTGTATTCTTTGGTCTCCATCACAAAGACGACCTTGTCGGGAAGCGCATGCGCGGCGTATTTGTCGTAGGTCAGTTCCATACGCACAGTGCCATTGTCGCGCGTAGTCGTCTCAGTGCGCAGGGCCAGCATCCGGGCTTCGTCCACCCACACTTTGGAAAGCACAATGTCGCTTTCACCTTCAGGAATTATTTTGATGATGCGCGTGGAAATGTTGCCGATGCTTTCCCTGCCGGCGTCAATAACGGTGGCCGCTCCGGCAGGCATCATCTTGTCCACGCTCAGCGTCACACTCTTGCGGGGAAGGATGGAGATGCCGCCTTCACGCTCCAGCTTCAGCTTGCCGGGCGCTTTGTAATACAGCTTCCCCGCCAGCAACGGCACGCGCATAAAGGAGACGTCAATCTTCATCCGCACATCCGCCACATAATCATTCACAGACAGCATTCGCCCGCGCAAGGAATAGAAAAGCTTTGTTGCATCCGCTGTCTGCGCAACGGCAGCTTCACCAACGCACGAAAACAATACAGCAATACAACAATACAGCAATGCAACCCTTTTCATGATTGAATATCCTTTCTATTAAAAATGAAAATAGCAGCCCCAACCAACCCAACGATGTAGGCCCCCAGCACCGCTGCCGACTTTCCGATAGCTGCATAAGGCACCGGGTCGGAGAAAAAGCCTTTCCAACCTAGCATGTGCGTAGTAAGCAGGGCAGGCTTAATGGCGCTGAACACCGGCAGGTCAAGATTGGAGATGATGGTAAGCACAATCACAACGCCCATCGTACCAACAATAGGGCCAATCGCATTAGACGAAAGCACGGACAGAAAAACAGACAGCGCCGCCACCGCCATCATAGCCAGCGCGGCAAAGCCGAAAGCGCAGACGTAACGCCAGAGCACATCATCGCGCAGCAGCACCACCACCTCATAGCTTTTCGCAATGATGAGGTCGCCTTCTCCAAAAAGAATCAGCGAAACCAAGAGGCCGGCAATGGCTAACCACACCAGCAGCGCAATGGAATAAACGACGGTTGCAAGGTACTTACCGATAATGAGCTGCGCCCGGCTTATGGGTTTTGTGAGTAACAGGCGTAGTGTACCAGCTGTTGCTTCCCCCGCCACCGCATCGCCGGCCACGAGGGCTACCAGTAGCGGCACATGCACCAGCAGCAGCCCGAGGATGAGATAAGTAACAAAGTAGCCGTTCAGAATTTTGCCCGTCAAGTCAAACTGTGCGTTGACGCCTTGCAAAATGAAGTCAGAAAACTCCTGCCCGTTGGCAATAAGCGCCACCTGCACGAGCGCCGTAATCGCCGTTACCGTAGCGAAGGAGATATAGGTGCGCGGCTTGCGGAAAATCTTGTACAGCTCAATGCGCAGCAGCGGCCACATGGTGCTCTTCTTGTTCTTGGGTGAGGGATAAAAAGTAGGCTTCCAGCGAGTGCCGTGCGGAGATGCCCCGAATTGCTGCGCCTTGCGCCACCAGCCAGCGCGTCAATTCCGGCGCGGCATCAGGATGCATTTTCAGCAGAAGCTTGTCAGCACTTGCACTTTCCATATGCGCGCTCCAATGCGCGTTGGCACGAATGGCGGTGGCAACGCGCTCATCCGGTGCTAAAGAAACTTCCATCAGCGTATCGGCGGGATGCAGCAGTTCGCTTACCGCGCCTTCCGCAATCTTTTTACCGCGGTGAAGAATCAGCATCCGCGTAGCCATCTGCTCTACTTCATGCAGCAGGTGACTGGAGATGATAACTGTCTTTCCCCGCTCGTGCGCAAGGCGCAGAATGAGCGCCCGCATATCGGCAATGCCCTGCGGGTCCAAGCCGTTGGTCGGCTCGTCCAGCATCAGGATGTCCGGCTCATGCACGAGGGCAATGGCGATGCCGAGACGCTGCTTCATGCCCTGAGAATAGGCTTTTACCTTATCATGCTCGCGGCCTTTGAGTGATACCAGCTCCAGAAGTGCATTCAGGCGCTCGCTTGTTGGCTTTATACCGCTCAGTCGCGCGAAGATGCGCAGGTTATCCAGCCCGCTCAGGTAACCGTACATATCGGGCCGCTCAATGATAGCGCCAACGTGCTTCAGTTGCGCGCGGGAAAAAGCCTCGCCTTTGATGCGGATACTGCCGCCGGTTGGCCGCACAAGGCCGAGCATAATGCGCATGGTAGTGCTCTTGCCTGCACCATTTTGCCCGAGAAAGCCGTAGATGTCGCCGGGACTGATGGAAAAAGAGAGGTCATCCACCGCACGGAACGAGCCATAGCTTTTGCATAGATTTTCAGCCTGAATAATGGTCGGCACTTCTGGAGATGTTGTACTGCGCAAGGTAGTCCGCCTGTCGCGCTACGTTACTGATAGCCACATTTGCTTTGCAAAACTTTAGAGTGCCGTCTGCAATCACTTGCCAGCCTTATAGCCCCGCACTGCGTAATACAGAATATAGAGATAGCACGGTATCAGCATTTCATAGGCAAGCTGCGCATTACCCAGCGCCTCGCTTAGCTTCCCGTAAAGCGGCGGAAGTACAGCCCCTCCTGCGATGCCCATTATTAGCAGTGCCGCCCCGGTCTTTGTAAAGCGCCCCAGGCCTTTCAGCGCCAAGGGGAAGATGGCGGGCCACATTACGGCGTTGGAAAAGCCAAGCGCAGCAAAGGCAACTACGGCTTTATAGCCGTGGGCGACTGTCGCAGCGCCGACAAGCGCAATGCTAAGGAAGGTGAAAATGAGCAGCGCTTTCCGCTGGTCTATAAATCGCGGAATAGCTATGATGCCGACGACATAGCCCACAAGCAGGCCATAGCCGGTGTAAGTCGCAAAATTCTTTGCGGTATCTAAGGAGAAGCCAAGGTGTTGGCCGAAGCCGGCGAAGGTGTCGTAGCTAATCACCTCCGCGCCGACGTAGAAGAAGATAGCCAGTGCGCCGAGCAGCAAGTGCGGAAACTGAAAAACACTCGTCTTATTCGCTGAAAGCGCTGTGTCCGCAGCGTCTTCCTCCGCAACCACTTCCGGCAGCGGCGTAAAGAAAAGCGCAATGCCTAAAGCAACAAGCACCGCCGCAATAATGCAGTAAGGCCCAACCACCCGCTGGATAAGTTCATTAAGCTCCGCAGTTTTCTGCGCCGGCGCCATGGTAGCCAGCCGCTTCACCAGCTCATCGGAGTTTTTCAAAACGATACTGCCGAGCGAATAAACGGCGATGATGCCCGCCACTTTATTGCAGATGCCCATGATGGAAATGCGCTGCGCGGCGCTCTCGTGCGGGCCAAGCACCGTAACGTATGGATTGGAGGCCGTCTGCAGCAGCGCCAGGCCGGAGCCTATGATGAACAGCCCCGTAAGAAAAAGCGGGTATGAGCGCGCGCCGGCGGCGGGGATAAAGAGCAGCGCCCCGGCAGCCATCACAAAAAGGCCAATGCTCATGCCCTTCTTATAGCCCGTCCGCTGCAGGATGTAGGAAGACGGCAGCGCCATTACAAAGTAGGCGGCAAAGAAGGCGGTGGCGACGAGGTAGCCCTCTGCCTGCGTCAACTCGCAGGCTATTTTGAAGTAGGGTATGAGCTGGCTGTTGGCCCAGGTAACGAAGCCGAAGATGAAGAACAGGCAGCCGATGAGAAAGAGCGCGAAGCCGTAGCTGCGCCGTGATGTATTTTGTGCCATAGCGTGTAAGCAAACATACTCGCTAAGCACCCAAATGCAAGATCTCGCACTCGGCATAGACATCGGCGGAACCAATACCGTCTTCGGCATCGTGAACCGGCGCGGCGACATTCTGACGCAGGACGGCATGCCTACACGCGGCTACAGGACGCCGGAGGCTTTCATTGACGCACTCGCTAAGCGTGTTTTGCCAATTATTGAGGAGGCAGGCCGCGCACAGATGTTGGGAGCAGGCGTCGGCGCACCGAATGGCAATTATTACACTGGTGAGATTGCTTACGCAGCCAACTTGGAATGGCATGGCGTCATTCCGCTAGCCCGGCTCGTAGAAGACGCTTTAGGACTGAAAACAACTATTACCAACGATGCCAACGCAGCCACTATTGGTGAAATGATGTATGGTGCGGCAAAGGGTATGAAGGACTTCATCATGGTTACACTCGGCACGGGCGTAGGCAGCGGTTTTGTCGCAAATGGCCAGCTTATTTACGGCCACGATGGCTTCGCGGGCGAATTGGGGCATGTGATTGCGGTGCGCGATGGTCGGGAATGCGGCTGCGGCCGGCGCGGCTGCCTGGAAACATACGCTTCTGCGACGGGTATCGTGCGGACGGCGCGGGAGTGGCTACAGAAGCGCAATGATGTTTCAACCATTCGGGATGAACAGGAGCTTACCGCAAAAGCCATTGGCATTGCTGCCGCTTCCGGCGATGCGCTTGCGCTGGAGCTATTTGATTACACCGGAAAGATTCTTGGTCAATGCCTTGCGGATGCCGTAGCCATTACTTCGCCGCAGGCTATCATTCTTTTTGGCGGACTCGCAAGGGCCGGCAATATTATTCTCGAGCCGACAAAACGGCACATGGAAGACGCAATGCTGCGCATCTACAAAGGCAAAGTGACGCTCCTTCTATCCGCGCTCCCCGAAGCAGACGCAGCTATTCTCGGGGCAAGTGCGCTGGTGTGGTAAGCATCACATGCTCCGCCGCTCCGGCTGCACTATTGGGAATAACACGATGAATGTGCTCCCGCGGCCCAGCACACTTTCCACCCGCACGCGCCCGCCGTGGGCATCTACCATTGCCTTCACATAGCTCAGGCCGAGGCCAAAACCTTTTACGTTGTGGATATTGCCAGTGTGCGCGCGATAAAATTTCTCAAAGATGCGCCCCTGTGTTTCCTTATTCATCCCAATGCCGTTATCCTTGAAGCGGATAGCGAGCATGTTGCCGCTGTTGCCGGTTTCAATGTCTATGCGCATCGGGTCTTTGGAGTACTTGATGGCGTTGTCCAGCAGATTGAAGATGATGTTGGAGATGTGCACCTCATCGCCGGAGATGTGGTGACGCGAGGCCTTCAGGTGCAGGGTAAGCTTGCCGTTCTTTTCATTGATCTGGAGGATGAGGTTGTCAGCCGTGCTCTGGATGAGAGCGTGTACGTCCAGCACCGTGCGGTTGAGCGTTATTTCCTGCCGCTCAATGCGGGCGGCCTGCAGGATGCTCTCCACCTGCTTGTTCATCCGCTTGTTTTCATCCTTAATCATGCCGCTGTAGTAGCGGATTTTGTCCGTGTCGTTGATGACGCGCTCGTTGGTCAGCGCATCCACGGCCAGGCTGATGGTGGCTAATGGCGTCTTCAGCTCGTGCGTCATATTGTTGATGAAGTCACTCTTGATTTCGGATAGCTTCTTCTGATTAAATAGCGTGCGCACCGTGAGTATGAAGGCAGAGATAATGATGGTGGTGAGCGCAAAGGACAGGAGAATCATCCAGCCCAATTGCTCAAACAGGTAGTTCTTTGGCTCGCGGATAAATACATACAGCGTCTCCTGCTGCGTAGCATTCCCGCCCGTAAGTGGTATCGAGTAAGCATCGCTCACAAACTCATCTTTCCAGCCGTTCGATGAAAGAATAGAGAAGCGGAAGATGTTAGTAACGGCATACTCAAAAGGCTGCTTGATGTTATTGCTGCGCAGGAGCTGCTGTATAATGTCCTGCATCTCCTCGGGCGTGAAGACCTGCGCCGTAAATTCCTGCTCCAGCACACGGCGTTTCGTCAGTGCGTTTAGCGGCAGGTTGCCGGTGCTCTCCGTGCGCTTTCGCAGAAAAAGGTCGTCGGTGCTCTCCTTAATTTCCAGCAGGCTCTTTTGCCGGCTCTGCGTGAATTGGTCTTTCTTAATCTGAATGGCACTCTTTATCCACTGCATCTGGATAAACAGGATGCCCAGCACCGAAAGGGTGATGAGCAGGACTATGAGTGGAAAGACGCGCTTCATGCAAGGCAAATGTAGCGGCCAGTAGTATTGAACAGGTTGAACATGTTGAACGGTCAAACAAGTTCAACTTGTTCAACTCCCTCGACCCGCTCAACTTACCTTCGCCCTATGTCATCCGCAACAACTTCCGGCCGTTATGCGCAGCGCGGCGTGAGCGCCCAGAAAGAAGACGTGCACCGTGCCACCGCCGCGCTGGACAAAGGTCTTTTTCCCAATGCCTTCTGCAAAGTCTATCCCGACTACTGGGGCGGCGATGAAGCCTTCTGCAACCTCATGCACGCCGACGGCGCGGGCACTAAGAGCATCCTCGCCTACATGTACTGGAAAGAGACGGGCGATGCGAGTGTGTGGGCCGGCATAGCAATCGACGCGATTGTGATGAACATTGACGACCTGTTGTGCGTGGGCGCTACGGGGCCATTTACCTATTCCTCTACAATTGGGCGCAATAAGGGATTGATTCCGGGCGAGGTGATTGCAGCGATTATCAACGGCACGCAGACTTATTTTGAAAAGCTGAGTGAGTACGGCATTGACGTCCGCTTCATGGGTGGCGAAACCGCCGATGTAGGCGACGTAGTGCGCACCGTAATTGTGGACGGTACCATGGCCTGCCGCATGAGGCGCGACCGGCTCGTAACAACTGAAAAGCTTGCGCCCGGCGATGTAGTGGTAAGCTTCGCATCCTACGGCCAGGCTACTTATGAAGATGCCTACAACAGCGGTATGGGCAGCAACGGCCTGACGAGTGCCCGCCACGAATTGCTGCACAAAGACTACGCGGCGAAGTACCCCGAAAGCGTTGACCCAGCCCTGCCGCAAGACGTGGTGTACAACGGCAAATACCGACTGACAGACGCGACGGAAACGGGTCTTGACGTAGGGAAGATGATTCTCTCGCCTACCCGCACCTACGCGCCGGTTGTGCTGAAGGTATTGGATGAGCACTTTGAGAAGATTCACGGAATTATCCATTGCAGCGGCGGCGGCCAAACGAAGTGCCTGCATTACCTGCCCGGCCCTATGCGTGTGGTAAAGGACAATCTTCCGCCAGCGCCGCCGTTATTTACCATGATTCAGGAAGCCGCAAGCACGGATTGGAGGGAGATGTACCAGGTATTCAACATGGGCGCACGGCTGGAGCTATTCACAGATGCCGCCACGGCGGAAAGCATTGTAGCAATAGCAAAGGGCTTCGGGATAGATGCGATGGTGAGCGGCAGGGTGGAGGAGCGCGCGAAAAAAGAGTTAATGATAGAAGGGTCTTACGGCCGGTTTGAGTATTAACAACAGACCTAAACAATTCGCACGCTTATGCGCTTGCTGCTGCTATGTTGCCTAATCGCCATAAATAGCGCATCTGCGCAGGACACGCTTTTTCTAAAGAATGGCCAGGTGCTCATTGGCCGCGTTAAGGTGGAAAGGCGGGACTATATCTTAGAGCGGAAAGGCTTTGACCGGCATGTAAAAAGTTCGTCGTTAGAGCGCGTTGCGTATAGCAGTAAGCCTTTTTCAAGGACGCGCTTTTCGCACACATTCGCACGCCGTAGCGACAAAAATCTTGTCACGATGAACGCGCCCGCCTATTGCTACGTGGGTACCTATCCCGGCGTCAGTGTGGGGCTGGAGTATCAGCGGTTTCCGGATGCTGGCGGCAAGTTATCTATTGGCGTTGGCGCGCATTACTTCTGGTCGGGCACGGTTGCGTTCGGGAAGGTTTACAGAGAAACCCGCGCGAATATCAAAGGGAATTTTCTGGAATTCAATTTCAGCTATCACCCGGCAGGCAATGCCGGCAGGGTTGACCCAGGCATTGGCATAAGCGTACCGCTGGGCACGCTGCATAGACTTGATGTGACAGATGTCGGGAAGACTTACCCGCTCACTACGGATGACGGCTCCCATTTTTTTGCGGCGCTGCTGTTACAAGGCGAGGTGTGCTTTCACAATTATCGCCATTACGTGTTCGCGCTCTACGGCTCCTGCGGGCCAATGGTGCCGGCCGGTGCCACGGGCGGGCTAAGCGGACAGATAGGCTTTAAGGTCGGCGGACGTTTCTAAACTGCTATCTTGCCATCCATCATGCGTGCATCACTGCTCTTTTTGCTTCTGCTCGTCGCCGCTATGGACGCAGGCGCGCAAGACCGCATCTATACAACCACTGGAGAGGTCATTCAGGCACATGTTCAGGCTGCATCCATCTTCCGGGTACGCTACACCGAATTTGAGGGTGGCGATAAAACGGCCCATACGATTCCCGGTAATGAGGTGGAACGCATTGTTTACCAAAGTGGCCGCACTTGGCAGCCAAAGCCGTCGCGCCACGAACGAAGGCCGCTCGCGCCCCTTCCTGCCGCGGAAGATATGCCGCATGAAGATGAGCAGCGTGGAAAGAATATTCTGCTGGCCGTGCCCACGCAATTGTTTCTTGCCGGCTATGCCGCCTACGCCATTGGACTGGATTATGAGCGGCTGCTCGGGGCGGATAACAAGGTGGGCATCCACATTCCCATCATGGCCGGCCTGCAGCCGGACATTTTCGAAAACACAAAGGCCACTTTCGTGTATACCACGCCTGGCCTCCGTTTTCATCCCATACCTGCCGGCCGTATTGATTTTTGCGCCGGCCCCTCGCTGCTGCTGGGCAGCGTCAGGCTGGATGAGTATGACCAGAGCACGGGAACGCGCGCGGCGGCCAGCCATTTTATTTCCGGCCTGCTGATGGAAAGCGAGCTGCATGTGCAGCGGGAGGGCGCATTTATGTTTGCAGTCCACGCGAGCACCGGCTATTTGTTTCAATCCCTTTCCGACAGCCGCTTTGTGCTGGAGCTCGGCATCCGTATCGGCGCACGTTTTTGAGAAGCATGCTAAAAAACTACAGCCTTATGTATCGTCTCTGTTTTTTGCTGCTGCTATCCGCTCTCCCGGCAATGCTACACGCGCAGGATAAGATCTACCTGAAAGACGGCAGTATCCTGCGCGTGAAGGTGCAGTCCGTTGGTAAGGATTCGGTTAGCTATCGCAGGATGTCTGCAACGGAAGGGCAGGATATAAGCATAGGCCGCAGCGAAGTGGATCACATCGTATTTGAAGACGGCAGTGGCAGGGAGGATGATATTACCTACGAGATGCGCTATTCCCGGGTCCCGCGACGCCACCGTGAGTTTGGGCTATCAGCCGCTATCGGATACGGGAAGAATATCGTTTCACTTATGCCGGTACACATGGCTAACGAAAGCCCTGCCGGCGCCGGCCTGCGCTACGAGCGCGTGCTGGATAAAAAGAATATCTTCTCTATAGTGCTGCCGGTGGCATTCACCACCTTCAACGACCATTACAACGGCAGCAGCGGCCCCAATGGCCTTACCGATGCCGCAGACCGGACATTTTTGTACTTCTATCCCGGTGTAAAGATTTATCCCACCGGCAGCAATCGACCAGTATCCTATGGCATCGGCCTGTGCGCAGTGTTTGCATCGGGCACCCGCTACGACAAAAATTATAATATCAGAACGCCGACAGAAGTTGCGGTTTTCAAGAGCGGACTGATGCTTAATAATTCTATCAACCTACAACCGTACAAAGCTGTACATGTAGGTCTGGAGCTGGGCCTGGGCTTTCTCTATAAGGATAACGACCCGACAAGGTACCCGGCAGATCAGCAACCCGCCGTACAGTTTAGCTTTAATATCGGATACCGCTTCTAAAGCATTACTGCCGCGCGCGCAGCGTATTTTTGAGTCGCATGTCTGCGTCCACTTCTGTTGCCTTTCACACGCTTGGCTGTAAGCTCAACTACGCCGAGACGTCCACGCTTAGCCGTATGCTGGAAGGGGAAGGCTTTGCCAAGGCTTCGTTTGAAGACGTAGCGGACGTGTACGTCATCAATACTTGCTCCGTAACGCAGAATGCGGACAAGGAATGCCGTTACCTCGTGCGTAAAATTCAGCGCCGCGCTCCGGAAGCATTTGTGGTTATTACCGGCTGCTATGCGCAACTCAAGCCTGCTGAGATAGCTGAGATTGAAGGCGTTGACCTTGTACTTGGCGCAGCAGAGAAGTTCGAGCTGCCGCGCCACCTGCGTGGGTTAGACAAGCGCATAGGCGGCGCGCAGGTTCATTGCAATGATGTGGAAGCAATAGAAAGTTTTCAGGCTTCCTACAGTCTTGCCGATCGCACGCGAAGCTTTCTGAAAGTGCAGGACGGCTGCGATTATAGCTGCTCCTTCTGCACAATCCCGCTCGCACGTGGCCATAGCCGCAGCGACAGCATCGCCAACGTAGTTGCCAATGCCCAAAGCCTTGCCGCAGACGGCTTAAAAGAAATCGTGCTTACAGGCATCAACCTCGGCGATTTTGGCGAAGGCGACGAGAACTTGCTCGGCCTGCTTCAAGCGCTGGAAGGCGTAGAAGGCATCGCCCGCTACCGCATCTCTTCTATAGAGCCTAACTTATTGAGTAAAGAGATTATCGCGCATGTAGCGCAGTCTCGGAAGGTGATGCCACACTTCCATATCCCGCTGCAAAGCGGCTCCAACCGCATCCTCGGTCTCATGCGGCGGCGCTACCGGCGAGAACTATATGCGGAGCGTGTAGCAATGATTAAGGAAGCTATGCCCCATTGCGCCATCGGCGCAGATGTAATCGTTGGATTTCCAGGAGAGGATGAGGCCGCCTTTGCGGAAACGCATGGATTCCTAAGTGAGCTTCCGATTTCTTACCTGCACGTTTTTACCTATTCGGAACGGGCAAATACGCTTGCCGCAGGAATGCCAAGCGCTGTACCATCGAACATTCGCAACGAACGTAATAAGGCGCTCCGGCAGCTTTCTTACCGCCAGCTTCAGTATTTTACCGATCAGCACAGCGGGCAGGAGCGGCGTGTGCTTTGGGAGCGCGCACCTGTGAATGGCATGATGGAAGGCTATACAGACAATTACATCAAGCTAAGCGTGCCTTACTGTGCGGAATGGGCTAACACCGTGCAGCCTTGGAAAATTTAAGCGTAACGCGTTGGTAGATTTTGCCGACGGCCTTACATTTGCCCTCCCAACAGAAAAACGTCTCTGTAGCTCAGTTGGTAGAGCAGCTGACTCTTAATCAGCGGGTCCAAGGTTCGAGCCCTTGCGGGGACACAGAAGGGCTGGCTTCATTAGAAGTCGGCCCTTTTTCTTTTTGATGGATGCCCATAACTGGAATGATTTTTTTAGCAAATAGTCAATACGTGTGTTAGGCTTTGAGGCTTCCCCATACATAATGCCTTCAACAAACTTACTCAACCCTTATCATGACGAAAGCTGACATCATCAATCGCATTGCGGACAAGACGGGCGTTCCCAAAGTGGATGTGCTCGTTACAGTAGAAGCATTCTTCAAGGAAGTGAAGAACGCCCTTGAAGGCGGTGAGCCGGTGCATGTGCGCGGCTTTGGCTCCTTTATCCTTAAGCGCCGCGCCGCAAAAACGGCTCGCAACATTCGTCAGAATACCGCCGTGCAAATCCCGGAGCACACTATTCCGGCCTTTAAGCCATCAGTTGAATTCGCCGACCTGGTACGCGATAAGGTTTTTAACGAGGAAATACAAAAAACCGGGCGTGATCGCGCCGAGCAGGACTGAGCGCCGGGATTATCTTTGCTGACAACATTTAACCCCGTCTCCGTGCGGGGTGTTTCTTTTGCCGTGAAGATGCTTCGTCCGCTACTACTTGTTTTTTTTCTTAGCGTGAGTGCGCCATTTGTATTGGCCGCGCCGTCCGCTGATACGCTCCATGTGGTCAATTGGAACTTAGAATGGTTTGCCGATGGCCATACCCATGATGCAAAGAAGCAGGTAGCTGGCGTCCGCGCGCTGATGACGGCGATGAATGCGGATGTGTATGCGCTATGTGAGGTCGTCAACCCTGACTCGCTGCGCGCAGTGGTATCATCGCTGCCAGGCGGCTACGCCTATGCGCTGTCCACTTTCGGCTCCTTCGCATCGGATACTGCATCTGCGAAATGGATGGGTGCGCAGAAGCTTGCTTTGGTATATCGCAAGGATTTGCTGCGCAACGTGAGCGGTCGCGCTATGATGACGCATTCAAGCACGGCCTATAATGCTTTCGCCAGTGGTCGCTTTCCTTATGAGGTAAGTGCAGAGGTGAAGGGCCGCGACGGAGAATGGCGTTCTGTCAACTTCATTGTGCTGCACGCAAAAGCTATGGCCGATGACCAAAGCTGCAGCCGCCGCGTGGATGGCTGCCGTGAGCTGAAAGACAGCCTTGACCGCTACGAGCCGTCTGCACGTTTCCTCGTGCTCGGCGACTTTAACGACGACCTGGACGTGAGCAATTGCGGCGGATACTTTCCTCAAAGCAATTACTGGTACATGGTGCGCGACAGTCTCCGTTACGTACCGCTCACGCTGGCTATTTCCCGCGCCGGCGCTTTCTCGTCAGATGGCTACACCAGCCTCATAGACCACGTTGTGGCTTCAGACGAGATGGCGCGCTACTACGTGCCGGGCAGCGCTGAAGTGCTGCGCTCCTTTGTGAAGGGCATATTTCCTAACTACGACAATGACATTAGCGACCACTTTCCTGTGCGCACAAGCTACGTGATGGATGCTGTTCCTACGGCGGTGCCTCAACATGCTGCGGGCAGCCTGCGTGTTTTTCCAAATCCAGCTGCAGGCTTACTGCACGTAGAAGGTGCTGGGTGGCAGCGCTATTCGGTTTATGACCTGCAGGGCAGAGCGCTCCGGCAGGCCGCCTTCCCTGCAAACGGCGCTATACAGCTTGAGCTTCCCAACGGTTTATACCTATTGCGCGTGGAAGGTGGCGAGGGCAGCGCGCAGCGACCGTTCCGTATAGCTCAATAGGCCTTACTTTGAATGCTCCAAAGCGGAGTAACTATGAGCGAAGCAACAGCGCCTTTCAGCCTGAACGGCAAAACGATTTTCATTACCGGCGCAAGCCGCGGCATCGGCAAGGCCATTGCACTGCGTCTTGCGCGGGAAGGAGCCAACATCATCATCGCCGCGAAGTCTGTTGCGGAAAACCCGAAGCTCGGCGGCACCATTTTCTCCGCCGCAGATGAGATTGAAGCCGCCGGCGGAAAAGCCTTTCCAGTAGCCTGCGATGTGCGCGACGAGGCGCAGATTATTGCGGCTGTCGCGCAGGGCGCGGAAGCTTTTGGAGGCATTGATGCGGTCATCAACAACGCATCCGCCATCTCGCTTACGCCTACCGAGGCAACCGACAGCAAGCGCTTTGACCTGATGCACGATATCAATGTGCGCGGCACTTTTCTTGTTACTAAACATTGTGTACCCTTTTTAAAGCGCTCTGCAAATCCTCATATCCTTACACTTGCGCCGCCAATTTCTATGGACGCGCGCTGGCTGGGGCCGCATATTGCTTACACGCTAAGCAAGTACAACATGAGCATGATGAGCCTCGGCTGGGCTGCGGAATTTCGGAACATTGGCATTGCCGCCAACTCCCTTTGGCCGGCTACAACCATTGCAACTGCTGCTGTGCAGAATCTGCTGGGCGGCGATGCGCTGGTACGCCGCAGCCGCAAGCCGGAGATTGTAGCCGATGCCGCCTATTACATCCTGCGGCAAAACGCGCGGGATTGCAGCGGCTTTCTTTTTTTAGATGAAGAAGTCCTGAAGGCAGAGGGCATCATTGACTTCGGCGCGTACGCGGCGCAGCCCGGCGTGGACTTGCAGCGCGACCTTTTCCTCTAAACCCTTTATGAACGAACAACCAATCATTCTCGTTACAAATGACGATGGTATCACCGCGCCGGGCATCCGCGCTTTGGTGGAAGCTATGCGTCCGCTCGGCGAGGTAGTGGTGGTAGCGCCGGATGCGCCTCAGAGCGGCATGGGGCACGCCATTACTATCGGGCACCCCCTGCGGCTCAATCGTGTGGACATCTTTGATGGAATAGAGGCTTGGCAATGCAGCGGCACGCCGGTGGACTGCGTGAAGCTGGCGCGGGATAAAGTGCTGCACCGCCGGCCTGACATCTGCGTGAGCGGCATCAACCACGGCGCTAATCACGCTATCAACATTCTTTACTCCGGCACAATGAGCGCTGCAATGGAAGCCGCAATTGAAGGTGTGCCTTCCGCCGGCTTCTCCCTGCTGGATTTTTCGTTTGATGCTGATTTCTCTGTGGCTGCCGAGGTGGCGCAGATTGTTGCCAGGAAACTATTGGCCGGCGGGCTGCCGCCTTCAACGCTGCTAAATGTGAACATTCCCAAAGGCCCGAAGGTGCATTTCAAAGGGCTGCGCTTGTGCCGGCAGGCTAATGCCAAGTGGAAAGAAGAATTTGACCACCGCGTTGACCCCCGCGGTAAGGATTATTACTGGATGGTAGGGGCTTTTGTAAATGAAGACCAGGGTGGCGACACTGATGTGGATGCGCTGGAAGCCGGATATGCCTCTGTGGTGCCTATCAAGTTTGACCTTACGGATGTAATGCTTAAGAAGCAGTTGGAGCGCGATTGGAAAGATATTGTTCAATGAGGATGGGCAATAGGCAGGGCATGAGTTTTCAATAAGGTAAAGCGTCCTGAAACACCCGCATATTTACCTTAGCGCATGAAGACGAAAGCAGAAATTGTTGAAAACTGGCTGCCGCGCTACACCGGCCAGTCGCTCAAAGAATTTGGGAAATACATCCTGCTCTGCAACTTCAGCAACTACCTGCAGATGTTTGCAGAGATGCACGGCGTGAAAGTCGCAGGTATTGACAAGCCGATGCAGTCCGCAACGGCGGAAGGCATCACCATCATCAACTTTGGCATGGGCAGCGCCTCAGCAGCTACTATGATGGATCTGCTCTCCGCAATTGACCCGGAGGCCGTACTCTTCCTTGGCAAATGCGGCGGGCTTAAAAAGAAGAACGGCGTCGGCGACCTTATCCTGCCCATCGCAGCCATTCGCGGAGAGGGAACGAGTAACGACTATTTTCCGCCGGAGGTGCCGGCGTTGCCATCTTTTGCTTTGCAAAAAGCCATCTCCACCACTATCCGTGATTATGAACGGGATTACTGGACAGGAACGGTCTATACCACTAATCGCCGCGTATGGGAGCACGATGAGGATTTCAAAGACTATTTGAAGAAGATTCGCGCAATGGCAATAGACATGGAAACGGCCACAATCTTCTCCACGGGTTTTTACAACAAGATTCCGACCGGCGCACTGCTGTTGGTGAGCGACTCCCCGATGGTGCCGGAAGGCGTGAAGACGGCGGAGAGCGACAGTAAAGTGACAAAGAATTATGTTGACCTGCACCTGCGCATCGGCATTGACTCGTTGAAGCAGCTTATTAATAATGGCCTAACTGTTCGGCATCTACATTTCTAAGGGATGGAAGAGCTAGCGGTCGTCGTTGTTAAGAATCTCCGCATTGCCTTTGGCAAAGATCATCGGGCGCTGCGGGGTTTGAGCTTTTCCATAGCAGGGGGTAAGACCCTCGCCATTGTAGGCGAAAGCGGCTCCGGAAAGTCCCTTACAGCCTTAGCGCTTCTGGGTCTGCTGCCAAAATCAGCGGCCTGGAGCGGCACCATCCACATCAACAATGCACACATCAGTCCTGAAACGATTGCGGAGGTCTGGCAAAGCATCCGGGGCAGGGTAGCAAGCATAGTTTTCCAAGAGCCGATGAGCGCGCTGAACCCGGTGATGAAAGTAGGGAAGCAGCTTGCCGAAGCCTTACGCGCCAGCGCCGGCTTGAATACATCCGATGCTAAGCGCGCCGCCATTGAATGGCTTGGCCAAGTGCAGATTCCTACGCCGGAACGGAGCTATCACAAATACCCGCACCAGCTTTCCGGTGGTCAGAAGCAGCGTGTAATGATTGCTATGGCCATGAGCGCGAATCCGGCCCTCCTCATCGCCGACGAGCCGACGACGGCACTTGATGTAACCGTTCAGGCAGAAATCATCCGGCTGCTGAAAGCTTTGCAGGAAGAGACCGGCACCGCCCTCATCTTTATCACGCATGACCTCGCCCTCGCCGCGCAAATCGCCGATGATGTCCTGGTGCTGCGCAATGGCGAGGTGATGGAATATGGCCCGGCGAAGGAGGTGCTTGGCAACCCGCAGCATCCTTATACGAAAGCCCTGCTGACTTGCCGCCCCGGAAGCGTGGACAAAGGCCAGCGCTTGCCGGTCGTTTCCGACTTCATGTCTGAACCGGAATTTTTGGAATTGCAGAATAGTCGGAATGTTACGGACACCAAGGCTAAACATTCCAATGCTCCAACATTCCAACATCCCAACGCGCCCACGCTGCTCCAGGTGCGCCACCTCCGCGTATGGTTTCCCACGGAGACGGACTGGCTCGGCACGCCGCTCCATTTTTTACGCGCGGTAGAGGATGTCTCCTTTGATCTTCATCAAGGCGAGGTGCTTGGCTTGGTAGGCGAGAGTGGCTGCGGCAAAAGCACTATCAGCCGCGCGCTTATGGGGCTGCAAAGCGTGGAGAGCGGGCAGATAAGCTTTGAAGGCAAAGACCTCGTACATATGAGCACAGGCGATTGGCGCCGCATCCGCAAGGATGTGCAGATGATTTTCCAAGACCCTTTTTCCTCGCTCAATCCGCGCCTGACGGTGGGCGCTGCCATCACGGAGCCGATGTTGGTGCACCGCATTGTTCCGCGCAGGGAGGTGCACAAGGAAGCGCAGCGCCTGCTGGATTTGGTAGGGCTACCTGCCGACGCATTACGCCGTTATCCGCATCAATTCAGCGGCGGGCAGCGGCAGCGCATCGGCATTGCGCGTGCTATTGCCCTGCGGCCAAAGCTCATTATCTGTGACGAAAGCGTGAGCGCGCTGGACGTAAGCGTTCAGGCGCAAATTCTGAACCTGCTAAAAGACCTACAAGAGGAGCTGAAGCTTTCCTACCTCTTCATCTCCCACGACCTGAACGTAGTCCATTATATAGCTGACCGGGTAATGATAATGCAGGCCGGAAGGCTCATTGAACGAGGGGATGCAGAGCAGGTGCTGAAGCATCCGCAGCAAGAGTACACGAAGAGGTTGGTGGCGGCGATACCATGAGCGCTATTGCTGCTTTGTGGCGGCACAAAATAAAAACGGCTGCCAGTATATGGCAGCCGTTTTTGAGTTATGTTAAGTGCTTATTTGGCCATAGCGTCTTTCTTCTCGGCTTTCACCTCTTTCTTCATGGCTTTATGGTGCTTGCCTTTCATTTCCTTTTTCACCGCCTTGTGCTCTTTCTTTTCCGTCTTCATTTCTTGCGCAAAGGAAAGCGTGCTGCCAGTGAGGGCTACCGCGAGGAGGGTAGCGAAGATTTTGTTGCTCATGATGTATTTGGTTTAGAAATAAAGGTGGTGATAATTGCGGAAACGGAAGCTGACAAATTTCTCAGGATAACGCGGACTATTTTGCCAGAATCTTCATCAGCACCTCTTCCTCCTTGGTCAATCCGTCACCCTTCACTTCTGGCTGCGCGTCCAGTTCTTTCAGGAAGGCGTCCAGTTTGTTGCATTCGTACAGGTTAAGGATGGCGGGATGCACATAATACTTCCGGCACACAGTGCGCGTATTGCCAAGCTGCTTTGAGACGGTGTCCAGTGCTGTGTTCACATTCCGCTTCGCCTCTGTGTCGGAAGCGAAGGCGCAGCCAATCTCCCGGAATGCTTGCAAAGCGGCCAGCGTTCCCGTCCAAGTCCGGAAATCCTTTGCCGTAAAATGCCCACCGCCCGAAATTTCTTTAATGTAGTTGTTCAGCATTCCAGAGTCCACAGGGTAATGCTTGCCGTCAGCATCATTGTACTGAAAAAGCTCTTCGCCGGGAATATCGCGGCATTGCTTTACAATCTTCGCCAGCCGTTTGCTCTTTAGCGATAGCTTATGCGCCACACCTTTCTTGCCTACAAACGAAAACTTTACCTCGCCGCCTGATATGCGCACGTGCTTATCCTTCAGTGTGCTCAGCCCAAAGGAGCCATACAGCTTTTCATAGGCGCTGTTGCCGATGCGGATGCCGGTCTCCTGCATAATGCTTACAAGGGCCGACAAGACTTTCCGCTCCGGCAGACCCGGCAGCGTGAGGTCTCTTGCCAGCGACTCGCGGATAGCGGGCAGCACTTTCCCGAACTCGTAGAGGTGATAAAACTTGGTCTGACTACGCAAAGCATTCCATGCAGGATGATAGCGATACTGCTTGCGGCCTTTAGTGTCAATGCCCGTAGCTTGGAGATGGCCGTCCGTTTCCTTACAAATCCAGACTTCTTCCCATGCTGGCGGCAGTACAAGGGCGCGGACGCGGGCAAGCTGCGTCTCATCCTTGACCGCGCTGCCGTTCAACTCGTAGCTGAACGTCTTGCCCTTGCGGATGCGGCGGATGCCCGGCTCACTGTCGGCTACATAGCGCAGATTGACGGCCTCGGCGCTCCGGGCGGGGTCTTGTACAAGGCGCTTCAGGTTTCGCTTCGCCAACTTCGGGAGTTCGTCTATTGTTTCTTTATTTGTTGGAGCGGCCATTGCGCGAAATGGCTGAAAACTTCATGCCCCGTTGTTATTTCGGATTTCGGAGGGCGGATTTCGGATTGTAGAATGGCGTGGCCTAATTTCACGGTGCCTTTAGCTGGAATGGATTGACCCTGAAATCCGCAACTGGCAATCCGCAATCCGAACTCAATTTGAAAGCAATCATCCCCGTAGCCGGCGCCGGCACTAAGCTGCGCCCGCTCACTTATACGCAGCCCAAGGCCCTTATCCCAATTGCTGGTAAGACCATCCTTGCCGTCATTATAGACCAGCTTTTGGAAGCTGGTGTGGATGATTTTGTGTTCGTCATAGGCTACCTCGGCGAGAAAATCCAGCATTACATCGCCCGCACCTACCCGAATCTGAAATACACGCTCGTCACCCAAAGCGATCGCCGCGGCACGGGCCACGCCATCTGGCTGACACGGAAAGCAGTTGGCGACAATGAGCTCCTCATCGTGCTTGGTGATACCATTGCCGATTACAGCGTGCGCGGGCTAATCAGCAGCCCCACGTCCATGATAGGTGTGCGCCGTGTGGACGACCCGCGCTCCTTCGGCGTGGCGGAGTTAGACGAGGCGGATCGCGTGTTGCGCGTGGTGGAAAAGCCGCTCATCCCCCGCTCTAACATGGCGATGGTGGGCGTGTATTATGTGAAGGAAACGGCGAAGCTGTTTGCGGCCCTTGCAGGCCACATTGAAGCGCGGATGGATGAGCAGGGCGAGTATCACCTTACGCAAGCCCTGCAGCAAATGCTGGACGATGGTGTGCGCTTCAACGCCTTCCGCGTAGCCAATTGGTTTGACTGCGGAAAGAAGGAAACCCTGCTTTCCACCAACGCTATTCTCCTGCGCCAGATGCATGAAGGCGAGAACACGCCGGTGAACACGGCGGAAGGAGCCGTCATTATCCCGCCCGTTTCTATTGCCGAAGGTTGTAACATCCGGCACTCCATCATTGGGCCGAATGTGACCATCGGCGAGTGTACCAACATTGAGGCGTCCATCATTCAGGATTCCATCATCGGCTCTTACGCGGAGCTGAAGGAAGTGGTGCTGCATTCCTCCATTATTGGCTCTGACGCCTTTGTGCGCGGCATGAGCCAGAGCCTCAACATCGGCGACAACACGGAAATTGATTTGGGCTAACAATGACTGACAACCGTATAATGGGCCTCTTCGGCATCCGATATCCAATCGTCCAGGCGGGTATGATATGGGCTTCCGGCTGGAAGCTCGCCTCTGCTGTGAGCAATGCCGGCGGCCTCGGTCTCATCGGCGCGGGCAGTATGTATCCTCAAGGCTTGCGCGAGCATATTCAGAAATGCAAAGCGGCTACGAATAAGCCCTATGGCGTCAACCTGCCGCTGCTTTACCCAGATATTGACCAGCATATCGCCGTCATTCTGGAGGAAGGCGTACCGATTGTCTTTACTTCCGCGGGGAATCCGAAAACTTGGACTTCAAAACTGAAAGAAGCAGGCATTAAAGTAGTTCACGTGGTTTCCTCTTCCAAGTTCGCGAAGAAGAGCGAGGACGCCGGCGTGGACGCAGTTGTAGCCGAAGGCTTTGAAGCCGGGGGCCACAATGGCCGGGAAGAAACCACAACAATGTGCCTCATTCCTGCCGTGCGAGACACCATTTCTATTCCGCTCATCGCGGCGGGCGGCATCGGCTCCGGGCGGGCTATGCTGGCGGCTATGGCGCTTGGGGCGGACGGCGTGCAGATTGGCAGCCGGTTTGTCGCTACGCTCGAGGCCTCCAGCCATCAGGCTTTTAAAGAAGCGGTCATTGCCGCAGGCGAGGGTGATACGATGCTTTCCCTGAAAAGTCTGACGCCTGTGCGGCTGCTCCGCAACCACTTCGCGCAGCAAGTGATGGAGGCGGAAGCCCGCGGCGCTACTAAGGCTGAATTAGAAGACCTTTTAGGCCGCGCCCGCGCAAAGCGCGGTATGCAGGAGGGCGACATGCAGGAAGGCGAACTGGAAATAGGGCAGGTGAGCGCCACAATCAAATCCATCATGCCTGCGGCGGATGTAGTAGCGGAGATTTGGAATGATTTCCTGGCGGCTCAGAAAGAATTAGCTGGTATTGGAAAAGGATAGGCAACAAAAAAGCCGGCACTGAGGCCGGCCTTTTGCATCATCCAAAACACACCACACACTCTTACGCAATATCTGTTCAGAGCAAAACGCTCATTAATAACCAGGTCAGCAGGCAACCGGCACCAAGCAGAAGGGTAGTATAAAACAAGCGTTGCTCTTCTCCTTTTTCATCGTAGTGATGTTCCGCTTTGGCTTTCATGGCGCTGCGTTTCTAATAATCTAATAACGGGGTGCGCGCCGGTTTATTTCCTCCTATTGTCAGGCTGCGGTAAATCAAAGCCGACGGTCGGCGAATGACGCCACATTGTCAGAAAGCTTTGAAAAAGGCCTCCTCATAAGACCCGCCGATGGGTATCTGCACCTCTCCGATGTAGATGGTTTTGTTGCGCACCATCGTAATCCGGTTCAGCGGGATGATGTAGGAACGGTGTACGCGCATAAAGGCGCCCGCAGGCAGCATCTCTACCATCGCCTTCATCGTAAGACGGGCCACAATAGGGCGGGCATTCTCTAAGTGAATTTTTAAATAATCGTCCAGCCCTTCCACATATCGGATATCCGACAGCGAAATCCGGTGTGTGCTGTAGTCCGCACGGATGGAGATGAATTGCTGCCCGCCGCTTGCTATCTGTTGCCGGTAGGAGAGGGTATTCTCCGCCCGCTCTACGGCCTGCTCAAAGCGTTCTTTCGTAAAAGGCTTCAGCAGGTAGTCCACCGCCCGCAGGTTGAAGCCTTCCACCGCATACTCGCTGTACGCCGTCGTGAAGATGACCATCGGGCCTTCGGGCAGCGATTTATAGAAATCCAGCCCCGACACGGAGGGCATCTGGATGTCTAAGAATAGCAAGTCCACTTTCTCCGCTTCCAGCAATTGCAGCGCCTCGCTGGGATTGGTGAAGGTGCGCAGCAATTGCAGGCCTTCCATGCCTGCGGCAAAGCGCTCAATGATGCGCAGCGCCGGCGGCTCGTCGTCTATGGCAATGGCTCTTATCATGGCGTAGGGGGGTGGAATGTTGGAATTTCTAAACCAGCGTCAGCGTTAGCGATACCGCATACACGCCTTCGTCTAAAGAGGTATTCAGCTCATAGCGGCCGGGGTAGAGGAGGGCCAGACGCGCCTTTGTATTGGAAAGTCCCTTTCCCGTAGAGTCGCGCTCGGGGCGGGAGTGCACCAGGCGGTTGCGCACGTTGAGCCGCAGGATGTCGTTGGAAATGTTGATGCGCACCACGATGCCGCTGGCCTCCTCCGGGTTGATGCCGTGCTTGAAGGCATTCTCAATAAAAGGAATGAGCAGCATGGGCGGTATCCGGTAGTCGTCCGGGTCGCCATTCGCTATGGAAGAGATGCCTACCGTTGTGCCGAAGCGCAGCTCCTGCAGCGTGATGTAGCTTTCTATATAGGTTAGCTCGTTGACCAGCGGCACGTAATCCATGCTCGCCTCATCAGTCACATAGCGCATCATGCCGCTCAGGCGCGTTATAGCGCCGGCGGTGTGGGGCGAGTCTTCTATTACCAGCGCGTAAATGGTGTTGAGCGTATTGTACAGGAAGTGCGGCTGGATTTGGGCTTTCAGAAAGGCCAGCTCTGCCGCCGTTTTTCCTTCCCGCGTGATGCGCCACTGGTCGCGGATGCGCAGCATTAGGGACGAGAGAAATACAAACAGAAAGCGAAACAGGTTATGGTTGATGTCCCGCAGTATCGGCAACCGTCCGTGCGTCAGCGGAGCCGGCATCGGCAGGATGATTTTCGGGATTACCGTCACCAGGCAAAAGGCGCTTACCGTCAGCAGCCCGAAGAAGAAGTAGCGCCGCCGCAGGTAAAACTTGGGGATGATGTAGAAGAAATTCAGGTAGAAGTACCCGATGGTCAGCAGGCAGCCAAGCTCATCGCGCGCCACGCCACGGCTGCAAATGGCCAGTCCCATCTCCTCTCTGCCCAGCAGGATGGGGATGGACAGAAAGGCCAGGCAGGCCAAGATGTGCAGCACTATATCGCGCAGGCGGTTCATGGGTATTTCAAATATAAATCGCCGCATTGGCGGCCAATTGGCCTTGCGGTGAGGAGGGGGGGAGTTGAGGCGTTGAGGCGTTGAGGAGGGCGGCCTGCAGGGGAGGGGCTTCCCCCGCAGGGGGAAACGTATCTCCTGCACGCCGAGGGGCTGCTCCTGCATGGAGCAGGGTTGCTCCCTGCGAGGGAACCTTTTCTCCGCAGAGAGAAAGGCTTCCCCCGCAGGGAGACGCTCTTCCCCCGCAGGGGGAAAGGTTTATCCTGTAGCGGGAGGGGAAAATGCACTTGATACGTAATGAAATGCCATATTGGGCTTCTATGCGAAAGCCTGCGTGCTTAAATGGACGCTTTTCTGTCATTCTGACAAAAAAGCCCGGCCCGGAACGCCCTTTGCCCACCAATGAACCATGCAAGAACACGGTACAATCTCCATCCATACGGAGAACATCTTCCCGATTATTAAAAAATTCCTCTACTCAGACCATGAGATTTTCCTGCGGGAATTGGTGAGCAACGCGGTGGATGCGACGCAGAAAATAAAGCGCCTCGCCGCCCTCGGCCAATACAGCGGCGAGCTGGGCGAGCCCCGCGTAAAAGTGTCAGTGGATAAAGAAGCGAAGACGCTGACCATTTCCGACAACGGCATCGGCATGACGGCGGAGGAAATCAAGAAATACATCAACCAGATTGCCTTCTCCGGGGCCACCGAGTTTATGGAGAAGTTCAAAGAAGCCGCGGACGCGCAGGAAATAATCGGGCGCTTCGGCCTCGGCTTTTACTCCGCCTTCATGGTGGCTGAACGGGTGGAAATCCAGACCCTTTCTTACCAGGAAGGCGCGCAGCCCGCCCATTGGACTTGCGACGGCTCCACGGAGTTTGATATTTCAGACGGCACTCGGACGGAGCGCGGCACGGACATCATCCTGCACATCAATCCGGATAGCGAGGAGTTTCTGGAGGAGCACCGCATTCAGAGCATTCTGGACAAGTACGCGAAGTTTCTGCCTGTTCCCATCCAGTTCGGCACGCGCACGGAGAATGAGGAGGACGGTGAGGATGCCGAAGGGAAGAAACAGTGGAAAGACGTGGAGGTGGACAACATCATCAACACCACCACGCCCATCTGGACGAAGAGCCCGACGGATTTAGGGGATGAAGACTACCTGAATTTTTACCGGGAATTGTACCCGATGAGCGAAGACCCGTTGTTCTGGATTCACCTGAATGTGGACTACCCCTTCAACCTCACCGGCGTGCTCTACTTCCCCAAGGTGAAGGCCGACTTTGAGCTGCAGCGCAATAAAATTAAGCTCTACTCCCGCCAGGTATTCATCACCGACGAGGTAAAGGACATTGTGCCGGAATTCCTGATGCTCCTGCACGGCGTCATTGACTCGCCAGACATTCCCCTCAACGTTTCCCGCTCCTTCCTGCAGGCAGACAGCGCGGTGAAGAAAATAGGCGCCTACATCTCCCGCAAGGTGGCGGATAAGCTGGGCGAGCTATTCAAGAACGACCGCAAGAGCTACGAGGAAAAGTGGAACGACATCGGCCTCTTCGTAAAGTACGGCATCATCTCCGAGCCGAAGTTTGCGGAGAAGGCGAAGGATTTCCTGCTCCTGCAAAACGTAAAGAAGGAACTTTTCACCGAAAAGGAATACGCCGACAAGGTTGCCCCGCTTCAAACTGACAAAGACGGCAACATCGTCTATCTGTACACGCCAGACGCCGAGAAGCAGCACGCCTATATAGCCGCCGCCGAAAAGCGCAGTTACGATGTGCTCCTGATGAACTCGCCCATTGACAGCCACTTCATCCAGCACTGGGAGCAGCAGTTAGAAAAGACCAGCCTCAAGCGCGTGGACGCGGACGTAATGGACAAGCTCATCCAGAAAGACGCCGCCATTGAGGCCGTGCTCACGCAGGAGCAACAAGACAAGGTGAAGGAAATCTTCACCAAAGCCGTCAGCAAGCCCGGCATGGAGGTAAGCATAGAAAGCCTCTCCCCGGATGAGCAGCCGGTAACGATAACGATGGACGAATGGATGCGCCGCATGAAAGACATGGCGGCCATGGGCGGAGGCGGCGGAATGTCCTTCTACGGCTCCCTGCCTGACCGCTATAAGGTGGCCGTAAACGCCAACCACCCGCTCATCTCCCGCATGGCAACGACGGAAGACGGCGCACAGCAGGAGAAGCTGGCCCGCCAGGCTTTTGACCTTGCACTCCTCGCCCAAGGCCTGCTCAACGGACAGGCGCTTACTGATTTCGTATCACGCAGCGTGGAAATGCTGTAGCGATACCAGCAAACCTTTACTAAAGAAGCCCTGAACCATTCAGGGCTTCTTTAGTTGTGCAGGCGCTCATCTTCCACGTAGCGCCTGATGTGTTCCAAAGACGTGCCCACGCTTTGTATCGCCGTTTCCATCTGAGACTTGGTGATACCCAGTGTGCGGCACCAGAGGAACATATCCCAGGGGTCGCCGGTATTAATGTCTGTGTCGTTTGCCCGTGCGCCGGGCCCAATATCGTCACTCATCGGACTTATGTATTAAGCTGTCATCACCGGGTTCTGCGGAATAAAACTATTCCATGCGACGTGAAATTTATACCGTTTTTCAGCGGTGCGATTAATCTTATTTCCAAACCTGCGCGTAAGCTTAAACGAGCCTGTTTTTTTGTGCAGGCATCTCGCAAAGCCGGGTGAATGTGCTATGCTATCCATAAACTTAAATTCCTTAACGGCTTGTAAATGACGCCCAAAAGCATTGGCAGGGGGTTTTGCGGGATTATCTTCGCCCACACACGCATTTCAGTTATGGAGCATATAGATGACCTAAACCCCACCTCCCCCCTTATGAACGTGCAGATACACGAGATAAAGCCGTCCAACAAAAGCAACAGCTTTGCTGCCCTGCTGGAGAAATTTTTTCTCAACATGGATGAAGAGCGCAAAACAGTTGTCCAGGCCAGATTGGACGATGGCATTATGCCCGCACAAAGCCTTATAACCCCAAAGGCTAAGTAAAGCCATCAACCAATAGAAATAACGCCAGCCGCCAGCCGCCATTGCCTTTAGAAGGGCTGTAGCGGCCGGCGGCTTTTTTTGTGCGGTAAGCTCGCCTTACAGGTTCTTCACAATTTCCTGCGCAAACTCGCTCGTCTTCACCAATGTGGCATCGTGCATCAGCTTATAGAAGTCAACCGTAACGCGCTTGCGCATAATAGCTTCCTTCAGCGCGCTTAAAATGCGCTGTGCCGCCTCACCCCAGCCCATATATTCCAGCATCATTACGCCGGAAAGAATAAGCGAGGATGGATTCATCGTGTCTGTGTTGGCAAAGCGCGGTGCCGTACCATGCGTGGCCTCAAATACGGCGTGGCCCGTTACATAATTGATATTCGCACCCGGCGCAATGCCGATGCCGCCCACCGCTGCCGCCAGCGCGTCGGAGATGTAATCGCCATTGAGGTTGAGGGTGGCTACCACGGAATAATCCTGCGGCGCAAGCAGGATTTGCTGTAAAAAATTATCGGCAATCACGTCTTTGATGATAAGCTTGCCGAGGCCCTCCGCCCGCTTCTGCTCCGCATTCGCGGCATCCTCGCCCGATGTCTTTTTCGCCTTCTCCCACTGGCCCCAGGTATAGACCCAGTCACCGAACTCCCGCTCAGCCAACTCGTAGCCCCAGTTCTTAAAGGAGCCTTCCGTAAACTTCATGATGTTGCCCTTGTGCACAATCGTCACACTCGGGCAGCGATTTTCCAGCGCGTATTTAATGGCAGCCCGGATAAGGCGCTCGGAGCCGTCCTTGCTCACTGGCTTGATGCCGAAGGAAGTAGTGTCCGGGAAGCGGATAGCGTCGCCTGCACCCCATTCTTCCCGCAAAAACTTCAGGAGCTTCTGCGCCTTCTCTGTGCCCTCCTGCGCCTCAATGCCGGCATAGATGTCCTCCGTATTCTCCCGGAAGATGACCATATTCACCTTTTCCGGGTGGCATACCGGCGAGGGCACGCCCCGGAACCAATGAACGGGCCGCAGGCACACGTACAGGTCAAGCTCCTGCCGCATAGCCACGTTCAGCGAGCGGATGCCGCCGCCTACGGGCGTAGTGAGCGGGCCTTTGATGGATACTATGTATTCGCGGGCAGTATCCAGCGTGGCCGTGGGCAGCCATTCGCCGGTATGGTTGAATGCTTTCTCTCCGGCAAGCATTTCCAGCCAGTCTATTTTGCGCTTGCCGCCGTAGGCGGCCTCTACAGCAGCATCCAGCACAATTCGGGAGGCCCGCCATACGTCCGGCCCGATGCCGTCGCCTTCAATGAATGGAATGGTAGGATTGTCGGGAACAGTAAGGCGGCCGTCGGCGCCCATCGTAATCTTTTGGCTCATAATGGATTTAAACGGCGCGAAGGTAAGCGGAGGGAGGAGAGTTAAAAGAGGTGAACGGGCTAAACAAGTACATCCTGCTTAATCCACTCACTCATTCTACCTGCTCAACCGGTTCAACTCGTTCAACCGGTTCAACCCGTTCAACTCATCATCCTACTTTCACGCCCGTGAATGACACCTCGTATCCGAAGGAAAAGGTCAATATCCTACTCTTGGAAAATATCAGCGCCGGCGCTGCCGATGCGTTCCGGCAAGCCGGTTATACTTCCGTAACCTCTTTAAAAGGCGCACTGAGCGAGGAGGAACTGCTGGCGCGAATGCCCGATGTCCATATTCTCGGCATCCGTTCCAAGACCTTACTGACAAAGCGCGTTTTAGATGCCGCGCCGCGCCTCTTAGCCACAGGCTGCTTCTGCATCGGCACCAATCAGGTAGATAAAGCGGCCGCTACGGATGGCGGCGTTGCCATTTTCAACGCGCCCTATTCCAATACGCGCTCCGTGGCGGAGCTGGTCATCGGCGCAGCCATCATGCTCATCCGCCGCATTCCGGACAAGCATAAGGCCGCCCATGAAGGCATCTGGCTGAAGGGGAGCAAGGCCTCGCACGAGCTGCGCGGCAAAACGCTCGGCATAATCGGATACGGCAACATCGGCAGCCAGGTGAGCGTGCTGGCAGAGGCCTTGGGGATGCACATCGTCTATTACGACGTTGAGAAGAAGCTGCCGCTGGGCAATGCCCGGGCAGCGCCGGATATGGGAACTCTTCTTCGCGAAGCCGACATCGTAACGGTACATGTGCCGGCCACGCCGCTAACGCAAAACCTGATAAATGCGGCAGCGCTGTCGCACTGTAAGCCGGGCGCGCTGCTTATTAATTACGCCCGCGGCGAGGTGGCGGACATAGACGCCATTGCGCAATCCGTGCAGAGCGGCGCATTGGGCGGCGCAGCGGTAGATGTGTATCCACAGGAGCCAGAGAAGAACGGCGAGCGTTTCTTTTCGCCGTTACAGGGGCTGAGCAATGTCCTGCTCACACCGCACATCGGCGGCTCTACGGAAGAGGCGCAGGAAAGCATTGGCGAGGATGTGAGCGCGAAGTTGATTTCCTTCATAGAGCGCGGCACGACACAAGGCTCGCACACCGTGCCGGAACTCAGCTTGCCGTTGCAAGAGGGCGCACACCGCATCCTGCACATCCACCACAACCGGCCAGGCGTGCTGTCGGGTATTAACTCACAGCTTTCGGCGGCCGGCATCAATATCCTAGGGCAATACCTGAAGACGAATGAGCGCATCGGCTACGTAGTGCTGGACGTGGATACGCGCCTCTCGGCGGATGTTGCAGCGCTGCTGAAAGGCGTAAAGGAAACCATTCGCGTACGCTTAGTGTATTGAGCTACTTTCGTCAGCCTTTTGACATAATCAGCGCACGCATTCCGGTGCAAGGGCCAGCCTTATATCTTTACCTGTACCGACATCATTCTTTCATGAAGCGCTCCCGGCTCGTTCTGCTTATCGTTGGCATGTTACTGCTTATCGGCGGCGTTTCCGCGCTTTTTGTTTGGAACAAGCCGCACCGCAAAGCGGAAAGTGAGGAAGGCATTGCCATTAGCGCGGATGTGCTGCTTACTGCTTACAATGCTGATGAGAAAGCAGCGGACGCGAAGTATCTGAATAAGACCATTGCCGTAAGCGGCACGGCGTCCAAAGTGGACAAGAACCAAGATGGGCAGACTACGGTTTTGCTGAAAACATTCGACCCGATGAGCGGTGTTTTTTGTACACTGCGCGACAAGGGTGCAAGTGTGGAAAGCGGCAAGGCGGTTACGTTGAAGGGATTTTGCTCCGGCCACGCGATGGATGTCCTGCTTACCGATTGCATCATCGTAAAATAAAGCAGCACGGCATTTGCAATAGAATGTACGACCTCATGAAAATCATCTTTACATTGGCTATCTGCTGTATAATGCTTTGCGTAAGCGGTTGCTATTGGGATAAGTCCAGCGAGCTTTACCCCGTGGCGCAATGCGATACTTCAAGCCTGAAGTGGAGTACGACCATTCAACCTATCATGCAGCAGCAATGCGCTTACGCCGGATGCCACTCTGCCGCATCGGCACGCGGCGGCATTAACCTGAGCACTTATGCCGGTGTGCGCGACATTGCGCAGGACGGTTCATTGGTAGGCTCCATTGAGCACAGCGGCGCTTACACGCCAATGCCATACCAAACCACTAAGCTGCCTGACTGCCAGATTGCCCAAATCCGCGGCTGGGTAGCAGCAGGCGCACTGAACAACTAACACTCAACTCTCCAACACACCACCCATGAAAAAATCCATTCTCGCCATTGCGCTTCTGCTCGCCTCAGCTCCTGCCTTTGCGCAGCAATTCATGACCCGCACGGGCCGCATCACTTTCTTCTCCGAAACGCCGGTAGAAAACATCCAGGCAATCAATAACGAGGTGGCCGGTATGCTGGAGGCTAAAAGCGGCGACTTGCGTGTCATTGTACCTATCAAGAGCTTTAAGTTTGAAAAGGCGCTTATGCAGGAGCACTTCAACGAAAACTACATGGAGAGCGATAAGTATCCAAAGGCGGAGTTCAAAGGGCGAGTAACTAATATGGCCGGTGTGAACATGAGTAAGGACGGCGCTTACAAAGTGCAGGTAGCAGGCCAACTGACGATGCACGGCGTGACGCGCGATGTATTCGTGCCCGGCACGCTCACTGTCAAGGGCGGCATACCTTCTACCGAGGCTACATTTGCGGTGCGGTGCGCGGATTATAAAATCAAAATCCCTTCGGTCGTTTCTTCTAAAATCGCGGAGCAAATCCGCGTGACTGTAGCGATGCCGATGACAGCGGTGCAATAACCCCTATTCTTTTTGTCTGCATGACTGCTCTTTTACGCTTGTCGCTTAGCTGCGGCGCCGTGCTATGCCTGTCCTTAAGCGCAAATGCGCAGACTGAGCCGCCACCACCGCCTCAGCAGGAAATGCCCGTCCGCGACCCGGTGATAGGAACTGATACGCTTAAGGTCACAAAGCTGGATACTTCTATCGGTGGAAGCGGACTCCTGAACGATGCGCTTCTTACGAAGCGCGACTACACGTCTGCAACCTTTAAAAGCACGCGCGTCATCAACGGACAGAGCGTGGAAGGCGAGGCTGCCGGCGTACTCAACTTCATTATCCTACACCGCTTCGGCACGCTGCAGCAAGGCCCGCGCGACCTCTTCGGGCTGGACAATGCCAATACACGCTTCGGCTTTGAATACGGCGCTACGGATTGGCTGACGCTCGGCGTAGGCCGCTCTTCTTTTCAGAAAGAATATGACGGCTTCGCACGGATAAAGCTCCTGCGGCAGACGACGGACAACCACATGCCCATCTCCCTTTCATACGCAGGAACCGTGATGACGCGCAGCGACGAAATCAAAAGCGAGGATACGGCAACGAAATATTTCTTCTCCAACCGCGTCACCTATTGCAATCAAATCCTGATTGCGCGCAAGTTCAGCAACCGGCTTTCGCTACAGCTATCGCCCTCGCACGTGCACTACAACTTGGTACGCGATGCGAATGACGCGAATGACGTCTTTGCCCTCGGCATTGGTGGCCGCGTAAAGCTCACCCGCCGCTTTGCGCTCACGGCGGAGTATTTCTACACCATTCCCGGCGCGCAATGGCAGGGCTATCACAATTCGGCATCAATAGGCGTGGACATTGAGACGGGCGGGCACGTCTTTCAATTTCACATTACTAACTCCACTGGCATGAGCGAGCGCACCTTCATAGGCCAAACGGCAGACAGGTGGGAAGACGGCGGCATTCACCTCGGCTTCAACATCCACCGTGTGTTTACGATTGTGAAGCCGAAGGAATTTCGCTGACCCGTAGGAATGCGCCTGGTGGCGGCGCGTTCTGACTAACCATAAGGCACGCTGGCATAATTCTTCTTCCCTTCTCAAAAAGCAATTACATCATGGAACCAGAAAACCAACCCAGCAGGCAGGAGTTAAAAGAAAGCACTGACCCGCAGCAAAGCGAAATGGACTTAAACATACTCGGCGGCATGTTTCAGGACGCTGTAGGCGATACCAAGGGCCGCCAGGACAGCGACGGCAATCAGGCCGGCGCCAGCCAGACCGGCGGCGTGGATGCTGAAAAGGAGAAAGGACATTCGTAGCACCTAAAGGCACAAATAAAAGAAGGCTTCGCACATGCGAAGCCTTCTTTTATTATCAAGGACGTCTCAACCTTTCAACGTCTTAACCTTTCAACTTAATCACGCCATTACCTCATTCAGCACGCCGTTCATATTGCGCACTGCGTCAGCGCTCTTGTTGAACAGTTCCTGCTCTTCAGCATTCAGCTTTAGGTCAATGATGCGTTCCCAGCCGTTCTTGCCTACCACCACCGGCACGCCGAGGCAGATATCGTTTTGACCATATTCGCCTTCAAGGCTTACGCAGCAGGGCAGCACCTTGCGCTCATTGCGTACAATCGCTTCAACGAGATTTGCGCCTGCAGCGCCCGGCGCATACCATGCGCTCGTGCCCAGCAGCTTTGTAAGCGTAGCGCCGCCCACCATCGTATCGGCGGCGACTTGCTTCAGTTGTTCTGCGGAAAGGAAATCAGAGACCGGCGCGCCGTTAAGTGATGCAATGCGTGTCAGTGGAATCATAGTAGTATCACCGTGACCACCGATAACGGTGGCGTGCAGGTCATTCTGCGAGCAGTTCAGGGCTTGTTGCAGGTAAGTTTTGAAGCGCGCGGAATCAAGCTGGCCGCCCATGCCTATGATGCGGTTCTTCGGCAGGCCTGTGCTCTTCAACGTTAGATAGGTCATCGTGTCCATCGGGTTGGAGATGACGATGATGATGGTTTCGGGAGAGTGCTCCAGCAGGTTCTTCGCCACGCCTTCTACAATCTTCGCGTTGGTGCCAATCAGCTCCTCGCGCGTCATGCCGGGCTTGCGGGGAATGCCGGATGTGATGACGCATACGGATGAGCCTGCCGTCTTGCTGTAATCGTTGGTGGAGCCGCTCACGCGGGTATCAAAGCCGAGCAGCGAAGAGGTCTGCATGATGTCCAGCGCCTTGCCTTCGGCGAAGCCTTCCTTGATGTCCACGAGCACCAGCTCTTCGGCCAGCTCTTTGCGCGCGATGTTGTCGGCGCACGTTGCGCCTACTGCTCCGGCGCCTACTACGGTTATTTTCATTTGGATGATTGATTGAATGGGCGCAAAGATAGTAGAGCGGGTTGAAGGGTTAAACAAGTGGGGCGGTTGAATGAGTTGCGCTGCTGAAGTATGCTAAGTGAAAAGCCCAATCATAGCTGTCATTGCGGGCTTGACCCGCAATCTGCTGGGATGCAGTTGGGAAGCTTTATAGAAATCCTTTTGCCCTCCATTTGGCGGATTGCGGCTCAAGGCCGCAATGACAGGAACCATTAAGCAGTTGTTCCTTGATTTAGCTTTTCACTTAGCTCAATGCGGACGCGTGGGGACACGCGCCTTGGCGAGGGCAAGCGCCTTTTCAAATGACTTGTCAAACTCAAACTTCATCAGAGGCCGAGCATCTTTAAGACCTTTTGCTTGTCGGCCTTCGTGCCTGTTTTCTCGCGGTTCATCAGCTCGCCGAGCATGATGTCTTCAAGTGTATCCGCATTTACAGATGTAGCCTGCCCGCCTAACCTTTGAGCAAGGTCTGCAAGGAGGCGAAGGTTTTTCGCGTTGTCGCTTTTGATGATGATGGCGGCCATGGATTAAAATTACGGAAAGCCTGCGTAGCATGGATTCTCGTCGGATGAGGTAATACTTGACTCATCCGGATGCGCTGTTGGTGACAATGCCACAGCGGCGGTAGGTTGAACAAGTGGAGCGGTTGAATGAGTTGCGCTGCTGAAGTATGCTAAGTGAAAAGCCCAATCATAGCTGTCATTGCGGGCCTGACCCGCTATCAGCCCGGAAGGTGTTGGGAAGCTTCATAGAAATCCTTTTGCCTCCATTTGGGCGGATTGCGGCTCAAGGCCGCAATGACAGGAACCATGAAGCAGTTGTTCCCTGATTTGGCTTTTTGCTTAGCTTAATGCGGACGCGTGGGACACGCGCCGCGGCGAAGGGGAACTGTCATGAGGCGTACATTTACCAACAATTCCAAACACCTCATTTATGAAAGTTCAAGAGAAGATTGATATTCCGAATCACCAAGACCATTTTATTGAGTTTGGAGAAGCTTCATGGAATCCAAATGATGAATCAATCAGAAGGAGAAAGAATCGGTCAAATGGCCGTTTTGACCCGATAAGTTCAAGCGAAATTCCTATTAATTGTGGCTTGGCTGATATTAGTGACCTAATATGCGAATGCTTAAAAAGAGACAAGATTGGGAAACAGGGTATGCGCGACATACTCACAGACATACTTGCATCTGCTAATCGGCAAGGATTCATTGTTTCTATCCTGTAATCCAAGCAGAGCGGGATTTTCAATTCCGCGCAATACGGCAGCGGATTTTTAATCCGCAATACATAAAAGCCCAATAGCACCCCTCAGCCGAACGGTGCCAACGCCACTGCCGCCCAATAGCATTCCCACAGCTGACCAAATAAATACCATCATCCGCGCTTCGCGGATGCCTGTCCATCATTCGTTTACGTCAATCCACGCATCGTGGATGTCTATCCGCTAATGATGGATGCCAATCCACGCACCGTGGATGGCAATCCACCATGCGTGGATGGCTATCCATGCACCGCGGATGCTCATCCGCTATTTGTGGATGCTCATCCGCGGTGCGCGGACGGCTTTCCACTATTTGTATTATAATGTAATCCGGCTTTATATTTGGCTACACAAAAAATTTTTCATCATGCCAGTAAAAAACACAGAGGCAAAACGCCTGGAGCCTGCTAAGCTGCAAAAAGCGAAGGACGGCATCACTGCCCTCGGGCAAATCAGCGGCTACAACCCGCAGCGCAAGGAGTATGGCGCGGACAAGGTGGCCGCCCTCAGCACGGCGCTGACTACTACGGGCGCCGCCGAAATTGCGGCGAAAAATGCTTGGGACAAAGCCCGCGATGCGGCGGTGAAGGCGGAGTGGGATGTCCACAATTTTATGCAGGGCGCATCAGAGCAGGTGCAGGGCCAGTACGGCTCCGACAGCGATGAATACGCGAGCATCGGCTACAAGAAGAAGAGCGAGTATAAGAAGGGTACACCTAAGAAGAAAACCTTCCCCGGCTCTTAATCCACAACCTGCGCGGCATCAGGCAAAGCCCGGCACGCCAGCGCCGGGCTTTTGTATTTTACATTGATAACTTGCGGCGCAATGAGCTTCAAATACACGCCCGCCACCCTGCGCAAGCTGGAGCAGCTTTACGACGAGGCCCGCTACACCGTGCGCTATGAGAAGGGCTCCTTCACCTCCGGCTACTGCATTCTTGAGGCGCGCCGCGTCGTCGTCATCAACCGCTTCCTGGCTATAGAGGGCCGTATCAATGCCCTGATTGAAATCCTGCCTTCCGTATCTATTAATGAAGCCGAGCTGAGCGGCGAGATGCTCAAATTTTATCAGCAGGTTTCTGCGACTCCCTCCGCTCAAAGCGGCGATGGGGTGCAAACGGGCCTGGAACTTTAGCCTGCTGAGTGTGATGCACTAATCCCGAAGCACCGTCATTTCCCCTTCATCATTCAGCCGCACAATGCGGGATGGCCGGCGCTGTTCCCGGTCATCCTGCCGGAAGCGTACCACATAGCCCGCGCCGCCCTTGATGCGCGCATCTATCTCCGCAAAAAACGGCGGCGCGGCCTGCCCGCTGATGTTGGCGGATGTGGAGATGATGGGCCTGCCAAAGCGCTTCAGCAGCGCCTTGCAGAAGGCATCCTTCGGCACGCGCAGCGCAATGCTGCCGTCTTCATTGATTGCATTCTCCGCAAGGCCTATCGCGCCGTCAAACACCACCGTCGTAGGCCGCTCAAAGCGTTCCATAAGCTCAATAATGTCCGGCGGCGGCGCGGCCACGTATTGCAGCACCTCGCGCGCCTCGGCAAGGAGCACAATCATGCTCTTCTGCGCAGGCCGCTGCTTCAGCGCAAACGCCTTATCTACCGCCGCGGCATCCGTAGCATCGCAGCCAATGCCCCAGACCGTATCGGTGGGGTAGAGGATGGTGTGGCCCGCCAGCAGCGCGGCTGTAGCGGCTTTTATATCTGCGGAGAAGTCCACCATAAGAGGGCATTGAGGTCAATGTCGTTGGCGCAGCGGAAGTGGCCCTGCGGGCAAGCCGGATAGCCGTGAATGCCGCAAGGCTTGCAGTACAAATCGGTCAGTTCCACCAACCGTGAATTATCCGAGAGCGGCCCAAAGCCGAAGCAGCGATGCGTAGAGCAAAACACCGCCGTCATAGGCGCATTCAGCGCCGAGGCGAAGTGTACGGGGCCGCTGTCGTTGGCATAATTCATCACCGCCCCGCGCATGAGCACGGCGGATTGTATCATGCTCAATTTGCCGCAAAGGTTGAACATGTCGCGCCTGCCGGAAAGCGCAATCAATTCATCGGCCAACGCAGCATCATCCGGCCCGCCGAGCAGGTAGATATTGTGGCCCGCCGGCAGCCGGTCGGCCAGCGCCGCCCAGCGCAGCACCGGGAAGCGCTTCGTAGCCCAGACAGAAGAGGGCGCGATGCAGATGTAGGGCGCGGCGGCATATTCATTTACCGCCGCTTCATCTTCCGGCGTAGGATAAAGCCGCGGCTTGGCAGGCGCCAAGCCGCACAGGTCGGATATGAGGCGCTGGTTCCGGTCGGTCTCATGCAGTACGGGCTCTTCGCCGGGCTTGGAAAAGCGGTGTTCTGCCTTGCGCGTATAGCACCAGCTAAAAGGATTTTTGGAAAAGCCGCGCCGCTCCCCCGCACCGGAGAGGGCGGTTACAAAGCCGGTCGTAGCGCCGCGATGCGTGTTGATGGTGTGCGTATAACGAGCTCGGCGTACCTCACGCGCAATGCGCCAGAGGTTTTTTAGCTTGCGCTGCTGCTTATCCCAGACATAGAGCTTGCTGATGTGCGGGTGACCTTGCAACAGATGCTCGGCTCCTTTGCGCAGCAAAAAATCTATCTTGGCTTCCGGGAAGTGCTGCCGCAAAGATTCTATCAATGCGGTGGCCAGCACCACATCGCCGAGAAAGGCCGTTTGGATAATCAGGAAGCGTTGCACGGGCAGCAAATGTACCTTGCAGGAAAGGCTGTATTTCGTTTAACCCTGTTTTAACCACTTTAAAAAATTGTATGCGAGCCTTTCGGCCCTAAATTTGCCTAAACCGCACGAAATCTTTAATCACCCATGAAAAAAGCCATCCTCTCCATCGCTATGCTGGCGCTCAGCGCCGCAGCCGTGTCCGCACAGGACAAAAAGCAAGTAATAACCAATGCCCCCGTTGTAGCGGCGCCGGCTAAAACCACTACGCTGACAACGGACAACATTGCGTTCAAAAACGACAGCTACGACTTTGGTACCGTCTCCGAAGGGCCTTCCGCCGAGCACGTATTTACCTTCACCAATACCGGCAAGGAGCCGCTCATCATTGAGCGTGTGCAGCCTTCTTGCGGCTGTACTGCCCCTGATTGGACAAAGGAGCCCATCGCCCCAGGCAAGACCGGCATGGTAAAGGCTACTTATGGCACCCAAGGCCGCCCCGGCCACTTTGAGAAGACGATGACGGTCTTCACCAATGCCGGTACCAAGCTCGTATCCTTCAAGGGCACCGTCGAAAAGGCTCCAGAAACCTCTGTTCCGCAGAACGGCTCTATGATGCGCTCCAACTAATTGCGGGATAATCCCGTCTTCCATTAATGACAGGCCGGGGACGCACTAATCAACGCTGCTCTTTTACATTCGCTATATCAAAATCAAACCAATTAATCAATCAACATGAAGAAAGTAATGTTCGCGCTGGCGCTTGCCGCCTTTACCGCCACTGGCGCAATGGCCCAAACCGCCGCCCCTACACCGCAGGAAACTGTAAAGAAGGCTGACCCTAATGCTCCTAAGTTCGCCTTCATCGGCGGCGAAACCCATGACTTTGGCGCGCTGACCGACCAGAAGGATGCCGAACATGTGTTTAAGTTCAAGAACACCGGCAAGACCCCGCTCATCATCTCTAATGCAAGCGCCTCCTGCGGCTGCACGGTGCCTGAATTCCCGAAGGAGCCGATAATGCCCGGTAAAGAAGGCTCTATCAAGGTAACATTCCACACCGCCGGTAAGAGCGGCCCATTCACTAAGACTGTATTTATCCAGAGCAATGCTGCTGCCGATAAGGAGCGCTATGAGATTTACATCAAGGGCAGCGTAACGCCGGCTGCTGCTCAGCAGGCAGCTCCTGCCAAGAGCTAAGCTGTAATCGTTTTTTTTATTGAAAAAGCCGGCTCCAAAGGAGCCGGCTTTTGTTTGCCTAAATCGTTTTGCCCTTCTCAATAGCCTCTGCCTTCATCGCCTCCCAGATGCGGAAGGCTTCCTCCGCTTCACGGTTTGGGAAATGCGCCATATTGAGCGCGCGTGCTTTCCAACTTACGCTTAGCTCTTCGTAAATCTTCGCATCATCAAAACCGCAAAGGGCACTTTGCTCCTTTGTGTTGGCAAAATAGACGCCATCCAGCATAGTCCAGTAGATGGCCGACATGCACATTGGGCACGGCTCGCCGGTGCAGTACATCACCGCACCGGCCAGCTCTAAAGTTTTTAAATCTGCGCAGGTATTGCGGATGGCCTGTACTTCTGCATGCGCCGAAGGGTCGCTCAGGTGGAAAGTCTGATTCCAGCCCTTGCCGATTATTTCGCCGCCGCGTACGATGACCGCCCCGAACGGCCCGCCTTCGCCGCGCTTCATGCCTTCTATAGCGAGGCGGGCCGCTTCGTCCATGAATGCTTTGCTGTCATGTTGCTGCATAAGGCACTTTTAGAAAACTTAGTGCCAGTAGTGGCGCTATTTTTTGAGACGGCTTGTTGTCCCGTCATTCATCAGTATTCCGCATCCCGCAATTCCCCAATGATTCATCCTGATACGGAACTGCGCTTTATCTCGCCTGAAAAAGGCTACGGCGTGGTAGCGACGAAGCTTATCCCGAAAGGCACCGTTACCTGGGCATTTGACCAGCTTGATAGAATTTTTAATCCCGGCGAGATAGCATCTATGGAAGCGCCTTACCGCGCCATACTTGATAAGTACTGCTACCGCGACCATGACGGTAAGGACATTCTTTGCTGGGACAACGCCCGCTTCGTCAATCACTCCTTTCGCTCGAATTGCATCTCTACGGCTTACAACTTTGAGCTGGCTGTGCGCGACATTCACCCCGGCGAGGAGCTAACCGACGATTATGGCTACCTGAATGTGGATGAACTATGGGACTGCTTGCCTGAGCCGGGAACAACCCGTACGCAGGTACGCCCCGACGATCTGCTGCACTTTCATGAAAAATGGGATGCGCAGCTTGTGGAGGCTTTCCGGCAATTCAACGCTGTGACGCAGCCTTTAGCCTGGCTCATCGAGTCGCAGCACCGGGATAAGGTGCGAGCCGTGGCAAGGGGCGAGACGGAGATGGATTCTATTATCAATTGCTACTTTGACCCCAATAAATCATTCAAGCCATGAAGCATTTCAAATTCTTTCTCTTGCTTGCGCAATGCCTTTTGCCAAGCGCCTTTACTCATGCGCAGACGCCTGCTTGCTGCGTAAAGCCTTCCGGCATGATGGCCCTGGCCAGCACCGAGGCATTTGCCAAAGCCCACGAGACACCCGAGCCTTTTGAATACAGCGCAAAGCGCGGCAGCGATATTACCTTCCAGACGCTTGACGGCAAGAAAGGCCGAGCCTATTATGTGCCGGCATCTGAAGCCACAGTGCGCACGCTCATCATCTTCCATGAGTGGTGGGGCTTGAACGACTACATCCGCCGTGAGGCCGACCGCTGGCAGGACTCCCTCGGCCCTATTGATGTCTATGCCATTGACTTTTACGACGGCGTAGTGGCTACGACGCCCGATGAAGCCGGCAAGCTGATGTCCACGCTGGATAAGCGCCGCGCAGATGTGCTCATCAAAGGCCTTATGGCCAAAATCGGCCACGATGCACAAGTAGCCACGCTCGGCTGGTGCATGGGTGGCTCTTACGCCTTTCGCGCGGCTGTGCTGGCGGAGAAGCAGGCATCCGGTTGTGTTATGTATTACGGCTTCCCGGAGAAGGACGCGAAGAACATCACGCCGCTCCAGACAGATGTGCTCTACATCCACGGCACCCTGGACAAGTTCATTTCTGTGGCGGATGTGCAGCAATTTGGGAAGGCCATTGAGGCCGCCGGGCGGAAATTCACCTACGTGGGCACTCCCGCAGACCATGCCTTTGCCAATCCCTCCAACCCGCATTACGATGCGGCACGGGCGACGGAGATGGAACAGCACGCACTCCGTTTTTTGCGGCAGTACCTGCAGCTTTAATGGCATAGTCTTTATCGCCTTTAAGGCAAGAAATTTCCCCTCAACCATGGATATGCAAACACAAGACGGCCAGCAGACAGACAGCTACGGCGATGAAAGCCTCAATACAGCCTCTGCTGGTAGCACGGGCCAGCAGCCCGAGCAGCACCATCATCATAAGGGCGGCATCCACAACAATGCACTCTATGCTGCCGGCATGGGCCGCGCTGCTACTGCGCAGGTTGACCCGCACAGCAACAGTGGCCTTGCCAACACCGGCACCAATATCTCTTACGAAGGCCCAACGGCCCCTGGCGCCGGCGGCTCCGAGGGCACCGGATACACCTCCGGCCAGTCAAACACCGGCCAGACTATCAGCACGGACTCCGATTATGAGCAGGCGGGTATCGGGGCCGTAGGTAAGCACTTTGATAAGGCAGAGGGCAATGACAACATTGCCGGCGAAGCCGAAGCTGAAGATGAAATGAACGAGCAGCGCTGACACGCGCTTAAGAATAGGAGCATTATTACCGCTCCAATAGGCCTTGACGACAGGGTACCAATCGCGCGCCTGTAAGAGCCTGCATTACTCCAGCCAAAACCCCGCCCGCCTTTTTGCGGGGCGGGGTTTTTCTTTGGACTACCAAACTGCAACGATGCTTCTTATGGATCCTGCTTTTGATAAAGCACAAACGTATTATGCGCCTTAGGGGTATTTGAAACTGGTCAAATTCTGAAAGACGGACATTATGCCATCATTATTAATGCATAAGGCCAACCTTTTGCTTTCGTGCAACTGTCTTTTAGAATAGCAGCTTATTTCCGGAAAAAAAATGCTGCGGTTTTTCAGACAAGATTGCATAACCCCCTAAAACAACAAGCCATGAAAAAGCTTTCCTTACTAATTCTGCTGTGCGCGCTGCTTGCAAAGCTTGCAAGCGCGACCACCATCTCCGGCACCATCACACAAGCCCATACCGGTGAGCCTATCGCCAGCCAGAAAGTGTACATCCGGGACTCCGTCTATCACATTTATCTGGATAGTACGCTGACTGCAAGCAACGGAGCGTACTCCTTTACCATCCCTGCCACCGTCTCCACGTCGTACCCGGGCAATGCGTTGATAGTTTATCTTACGGCCAATGCCTGCGGGCGGTTTGAGCAACAAAATATTGCCTACACCGGCAGCAGCGCTACGTTGAACTTTAGCATTTGCGGCACGCAAAAGCTATTTTACGGCGGAGTGTATGCATCGGGCGTCAGCGGCTTTGCAAATGCGAAGGTGTATCTGATTGCTGTCACGGCGGTAAATGCTGCAACCGGGGATACCACCATCACCGCGGTTGATTCAATTACTACATCCGCCACCAGCGTGCCTGTAGGTACCTTTTCCAAAACCTATGCTGATTTCCCGGTACAATGGATACCCACCCTCCGCGTTAAGGCCGCGCTGTCGCCCAGCGACCCGCTGTATGCGGCCTACCTGCCCACCTATGTAAGCGGGAGTTCTTCTGAGCTGCAGTGGTCAAATACGACACCCACGGGTTATTACAGCAGGCAAGACGTAGATATGATACCCGGCACAAATCCCGGCGGCCCCAGCTTCGTAGGCGGCAGCGTGCTGCTGGGTGCTAATAAGAATGCCGGCGTAGGCGACCCGCTCAGCAAGCGCCTGCTGCTGCTCACAAAATCTACTGGTGAGCCTGTAGCCTACACCTACTCTGATGCGAGTGGAAAGTTCTCTTTCCCGGCCATGCCGCTGGGCAGCTACTATATCTTCGGAGACGCGCTGGGCAAGAGCAATCCTGCGCTCGCTATTACCCTGACCGGCAGCAATAAAAGCATCAATAACATCATCTTTGAGGAGAACAGCAAAGTTTTCAAAGGCCGCCTCAGCAATCTGAGCGTTGGCGGCAAAAGCGCTGTGGACGGCATCAGTATATTTCCTAACCCCGCACGCGACTTTATTAGCGTACAAGGACTTGCCGCCATTCCCGGCAGCAAAACAATCGTACTGCTGGATGTGACCGGTGCGGAAGTAGCCCGGCAGTCCATCATCAATAAAGGCGAGACGTCCATGCAATTGGAATCTCTGGCCGCGGGCATTTACCTCCTACATGTGCAGACCGTAGAAGGCGAAGCGATCTTCAGGGTTGTCAAATAAAGCTGGTTGGAGTTTGCAATAGAAAAAGCCCGGCACATTGCGCGCCGGGCTTTCTTTTGATACGGTCGGGCCGCTCTGCGCGCCCATTATAGGGCGGCCTGACCGGTATGGGCGGTTTCTAATCAGATGCCGCCTTAAACTTCTTCACCGCCTCGGTAAGCTTCTTCGTTATCTCCTGTGCATCGCCCACAACGCCGTAATCTGCTGCTTTGAAGAAAGGCGCTTCCGGGTCTTTATTAATCACCACAATCGTCTTAGAGCCATTAACGCCTGCCAGATGCTGGATAGCGCCGGAGATGCCCACCGCGATGTAAAGGTTCGGGCGGATGGTGCCGCCGGTCTGGCCTACGTGCTCGTGGTGCGGGCGCCAATGGCTGTCGGCCACGGGGCGGGAGCAGGCGAGGGTAGCGCCCAGTACACCGGCAAGGTCTTCAAGTACGCCCCAGTTCTCCGGGCCTTTAAGGCCGCGGCCGCCGCTCACTACCAGCTCGGCTTCGGAGAGCGGCACGGTGCCGGTTACTTTATTCGTGGAAATGACTTTGACAGAAAAATCATTGTCGTCAAAAGTCACATCCAGCTTCTCAACAGTCGCGGAGCCTTCGCCAATCTTCACAGGGAAGGTATTCGGCGTAAGGGTGATAACCTTTACGTCGGAGATGATGTTCACATCGGCGAAAGCCTTTCCGGCAAAAACGCCCTTGCGCACCACGAAGCCCTTGCTCAAATCAGGCGCGGCAACGGCTCCGGCTACAAGGCCGGCCTTCAGGCGAGCAGCAATGCGCGGTGCTATCATTCGGCCCATCACATCGTGCGTGCAGATGATGACCTTCGCGCCTTCCCTTTCGGCAGCAGTGATGATGGCCTTGGCGGCGGCGCGGGCGGAGAACTGGTTCATGCGCTCGTCGGCCACGTGCAGCACTTTGGTTGCGCCGTACTTGCCGAGGTCTTTCATCTGGTCATCGCCAATGGTACCAAAGGCAATGGCAGTAGCAGTGGTGCCCATGCTTTGGGCGATGCCAGCGGCATATTGTACGGCTTCAAGCGATTTCTTCTTAAAAGCGCCGTCTGAATGCTCGGCGAAAACGATTACGGACATGATAATGTGGTAATGTGCTAATGCGGTAATGTGAAAAGAATGGAAGCAATTAGATCACCTTGGCCTGTGAGTGCAGCGCCTGAACGAGTTCATCCATTTGCTCTTCAGTAAACATCTTCACTCCGGTCTTTGCAGGCGGAAGCTCATAGTTCACGATTTCGGTAAGCGGCGCTGCGCCTGTCGGAGCAACGACCTTCAGCGGCTTGGTGCGGGCAGCCATAATGCCGCGCATGTTAGGGATACGGGCCTCGGCCATGCCTTTCTGGCAAGAGATGACGAGCGGTAGTGCGCTTTCGTCCACCTCCTCGCCGCCTTCAATCTCTCGCGTAACGGTTGCGGTTCCGCCGCCCACTTCCAGTTTGCTGGCGAAGCCGATGTAGTTCGCGTCCAGCAGCTCGGCGAGCGCGCCGCCGACCGCGCCATTCTGATAATCAATACTCTCCTTGCCGGTCAGGATGAGCTCGTAGCCTCCGTCCTTTGCGAAGGCGGCAATCTCACCGGCTACGTGATAAGGGTCGTTGCTGTCTGTGTCGATGCGGAAAGCCTCATCGCCTCCCAAGGCAAGGGCTTTGCGGATGACCGGCTCGGCGTCGGCCTTTCCAACCGTTACAAGATGCACGGCAGTTGCGCTGCCGGCTTCCTTCAGCTCCAGCGCACGCACGAGGGCATACCATTCATCGTAAGGGTTAATAATCATGGTAACACCCGCTGTGGCAAACTTGGTGTTGTTGTCCGTGAAGGCAATCTTGGTGGTCGTATCCGGGACGGGCGATATGCAGACGAGGATTTTCATAATGCTGGCGCAAAACTACGGGATGCAGTGTGGTGTTGTACTGCCAAACAAACGCCGCCGACCAAAAGTTTATCCTTTCGCGGACGTAAGAAGATAAAGGCTGTTAAAACGAATAGCCGATATATGCTTGTACCGGAAAGCAGAGCAGATTGTAAGTATAGGCGGTATTGCTTTCGCCTTGCTTAAGCGCCAGATGCACAAAGTTGGCTGCCAGCTCCGCGCCGGCGTCAAAGCGGCCAAACGTGCGCCGGAAGCCAAGCTGGCCGCCAATGGTGTAGCCCGTTGCGTCGTGAAAGTAAACTGTATAACCTGAGTTCGGTTTAAGCGGCGATTAATAATTGCTGTTGTTGTTGGAAAGCGGCGATGAGCTTTGGGTTTGTTTCCTCGATATCTTTTCTGATAGAAGGCTTCTTGGGAAAGAAAGAATAAGCGGCTATGGCGCTCATCAGGTTCAGCAGAAAGCCGTTCAGAGAACGGTGCCTTGTATGCTCTACCTGGCAGATATTCTTTAGCTCGTCATTGACCGTTTCTATCACTGAACGCTTGCGCAAGAGCAGCTTCTCTTCATTGCTCAGTGCCTTATCCTTCATGTTCCTTCGCACTGCAGTTATAAGCTGGATGCCGTTGCCAAAGAGCATATCGGTAAGCGCTTTTGAGATGTAGCCCTTATCGCCGAAGAGCTTGCCAAACAGCTTCTCCGTAAGGGTAGTAATAGCCTTTGCATTCCGGTCATCTACATTGGCTTTACTCAGGTAGAAAGACAGAATCTCTCCCTTATCATTGATCACCAGGTGCAGCTTGAATCCGTAGAACCAGCCCATAGTGCTCTTGCCAATTTTAGCTATGCCAGCAAAGGTTTTGTTGCGGCGGATGCGCTTGTTGTGACATACCCGAAGAACGGTAGAATCAATAAAGGAGATGCCGGTGCATTCGCCCCGGCAGCAGTGATGGAGAAAAAGCATAAAGGCCACTGCGCAGCGGTGGCTGAGCTCTACAAAGCGGTTGTAGGAGACAAGGTTGGGGAAGCTGTCTTTGAGATGAACGCAGGCGTATTGGGTGTAGAAGAACTTGAAGTTTCTGAATCCGCCGGAATGAAAAGCAATGAGCATGGAAATGATTTCAGAATCGCACAGCGATGCTTTCCGGTTGCGGGTTTTGGTTCCATTCGAATGGTCGAGGAGCAATTGATGGATGGGGTGTTCGAAAAGCAGGCAGAAATCATCTACGGCAACGAAAATTTCGGTTACTTTGTCAGCGAATAGCGGTGTGTTCATTTTTGATGTGAGTTGTTTTTAGTCAATCACCTATACATCAAAAACAACGCCGCTATTCGCTTTTTAAGCCACTACTTTTCCACAACTTCTTATCCCGAACTCAGGTTGTATAGCTCTGATAATACTTGAGCGTGTTCACATCCTGCATGTCGCGGCCCCGCGCGATGACGATGCCCGCGCTCAGGCCGATAAATGCGTACGCCTTGCTGCGATGATGGCAATAGTTGAAGAAGGCTTTTATGGGAATGGCCTGACGCGCCACAAAAGTTGGCTGGTCAACTTCAAAGCCCGGCCCGGCAGAACTAACTGTATCCACGCTTCTGCCGCCCCTGAAATGAATAGGGAAGAGACTGGCACTGACGCCATACTCAACGGCACTGTCGCGGCGCATTAGCTTCAGGCCGCCTGTACCGTGGATGCCGCCAAAGTCGGATGCAATGCTCATTGGCGCATTAGTCTGGTATGGGCCGGGGATGGGCTGAACCAGCTTGTTTGGCTGCATATCCATGGGGACGATAGCGCCAAGGCTGCCTTCAACCCGCCAGTGCTGCGCGAGGCAGGTGGCAGACGCTAGAATTAATAGAAACAGGACTGGAAGTATTCGCATAGGCCCGCAATAACGCTTCGTACCTGCCGGTTTAGTATTCAAGCAGCAAATGACTTAGCGAAGGCAAATAAAAAAGCCCGCAGCAAACGCTGCGGGCTTCAAGCTTGAAAACAGGCTTATGCAGGCACTGCTGCGCTATTCTTTGCGTTCTCTGCGCGGATTACGTTCAGCGCGCCACCCGACTTAAACCACTCAATCTGTTGCGCATTGTATGTATGGTTCAGCATAACCGCGTCGGATGAGCCGTCGGTGTGGCGGAGCAGCATGACGAGCTGCTGGCCGGGGGCAAAGTTGAGCAGGCCGGTGATGTCAACTATATCGTCTTCCTGCACCTTGTCGTAGTCATCCTTGTTATTAAAGGTGAGGGCCAGCATCCCCTGCTTTTTCAGGTTGGTTTCATGGATGCGCGCGAAGCTCTTCACCACAATGGCACGGACGCCGAGGTGGCGCGGCTCCATGGCGGCATGCTCACGGGAGGAGCCTTCGCCGTAATTCTCATCGCCTACCACTACGCTGCCGATGCCGGCGCCCTTATAGGCGCGTTGCACCTTGGGCACCTCATCGTACTGGCCGGTAAGCCCATTTTTCACAAGGTTCGTCTCCATATTGAAGGCGTTAATCGCGCCTATCAGCATGTTATTGGAGATATTGTCCAGATGTCCGCGGTATTTCAGCCAGGGGCCGGCCATTGAGATGTGGTCGGTCGTGCATTTGCCGAAGGCCTTAATAAGAAGGCGCAGGCCTTGAAGCTCCGTGCCTTCCCATGCCGGGAATGGCTCAAGTAGTTGCAGGCGGTCGGAAAGCGAATGAACCACTACCTCTACCTTGCTGCCGTCTTCCGCAGGGGCCAGATAGCCGGGGTCGTCCACGTCGTAGCCCTTGGGAGGCAACTCGTAGCCGGTAGGTTCGTCAAGCATCACTTCTTCTCCCTGCGCGTTCGTCAGCTTATCAGTCAGCGGGTTGAAGCTGAGCTTACCTGCAATGGCGAAGGCAGTCGTGATTTCCGGCGAGGCCACGAAGGCGTGTGTGCCGGCGTATGAGTCGTTGCGCTTCGCGAAGTTTCTGTTGAAGGAGGTAACGATGGTGTTCTTACGCTTCGGGTCGTCAATATGTCGTGCCCACTGGCCGATGCAGGGGCCGCAAGCATTAGCCAGTACAATGCCTCCCATATCGGCGAAGGTGGCGAGGTAGCCGTCGCGCTCCACCGTGAAGCGCACCATTTCGGAACCGGGCGTGATGGTGTACTCGCTCGCGGCCTTCAGGCCTTTGTCGCTCGCCTGCTTCGCGATGGAAGCGGCGCGGGAGATGTCTTCATAAGAAGAATTGGTGCAGGAGCCGATGAGGGCCACTTCCACCGTATCCGGCCAGCCATGCTCCCTGACGGCAGCGGCAAGTTGGGAGATAGGCGTTGCAAGGTCAGGCGTGAAGGGGCCGTTCACATAAGGCTCCAGCTCGCTCAGATTGATTTCAATGACCTGGTCGTAGAAGATTTCGGGGTTCTGATATACCTCCTCATCCGCACGCAGGTGCGCTGTAATCTTATCTGCAGCATCGGCAATCTCCGCCCGGCTCGTGGCGCGGAGATAGTCGGCCATCTTCTGGCCATAGGCAAAGAGGGAAGTGGTGGCGCCAATCTCCGCGCCCATGTTGCAGATGGTGCCCTTGCCTGTGCAGGAAAGCGCATCTGCGCCTTCGCCGAAGTATTCAACAATAGCGCCGGTGCCACCCTTCACGGTGGTGATGCCGGCTACTTTCAGAATGACGTCTTTCGCGGAAGCCCAGCCGCTCAGCTTGCCCGTCAGCTTCACGCCGATGAGCTTTGGCATCTTCAGCTCCCAGGCCAGACCGGCCATTACATCCACTGCATCCGCTCCGCCTACGCCTATGGCTATCATACCGAGGCCGCCGGCGTTGGGCGTGTGGCTGTCTGTGCCTATCATCATGCCGCCGGGGAAGGCGTAATTCTCCAGCACTACCTGGTGGATAATGCCGGCCCCCGGCTTCCAGAAGCCGATGCCGTATTTATTGGAGATAGAAGCGAGGAAATTATAGACCTCGGCATTGACGTCCAGCGCGGTGTGCAGGTCTTGCTCAGCGCCGGTCTTGGCCTGGATGAGGTGGTCGCAGTGCACCGTGGAGGGCACGGCTACGCGGTCGCGGCCGCAGGTATCAAACTGGAGGAGCGCCATCTGGGCGGTGGCATCCTGCATAGCCACGCGGTCGGGGGCGAAGTTGACGTAGTCACGGCCACGCTCGTAGGCGCGGGTGGGGGACTCGTGGGTGTGGGCGTAGAGAATCTTCTCTGTAAGGGTGAGGGGACGGCCTACCAGCTTGCGGGCTGCGTCAATCTTTCCGGGCATCTCAGCATAGACGCGCTGTATGAGGTCAAGGTCAAAAGCCATTGCGAAGGAGCGGAATTTTTGGTACGGCGCGAAGGTAACGGATAGGCGGGAAGCCCTGCGGAGCATGAGAAGGGTTTTTACAAGATGTTATGGCAGCGCTCAATGCCTTACGAGTAGAATTTGATATTTGTCAATAGCCAGGCGGCTTATCGGGGTGACCTTTACAGCCAATTTATTTCATGAAGACAAAACTCCTCGGCAGCATATACGCTACAATGGCTTTAGTTGCCATCACAGTAATTACTTCATGCAAAAAAGAATCGGTTGCGCCAGCGGGATGGTTCACTAAGAATCGGGACTATTACTATGATTACGCTACCGACACTTCCAACATCGTGAACTATCGCCAGCTTTCAGTAATACCGGGATTTGCCCCCGACGAACTTTTCTTTTACGAAAGCTCGCCCGATACTAATATCATTATCTCCGGAACGCAGGTGTTTGAGATATTCGGTAATGGGCTTATTACACCCAAAGACGACGGTCTGTATCAAGAGTCTGCCGGCACATGCGGCTTTGGTTTTTCGTTCAATGACTTTAAATACCTTTTCATCCCCGCGTGGCCGGAAGCAGGGCAGCGCGTTCCGCAATACGGCTGCGCCCACACCGATGAGGGGACAAATACCATTCTGAATACGGACACCGCTATCACGGTGCCCGCAGGCACATACCATACTTTTTGCGTGCTGCACCCGAACGGCGATAAATCTTACTGGAGCCGCGAAGTGGGCATCATCATGTACGACCAATGGCAGCATGACCGGGCATTGCCCCTTGTGCGGTTAGGCAGCTTGAAGCTGCGGCGTATGGATTGAGGAGTAGTCACCTACTTGCACCCGCTGAATTTTCCCGCGAACTTTCCTTACATTTGCCCTATCCCGCTCCATGGCGGGCTTTGTTTTTAGTTCTTCTCACTTACGGGCATAGTTCAATGGTAGAATAGAGGTCTCCAAAACCTTTGATCGTGGTTCGAATCCGCGTGCCCGTGCTTCTTTTAATTCAAAATTCAAAATGCAAAATTCAAAACCTAATGGTGCTGTGCTTTTGCATTTTGCATTTTACATTTTGCAGTAACGCCCAATGGCAAAATTCGGTTCTTACGTTCAGGAGGCTTATGATGAGCTCGTACATAAAGTAAGCTGGCCTTCATGGGACGAGCTGCAGCAGACCACCATCATTGTTCTGGTTGCCCTCGCCTTCATTACCCTCATCATCTTCGGCATGGACTTCGCCGCCGAGCGTGTCCTGTCCATCGTCTATAACGTGCTGGGCAGATAGACTTTAGTCTAAAGCCGGTAGTAAAAAGTAGCAAGCCTGTCTCCGGACAAGCTGCTGCGCTACAACGGCTTTCTGCTTTCCATTCCAAACTTTCTATTATCCATGACGGACATGAATACGGGCGCCGCTCCCTCCCCGGCGATGAATGAGAATACCAAGTGGTATGTGCTGCGCGTAGTGAGCGGCAAAGAGCGCAAGGTAAAGGAGCACTTAGACAAGGAAATCCGCCTCTCCGGCTGGGGCGGCACTATCATGCAGGTTCTTTGCCCCTTTGAGAAGGTATTTAAGGTGCTGAATGGCAAGAAGGTGCTGCGAGAGAAGATTTCTTACCCCGGCTACATCATGATTGAGGCTACCGACCGCCTTAATGACCTCATGATTCAGACCATTACCTCCGTGACGGGTGTCATACACTTCCTGGGCAAGGAAAACCCTACGCCGCTGCGCAAGGCAGAGGTGAACAAGATGTTTGGCAAGATGGATGAGCAGAGCGAGATTGGCGTAACGCTGGCCGAGCCGTACATCGTGGGCGAGACGGTCAAAATCATCGACGGCCCGTTCAACGACTTCAACGGCTCTGTGGAAGAGGTGAACGAAGAAAAGAAGAAGCTGAAGGTGGTTGTGAAAATCTTTGGCAGACCGACGCCGGTGGAGTTGAATTACATGCAGGTGGAGAAGATTGCGTAAAGCGCTCTTCCTATCCTTTTATATGGCAATGCCGTCTCCCTGGAGACGGCATTGTGCTTTTTAGCCTTTGAGGGCATCCATATATCACGCAACTTTATCCTAAATACTCTCTTTATGAAACCACTGCTCCTTTGCTGCATCCTGTTATGGACGATGAGCGTTTCGGCGCAGCCGACTCCCGGCGCGGCTGCAAAGACAAGCACCACCGGCAAGCGCGTCATTGCATGGGTACGAAACTCCGTTGATGCAACCTCGGGCGCGCCCAGATTGGATTCTGTAACCTTCGCCTACGGCAATGGCCGAGGCTCTGACTATGACCCGTTTTATCTTACTTACTGGCCGTTCAACGGTTCTATTATTGCCGACTTCCTACCCTTTGAGAACACTCCGCTTCGCCCGACGCTGCTAAATGGCTTTTCTATTCCGCACGTAGCTTATGATTCTGCGACGCTCTTCTCTACTGTTGCTACTAGCAACGGAAGAATTGCGAAGCTCTGTTCCGGCAGGCGTGATTATGCATCTCCTACCGACCCAGCCTTATCAATCGCAAATGTGTTTGATACGCTTGGAAGCCAGACGAGTCAGAATAGTGAGGTGCTCAGCTACAGCGCAGGCAAGCTCAATGCCGTTTACCGCATTGCTAACAATGGCTCTGCGGACACCTTTACCATTCGGCTTATCAGCTACAATACAGCCGGCAATCCCGTTTTGGATAGCTTTCTAGTAGAAAAGACCTCTATGCACGCCAGCTATGCGCCCTATTACTCCACCCGTTATACCTATAATGCCAATGGACAGAATTTGACCTCTACATACACATCCTACGATTATACCACTGGCGCAATGAACGGCGGCTCACGCGAGACTAACACCTACCTAAGCAGCGGCCAGCTCTATACACGCTACTATGAATCCTACAATCTCTCCTCCCACACCTATGAGCCCGGCTCAACCGATACCTTAAGCTATCTCTCCGGCACCAACCTGCCGCTCAGCAGGGTTTCAACCGGGCTGAACACCAATGGCACTCCTTCCGGCTACGTAATTCGCTACAGCTTTCACTACAATGCCGCCGGCAAGTGCGATACCTTCCGGCAGATACAAGGCCCGAATGGTACGATAAACATCTCATCAATGTCGGTAATAAGCTATACGTCGGACAACTATCCCGCGAGCAAGACGGATTATGATGCGCTAACTGCACCCGCAACATATCTCCGCACCGAGCGCTACTATTACGAGCCCTACACCCTCGGCATCACCCCCATCCCCACTACATCCACACAGTCCACCATCTCCATCTACCCCAATCCCACCACAGGCCGCATCACCATCAATCACCCGGATTTGAAGCCCGGCACACCCATCACCATCCTCATCGCCAACACCGCCGGGCAGGCTGTACATGCGGAGACCCTCACTTCACAAGGCACGAAGACCATAGTAACGCTGGGAGACGAGGCTTCGCCCGGCATTTACAGCATCCGCGTATCCGCTACGGGCGGCGCGGCGCTGTATAGCGGTATATTACTGAAATTATAAAGCTCAAAAGGCTTCCGCAGGCATATGCTACTTATGGGCTTTTGCAAAAAGCCCGGTCGCTGAGCGTAGCCGAAGCGCCTACCCCGGTGTTGTGTGCACAGTAAACGGATAGGCGCTTCGGCTACGCTCAGCGACCGGGACGCTTAACGCATCCCATCAGTAACTTCTGCCCGCGTCATTGCGGCGCAGGGCCTATCCCTCCAGGTGAATGGATATAACAATCGTCCGCGTCTTAATGCTCTCAATGGCATTGGTCAGGGGCAGGTTCGGGTCGCGGTATATCTGGTCAACGAGGCCCTGGGAGAGCTTTATCTCCGGTGAGAAGATGAAGTTGGGGTAGTAAAGCTCAAAGCCAAAGCCGATTTCGTAGCCCGCATCAAAGGGTTTGAACTTGAGGAACTCGTTGTTCTTTTTAGAATTGCGGTTAGCCGCCAGGTCGTAGTCAATTTTGCCGCCGGCAAGGGCGTAAAAGCGGAAGTTGTGGAAGCGGTCGCTCTTAAACTTTAGCTGTAGCGGAAAGGTGAAGTAAATGGCCTCAATCGTCCGGTCCTGGACGGTATCGTAAGAAGCGCCGCCGACGGGGTACATAGTCTGTTGAAACTTCAGCTTCTTTTCAGAGAATTGCAGCGAGGGCGTGGTGCGCAGGTCCACATACTTATGCAGCTTCAGGTTGCCCATAAGGCCCAGCGTAAAGCCCGGGCCCCAATAGGGCTGGATGTACTTAAAGGTATCGGTAAGCGCAAAGGCCTCGGTATAGCGTATGCGGAACTGCGCCACATTTGCAGCGAAGGTGAGGCCGAAGTAATAGGGCTTCGCATCGTGGTCAGACATGTTCTGCACCTTCTGTTGTGCATCCGCCGCAGGCGAAACGCTCATCAATACAATCAGGATGCAAAGCAGGCGGAGCAGGGGCTTCATGGGGTGGAATAACGCGCGGGACGAAGGTAAGGTATGGGGAGGCGTGTTAAATGAAACGCCCTCCGTTCAGAAATACCCGAAGTAGGCCTTGCTGTGGGTGGCGTATTCAATGTTCACTTCATCGCCGGCGGAGAGGGCAGCGTAATACTCGGCGCTTACCTCAATACTCAGCTTTACCGCGGAGGCGAGGTAGAAGAAATGGGTGTTCGTCTGCGGCATGTATCGCTTCCGCGTGATGATGGTGCGCTCCACCGTCTTCGTGCCGGCGCGCAGGTCGCGGTGCAGTTTGTACAGCGACGCGCGGTAGGCAATTCCCGCGCCGCCCAAAGTAAGGAAGAGCAGCACCCCGACACCGGAGAAGTAGCCCGCGTAAGAAAAAGGATTGGGCATTCCCGCAAAGGCCTTGCCCCAGGCCCCCGCAAAAGGCAGCCCGAAGCAGATGGGCAGGAGCACACGCAAGACACGATAGAGTTGCCTGCGCTCGCGCGCCTCCTGTCGCTTAAGGAAGGCGGTCTCATCAGGCGCCATCGGCTCTGAATATCGGACTACGGCAAGTGGCATGTGCGTCGCATATTAAACGCCGTAAATGCCGCCATATTTTTCGCTCGAGTAGCGCAGAAAGGCGGAAATGTCCAGGCCATGACCGGTAATGCGCGTGCACAATTCCTCCGACCGATAGCGCCGGCCATGCTGATGAATGTTCGTTCTCAGCCAGCCCAGCAGTGCAGCAAAATCGCCACGCTCCGTATCAGGGATAAGGTTGGGTAGGCCGCGCTTCGCCTCCTCCCAGAATTGCGCGGCGTAGAATGAGCCGAGCGAGTACGTAGGGAAGTAGCCAAACGAGCCGTGGCTCCAGTGTACATCCTGCAGGATGCCCTTTACATCATTAGGCGGGGTAAGGCCGAGGTACTGTTGGTATTTATCATTCCAGGCATCGCGCAGCCCGGCAGCGTCAATGCTGCCTTCCAATAAACCCTTTTCCAACTCATAGCGAATCATGACGTGGAAGTGATAGGTCAGTTCATCCGCCTCCGTGCGTATGAGGGATGGCTGCACCTTGTTCATGCCGGCGTAGAAGTGCCGGAGGGTTGTATTGTCCAATTGTTGCGGGAAACGGGCTTGCAGGATGGGGTAGAAGTGCTCCCAGAAGTGGAGGCCGCGGCCCACGCAGTTCTCCCAAAGCCGGCTCTGGCTCTCATGGATAGACAGGGAGGCCGGCTGCCCCAACGGCATGCCATACTCACCGTCCGGAAGACCTTGCTCATACAGCGCATGACCGCCCTCATGGATGGTGCTCCAAAGCAGCGAGGCAAAATTTCCCTCATCCACCCGCGTAGTGATGCGCACATCTGCAGGAGCGAAGGAGGTGGTAAAAGGATGCTCGGAATAATCCTGCCGGCCCGCATCAAAATCGTAGCCCATTGCTTTCAGTACTTCTACGGAGAAGGCCCATTGGTCTTCCTTCGGGAAGCGCTGCGCGAAGAAGGCATCGTCCACCTGCGGCTGTTCCTTTATAGCCGCCAAAAGCGGCGGAAGCGCTTCCCGCACACGCGTAAAGACACTGTCAAGCATTGCTACGGTAGCGCCTTTCTCATAATCATCCAGCAAGGCATCGTAAGGGTGCTGCGCGAAGCCATACAGTTCCGCCTGTTTCCTTTTCAGGGAAATCATATTGGCAAGCTGCGGCGCATAAATGCTGTAGTCCTGCGCCTTTCTCGCCGCGCTCCAGGCTTGTAAGGAGGTGCTACTAGCCTCGGTCAGCTCCTCAACGAATGCATCCGACAGGCGGGCAGCCTTTTCGTAATCTTCAAGGCTCAGGCGCACATTGGCGGCCTGTGCATCGCTCAAAGCGTCAGCATTAGCGGAAAGCTCGTGCAGCAGGCCGCGGTATTCATCACTGGTTAGCATGGCGTGCGCCTGCGAGGCTAACGTAGCAAGCTGCCGACCGCGTGCGTAAAAACCTTTGGGCGGCATGTAGGTTTCCTGGTCCCAGCCGAGCACGGCGGCGGCGTTGTTGAGGTCAGCAGCGCGTTGGGTAATGTCCAGGTATCGGGCGTATGTGGTGGAGGATTCGTTGGTCATTCTTAGTAGGTCGTAGTCGTTAGCTGTTGGTTGTCGGCATTTGCTATTTGCTCCAAATTAGCGCCTTTACACTATCCATTGGTGAAGGGGCAAAATGATTAGACGCTTTTACCGGGCCATTTAACCTATCTGCTTGTAAAACAAGGCCCTTAGCAAAGTATTGTTGTGCAAGTGAGCAAGGCGCGCACTTACGTTTGTGATGCAGCCGCCGCAAAGTAAACCGAGCGGCTGCGCAATAGCGATGGAAGCGTTTTTCAAATGGTCTAAGGTTTATACCATGACCCACGAGCAGGGCAATTACTACATCTTCACCGCCACGCACGGGAAGAGCCACCACGCGGGCGTAATGCTCCCCGCTAAGATGGATGACATCTGGAACATGGCCGGGAGCCGCCTGGTTGCTACCATAGCCACCGAGCAGCGGCCTGCTACGACGCATGAGGAGGTGTTGCTCCGCATGTCATCCTGGGCGAGCCGGAACCTGATCGGCAAGTTCGTCATCACGCCCAAGGAAGGGATGTGGCCGCCGGCGGATATGGATGAGTTTTAGCCGGCAAGGCGCAGCAGGCCCGGTAAATCCAGCGCGTGCGTGTACATAAGGAGGCTTCCATCATCTCCTTTCGGCCATTCCTCACGTGGCTTGTCCCAATATAGCTCCACGCCGTTGCCGTCGGGGTCGTCTAAGTAAATAGCTTCGGAGACGCCGTGGTCAGCCGCGCCGGTGAGCGGGTAGCCGGCATCAATCAACCGCTTTACAGCAATGGCTAAGTCCCGGCGGGTAGGGTAGAGAATGGCGGTGTGAAACAGCCCTGCGCTGCGGCGTGGAGCGGGTGGAGCGTCCTTACTGTACCAGGTATTCAAACCAATATGATGATGGTAGCCGCCGGCAGAGATGAAGACCGCATCCTCGCCATAGCGAAGGGTCACTTCAAAACCAAGCAGCCCACAGTAAAAGCTTTCCGCGCGGGCAAGGTCGGCGACTTTCAGATGAACGTGGCCGATGGAGGTGCCGGCAGGAATTACATAATTGCTCATAATGATAAAAGCCACCGTGAAGGTGGCTTTTTCGATTTGAATACCTGTGGTTATTTCCCACTAATAGCTTCCTGCACCGCCGTCGCCGCCTCGCTCAGCTGCACAGCGCTCTTCACCTTCAGGCCGGAGTTGTCAATCAGCTCCTTCGCCACCTCGGCGTTCGTTCCTTGCAGGCGCACGATGATGGGGATTTGAATATCGCCCAGCGCCTTATAAGCCTCAATCACACCAGCCGCCACGCGGTCGCAGCGCACGATGCCGCCGAAGATGTTGATGAGGATGGCCTTCACGTTCGGGTCTTTCATGATGATGCGGAAGCCGGCCTCCACCGTCTGCGCATTGGCAGTACCGCCTACGTCTAAGAAGTTGGCAGGCTCGCCGCCGGCCAGCTTAATCATATCCATCGTAGCCATAGCCAGACCCGCACCGTTTACCATGCAGCCTACATTGCCGTCCAGCTTCACGTAGTTGAGATTGAACTCGCCGGCTTCTACTTCGGTTGGGTCTTCCTCGGCCGTGTCGCGCATCTCCATGATGTCCTTGTGGCGGTACATGGCGTTGTCGTCAATGTTCATTTTGCAGTCAACGGCAATAATCTTGTCGTCGGCGCTCTTGAAGAGGGGATTGATTTCCAGCATCGCACAATCCAGGCCGGTGTAGGCGGCGTAGAGGTTCTGCACAAACTTCACCATATTCTTAAAAGCCTCGCCGCTCAGCCCGAGATTGAAGGCGATGTTGCGCGCCTGGAAGCTTTGTAGCGGCATGCCGGGGTGTACCCATTCCTTGTAAATCTTGTCCGGCGTGCTGTGGGCCACTTCCTCAATGTCCATCCCGCCCTCAGTGGAGTACATGATGACGTTCTGCTTCTTCGCGCGGTCAAGGAGGATGGAGAGGTAAAACTCTTTACGCTCGCTTGGGCCATCGTAGTACATATCCTGCGCCACGAGCACCTTGCTCACCTTCTTGCCAGCCTCGCCAGTCTGGATGGTTACGAGGATATTGCCAAGGATGTTTTGCGCCACGCTGCGCGCGTCGTCGGCGCTCTTCACCACCTTTACGCCGTTCTGCGATGGCACTTCCTTCATGGTGCCCTTGCCGCGGCCGCCAGCGTGGATTTGCGCCTTCACTACAGCGAATTTGGCGCCCTTCCTAGTGGCTACTTCTTCGTAGGCCTTTACCGCGTCTTCAACGCTTTCGGCGGCAATGCCTTCCTGCGTGGGCACGCCGTAGCGCTTGAGCAATTCTTTAGCCTGATACTCGTGGAGATTCATTTAAGAGAATGGATTTTTTTGGATTGACGGCGGCGAAGATAACGTAGGCCGGATAAAGGCGCGGCGGGCAGATGTTGCCCGCCGCCAGTGGCGTTATCCATTAAAAGCAGCCGACTATTCCTTGATTAAAGCTCCTATAGCAAGAGCGTGGCCCTCAGGGCCTGTTGTCCGATAGAAATACCGCCCCGTAGCAAGTCCATTCATCGGCAGCGCCACCTCCGTCTTCCCAACGCCATAATCCCGCAGTCCGGCGCTAAACACTTCCCGCCCCACCGCATTGCACAGCGTTACATTCAGCCTTTGCGCAGTGCCTAAAATGAGCGTTAGTGTAGCATCTGCAAGCGTCGGATTTGGATAAACGACAGCCGAGCCGTAAAAGCGCACATTCGTAATGCCGGTAGCCCCGGCTGCATTGCCCGTCGTATCGTCATAGCGCCAAAGTTCCACTCCATGCACTCCGTCATCAGCGCCGAAGTATAGATGCCCGTTAAGGACGCCGGCAGTCGGGATATAGATGTCCGTACCGCTGCCGGGGCCGGGCTGAATGTCGGCTACCAGTCCGCCTTTGGTGCCATCGTAGCTCCAATACTCCTTGCCGGTGGACGGCGTATAACCGATAAACCACACTTTAGATTTATAGATGTAATGCCCAGTTACCTGCCCATCGCCTCCGGGATTCACAGTCAGCGCAAGAGCCGTCGTATTGGTAGCTGTGTCCACGCTGTAAAGCTGATGCTTCATACCATCCGTGGAGCCGCCAAAGTAAACCTTGCCTTTCAGGTAAGCCATGCCCTCCGTCAGGCCGTCCGCAGCGTCGGGCGCGAGGTCGGTAATGCGGGTGGGCAGGCCGCTGCCGGTATATTGCCAAAGCTCATAGCCGGCGGCATCCTGCGCCCGGAAATATACCTTGCTGCCGGCTGCGGTAATGTAGTCCGGGTAAAGGCCGGAGCCAGATACTTCCGATACCACATTCGTCACAGGATTGAGCACATGGAGTGTTGTTGCGCCGCTTGCGTTCCGCGCGGCCATATAGAGCTTGCCATTTACAGGAGTCATGCCTTCCGGCATCAGGCCGCCGCCGGGCCGGGCGCCGCCGTTTACCGCGCATACCGCCGGTGGGTTTACGCCGTCATAGACTACAAGCTCGGAGGTGCCGGTAGCATTGCGGTAAGCGGAGAAGTAAAGCTTCCCGCCCATCGTTGTAAAATCCCTTGGAAACAAGGTGCCGGCTGCGCTCATATTCACCGTGACGGGCGCATTGACGCCATCGTAAACCATCAGTGAATCGCCCGCGCCGCGGTAATACACCTTCCCACTCAGGGAGCCGATATTGCTGTTGATAGCGCTTGCCCCGCCATACGGCATATTGGCGCCGGGATGCGGCTTCGTAACCTCGTCGTAAGTCCAGATAACCCGGCCCAGCGTGGCGTCTGATGCAGTGTAAAAAAGCTTGTTGCCGGCCGTGGCGTAGATGCCCGGAACGTTGTTGACGCTGTCAACACGGCGGGCAGGCTGCGCCACGGCAGCGGCTGTGCCGAACGTAAGCGCAATTGTAATTAATGATTTCATGCTCATGGCGTTGTGTGTGGGACGTAAAATAAGCGGTAGGCGTTAGCGCGAATAAATAAAAGCTCCGCAGCGGATGGCTGCGGAGCGGAAAGTTCATTTTATTAAATAGCCTTTCTTACCCATTCTTCGTCTGCCGCTCATACTCCATCATTCCCGGGTCTTCGTAGCTCGTCCAGAGCGCGCACATGTGGCCAATCACCGCCAGGCCCCAGGCCGCGATAATCCAGGCATGCCAGGGATACACCCAGCCGTGGGCAGCTTTTTCCTGCCCTTTATGAATGAATACCATCACCAGCACGCCGATAACGTAGGCGATGAGGTGGATAAAGAAAATGCGTTTCTGGCCTGCGGTGGGGTTAATCTTATTGTGCGACATAGAAGCGGATGATGTGCGGACAAAGATAAGGCTGCGGGGATAACATCTACGCCCCATTCAGCTCATACTGCCGCCCCCGCATATAGCTTGCATACTCCGAAAGGTCATACCGCGACAGCAGCGAGGCATCACGCTCCGAGGCGCGGGCTTCTGTCTCAAAGGCATTGTTCCAATAGCCCTTGCGAAAGTGTTCCACTGCATAGCGCGTCAGAAAACCGAGTTTGCCGAGCCGGTCGTACTGCTCCACATGCTTCAGCTCATGAATGACCCATGACGGCCGCGCGAAAAACTGCTCCAGCGTGGTGTTGTGCAGGTGAATCGTACGTCCGAAAACCATCGCCACATAGTCAAAGCCCAGATTCCGGGCGGCGCGGCGGGCCAGCCAGGAATTTTCACGGATTCGGATTTTGGGAGTAGTGTTTTTCATAGTTGACCCCGAAAAACAAAAAGCGCTCCGAACGGGAGCGCTTTCAATTAATCATTTGTGAATGCGGTATCTATGCCGTAGCAGCTTGCGCTCTTGTGACACGACGGCCATTCGTCATTAACGCCCAGGTGCCAAAAAAAGCGCCGCAGAAAAGGGCAGAGCTCACAAGGCTCCACTTCAGAAATGGTACGCCGTCGGCCATAGCCTGCTGATAGCCGGCCCAGGTAATCGGGCGGGCCCAGCCGCCGCCGGAAATCCAGACGGCGGAGTTGGAAATGGCGAAGTACACAAGTGGCGCGGTAACTGCCGCCACGGCTATGTTTACAACATTAATGCGCTTCATAAAGATGCCGAAAAGGGTAATACCGCCCAGCAACAAATAGTTCAGCCACTGGCCTTCATAAAATCCAGGCATATTCACCACGCCGGCGCGGGTAAGGGCTTCATACAGCCCGTCGGAAAGGAGCATGGCCGTCAGCGGCAGCGCAAATGCCCACTTCTTATCCTTAATGATGGCTCCGCCGAAAATGGCCATTGCAATCATCGGCTCAAAGCCGAATGGACGGCCCGGCACTACGCGGTAAAGCGCCGCGATAATAATAAGAACAATAAAAAACGGTCAGCTTCTGGTTGTATTTCATGGTGGTAGTGATGCTGAGGCAAAAATAGGCGGAAAAGCGCAAGCCTCAGATGCCGCGTGCTTTCAGAATGCGCAATACTTCATCTGCCCAAAGCCGGTAGGACTTTGCCGTAAGATGGCAACCGTCAGCGCGGGCATATTGCGGGTTCAGTGCGCCGTCCGGCGCAATGAGCGGATTGAGATTTATGAAGTCCAAGCTATGAGCAGCGGCATAATCTGCCAAAAGCTTGTCCAGCGAGTCTATGCGCCGGTTCGTAGGCGCACTTTGCGGGTAAGCCTTCGTCACGCGGGCAACGGCGGTGAGCACAGGCCGCACGCCGGCGGCTTCAAAGCGGCCGGCAGTCTGGAGAAGATGCTCCGCGATTTCCGCCACCGGATGGCCGAGGTCTATATCATTAATGCCGCCTTCCAGAAAAACAGCCTTCGGGTGCAGCGCCAGCGCATCGGGCACGCGCGCCAGAATGCCTGAAGTCAGGTCGCCGTGCACGCCGCGGGTGGACACGTCGCATCGGCCCAGCAGCTCTCCCCACTCCATCTTCTGCGTCATAGAAGTGCCCAGCATCACCACAGCCGGGAGGGAATGATACAGCGTGTCAAAGTCAAGCGCCTCGGCAAAATGCGGGTTGTCTGAATGCACGTAAGGCTTCGGTGAAGACGCGGTTGCGCGTATCCACACGCGGGTGATGTAGCCTTCATGCAGACATACGGCTGTGAGCAGCGCGAGTAGCGCAACATTGCTGAGGAGCAGTAAGCGGCCACGGCGGAGAGCGTTCATTCTAAAGTCCGGCGGATTAAACTATCGGTAAGCTTTGTGCTATTTCCCAATCTTTGTCATCCCGGAACGGGAACCTCTTACGTTATCTGCCCGTCAACAAATAGTTCCCGTTCCGGGATGACAAAAGTCGCTGTGAACAGCCATTTACAAGTATAGTCCCACACTCACCACTCACCATTTACTTACTTACCAGCTTCATCTCTTTCAGCAGCCAGCCTGCGCCGCCGAATTTCTCAATCACCCAAAGTGTGTAGCGGATGTCCACCGAAATGTTGCGGCAGAGCGCCGGGTCAAAGTAGAGGTCGCTCATGGTGCCTTCCCAGATGCGGTCAAAGTTGGTGCCGATGAGCTGGCCTTTCGAATTGAGTACCGGGGAGCCGGAGTTGCCGCCCGTCGTGTGATTGTCTGCGAGAAAAGCTACCGGAAGCGTCTTGCCCATTTCGGATTTCGGATTTCTGATTTGGGATTTGGAATTTGATTCCGGCACGCTCCACCGCCCATAATCCTTAGCAGCAAAAAGCTGCTTTGACTTTTCCGGCACGCGGAACTCTTCAACATCAGGCTGGTCTTTGGCCATTATCTCATCAATGTTCGTCTGATAAGCGTAGCCCGCCGGCCCGTCCGGGTCTATACCTTTTATGTGGCCGTATGCGAGGCGCAGCGTTAGGTTGGCGTCGGGATAAAATGAGCGGACCGTGCCCTGCGCCATTTGCGCAGCCATATACAGCCGATTGAGGCGGGCGATGCGGTCATTGTAAGCAAGCAGGACAGGCAGCACGCTTTCCCGCCGTACTTTAGAGATGGCATTGTAGAGCAGCCACGCCGGGTCGGCAAGAATACGGACTGTATCACCTGAAGCGGCCAGCGCATTGAAGCGCGCGGAGTCTGCTACAACCGAGCCTGAATAGACGCTGCGTGCCCAGCGCTCGTAATTATTGCCGGCGGCTTTCAATCCAAAATCATAGTAAGCAGGCATATAGTCCTGCGCTTCTTTTGCAAACTGCGGCAGCAGCGCGGCGAAGACCTTCTGGTCGGTAGCCGGGACATAGTTTTTGAAGAAGCCGGCCCATGCTGCGGCTGCATTGCGCAGCGCGTCTTTATTACCCTTACGCGCGGATTGCAGGAGCTTATCCAGCTCGCCGCCCTGCGCAATCAGCTCTACCGCCAGTACCGTTTCATTAATCAGTTCTTCCGCACGAATGGCCGGAGCAGCAGCGCCTGTAAGTGCCTGGATATTTGCCAGCAGATTATCTGCGTAGGGCAAGGTCGTGTCTTCCGCTGCCCAAGCCTGAAAGTCGTGCTCGTAGCTACGCTTGATGGCGGGCACGTCATTGAGACGCAGGCCGCGCACCTCGCCTTGCCACTTCTTCCAGCCGTTCGCTACGCGGGCGCTCTTGGAAGTGTATTTGATGAAGATGTCGCGGTTGGCTTTCATGGCTTCCTTCCAGACACCGAGGCGCTTCGTGCGCGCGGCGATGCGGATGGGGTCTTGAATACGGTAAATGAGGTCAAGCTGCGGCGAAGCAATGTACTCCGCCGTGCTTCCCGGAAAGCCGTACACCATAGTAAAATCGCCTTCCTTGTAGCCGGCGGTATTGATGGAGAAGAACTGCTTCGGGCGGTATGGTACATTGACTTTGTTATAGTCCACGGGCTTCCCGTTCTTATCGGCATAAACGCGGAAGAGCGAGAAATCGCCATTGTGGCGTGGCCACATCCAATTGTCCGTATCACCGCCGAAGGAGCCGATGCCGTTTGGCGGAAAGCCCACGAGGCGCACGTCTTTATACGTCTCAGAAAGAATGACCCAGAACTGGTTGCCGCTGAAGTATGGCTTGATTTGCGCGTCTAGTCCGCTGCTGAGCTTGTAGCCTTTCTCCAGCCCTCTAATGCGTACATCTACTACACTGTCGCGCGCATCTTCCGCCATAGTATCCGGCAGGTCGTAGGTGATGCGGTCGGTTACATTCTCCATCTTACGCACGAAGGTTACTGTCAGGCCGGGGCAGGGCAGCTCATCCTTCTGGCTCATGGCCCAGAAGCCCGCTGCGAAGTAATCGTGCTCTCGGCTACTGAGGCCCTGCACGGTTCCATAGCCGCAGTGGTGGTTGGTAAGCACAAGACCTGCGGAAGAAATGATTTCGCCGGTGCAGCCCTTGCCGAATAGCACGACCGCATTGTTGAGGCCGGTGCCCTGCGCGTTGTACAGTTGCTCAATGGGAATTTCCAGCCCTTCGGCTTTCATATCGGCGGCACGGGCAGCGAGGGTGGGCGGAAGCCACATGCCTTCTTTGGCAAAAGAAGAAATGGCAAGGCCGTTACAAACGAAAAGGGCAAGAAGCCACGTCTTAATAAAAAAGCGCCTTGGAGCGCATGTTTGGAACATACTGTTCATTTTTGCGAAAATAAAAACTGCCCGACTTATCGCCGTTTTGTGGCGATGGGGTATATTAGCCCA
>CBDFFM010000033.1:0-92846 GCA_965246785.1 Chitinophagaceae bacterium
TAATTTACGGGTGAACCTCGTCGGGTTACTCTTGCGGGAAATCTGTAAGTACCCGACGACGTCTAATGTAACAACAACTAACTGGAATGATTGTCCGTGGTAAGTCATAGTAATGTCGCAACATGCCGCTGTCCCAAATCGGTTAACGGAAACGACAGAATTCGAATCACGTATTAGCGGTCCTTGGTCATCAAGAATGAATTATCATCGACTCAAGTCAAAGAGAAACTCATGCACATATTCATCCGCCCATGAGTCACCAAATTTGGCCTTGAACATGTGTAGTGCTGGATCCCGATCTGCCGAATAGATATCATATGCCCGTTGTCTTTCCAAGACTTGCTCCGCTTCGCGGTTTTGATCCGAGGGATTCGTGCCATGTACCAACGATAGGTATGTGTCCAAATACTGCTGAAAGGCTGGCCAAACCTCCTTGCTGAGGATAGCCGATGCACTCTTGTCGTTATTGCAATCGCTTTTGTTATCGAAACGTGCAAACAACATGGTACTTGAAAAGAATTGTGTCTCATCGTAGAATCGGGCACTCATTTTCCCGTGCAACGATGGATATTGATCCCGAATAGGGGCCAACAAATATTCATACTTGCAGGCATGGTTTTCTCCTTCTTCTTCAGAGTCTTGAATTGGTTGAAAGTCCATGACAGCTAAGTGTTTCTTGCCTCCGTGAAATTGAATCAAATCAATGCCCAAGACGGGAAGGTTATATTCTGGGGATGGGTACCACAGACTGTTGAAAACTTGAGCTTGAGGGCCGGCATCGTAATAGGTCATTCGAATTTTTCGAAATTGAGATGAGGAGAAGGATAGATTTCCAACTCGGACTTTGCTGTTCTCACATTCCGCGAGCGAGAAATCGCGGGTGCTTGCTTTGTTTGTAACTGGCAGGGGTTGGAGATTCGTCAGTTGCGACTTTATAACATCTATTTGATGATCCCAAAAGGACATGAAGGTGAGTTCTTGGGATGGAACGATGGATTCGGTCCAGGGCATACCGATACTTGCTTGGCTCTTATCTAAGACATGACGAGGTTGTTGGCGGATGAGCGTGGGGATGGAAATAGATTCAATTCGGGGGATGTTAACAGCGAAGTGTTCTCCTTCACCAGCGTCCATGCGGAATGTCAACCGTTTGATGTTCACGATGGAGAATGCTTGACACTCGATACACAGAAAGGATGTATAACAACATAGACAGAACAAGAGCATTTGTAATGGAAACATCGAATTTTGTGATTTGGTCATTATCATCTTGTTTCGTTTGTAGGGAGTTCGAGTAGCGTTTATCGCTTATCGTTGATATGGATTTGAGATGTGGGATGTATGATATATGATACAACAGTGGGAAGGTGTTTGTCGCTACCTATACAAATTAATGAATACCTGTGGATAATCAAACAAGGTGGATGAACAAAAACAGCAACACATCAAGCCTGTCCCTTTTTTTGAGAACCACGTGCAGCGGTACATATGCTACAGTACCAGGTATGAACATACAGTACAATGAACTCGTACAAGTGTACTTCCGGTAGATAGGTAGGACGCGGAGTAAACAATGCAGTGGGAATCGCTGCCGGAACAACTCCTCCACTTGGTTCTTCTGTCTTCGCTCACGACTGGGACTGGACATTGCGGCGAAACCTTTGTGCACGAGCCAAAATGACCAAGTGGGATTGCACGGCTTGATGCAATTTGCAATTTCTCTAATTTTCCGCCCGGTGAAGAAGCATGTATAGTTGTACGGACATGTACGTCCAATGTACATCAGGTCAACGTGACAGCGAAAAGTTCCTGGACAGGATCCGGAAAAACCGCCACAATAGAAGCCCGGCCGTAGATCCCACGCAAAGAAAACCCGGCAATTCCGGATCGAACTGACTGGAACGATTGACGTTCTCTGGGTACATTGTACCTGGTACCAGGTACCAGGTACGACCCCGAACATCACACATCTCAGGCATCTGACCCTCATCGATGTTTCAGTCACAATTCTAGACTTCGTCTCAGTTCTCTCTCCAAAAACAAGTTGACAGCCAACTCCAGTTCTCATTTATCAATTTGACTGTCGCTACACGAAAGCAATCATGTCCATCAAGAGCATCATTATCATCCTCGCTGCACTAGGGCCTGCCAATGCTTTCGCCTTCTCAGCGTTGCCACCCCAGTTCGGAGTCCCAGTGAACACATCACCAATGACTACATACGTCAAATGTGAAGAGCCGTCGCCAACAACTCTCTTCTCCAAGACAAGGCTGCAGTACAGAAATCAGGACGACGACGAATTCCTCTACACAGACAGCGCGGTTATCGTATCCGATTCATTCAAGCAACAAATCCCACTAGACATCTTTCTGCCCCGCCTAGCCCAAGACAAGAAGCGAGCCGAACAAATGATGGACGCGGAAATGATTCTCGGACGAATCGCGATGGCGGCTTCCATTGTCCTGATCAGTGCTGAATTAGTCGCAGGAACTAGTCTGCCACAGCAAGTTATCAACGTTTTGCACTAATTATGACTCGCGCAGATAATGATGCCTCAAGCCCGCAACACCAAGGCCGACACATAAACCCATCTAACTGTACATGGTGTCGATACCAAACATCCTTGGACCTGAAGCCGTCACTCTCTTTCCCTGTTGTAAATCAAAGCACAACAGAGTGCATGTACTAATAGTGATAATTTGAAAGAAACATGGTGCACCAAATAGATTAATTTTGCAAGTACTTCTAAACGTCGATGCTATTGTTCCCGGTTTTACTCGGCAGAAACTATGAATTGTTCTACTCGGAGTACTGGAATACAATTTTACAGTACTTAGTAGAGTACTATGATCACAGTAATAATAATTTCCGCAAAACCTGTACTGGAGTACGGAGTACTACGTTATATATTATACACACCATAGAGCCATAGAGGGAAAGATAGATTTGTATGTTAAAAAACAAAAACCACTGTGTGTACAGTGTGTACATTCGTCAAAGGTGACACGTCACCCTGCGCAGAACGTGGGCAGGGCATGCGTATACGTATCTACTAGAGTACATGCGTACGATACATATATACGGTACTTGTAGTCATAAACTGGCCTCCACCCACACTCCCAACTCCCAACCGCTCGTCGTCGTTCGACAAACAATATTCTGGTACTGGAGTATGGTACAAGTATCTCGTAGTCGTACGTAGCACCATGTACTGTACTCCTACTGTACAAGTGAACAAGTAGGTCTCGGGCTACCAGAAACAACGGTAATCCACTGGTACAGCAGTACAGGTACATTTATACTATACTTGTAGTACAGCGCGTACAATACCGCCAGGATCCGCCAAACCTGCACATGCACAATGCACAGACGCAGGACCTTTCATTCCATTTTCGCCACCAATTCTTCCCAAAATCACCGTTTAGCAAGTGGGAGTACAACAAGGTCAGGTCGTCATCCCATTCAACTAACGAAACACAAAACACGAGAACAAATCATTCGAATACCATGATAGCAAGTGCATTGCGACTCTCCAGCAGACGTCCCAGTATCGCTGGGGCAGTGTTGACACGACGAACGACTGCAGTACTAAGGAACAACCAGGCCTGCTTTCCAACGATCCGGTACTTCTTGACGAACGAGGAGAAGAACCCCAAAACGCGACTCACTGCGAGACGCGGTGAATCGCATCCAGCATGACCCAAAAGAGGAAGGAGCTACTACGGATTCAATGAACAGCGCCGAGTCGAGTGCAAATGTCAGTACCAACAATATGTTTCGTCAGCTTGCGTCCACTTGGGACACCTTCCGCGCTGAACTTGACACAGCATGGCAAGAACTCATCCGGTCCGGTCAGAGCAAGGATATCAACAAGAAAATTCGTCCTGAGGCAACTTCCGATGGAGATCAGGAATACACGGGAACTGTCGAAATCATGGTCATTGACGAGGCAGAAAATCTATCTGCTTGGCAACGCATGCAACGACGCTTGGCGGAGGCGCCCATTATTCAAGGGATCATGACTCGTGCCGAAGAAATATACGAAACGAGTGGCGCCAAACAGGTGAAGCAACGAGTCGATGACTTGTCCGACGACGCCAAGGAGGCTTGGGAAACCTCACAAAATCCTTGGGTCTACCGGATTTCATCCGTCTATGATACAGTCACACAAGAGTCCGAATATACAGTGGCTGCAAGAGAGTTGCGAAAACTTGATCCCGACTTTGAATTTGAAGAGTGGAGACGAGATGTAGTGGACCATACGCTGCCGCAAATCATGTCGTGGTTTTTGGAGGGAAAGATTAATCAATTGAAACCGTGGTTGGGGGAAAGTGTCTTCAAGCGAATTGCGGCGGAAATAACCGCCAGAAAGCAAGAGGGAGTACAAATTGATACAAATGTTTTGGGCATTATGAATTCGGAGATTTTGGCAGTAGAACAAGACACCTTAGAGAAAGGATCACCCATTATTTTGTTGCATTTCATGTGCCAACAAATTAATTGTGTGAGGAAGAAGGAAGACGGAACTATTGTCGAAGGAGCTGAGGATGACATCAAGGCGAACTCCTATGTAGCGGCTTTCCAGCGCGAATATGATGCGGACAAAGGAGAACTAAATTGGAAAATCGTGGACTTCCGTTTCAATGGAGCGATTGCGTATCTCTAAAGTGGATAATATTACTGCTACAGCATTCCTTCTAACGTAGTAGTGCTCACGGCGTGTTCGATTGCTGTTCTAAAAACATGCCTGCTGATTACAGCGGCATCTTTGTATAGGCCTGTGTGACAAGAAAGGGTGTGACAAGTGGGGGTAAGAATGAGATTATTCAATGGCAGTGTCGTATACCTGTAACCACGCACAAACAAAGCAGCTTTCATAAGCATCGCTGACTCACTCTGCGTCTCAATTGATGAAATACCATCGATATCTTCCAACATCTCGAGAAAGTATACTTCAGGGTCGAATTCATTCTCCTCCCAAGCTTCAAACTTTTCCGCATCGAGGGATGTGATAACCTTGAAGTCAAAGCAACCTCCGCAGACGACGCGTTCGACTGACTTGACCCCATCGACCGCCTTGAGATCATCAAGGACCGATTCCAGTGCCACTTGTGCAGAGACCAAACTCGCCTTGCCACCAGCGTCATCTTCTTCCCACTTACAACGCCATTCACGTGCTATCGTATCGAACTCGACGCCTTCGGCAATTTGCCGTTGCTGTTGGGCTAGCAAAACTGAGTTCCTCCTATCACCACCAACTGCGTGGTGCCGGATATTTTCCAAGGCAGGAGGACGTGGATTTGGTACGACTAAATGCCTTCCGAAGTACAGCTGTTAGCGAAAAATTCAAAATAGATTCTAAGGAGGAATGGTTCACGCTCACATACCGAGGCCGAAGCGATAACTGACAGAGTGACGAATGCTTTCACATTCGTCATGCTTCAGTGGTCAAGAGTGGGTGGTCGACAAAAGTTTTGCCTGTATTTTTTGTGTTTTGGAAACGATTTGCTCCGCCACGAAAAAAGGTGGCTCCGGGTTCTACCAGGCATAGTCCCCTGTCGATTGGCCGGTGTACGGTGTACATGACATTTATATCTACGGTAGCGTAGTCCGTAGGCAGTGCTCCAGTATTCTGTGGGAGGAATTTGAGTGATACTCCAGTAGCAATTTTGTTTTCCCCAATGAATCTTGTTTCTCACTTAATGGATTTTGTCTCCATCGTGTCCTCCACACAGTTTTGCTTAACGCTTCTATCACGTTCAACGGCCAAATCCGTTATTCATGCTGCATCGTGAACACATCCCAGAACTTCCCGACATCCCATACAGCGTCAATACTGGTACGCAGGTTCCTTATCAATCAATATTGATAATCGGGGTTAAGTTTTTGGAGTGTAGACATCGACAACACGAGATTTATACATGTGGAAAATCCAGCGATAATGGCGATCAGAACAACAGCTCACGCAACGACAGTGCTCTTGATGTTCGGCAGTGCTCTGGGTGGAGCGGCCATTTATGCTTGCTTGAGAAAGGGTTTGGACAGAAAGAAGCGCGATCCAGAGAAACATCACGCGATAGCCCATGAAATTGTTTGGAAATGTATTGGCGGTGCCATGCAGGCGTCCATGCTGTACATTGGTGATAAGCTTGATCTATACACCACGCTTCGCGGTTGTTGTCAAGAAGATGGGTCATCTGTCACAGCAGTGCAACTTGCCAAAGTATCCGGATTCAACCAACGCTGGCTTCGAGAATGGCTTGCTCAGCAGGCTGCCATGGGTGTTCTCCAACTTCTACCTGGCCAGGGTGATGACGACGAGTCCCTTCATTATCGCCTGCCAAAAGCCACAGCTGAGGTCTTGGCGGATCCATCATCCAAGGAGTATGACATTGCCATGATTTCATGTGTCCCCAGTCTGGTAAATAGGGCGAAAACGATGCTGCCTGAGGCATTCCGAACAGGTATTGGTAGGCCTTATGATGAAACCGAAGTAAGCGAGGGTATTGACCGGCAGCACACTGTGCATATCCGGGACATTTTTCTTCCCGAAGTCGTGCCTGCTGCCGACAAGGGCCATGTGCTGAAAATGTTCCAAGATGGATGCTCAGTGGCAGACTTGGGCTGCGGTGGCGGAAACCTGGTGATTGCCATGGCCACAGCGTTTCCCAACTCTGTCTTTCATGGCTTTGAAGTTTCAAAAGAAGCCTTGAGTATTGCTGCGTACAATGTTGCAAGCTCGAAACTCCGCAATGTTTTCCTGCACGACGCCAACGAGGATTCCCTTGGCGATCATGTGGGCGCCTATGATGTCATTACCACCTTTGATGTCTTGCACGACGCACCAAATCCAGGCGAACTGATTGATCAGGTACGCAAGGCACTTAAATTGAATGGCGGTATTTGGCTGCTGGCGGATATTCCGGCCGAGCCAACGATTAGGGATAACATTTTGAAAAATGCTGGAGCCGGACTCTACTTCGCCTTTTCCACCTGCTTGTGCATGTCGTGTTCCTTGTCAACCAAGGATGGCGCTGGATTAGGAACTCTTGGCTTCTCTGTACCCGTCGCAAAGAGAATGCTGAATGCTGGAGGATTTCCTAATGTTGAGGTGGTGCTCGAGAAAAGCAATGCGAGATGGTTTGTTGTCAGTTGAAAGTGTTTAATGTAGACTGGGGACACTGCTGATGCATAACTGATGATTGCATTCAAAATCTTACGGCTAGTTAGATTACATCGGTATGTTGCTACCTGAAGGCTCGACCCTCATGAATGCGTCGCGTCGCCAAATTGGATGTTTTCAGCATGGTGTCGTAGCTCGTCGCCGTTCGCCGTTCACGATGCCGTACTGTCCCGTGACGAACGACAGACGATACAAGCACGACCATCCATTCCGAATTGATCATTTGCATTTCTCCAACATCTCGAAAGGTATCGAAGGCTCACTGACCGATTGACCATGACCCTTTACATCATGGATTGTTAGTGGTATCGACAAGACCCACAATGAGCCCTTGACAACCGAGGATGAAAGGAGTTCGGTGCAGAGTTATGGTCACAATGGCATTGACCGTGTTCACGGCCGAGGCCTTTCACATTTTATCTAACATTAGGTAAGGTAATCTTTGCGATGGATCGACAAGCCACAGACTCTTTTCCTTGGTCCAAGATTAACAAGAAAATATTTGCTACTCCTCATTGAGCCTGGCTCATGACGACAACAATTTAACCATTTTGAATGAGACTATTTCAGCCCGTTTTGTTGCCTGTCCTTGTCGTGAATACACGCTCCAATCACAATTCTAACAACCCGTCCTCCATCTCTAGACGCATACCCACACACCGTCTGTATGCGACTTCCTTAACTCAGAAGAAGCCCTAATGACAGTAACGTTGATGTTGCAATAGTCGGGGGCGGTCTCGCTGGTCTTGGGCTGGCCCACAATTTGTTGGAAATGCAGGGAGTCACTATCACAATTTACGACAAGGCCGAGGTGGGTCAGGGAGGTGCCAGTTCTGTAGCTGGAGGGTGAGTATTTGTGTGTGCCCAACCTTTGTCTGTACGTCGAGGAAGAAGAACGAAATATTTGCTATCCTCATCGAGCCTGGCTCATGACGACAAAATTTTATCACCAAGATCTCTGAAGACTACTTTTGCAGTTGTTTCTTGCTTCGTTTTATTGATTTCAACACTCACGCGTCCGTCCATTCCATTCTCTAGACTTCTTCATCCACTGTCCCCTCGTGGCAAACTTGTCCATTGGGGGCTGGAAGGGTTGGCATCAACATCCCGTTTAGTGGAGTCTGCATCGCGTTTTGCTCCTCATTGCGTCCTCAGAGACAGGCTCTATCGCGTTGCCTTGACAGAGCAAAATGTTGTGTCACTCAAGGCATCTACTTCTCTGGATATGGGCCGATGGATGGATAAAGATGAGATAGATGCTGCTCTCGGGTGCAACAGCATGGGTGGTCTGGAGTTATCGAATGGCTGTAAAGTCATCCATGTATACTCGCGCGTGTCCCGGATTTGCAGCCAGATTACTTCCCGTGTATTGGCAGCCAGCCAGTCCCGAAAAACGTACAGCCAGCGGCTACCAACTTCAGCGCCGAAGTTGTCGCGCAGGCCCGCATCCATCACATTCATTGCAGGTACGCTGGGCATCTTCACCACGGGCAGCACGTAGGGAAATGTAGCGTTCATCCTTAGTGCCGTTGCCAGCCGCAGGCTGTAAGGGTTTTGCTTCGCGAAGAAAGTGCCAAAGTCCACCGCGTCAATGGGCGGCGTGGCTGTATCTGCGAGCGCGTAGGCCGGCTGCGTGAGGTAGCTAACCGGTTGTGCAGACATCAGCAGCTTGCGCCCGTCGTTGACAATGGTGCCGCTGACAATCATCTGCGGAATGACACCCGCCGCCTCGTCCGCCCCATAGTCGGCCAGCCTGCCGCCGAGCGCGCCTTCGGTGTTGCGAATGAGGTCTTGCTCCATCGCGTAGCCCCGGTCTTTGGTATAAGAGTATGGCCCAATGGTAACCTTGCTGAACGGCGAAATCAAATCCACTGTTACAAAGGAGAAGATGATGGCGTTGAAGAGGTCTTTACCGATGGCTTCCTGATACCTCGCCGCATAGATATTGCCGGTGTCGCCTTTCAGGGCACGCTGGCGGATGCTACGCCAATAAGCCGCACCCAACATCCCGCCGGAAGCGCCCGTAAGCAAGGCCGTGTGCCGGAAGAGGTAGCCGCCGCTGACACTGTCCGCATATTGCAGCGCGCGGAATGTCCAGTAAGCCGAGCGGGAGCCGCCGCCGCTGACGGTGATGATGACGAGCGGCGGCAATGAATCGCCCTGCCGCGCCTTCCAAGCATTCAGGTGCGAGATGCCGGCGGCCTTATCCGCCATGTAGCGCTGTGGCGTAAAGGTGCGCTTCAGCGATTCGTAATTGTAAGCCGGTACCTGTGCTGCGGGTGTATGATAGTCCACTCCGTAGGCAATAGAGCGCAGGTCAAAGAAGTGATACTTCACCATCCAGCCGAGCGTGGCGAAAAGCAGCACCCAGCCGAAAACCTCCCAGCTTTTCAGGAAGTATTTGACCGCGCCTACAATGCCCATCAGCACGGCGAAAAGAATAAGAAAGCCTGCGCCCGCCGGAATGCGCAGCGCCGGCTCTTCCATGAAGATGCCGAGCACAACGAGCAGCAGCAGTGCGAAAATGGTAGCGGAGACCGCATTGCGGTGGTGGCGGCGCAGAATAGTGTTTAGCAGGCGCGGATGGTATTTGTCCAGCTTCTCAATGTGCTCTACAGTCAGCGTCTCGGTCAGATAAGTGTCCGCCTGAATCATGTCAAACTCAAAGTCCAACCCGTCGTAAGGAATAATGTCGCGGAGGTGCGAAGGATTGGTGATGGTGGCGAGCACAGTCTTCAGCAGGTCGCGGCCCACGCGGAAGAAGTAGGCGAATGACACTACTATCATGAGCAGGAAGCCGAGGTAGAAACCAAGCTGCATCAGCAGGATGGCTGTCCATGACGCACCTTCTTCCACCCGCTGAAAGTCCACGCTCATTGCGGAGTAATAGATGAAGAAGCCGAGCGGCAGCAGCGAGTTGTTGATGCAGTATTTGAGAAAAGCCTGCCGGGTAGCGCCGATGAAGGGCATCCGCTTGCTGTGAATGATGAAGGTGGTGATGTGCCAGCTCATGATGAACATACCCATAGCCGCGCCGAGCAGTGCCATGCTGGTAAAGCCGATGTGGTTCAGGTACTCGGGCGCAAGGAACAGTGTATTGGCTCCGAAGTGCGTCGCGAACTTTCCATCCACGGTGAGGATGATAATAATCCAGAACAGAAGCAGCAATTGGTACTTGCGCCCGTGCAGGAGCAAGAGCTGCACCGGCAGAAAGCGATAGACGCGGCGAATGGATTGTTGAATGCGGGCGCGGTTCACGGGAGATGGGTCAAGCTACGCACAACCTTCCAAGTCTCAAAGAGCCGGAAGGTTTACTTAACAGCCACAGATAGACCTTCCAGGTCTTGAAGACCTGGAAGGTCGCTGACGGTTACATTTGCCGCCAAGCCGAACATAAACCTTTGCGTAAAATCCGCAAATACTTCTACAACACCGCCACGCACCGCTACGAAAAGTTTGTGCTGCCCTGGCGTACGCGCATCCTGCGGGCGCTAGGCTTTATATCTGCCTCCACGGTTACGGCGCTCATTATGGTAGCGGTAGCCTACCGTTACCTGCCTTCCCCGCGGGAAAAACGCTCGGCGGAAGACATTGTAAAGCTGCGGGAACAGTACAGCGCACTGCAGCACAGCCTTGCGGAAATGGATGGCGACGTAGCCGACCTTGAGCAGCGCGACAATAAGGTGTATCGCGCCATCTTTGAAGCTGCCCCGCTGCCGGACAGTATTCGCCGCGGCAAGGCGCATACCCCGCGCAGGAGCAGCTACACCTTTGCCAGCAATGAGGCGCTGGTGGCGGCCCTTGCCGATAAGGTGGAAGGCCTGCGGGGCCGCATTCAGACTCAGCGCCGCAGCTACGATACGCTCCAGCACCTGATAGAAACAAAGGAGCAAATGCTGGCCGCTATCCCCGCCATCCAGCCCGTTTCCAACAAAGACCTGTCGCAGATTGCATCCGGCTTCGGCTTCCGCATTGACCCGATTTACAAGACGCCGAAGATGCACACAGGCTTAGACTTCGCGGCATCCATCGGTACGCCGATTTACGCAACGGCCAACGGCTCGGTGGTCTTTACCGGCTTTGAGGAGAAGGGTTACGGGAATCATGTCGTCATTAATCACGGCTATGGCTACCAGACGCTCTACGGCCACATGGTGCGCATTAAGGTGCGGCCCGGCCAGGCGGTGAAGCGCGGCGAGGTGATTGGCTGGGTGGGCAGCACGGGCAAGAGCACGGGGCCACATTGCCACTATGAGGTCATCCGGAACGGCGAGAAGATTGACCCGGTTCATTACTTCTTTAACGACCTCTCAGCGGCTGATTACGAGCGGCTGGTAAAGCTGGCGGCGGCTAGCAATCAGTCGTTTGATTAGTGAGAGGGGGCTGCTTAATCAATGAGATGTAGCTGAAAATCGTGTCATTCCGACGTAAGGAGGAATCTGCCCAATCGGAGCTTTCTATGCTATGTGAAGCCCGGCGGATTCCTCGTACCTCGGAATGACAATTCTGTTGAGCTGCGGGAAGAACCCATCATCTTTGCTGCACCGATTCATCATGCAACGCTTACTTATCGTTTTCTGCTTCACCCTCTTCTTTCTTTCTTGCAAAGACAGCCGCGTTCATGAGCACCCGGATTGGGCTGCGCGCTTCAAGGCTTACGGGATTGACAGCGGCTGCTTTATCCTGCGCGACCACGCGCATGAGACCATTCAGCTTTACAACCGCCCACGTTGCTTAGAGCGCTTCACGCCCGCTTCCACCTTTAAAATCTTCAATTCCCTTGTCGCCTTGGAGACGTCTGTTGCGCCGGACGACCGACTGGTTATTCCGTGGGACGGCGTTGCGCGGCGGCCGGAGTGGAATAAGGACATGGACATGCGCGAGGCGTTCCGCGTGAGCAACGTTCCGTACTTCCGCGAGATTGCCCGCCGCATTGGCCGGCAGCGGATGCAGCATTACTTAGACACGGCGAAGTATGGCAACATGAAGATTGGCCCGGTGGCCGATTCCTTCTGGCTGGACAATTCACTGCTCATTTCTCCTGACGAGCAGGTGGGCTTTATCCGCAAATTGTACTTCAATGAGCTGCCATTTCTGGAGCGTACGCAGGGCATCGTGAAGAGCATGATGCTGCGGGAGGACTCAACGGATAACCACTTTTATTACAAGACGGGCACCAGCGTCACGCCGAAGGGTAACCAACTATTCTGGCTAGTAGGCTTCCTGGAACACATGAGCCGTGTAAAGGAGCCTACGAACAGTATGAATAAAAGCGGCGTGCGCAACTACCCTCATTTCTTCGCGCTGAACTTTGAAGTGTCGAAGGCGGATACAGCCAGGGATTGGATGGACACCCGCATACGCCTGCTGCACCAGTTGCTGGATGATTACGGGGCTACGCGGGACGAGTAAAATGCGGAATTCGGAGTTCGGAATACTCATCGCTGAATCATCATTCCGAATTCGGCATTCGCTATTCCGAATTAGAACAGCTCCTTCAGTACATTAATCACCACGTGCGGCTTGCCAAGCGTATAGAAGTGCAGCACTGGCACGCCTTTAGCCAGCAAGTCGCGGCATTGGGCCAGCAGCCATTCGGTGCCTATTTGCTCACAGGCGGCTTCGCTCTTTGCAGCCGTAATGGCGCGGCTTAGCTCTACCGGAATTTCTACGTTGAAGATGCTGGGCACCACGGTGAGTTGTCGCTTGCCGGTGAGCGGCTTCAGGCCGGGAATGACGGGCACATCTATCCCGTAGTCGCGGCAAGCCTTTTCATAGGCGTAGTAGTACTTGTTGTCAAAAAACATTTGCGTGGTGATGTAGCTTCCGCCACGTTCAATTTTCTGCTTTGTATAGAAAAGGTCGGTTTCCCGGTTCGGACTCTCAAAATGCTTTTCCGGGTAACCGGCTACGCCCACGCAGAAGTCGGTTTTTACACCATCCATGATGTCTTCTTCCAGATAATGCCCGGCGTTGAGCTGCATAACCTGCTCCACGAGCTGATCTGCGTAATGGTGGCCTTTGGGGTCGGGTAAAAAGAATTTTTCATTGCCGGCCGCATCGCCACGCAGGGCCAGCACATTGTCCACGCCGAGGTAATGGAGGTCTATGAGCGCATTCTCCGTCTCTTCTTTAGAAAAGCCGCCGCAGATAAGGTGGGGCACGGCGTCAATGCCGTAGCGGTGCATGATGGCGGCACAAATGCCCACCGTGCCGGGCCGCTTGCGGATCTCCACGCGCTCAAAGGAGCCGTCCGGGCGGCGCTTGAATACCTGCTCCGCGCGGTGATAGGTTACATTGACAAAGGCTGGCGAGAACTCTTTGAACGGGTCTAAGAGCGCAAAAATGCTGTCAATGCTCTTGCCCTTGGCCGGCGGCAGTATCTCCAGCGAGATGATGGGTTTTTTCGCCTGACGGAGATGCTCAGTAACTTTCATAGACAGCGGCAAAAGTAGCGCCCGCTTGCCAGCACATTGTTATATTCCATTGCTTTTACAATCCCCGCCGGCCGCCTTTCGTATCTTTAAAGTGATGTTTCGCCCGCGCCGAGCCATTTCCGCACTTTTACTCTTTCCGCTATGTCTTGCCGCCTTTTGGGGCTGCCGGCACGAGCGCGCCGCGCAGGAGATTTCTGTGGACGATGGCGGCTATCCGGAGGCCGTCAACCGGATTGTGATGCTGCATTGCACTACCGGGCCTACGGGCGGTGGCTGCCACAATGCGGTGGGCGCAGAGAATGCTGCCGGACTACGCATGGATACTTGGGAGCATCTTTTTGACGGTACCAATCACGGCGCGGCGGTCATACCTTTTGATACAGCCAACAGTTCGCTGCTGCATTACATAAACATAGATTCTACGCTCGGCTCCATTGCGCTGCCTACGATGCCGCTGGGCACCACACCGCTTTCGCGCGATGAATACGGGACCATTAAGAACTGGATTGCGCAGGGCGCGCCGGACAAGAATGGCGTTATTGCCTTTAGCGATAATGCGGCGGCCCGCCAGAAGGTCTATCTGACCAATCAGGCATCTGACGTGCTGAGCGTAATAGACGTGGCGCGGCATGTGGTGATGCGCAATATTCCCATCGGCGTCGTTGGCAACGTGATTGAATCGCCGCATTGCGTGCGGGTGTCAAAGGACGGGCAGTATGCTTATGTATCTTTTCTTGCCGGCGATTATGTCCAGAAGATTGATACGCGCACGGATAAAATGGTGGCTCAGGTTAAGATTAGCAACGGCAATGCGCAGTGGAATGTGCTGCACATCTCTGCCGACGGCACACGCCTCATCGTCTCCGACCTCACCCGTGGCTGGATGCGGTTGATTAATACGGCCACGATGCAAATCGTTGGCAGTGTAGGCAGCGAGTCCATTCCCTTTTCGCCCTTTAAAAGCCCGCACGGCATAGATGCCAGGCCGGCCTTCGACACGCTTTACATGACCGGCCAATATGGCAATACGGTATTCAAGTTTACGCCCGACTTCTCCTTCATCAAATACATCTCCATAGACGGAACGCCGAGCCAGTTCAGCGTAGGCACCCGCGACCCGCACGAGCTTATGCTCACGCCCGATGGCAGCAAATACTTCCTCACTTGCGAGGCCAGCAATGAGGTGCGCGTGGTGGATGCGCTCGCCGACACAGTTATTGCCGTCTTCTCCGTGCCCACCAAGCCGCAGGAGTTGGCTCTTTCGCGCAGCAAGCCTTACATGCTGGTTACTTGTATGGAAGCTACATCAACGGTGCCGGGCACGCGTGGAGCAGTGGTAGTTATCAATTATCAGACAATGCAGGTGGTAAAGACCATTTATGGCCCCTTCTGGCAGCCGCACGGCATTACGGTGGATGATGCGGCGGGCACTTTTTACGTGGCCTCCACTAATATAGGCGGGCCATTTAGTGGGCATAATCACACGGGTACAGCCAAGTCCAGCGGTTGGTACAATGTCTATGACCTGAACACGCTGGAGCCAATCAACAGCCGGAATTATGAGGTATTATCGCAGCCCTATTCGGCGGATAGCCGGAATAAGCTTTAAGTGCTGAGTTTTGAGTCTTGAGTTGCTTATTACTCCGCCCGGAACTCAAAACCAAAAACGCAACACTTCGCAATGCTCACCATCTCCCTCCAAAGCCTCCGCATCCGCGGGCCGCACGGACTCTATCCCGACGAGGCAGCGCGCGGCAATGACTTTGAGGTGGACATAGATGCCCGGCTGCCAGCCCGCATCGGCGATGAATGGCCGCTGATAGACTACGCCCGCATGGCCGAAATAGCGCGCTTTGTAATAGAAGGCGAGCGCGTACCACTCTTGGAAATGCTGGTGCAGGACATCTGGAAGCGCATCCGCGCGGAATGGCCGCAACTGTCGCATATTAGAGTCAGCATCCGCAAGCTGCACCCGCCTATGAAGGGAAATGTGAAGGCTGCGCAAGTATGTTTTGAGGGAAGCTGACCGCATTGCGGAATTCGGAGTGCGGGATTTCGAATGGGCAGCGAATAAAAAAGCCCGCTTTCGGCGGGCTAAGAATTTTTTAGAAGGAGAGAAGCTTACATCTTCCACTCATCCACAACGATATTGCTGTGGTCTTCCACTACAACCGGCTCGCTCAGAATAGCTACCGGGGCTTCGGTAAGCAGGGATGCCGTTGAAGGCTCATTGGAAACGGAGACAGGTGCCTGATAGTTAGGATTGTACTCCTCATCGTTCTCGTGGCTGAAGGCGTCAAAGTCAAAATTCGGCATCAGGTCAGTCTTCACATAGTTGATGGTGTCTGTAAGGCCTGCGAGGAACTTGTTGAAGTCTTCCTTGTACAGAAACATCTTGTGGCGGTCGTAGCCACCGTCTTCAAAGCGCTTCTTGCTCTCCGTGATGGTGATGAAGTAGTCCTTACCGCGTGTCTCGCGCACATCAAAGAAGTAGGTGCGGCGCTTGCCGGCCTTGATGCGCTTGGAATAGATGCTGTCGTTGTTGCGGGGCTCGGCGGTATTGCCGTAGCCGGTGTTGTTTGGGTTGTCGTACGCCACAGATGTCGTGTTTTGGATGAAAAATGTTTTTGTGCGGATGCGGCGCTAAATTAGAGAAGAAACGGAAGTATCCAAATTATGTGTGTGTATGATTGAAGGCTTTACGCGCCTCGGCTACGTAAATTCATAACTGCAAGGCACAATTTTTCCGGCCTTATCGCAAGAAATTTCTATCATGGCTTACAATCAACTGAGCGCCGACGAAGAGCGCGTCATTCTGCGCAAAGGCACCGAGATGCCTTTTACCGGCGAGTACGACAACAATAAAGCAGCCGGCACTTACATCTGCCGCCGCTGCAATGCGCCGCTGTATCATTCTGAATCAAAATTCTCCTCCGGCTGCGGCTGGCCTTCTTTTGACGATGAGCTTCCCGGGGCGGTGAAGCGGGAGACCGATATGGACGGCCGTCGCGTGGAAATCCTCTGCAACAATTGCGGCGCCCACCTAGGCCACGTTTTCACCGGCGAGCGTTTTACAGCAAAAAATACCCGGCATTGCGTAAATTCCATCTCCATGCAGTTTATTCCGGATGGGCAGGAACTGCCGTCAGTGCTTTCCAGTGAATAAAAAAGCCCACGGCAAAACCGTGGGCCAATGTGGGAGTAAACAGGGTTTCTCTTACTTCACTGCATCATGCGCAGCTTTTGCCATCTCTAAGTGATGCTCCAGCGTGGCAACCTTCCCGGCGGCCCATGCTTTGATGTCTGCATCCTTACCGTCATTGCCTTCCTTCTTAAACAGGTCAATGTCTTCCTGATGGTCGTCAATCATCATATTCGTATAGGCCTTGTCAAAGTCGGCACCGGTTTTCTTGGCCAGGTCGTCGTAGTCCTTCTGGCGCTTTTCGCTAAGCGCGGCGGGCAACGTGATGTTCTTTTTCGCGGCTAAGGCTTTAAGCTCCTCGTTCGCTTTACTATGGTCGTCCACCATCATCTTTCCCAGCTCCTTCACCTTCGGCGAAGTGCCATTGGATTGTGCCAGCTTGCCGAGCTGCACCTCTTCCATCCCGCCGTCGGCAGCTTTGACGGCCCACTCGGCATCGTTTTCCATTTTGGTGTCGTCAAACTTCTTGTCGTTGGCGTCGTTGGCTACCTCTTTGGTGTCTTCCGGCTTCTTATTGTCTCCGCAGGCGGAGAATACGGTGAAAGACATGGCAGCCAAGGCCAGTAGGATGGTCTTTTTCATGGTGTGGTAGTTTGTTTGACGGGACTTATTTAAAAATGATACCATAGTCGCACAAGCCCGTCGGCACGCCCGGCCCCAACGGGCAATTCCTGTTACTTTTGCGCATCTTTTTCCAAGCGTACTAGTAATGAACTTATTCTCCAGCCAGAGCCGGGAATTTACCACCCGTCATATAGGCCCCAACGAGGCAGAAACGAAAGAAATGCTCGCCGCCATCGGCGTAGGCAGCATTGATGAACTGATTAGCCGCACCGTGCCCGATGCCATCCGCATGGAAGGCAAGCTGGTTGTGCCGCCCCAGCAGAGCGAAGCCGAATACCTGCGCGCGCTGAAGGATGTGTCGCTGAAGAATAAGGTGAGCCGCAACTACATCGGTCAGGGCTATTACGACACGCATACGCCGAGCGTCATTCTGCGCAATGTCTTTGAAAACCCGGGATGGTACACACAGTACACGCCGTACCAGGCGGAGATTGCACAAGGCCGCTTAGAAAGCCTGCTGAACTTCCAGACGATGGTGTGCGACCTCACGGGCCTGCCCATCGCCAATGCATCGTTGCTGGACGAAGCGACCGCCGGCGCGGAAGCGATGAGCATGTTCTTCCATACCCTGAATAAGAATACAGACGCGCCGGAGCGCCCGAAGTTTTTTGTGGATGCAGATGTGTTCCCGCAAACGCTGGCCGTGCTTTATACCCGCGCAAATCCGCTGGGCATTCAGATTGAAGTCGGCGATTATCGCAATGCGCAGTTAGACAACACTTACTTCGGCGCACTCATCCAATATCCGAACGATAAGGGCAGTGTGGAAGATTACCGCGCCTTTATCCATGCCGCGCACGGCGCGGGCGCGCTGGTAGCAATGGGTACCGACTTGCTGGCGCTGACGCTCCTGACCTCGCCCGGCGAGTTGGGGGCCGATGTGGCTTTCGGCAATTCGCAGCGCTTTGGCGTGCCATTAGGATTTGGCGGACCTCATGCGGCGTTTTTTGCTACTAAGGATGATTTCAAGCGTTCTATTCCGGGCCGCATCATCGGTATTTCGGTGGATGCTGCCGGCAACCGTGCCTTACGCATGGCGCTGCAAACGCGTGAGCAGCACATCAAGCGCGAAAAGGCCACTTCCAATATCTGCACGGCGCAGGCCCTGCTGGCGAATATGGCGGCGATGTATGCCGTTTTCCATGGGGCGGAAGGCTTGAAAGCCATTGCGCGCCGCGTAGCCATCCTCGCGCACGCGCTGGCGAATGCGCTCATGGATGCCGGGCAGGAGATTCAGCATGAAGCCTTTTTTGATACCGTTGTTGTAAGCGCCAATGATGTTGCTGGCATTCGTAAGAAGGCGGAAGCTGCGGACATCAACTTCCGCTATTCCGGCGGCAAATCGCACGGCTACGTAAGCATTTCTTTGGACGAGACTACTACGCAGAGCGACATTGCCGACATCCTCTCCATCTTCTCCGCCGAAGACGCTTCCGCATCTTTTGATATGGAAGAAGACGCGCTTTTCGCCGGCATTCCCGCAGACTTGCACCGCACATCACCTTTCCTGACGCAGGATGTCTTTAATCGACACCATAGCGAGACGCAGATGATGCGCTACATCAAGATGCTGGAGAACCGCGACCTCTCGCTCAACACGAGCATGATTTCGCTCGGCTCCTGCACGATGAAGCTGAACGCGGCATCTGAAATGATTCCGCTAAGCTGGGCGCACTGGAGCAAGATGCACCCGTTTGCGCCGGTAGAGCAGGCGGGCGGCTATCTGCAGATTGCCAAAGACCTTGAAAAGTATCTATCCGTAATCACCGGATTTGATGCCTGCTCGCTGCAGCCAAACAGCGGCGCACAAGGCGAATATGCCGGCCTCCTCACCATCCGCGCTTACCACGAAAGCCGTGGCGATGGCAGCCGCGATGTCATCATCATCCCGATTTCCGCGCATGGCACCAACCCAGCTTCTGCGGTGATGGCGGGCTACAAAGTCGTCGTCGTAAAGGCATTGGAGAACGGCTACATTGATGTTGCTGACCTGAAGGCAAAGGCAGAGCAATGGAGCAAGCGCCTCGCAGGTATCATGATTACTTACCCATCCACTTATGGCGTGTACGAGGAGACCGTGACCGAAATCACGGGCATCATCCATAGCCACGGCGGACAGGTGTATATGGACGGCGCGAACATGAATGCGCAAGTGGGCCTGACAGCGCCCGGCCTCATCGGCGCGGATGTCTGCCACCTGAACCTGCACAAGACCTTCGCCATTCCGCATGGCGGCGGCGGGCCGGGCATGGGGCCTATTTGTGTGAAGAAGCACTTGCAGCCTTTCCTGCCGAAGACAGACGTTCAGAAGACGGACAGTATGGCGGTAAGCGCCGCGCCTTATGGCTCCGCGTCCATTCTGCTTATCTCTTATGGCTACATCCGCATGTTGGGCGCGGAAGGCATGCGCAAATCAACCGAGTTCGCTATTCTGAATGCGAACTATATGCGCGCGCGGCTGCAGAACGATTATCCGATTCTCTACACCGGCAACGGCGGCACGTGCGCGCATGAGTTCATCGTTGACCTGCGGCCGTTCAAGAAGAGCGCCGAGGTAGAAGCAGAAGACGTGGCGAAGCGCCTCATTGACTACGGCTTCCACGCGCCCACGATGTCCTTCCCTGTCCCCGGCACCATTATGATTGAGCCGACGGAAAGTGAGGATAAGGCGGAGCTGGACCGCTTCTGCGAAGCAATGCTTTCTATCCGAGAAGAAATCCGTGCGATTGAGGAAGGCCGCACTGAGCGCGCTGATAACGCTTTGAAGAATGCACCGCACACTCAATTTGAAGTAATGGCGGATGAGTGGAAGCACGCTTACAGCCGTCAATCGGCGGCCTACCCGCTGCATTATGTGATGGCGAATAAATTCTGGCCTACTGTGAAACGCGTGAATAATACGGTTGGTGACCGGAACCTGATATGCACCTGCGAGCCTACGGAGGCTTATGCCGATGCGGAGGTTTAGAAGGTAAAAGTCAAAAGGTAAAAGGTAAAAGCGGCGCTCTGCTCAGAGCGCCGCTTTTGTTTTATTAAAGCCTTACAGCTTCAGCTTCACCTCCCCCTCAATGCTGTCATCCAGCTCCTTCCCGGTCACCATACCCACCATCATCTTCGCAAAGGCCACAGCCTTGCCATTCTTCGTATCCCAGTAGTAGCCGCTCTCCGGGCGCACGCGGATGAGCATCAGATTCGGGTCGTCCGGGCCGTTGGGGAACCATGTTTTCAGGATGGGTTCCCACAGCTCCTTTGCCTTCTCGTCATCTTTCAGCTCCTCTGCCTGCCCATAAAGGCTCAGGTAGCTGTAGCTGGAAGTATTGGCATAGAAAAGCTGCACGCGGCTGTCGCTGCGAATGTCCATATCCTTGTTGCTGCTGCTGTCGGAGAAAAACCAGATGGTACCATCATCGTCCACATCCTGCGTGCTCATAGGGCGGGTGGAAACAGGCGCTTGTCCCAGCGCGGTGCAGAACATGCAGATGTCGGTCTTATTGACCAGTTCCTTAATCTTCTTCGCGGCTTCGAGGCCGACGAGGTCTTTGAAATCGCTCATGGATTTTTGCTTTTATAAAAGCCCTGAAAAAACTGCGCCCGGCCCCTTTTCGCCATTGCGGAAAGTTTAACGCGCCAAGGCGGGATGATGCCAACACACTTCCACAAAATGCCGCCCTTTTTTCGTAACTTGAAAGGACTTTCCGCCCGCGCCCACAGCGGCTTCTAGCGGAAATACAATCCCTTTTTAAGTAAGATGTTTTTAAAGAAAATCAGCCTCAGAAATTTTAAGTGCCACGAAGACCTGACCATTGACTTCAGCACCGACGACGCGGTGAAAAACCCTGTTCGCAAAACCACGTTCATCACCGGCGAGAACGGCGCGGGCAAAAGCGCCCTGCTTCAGGCCATTGCCATGGTTACGGGCGGCAGCGAGGCCTTGCGCTACCTGCCGGGCTTCGCCAACAACTATATCCGCCACGGGCAGGAAGCAGCAGAGATAGAAGCCACCATCACCACCGCGCAGGGTGAGGAGCGCTACCTGAGCCTGCTGCTGCGCCGCAACGAGACCCCGCGCGATGCTGTGGCCCGCGCCCGCGAGGGCCTCCTGCCTGTAGACGCGGCCCTGCGCCATACGCACCGCAGCTACTTCGTGGCGGGTTTTGGCTCCAGCCGCCGGCTGGATGCGGCACGCTATACTACGGCTGTGCGGCCCTTCCATATGGCCAATACACGCTACGCCGCCGTGCATTCCCTCTTTAACCGCGATGCCTTGCTTCGCCCGCTGCCCGACTGGGCGGCCGATGTGCTCGGGCGCGGCGGCCCGGAGGCAATGGACGCGCTTGCGGGCGCCATCAATACTTTCCTTCCGGCTGAAGTACGTTTTCACTCCATCACGCCGGAGGGCGAGGTGTACTTTGATACACCGGACGGCCTGCTGCCGCAGGAACTGCTCTCAGACGGCTACCAGCAGACGGTGGCGTGGGTGGGCGACCTGCTCTACCATGTGAGCCGCTCCTTCGGCGATTACAAGAATCCGCTGAAGGCTCGCGGCCTGCTGCTGATTGACGAGGCCGACCTGCACCTGCACCCGGCGTGGCAGCGGCAGCTTTATCGCTTTCTGGCGGAGGGCTTGCCGCAGTTTCAGGTAATAGCCACGACGTATGCGCCGGCTACTGAGGAGAGCGCTAAGGCGGATGAAATCTTAGTGTTGCAGCGGAACCCTGTAGGGCGGCCGGAGATGCGCCCTGCATTCCAGCAGGCGCACCTGGCAATAGCCGCCTGATGCTTAGCCCTGGCCTTTCGGCGCCGGCTATCTTAGCCGGATGAAAGCGCTCAAAATCGCCGGCATCGTCCTGCTTGTTCTGATAGGTGTCATTGCTGCAATTTATTTCTATGCGCGTTACCGCCTGAGCCACGTCAGGGATTATGGTAATCTTGAAGCATCGCTGGATAAGGCAGCGCAAAAGCTGATGGCGGCCGACCCGCAGCGTGCTGTGGTAGTAGGTGTTTATAAAGCCGGCCGCAGCTTGATTAAAGGTTACGGAAGCTCTGTAAAAGGTGCGGCAACCCCGCCGGACAGCAGCAGCATCTTTGAGCTGGCTTCCACCAGCAAGCTCTTTACTACATCCCTGCTGAAGATTCTTTGCGAGCACGGCATCGTGCGCCTGGATGATAAGATAGCCGACCTGCTACGCGACCACATTGTGCTTCCGCCGGCCGCAGCTGCTATTACCCTGCGCCACCTGGCTACCCACACTTCAGGCTTCCCTTCATTGCCGCAATCTTTCTTGGAAAAAATGCAGGATGAAGCCAATCCCTACAAAGACCTGAAAACGCAGGATTTGTATGACTACCTAAAAGGCTGCGCCGGCAAAAAGCCGGAAGGCGCCTTTGAATATTCCAACTTCGGTATGGGCCTGCTCGGGCATATCCTGGCGTTGAAGGCCGGCTGCGGCTATGAGGAAGCTGTGCAGCGCGAAATCCTTAGGCCGCTCGGCATGAGCCACACCTTTGTGGCCATAGACAGCAGCCTGGCGGATAACATTGTTCAGGGCTACAATGAGGCGGGCGCTCCGGCCCCGGTGTGGACGGACAATGTGCTTACTGGTGCCGGCTCTTTTCTCTCCAATGCTTCGGATATGCTCCTGTTTATCCGCGCCAATGTGGATAAGGCGCATCTGCTTTATCCCGTGCTTGCCAAGACGCATTTGCCGCAGCCTGGAGGGGCGGGCGGCCTCGGCTGGATGCGCTCGGACGGGCTGGACAAATTTTTGGGCAATAAGGATATCCTCTGGCACAACGGCATGGCGGGCGGATACGCTTCCTACATCGCCATTGATACGGCGGCTGATGCGGGCATCATTGTGCTTTCTAATAAGGCCGCGGATGTAACCGGCGATGGCAGCATGCTGATGCGGACGGTAACCACTCAGTCATGGAAGCGGTAGCCCACGCTTATGCCGGCAAAGAGCGGCAACCCTTCCGCCCCCGCGGCATAGCCCGCCATGCAGCGCAACGTAAGCGCCCGCCGCGTTACCCGTGCATCCACATACACCCGCGCCGAAAGATCTCGGGTGTAGCGGGAAATATCGTAGGCGTCTTTGCCGGCTTTATATCGGTATGGGTAGCTTACCACATCGGCATTGAGGCGAAGGAAGGCTTTGCGGATGGGGCTGCCCGCTTTTGGCGGGCGGAGGAGGGTGAGCGTGACCCCGCCCACCAGGCCGAGGCTTCCGCCGCCGCGGCCGTAGCCGTGCAGGCATTTGTCGTAAAAGGTGTAGCCGCCGTTGAGGCCCAGTTGGATGTGCTTAGCAAGGGGCACGCGCAGCTTATAGACAGTGTCAAAGAAGTAAGCGCCGTTCTCCCGTGTCACGTCGTAGCCCGGAGGCTTATGGTATGCTTTGGCCGGATATGATGATGGCCGCGCGGCCTTCCTGCCGGGTATATCCGGAGCGAGGCTGATGCCGGGATTTTGCGCCGTAATGCGCTGCTCTGCTTCCATTCCCCTGAACGTATAAATCCCGCTTCGCGCTTGCGCGCAAACGCCCGCTGCAAGCAGGAAGAGGACGGATAAAAGGGAACGCATGGGCGGAAGTCCAAATCTGCGGTAAAAGCCGCCCCGTTGGTAGCCCGCATTGCTTATTGCCTTGTAAAGGCCCCGCCGCTTTTGGCGGCTGCGCGATGCCCTTAACGGGAAGGCTTGGATTTTATAGCCTTTCCTGCCAAATACCTTACATCAATGGCGCTCGTACCCCGTCCCAAGTGGATTTTACTCATTGCCTACCTCGCGGTGGTGCACCTGCTGGCCGGGCTTTATATCCGGCATCTGCTGAGCTTGCGCCATCCCACCCCGGCACAGCCGGAAGCGAATTACGCCGATACGGGCCTGTCCTCAGACACCATCCGGCAAGCGGGCGATACTTCTTTAGCGCTGCCGGCGCAATATGCCGCTGCTGCGCCGGCGGATAAGCTGCTCATCCCCGTGGCGGGTGTGAAGAAGAGCGATTTACAGGATACCTACACCCAGTCGCGCGCCGGTGGGCGGGTGCATAACGCTATTGACATCATGGCCCCCGGCGGCACGCCGGTGCTGGCCGCTGCAGATGGGGAGATTGCCAAATTCTTTGACAGCAAGGCCGGCGGCACTACCATCTACCAGCGTAGCGCCGACGGGAAGTATGTGTATTACTACGCGCACCTTAAGCGCCGGGCAGACGGCATCCATGAGGGGATGGCGGTGAAGCGCGGCACCGTGATTGGCTATGTGGGCGATACGGGCAATGCCGGGCCGGGCAATTTTCACCTCCACTTCTCCATCATCATCCCGGACAGCGCGGGCGGGTTTTGGAATGGGACGAATATCAATCCGTATCCGGTTTTAAAGGATGGAGCGGAGGCGGTGGGCGGTTGAATGGGTTCAACGGGTTCAACTTGCTCAACTTTTTGTTAGTCAGCTTTGGGTTCGCTGCCTCCCGATAGCTATCAGGACGCTCCTTGCTGCCTGCCCTGAACTTGTTTCAGGGTCGCTTCGTTCAGCGTTCGTCAGTCTGTCAGGCGTTTCACCTGGCATAACGGGCGCGCAGCCTTGGAGTGAATATTTATTTAAATACAACCCGTCTTTTGTACACCAATGATTTACAATTTTGCACTGCGAAGAATCTTCAAACCCGCTTTGTAAATTTTGACAATGCCATCCTGAAGCTTCAGGGCCCGATTGTAAATATTTACAATGCCATTTCCGCAGCCTCTGGCGTCATCACCAACCGCCAACCCCGATGCTTCTGATCCGCTGAGCGACCGGGACGCTTGTCGCGTCCCACTAGTAGCTCCCGCACGCAGCTAAGTGAAAAGCCCGACAGACTGACGAACCCCGAGGAGTGCGACGCAACGAAAGATTGGGAGCGCGGTGCAGCCGGCTACCAAAAAATTCTCCGGCGTACCTTCACCGGCTACACCGACAGGAACTGATGCCGACGACGACTGCTACCGCCAAGCGATGGACAATGAAGGAGATAGACCGGGAGGCAGAGGCGCAACTGTGCAAGGAGCTCCCGACGATCAACCCGGCCCTCTGTACGCTACTGGCGGCGCGGGGCATTAAGGATTTTGAGGAGGCGAAGCGTTTTTTCCGCCCAACCCTTACCGATCTGCACGACCCCTTCCTTATGCGGGGCATGAAGGAGGCCGTGGCGCGTATTACCGAGGCTATCGAGTGGCACGAGCGCATCATGGTGTATGGGGATTATGACGTGGATGGCACGACGGCGGTGAGCGTGGTGTATTCTTTCCTGCGAGAGGCCTATCCGAAGGGCGATATATCCTACTACATCCCGCACCGCAGCCGCGAGGGCTATGGTGTGAGCAAAGCGGGCATTGACTTCGCAAAAGAGAATGCATACACGCTCCTCATTACGCTGGACTGCGGCATCAAGAGCACGCCGTTGATAGAGTATGCAAAGAAGCTGGGCATAGACGTGATTGTGTGCGACCACCACCTTCCAGACTCGGTCTTGCCGCCCGCGCTGGCGATATTGAACCCAAAGCAGCCGCTGTGCAAGTATCCATACAAGGAATTGAGCGGCTGCGGCATCGGCTTCAAGCTGGTGCAGGCTTTAGCTATGAAACTGAATCTGCCGGGCGAGGCTTATGAGCAGTATTTAGACCTTGTGGCGACATCCATCGCGGCAGACATTGTGCCGATAGACGGGGAGAACCGGACGCTGGCTTTTTACGGGATTAAGAAGGTGAATGAAGACCCAAGTCTGTCTATAAAAACGCTGATTGGTGTGTCAGGGATTAAGAAGAGCCTTTGCGTGAGCGACCTTGTCTTTGTAATAGGCCCGCGCGTAAATGCGGCAGGAAGAATGGATGATGCAAGGAAGGCGGTTGACCTGTTTATTGAGAAAGATGAGGTAAAGAGCGCGGTACTTGCGGAGGCCTTGCAGGTGGACAACTTCGACCGCAAGGAGATAGACCGGACAATTACCGAGGAAGCGATTGCAATGCTGCATCGCGAGGATGCCCTCTATCCCGGCCGCCGCGCGACGGTGCTGTATCAGCCGCACTGGCACAAGGGCGTGGTAGGCATCGTGGCGAGCCGCCTGATTGACCATTTCTACCGCCCCACAATTGTGCTTACCGGCACGAATGGCAAGGTGGCGGGCTCGGCGCGCTCGGTGCAGGGCTTTAATATCTACGAAGCCATCCACGAGTGCCGCGACCTGCTGGAAAACTATGGCGGCCACAACTTCGCCGCTGGCATGACGATGCTTCCTGAGCGTGTGGATGCCTTTAAGGCGCGCTTTGAGGAGATTGTGGCGAGCCGCATTACGCCGGAGCAACGCATCCCGGAAATCCAGGTGGATGCGGAGCTGAACTTTTCGGACATCAAGCCGTCGTTCTACAAGATTTTGCAGCAGTTTGAGCCGTTCGGGCCGGCCAATATGCGTCCGGTATTCCTCACGCGGCGCGTGAATGATTATCGCGGCTGGTCAAAGATTGTAAAGGAGACGCACCTGCGCTTTGTGGTGCAGCAGCCGCACCGCGAGGTGGTGGAGGGCATTGGCTTCGGGTTGGCGCATTACTATCCTTTGCTGGAAAAGGGGCCTGTGGATTTGGTCTATACCGTTGATGAGAATGAATTCAACGGGCAGACGAAGTTGCAACTGAAGGTGCTGGATGTGCGGGTGAGCAAGTAGGGGGCTTACTTACTACCAAAGTCCAGTGTCTGTACTTCCTGATGGTATTCGTCCATCCAACTGTCTAATTGTTGCTTGAAAGCTTCTTGTTTGCAGCTTTCCTCAAAATCTCCCTTGCTCATGATGCGCTCCAAGAGGCGGTCTTGCGCAGCGATGCATTGCAGCGCGGTTGCATAAGGCGTGTGTGAAAAAGATACAAGCTCATACACAGAGGTGAATTGCTCCGGATAGCGGATGCCGATTTCTTTCTCAATCTTCTTGCGCTGCAGAAAGCGCGGGTCGGCGACTTTATCGCGCATTTCTGTGAAGTTGAGCAGGGCCAGCTCGGCTACAGAATCACCGGCTGCCTTGCGCTTGCGCTGATATTCTTTTAGAATGATGTTCCAGTCTTCACCGTGCGCATCTATCAGGCCGCTGAGTACGGAGCAATCTTCAAAGCCGGCGTTCATACCTTGTCCGTAGAAGGGAACGATGGCGTGGGCGGCATCACCAATGAGTGCGCTCTTATTGCCGAAATGCCATTGGGAGATGTGCGTGGTGATGAGCGAAGCAACGGGATTAGCTCGGAACTGCTGTGCATAATCCGGTATCAGCGGGATAGCATCTGCGAAATGCTTTTGGAAGAATGGCGCTAATGCCGCGTCGTCCTTCAGTGCATCAAAGCTGTCCTCGCCTTCAAAAGGCATAAAGAGGGTGCAGGTAAAGGAGCCGTCGGTATTGGGCAACGCGATGAGCATGAACTTGCCGCGCGGCCAGATGTGCAGGGCGTGCTTTTCCATGCGCCATTTGGCGTCGCCTTCGCCGGGGGTGATGTTCAACTCTTTATAGCCATACTCAATATAATCTTGCCGGGCGCTGACTCTGTCTAAGTAAGAATAGGACGTGCGGAGTGCAGAGAATGCGCCGTCTGCGCCAAAGAGTAAATCTGCTTGAAGTTCGGATTGCGGATTGCGGATTGCGGATTGCTCGCGAGAGGAAGTGTTGCCGGCGTCAGTTGTTTCTTCTAAATAAAGAATGTTGTTCGGTACATCCACCCTTGCGCAGCGTTGATTGAAATGAATGGTTGCGCCTGCTTCTTCTGCAAGACTCATCAGTCGCTTATTCAGTTCGCCGCGCGATACACTATAAATCGCCTCACCATTGCGTCCGTAAGGCTGGAAAGCGGTGCTTCCATCCGGCAGGTGCAGGAAACGGCCATTCATCGGAATGGCAATCTGCTCCATATCTTCTTTGAGGCCCGCGAGCTCCAGCGCATGCCAGCCGCGGGTGCTCATGGCGAGGTTGATGGAACGGCCTGCGCCGATAGCGGCCTTTCGCATATCCGGGCGGCGCTCGTAGATGGTGACTGGATAGCCACGACGGCGGAGTAATATGGCGAGCAGCGAGCCTACAAGGCCTGCGCCGAGGATGGTGACGTTTCTCAAAGTGGAAAGTTGAAAGTCAAAAGTAGAAAGCCGGTGTGTGCTTTCCGCTTCTTAATCGTACACATCCTTTCTGTCGCCGATTGCTACGACTTCTATTTGCAGTACGGCATCCCGGATTTCGTAGATGATGCGGTAATTACCCTTCCGGACGCGATAGGCATCTGCGCCTTTCAGCTTTTTGCAGCCAACGGGCCGCGGATTTTGAGCGAGTGATTGAATAACGGTGAGCAATAGAATCGCAACATCATCCGGCAGCTTATCCAACTGCTTTTGTGCAGCTTTGCTGATGGATATGCTGTAAGTCGCAGGTTCCATCAAAGCTTCAGGTTGCGCTGGGCGACATATTCCGACAGCGGCATTGATTCTCCCCCTTCCGCCTTTGCGGTTTGATAGAGCTTTAGGTCTTGGGTGTCCTCAGCCTGCTCCAGGAGGCGCTCATAGTCCTGAATGGAGAGAATAACGCCAGTGCGGTTGCCGGTTGTGTCGGTGATGAATTGGGTGTTCATAGTCTTTGGCCTGTCTTCCAAATTTACGAAAAGGCTGCCTTGAAACGAAGCTTATGGCTGCGGTAAGTGCGGTGTGGATAGCTCTCAAAAATCTGCCTGTGCGTCCAGCCGCTTTCTAAAAGCTCTAAGAGTAATTCCACGGAGATGCGCGTGCCGGTAATTACTGGCTTGCCGAGAGGATGGACGGTCTTGGGTGATGTGGTCTTGCGAGTGCAGTGAGAAACGGTATTTGTTGGGCTGGTACTTTTACAAAGCAAGTGCAGACGTATCATTTATTGCCAAGAAACTTAAACCCCTTCATGACGACAACTAATAAAAAGGTTGGAAAAATTATTACTCATCCCGAACAAGTATATGCTAACGCTAAATGGCGAATAGTAACGGGAGAAATAAAACGGCTGGCGGGTAGGCCAGGGAGAATTCAAAGTCTGTTCAAAATTATTGCAGAGAAGATTCCTATAGAAGCTTTTGCAAGTGTCAAAAAGCAAATACGCAGCGACTTCGGTAAGGTAAATGGAGTTTATGTAGCTCATGATTCAATGTCGTACCCGCTATACATAGGTCGGGGTGACATTTTTGCTCGTTTAGCTACGAGGTTCAAAACACACCCTAACGAGTTGCACTATTTTTCGTTTTACGTTGTAGAAGAGAAAATGCATGAACGGGAAATTGAAACATTTCTTATCCACGTTTGCGGTTCTCTTCTCCAGTTCAATCAAAAGAAGAAAAGGGTGACACTTGACCCAGGAAAAATTTCCGATTACGAGGTTGGCTTAACCTATGTTGTTCGTCAGAAAAAAAGAGGCCGTACCGTGAAAGCCAAAAAGCCTTCATAATAATTAAATATTTTGCTTAGTCTTATTACTAACATCACATCATCTTTAGCTAACCACTTAAACAGCGACCTATATTTCTCCGTTATCTCGCTCCAGATTTCTTCTACCGGAATGCGGCGATGGTTTTTATAAGCTTTCAATTCACCGATGAATCGATAGACAGCGCGTAATTCTGCCGTCTAATTCATCTATGCGGTCGTGCAATGAAAGTCTTAGTGCGGCTACGTTTGGCATAATGGAATATCCTTTAAACCTAAAATTACAAAAAACTCACCGCCTACGATTCCTCATCAAACAGCTCCCGCTCCAGAATCTCCATAGAGATAATATCAATCCCCTCCACCTCCGTAGGCGCAATATTGATGGCGCTCTCCATCTGAGACTCCTTTGCAACATCCAATACAACCGACGACAAGCCGGTAAACACCAGCGACCGCCCTTCCGAATAAGCCGTCTCATGCCAGGTGGCAAGCGCTTCAAAAGCCGCCTCATCCGCAGACTGGCAGGCCGACAGGTCAATAAGGACGTTTACTGGGCCGCCGTCCGCCAGGCTCGCCGCTTTCTCCTCCAGCTTGGCTGCCATATTTACATTTAAGTGCTCACCGATAGGCGCTATACGCACATAGGTATCTCTGGTATCAATTTTGAACTCCATGGCGAATCGTTTGTTGTGATGATGTGATTGGGAATGGGGCACAAATTACTTCATCCCTTCATCGCCGCTCTTTCGTAAATTTATTCCTGACCAAAAGACAGTTTCACGCAAAGAGCACAACGGCGCCGCAAAGAACGCAAAGGCTTTAATCTGATGCCTATGCGTGAACAGCTTTCTACTTTCTACTAAAAACTTTCTACTAAAAGAATGGATTCTAATTTCTCACCAAAAGTCAAGGAAATCATTTCCTACAGCCGCGAGGAAGCCCTCCGGCTCGGCAATGATTTCATTGGCACCGAGCACCTGCTGCTGGGCCTCATCCGAGAGGGCGAGGGGATGGCGGTACAGGTTTTGAATGCGATGCAGATTGACCTCTTTGACCTGCGCAAAGAGCTGGAGATTGCGATTAAGGACAAGAACAACCGCCCGGTTGCCAATATCAATTCCCTCCCGCTCACCAAGCAGGCTGAAAAAGTAATACGCATCACCGTGCTGGAAGCGAAGGCCCTGAAAAGCCCGACCGTGGAGACCGAACACCTGATGCTTTCTATTCTGAAGAGTAAAGAAGCAGTCGCCACCCAAATCCTCCATCAATACGAAGTGGACTACGAACGTTTTAAAAATGAACTGGCCATCCTGCAGGGACATGGCCCCTCCGCCGCTTACGGCGACGACCCAGGCTCCGAAGAGTTTGACGACGACGACGAGCGCAAGCAATACCAGCAGCAACGCCGGGCAGGCAGTGCGGGCAATGCAAAGAGCAAGACGCCTGTCTTGGACAACTTTGGCCGCGACATCACGAAGCTTGCTGAGCTGGGCACGCTTGACCCGATTGTGGGCCGCGAGGAAGAAATTGAGCGCGTAAGCCAGATTCTTTCCCGTAGAAAAAAGAACAACCCAATCCTCATCGGTGAGCCTGGCGTTGGTAAAACCGCCATCGTGGAAGGCTTGGCCCTCCGCATTGTGCAGCGCAAAGTGAGCCGTGTGCTTTTTGATAAGCGCGTCGTTTCCCTTGACCTCGCAGCGCTGGTGGCCGGTACCAAATACCGCGGCCAGTTTGAGGAGCGCATGAAGGCCATCATGAATGAGCTGGAGAAGAACCGCGACGTGATTCTCTTTATTGATGAGATTCACACCATCGTGGGTGCGGGCGGCGCCAGCGGCTCGCTGGATGCTTCCAACATCTTCAAGCCCGCCCTTGCCCGTGGCGACCTGCAATGCATCGGCGCGTCCACGCTGGACGAGTACCGCATGTACATTGAGAAGGATGGCGCGCTTGACCGTCGCTTCCAGAAGGTGCTCATTGAGCCGCCTTCCGTGGAGGAGACGATTATCATCCTCACCAACATCCAAAACAAGTACGAGGACTTCCACAATGTGACGTATGACAAGGCGTCCATTGAAAGCGCCGTGAAGCTTTCCGACCGCTACATGACCGACCGTCTCTTGCCCGACAAGGCGATTGACGTGATGGACGAAGTAGGCGCGCGCGTACACCTAAAAAACATCAACGTGCCGCCGGCCATCGTGGAGCTGGAGAAGAAGATTGAAGACATCAAGTCAGAAAAAAATAAGGTCGTAAAGAGCCAGCGTTTTGAAGAAGCAGCCTCGCTGCGCGATAAAGAAAAGCGCCTCGGCGAAGAGCTGGAAAAAGCCAAACGCGATTGGGAAGAAGATGCGAAAAGCAAGCGCTACCCAATCACGGAAGACGACATCGCGGAGGTAATCTCCATGATGACCGGCATTCCGGTGAAGCGCATGGTGACTGCTGAGACGGACAAGCTCCGCGCAATGGATGATGAGCTAAAAGCAGTCGTAGTTGGTCAGGAAGACGCGATTGGGAAAGTGGTGCGCTCCATCCAGCGGAACCGCGTTGGTCTGAAAGACCCGCGCAAGCCGATTGGCTCTTTCATCTTCCTCGGGCCTACGGGCGTGGGTAAGACGGAGCTGGCACGCAGCCTTGCCCGCCACATGTTTGACTCGGACGCAGCCCTCATCCGCATAGATATGTCGGAGTATATGGAGAAGTTCAGCCTCTCCCGCCTCATCGGCGCGCCTCCGGGATATGTGGGTTATGAAGAAGGCGGTCAGCTCACCGAAAAGGTTCGTCGCAAGCCTTACAGCGTTGTGCTGTTGGATGAAATTGAAAAGGCCCACCCGGACATTTTCAACATCCTCCTGCAAGTGCTGGATGATGGTCAGCTTACCGACGGCCTTGGCCGCAAAGTGGACTTCAAAAACTGCCTTATCATCATGACTTCCAACATCGGCGTTCGCCAGTTGAAGGACTTTGGTGAAGGCGTGGGCTTCTCTACCGGCGCGCGGATTGCCGCCTCAAGCGACAATAGCCGCGGTGTGATTGAGAAGGCGCTGAAGCGCACCTTCTCTCCTGAATTCCTCAACCGGATTGACGATGTCATCATCTTCAACTCGCTGGAGCAGGAGCACATCAATCAAATCATTGACATCATCATGAAGGACGTGATGAAGCGTCTGAATACCCTCGGCTTCAACCTCGTCCTCAGCGATACAGCCAAGAAGTTCATCGCCGAGAAGGGCTATGACCAGGAGTTTGGCGCCCGTCCGCTGCACCGCGCCATTCAGAAGTATCTGGAAGACCCGCTGGCCGAAGAAATCCTTAACCACCGCGTAAAGGAAGGCGATGTGGTGACGGCGAACTTTGCCGAAGGTGAGGAGAAGGTCTCCTTCATCATTGAGCACAAGCCTGCGGAGATTGATACGGCGAAGGAGTAAATGGAATTTTTTAGTGATAATAGAAACGCCCGGTTTGTGCCGGGCGTTTTTTTGTTTGTCGGCTGAAGATATACTATCAAATTTCTGTTGACTACTTATGCCAAGCTATATTCGTGCGCTAGTTGTATTTCAATAAAAACATTAATTGGTGAAGAAGGTTTTTGAAAATATTGTTGCTCTAATAATTGAAATAATCGGGCTGATTGGTGGTGCAATTTGGGCTTATCATACACGTTGGGACTATGAACCATTAATCCTCACAATAGTATCTGCTATTGGAATTTGTTCCTTTATTGTACTAAGGCTTCTACCTCAAGACAGCGATAGACCTATTATTGAACTTGAATTTGTTCGTCAGGGCGGCATGCGTTCTTCACCAGGTATACTTCAAGATGTTAGTCCTAAAGACGAATCTGGTATGCACTATACCATGATAGTAGGCGGCATCTACGTTTTTACGATAAAAAGAAATTATCAGCTTGTGATAAGAAATAACTCCGTCAATAACGCCTACAAAATAGTTCTGTATAAAAAAGAGGAGAATTATCTTTTAGAGTTTGAAAACAAAGTCAACTCAATGGTTCCTTTGACAATTAATCAACCCATTAGTATTCAACTGAAGTATGAAATAAGCCGGCCGATGACACATCATGAAGCTGAAGAATTAATGAACTTGCCATTACCAGAAGAGCCTGAGAATTTCACTTTAATAGTCGCTTATCAAAGTGAAAGTAGAAATCAGTTCTACAGTAAGTTTATACCTCTAAAATCAAATGAGCAATTGAAGAACAAGCCAAACTTGGATGGTTACATCATGGTGTAAGTATCTCCCCTCGGCTGGCGCGGGCGTGCCGCCCGTTGCCCATTCCACTACCCAACAGCATACTTCCCAGTTCTACGAAGTCTCCAGACTTACAGCCGCGATAGGCAATCTTCAGATTGCCGCAATAATACTCTTCTTTAAGCCGCTTACTATCGCTGCCAAGACCAATACAAAGCTCAGCACCGCCGCCCAGGTACGCACCGCATGCCAACGGTTCCACGGCCCTTCAAAAGCCTCCCGCGCCCGCCGCAGCATCCCCGCATCCGCCCCTTCCCGCCGGAAGGCCTCCAGCGCGCCATTCAGCGGCACGTTCCCGCCAATGGTTATGCCCATCACGCCAATCAGGTAAAGCACAGTAGCAGCCATCAGCAGCCAGAAGGCGGATGATGCGCCGCCGCTTTTATAAGCCGACCTACAGCACAGCGGCAGGAGCAGCACGGGCAGGAAATACACAGCGAAGAAGAGGCCATTCTGTATGGCCCGGTTGATGCCCTGCATGGCAGCGATGTAGGCGTCATCGCCAAGCCCCCGCAGGCCGGGATTGACGGATACAGAATAGGCAAACAGCAGTCCGGCGGACAAGCCTACGGTGAGGGCGGTGCTGGTGAATAAAACGTTGGCGGAAGTGGTCATAGGCTGCGGCAAATTACGGCGGCAAACACCATTGCCATTAAGGCGCGTCAATCCACCTGCGCCGGAGTATTTTTGCGCCCCATCATGATTCAATTCTCCATAAGCCCCGCCGCTGAAAGCGCGCCCGTTCTCCATATCCTCAATGACGCCGCTCAGATTCAGTCACTGGATTTGCAGCCGCAGGAAGCCGCATACGCGCAGGCCGCTGCCGGCAGTGAGCAAAGCCTCATCCACATTAACCGCTACGATAGCCAGCATTACATATTTCTGATAAAAATCAAAAAGGACGAAGCCGCTGCCCGCGACGCCTTCCGCAAAAGCGGCGCAGAAGCCAGCGGCGTGCTCAAAGGCATTAAAGCCGCAAGGGCACACATCCTCAATCACAGCGGGCAAGAAGAAGCAGGCATGCTGTTCGCGCAGGGCCTTGGGCTTGCCGCTTATCAGTTCCTCAAGTACCGCAATGAGCGCGAGAAGCTGCAGCACTCGCTGCAAACCGTTTCTTTTGAAGAAGGAAGCATCACGCCCGAAGCCTTGCAGGAATTAGGGGTGCTCACCGAAGCTGCCTACCGCGCCCGCGACCTTGTCAATGAGCCGCTCAATGCCCTCAGCGCCGTCCAGCTTTCCGAAGCCATTCAGGCTTTAGGCAAAGAAGCCGGCTTCTCCGTGCAGGTCTTAGACAAGGAGGCCATGACGAAGGAAGGTATGGGCGGCATCCTCGCCGTCAATCGTGGCTCGCAAGACCCGCCGACGTTCTCCATTATGGAGTACAAACCGGATGGCGCTAAGAATGAGCAGCCCATTGTCCTCGTAGGCAAAGGCGTGGTGTATGACACCGGCGGCCTCTCCCTAAAGCCCACGCCCAACAGCATGGACAGGATGAAGAGCGACATGAGCGGAGCAGCCCTAGTAAGCGCGGCCATGTACGCCATCGCGAAGCTGAAGTTGCCGCTTCACATCATCGCACTTGTTCCTGCTACGGATAACCGGCCCGGCGAAAATGCCTACGTGCCCGGCGACGTCATCACCATGTATAGCGGCGCCACCGTGGAGGTGCTTAATACCGATGCCGAGGGTCGCCTCCTCCTCGGCGATGCGCTGCATTGGGCGAAGCGCTACAATCCTGCGCTGGTAATGGACTTTGCCACCCTTACCGGCGCTGCATCCGCCGCCGTTGGCGAGCACGGCATCGTGTGCATGGGCACTGCGGATGAGCCTACGAAAGCTGCCTTCCGCGCTGCCGGCGAGCGGCAGTATGAGCGTCTTGTAGAGTACCCGCTCTGGGACGAGTACGGCGAGCAAATCAAAAGCGAGGTGGCTGACATTAAGAACACGGGCGGCCCTAACGGCGGCGCTATCACAGCCGGAAAATTCCTGCAGCACTTCACCGCTTATCCGTGGATGCACTTTGACATCGCCGGCGTCTCCTTCGCTACAGCTAAGAAACCTTATCTGCCGCTCGGCGGCACTGCCTTCGGACTGCGGATGCTACTGGACTTTCTGCGGCACTACGCATAAACCTTACAGGCACACGGAAACAGGTATTGCGAAGAACTCTATAGCGCAATAACCGGGCTTGCAAGCGCAAGTGATGATTAATGCCCTTATGATTATTGTACCTACACGTACAATAACGTCCCCTTTGGTTAAGCAGCCATGCATTTTTCCGGCGGCTGGTATGCGGACTTTCTTTCCCAAAGAAATTTTCGCTGCGCGGACGCTCTTCATTTTCCGTGTTTAATGATGTCGTGTTACCTGCCATGGCGGAAGTTCCTTCATGCAAGGAATAAGCTAACATGTTAAGCCATGCGGTATCCATGAAATCCCACGTTTCACTTCACAAGCGCTTACAAAAGCGCCCCGGCGCATGAGGTTTCTTTTGTCGTGCTAAAACGGGCTGAAGCGGCTGCATGTCATGCCTTTTCAGTTTTCCGTGAAGCGCGATATTTATGAAATCACCTTTACGCTTTGTCTCACTGCTGCGCGTTGCCATCCTTGCTTTAACCACCTTTTTAATTGTGTGGAATCCGCAAAAAGGGGTGGCTCAAATCAGCATCGTAACGCCCTATCCCGCCGCCGCCGGAAACCTTACGCGCGGCAGCATTGATACGACGCTCCTGACCGTGCAGATAACCTTCGGCGCAGCGTGCACCGGGGTTACGGCCACGGTTACGCTGCCGTCTGGTGTTGTGTACGTGCCGGGCAGTATTACGAAGACGGCAGGGCTTGCAGGCTCTGCCATTGCTTACAGCGGCGGCACTACTTCAGCGCCGCAATTCTCCATCAGTGGCATCACCAGCTCAGGTGATATCACCTTCACGCTTGCGCGCACAGCTGCCTGCGGCGTTACGGGCGCGGGCAAGGATGTGGTGACCGTTACCGGAAGTTGCGGCGCTGCTACGGAGAGCGATGTGAACACTAATGCCTACACCATTTACGCGCCCTCACTCTCGCTGACCGCGCCTGCCGCCAATGCAGCGGTGAACATAGGTAACACCTATGCTCGCACCACCTCCGTCACCAACGGCGGTAACGGGTGCTTAGACACGGTATTTTACTACGTGGTAGTGCCTACCGGCAAGCTCCGCATGAGCGACTCGCCAACGCACACCATCAACGTAAACCTGACCGGCGGCGCACTTCCGGCGCAGTCGTTCACCCCCGTTCGTACATCAGGCGATACGCTATTCTATAAGATTTGGGGCGCTAATGCCTTCGGCTCCGACAATAAGCTGTGCAACGGCGAGGTGCTGAACATCGCGGAGAGCGTGGTGGTGAATGCCTGCGGCTCCTGGACTACCTACTACGGCGCGCGCTGGGGCCGCAACAGTTCCTATTGCCAGACGGCAACCGGCTCTTGCGTAATGACGACGGTGAACACAGGCATAGGCCTTACCACAAAGGTGGCGAGCGTTCCGGTGGTGTCAGGCTGCCTGAGCAATAGTTATATAGTTACGGACTCGCTGCTCAACACGGGCACAGCGAGCTTCTACTACACCAAGTTTACCCTTACGGGAAATGTCAATCCTTCCAACGGCTACATTGATACGGCTTCCATTCTCGTGGCTTATACCGGCGTAGCGCCCTATCACCCTGCCAACGGCTTTACTGTAACGGATACGAACAAGAACACGCTCTCTTGTATCCGCGGTAAGGCAAAGGATGTGTCTTACACTTTCCCTACGGAGTTTGTGCTGCCGGTCGGTGGCAAGCTGGCCATCACTTATACGATGAATACCGGCTGCCGTGATACCTCGCTCTGTAATGCGAACTATGTACCGCCCACCTGTACTACCACACACACCTACCATCCAATCTGCGACCCGACCATTGCTACCAAAGGCTCTACCGGCGTGGCCTTTGGCTATACGATGAAGGTGAATGCCTATCTCCTGCAGTTGCCGGCGGTCATTGCCAATGGCGCAACGTTTAACGTGCGCGTGCCTGTGTCTTATGCCATGCCTGCTACGCCTACGTCTGTGCTTACGCGGCGCATTGGAACCGTTACGCTTACCCTGCCTACAGGCGTGAGCCTGCAATCGGTGGGCGAGGGGCTTGATACGAGCGGCGGCGCGGCGGCTACCGTCTCGGGGAATGTGGTAACCTATCGCTTCATTCCCAACTATACGACGAAGAGCAATGTGCTCAACTTCGTGCTTCGCAATGACTCCGCCTGCGGCTATCAGCCCATTGTGTCGCAGGAGCAGATTATTCTGGACACAGCCTGCGCCGGCAGCCTGAATGCCGCCGGCATGTGCTACACGGCCACCACCAAGTACAAGTGCCCCGGCGGCACTGGCTGCACTGGCATCAACGGGCCTTCGCTCTCTGCGAAGCGCTACAACTATGGCCTGCCCGATAACGACGGCGACGGCCGCGCTGACGGATCCGGCTCGCTGGACTATTCGAAGGTTGACCCCGACCACTTCATGATTGGCGATACGCTGCGCACGGTGAGCGGCGGCAGCATCATCCCGCGCGGGGCCGCGCCTATTGACACGTTTGCGTATGTATATGGGGAGTGGTCTTTCCCACTCGGCTCCTGGCAGCCGGCAGGGCAGGCGAGCATTACCATCCGGCGCAGCGGCTATGCGGACAGCTCGTTTAATGTAAGCTTGTCCACCATCACATCCGGCAGCAAGTACCGGGCGGATTGGAAGAGTCTTTACAGGACGTACCGCAGCGGCGATAGTGTCTCCTTGACGGCCTTCTTTCGGCTGAGCGATGTGAATTATTACGCGAATACGCCAGTGTATGAAGTAGGCGCCAGGAATAGCAGCATCTACGACTATTCCAAGGATGCTGTGTGCAAAGTGCTCCACCTGCTTTATGCTTCCAATACGGCTACTCCGCCTACCGGCGGCAATATCGGCGGCACCGGCGCGACGGCAGGCTACTCCTGCGACTCCGGGCTGTATAATGTGTACCTCACCGGCTGGAAGCATACGCTCGTATCCAACTCTGTAACCGTGAATGGATGTGCCTTCGCGACGAAGAGTTTCGTGAGCAATACTTACGTGCAAAGCCTGACTAACAGCGGCCAATACTTTTTGGGCGAATACCGGCCAATAGCCGTGCCGGATACGGCCATCGTTACGATGCCCATAGGCTGGGACTACATAGCGCCGGTTGCTTCTACGATGGCCTATACCACCAAGCGCGGGGGCACGGCTACACAGACTTACACGCTTACGCCGATTGTATCCACGACCGCCTACGGGGCCACGCAACTGCTGTTTGATTACTACTCGGCTTTCCAGAATGGCACTATTCCCTTTGCGGGTACGGAGGGCGTGGTTTATACCACCAACTATTCCGTGCGTCCATCAAGCTGCGCCACGCCAGACAACTCGCGCGACACTGTGGTAGAATACGGCCACCTCGCCAATCCGTTTGGCACAACGCTGAGCCGCTATACTGTTACGCATACGGCTGCCAATACGCTCAAGTACGGCACGCGCCCGGCGCTTACGTTCACAAACACCACAGGTACCATCAGCGCCAACACGCCGAATAATTACTGGGATGTGCAGGTGGCTACCAACACGCAAGCCGCATCCAACGTATGGTTTGCACTGGAGAAGGGCAGTGGCAGCGTAAGCATTGACAGCGTGGCGTACCTGAACAGCACCGGCACAACCGTTACAGGCATTGCGCCGGCAGCGCCTGCTCCTGCGGCCTTCACCGCCGCGGGCAATAAGTGGTATCAGACGAATGCAAGCCTTGTTGCCAGCGGCAATCAGAAGCTGCGCGTTTACTTCCGCTATTCCAACTGCGGCGCAGACAGTGTAAAGGCATACGCCGGCTTTGACTGCAATAGCTATCCCGTCTCTCCGCAATCGCCTACGTGCAGCACGACTGTTACAGCGGCGCAGTACCTGAAGGTGCTTTCCAAGGCGAGCGAAATTCAGCTTTCCGTTTCCCGGCAGCCCGGCAATGGCAGCTCAGTGAGCATGTGCGCTACAGACAGCACCACCTTTATTGTGAACAGCGCACAGCCGGCCAACATCATATCGCCGCGCGTGCAGGTGATTGTCCCTTCGGGAATGTCGGTGATTACGCCCTTCCCGGTGGAATACCCATTAGGCAGCGGCACCTGGCAAAACATCACGCCGACTGTAATTGACGGCGGCTACGAGCTTGACCTGACGAATCATACCGGCATCGGCTCCCAAGGCCTTAAAGGAACGGCGCTCAACCCGGCGGCGGCGGGGCGGCAGGCAAAGGTGAAGGTGGCCTTCAACACCAGCTGCGGCTACCGCTCCGGCTCCAACGTATCGCTATATGGCTACGCCAATACCACCTGCGGCACCTCTGCTATCGGCGATGGTACGAATGTAAAATCCCTGCCGCTCAACATTACCGGCATTCCCACCGGCGGTGGCAGCATCAATATGTCGCTGAGCTTACCAACTACGACTCTTGCCTGCGGTGGCACGGCTACGCTCTCGCTTGTCAGCATTCCGCTGGGCGGCGCTACCCAGAGTGCGGACAGCGTGATTTATACCCTGCCATCCGGCATTGAGTACGGCGGCAATTTCACGCCGGACTCCAACTGCACCGGCTGCACTGTGACCACCGCGCCCGGCCTCACAACTGGCTCAACAGACGTGAAGGTGAAAATCCCGAATGCCCTTGCCGCGAACACGCGCATCCTCTACAGCTTTGACATCATTGGCGCAGGCGGCGGATGCGGTAGCTCCACCATTGACGTAACGGCAGTGCGCACTTATCCCGGCGTCTTCTGCGGCGCTACACAATGCACGGCCTCCACCCGCGTGGTAGGCTCTACGGCTTCAGGCACCATAACGCGGGTAAAGCCGGCACTGGTAGCCACCAACCTCTCGCTTACGAGCGGCACCTATCTGCCGGGCCAGACGGTGGGGATGAAGTTTGATTACCAGAACAACGGCAATCAGGCTGCAGGTGCGGGCGTGTACGTTGCGGAATTTTTCCGCAGCGGCAATATCACTACGCCGTTCGCAACGCGCACTATGAGCAAGGCTGTGGCTATTAACGCCGCGGCATCGGATACGTTCAGCGTAACTATTCCTTCTACCGCCAGCCAGGGCGAAATCATTACTTCCAAGCTGCGCACGAAGACGGCGGCGTCAGCGAGTCAGTGCATCTGCTCGGCCAGCCAGGCAAGTATTTCCACGCCGCTGCCAACGCGCCTTATCAGCTTCGGCGCAGCCTTGCAGGATGAGCAATCGGTGCTGGTGCAATGGCGGCTTGCCACGGAAGCGGGCCTCTCTTCTTACGCCATTGAGCGCAGTGAGGATGGCGCAACTTTCTCGCCTATAGGCATTGTAGCCGCCGGCAATAAGCAAGATGCGCGCCTTACTTATGAAGATGCCGCCCTGCCGTCTTATGCACGTATGCTTTATTACCGCCTGCGCATGAATGATGTGAGTGGAGCAGCGAGCTATGGGCCTATTGCGCCGGTGCGTTTACACCAGGCGGCGGGTGAGCTGAGTATCGTTCCAAACCCAGCGAGCAGCAGCGCGAGCGTTGCCTGGCTGAGCGATGGCGGCAATACGCGGCTTCAAGTATTCAATGCACTGGGCCAGCCTGTACTGTCGCAAAGCTTTGCGGCAGTGAAAGGTTCCAATACGGTGCAATTGAGCGGCATCGGCGAATGGCCGGCAGGAACTTACATCCTGCATCTAAGCGATAACGCTGGACACCTATCCCGCAGCCGTTTTGTAGTGGCGCATTAATCTGTCCTTTTCCAAGAAAATCAAAACCGCCATCCTTTCAAAGATGGCGGTTTCTTATTGCATCATTCCGGAAGCATCGGGCTGAAAAGCCGGGCATCGGTAATGGCTTCTCCATACCAGGTATTATTGAAATAGGTAAATAGCTGCCCTGGCGGGTGCGCTTTGATGTGCTCCGCCCAGGACTGCAATCCTTCCGCGCCATAGCCGCTTTTATACAGCACGGGCTTGCCGTGAAAGCGCAGATAATTTGTGCTGTCTTGCGGCACAAACACATCTTCAAGCCCGGGGAAGGAAACGTTGACAAAGACAATTCCCGCTGCGCTCAAAGCAGCATACACATCCGGCTGCCACCAGCTTGCGTCGCGAAATTCTATGGCATGCAATACCGGCGTCTCGGCAAGCGTCATAAGCACCTCCAGCATCTCCGGCGAATACTTAAAGCTGGCCGGGAATTGATAAAGAACGCAGCGTAGCTTATCCTGCAAGGCAGCGGAGCAGGTTTCATAGAAGGCTGTCTGCTCTTCCAGGATGCCCTTCATCCTTTTGAGGTGTGTGAAGAGCTTCGGTGCTTTTACAGTGAAGGCAAAGTCTTCGGGCGTGTCGTTGTACCACTTGCCGAGGCTTTTGAGCGTGGGCATACGGTAAAAGGTGGCGTTGATTTCAATGGTGTTGAAATGCTGCGCGTAGAATTGCAGCCACTTCGTGGATGGAATGTCGGCGGGATAGAACTGGCCTTTCCATTCGCGGTAATAATAGCCGGAGCAGCCGGTGAAGGTGAGCATAACCAAATTTGAAAACTATTGCGCCAATAAAAAAGGGACAAGCGCTAAGCCTGTCCCTTTGGATAAAAATTTCTGTGGCTACTTGCTCACCAGCCGTATTACCGGCACAATCATCTCCTCCAGCGAGATGCCGCCGTGCTGAAACGTATTCTTGTAATACTGCACGTAGTGATTGTAGTTATTCGGGTAGCAAAGGAAGGTGTCTTCCTTCGCGAAGATGAACGTGGAGCTTACGCCCGGCGTAGGCAAACCAGCGAGCTTCGGGTCGCGGAAGGCGAGCACATCCTTCTCCTCGTACTGCAGATTGCGGCCGTGCTTATAGCGGAGATTAGTCGTGGTGTGGCGGTCGCCGACGCACTTGGATGGCTTCTGTACGCGCACTGTTCCGTGGTCTGTCGTGATGATGAGCTGGATGCCCTTATCGGCAATCTTTTTCAGGCCGCGATAGAGTGGAGAATGCTCAAACCAGCTTACGGTGAGTGAGCGGTAGCTTACTTCATCGCTCGCCAGCTCTTTCAGCACTTCCATTTCCGTGCGGGCGTGGCTGAGCATGTCCACGAAGTTGTAGACGATAACGGAAAGGTCGTTTTTGAGGTAGTTGTGAACGTTGTCCTCAAATGTTTTGCCATCATCATTGTTAGTGATTTTGGTGTACTGCCATTTAAGGCTGTCCTTTTTCAGGCGCTTCAGTTGCGACGCGAGCAGCACATCTTCAAAGAGATTTTTGCCGCCTTCGTCCTCGTCATTCTTCCATTCATTCGGGTGCTGCTTCGCAATGTCAATCGGCAGCATTCCGGCGAAGAGCGCATTGCGCGCGTACTGTGTGGCTGTTGGCAGAATAGAGTAGAAAAGGTCTTCCTCCACGACACGAAACGACTCTGTAATGATTGGCTGAATTGCCTTCCATTGGTCAAGGCGCAGGTTGTCTATTACCAACAAGAAAGTCGGCGTGCCCGGCTCAATGTGCGGCATCACTTTGCGTGCCAAAAGCTCGTGCGAGAAAAGTGGCGCATCGCTGTCTTTACCCAGAATCCAGTTGCTGTAATGCTTGGACACATACTTCACAAATTCCGTGTTGGCCTCCTTCTTCTGGCTCTGCAGCACCTCCATCATCTCGGGTGAATCGGAGCGCGTCATTTCCAACTCCCAATGCACGAGGCGACGGTAGAGGTCTTTCCATTCTTCATGCGAAGGATTGGACGACAGCGCCATAAACAGGTTCCGGAAATCCTGCTGGTAAGCGCTGGTAGTTGCCTCGCTCACGAGGCGCTTACCGTCCATGATTTTCTTCAGCGAAAGCAGCACCTGATTCGGATTGACCGGCTTGATGAGGTAATCCGAAATCTGCGCGCCGATAGCTTCCTCCATGATGTTCTCTGCTTCGTTCTTCGTTACCATTACAACGGGCAGCGCGGGCTGCATGTCCTTGATGCGGGAGAGCGTTTCCAGACCGGTGAGTCCGGGCATACTCTCGTCCAGCAGCACAACGTCTATCGGGTTATCCTTGAGATGCTCCAGCGCGTCGTGGCCGTTGGAGAGCGGAGTTACATTGTAGCCTTTGCCCTTGAGGAAGATGATTTGGGGTTTCAGCGAGTCTATCTCGTCGTCAATCCAGAGGATTTCGGGTGTGGTCATTAAGTTGGAATGTTGGGGTGTTTGAATGTTGGAGTGTTTAAGAAAACATTCCAGCTATTCCGGTAAAGATTAGAAAACTATGCCGCGCCACAAGGCCGCCGTGCGACCATTTAACGCAGGCTTGGCGGATGTGTTGCCGCCTGCCCGTAGCTTTAACAGCATGGATTTTACCATTCGCCGCGCCAAGCGGGAAGATTGCGCGGAGATGTTGGAACTGGTGCGGGAGCTGGCCGCCTTTGAGCGTGCGCCGGATGCTGTGACTGTTTCGTTAGAACATTTTGAAGAAAGCGGTTTCGGCGAAAATCCCGTGTGGCGTGCTTTTGTCGCCTGCGCGCCGGCACCTGAAAAAGCTGTAGAAGAACTGGCCGCAACGGCCGAACTTTCTTCAAGTACCATCCAAGACCCGCTTCTTCGCTCACTAATGCCCGCGTCCTCGCCTCCGGCGGAAGGCATGGAGCAGCCTGTCATGCTCTTGCAAACAGGTGATTCCGCGCTTACAGAGCCGGGCATTCAGCTGGAAGAGGCGATAATGCCGCTCGTCCCTGAGTCGATACAGGAGGCTATGCCGCAGCAAATGGCGGAAGCGCAGCTTTGCGGCGAGGTCGTTGGCTTTGCGCTCTATTATATCCGCTATTCTACCTGGAAAGGCCAACGCATGTATCTGGAAGATATCATCGTCACCGAATCATGGCGTGGAAAAGGTGTGGGAACCGCATTGATGGATGCGCTCTTTGGCGAGGCCAAGGTTGAAAAGCTTCACGGAATCAGTTGGCAAGTGCTGGAATGGAACGAGCCGGCAATGAAATTCTACGAACGCTACGGTGTGGCCTTTGACAGAGAGTGGGTGAATGTGGCGGTGGATGTGTGAGCCGCTTTACTACTGAAAGACACCGACTCTATCGTACAATTCTGAAAGAGGAATGCTTTCACTAATGCTTTCAATCAGCAGTTCCTCTTCCGGCTTATCGTAAACAGTAAGCAGCCATTGGCCCGTAGGTTGGCGGCGGAAGTGCTCTACCTTCATTCTTGTAGAAGCAATCATGATATATTCCTCCAAAGAAGGAATCTGACGATAGAAGTCAAATTTTTCGCCGCGGTCATAGCTTTCAGTGTCGGGAGAAAGCACTTCTATAAGCACGACCGGACTGGTAATTGTATCCTTCCGGTTTTTATACCGCGTTACATCCCCACATACGATCGATAAGTCAGGGTAAGTATAAAGGCCGGCTGCTTCAATCTGAATACGAAGTGATTCAGGAAATACCTGACACCTTTTCCCTTTTAATCTGGAATGCAGTTCACCCAGCGCATTTCCTGAAACCTGCGCATGGACAATACTTCCGCCAGCCATGGCGAATATCTCCCCCTGATAATATTCATGACGCGTTTCCGCCTGCTCTTCAAAAAGCAGGTATTCCTCCTCAGTCATTTGTTGCAACGGAACGGCGCCCATAATTCTTCAAAAATAAACCGCAAGGATTATTCTTCCATCACCTCCGCCGCCTTGTAATTTGGGCATCGGTAGGTTTTTAACTGAAACGACAGATTGATAATGCCGTACAGATACTGGTCGCTCGTCTGGCTGTTGCCCCGTTGCTTGCCGGTACGGCCCAGAGCTTTTGGGTTGTTAATAGGATTGTCCACGGAGCGGTCTTGTAGCCGCGTGGCGGGATTAGGAAAGTCCGGATTATTGCTTGGGAATTTATCCGCGCCCACATAACTCCGGGCTACATCGTCCAGGTAATCAGTCAGCGTCAGGCGGTCGGCTAATTCAAATCCAATGTTGAAGCCGGGCGCAATCCAGTACTTCACTCCCAAGCCTACCGGAAAGCAGGCGGAAAAAGAGCTGTACTTCCTGTTTTCAAAGCCGGAAAGATTCTGGCCTTCCGTGCCGTACTTGCGCAGATAGTAGCGCTTCCCTTCCAGCTCCGTATAAGGATTGTAATAGAAAACGCCCACCCCGCCGGTCAGATAAGGCGTAAAGCGCCGGCCCTCCTCGCCCGTAGCAAAGCGGACAAAATTGAACTCGCTCTGCACCGAAAATTCAAAAATATCGCTCTCAAAAGAAAGGTTGCGCGCTTTATAAAAAGCATTGTCCGACAGCCTATCTGAATAGCCAACCTTGGTATAGGAAAAGTTGGCACGCACCGAAATATATGGATTGATATGATAACGAAGGAATGCTCCGCCAACCGGATGCGGTGTATTCAGGCCGTAATTATCATTCAAATCGCCGAAATATTGTGAGCCGCCCAGCGTAATGCCATATTCAGTACCGGTAAAAAACAGTTGCGCCGAAACACTGCCGGCTAATAGAAGCAATAAGACAACTGAAAATAGGCGACGATACATAGGGCGAACGATAACGGCAAAATTAGGCCATGTATTATGCGGGATTCCACGCAAAGGCGCTAAGGTTTCGCAAAGGCGCGGGAAGTTTGGCGGCTTAGCGCTCACGTAATGCTTTCGCGCGAAACCACACTAATTCTTGACAAACAATGCTTTCAGCTCCCCAGCCTCCTCCGGCTTCATCTTACCGCCCAGTATCAGGCGGATTTGCCGCCGCCGCAGCGCGCCCTCATACATCTTTTGCTCTTCCTCAGTTTCTGTCTTCAGCTCCGGCACCGCCCGCGGGTGGCCGTTCGGGTCGAGGGCCACGAAGGTCAGGTAGGCCTCATTCGTAAAATAGCGGTACTGCGCCTGCATATCCTCTCCGTAAACGCGCAGGTACACCTCCATGCTCGTATTGAACGCTCTCGTTACCTTGCTTTCAATAGTCAGCAGGTTGCCGAGGCGGATTGGCGCGTTAAACGACACATTATCAACTGATGCCGTCACCACCGGGCAGTTGCAGTGCTTCATGGCGGAGATGGCAGCGGCAATATCCATCCAGTGCATCAGCTTGCCGCCCATGAGGTTGCCGAGGGTGTTCGTATCGTTGGGCAGCACCAGCTCGCTCATGATGTTGTGCGAGTCCTGTGGCGTTTTAGGAGAAATCATATCGGATTTTTGCGGCGCGAAGATAGACCTGACGCTGCCGTAACCGTAATAGAACGCTGATGACGCAGATTTTTATGGTGGCCGTTGATATGAATTAAATCAAATCTCCTTAATCGTAAAAATCTGGGTTCTGTCGTTCTAAAGTTTTCAACATTTCCCCCTACCTTTGCCGTCCTTAAAAAAACCGGCACTATGCCCAAGATGAAGACGCACAGCCGTGCGAAGAAGACCTTTAAAGTAACCGGCACGGGCAAAATCCGTCGTTATCAGGCCTTTAAGAGTCACCTGCTTACCAAGAAAAGCAAGACCCGCAAGCGTCACCTCCGCCAGGCTGCTTTCGTGCACCCAAGCAACCTGAACCTTGTAAAGCGCATGCTCGTACTGCGCTAATTCTCCATTCTCAATTTACAATTCTCAATTAATAAGAAATGCCACGTTCCGTCAATGCGGTTGCATCCCGCGCACGCCGTAAAAAGATACTGAAGCAGGCCAAAGGTTTTTATGGCAAGCGGAAGAACGTATATACCGTAGCGAAAAACGTACTGGAAAAGGGCCTCGGCTACAGCTATGTAGGCCGCAAAATCAAGAAGCGCGACTACCGCAGCATGTGGATTGTGCGCATCAACGCCGCCGTGCGTGAGGAAGGCATGAGCTACTCCGTATTCATCAACAAGCTACAAGGCGCAGGTATTGACCTAAACCGCAAGGTGCTGGCCGACCTCGCTATGAATGAGCCAGAAGCGTTTAAGGCGCTGGTAACTCAGGTGAAAGGCTAAGAACTACTGCTTTTATTTAGAAAGCCCGTGTCTTTGGATACGGGCTTTTTTATGTGACATTGCTTAACTTTATTTCAAACAAAATGGTATGAAAGGAGTAAGTTTCGTAACCAATGATGCAGGAGAAAAGACTGCGGTAATGCTTGATTTAGCGATGTTTGGCGAGGAAGTACAGGATTTTCTGGATGTATTGGAATGCAATGAGCGGGCAGGCGCGCCTTCGCGTGATGCCTTTGAGGCGATAGATGAAATACTTAGCCGGAAAGAAGCCGCTGCCCGATGAGTAAGTATGCTGTAATTATCACGCGTCCTGCGGAAAAGGATTTGGAGGCCTTAGATGCGCAGACAATCAGGCGAATACGCGCAAAGATTGTAGAGCTGGCAGATAATCCCTTTTTATCCGGCAGTAAAAAGCTTGTGCAATACCAAAGCAGCCGGGCGACTGGCGAGGCAGAGCAGTATTTCCGTGTACGTGTCGGAGACTACAGGATTATTTATACTGTTAAGAATGAAATACTGCTTATTACAATCGTAAAGATTGCGAATAGAAAAGATGCCTACCGATGAAAAGGCCCACCGCCATCCAAATCTCCATCCCCGCGCCTTGCACACAGGCCTGGGATGATATGCAGCCGGCGCAGGGCGGGCGGCATTGCGCGCATTGCCAGAAGGTTGTGGTGGATTTTACCCGGATGACGGATGCGCAGTTGCTGGATTATTTCAAGAAAAATGCTGTTTCGTGCGGACGTCTTAATTCTGGGCAACTTGAGCGCGCAATTAGAACTGTTGAAATTTCTAAGTCTAATTGGTGGACGAAAGTAGCAGCCAGCATACTACTTGCTATGGGACTTTCAAAGACTGTAGCCGCTCAAAGCAAGAACAAGGAGCCCCTTGAACAAAAGGTTAGTGACAAAAGTATTGATAATAAGGTAGTTGTTAGTGAGCATCTCGAAAGTGATTCAACTACTTTAATTGGTAAGGTTACCAACGAACATAGAGAGCCATTAATAAATGCACGAGTGCGATTATATAAAGATTCGGTTCTGAAAGCAGAAACGGTAACTGATTTTGACGGAAATTACATGATAAGAGCAGTTCAAGTAGGAAACTATGAACTAAGATTCAATTATTTAGACGCGCATCTGACTATTATTAATGTTGAAATAAAACAGGCTGGAATAAGACTGACTGTCGATGCACGGTTGTTAATCTCAAAAACCAAATTCTGTCAAGAACCTATTATGGGACGTCTAGAATCAGCGTTTCCATGGTTCGAGCCTCCCGGACAAAAGACATTTGAATCGGGTAAGAACCTACCTAATGGCTGGTAAAAACATCAATATATTCACTCAACCACCAGCTTCATCCCTCCAACCTCCCCACCGGCGGCCCCAATCCTTACAAAGTACACCCCCTTCGCCCACCCACGCACATCAATGCGCGCCTCATGCGTACCAGTGCTGTAAGTGCCTTCGGAGGCAAACAGCGTCTTCCCCAGCATATCCGTCACCTTCCAGCTATAGCTGCCTGCCACCAAAGCATTAAAGCGCAACGTAGTAGAACCGCTCGCCGGATTCGGGAAGAGTGTAGCCTCCGGCGCTGCCGGTACCGCCGTATTCGCCGCCAGCTTCGTGCAGCCGCTTGGCGCAAAATCCACCCGGATAGCCGTACCCGCGCCGCAGGCCGCCGGGGCCGCCTTCAGCGGATGCGCGCCATATACCTGCTTCCGCGCCACATCCACCCGCGCCGATGATGAGGTGCAGGTAGTGGTATTGCCCGTCGAGTTGGTGATGCAGTTGTAATCCATTGCTATCACCTTCATAGCTGCCAGGAAATCGCCATTAATGGCTGCCGCCGGTATGCTGTAAGTCCCGTTGCCGCTCAGGCCGGCCGACTCATAAATCACATAGCCGATGGCGTCCAGTATCACGATGCGTAGCTTATTCGCGCGGCCTGAGTAGCTGCTCACCGTTACCGTCAGGCTGCGGGCCGTGGGCGTATCTACTACATCGCAGGCAAGGCGCGCCGCCGTCTGGTCGGGCACAGTTGCAGCCGCGCCTATCGTTGTGCTATAGACAGAAAATCCGCTATTGCTTACCGAGCCGTTCGTATAGACAAAGCTGTCCGCCACGTGTGGCCGCTGCACCACCACCGGCGTATAGTACCAGGTAATAGGCGCCGTGCAGGGCGCGGGTATCACATCCAGCGCTGCCGCCGTAGTGCCTCCGGAGAGCAAGGCGTCATTGGTGCTTGGCATCACGCTTACGGTGGCTGTGTCCAGGAATGCCTGCGCTTCCCCATAATTGGCAAAGGGCGCGGCGCTCCGTGTCCAGTACACGTTCTGGCAGCCAAAGTCCACCCCTCGCGGCGCTGCGGATGCCTTCAGGCGCAGCGGCGCGTTATATACATTGCAGCATACCGGCATCTTCAGCGGTTGCGGCACTACGCCATTGCCCGGCGCTGCGCCCTGCTTTACTGTGGCCGTGACGGCCGTTATGCAGCCGTTGGAATCCGCCACCGTAACGGTGTAATCGCCCGCCGTCGTCACATTCGCCAGGTTTTGGGTCTTTGCGCCGCTTGACCAGCTATAGGTGTAAGGCGCGGTGCCGAAGTGGTTGCCCGCGAATTGCAGCATTACCCCGCCCGTACCGCTGCAAATGGGCTGCGGCGTCAGGCTTACAGACATTGTAGAAGCTAAGCACGAAGCCTGGCCGACATTGCTGCGGACGAGCGCTCCTGGCAGCGGCCCGAAGCCATTGGCCAGGTTGATGCCGCGGCTCACGAGGTGGCAATAGCTCATCACCGTGCCCTTCCAGGCCGTGACAGGTGCCGTATTGGAATAGGTGGAGCCGCAGGTATTGCAGCCGCTGCCATTCTCCAGCGTATAGCAATCGTCAATAGCGCCGCAGGCCCCGCCGGAGCCGGTGTTCCAGCCGCACCAGTGGGTGTGCGGGGAGCCGAGGTTGTGGCCCGTCTCGTGGCTTACCACCTCTACATCCCAGCTAAAGGTGGGCACCGTGTTGACTGTGCCGTAGATGTCGCTGTAGCCGTAGGCGAACGGGCGGTTGTTGCAAAGGCCGTCCAGGAAAGCCACGCCGCCATTACCGCCGTTGCCATTGTTGTCGCGGGTGATGAGGTGGGCCAGGTCGCCATTGAAGCCGTTGCCGAGGCTGTTCCAATAGGCGCGGAAGGCATACAACGCCACACGGGAAGAGGCCGTCGGGTAATCGTCCTGCGCCGTCCAGATGTAGAGGGAGCCCAGCTCCATGGCTATGGATTCATTCGCGTAAAGCGCCTGAAATTGGTTGAAGAGGGATGTGGCGTAGTTCTGCGCCGTAGTGAGCGAGGAGCCTTTGCTCGTATAGACGTTGTAAGAAAGTTCCCAATACACCCGCACCTTATTACACAGGAGGGCCTTCGCCGCCTTGCCCTTGCCGCCCGTTTCCAGCGTGCCCGGCACCGGCTCCGGCGTGGCGCACTTCGTGGCGCGCGGGTGCAGCATATCGGCATCATTGTAAAGAATAAAATTGCCCGAGCCGTCTTCCAGGCGGCCCAGGTTGAAGTTGCCTTCTTCATTAGAAAAGAGGATGGCCACATCCCCGTTAGGGAAGACGCTAGCCGCCGCCATGCTTTCGCCATCGCCCGCAAGGGCGCCCTGATAATGGACGCCTGCCGTATAGGCCGCCTTGTGCCGCCCGCCCGCGTCTATGGTGCCCATGTCCGGCGCATCGCCTGTTGGGTAAGCGCGCAACATTTCCAATGTATAGGCCTTGCCGGCGGCGGTGCGCAAGGTGATGCTCAGGGCTTCCGGATGGCTTTGGCACAGGCTTGCCGCCGCGCCGGGAATGGCGCGCAGGAGGGTCTCACGGGCCAGCATATCGCTGTGCTTCGCGCCTTCGGCGGAGGTAAAGAGGGTGGCTTCGGTGAAGGCCTGCCCGCCGGCCCGGGCGGCGGCCACCTTTGCAGCGAGGGCATGGCCCGCCATTGCGGCGGGAGCAAGGAGGAGGAGCGCGGCGATAGAGAGGATGGTCGCGAGGGGGCGGAGGCGGATAAGCATTAGAATAAAAGGGAAGATTGCGAAAATACCGCCTGAATGTGGGATAGCGCCATGGCAGTGGCGCTTTTCGCGCCATAGGGCGGTCAAAATGCGGCGATTAGCCGCTGACTGACTGCCGCACATGCCTGCGGGAGGGCTTACCGAGCTCGTAATTTGAAAAAACAACCTCGCTAAATGAAAAAACAAGCTCGCTAAACGAAAAAACGAGCTTGCTAAATGAAAAAACGAGCTCGTAATTTAAAAAAACGAGCTAGGTAAACAAAAAAACGAGCTCGCTGAATGATTTGCCGGGCAAATGTTAAGGGAAAGGCAACCCGATAGCCGGCCCAATAAGAATCTTTTTGCGGGAGGCCGCTTAGCTGACGAGGGTGCCTACTTGCTTTCCCGTTACCACGTCCAGCAGATTCCCCGCCTTGTGCATGTCAAAGACGATGATGGGGAGGTTGTTTTCCTGGCAAAGTGTGAAGGCGGTCATGTCCATCACTTTGAGGCCGCGGGAGATGACATCGGCAAAGGAGAGGGTTTCGAAGCGGGTGGCGGTGGGGTCTTTCTCGGGGTCGGCGGTGTAGATGCCGTCCACGCGGGTGCCTTTAAGGATGACGTCGGCCCCGATTTCAATGGCGCGAAGAGAGCCGGCGGTGTCGGTAGTGAAGTAGGGGTTGCCGGTACCGGCGCCGAAGATGACGACGCGGCCCTTCTCCAGGTGACGCATGGCGCGGCGGCGGATGTAGGGCTCGGCGATCTGCTCCATCTTGATGGCGCTCTGGAGGCGGGTAGTTACGCCGGCCTTCTCCAGCGCAGCCTGCAGGGCCATGCCGTTGATGACGGTGGCGAGCATGCCCATATAATCGCCCTGGGCGCGCTCAATGCCGGTCTCGGCCTCGTTCATGCCGCGGTAGATATTGCCCCCGCCAATGACGACGGCTACCTGCACGCCGATGTCGGTGATGAGCTTGATATCGGTAGCATAAGCCTCCAGCATGGCGGGTGAGATGCCAAAGGAGCGGTCGCCCATGAGGGATTCGCCGGAGAGCTTGAGGAGGACGCGGGTGTATTTGGGGAGCACGGTGGGGAGTTGAACGAGTTGAGCGTGTTAAGCAAGAAAAGGCATCTTCACCACCTGCGCCTTTAGCGCCTTGTCGCGCACGATTACGAAAACGTCGGAGCCTTCGTTGGAAAAATCCTTCCGCAGGTACGCCATCCCAATGGCCTTCGCCAGTGAGGGCGACTGCGTGCCGCTCGTTACATAACCAATATCGTCGCCGGCGGCGTTCTGGATGCGGTATCCGTGACGGGGGATGCCTTTGTCTATCATCTCGATGCCCACCAGCTTGCGGGTGATGCCTTCTGTCTTCTGCGCCTCTATGATGGGGCGAGCGGTAAAGTCTTTGGTGAATTTGGTAATCCAGCCGAGGCCGGCTTCCAGCGGGGAGGTCTCGTCGTCAATGTCATTCCCGTAAAGGGCAAAGCCTTTCTCAAGACGCAGCGTATCGCGGGCGGCAAGGCCTATCGGCTTGAGGCCCTGTGGCGTGCCTACGCGGAAGATTTCGTTCCATATCTGCTCCGCATTATCGCCTTTATCCTCAAAATAAATCTCCACGCCGCCGGAGCCGGTATAGCCGGTGGCGCTCACAATCACATTGTCCACGCCGGCAAATTTTCCGCGGGCGAAGGTGTAGTACTTGAGGTTGGTGATGTCCATCTCCGTTAATTCCTGAAGAATTTTGACGGCGTTCGGACCTTGCACGGCGAGGAGTGCCGTGCGCTCAGAAATATCCTGCATCTCCGCCCCACCCGTATTGCGGGCGCTTATCCAGTTCCAGTCCTTTTCAATATTGGAAGCATTCACCACAAGCATATAGGTCTTGCCCTGCTCAATGCAATAGACCAGCAGGTCGTCCACAATGCCGCCTGTTTCATTGGGCAGGCAGGAGTATTGGGCCTTGCCGTCCGTCAGCTTGGAGGCGTCATTGCTCGTTACGCGCTGGATGAGGTCAAGGGCGTCCTCGCCCTTCAGCATAAACTCGCCCATGTGGCTCACGTCAAATACGCCTGCATTGTTACGCACCGTATTGTGCTCCTCATTGATAGAAGAATAGGAGATGGGCATGTTGTAGCCGGCAAACTCCGCCATCTTAGCCCCGAGGGCGGCGTGCTTATCGGTAAAGGGCGTACGCTTCATGGAATAATTTTAGAGGAAGTGGGCGCAAAGATAACCTCCGGGCGTTTGGGGTTTGATATGCCTCTCTTTCAAAATGCACAGCGACTTTGTCATTCCCGAAGGGAATCTCAAATATGCTTCATATGGTTGCCGCGAGATGAGATTCCCTTCGGGAATGACAAAGATTGGGCGAGCAGCTAAGGTGCCGACCTCATTTTCTACACACAACATTTAACCCATGTACCAATCAGCAATACCTGTTACCCATTCCACATTCCGAAATCCGAAATCCGAAATTCGATTTCCTTCTTTCCTGATAGGCGGCTTTGAATGCGCCGACCACATCAACCGCTCCGGCGTGCGCGTCAATTTATTAAGCGATACCCACCACGATACTCACGTGGCAGAAGATTACGCTGCGCTGAAAGCCATCGGCATCCTTACCGTCCGCGAAGGCATCCGCTGGGGCTTCGTGGAGCGCGCGCCGTACGACTATGATTTTGAGGAAGTCAGGAACCGCATCCGCGCCGGCCTCAAAGCCGGCGTCACCCAATGCTGGGACATGTGCCACTTCGGCTACCCGGATGATATGATGCCCACGCACCCGCTCTTCCCCGCGCGCTTTGCTGCGCTGTGCCAGGCCTTCGTACAAGTGTTCCGGCAAGAGGCCGGGCCGGGCGCGCCGCTCATCATCACCCCCATCAACGAGATTTCCTTCCTCGCCTGGCACAGCGGCGATGTGCGGGGCACCGTTCCCTTCCTCACCGGCAGTGGGTGGGATATCAAGTATCACCTCTGCAAAGCCGCCATTGCCGGCGTGCGCGCCATGCGCGCCGTTGATAGGAGCGCCATCATCCTGCATGTAGAGCCACTCATCCGCATACATCCGCACCCGGAGCAGGCAGGCGCAGACGAGGCATTGGTTGAGGAGCTCAACGAGGATCAATTCCAGGCAATGGACATCATAATGGGGCGTATATGCCCGGAATTGGGCGGCTCACCCGATTACGCCGACATCCTCGGCGTCAATTATTACTACACCAACCAATGGGAATGGGGCGGCGCCATCATCCCATGGGGCCCCGGCGACGATGCGCGGCTCGTACCCGTGCATCAGCTCCTTGCAATGGTGGCGGAACGCTATGAGAAGCCCCTCATCATCTCCGAAACCGGCCACTTCGGCGAGCACCGCCCCAACTGGACGGAGATGATTATGCAGGAAGCCCTGACGGCGCTGGAAGCTGGTATAGACCTGCGCGGCGCGTGCATCTACCCCGTCACCGACCGGCCCGACTGGGATCATCTGGATAGCTGCATTCCCTGCGGCTTCCTAAGCTATAGGGATGACGGGAGCCGCTTGCTGCATGAAGAAAGTGTGGAAGCATTGCGCTATTGGGCGGAGCATCCGGCATTGCAGAACACGGAAGCGGGTGTGCCCGCGTAATGCGAACAGCCCGCAGCGTGGTATAAATTTTACTGCACCGGGGACGCACCAAAGCACGGCGAAAGCCGCTTTCATGACCCCAAATGCGATTACTCATCCTCTACAAATCTGGGCAGGCCTTGAATGCACGATAAACCGCGTCGGCAATGATTATTACGACCAATTAGAGTACAGCGGCCACTACGGGCGCTGCGAAGACGACATAGCCGCCATTGCCGCCCTCGGCGTCAAAACCCTGCGCTACCCACTGCTCTGGGAGCGCCACCAGCCAGAGCAAGGCTGGGAAATAGAATGGAGCTTTGCCACAAATGCGATGGCTGCGCTGCAAGAGCACGGCATCACACCCATTGCCGGCCTTGTACACCATGGCAGCGGCCCGGCATACGTCAGCTTTTACGACGGCTCTTTTGAGGAAGGCCTTGCCGCCTACGCCCTTCAGGTGGCGCAGCGCTTTCCCCACATTGAATACTACACGCCGGTCAATGAGCCGGTAACCACCGCCCGCTTCTGCGGCCTCTACGGCTTCTGGCACCCGCACCGCAGTGCCACGGAAGATTTCTGCCGCATCCTCCTTTCAGAATGCAAAGCCACGGTGCTCGCCATGCAGGCCATCCGCAGCGTCAACCCATCCGCAAAGCTGGTGCAGACCGAAGACCTTGGCAAAACATATAGTACCCCACTCCTGCAATACCAGGCCGACTGTGAAAACCGCCGCCGCTGGCTCGGCTTTGAACTCCTCTGTGGCCGCATTACGCCGGAGCACGAAGGTTGGCGCTACCTGACCGAAGCCGGCGTCCACGAAGACGAGCTGCGCTTTTTCCTGGAAAATCCCACCCCGCCCGGCATCATGGGCCTTAACTACTACGCTACCTCCGAGCGATACATTGACCAGAGCCTGCGGCACTATCCCACCTACACCCACGGCGGCAATGGCATCCACGCCTACGCGGATATAGAGGCGGTGCGCGCACCGGTGCGCGAGAAAACAGGGTTAGACATTTTGCTGCGCGATGCGTGGAAGCGGTACGGACTGCCCATTGCCATTACGGAAGTCCACCTTCATTGCCACCGCGAGCATCAATGCCGCTGGCTCCACCGCGCGTGGCAAACGGCCTGCGCGCTGCGCGAAGAAGGCATTGAAATACGCGCCGTTACAGCGTGGGCCGCGCTCGGCTCCTTTGGATGGAGCAGAATGCTGCGCCAGCCGGGCGGGGAATACGAGAGCGGCCTTTTTGACGTGCGCGGTGGCAAGCCGCGGCCTACCGCATTGGCAAAGCTGGTGCAAACCCTGGCGGCGGGGCAGGATTGCACGCACCCGGTATTTGCGAACGCCGGATGGTGGGAACGGCCTGAACGCATTCTTTACCGACGCAATAAGCTGCCATTATCCAACCAAGACAAGATGCCACACACCGAATCCCGCCCGCTGCTTATTCTCGGCAAGACGGGCACACTTGGCAGCGCCTTTGCCCGCATCTGCGCGGAGCGCGGTATTCATCATGTGCTGTGGAGTCGACAGGATTTAGACCTGAATGATGAAGCGGCCATCGCGCCCGAGATAGCGGCGCTGGCTCCCTGGGCGGTAGTAAATGCCACCGGCTATGTGCGCGTGGAAGACGCGGAGCAAGACAGCCACGCCTGCTTCCAGGTGAATTGCGTGGGCGCTGTTCAACTGGCACGTGCCTGCGCTGAAGCGAGTGTTCCGCTACTCTCTTTTTCCTCAGACCTCGTCTTTGACGGGAAGAAGGGAAGCCCTTACACTGAAAGCGATACGCCCCGACCCTTAAACAATTATGGCCGCAGCAAGGCGGCGGCTGAGGATGGCATCCTGCATCATCATCCTGGTACGCTGGTGGTGCGCACGAGCGCCTTCTTCGGGCCGTGGGACGCTTACAACTTTGTACATGCGGTGCTGCGCGAGCTAAGCGCGGGCCGACCCTTTCGCGCCGCCTCGGATGTAGTGGTGACGCCTACCTATGTGCCCGACTTGGCGCATCTGTGCTTAGACTTATTGCAGGACGGAGCAAGCGGCATATGGCACATCAGCAATGGCGATGCGGTGAGCTGGGCGGAGCTGGCCTACCGTGTAGCGGAGCGTGTTGGCCTCCCCGCGCATCTGGTGGAACCACTGCCTCAGGCTGAGTTGGGCGGGCAGGCCCGGCAGCCGCTGAATGCGGCATTGCGCAGCGAGCGGGGGATTACGCTGCCTTCGCTGGAGCATGCTTTAGACCGCTTCTTCGCGGCGCAGGAGCATTGGCAGCCGGAGTGGGTGCTTGCAACTGTATAACGCGCAGCCATTGTCACCATTCTCAAAAAAATTGCCCTGCCAAAACCGGCAGAGCAATCCTGATTAAATCTCTTGAATCCCGGAACATCCGGGTCGCCTTACATCTCCGCGGGTGCAGGCGCATCATCATCGCTCTTCTCCTTTTTTCCCATGCTGTGCGACTTATAGTGCATGTCTAAGCCGAAGGTGAGGCATAGGAGATGTGCGGAGTACCCGCGATAAGGATGCGTGATGACGCCGCCATTATTCTCTTCATATTCGGTATTGAAGAAGTTACCGGGGTAGTATTGGAGTTTCACCGTGCTGCCAGCCTTGTAGCTGATACCGGCAAATAGGAAAGGCATGAAGCGTGGCGTTCTGTCTGACATCCAGTCGCTGAACTTAGCCTTGTCATTGCGCTTCACGAATCCCTTCTGGCGGTAGTTGAACGGCATATCCACGCCGCCGCCGAAGAAGAAGTAATGGCGCTTCTGCAGGTTGCCCACCTTGAAGCCGAGCGGAATACCAAGCGTGTAGACACGGCGCTTAATGGTGGAATCGTCATCGTCTTTATTGCTTGCGCCTATGCGGTCGGTCTTTTCAATAAAGCCAAGATTCTTGATGCCGAGGCCGGTGAAGATGCCGAAGTGCTCGTCAAAGTCGTAGTTGAAGTGGTAGCCGATGTTGATGAGCGAGAAGCGAACGGTGGGCAACAACTTCTGGCCTTCGCCGGGCTTCTGGAAGATGGCGGAGGAGAAGATGGCGCCGTCAAACGAATTGCCGAGATACCAGCGGCGGGTGGGCGACGGCATCTTTGATTCGTCACCGCCCATACTGAAGTTCATGCTCTTTTTATGCTTGCCGCCATCAGTGGTGGCGGAGTCTGTTTCGTTGCCCTCGGTTTGAGCAAGGGAGGCGGTGGCGAAAAGCGCGCCGCACAGCAAAAATGTCAGTGTCTTGAAGGAATGCATGTCGGTATAAGTGGTAGATGTGGCGTTAAAAGTAGTAAAAGCGGCAACAGGGACGTAATATTAGCCCGCCCGGGCCAATCGGCATAACGATTGCCGATAAATTTGCGCCCCTGCCCATCAGGGCAGTTTTGGCTTTTGCCTATCACCAGACATCCTTAACCCCAACGGTCGCTGAGCGTAGCCAAAGCGTCAGTCCGGGGATGAACGCCGAGAAATACCGAATGATTTATCCCAACCATCACCAGCGCCTGATGAACGACATGCAGGAAATGGAATTCATGCCCATAGTGCCGCTGGGCGAGGAAGAACTGAATGACGAGGAAAAGGAAGCGCTGCCGGAAGACGTCCCGCTGATTGCCCTGCGCAATACCGTATTGTTCCCAAACGTGGTGTTGCCCATCACAGTGGCGCGGGAAAAGAGCGTCAAAGCTATCCAGAGCGCCCAAAAGGCGAATAAATGGATAGCCGTTGTGGCGCAGAAAGACGGTAATAACGAAGACCCATCGCCGGAAGATATGTATGCTACCGGCACGCTGGCCAAGATTGTGAAGCAGATTAAGATGCCGGACGGCAATACGACCGTCTTCATCATGGGCCGGATGCGGTTTAAGGTGGAATACTTCAGCCAGGTTGACCCATATTATACCGCTCGCATCCGTTTCCTGGATGATGACTTCCCGAAGGGCGACCCTGAGTTTGACGCACTCGTTTCCTCCATCAAAGACCATTCGCAGCAGATTGTAGAGCACTCGCCCAATATGCCAAATGAGGCGGGCATCGTACTGCGCAATATTGAGCAGCATTCCTTTCTGATTCACTTCATCGCTTCCAATCTTAGCTCCAAGACGGTTGATAAGCAGGGCCTGTTGGAAGAGAACAATGTAAAGGCGCGGGCGGAAAAGCTGCTTCATCTCCTGCAAAGCGAATTGCAGCTCGTGGAACTGAAGGCGGAGATTACAAACAAGGCGCGCGGCGAGATGGACAAGCAGCAGCGGGAGTATTTTCTGCAGCAGCAGCTCAAAAGCATCCGCGAGGAGTTGGGTGGCGAGCCGAATGAGCGTGAAATCCGCGACCTGCAGAAGCGCGCCGAGCATGTACAATGGAGCGACAGCGCGAAGGAGCTTTTTCAGAAAAATATTGAGAAGCTGGAGCGCATGCACCCGAGCACACCGGACTACAGCATCGTCTATAACCACCTTGATCTGATGCTGGACTTGCCGTGGGGCACCTACACCACAGACAGCTACGACCTGAAGCGGGCGGAAAAGATTCTGGATCACGACCACTTCGGGATGGATCAGATTAAAGACCGCATCCTGGAATACCTCGCGGTGCTGAAGCTGAAGGGTGACCTGAAAAGTCCGATTCTTTGCTTCGTAGGCCCTCCTGGAATCGGTAAGACATCGTTGGGCCGCTCTATTGCCAATGCGATAGACCGGAAGTACGTGCGCCTTTCCCTCGGAGGCCTGCACGATGAGAGCGAGCTGCGCGGCCACCGAAAGACTTACATCGGAGCTATGCCAGGCCGCATTATTCAGCAGTTGCGGAAGGTGAAGAGCGCGAATCCGGTTTTCATCCTGGATGAGGTGGATAAAATTGGCAAGGACTTCCGCGGAGACCCATCTTCGGCATTGCTGGAAATTCTTGACCCGGAGCAGAACTCTACCTTCTACGATAATTATCTGGAACTGGAGTTTGACCTATCTAAGGTGCTGTTTATCGCCACGGCCAATAGCCTTTCCGACATCCAGCCGGCACTACGCGACCGGCTGGAGATTATCCAGCTTTCCGGCTACTCTATTGAGGAGAAAGTGGAGATTGCGAAGCGCCACCTTATTCCAAAACAAAAGGAGCTGCATGGACTGGGCAAAGTGAAGCTCGGCTTCTCGGACAAGGTGCTTCAATTCCTCATTCAGAATTACACCCGAGAAAGCGGTGTGCGCGAGTTAGACCGTCTGTTGGCCTCTGTGATGCGCAATGTGGCGAAGCAGGTAGCGCTGGAAGAAGCCGTTGCACCGCAAGTGAGCACCGAGCAAGTAATACGTGTGCTGGGCAAGCCGAAATTCAACAACGACGTTTATACCAAAGGCCATCCGGCCGGCGTAGCTGTTGGTCTTGCCTGGACATCCGTTGGCGGCGATATCCTGTTTATTGAGGCAGCGCTGCACAAGGGCAAGGGCAGCGTACAGCTCACCGGCAACCTTGGTGATGTAATGAAAGAAAGTGCCAACACGGCCCTCTCTTACTTAAAAGCGCACGGCAAGGAATGGGGCATCCGCCACGAGCAATTTGAGGAGAACAACGTACACATACACGTGCCGGAAGGCGCCACGCCTAAGGACGGCCCGAGTGCAGGCATCACAATGCTTACGGCACTGACCTCTGCCTTTACCGGGCGGCGCGTACGGCCTTATGTGGCAATGACCGGCGAGATAACGCTGCGCGGGCAAGTGCTGCCGGTTGGCGGCATCAAGGAGAAGATTCTGGCCTCAAAGCGCGCGGGCGTAAAGGAGGTGATTTTATGCGCGCAGAATGAAAAGGATATAGAGGAAATCAACAAGGCATACATCAGGGGAATGAAGTTCCATTACGTGAGCGAGATGGATGAGGTGCTGGAGATAGCTTTGATGAAGCGGTAAGCTCAATTCAAGAAAAAGCCCCACAGCTGTGAGGGCTTTTTTAAATCTCTGTTTACTTCTTCTTATACTTTCCGATCAACTCCGCCACTGAAGCCCGTCGCAGATATTCCGGACTCAATTCTGTGAATATCTTCACCCGCGTGGGCGCAACGCGCAGGCCGGCTTCTAATTGCAGCATCGCTTCCTTGATTTTGCCCTGCTCTATCAGCACTGCAGCGCTGTAGTAGTCAAAATCCGGCTTGTCGCCGCAATGGTCGCGGGCAATGGAGATTTGGGTCATCGCATCCTCGTAGTAGCCGGCTATGAACAGGCCGCGGATGAGGGCCACCCATGTACTCTTGTTACCTGGCTTCAGGCGCACCGCGTTCAGGTAGCAGACCAGCGCCTCATTCTTTACGTCCAGCTCCATCAGGCAATTGCCTATAGCCATGCAGTAAGAAGCGTTCTCCTTATTCAGATGCAACGCTACGCTGTAAGACTTCACCGCCTTTTCCCACTGTTTTTCCCGCGCGTAGGTCTCGCCTATTTTGAAGAAGATGCCATCGTCCTGCGGCGAAAGCTGGGATGCCTGGCGGTAGTAATGCCGCGCCTTGCGGAAGTCTTTCTGCTTTTCGTAGCAGTAGCCCATTGCTTCAAAGATGACATCCTCCGGTTTAGCTATTTCCAAGTGCTTTGACAAGACTTCCAGCGCCTTCTCGTACCACTTCAGACGCATGTACGCGTCCGCCATGTTGCGATAGGCAAACTCAAAGTTTTCGTCAATGGCAGTGCAGAACTCGTAAGCGTCAATCGCCTTCTCGTACAGCTTTAAACCTTGATATGCGGAGCCAAGGTTAAACCAGGCCAACGCATTGTAAGGGTCGTCGTCTGTGAGTGCCGTGTGCAGCTCCACACTTTCCTCGTTGCGGTCGTTGAATTCTGCCCAGAAGCATATTTTCTGCAGGGCCTCCTCGTTGCGCTTATCCAGCTTAATGATGCGCTTCAGCGTGTCAAATACTGCCTCAAACTCTTCGCACTCATCGTAAACGTCCGTAAGCTCCAGTAATATCTCCGCTTTGTCCTTGCCCTGAAAGTGGTGCGATTCGCTTTCCAGCCACTCGGCAGCATGATCGTGCTTGTTTTGCGATAGCAAAATGTCTGAACGCAGCAGGACTGCATCCAGGTTGTGGGCGTCGTATTGGTCAAGCTCATCCAGACATTTAAGTGCCTGCCCGAACTTCTGCGACTGCGTTAGAATCTCGGCGCGCAACAGCAGCACGCTGCCGGAGAAAGGATAGTAGGTGCGGGCAATATCGCAGGCTAATAGCGCCTGCTCCTCATTGCTGTTCTGGAAAAAATATTCAATGACGCGCTCGTATTCCTCCTCATCCATCATGCCTGCGGCTTCTCCGCGCTTCACCGCTTCGTAGCGGTTCAGGAGCTCGTCCATGGAATCATACTCACCGTCTAAAAAATCATCATCTTCAAACATGGCCGTTTTGTTTGTGTCTCCTAAAGATAAGGTAAGAGCGTGCCAATAGGGTAAAGGGCGCGTCAAAGAATGCACAGCTTTTCAACAGGATTCCGGCAGGTGATTTTCGGATGGCGGATTGCTGTAATTATACAATCCGTTTCCAATCCGGAATGCAGCTTAATTGTTTATCCGGTTACTCCCTGCGCTCTCATTCCAAAGCCTGTCTAAGGCTGTAATGATATAAGTTGCGCCTGCCGGCGAAACTGCATCAATGTACTGTGTATCCGGCGTAAGGGCCAGAATGCGAGCGGCATTATTCAAGTCTATCTTCTCGCCTTTCTCGAAGCGATACACCCCGTAGCGCACCGCATCATTACTTGGAGCCGGCGGTGTCCACTGCAGGAAGAATCCCGAAGCCGTCCTGCCTCCCTTCACCACCGGCGGCGGCGGCGCTAGCGAATCAATCCACCGCATCGGCGGCACCAGCGCTATCGTCTTTCCATATGCCTCCAGACTATCCCGGATCGGCGCCGTAATCTTATCCACGTTAGAAAGGCTGTACAGCACCCAGCCCGTGCCTGGCGCACCCTGCCGGGTGTCCTTTATCTGCGACAGAATCTCGCCCGTGCCAGCATACGCTCCGCGCTTATCCAGCATCCGGTAAAGGCCGAGGCCAAAGTACACCTGCCGCCCGAAACTCGCCTTGTCGCGCCACCACGCCATCAGCGTCTCAAAGGCTACGAGGCGGTGGCCGTGCTCCCAATAAAGCTGCGGCAGCAGATAATCTATCCAGCCCTTCTGCATCCAGAGGCGCACATCGGCGTAGAGGTCGTCGTAGTTCGTCTGGCCGCCGCGCGTGGGTGAGCCTGCGGTGTCCATGCTCGCATTGCGCCACACTCCGAACGGCGAGATGCCCAGCTTCACCCAGCGCTTCTGCACCTTGATGCGGTTGTTCAGGTTTTGGATGAAGACGTTGACATTATTCCGTCGCCAGTCGTCCTTGCTCGCAATGCCGCCGGGATTGTATTTGAGAAAGCTTGCCGCATCACCAAACTGCACGCCTGCAATGCGGTAAGGGTAGAAGTAATCGTCCAGATGCACCGCGTCTATGTCGTAGTGCTTCACCACGTCTATAATCACATCCGTCACATACTCCCGCGCCTCCGGGATGCCGGGATTCAGGTAGCTCTTGCCGCCGTAGGAAATCACCCATTCCGGGTGCAACCGCGTCACATGGGCTGGCGGGTTCGGGTTCTTCCGGCTATCCACCAGCGCGCGGAAGGGATTGAACCATGCATGAAACTCCATGCAGCGCTTATGCGCCTCCTCTACCATAAACTGGAGCGGGTCATACAGCGGAACCGGCGGCTGCCCCTGCTTGCCCGTCAGGTAATGGCTCCAGGGCTCTATCGTGGAAGGGTAAAATGCATCTGCAGCTGGCCGTATCTGTACAATGACTGCATTCATGCCCATACGCTTCATTTGGTCAAGGCGGCGGATAAAACTCTGGCGCTGCTCTTCTGCAGGCAAGCCCTGCTTCAGCGGCCAGTCAATATTGCCCACCGTAGCTATCCACGCCGCGCGGAACTCGCGCTTCGGCGCCTGCGCAAAGCTTTGGACGCACAAGGCCGCTATCAATACATTTAGGAGAATGGAACGCATAAGAAACCGCGCAAAAGTACCGGCCCTAAAAGAAAAGGCCGGCCAATAGGGCCGGACTTTCACTATTCAGGTTGTAAATGGCTTACTCGTCTTCTGCAGGCCTCTTCTTAGCCGCTTTTTTCGGCGCAGCCTCACCCTCTGCATTCTTCTTAGCTGCTGTTTTCTTCGCTGGCTTTTCATCATTGCCTTCATCTGATGCCGCCTTCTTAGTGCGGGCTTTTTTAGGCTGCTTCTCGCCTTCTTCTACCAGCGGCATATCGTTATCACCCTCCTTGTCATGCTCGGCTATCTGCACATCGCCTTCGGCGGGCATAGCGGCGGCATCTTCCGGCGCGCCCTCATGCTCAGCGGCGTTCATGGCCGAAAAACCCATCAGCTCCGCGCCTTTCAATATCTCAAACCACTTCAGCATCTTCTTCATGTCGCTCGTATAGACGCGGTCTTCGTCCATATCCGGATAGACCTCGCCGAAGTAGGCACGGATGGCGTTATTATCCGCCTTCGCGTCCGGGCGCGACGTAGAGCTTTCCTTCATGGCCTGCAGCACATCATGCAGACGCACATTAGAGCCTGTCGTGTAGATTTCAATGCTCTCAAGGGGCGTTACATTGTGCTGGCGGCTGGAAATAAACTTTGAGCTGCCGTCGCCGAGCGAGCGCACAATCGCGCCATCGCTTTTGGTGGAGAGGAGTTGATAAAGTCCGCCGAGGCCGGTAACTGCTACGATTTCTCTGTACTGCATGGGATTTTATTGGAAGGAGGGCAAATGTAAGGTCAGGCGGTGAAGGTTGAACAAGTTGGATAATTGAGCGGGCCGTGGTCTGTTGCACTAACTTTCCAACATGAAAAAGCTGCTGCAATTATTCCTTTTGCTAACCTTCACCGGATGCGCCGGCGGCTGGACGGATGATGATAAGAAAGGTTTGCGCACGGATTGTTTAGAACAATCACGCAATCAAATCGGCGAGGACAAAGCCGGGAAGTATTGCGACTGTTTTGTAGAAAGCATGGTGAAGACTTATCCCGTTTTTAATGACGTGATGGAGCATTATAAAAGCGATTCGGTAGAAAAGCTGAAGGCGCATTGCCGTCAGCAGGTGGGGCTGCCGTAGCGAAGCGTCGCATCCCTACGCGGACATGAACTTCATCCCCTGCTTCGCTGCGCGCCGCAGCAGTACAGAGGCACGGTAGCGGTCTTCGCCATATTGGTGGTAGAGATTATCCAGAACCAGCAGGGCGTGGCCGGCCTCCCACTCATCGCACCAGGCGAGGAGGCCTTTGGGGTAATTGACGCCTTTGGTCATGGCCAATTCCAAATCCTGCGCGGTTGCGATGTTCAGGTATAGCGCTTCTATAGCTTCATTAATCAGCATCGCTACCATGCGCTCCACGATTTGTCCGCCGAGCACCTCGTCCTTTGTTGGTTCGGGCAGAGCGTCGCCTTCGGCGTAATTGTAGAATCCGCGGCCGGTTTTGCGGCCCAGCCAGCCGGCTTCTAAGAGCCTTTTTTGGGAGAATGAAGGCTTGTAGCGTGGGTCGTAGAAAAAGGACTGGAAGACGGTTTCGGTGACGATGTAATTCACGTCGTGGCCGATGTAATCCATGAGCGTGAATGGGCCCATTCGGAAGCCGCCAATTGCGGTGAGTGCCCAGTCAATCGTCGCCATGTCGGCGATGCCTTCTTCATAAATGCGCAGGGCCTCGCCGTAGAATGGCCGCGCTACGCGATTGACGATGAAGCCGGGGGTGTCCTTGGCGATGACAGGAATTTTGCCCCAGCTTTTCATTAATTCTTTTGCATCCGCAAGCGTCTTTTCATTCGTCTGAATGGCGGGGATGACTTCCACCAAAGCCATTAGCGGCGGCGGATTGAAGAAGTGGAGGCCCAGCACGCGCTCCGGCTTTGCGCAGGAAGCGGCGATGGCGGTGACGGATAGCGAAGAGGTGTTTGTAGCCAACACGCATTCGTCGCAAACCTGCTTTTCCAGCGCGGCGAATACCTGCTGCTTGACGCCGAGATTCTCAACGATGGCTTCAATGACGAGGGAGCAATCGGCGAGGTCGTTGAGGTTATTGGTAAAGGAAAAGCGGGCGAGAATTTCTTCGGCATTTGTGAGCTTGCCTTTTTCCTGGAGCTTGTTGAGCGTTGCTGTGAGGCTGCTCTTGGCTTTGCCTAAAGCGCCTGCATTATTATCATAAACAACGACGGTGTGGCCTGCCATTGCCGCCACTTGCGCGATGCCCGCGCCCATGGCGCCGGAGCCTATGATGCCTGTTTGTTTGGGTTGCATGAAGGATAGTTACGGTTACGGCTATGGCTTGATGAACGATACTACTTAGATGCTACTTATAATTCAGCGACTTTGTCATTCCCGCAGGGAATCTATTGTCTCGCAGCGTCTGTGAGATTCCCTGCGGGAATGACAAAGTTTGGGCGAGCAGCCCGTTCGCTGCGAGGGAATAGATTCTTTCAGAAACTTGTCCTGAACTTGTTTCAGGATGACAAAGTCGCTGTGGCCTTTGTGGGTGAGTAAAGATTTGGCGAGCGATGACTGGTTATGAGGCTTGCTGTTTCTTCAATTTCAAAATGCTCCAATCCGTTTCCTCCGCCACAATCGTATTCACCAGTGTGCCGAGGCCGTCAATTTCCATCCTCACCATATCGCCTGGCTGTAGCCATTGCGGTTTGAAGGCAGGGTCGTTCAGCAGGCCGGTGCCGTTTAATTCCAGAAAACAGCCGGTACCAACCGTGCCGCTGCCAATCACCTCACCAGGAAGAATGTCCACGCCATAAGCACAGCGCTCAATGATTTCGGCGAATGTCCAGTCCATATCGCCCATGCTGCCTTCGGAAACGAGCTTGTCGTTTACCCAGCAGCGCATTTTAAGGTCATAGCTCGCACCGATGTGGTCTGGATGTGGTTCTTTTCTGAATGGCTCCAGCTCATCGGCAGTCACCAGCATCGGGCCTATTACTGTGGAGAAATCCTTGCCTTTCGCCGGGCCGAGGTTCAGGAGCATTTCTTCCATCTGCAAGGTGCGGGCGCTCATGTCGTTCATAATCATGTAGCCTGCGATATAGTCGTCTGCTTCTTCTGCTTTGATGTTGCGGCCGCCCTTGCAGGTGATAATGGCTGCCTCCAGCTCAAAGTCCAGCTTCTGCAAATGGTCGGGCATCACGGGGATGGGGCCGGGGCCTTGAATGGCGTTGTGATTGGTGAAGTAGAAGATGGGATACTGGTCAAACTCGGCAATCATATCCACCTTGCGATTACGGCGCGCAGCAGCTACGTGCTGACGGAAGGCGTAACCGTCACGGCAGGATGTCGGACGCGGCAGCGGTGCCATAACGGGCGCGCTCATCAGTGAGGCGTAGGTCATCACCGGATTTTTGCCGGAGGCAATGTCGGCGGCAACTTCCTTCGCAATCGGCGAGAGCTCTTCCCAACCCTGCAATAGTTCCATCATGGTACGCGGCAGGCGGGTGTTAGCCATGTCAGTGTCGTAGAGATTATCGTTGACGCAGAAGGCGAGTTGCTCGCGGCCTTCTTTGGCGTAGGTGACCAGTTTCATAGTGGCGTAAAAGTATAGACTTGCCAAGTCCCGAAAGGGAAGACTTGGCAAGTCGGTTGCGGGTGGGTTGGACTTGGCAAGTCTTCCTTCGGGACTTGCCAAGTCCGGTTACCTTCGCGGCATGTCAGCATTGCGGTTTTATGAACTAAGTGTTTCAGATGTACGGCAGGAGACGCCGGATTGTGTTTCGGTGGCTTTGGCTGTGCCGGAAGATTTAAAAGAAACATTCGCTTTTACGCCCGGCCAGTATCTCACCTTTAAAGTCGGCATTGCCGGACAGGAAATCCGCCGCTCTTATTCCATCTGTACCGCTCCGGCGGATGGCGAATTACGTGTTGCCATTAAGGCCGTGAAGGGCGGCAAGTTTTCCACAGTCGCTAATACAATGCTGAAGAAGGGCGATGTGCTGGAGGCGATGCCGCCGATGGGCAAGTTCACGCCTAAAGAACGCGCCGCGGCGCGTTCCTACGGGAAACAGTACCTCGCATTCGCAGCCGGCTCCGGCATTACGCCGATGATGAGCATTATCAAAGACGTTTTGCAGCGCGAGCCAGACAGTCAGTTCACGCTTGTCTATGGGAACCGGAACCGCAATACCATCATCTTCCGCGAAGAAATAGAAGGTTTAAAAAACCGTTACATGCAGCGCCTGCGTGTATATCATGTGTTGAGCCGCGAACTGATGGATGTGCCGCTCTTTAACGGCCGCATTGATGCTGAGAAATGCGGACAGTTTTGTGAAAGGTTGATTGATTTAAAGAAGGTGGATGAAGCATTTCTCTGCGGCCCGGAAGAGATGATTCTTTCCGTTCGGGAAAAGCTCATTTCACTTGGGATGCCACAAGGCTCTGTGCATCTGGAACTCTTCTCTTCACCCGACCAGCCGAAGGTGCAACACCAGAAGTGGAAGGAAGAACACGCCGAAGCAACCGGCCCAACGAGTAAGGTGAGCATCCGCTTGGACGGCGTCACCTTTGAGCTGGAGCTCGCGTACAACGGCGATAACATTCTGGATGCCGCTTTGGCACATGGCGCAGACTTGCCTTATGCCTGCAAGGGCGGCGTATGCAGCACCTGCCGCGCAAAGATTACAGAGGGCGCAGTGGAAATGGAGGTGAACTATGCGCTGGAGCCGGATGAGGTTGCGAAGGGCTATGTGCTTACCTGCCAGAGCCATCCGAAGACGGAGCGGGTGGTGGTGGATTTTGATGCGCGGTAAGTGGTAGTGGTAGTTGAGTCCCGAAGGGACGGCCGAAATAATAGCCGCGGGTTTCTAACCCGTGGGAAATGGGAATGGGATGCTTACACCGGCTCATGAAAAATAAACCGCGGGTCGTACTCTACACCAAAGGCATCCAGCATCTGCACATACTCCTCCAAAAACTTTTGCCGCTCATGATGCTTTTGCTGATTCGCGACGTAGTTATAAACCTGTTGTTTCTGAGAGTGGCTATAGGTAAAGCAGCCAAATCCCTCCTGCCACGCAAATTTCCGGCCCTCAATAAATACCTCCTCGTTCAGCCACTTAGACGACTTTGCCTTCACTACCTGCATGATGTCTGAAACATTGAGCGACGGGCGGATGCCGAAAAAACAGTGGACGTGGTCACTAATGCCATTGACGATATAGGGTTTTCCACCCGCCTCAGTAATCAAGGTAGCGATGACTGCGTAGAGCCTGGCTTCCCAAGCCGGCGCAATCAGAGCGTTGCGGTATTTAACGGCGAATACCGTTTGGACGTACATCTGGGAAAAGGTGCCGGGCATAAATAATTTTGTTGTTTTATTTCCCACGGGTTGAAAACCCGCGGCTATTATTTCGGTTGTCCCTTCGGGACTCTGCAATTCAACAGCCGACAAATGGCCTCACCAATCCTTCTTCCGCATCTGCTTCTTAAAAGCTGAATGCTTCTTGCTTTCCATGCGCCTTTCAATGGCGGCTTTAGATGGTTGTACTTTCTTGCGCGGCTTCGGGCGGATAAGCGCCTTCGCCACCAGCTCCTGTAGCTTTTGCTGCGCAATGCTTTTGTTTTCCAACTGGCTGCGGCTTTCGGAACTGCGTACCTGTAACCTGCCTTCTTTATTAAGTCTGTTGAAGAGCTTATCGGCAATACGAGCTTTGTCCTCTTCGGAAAAGAGCTTGCTTTCATGCACGAGCCATAGGGCTTCTACCATCGTCTCCACCTTGTTCACGTTTTGGCCGCCCTTACCGCCGCTGCGGGCTGTGCGGAAGGTCAGCTCAGCGGAAAGGTCAGGGACTTGCATCGCCCAAAATTAGGCGCCGGCGTACCTTTAGGATATGGACTTTCTGAAGCCCGACACGTGGCCGAAGCTTGTGATGGTGATTGCCAGCCGCTACTTCATGTTGGCGACAATCTTCTGGTTTGTGTGGTATGTGCTCATCCGCCAAAAGGTGGCGCATAAGAAGATTCAGCCGCGCTTTCCAAAAGGACAGGATTATCGTCGTGAAATCCTTTACTCGGCCACTTCCATTCTCATTTTCGCAACCGTTACGGCGGCGCTGCTGCTTACGCCTTTCCGCCAATACACATTCTACTATGCCCACGTCTGCGACTACCCGATGTGGTGGTTCTGGACAGCCTTTCCGCTTACCTTTCTGATACACGATGCCTACTTCTATTGGACGCACCGGCTCATGCACCATCCGCGTATTTTTAAGTGGGCACACTTGGTGCATCACAAGAGCACCAACCCTTCGCCATGGGCTGCCTTTTCATTTCATCCGGCAGAAGCCGTTGTTGAGGCGGGCATTATGGCGGTGCTGGTGCTCATCATGCCGCTGCACGCAATTCACATCGCAGTGTTCTTTGGCTTGCAGATGCTGTACAATGTGTATGGGCATCTGGGCTGGGAATTGTATCCGGCATGGTTCCGGCACAGCCGGGTCGGGCGCTGGGTAAATACTTCTTCGGCGCATAATGCGCACCATCAGTTTTTCCGTGGGAATTACGGACTGTACTTTCTTTGGTGGGACAGATGGTGCGGGACACTTCGGGAAACGGGCAAGCAGATTAAGAGTGAGAACAAGATGGAACGTCAGACAGCAGAAGCTGCCTTGTCATAGTTGCTACACATCTTCGTCTTCATCCTCCTCCCCGCCAAAATCCATATTCAGCATAGAGCCCAGAATATCGCCAAATGCATAACCACCCGCTTCCACACCTTTCTTGCTAATCAGCGAAAACTCAGACAGCCCGTGCAGCACAAATTCCATCAGCAACGCAGCCTGCGCCTCGTCGGCTTTGGGATAGAATGATTTTACGGCGGCGTGCAGACCGTCCACGCTGTAGAGGTGCTCGCGATAGGCGGCATCGCCGGCATCCTGAAGCATCGTCAGTTCGTGGCCGCGGCCAAACCAATCTATTACAGGCTGGTAAGGATTTGATTTCGCCTTCGCGCCTGCCGCTGCGGCTTTGCCGGTCGGTTTTTTGAAAGAAGCGGGGTCAGGGAAATATTGCAGGAATACAGTGCGGATAGCTTGTCCCATGAGGCGCCAGGCAACGTTGGCCGGGCCTTCCATTTCGCCTTCATAGACCAACTCAATCTTGCCGGTAATGCCGGGAATAACGCCCGCAAAATCGGCGATGCGTACCATGGTTTGCTTTATGCCTTCGCGCAGGGCTCGGCGCTCGGCAGTGCTTACCAGGTTTTCATAAGCAGCGATAGTAAGGCGGGCAGAGACGCCGCTCTTCTGGTCAACGTACTCGCTCTTGCGGGCTTCCATCGCTATCTGCTCTACTAGGAGCTTGCAGAGGTCTGGAATTTCTACACGCGCCAGCTGCTCGGGCAGGACGTCGGCTTCCTGTGCGGTGATGGCTTGTGATGCTTCCACCGTTTTAGGATAGTGCGTGATGATTTGACTTTCTATCCGGTCTTTCAGTGGCGTTACGATAGAGCCGCGGTTGGTGTAATCCTCCGGGTTTGCTGTGAATACAAACAGAATATCCAGCGGCAGGCGCAGCTTGAAACCACGAATCTGAATGTCTCCTTCCTGCAGGATGTTGAAGAGTGAAACCTGGATGCGTGCCTGCAAATCGGGCAATTCGTTTATCACAAAAATGCCGCGGTGGCTTCGCGGGATAATGCCATAGTGCAGTACGCGCTCGTCAGCAAAGGAGAGCCGCATGTTGGCCGCTTTAATGGGGTCAACATCGCCAATCAAATCCGCTACACTTACATCCGGCGTGGCAAGCTTTTCACCGTAGCGTGCGCTGCGGTGCAGCCATTCTATTGGTGTATTGTCGCCTTGCTCTGCGATGGTGACGCGCGCATGGTGCGAGATTGGGCGGAACGGGTCGTCGTTGATGTCGGAGCCAGCTACGATGGGAATCCATTCGTCTAAGAGCGCAACCATCTCGCGGGCCATGCGGGTTTTTGCTTGTCCGCGGAGGCCGAGGAAGAGGATGTTGTGGCGGGACAGCAGCGCGCGCTCTACATCGGGGATAACGGTGTCTTCGTAGCCGATGATACCATTGAAGGGCTGCTTCTTTTCGCGGATGGAGGCAATGAGGTTCTGGCGGACTTCTTCTTTCACGCTCTTGGGCTTGTAGCCGGATGCGCGTAGCTCGCCGAGGGTTTTTATAGTTGGTTGCTGGGACATTAGTTTGTTTGAAATGATAGAACGCAGATTGGACTGATTGAGTTGATTTTCGCGGATAAGCAATCTGCGTCCATCATAAAAATCAGCTCAATCTGCGTTCTCTTCTTGCTACGTGAAAAGCTCAATAGAATTGATAAGATGAACGGTGCCATCGCCACTGTCGCTTTATAGCAGCACAACAGCTTAACCCCAAAATCGTCTAACAATAAAAGTACGCTATGCTAACAGCCAAGGCGAGGCTTTGGTTGTGATGCGTGGATAAAGTTTTGTGATGTCGCGGAACCATTACTTTTTTGGCGCCTTTAAATCTGCAAAGGCTTCATCCAGTCGCTTGATTTTCTTCTCGCTGGCAGGCAGCTCACTGAGCTTAACGTCGTAGCCCGTCTGGCTATCAGTAGAGCTCCAGGTGCCGGTGAAGGTTTTACCTTTCAATTCTAAATCCATGCTGCCTGAGGGCGGCACTTCCACCATCTGCCATTTGCCATCTTCGGTTTTGGTTACTTCAAGGCGGATGTAATCGTCCTGGTCGCCGAATTTGTAAATGGCCTCCCAGGAGCAAATGCCCGCCGGGCAGCCGCCTTTGAGCGCGCGAACGTACAGCTGGACGGGGATTTCCTTGTCAAACATTCCGCTGTAAAACTTGCGGTCGGCGATGATTTCCGGGTCGCTCTTGTTGATTTCCTGTTGCTCTTCGGTTACGGTTTCCTTGGTCGTTTTCCGGACGCTGTCTATTTCTTTTCTGTGTTTGCGCGCATAGTAGCGCGAGTCTTCCCATTCGTCGCGCGTGCTGGCTTCATACAGCTCACGGATGCGGCCACCCCACCAGCCGCCGTTCATGTTGAGGATGTCGCCGGCCATGAAGCCGAAGGTGCGGCGTGTGCTGGCATCTACGAAAAAAATGTAGCCGACGAAGCGGGTGGGCGCGAGCTTTTCGTAAAGCTTGTTACGCGTCTCGCGCTGCTTCACCAGCTCATGGCGGACGGGAATGATGCTTTCCCAATGCACGCCCAGCTCCTCGCCCTGAGCGATGATGGTGTCAAAGGAAGCTTTGAGCGCGGCCTTAAAAACGGAGTCAGCATGCATCATCTTCACACCGTCTTGATTGAGATAATAGGCGTCGCGAAAGTCGGCAGAAGAGCTGTCGCTGAACTGCATGGCGAGCTTGGTTAGGGTATCCAAGTCTGGCCAGAGCTCTATATAGCAATAAGCATCTTTGGCGGCGAGGCAGCCTTGCAGGCGGTTGATAAGGGTTTGCTCGGTAATGGGCTTTTTGTCCTTTCTCGCGAATGAGGGCGCGGCTGCCAAAAGCAGTAACGTGAGTAAAAGCAGGCTTTTCCTGAGCGACATCATCCGGTAAAATTACAATAGCTCCAAGACGCGCTCCGGCGGGCGGGCTACTATGGCTTTGTTATCCGCCTCAACGATGGGGCGCTCTATGAGTTCAGGATGCGCTACGAGTTCTTTTAGCCACTCGGCTTCTGTGAGCGTCTTTTCTTTAAGCTGCTCCTTGTAATAAGGCTCGCTCTTGCGGACAAGCTCGCTTGCTTTCAGGCCAAGCTTTTTTAGAAGCGCGCGCAGCTCTTTAGCGGTCAGCGGCTCTGCGAGGTACCAGCGGATGTTGTGCGGAATTCCTTGCTCCTGCAGGATTTCCAAAGCGCCGCGGCTTTTGGTGCAGCGGCCGTTGTGGTAGATGGTTATCATTCTTCCTTGCGCTTAAAGCCAATAAGCGTGCGGTCTTCCCATTCGCCTTGTTCTTCGCGGCGGTCTAAGAGAAAGTTTAGCGCCTGCCAGACGTCTTTGAATTTGTGGTTCATTTTCTGTTCCAATTCCGCAATGATGGTTATCATTTCATCATAGTGTCCCGCTATCTGCCGCATGGCTACGAATGCACGCACGATGGCGATGTTCATTTGCACAGCACGCTCGGAACGGAGCACGGATGCAAGCATGGTGACACCGTGCTCGGTGAAGGCGAATGGCAGGTATTTAGGGTATTGTCCGCGCCCTCCGTTTAAGGTCGCAATTTGCGACCTTAAAGCATCCCATTCTGACTTGGTCAGCGTAAACATAAAGTCTTTAGGAAACCGTTCAATGTTCCGCCTCACTTGCTCTTTTAGCCGTTTGGTTTCTATTTCAAACATTTCTGCCAGGTCAAAGTCCAGCATTACCTTTTGACCTCCGACTTCGTAAATTTTCTGTTGAATATGCGCTAACTGCATGGCAGATAATTTTGGTATCGCAATTTGCGACATCAAGAATCAAAACACCATCTCCGCCACATCATCCGCAATCACCAACCGCCCCGCCGTCTTTGCCTTAATCTCTTCCACGCTCACGCCCGGCGCACGCTCATCGCAGCGGAAGCCTTCTTCGGTGATTGAAAACACGCCGAGGTCGGTTACGATTTTCTTCACGCACCTTACGCCGGTAAGCGGCAGCGTACACTTCGGCAGCAGCTTGCTTTCGCCTTTCGGATTGGTGTGCTGCATAGCTACAATGATGTTTTTCGCGGCAGCTACCAAGTCCATTGCGCCGCCCATGCCTTTTACCATCTTGCCGGGAATTTTCCAGTTGGCGATGTCCCCGTTGTCGGCTACCTCCATCGCTCCGAGCACGGTGAGGTCAACCTTGCCGGCGCGTATCATGCCGAAAGACATTGCGCTATCAAAAATGGCTGAGCCGGGCAGCTTCGTGATGGTTTGCTTGCCAGCGTTTATCATGTCTGCGTCTTCTTCGCCTTCAAACGGGAAAGGCCCCATGCCGAGCAGTCCGTTTTCGGATTGCAGGATGACGTCCACGCCTTCCGGGATGTAGTTGGCAACGAGCGTTGGGATGCCGATGCCGAGGTTGACGTAGAAACCGTCCTGAAGTTCCTGAGCGATGCGTTTAGCAATCTGAATTTTATCTAAAGCCATGTTGGAGTAGTTTGGATTTTGTTGGATAAGTCTTACGCGGTTTTCTTCCGAACCGTTCGCTGCTCAATGCGCTTCTCATAATCCTTCCCTTGAAAAATCCGGTGTACATAAATGCCTGGCGTATGGATGAAGTTTGCATCCAATTCGCCCGGCTCTACCAGCTCTTCCACTTCCGCAATTGTCACCTTGCCGGCCATCGCCATCAGCGGATTGAAGTTGCGGGCGGTGTCTTTATAGATAAGATTGCCGAGCCGGTCGCCCTTCCAGGCTTTTACAATGGCGAAGTCGGCATCAAAGGCTTCTTCAAGAAGATATTCTTTGCCGTCTTTAGAATAAGTCTGCTTACCCTGCGCTACTTCGGTGCCCACGCCTGCAAGGACGGGCACGAAGGGAATCCCGTAGCCGGAAATCATGCAGCGTGTAGCGAGTGTGCCCTGCGGAATAAGGTCAACTTCCAATTCACCCGAAAGAAGCTGCCGCTCAAACTCCGCATTCTCGCCAACGTAAGAGGCTATCATCTTTTTGATTTGATGCTGCTTCAGCAGGAGGCCAAGGCCGAACTCATCCACGCCGGCATTGTTGGAAATGCAGGTGAGGCCGTTAATGTTCTTTTTCACAAGCGCGGCAATGCAATTCTCAGGAATGCCGCACAGCCCGAAGCCGCCGAGCATAATGGTTGCGCCGTTTTGAATATCCTGAATCGCCTCATCGGCGCTGGAAACAACTTTATTCATAGAGAAAGAGTGTAGTGCGAAAATAGGAAGTGGCCGACGGAGACCGCCGGCCACTTCTCATAAAGGGTAAAAATTTACTGCTTTACAAAGCGGACAGGCTGCACGCCCGCCGCCTGCAGGAAGTACATACTGCCCGCAAGATTGCTGAGTGAAATGATAGTTGCGCTCCGAGTGGTTACGCCATCAGCCACCATGCGGCCATAACTATCGGTAATGCGCCAGGCTGCACCTGCCTCCAAGCCTTCGACACGCAATTCATTAGTTGCGGGGTTCGGTGAAACGCGTACCTCTGTCGCAGCCTTTCCGCCCCGGAAGTAGCGTACCGGGCTATAGCTGCGTGCGCCGTCCGCTTCGCGCATTGCTAAGCGATAAGCAGCGCTGCCGCTGAAATCCGCATCATAATACTGATACGCAACTTCTGTGACGCAGCCCTCATTTCGTGCATTGACCGTAGCAATGGTTTTGAATGCGGCCCCGTCCGCCGACTTCTCTACCTCATACGCTGCCATCGCTTTTTCGCAGGCGGTATTCCATCGCAACAGCAGGCCGCTTTCCTTTGGCGTGCCGGTAAAAGATACCAGCTTCAGCGGCAGCGCCACGCTGTAAGAAGCCGTGACGGCAATATCGTCCAGGCCAAACTCGTCGCGCGCATTGCTGCCATTTACATCATCGCTTGACCAGCGCAGGTAGACATAAGCATTGGGGCCTACGCTGATGCCGGAGATTGTGGTGCTGCGCGACGGCGCGGTACCGCCTACCAACACGAGCCCATTATTGTCTAACGCAGCCGGACTTGTATAATCCAGGGAGCCGACGGGTGTATAGGTCGTATTGTCCGTTGAATAGGAGAAGTTGAATGAATTGCCCCGGTTCTGATCGTTGCGGACATAAAGATTATAGGCTACCGCCAGGCTGGTGATGTTGGTCGTGCCGTTATTCACAATCCGCAGCGTCAGCGTACCCGGCGCGAAGTCGTTGCCGCCGGGCTGGATGTAAAACATCGGGTTTGTTGCGCTGGCCGGGCTGCCGGTGTACGCATAGAATCCGCCTGTTGTTTGCGATATCGCAGTCGCGCCGCGGGTATAGTCTGTAGCGGCCGCCGTTTTTGTGCCGCCAAAGGCTAGGTCGCCATCGCTCCATCCGGTTACGGCCCATGCATTGGAGTTGAGCCTTCCTGTAGTGGAAGGATTGGCACTAAAGCCGGCACCCATGTAAGCGCCGCCAACTGAATTACCAACGCCGGACTGCATGGCGCCGGAAAAGTCAATGGTAGCCGAAGGGGCAATATTGGTCAGCGATAGCTGGGCGCTTGCAGTTTTGCAGGCAAGGAGGCCAGTCGCTAGGAGCACAGCAGTAGCAATGTTTCTATTCATTTTTTATTTGCTTGTTAAGCGCAAAATTCCACAGAAATTCTGAAGTGCGGTACGCCAGGCTATTAAATCATTGAAAACAACCGATTCAAAACCTTTCGCTGCTCGCCGCCCTCATGATACTTTTGCCACCATGATTCTCTCCGATTCCCGCATTCTGGAAGAAATAGAAAAGGGCACCATTAAAATTGCCCCTTACGACCGCGTCTGCCTCGGTTCCAATTCTTACGACGTGCACCTCGGCGGCACCCTCGCCACTTACCGCGAGCACATCCTGGATGCGAAGAAGCACAACGAGATAGAATGCTTTGAAATCCCAGACGACGGCTTCGTGCTTTACCCGCACATTTTTTACCTCGGCGTCACGCTGGAATACACAGAGACGCATGCGCACGTGCCGTTCTTAGAAGGCAAAAGCAGTACCGGCCGCCTCGGCATAGACATCCACGCCACCGCCGGCAAGGGCGACGTAGGATTCTGCGGCAACTGGACGCTTGAAATCTCCGTCAAGCAGCCGGTGAAAGTGTATAAGGGAATGCCCATTGGCCAGCTTATTTACTTCCCTGTGGACGGTGAAATCCTCGTGCCCTACAACCGCAAGGGCAATGCGAAATACAACGCCCAGCCGGACAGGCCGGTGGAGAGCATGATGTGGAAGAATAAGTTTTAGTCCTGACTTTTAAAAGGGTGCCGCTGCTCCCACTCACTTCCACCCTCGCCTAAACGCGCCTGCAACGCTGCCACAATACGTCGCAGTATCGGATTGCGGATATAGAGAAAAGTGTTTAAGTACTGTGGACGGCAGCCCACCCGCGCCTTCGCCTCCAAAGCTGTACGGCCAAGAATGAGCAACGGCTTCTTCAATAAAATAGCCTGCTCAATGGCAAAGAAGAGAATATTGAAATACAAATTCAGCGCACTGTTCCGCTCGTAGTCAAAACCGATATAGAACATGTCAAAGGAGCCTTCATGCACCCAACCGGAGGCGAATGCCACCATTGCATCACCCTCCCAAATGGCCCAAACCTTCAGCTCATCGCCGCAAGCTTGTTTTAAAGTCGGGATGAATGCCTCATTCAGCAAGCCCATCCGTACTGGCTGATGCTCAGTTACCTGCCGATACAGTCTATGGATGTCGGCAGCGTGCGCGGCTACTTCTTCAGCGCTCAATTCCTGCACACGCAAGCCCGCCCAGCTTTGCCGCACCTTGCGGAAGCGTTGCGCGTACTTATGCTTCAGGCTCTTTTCATAATCCTTCATATCGCTCCATTCTGCCGGAATGTGAAGCTGCATGGAAATGTCGTTGCGTAGCAACAGATACTCCGGCGCGCCGTGCAAGAAATGCGGCGTCAGGGCTTCCGGCAGTTCTTTGAGCAGCACCGCAGCCGCACCCTCCTTTCGCGCGGCCGCTTTGACCGTCTCACGATACCAAACGGCCGCTTCATAAGGCGACAGTGCCGCGTCCCACTGCACGCTCGTCACGTCGTGGCGGAAAAGTTGGCCGCCGGTCAGCAGTTTAGGACGAGCCGTTTGGGTAAAAAGTTCCCACGCGCGGAATTGCCAGCGCGACAAGGCGCTTCCTGCTACATGTTCCGGCTTTGCACGCAATATCTGAAAGGCCGCGCGGGCCAGAATGCCGCCACCGCTGCCGCGCAAAAGCGCATACCGCTGCGATACGTTTGGCAGGCACGCATCTTCCTGAACAGATAGCGAAGCCCGCAGCAGAAAATGCCCTTCAGGAAGGCCGGCGTCCCAATTGGGCGGAAGGGTAGATACCGTGGCCGCCCATTCCGTATGCAGCCAGGCCTTGAGCTTATGGCCGCGCCGCATGGAATCGTTTATTCATGAAAAAATGCGGAATGCCGACTTCCTCAAACACATCGCCTTCTATGGCGTACCCCTCTTTTCTGTAAAAATCCACAGCCGTCTCACGGGCATGCAGGGTGATGATGAAGTAACCATTTTCCTGCGCCAAAGCCTCTGCTTTTTGCAGCAGCCGGCGGCCGATACCCTGCCCCTGTGCTTCCGGCGCTACCGCCATCTGACGCAGCTTTACTTCCTCACCGTTTATCCGGCGCATCAGCAGGCAGCCGGCTACTTTTTCATCATTGTCCATCGCGGCTATAATGGTCTCGCTCGCCTCGCCACTCAGGTCTTCATCGCGCAGCGAAAGGCCGATGGGTAGGCGCAACACTTCCTCACGCAGCGCCCAGACGCCGGCATAAGCAGGGTCGGCTGGCGTGATGACTTTGAGCGTTACAGCGGGCATGGGATAAAGGTAGCCGGCCCAGCCTAATCGCCTCAATGGGCGCTGACTATGGCTGCATTCGCCTTTCAGATTCTGAATGCCAACTTTCTGTTAGCAGCCTCGTTTTGAAAGCTGCTTGTCGTTCCTTTGCAGCCCTTAAAAAGAGTCATGAAGAAGATTAGTGAGTACCGGAAGCTGCTGGGCGTGAACGCATCGGCAACCTTAGCCGAGTTGAAGTCTGTCTATCGCAGCCTTGTGAAAGAGTGGCACCCCGACAAGCACGCGCCCGAAAGCGAGGCACACAAAGAAGCAGAGCTGAGAAGCGCCGCCATCATTGAAGCGTATCATTTCCTGGTAAGCGTCGCGCTGGAAACGAAGGCTGCCGGCCTCGCGGCATACACGGTTACGGCAAATACCGCCGCCGTAACTCAAATCACTTTTGAAGACAAGGTGCTGGAGATTAAATACGCCGACGGCTCGTCTTATGAATACTTCGGCGTGCCAAAGGAGCTCTACCTGAAACTGGTTTATGCGCCGGTACCTACACGTTTTGCGCGGCGGCACATCGTGCATTCCTTCCTATACAGGCAGGCTACTAAGAAAGACGTGGTGGATGTAGAAGGATAATCCGCCGCTTTCAAAAAGCGGAATAAAACATCCCTTTATAAATCCCTTGCATAGCACCGGGTTACCTTTGCGCCTTGCGCAATGCCGTTTGATTCTCCACTTAAAATAGCCCTTGTAGGCAACCCCAATTCCGGAAAAAGCTCCCTGTTCAACGCCCTTACCGGCCTTAAGCAAAAGGTGGGCAATTTTCCGGGCGTGACGGTGGATAAGAAGGTCGGTTCTTTTCGCCTGGAGAGCGGCCGTCCTGTGAAAGTGCTGGACTTGCCGGGCACTTACAGCCTTTATCCAAAAAGCGCGGATGAGCAGGTAACCTATGAGGTGCTGCTCAATCCCGAAAATCCCGACCGCCCGCAGCTTATCGTAGTCATTGCCGACGCGAGCAACCTGAAGCGCAACCTGCTTTTCTGCTCTCAAATAATGGATTTAGGGCTACCGGTTATGATAGCGCTGACCATGGGCGACATCGCGCGGCGCAAAGGGCTGAGCGTAGATACTGCGGCACTGGAGCGAATGATGGGCGTGCCGGTGGTAGCCATTAACCCGCGAAGGGGAAAGGGAATGCCGCAGTTGAAAAAAGTAATCGCCGACACTGCCCACCAACTCAAAACCGAAAACCTAACACTTAACACGTCGCCCCGCCCTGACTTCATAGACATCCGCGCGCTTACCGGCGACTGGATTGACGAAGTAAAAGCCATCACTTACACCGACAGCAATTACGCAGCCCTGCACATTGCCTGTAATTGGGCGGAGCTGCCACATCTATCCGCAGCGCAACGCATCCGGCTGGCGGCCTTGCTGGATGAGGTTGGCTTTCAGAAAAGAAAATTGCAGGCGGAGGAAGTGATACAGCGCTACACCCGCATCAGCACCATTATGACGCAGAGCGTGGTGGAGGAAAGCCCGACGGCGAAGACGCTGCGCTCGGAGCGGATAGACAAGCTGCTGCTGCACCCGTTTTGGGGGAATCTCATCCTGCTTACGGTGCTGTTCCTGCTTTTTCAAAGCATTTTCACGCTGGCGCAATTCCCGATGGATTGGGTAGAGGCTGCCTTCGCCTGGGCGGGCAAGGGGCTGAGCGCCGTGCTGCCGGACAACTGGGTGCGGGACATTCTGGTGAACGGATTGCTGGCCGGCATCTCCGGCATTGCCGTGTTTATTCCGCAGATTATGCTGCTTTTCGGCTTCATCACTATTCTGGAAGACACCGGCTACATGGCGCGTATCTCCTTCCTCACCGACAGGCTGATGCGCTCTGTGGGCCTCAACGGCCGCTCCGTGATGCCGCTTATTTCGGGCATGGCCTGCGCGGTGCCGGCTATAATGGCTACGCGAACGATTCAGAACCGGAAGGAGCGGCTGATTACGATATTGGTAACGCCCTTGATGAGTTGCTCGGCACGGCTGCCGGTTTATACGATTCTCATTGCGCTGGTTATTCCGCGGAAGTTCTTCCTCGGCATATTCTCGCTGCAAGGGCTTGTGCTAATGGGGCTTTACCTGCTCGGATTCGTTGGAGCGCTGCTTGTGAGCAAGGTGCTTTCCTTCATCATTAAGGTCAAAGACCGCTCATACTTCCTGATGGAGCTGCCGGTTTACCGCGCGCCCCGCTGGAAGAATGTGGGCACGACGATGATTGAGAAGGCCCGGATTTTCGTGACGGATGCGGGGAAGGTGATTATTGTGATTTCGCTGCTGCTGTGGGGACTGTCCACCTTCGGGCCCGCGCACCCCCAGCCCCTGAAGGGGAGCGGGCCGCGCACCACGGAAAATGGGTTTGTGGTGAAGGCGGATGGGTTGGAGCATTCTTATGCCGGTGTGCTCGGGCATGTGATTGAGCCGGCCATCCGGCCCATTGGCTTTGACTGGAAAATCGGGATTGCGCTGATTACTTCCTTTGCTGCGCGGGAAGTGTTTGTGGGCACGATGGCTACGCTGTATTCCGTAGGCAATGATGCTGCGGATGATGCACCACTGCGGGAAAAGATGCGGGCAGCGCGGCGGGAAGATGGCTCGCCGGTTTATACCTTGGCTACGGGACTTTCGCTGCTCATTTTCTACGTCTTTGCCATGCAGTGCATGAGCACGCTGGCGGTGGTGAAGCGGGAAACGCGGACGTGGAAGTGGCCTGCCGTGCAGTTTGTCTATATGCTGGTGATGGCTTGGGTGGGGGCCTGGGTGGTGTATGTGGTGGCGGGGTAAAGACGCTTGCTTGGCAGCATCAATCAGGCAAAGACAGCCTCTCGTGTAAATACATCTTCTTCCCATCCCAACATATCAGCGAACAACTTTCTTATGACGTGTTCAACTTCCGTCTTATTATAGGTAGTTGGATTACGCCGACAGAGATAGTAGTGTTGAATAGCTATTTTCTCAGCAAGCTCTCCAACAGAACGCACATCCAATCTCTTTCCATAGCGAAAAGCGACTCTAAGCATGACTATTGCCCCGATTATTGCTTCCAGCCCTGTAATCCAATTAAGTGTCAACATGGCTAGGCCGGTAAGTAGTATTATTAAGATGCCGGTGGTTAGCCATCGCGTAGGCTGAAGTAAATCAATTGGGAATCCTAATACTGATTCTAACTGCTTTACGTTCCTTCGCCGGTTATTCCACCTAAGCAAGATACTAAGCTGAGTGGCAGAATTGATTGTCGTGCTATTCTCCTGCAACACTTCATTAAAGGCGCTACGAAGCTTGTAGAACGCCTGTTGGGTCGTGCAATCGGCCATATCAGTCCGAGAAATCTTTGCCGCGATGATGTCACAGAATTCTCCAAAGGTTTTTGCTTTAGCTACTTCTGATTCGGCAAATGACACATTAAGACTGTAAGCAATTGCACCAAGCATATCACTCAACTCTTCTGCATCAACGTTTTTAAAAGAAATTGAAGGGCAATTCACAGAGAAAGATTTACTGCCGGCATTGGTAAACGGTCAGCCCGGCTATCGCCGTACCGACCAAATTATCTCAGCGCTCCACTCTTACCCCCCGCTCCTCCATTACCAGCCTCGCCCCGCTCGCACGCACTTCCTGCGCCTCCTTCGCTGCCTTCACAAAGGCCACAAACAGCGGGTGCGGCGCTTCCACGGTGCTCTTATACTCCGGGTGAAACTGCGTGCCGATGAAGAAAGGATGCTCTTCCACCTCCACAATCTCTACGAGGCCCGTTTCCGGGTTAATGCCAGAAGGCGTCATCCCGGCCTCTTCAAAAGCGGAGAGGTACTCATTATTGAACTCATAGCGGTGGCGGTGGCGCTCCGTGATGCGGCTGCTTCGGTACAGCTCGGCAATGTGGCTGCCTTCCTTCAGCTCGCAGGCATAGCCGCCGAGGCGCATGGTACCACCCATCTGGGTGATGGCCTTCTGCTCTTCCATCATGGCAATGACGGGCGCCTTTGTCTCCGGGTTCATCTCCGTGCTGTGCGCGTCTTTGAGGCCGAGCACGTGGCGGGCAAACTCCACGCAGGCCATCTGCATGCCGAGGCAAATGCCAAAGAACGGAATCTGCTGCTCGCGGGCTATTTTGATGGCTTCAATCTTCCCTTCAATGCCGCGGGAGCCGAAGCCGGGCGCTACAAGGATGGCGTCCAGATGCTGGAGCTTTTCCAGCGCATTCTCCGGCGTCAGGTGCTCGCTGTGGATGTTGCGCACTTCCACCTTGCATTCATTCATGGCTCCGGCGTGGATGAGGGCTTCCAGAATGCTCTTATAGGCATCCTGCAGCTCCACGTATTTGCCAATAAGCCCGATAATGACCTTGCTCTTAGGGTAACGGAGCTTATTGAGAAATTCCTTCCACTTGGTCAAATCCGGCTCGTCGCCGAGGGGCAAGTCCAGCTTCTGGAGGCAGATGATGTCTAAGCGTTCGCGCAGCATTTCCAGCGGCACGCCGTAGATGGTATCGGCATCCAGCGCCTCTATCACCGCATCCTGGCGGACGTTGCAGAAGAGGGCAATCTTTCTTTTTAAATCCTTGTAAAGCGGCTCCTCGGTACGGCAAACGAGGATATCCGGGTTCAGGCCGTTCTCGCTCATCAGCTTCACGCTGTGCTGCGTTGGCTTCGTCTTCAGCTCCTTAGCCGCCTTCAGGTAAGGAATGAGTGTGAGGTGCACCACAATGCACTCGTCATCGCCCAGCTCCCACTTTAGCTGGCGCACGGCTTCCACATAGGGCAGGCTTTCAATATCGCCCACGGTACCGCCCAGCTCTGTAATCACGATGTCGTACTTATCGCCGGCGCCAAGGAGCTGCATGCGGCGCTTGATTTCGTCGGTGATATGCGGGATAACCTGAACGGTCTTGCCGAGGTAGGCCCCTTCGCGCTCCTTATTGATGACGTATTGATAGATGCGGCCAGTCGTCACGTTATTCGCCTGAGAAGTCGGGGCGTTCAAAAAGCGCTCATAGTGGCCGAGGTCAAGGTCGGTCTCCGCGCCATCTTCGGTTACGTAGCACTCGCCATGCTCATAAGGGTTAAGGGTGCCGGGGTCAACGTTAATGTAAGGGTCAAACTTCTGGATGGTGGTGCGGTAGCCGCGGGCTTGCAGGAGCTTGGCAAGCGATGCGGCGATGATGCCTTTACCCAAAGAAGAGGTGACCCCGCCGGTCACGAAAATGTATTTAGCCATGGCTGTAGAATTTCAGACTTGTCGTTGCTGACCGGCGCAAAAGGCTGCGCCAAAAGGGTCGGGCAAAGATAAAGAACTGCCTTTCCCCGGCACGAAGGATGTGCCACCGCTTGCCTCATTTTCAACTGTGTGCGGAAGCTGTGGATTACTTTGCCGCCGGCACTTCTTCCAACGAATTATATACAGGCAAGCCTTTGGCAATGAACGAATCCCGCTCCCTGTTAGCTCCGGGGCTTTGGCCAATCACTAATATGCCTACGCAGCCGCTGATGGCTGCAATTGAAATATCCATGATGGCATTATAGCGTTCAGCGCTATCCGGCAACGCCGCTACAACCGGCAGCGCGGCATTCACGCCGATAACAGGGATATGGCCGGCCATTAGCAAGTTTGCGGCGGTGGCATTAAGCGCAGTCAGATTTTTTGTTCGTCCCGCTTCGGTAGGCGCAGAATACGGGCCAGCTACGGCTATTATCATATAAAAATGAAGAAGCTGCCCTGCTTTTGGCAGGACAGCTTCCAAATTACACAGCGGCAGTCTTATTTGTTCTTAATCTTCGTCTCATTGCCGTTGCTCTTCATCTTGCTGCCATCGGCGTCTTTCACTTTCACCTCATTATCGTTCACTTTCATCTTGCTGCCGTCACTGTATTTGACTTTTGTCTCATTGCCGTTTGTTTTGACCTTCTCCGGTTCAGTGCTCATCATCTGTCCGCCGCTGGTCATGGTAGCATCACCGCCAGCACCGCTGCCGCCAGTCATACTGCCGGCGTTCCTGCTTTCATCGTAACTCCAATCTGTGCCGGAGCCATAGTTAATATAGCCATTTGCCATCTGCATATTGCGGCCATATACAGTATCTGTAGTGCCCGGCTCCATAAGCCAGTCCACGGGCTCGTTTGTTTGCGTATTAACAATGTAGTGATGCACGGTATCCACCCGCACGGTAACCATCTTGCGTGTGCGCAAGTCCATGTATTGCACATTAGGCCTTGGCTGGAAGGCCGGGCGCGTCGTAGTGGTTGTCGTAGTCGTCGTTATCATATTCGGATCTGCGCCGGGGGCCACCATGGCGGTGTCCGTAGTCGTAGAGGATGTAGTCGTCGTGTCGCTGTTGCAGGCAGCAAAGCTGAGCGCCAACAGGGCGACAAGTGGGAGTTGCAGTTTCATGGCTGTATGTATTTGGTTTGATATAGTCCTTTTAATAAAAGGATTAGGCCAGACGGATCCGGAATGGAAAAAATCTTAATAAATATTCCCATGCGCACCGTTAACGGCTTCGCGCTCCAATTCATAAAAAGCCAGCAGAAGCACCGCCACCAGTCCGGCCAGGCCCAACAGCCGCAAGAGCCACTTCCTGTTTTTCTGATAGAAGCGCACCAGCACCGTTTTCAGCTTGGATGCTAAGGAGCTGTGGCTACGATGCCGGCGCCGCCGATGCCGTTTATGCTTAAGTCGCCCATTGCTATGACGCTTACCGCTGCCGCGCGAACCACCTGAAGATGAGGATGGATTGGAAGATTCGGGTTCCATGGATTGAAGGCGATAAAGATATACGGAGCTAAAGGCTTGCAGTTTGACCTTGCGGCAAAATGCGCTAAAGATGTATCTGTTCCGCCTGCACCGGGCCGCCAAAAAAGGCGCTACCATGCTGCCCAAAGCCAGTTGCGTCATCCGTTGTAAAGAAGCGGATGTTCTTTGTCTTGGAAATGCGCCCCTCCAGTTCCGGATGGCGGTGCAGGTAATCAGCCAGGCTTTCCGCTACAATGCTGCCCTGCGATATGAGGCGGATGCCCTCCGGCAGGTATTCCAGAATCTTCGGCGCCAGCAGCGGGTAATGCGTGCAGGCCAGCAAGACGGTATCAATGTCTGGTGATTGCGCCAGCAGCTCATTCAGGTATTTCTCCACGAGATAATCCGCAGCCTCGCTCTCATGCTCACCTGCCTCAATGATGGGCACCCATAGCGGACAGGCCTGCTGATACACCTTTACATCCGGGAAAAACTTGCCGATTTCCAGCCCATAAGAGCCACTCTGCACCGTGCCCTTGGTGCCCATCACACCCACATGCCCTGTGTGTGTGTAAGCGCCTATCACCTCTGCCGTCGGTCGGATAACTCCCAGTACCCGCTCACTGTCATGCAGGCCGGGCATATCCTTCTGCTGGATGGTTCGGAGCGCCTTTGCAGATGCAGTATTGCAGGCAAGAATGATGAGCGGACAGCCTTGCGCAAACATCCATTGCACGCACTGCCAGGTATAGGCATGAATGTTCTCAAAGGACCGGCTGCCGTAGGGCGCGCGCGCATTATCACCGAGGTAGAGATAGTCGTAATGCGGCAAGGCCTCACGAATGGCGCGGAAGACGGTAAGGCCGCCATAGCCGGAGTCAAAGATGCCAATGGGGTGCTGATGCGAATTCAAAATGCAAAATGCAAAAGTCAAAAATGCTGCCGGTAATCCGCTAGTTTCCTCTTCCGTAGGGGAACAAGCTTTTGCATTTTGAATTTTGCATTCAAAATTATTCCTCCGGCATTGCCTGCCACTTCCGCGCCAGCGGAATAAACAACGCCACGAGCAGCAACATAAACAGCACGAAATTCCCAAAGCCAATCAGCGGCCAATTGTGATTTATCCAGTCGTGGAAGGGTGCAGGTTCATAAGTGGTCAACCCGGTTTTTGCATTATAGAAATCCTTCGGCGCCGTCATGTGCTCCAGCCACGCAAAGAGCAGCGGCACCACCGCCGGCAGGCTCCAGAGCGCCCAGAGATAGGCAACGCCCGCATTGCGCTTCGCCCGCTTTTCGCGGATAAGTAAAATGGCTGCCATCAGGAAGCTCAGCGATAATAGAATCACGATAAGCGTCAGCAAATAGCCTGAATTCATGCCGCCAATGAATGCGCCCAGCACGCCAAAAATGGCGCCCCAAATCCCCGAGCCGATCAGCGCAATGAACCATGGGCGCACTGCCGTAATGCGGAAGGAGAAAATAGCCAGCGCCAGCCCAAGGCTCCAGTAAAGCAGGAACAGCGCCATGCCTGTATCTAACCAGCCCTTCCGCGCTTCATCGGTGGCGTTGATAGCTTCCGTTATCTTCTGGTGTTCAATAAACAGGTCATCCTTCCGGTTGTCACCCGGCGCTTCCGGACGGCCATAGAGATATGGTGAAGCGCTCACCTCCCGCCGCACCGGAAAGCCCGGCTCCGCGAAAATCTCCCGCGCATGTGCATCGGCGTCAAAGCGGTAGCGGGCGCTGTACTTCTTCGCAATGGCGAGATATTCTTTCAGGATGATGCGCACCGAATCCTGTGCCCCGCCCAGCAGCCAGCGCTTTGCCACAGAGTCATTGCCCCGTTCGCTGCGGATGTTCGGGTGGTCATAGACAGAGACATCATTGTTGCAGTAATGGAGGTAGGAAAAAGTATCCACCACAGGAGGCGTCACGCGCGTGACAGCCGTATCCTCAATGACCGGCGTTGCAACCGCCGCATCGGCATCTTCATCCCGGCGGCGCATACAGTCATTAGACGAAGCAAAAGCAGACCGCGAAAACGGAATAAAGTGATGCGCCAGATTCACCACATTCGCCTCGCGCACTAAATCCGTCCCGCGCGTGAGGGCACGCATGTGTGTGTATGCGCCGCCCTGATACGCAGGAATGAGCGTTGTCAATCCCAGGCAGGTAACAAACGTGAGCGCCGCTTCGGCCACCAGCCGCCCGCGCTTCAGCGGGTAAAAGCTCTTAAAGGCATTGTTGCGGAAGTACAGCACCAGCCACAGCACGCCCACAATCATCGCGCTCAGCACGCCCATGCTCACCGTGCCGCCCTGCGCCCGCAGCGCGTACCAGGTCAGGGAGCCCGGCAGCGAGATAGACGCATAGCCCGCCACCCAAAACAGGATATTCAGCAGCAGGATGACGGGCCACACTAGGTGCACCCGCAGATTCCAGAGCAGCGGATAGTGCGTAAGGAGATAATTATTGAGACGTTGCATGATGATAGCTTATGGCCGTACTTGACAAGTCCGCAGAGGACTTGTCAAGTACTTTTTAGTTCAGAAAAAACCGCCGCGAAGACGCCGAGATATTTCGCAGGTACTGCAATGGAATCCCCGCATCCGCCAGCGCGCGCAGCACATCCCCTTCCCCCGTGCCGCCCGCAAACTGCACGATGAACACGCCGCCGTTAAACGAAATCCCTTCCACCTTCAGGCCTCCAAATGCAGCGGCCAGCGCGTCCCGGCTGCACGGCGCTTCCAGCTCATACATCAGCGGCGCGCCGGCGGCTACGGCGGCCTCCACGGCCGCGGCATCGGCGGGGGCGCTGTATTGCGGCTTGCCCGCCTTGAGAAAGATGATGCGGTCGCTCACCTTCTCCACTTCATAGATATGCTGCGATGACAGCAGCATCCCGAAGGGCGCTACCGCCGAGCGGGCCATGTAGCGCAGGTCTTGCAGGATGGTTTGCTGGGAGAGAATGTCCAGATTGGCCAGCGGCTCATCCAGCAGCAGGATTCTTGGCTGGCGCAAAAGCGTCTTCGCCAGCTCAAAGCGCGTCCGGTAGCCGGATGACAATCTATTCCACGTCAGCTTCCTGAATGGCCGCAGCCCGAGGCGGGCAATCATCAGCTCCGCCCAGAGCAGGTTGCCCTCGCCGTGCAGGCCGTAATGCGCGAGGGTGAATTGCAGGTTGTCCATCAGGCTGCCGTACCAGCGCGGGATGCGTTGCTCTATATACACGAGGCGCGTCCGCAGGTCATAGTCATCCTCCGCATCTCGGATGAAGGGGTAGCGGATGGCGCCGGTATCGGGCTTTAGCTCTGTAGCAATGAGGCGCAGGAGTGTGGTCTTGCCATTGCCATTCTCACCCACCAACCCGATGATGCCGCCGGCGTCTAATTCCAGATTGACGTCCTGCAACGAAAAATTGCCCTGCTCATACCGCTTGCCAAGATTGGTAATGGAAAGAAGGTGCGCACCGGCATTCTGGCCGGCACTTGCAGCACCCGCCGTTTCTATTTTATCTAAAAGCGTCATTGCCTTATCTGCCGCTTCAACGGTCTGGGCGGCATCCGGGTGAGCATCCAGCCAGTCGGCGTAACTGAGCACTTCGCGGAAGATGGCGGGCCGGCGGGTGTCCAGCGCGGCATCCAGCAGGCGGCGATGGGCAAGGGCGTAATCGCCGGCGGCGTAGTGGGCGCGGACTTCCTGGTGGAGCATGGCGGGCGGGGGTTAAAGAAATGGAAGGTAGGGCGGATTGCAGGCATAATACTTTATAGAATAATAAATACACTACCCTCCGCAAAGTTTGCGGAAGCCAGTGTAAGGCTTACAATGCCCCCGCAAAACTTGCTGCTGCCAGTGTAATGCTTATACTACCCCCGCAAGCTTTGCGGAAGCTGGTGTCAGTAAATGCTACCCTCCGCAAACTTTGCGGGGGGTAGTGTAAGGCTAATACTACCTGTAGCAAGATTTGCGGGGCTTTCCGTCGCTGCACGAAGGCTTAAAGCGTTGCCGTTTAGTGCTTATTATTTGCCTTTGCAGGCCGGCGCAAGATGCTACTGAAGGACTTTTTCAGAAAGCCCGGTCGCTGCACGCTTGGGATGACAGCTCTGGTATGTTGTGGGAAAAGCTCAATAGAATTGATTGGACGAACGGTGCCATCGCCACTGTCGCCAAATAATAGCACCGCAGCTTAACCCCAAAAAATCTTCCACATGCGGCGCAGCCCTTTCCTTTGTTAAATAAGCCTTGCCCCTTTCCTTGCGGCGGGCCGCGCCCCTACTTTTGGCCGCGCCTTCAAAAAAGAATTGCACTCTATGCGTTACTCCCTCAGACGTCGCCGGCTGGTTGACGAGACCGATGCGAAGCAGATTAAAAAGAAAAAGCCCATCTGGCGCGAGTGGCTGGATGCGGCGGTCTTTGCCATCGTGGCGGCTACCATTATCCGCACCTTTCTGGTGGAGGCTTACACCATCCCGTCTGAGAGTATGGAGGGGACGATGCTGGTGAATGATTACCTGTTTGTGAGCAAGCTGGCCTACGGGCCGCGGCTGCCCATTACGCCGCTGGCGGTGCCGCTGGTGCACAATGTGATGCCGCTGACGGGCGGGCGCTCGTACACGGATGCGGTGCAGTGGAAGTACCGCCGCCTGCCGGGCTTTGGCCACGTGGAGCGCTATGATGTGGTGGTGTTCAACTTTCCGGACGGCGATACGGTGTTTAAGGATGAAGACGGGGCCGTGCGGCAGGAAGATTACTACACCATCCGCCGCCTGCCGCAGCCGGAGCAAGACCAGATACTGAGCCACGGCATTGAGCACCGCCCGGTGGATAAGACGGATAACTACATCAAGCGCTGTGTGGGCATTCCCGGGGATGTGATAGAGCTGCGCGGCAGCGTTCTTTATAATAATGGCAAGCCCGCACCCGACTTCCCGCACCTGAAGCATGAGTATAGCGTGGTAACAAAGGGCGGCGGCCTCGGCGATGATACAAAGGAGGCGGCGCAGATTAATGAGCAGAAAGACCTGCGGCAAGGCCCGCCGGGCGCTACTTACAATGTGCTCCTGCAAAACGCGGTGGTGGACGGCGTGCGCCGCTCATCGGAAGTGGCGAGCCTGACGCGCTACAGCGAGCCGGCGGGCGTAGTAGGCGGGCCGCTGAGCTGGACATTCCCGCAGGATACGGCGCACTTCAAGTGGAACGTGGACAACTTCGGCCCGGTGACGCTGCCGCGCAAGGGCACGAGCGTAACGCTGACGCCGGAGAACATTGCGCTGTACCGCCGCATCATTTCGGTGTACGAGGGCAATAAGTATGAGGAGCGCGACGGCCAGTTCATCATCAACGACAAGCCGGCCACGAGCTACACCTTTAAGATGGACTATTACTGGATGATGGGCGACAACCGCCACAACTCGCTGGACTCCCGCTTCTGGGGCTTCGTGCCGGAGAGCCATGTGGTGGGCAAGGCCTCATTCGTATGGCTGAGCTATGGAGAAGGCGGGATACGGTGGCGGCGGATTTTCAGGGGAATACATACGCTGGAGCAGTAGGCTAAATCAAAAAGTAAAATGCAAAAGGGTTGGTTGGGAATGCTCGCCGGCGTAGGGCTAATGCTGTCTGCCTGTGGCAATGACTCGGCACAGCAGCAAGCGCCGGTTACGCAGGGCAACGCGCAGGTAGAAGAAGGCAAGGCTGTCTTCCGGCAGAACTGCGGCACCTGCCACCTGCTCAAAGCCAATGCAGCAGGCCCGGCCTTACAGGGCGTTCTTGGACGTTGGGATGG
>CBDFFM010000034.1:0-30084 GCA_965246785.1 Chitinophagaceae bacterium
ACTAAAATGCTTCTTAAGATTTGTTTGTCAAATAGTTATACGCAATTTATATTGTTGTAACCAGCCGTTCTAAAAAATATTGGCTGTATGCATGGCGCGTACTTTTGTGCCTGATGCACTTATTCACAACGCCTGCGCCTGTAGTTATTACCTGTAACAGACGTTTATCGCCTTTTTTGGCAAAAGAACTTACGGCAATAGGCTTTACACCGGACGCCGTTTTTCCAACTGGTATCAGGCTTACTGCCACGCTTAATGACTGCATCCGACTCAACCTTTCCTTGCGCTGCGCCAGCCAGGTTCTTTATAGTCTCCAAAGCTTTATTGCACCGAACGCAGATGCTTTATACAAGGCACTTGTGACCTTCCCTTGGGAGGAAATTTTACCTCCAAAAGCGTATTTTTCCGTCACCAGCAATGTATATAATGAGACAATTAATAATAATCTCTTCGCAAATCTTCGTGTAAAGGATGCAATCGTTGACCGGCTGCGTGAAGTGCGCGGCGAGCGCCCCGATACTGGCGCTGAACTGAGCGGTGCTGTAATTCACTTACATTGGAACGGTGATGAAGCCGAAATTTTTATAGACAGCTCCGGCTCGTCGCTTGGGCGGCACGGCTATCGTAAGATTCCAGGTCGTGCGCCTATGTTGGAAGCGCTGGCGGCTGCAACTGTGCTTGCTACGCAATGGGATGGTGCCTCACCTTTTATCAACCCGATGTGTGGTTCCGGAACGCTGGCCATTGAGGCAGCACTGATTGCTACCAAAACGGCACCCGGCGTTTTCCGAACAAACTACGCATTCATGCACATTGCGGGTTATGACGAAGCCGTTTATCTGGAAGAGCGCGGGCGGATTGAGCAGGCTATTAAAGACGATGTACCGGGCCTGCGCATAATAGCTACTGATTACAGTGCAGCAGCGATTGAGAATGCAAAAAAGAATGCGAAAGCCGCTGGAGTGGCCGATTTAATAGAATTTTCCGTCTGCGATTTCAGGGATACTAAGGTGCCGACAGGCGGAAAGGGTGTGATGATAATTAACCCGGAATACGGCGAGCGTCTTGGCGACATTGAAGAGTTGGTTGACACCTACAAAGCAATTGGGGATTTTATGAAGGCTAAGTGCGGCGGTTATTGGGGCTATGTGTTTACGGGCAACCTGGAGTTAGCGAAGCACATCGGCCTGAAGGCAAAGCGGCGGATAGAATTTTACACCAGTAAGATTGACGCAAGGCTGATGGAATACGAGCTCTACGAAGGCAGCCGTCGCCCGGCTAAGGAAGATAAGGTCTAACGTGCGATGTCAATTTTCACCTTCTTGCCCTTGATTTTCTCGCCCTTTATGGCGTGAAGCACCGTTGTCGCCTTAGAGCGGCGTATGGCTACAAAGGAGAAAAAGTCCTTTACCTCAATAAGTCCGATTTCCTCCTTTTTCAGGGAAGCGACATTGCCGAAGAACCCTACAATGTCCACCTTATTAACCTTGTCTTTTTTGCCTGCGGCAATGAACAGCGTAACCCACTGCGGCTTGTCCGGTAAGGGATTGTTTTCGGGTAGCGTAATAGGGGTAGCAGCAGTCTCGTCTATGTAAGGCGGCAACTCCTCCTCAGGCCCGAGGATAACGATAGCGGTGCCGGATGCTTCCATCCGCGCGGTACGGCCATTGCGGTGTGTGAAAGCATCCTCTGTGTGCGGCAGATGATAATGAATAACGTAGCGGATATGCGGAATGTCAAGCCCGCGCGCCGCCAGGTCTGTGGTCACCAGAAAATTGGAGCTGCCATTTCTAAACTTCGTAAGCGCAGCATCGCGCTCCTGCTGCTCCATAGCGCCGTGATAATGCACTACGACAATACCTTTTTCCTTTAAGGCTTCCGCCGTACGAGCCACAGATTCGCGGTGATTGAGGAAGATGATAGTAGGGCGCGCACCGAGGTAGCAAAGCAAATTCGCCAACTCTTCCAGCTTGTCTTTCGCGTCCGTACGAAGCACTTGCAGCGCAAGGCCCATCCCTTCTTCCGGCACATCACTGCCAAACTCCAGGCGAACAGGAGCGTGGAGCGCCATAAATTCCGGAATGTCCACCGCCTCCGTAGCAGATGTGAGGATGCGCTTTTGCAGGCCGGCAAGCGCCGCTACGGCTTCCGCCATTTCTGCTTCAAAGCCCAATTCCAGCGACTTATCAAATTCATCCAGCACAAGGGTTGTAATGGCGGCAGACGTGATGTTTCCACGGCGGATATGGTCGGCAAGGCGACCGGGCGTGCCGATGATAAGCACCGGCGATTCTATCAGGTTGTTTTCTTCAATCTCGCGCTTGTGGCCGCCGTAGCAAGTCGTCACTTTGAAGCCAGTACCCATCTTTTTCCAAACGCTTTCTATCTGTTGCGCGAGCTCGCGACTAGGGACGATGATGATAGCCTGCGATGTCTTTAAATCGGGCTGCATATTCCCCAAAACCGGCAGTAAAAAAGCAAGGGTTTTGCCCGAGCCCGTCGGCGCGCGCAGAATGACGTCAGGATGCGCAGCAGCTGTCTCAAGCATCGCAACCTGCATGTCGTTGAGCATGGAAATGCCGAGGCGGGCAAGGATTGGCGGGATAAGGTCTTGGAGAGATGGCATTGGCGTAAAGGTACGCTATGCGGTAAGGTGGGTTCTCATGCAGCAGCCGACAGCAACATTCTCAGGTAAATTATGCCGCCTGTCCTATCTTTTCAACATGACCCGCATCGGACTCATTTCAGATACGCATGGCTACTTAGACAAGGCCGTTTTCCAGCATTTTAAGGATGTGGATGAGGTGTGGCACGCCGGCGACTTTGGAAACATAGAAGTCGTCAAAGCATTGCGTGATTTCAAGGCCCTGCGCGGTGTTTGGGGAAATATTGACGGCGGCGAGCTGCGCACGGAATTTCCGGAAGTTGCAAGCTTTACCGTTGAAGCGGTGAAAGTGCTGATGATTCACATTGGCGGCTATCCCGGCCATTATTCGCCAAAGGCGAAAGTAGAATTAGCGATTGCGAAGCCGCAGCTTTTCATAAGTGGACACAGCCACATTCTAAAGGTGATTTACGACGACAAGCTGCAATGCCTCCACATGAATCCCGGCGCAGCCGGACAGCACGGCTGGCATCAAATGCGAACGCTTATCCGCTTCACTATTGACGGCGAAAAGATGCGGGATTGTGAGGTTATAGAGCTGGGAAAGCGCGGCGCGCTCACTACCTGAAGTACTGCTCCGCCACGCCAAAACTGTATTCATCGCTGTCCAGCATAATGATGCATTCTTCTGAATCAATCGGGAAGCAATCAACGGTAATGCCATCATCTTCCTGCGGCTTCACCGTTGGAATGGCCTCGCGAAATAGCATTTCCTCATAGCCCGGCTCGTCTTTCAATTCGTCACATGGAATCGCCTTCTCCTTGTAGAAAGTCAGGTATTCGTAGCCTTTGGCAATGAGGAAGCGGTGATTATCGGCGTAGTCTAATGAGCGGTATTGTGGCATGGAAACTTATATAGAGCAGGGGGATTGCGCCTAAAGTTATCCTGTTTAGCTGTCCTCATACCCGCCACTTGCATCTTTGAGCATTTGCCGGTACGCCTTATCCAGCGCAGCGGAAAAAGTCGCGCCTTCTTTACGGCGGTTCTGGTAGCTCGCTTTGTTGATGGTTGTAATGATGATTACGCCGTCTTCCATAGTGAGTGTGAGGTCACAGACTATCAGCAGTTGCTTGAGCTTAGTACCGTTGCGCATTGGATTACAAGAATACGGCTATTAGATTTTGTGCATTTCGCCTACGTCCGTTGTAGCCGGAGCCAGACCTTACCTTTGCGGCCAGCTTAAAAAATCCTCTTTGCGCCATGCATAATGCCTATTTCAACTTTGCCCAGCCTATCAATGAACCTATATTGAATTATGCTCCCGGCAGCCCGGAAACTAAAGCGCTGAAGGCCGCGCTGAAGGAAGCTAAAGGGGGCGAGAAGGATATCCCGATGTACATCAATGGCGAGGAAGTGCGCAGCGGTGAAAAGGTAGAAATCCGTCCGCCGCATGAGACGGGGCATCTGCTCGGGCATTTCCACAAAAGCGATGAAAGCCATGTGCATGCCGCCATCAATGCCGCCCTTGGCGCGCGGAAGGCTTGGGGTGAAATGGCCTGGGAGCATCGCGCGGCAATTTTCCTGAAAGCTGCAGATTTGCTGGCTACGCGCTATCGTTATAAGATGAATGCGGCTACGATGCTCGGCCAAAGCAAGAACGCTTATCAGGCGGAGATTGACTCTGCCTGCGAGCTGATAGATTTTCTGCGCTTTAATGTGCACTTTCTGACTGGTATTTACAACCAGCAGCCTATTTCTCCTGCTGGCGTTCATAATCGCATGGAGTATCGCCCACTTGAGGGTTTCGTGCTGGCTGTAACGCCGTTCAACTTTACCGCTATTGGTGGTAACCTGCCCACCGCGCCTTCCATGTGCGGAAACGTAGTGGTTTGGAAGCCAGCGAATACACAGATATACAGCGCAGCAGTGTTTATGGAGATTTTGTTAGAAGCCGGTCTGCCCGCAGGCGTCATTAACCTTATCTACCCTCCCGGCCCGATGGTTGGCGAAGTTTGTTACAAGCACCGCGATTTTGCGGGTGTACATTTCACTGGCTCCACCGGCGTATTCAATTCTATGTGGAAGAGCATTGGCGAGAATGTTGGGAATATGAAGACGTACCCGCGCATTGTAGGCGAGACTGGCGGTAAAGACTTCGTGTTCGTCCACCCTACTTCTGATGTGGACGCGGTTGTGGCAGCGCTGGCACGCGGCGCTTTTGAATATCAAGGCCAGAAATGCTCGGCGGCTTCCCGCGCTTACCTGCCTTCCAATCTTGCGGAAGAAATTAAGAATAAGCTGGTTGCGGAAGTGAAGACGATGAAGATGGGCCCGGTAGATGACTTCAGCAACTTCGTCAATGCAGTAATTGATGAAAAGAGCTTCAAGAGCATCGCTAAATATCTGGACAGCGTAAAGGAAAGCAACGGCAAAGCCAAAATCATTGTCGGCGGCGGCTACGACAGCAAAAAAGGCTGGTTTATTGAGCCGACCATCATTGACACGACCGATCCCGGATATGTAACGATGTGCGAAGAAATTTTTGGCCCAGTACTATCCATCTACACCTACGAAGCCGACCAGTGGGAAGCTACGCTGGACATAGTGGATAGCACAAGTCCATACGCGCTGACTGGTGCCGTGTTTTCGCAAGACCGCTATGCGATTGAAGTAATGACGAAGAAGCTGGTGAATGCTGCCGGCAATTTCTACATCAACGACAAGCCGACCGGGGCGGTGGTAGGACAGCAACCATTCGGCGGCGCGCGTGCGTCAGGCACGAATGATAAGGCTGGCTCTGTGCTGAATCTGTTCCGCTGGCTGAGCGCCCGGACGGTGAAGGAAACACTGGTATCGCCGAAAGATTATCGCTATCCATTTCATAGCCATGAGGGTGCTATATAAGACTGAACCGTGCATCCTGTTAAACGCATCTTTGGCCATATCTACTTCGTGTACGCGCTGCTAATGTTCGCGGCCACGATGCTGGTCATCTTCATTCCAGTGTGGCTCACATCCCTCCTGAAAGAGCCGCAGCGCGCGAAGGTGATGCATCCGATTTTCCGGATTTGGATGGGCGTTTATATGCCGCTGGCCCTCTGTCCTGTTTTTCGGAAGGGTAAGAACAATTTTAAGAAAGATCAGAACTATGTCGTCGTCTGTAACCACAATTCGTTTGCAGATGTGCCTGTTTCCTCGCCATGGATTCCGGGGCCGAATAAGACGCTGGCAAAGGTGGAGATGGCGAAGGTTCCGGTCTTTGGCGTGATATACAAGGCCGGCTCTGTGCTTGTAAACCGGAAAGACGAAGCCAGTCGCCGGGAAAGCTTCAATCAAATGGGGCGCATGCTGGACATTGGCCTCCACCTCTGTCTGTACCCGGAAGGCACGCGCAATAAGAGCGACCAGCCGCTACAGCCGTTCCATCGCGGTGCTTTTACAACAGCTATTTCTTCGCAGAAGCCCATCATCCCTGCGCTCATTTTCAATACCCGCCGCATCCTGCCCGACCGACCTAAATTCTGGGCATGGCCAAGCGTTGTGCATTTTCACTTCCTGCCGGAAGTTTCCACAGAAGGGATGACGATGCAAGACGCCGAAAGTTTGAAAGAGACCGTGCGCGGCCAGATGGAAACATATTTCATCAACAACCGCAAGCGACTTTCATGACCTACGCGCTCATTGGAACAGGAAATATGGCCTGGCTCATCGCATCGCGAATGACGGCAGCAGGCCACACTTGCATTGGCCTTTGGGGAAGGGATACTAACAAGGCACAGGAACTTTGCGATGCTTTTTATCTACCGCGTTTTGATTCGTTAAGCGCCATAAATGACGGCCCGGATGCCTGCATCATCGCCGTCAGCGATTCGGCTATCGCAGATGTTGCGCGTTCGCTTTCATTGCGACACACTACCCTTCTCCATACCGGCGGAAGTGTGCCAATGAGCGTTCTGGAAACAGTTAGCGCGCACAGCGGAGTTGTATGGCCGGTGTATTCCATCCGCAAGGCGGCGTTGCCAACGCACCGCGCATTTCCAGCATTGATTGAAGGTAATTCGCGCACGGCTTGGGAAGTTGCGCGCGGCGTTGCAAAGGCCATCTGCGATACAAGCTACGATGCAGACAGCGCGCAAAGGGAACACCTGCATCTTGCGGCGGTGTTGAGCAACAACTTCGTCAATCATCTCCTCGGAATCGCTGCCGACATGTCCGCAGCGCAGGGGCTACCGGTAAGCCTTCTGCAACCGTTGATAGAACAAACAGTTGCAAATCTTCGCACGACGCATCCGACGGACACACAAACCGGCCCCGCGCGGCGCGGCGATGCCGTTACGATGCAGCATCATGAGCAGATGCTGGCTGCGCATCCGGAGTGGCAGGAGCTTTACAAAGCAATTTCCGCATCAATAATGAATCAGTATGGGCTTATCGGTGGGTAGAGCGTGCGCTACAGCCTACATTTGCGGGCGTTAAGATTCCATCCTATCCGATTCATGTATTCTATCCATTTTAAGTTTGAGCAGAAAGGCCTTCAGCCTGTAACGCTCAGCAATATTGCCGGCGACCAGAACCTTGTAGAAGTTGCGGAGGAGCACGGCATTGAGCTTCATCATAACTGCGGCATGGTTTGCGGCTGCAGCACCTGCCACGTTTATTTAGAAAGCGGCGATGACCATGTGCCGGAAATTTCTGACCGGGAGGAAGATTTCATTGATCGGGCGCGCAATCCGCGCATCAATTCCCGCTTAGGTTGTCAGTGTATTCTGGAAGCAGCCGGAAGTGGTGAGTTGACAGTTACCATTCCCGACCAAAGCCTCCTCCACGGCGAATAGACTAACGACTATCTACTAAAGACTAACGACAGCCATGTACGAACCGCCAATCAACTGGGCCGACCACGAAGACATTGCGCTAAAGCTGTACGAACGCTTCGGCGATGATTTCGGAGAGCCAAAAATTTACCGGGTGCGCTTCACAGAATTGCTGGAATGGGTACTGCAAATCCCCGGTTTTGAAGGCACACGCGAGCAAAGCACCGAAGGGCATCTGGAAATGATTCAGAGCGCTTGGGTATATGAATGGCGCGACAATCAATAAGCAATTGGTCGCAGCGACTGGTTGCAGCGTAAGCTGCGACCTACCATGTGGCAGCGTAAGCTGCTGACAATTTATACAGCGCTGTAAAAGGCCGACATCTTAAACAGTGAGGTCACTCCTGCGTGCAAAGTCGCTGTGGCAGTAATGCCGCCAGCCTCTTCTTTCCAAGAAATACTCAGTTGCGGAGATATATCCGGACTTATAAGTCCGAGGAACTTCACTGCTTTTGATTCGGCAAGCATCAGGCTCAGACCTGTGGCTTGTCCTAATAGCACCTTAACCATAGCCATCGTACAAACGCCTGGCACAATCGGATTACCCGGAAAATGTCCGCTAAAAATGGGATGCTCAGCGTTATAATGTAGTGTACAACTCAGGCTGCTATCACTTTGCTCTAGCGCTGAAACGCTGTAGAAATTATCCTTCATTTGCGGTATTGAGCTTTTTAAGGTCAATCGTAAAATGCGCCTTGTGATGTTTGATATGAACCGCATCCGGCAAAGCATTCTTAACACCTGAGCCTTGCAAATCTATCGTCGTAATGCGCGACTTGCCGACATAATCTATTAGCCGCACGCGGCCATTCTGCAAACGATACCACGCAGCGCCCTTCTCGCCAATCGGGAAATGAGAGACTGTATCACACTCAAGCTTGTAATGCTCCTCATCCTTTGCAGACAAGCCCTTCATCAGCACCAGTTCCATATCACGCCGCAGCGTTTTTATCACAGCAGGCTTATTCAATTGGTTTATGACACTTGCAACCGAAAATGAATCCTGCCCGTTCCATTTGAAATCAAAAAAAGCAAAACCCAGCTCATTCTGAAAGACGGCGCGTGTTGAGCCGTCTTCAAAAGACTTAAAAAGCAGGATGCCACTCAGGTGAAATTTTTTGAACAGAAAACGCCCATCCACCACACAGCGGTACAGCTCCCGCTCAATCTTCGGTTTGAAGCGCAAAACGCTTTCGTCGTTTGGAACCGCCTGCAAATGCTTGTACGGATGCCCGCAGGAAAGTAGCAGCAAAGCTGCAACACTAACGAACCTTAAACAGGGCTTCATTCAGCGCAAGATTATGCTGCGTTTTTGAAAAGCTCATCTCCGTGAAGTCGCCGCCCTGCTCCACCATGCTCAGCTTGTCCACATCGTAGCCGCTGCGCGTCAGATAAACGTCTATTTGCTTGAACAGCTTCTTGATAGCATCGTTCGCCGGAGACAGCGAAAGCAGGTAGCCACTGCCGCCTTCATAAGCCGTCACCTTAAAATCAGGATTGGAAAAAACCGTCCCGCGCATACAGTCCAGCATGATGCGGTTTACGCTTTGCATTGTCTTGCTGCTGCGCGCATTGATGCGCGAAGTTTTCTGCTCGTCCTTCACCATCATCTGACCCCCATTCATTACTACCAGATACTGGAAAGGCGTCGTGTACTCAATGCGCACTTTGTCTTCCTTACGGTAATAGAATTTGCCTTTGGAAGTGATCTTATCCGCCAACAGCGACAGATGTTTGGTCTGTACAAAATCGCTTTGGATGCTTAGCTCGCCGGCGGTTGCCTTTTGCAGCGATTGCTGGAATTGCGTAAGATTAATTACAGGCTTAAAACCTTTTGGCTGAGCGATTGTCACGCACGAAGGGGCTACAATAAAAATCAGTAAAACAGCACTACGCATACGCTTCAAGGCCTAGCATTTCGTCAAGGCGTACGAAAGTAAATCCTCTTTCCCGGCAGCCGCGGATGAACGCTGTTAAAATAGCGGCCGTATGCGGCACGCTGTCGTGCAGCAGAATTACATCGCCACCTTTCACCTCACGCAGCAGCTTTTGCAGCAGCTTATCAGCGCTTTTCGCTTTCGTATCAAAAGAGCGCAGGCTCCCAGCCAATTGTGTGCATACTCGTCAGCGTCACCGCATGTGAAAGCTCTGGATTAGTTACGCCATACGGCGGACGAAAGAAGCGCGGCGCTACGCCGGTTATCGCTTTAATCGTTGCATTAGTGCGTTCAATTTCGGCAACCATTTTCGTACGGCTTTGCCAGTCAAAATGGAAGCTGTGCGCATAACTGTGATTGCTGATGAGGTGGCCTTCCTCATGCCAGCGCCTCACAATATCCGGCGCAGCTTCGGCTCGCCTTCCAATGGAAAAGAATGCGGCAGGCACGCTTTCCGCTTTCAGGATATCTAAGATGTCTTCCGTGTGCTTCGCCGGGCCGTCGTCAAATGTCAGGGCAAGCTGCTTGCTGTTTCGGTCACCCTGATGACGGGCGGAGATGAAGAAATTCCAGCGAATAAAAGTGGCTCCGAAAAAAAGTATAAGACCGTAAACAGCCGCCAATGCCGCAAGCCACCACCACGACACTTTTCCATTACCGGCAAGAATCAGCAGCGCAATAGTGGCTAACACAAAAACATCACGGGCAATAACGAATGGACGCACAGCTCTACTAGCTCTTTTTAAGAATGGCAAAGAATAAGGCTCACCCAGCCGCTGATAAAGCACAGCCCGCCAATAGGTGTAAGAATGCCCGCCGGGCCAATGCTCGCACCCTTGCTTTGCAGCGCCAACCAGCAAATAAAGTGAGCCGCTGAACAGCACTATCCCCGCCATAAACAGCCATGAAGCCCACTTCACGCTGTCAAAAGGATAAGCGCTAAACAGCATTCCTGTGGCCAGCAGCGCGAAGCTGTGATAAAATTGATACGTCACGCCCTTTTCATAAACGCTGAGTTGCTGTGGTGTAAGCGTTTCCTTCAGCGCATGCGCGCCGAACGCGCCGAGCACTACAGCCAGTGCCGCGAAGACGGCGCCGCTTAAGAGGGCCGGTTTGTACATGCTTTCAGAATTTGTGCGAATGTACCCTCGCCTATTCGTTCCACCTCAATCTGCATGTGCGCCTGCTCGTAAAAAGGCTGCCGCTCTTCACGCAAAGCTTCCAGCGCTTCACCGGAAAGTTCTGTTAGCAGCGGGCGTTCCGTGCTGCTGTCGCGAAGATGGCCTTGCAGCGTTTTGATTCTTGCAGCGAGATGTACGACACATCCTGCGGCAAGAATCACATCCATATTATCGCCGTAGATGGGTGTGCCGCCGCCGGTGGCAATTATGGTGTTCGTCCGTCCGCAGCCCTGTATGGTTTGTTCCAGCACAACAGCCTCTATCGCCCGAAAACCTTCTTCGCCGGAGGCGGCAAAAATCTGCGGCACAGAATAGCCTGCCATCTGCTCTACATGCTCATCTAAATCGGCAAAGCCCCAACCGTGCTGCTGCGCCCATGTCTTGCCCCAAAACGTTTTGCCCGCGCCGGGCATGCCCACCAGAAAAACGAGGCTCATATTTTATCGTGTACAAATTTCCAGATGAAGAGCAAGGCGTTCGTGACGGCAAGCTCTTTATTGCGCAACCTGTCCATGTGAAAGTGAAATGTTTTGCTGATGGTTTTTCCATCTTTAGCGCAAGCCATGCATACTGTTCCCACGGGCACGCGGTTTTCCACCGGAGCCGCTGAGCAAACCCGTAACGCCAAAGCCAATGTCGGAGTTCAAGGCTTTGCGCGCGCCTTTCGCCATCTCTGTTGCTACTTCCTCGCTTACCACGCAATGATGCTCAATTGTCTTACGCTTCACGCCAAGAATTTCTTCCTTGACTGACTCCTGATAGCAAACAATGCTGCCCATGAAGTATTGCGCGGAGCCCATAATCTGTGTGATGCGGTGCGCGATGTATCCGCCGGTGCAGCTTTCGGCAAGGCCAAGCATCAGACCTTGCCCGGCGAGCGCTTTTCCAAGGATTTGCTCCAGCGGCACGTCTTCTAAATCCACCACTATTTTTTCCAGCCGCGCGGCAATCTCATCACGGCGCATTTCAACTTCTTTAATCAGCCGCATCTCGTCGGGGCCGTGCCCCGTCAGGCGGAGACGCACCATGCCGGCATTGGGCAGGTAGGCCAGCTTGATGTGCGGCGGGAGCGTGTCCTTCCAAGTCTGTGATTTGCTCAACGATAAAGCTCTCGCCCTCGCCGGCAGTAATGATGCTTCTGTGGACAATGGCGTCTGTGGTTGCGGTTATGCGCAGGCGGGGCAACACTTCCTCTTCCATGATGTGAATCATCTCATAAGGCACGCCCGGCAGAGAAACGACAAATCTTGCCCTCCTTTTCAAACCACATTCCCGGCGCGGTACCCATCTTGTTGAAGAGCACCGTGCAGACGTCCGGCACTTCTGCCTGCTTTAAGTTACGCTCCAGCATGGCACGTTTGCGCTTGGTGAAGATGTCTTTTACATGCGCCAGCACATCTTCATTCACCGCCTGCTCCCCGCCGAAGTATTCTGCTAAGAGCGGCTTGGTGATGTCATCAGCGGTTGGCCCGAGACCGCCTGTGAGAAAGATTAAATCGTTGCGCGGCAGCTCCTCGTCCAGCGCGCCAATAATTGCTTCACGGGAATCGCTGACGGCAATGCGGCGGCGTACGTCTATACCGAGGGCATTGAGCTGCTGCGCCATCCATGCGGAGTTAGTATCAATGGTCTGGCCTATCAGCAGTTCGTCCCCTATTGTGATGATGGTGGCTTGTTGGGGCATAACTATAATTGGTCAAAAAAGGGTGCCAGACGGCCAGCCAATTCCGGATGTATATTCACCTTCTTCTTTTCCTTCGGGTCGTAGAAAACAAGCGTAGTGACGCCTTTGTTCCAGCAGCTCGCCGGCCTCATTATAAAGCTCTGAATGAAACTTTATTTTCGGCCCTTCGGGCAATTCTTTCAGGATGGTGCGGACGGTAATCAGGTTGTCGTAAAGCGCAGGCCGGAAGTACTGCGCGTGCAGCTCAACCACCCGGCATCTGAATACCCAGCTCTTCCAGCTCACGATATGTAAAGCCAAGCTGACGGATGGCTTCCGCGCGGCCTATCTCGTAGTAAAGCGCATAGTAGCCGTAATATAAAAAGCCCATCTGATCAGTCTCGCCATAGCGGACGCGGATTTGGGTCTCGGAAGTGTACATACTGATCTTACAATTCAGGCGGGAAAGTGAGCTGAATCCCGACCCAATAAATCCCTTACAGCAAATAATTACACAGCTTATAAAGCACCCTTGCCCCAACGATAGAATCAATCCCTTCGCTGTGCTCGCCTATGGACACTTCGTTCAGGTCAAAGCCGACGATTTCGCGTCCGCTCTTCTTAAGCTGCTTGAATAGATACATGATCTGCTCTACCTCAAAGCCGCCGGGCACGGGTGTGCCCGTGTTGGGACAGAGTTTCGGGTCAAGGCCGTCTATGTCGAAGGAGATATAGACTTTCTGTGGCAGCTCCGCAATAATCTCTTCACATTGCTGCTTCCAAGTGGCACCTTCAAACTGGCCTTCTTTGATGTCTTTGTCAAAGAAGGTGATCACGCGCCCACCGGATGAACGACTGAGCAGAATCTCCTCGTCGCAATAGTCACGGATGCCAACCTGCACTAGCTTACTCACCTGGGGCACCATCTGCAGCACATTGTACATGATAGAGGCGTGGCTGTATTTAAAACCCTCGTAGGCATTGCGCAGGTCGGCATGGGCATCTATCTGAAGCACGCCGAAGTCCGGGTGCACCTCTGCGAGGGCGGAGATGTAGCCGAGGGGCGTGCTGTGATCTCCGCCGATGAGGCCCACCTTTTTGCCGTCCTTCAGCAGGCGGCAGGTCAGCTCCTTCACCCACTTGAAGAGCATCTCACCACCGGCATTCACTTCGGCAAGTTTGCCTGCCAGCTGTATATTCTCCTCTACCCTACCGCCTTCCATGAGGTGTGAAATAATAAGCTCCGCGCACTGCCGGAGGTAATCGCTCTTCTTGCGGATATTTCGGTCAATCGGCATCATGTAGAAGCCCTGCTTCCAGCCGTCGGTCACATCAGGATCGTACAGGTCTATCTGCATAGACGCGTCGTATATATGCTCCGGGCCCCGCGCCGTACCGGGTCGATACGACACGGTTACTTCCCAAGGCACTGGCAGAAGCACCACCTTCGCCTGCTCTTCATTAAAAGGGAGTCCGAATATGTTGTTCGTCTTCAGGCCTACAGAATTCGGGTCAAACATAGATAATACATCCGCCATAACAGCACAAGAGTTTTAGACGGGACGAAGGTAGTGTTTAGGAGTTTTTGTTTGTCGGCGTACGCGCGGCAATTAAGCCGCTGTTGCTCCCACATTTCATCGGATAGCCGTAACCATCTACATATCACCCATCACTGAGGCGCTTTTATCATTTCCGCAGTAAAACTGATTTCCCGCAATGCCATAGGTAGTTAATAGTAAACATGCACGACAAGCATTGCAAAAAGGCCGTCATTTTAGAAATTCGTGCTGTCCCCTGAGAATATTCTGGCAAAAAGGTTTCTAATTAAATATATTTCTGAACTGCATATTTTACAGCCAAGGTATGTGCAAGCTAGAAAAGGTTCTGAAGTTAGTCCTACGAGGTGCACCGACTTTGCTTTACAAGGATAGTATATGAAATTTGATATTCAATAAAAATTATCCTCATTATTACATTCAATAGTAATAGTTGGAAGAAATTGTTTTTTACATACAATATTTGGCAAACGAAATGGTTACGCAATTGTTAACCAATCTGGTATTTTTCTTTAGCAGAAAAGCATGGATTTGTTTTCGTATTTTTAGAAAGAAACCTGTTGATTATCAGCAAAGCGGCACCTTAATTTATTTATTGTACGAACATTGAAACCTCGCACGCATATGGCAACAAACATTCTCGTAGCTGGCGCCGGCAAGAGCGCAACTTGGCTGATTAAGTACCTGCTTGATAATGCCCGCAAACATAACTGGCTGATAACTATAGCGGACGGAAACGCCGCCCTCATTGAAGAAAAAACCGCTGGCCACCCGGCCGGCCGCACAGCCGCCTTTGATATTACGGACAAGCGTGAACGGCAGGCACTTGTGAAAGCTGCTAATATCGTGGTTTCGCTTATGCCACCCCATCTGCATATCCTGCTGGCAGAAGATTGCCTTGAGTTCGGAAAGAACCTTGTTACCTCATCATATATCTCTCCGGAAATGAAGGCCTTAGATGAGGGGGTGCGCACTAAAGGCTTAATGTTCATGTGTGAAATGGGCCTCGACCCAGGCATTGACCACATGTCTGCTAACCAGATTATCCATTCTATTCAGCGGGTGGCGGGCGTCATTACCTCATTTAAGTCCTATTGTGGCGGTCTGATTGCGCCGGAGAGCGATGATAATCCTTGGCACTATAAGTTCAGTTGGAATCCGCGCAATATCATTGACGCCGGCAAGGCTGGCGCGGCCTATCTGGAAAAGGGGAAGCAAAAACGGCTCGGCTATGGCGATATGTTTCAACCGCGCGAAGCGATTGAGGTGGACGGCCTCGGCAATCTTGCGTGGTATCCTAACCGTGATTCGCTTAAATATTTAGACATATACGATGTGCCGGATGTAAGCACCTTCCTTCGTGCCACATTCCGCCACCCGGATTTTATTGCCGGCTGGCAGACCCTTATCCGTCTTGGCCTTACGGATACGGAGGCTACCCTGCCGGAAGGCCCGAAAACTTTTGTAGAGCTACTTGGCGCTTTGAACGGATACACTGGCGAGACCGAAAAGAACCTGCGTGAATTTATCGCAGACAAAATGGGCCTCAAGTATAGCGGCCGCGTAATGAATATGCTGATATGGCTTGGCCTGCTAAATGGCGAGGCAATTCCGGAAGAAGCTAAGACACCGGGAGATGCGTTGCTTGGGCTTCTGGAGCGCAAGTGGGCCATGAAGCCGGAAGACAAAGATATGGCGGTGATGCAGCATGAGGTGGGTTACAGCCACCGGGGCCGGCCGCATACACTGATTTCCTCCATGGTCATTAAGGGCGAAAACAGGGAGCTTTCTGCTATGGCAAAGACAGTGGGCCTGCCTATGGGCATTCTTACCAAACTCGTTCTAAATAAGCGCGTTACGCTGCCTTCAGGTGTGCTGATGCCCAACATGCCGGGCATCTATAAGCCGGTTTTGGCGGAATTGGCTAAGTGGGGAATTGACTTTAAGGAGCGGGTGGTATAATGTCTGATAAGGCCGCTGCTTCTAAATAGCTAACCTACCCGAAACCGCTGCAATTCCCGCTGGGAATCACGGTCTTTAATGCTGTCCCTCTTGTCATGCAGTTTCTTACCTCGTCCGAGGCCGATTTCTATCTTGGCTAATCCTTTTTCGTTTGTCTGAACGTTTAGTGGAATGATTGTGAGGCCTTTTTCCTTCACTTTGGCCGCCCATTTCTTCAATTCCTTTTTCGTAAGGAGCAGTTTACGCTCACGAAGCGGGTCGTGGCCTACATAACCGCTGTTTTCGTAAACGGCAATATGCAGGCTGCGCACCCATAGCTCACCGTCCTCAAAGGCACAGTAAGAATCTGCAAAAGAGACTTTCCCGGCGCGTATGGACTTGATTTCAGAGCCCATAAGCACCACTCCGGCGGTCAGGCGCTCCTCAATGGCGTACTCAAACGTGGCCGGCTTATTCTTCAGAAATACTTTTGGCAGTCCCATCCCGTAAAGGCATATAAAGCTATGCCGTGCTTTGCTGCGCTACGCCGTGCTTTGCTAAGCCGCCTTTTGACCGACAAACCAGCGACCTACCTCAGCCAGCTTGCCTTTAAGTTCCTTGCGATGCACAATAAAATCCAGAAAGCCGTGCTCCAATAGAAATTCGGACTTCTGGAAGCCTTCCGGCAAATCCTTTTTAATCGTCTCCTTAATTACCCGAGGGCCGGCAAAGCCAATGAGCGCCTTTGGCTCCGCGATATTGATGTCGCCAAGCATAGCAAAGGATGCCGTTACGCCGCCCGTCGTTGGGTCTGTGCAAAAAGAGATATAAGGCAGACCTGCTTTAGCGAGGCGTGTGAGCTTCGCGGAAGTCTTTGCCATTTGCATAAGCGAGAAAGCGCTCTCCATCATCCGCGCACCACCGCTTTTAGAGATAATCATGAATGGCATCCGGTGCTCAATCGCATAATCAATGCCACGGCTGATTTTCTCGCCCATCACGGAGCCCATGGAGCCCCCGATAAAGCTGAAGTTCATGCAGGCAATCACCATCGGCGCGCCGTCTATATTGCCTGTACCCACCGTCATAGCATCCAGGAGACCAGTATTGCGCTGCGCGTCCTTAATACGACCGGCATAGGGCTTTACGTCTATGAAGTGCAGCTCATCCTTCGGGCCGATGCTTTCAAATAGCTTTTCATGCTTGCCCTCATCATAAAGTATGGCGAAGTACTCCTTGGCATTGATGCGGTTGTGGTAATCGCACTTAGGGCAGACGTAAACATTAGCCTTCAGCTCCTGCTGCGTTGTAGTCTCCTTGCACTCCGGGCACTTGTGCCATAGGCCGTCCGGCGCTTCCTTCTTCTCACGCGTAGAAGTGGTAATGCCGGTCTTTATTCTTCTAAACCAGGTAGAGGACATGGGACGAAGTTAATACTGTAATGTGGCAATGCGGCAATGAGAGTATGATGCGGCACTCCAGTTAGACAGTCACATTACCGCATTACCGCATTATCACATTAAAGTCAGTGTCCAGCAAAATAGTCGTACCCGCGCTCCGCCCAGAAGTCCGGCGGGGGCACATCTGAGAAGTATATCGTGCCGATGCGCTTGAGGTGCTTGATGCCGTACTTGACGGGAACGATAAGCCGCAACGGTGCACCTTGATTCTTCGGCAGGGGCTGGCCGTTCATCTCATACGCAAGCAGCGTTTGCGGGTGAATGGCGCTCGGCATGTCTATGCCTACATAATATCCCCCATCCGGCGTGCGCAGGCCCATATACTTCTTACCCGTCTCCTTTTCTAAGCCATATGCCTTTATGAAGTCGGCCATCTTTACGCCGCCCCAATGCGTGACTTGATCCCAGCCTTCAATACATTTGAAGTCAAAGACAATTTCCGTTTTCGGAAGCCGGCGAATGTCGGCCATTGTTACCTGAAGCGTGTCGCCGGGCGCGCGGGCGACCATCATCTTCCAGTCGGCGGGGTCGAATGGCTCACTCATTCCGTCCGCTCCGTTGACGCGGACATTTTTATCCGCCTCGCTTACCGGAAAGGTCTTGGCAAGGCGCGTATGGCTCATGGTGGTTGCAAAAATCTTTTCGTTTACATCCAGCATGGCACGCAGCGGCGCCTGAACACCGGCTTTCGGCTTTGAATTGGCGATGATGTTTATCATCCACCACCCTAACGAAAATGCCACAACAAAAACTACGAAAGACACAATCGTTTTTCGTCGCACCTCGCGTGGTGTGGCCGGAGTAGCTTCAGACTTCATAATGCGGTATCAGATTCAGAAGGTGAAGGTGGCAGGAGCGGTTCAACCGGCGCAACTACAGGAATTGGCTCCGGCGTGGGCGGCACATGCTCCACTTCAAATCCGGCGACCATCGCCCTGAAATTATTCCATCCGGCGATGATGACCTGGATAATGTGAATGACAAAGAACAGGCAGTAACCAATGGTGAGTGCGAAATGGATGACTCTTGCACCTGCATAACCGCCAAAAAGCACGCAGAGCCAGCCAAACTGAACAGGTTTATAAACAGCCAAGCCTGTAAGCACAGAGCCAAGGCCCATAATGACGATCGCGGTATAAGCAATCCGCTGCGCTGCGTTGTACTTACCCTCAACGGGCGGGGCGCTCTTGCGGATGTGCAGGTCGTGCAGCATCACACGCCACGCATCTCCCCAATCTTTGCTGCGCGGCAGCAAAAGCCGCCATTCTCCGCTAAAAATCGTGTAAAGCACATATACCAGCCCATTAAGCGTAAAGAGCCACATAGCAGCAAAATGAAAGGCCATGCCCTCCGCCAGCCGGAACTTCATGTGCAGGGCTTCGTAGAACGACTTTGGAAAAAATTTCAGGATGGTCGTGTTCCCCCACCCGATGCGATAGACGTCGTTGGCCCAGTAGATGAGAAAGCCGCTCCAAATCATTACCGTCAGCACCGGAAAATTTATCCAATGCGCCCAGCGGATAGCGAGGGGATGCTTTTTTTTGATGAGCAACTGCGGCACGTTTGAAAATTGAATGAGACAACAATATTACGCTTCAAGTGGCCGCATAGTTTGCCGCGCACTTATTTTCGCCGCCGTCTATGCGCCGATTTATCTCCGTATTACTTGCCGGTCTCCTGTTCTGCTCCTGCCGCAAAGACCTCATACGCTATACTTCTGCGCAGCGTATCGCCACCGCGACGGAGCACCGGCTCAACAGGATTTTCTTCGTGAACGATACCCTCGGCTTCGTGTGCGGCGGCCCGCGCTTTGACGCGGCAGATATTCTTGTAACACTCGATGGCGGCAGAAACTGGTCGTTGGCCGTGCTTCCTTCAGAAACCGGGAAAGAACTTTTCGGAATTACCAAAGCGCCCGACGGCAGCATATGGTTCATTGGATTCGACGGGCAGACGCTGCGCACAGCGGATGGCGGCAGAACCTGGCGCTTTTTTCAGCTACGTTATGAGCCTTACAAAGCGCTGGCCTTTCAGGACGCTACGCACTTTCTTGCCGTTGGCGGCATTTCCTTTGAGCGCGGCGATGCGATGTATGCGGATGCCGACGGCAACATTTCCCGCCACGACTCGCTTAACTACGAGCTGAACGACATCGTGCTTCTACGCGACGGCTCCGGCTGGCGTTGCGGCTACGGCGCTATGCAGCATACGCGAGATAATGGCGCCACTTGGGACTGGCAAGACCTGCGCAACGACAATTATATAGCGCTGGATGTACATAACCCGCTTGTAGCTTATGCCTGCGGCGGTGCGGGCAGCATTTGCACCACACATGACGGCGGCTTGAGCTGGGAAACGCTGCGCAATGGAAATGATTTAACACACCCGAAATACCGTCTTCAAGACATAATTTTCTCAGATGAGCAGCACGGCTACGCGGTTGGCGAAGACGGCGTGATGATTTATACCGATGATGCCGGCCATCATTGGAGCGAGGTGGAGCGCTTCACAGGCAGCAACCTGCATGGCATTGCCAAAGGCCCGGACGGCAGCCTCTATGTGTGCGGTGAAGGCGGGGAGCTGTGGCGGGTTTTCTTTTAAAAAATAAAAGGCTCCCCTTGGGTACAATAAGGCCGCGCTTGCCAATAAGTGCAATAATGCCGTCAATATGGCAGTACCAGAGCTTTTTAAGATGCCACCGGAGTCTTTTAAGGTGCCACCGGAGCTCCGGTGGCACATTAGAAGGCCTCTTTTTCATCTTAGAAGGCTCCGGTGGCCCCACAGCAGACTCCCGTGCCAGCTTATAAAATCCACCCGGCCCCTTAGAAAGCTCACTTTCTGTCTTAGAAAGCTTCGGCAGTGCCTTATAAAATCCGGGCAGCCCTTTAGAAAAGCCCGGTATCATCTTCGGAAACCTGCTTGCTCTTATTAGTAAGCATCATTGGCATTAAAAGAGCCTCCCGCTGCACTTCAGTTAAAAACATCTATGCTGCACGCCACTTCGCGTAGCAACATTTACACCTATGCGCGACATTTGCGCCCTTGCCTTACGCGTAGCACAAAAGCGTAGCCAAAGGGTAAGCCTGAAATAATGCAATCCCAACTTTCCGAACAAGAGCTTGTGCGCCGCGATAAGCTTGCTCAGCTTACCGCCCTTGGCATTGACGCCTATCCTGCTCCGTCTTTTACTGTCTCCCACACGGCCCAAGGCCTTAAAGACGGCTATTCAGACGAAACAGCCGACCAATATAAAGCTATCACCCTTGCAGGCCGGGTAATGAGCATGCGCGACATGGGCAAGGCAAATTTTGCTGTTATTCAAGACGCGTCCGGACGCATTCAGCTTTACCTGAAGCGCGACGACCTCTGCCCCGGCGAGGATAAGACGCTTTACAATACCGTCTGGAAAAAGCTCATTGACCTCGGCGACATTATCGGTGTACGCGGCTTCGCTTTCATTACCAAAACCGGCGAGCTAAGTGTGCATGTGGAAGAGCTGACGCTCCTAGCAAAGGCCCTGCGCCCACTGCCGGTGGTGAAGGAAGTGGAAGGTGAAGTCTTTGACGCCGTGAGCGACCCGGAATTCAAATACCGCCAGCGCTATGCCGACCTTATCATCAACCCCGGCGTGCGAGAGACCTTTGTGAAGATGACGAAGATGAAGGGCGCTATTCGCAAATTTCTGGATGAGCGCGGCGGGCTGGAAGTGGATACGCCGGTCTTGCAAAGCATTCCCGGCGGTGCTATTGCCCGGCCATTCATCACGCACCACAATGCGCTGGACATGCCACTGTACCTGCGCATTGCCAATGAGCTTTACCTCAAACGCCTCATCGTGGGCGGCTTTGAATGGGTGTATGAGTTCAGCCGCAACTTTCGCAATGAGGGCATGGACAGGACACATAACCCGGAGTTTACTATCCTGGAGTTTTACGTTGCCTACAAGGATTACCTGTGGATGATGGAGACGACCGAGCAGCTTCTGGAAACGACTGCGCTCGCTACGAATGGCACAACAGTGGTGCAGAATGGCGAGCACACTATTGAGTTCAAAGCGCCTTACAAGCGCGTGTCCATCTACGATGCCATTCAGGAGCACACGGGCATATCTGTACGCGGGATGGATGAGCCGGAGCTGCGCGAGGTGTGTAAGCAGTTATCTATCTCCGTACCGCCGACGATTGGCAAAGGCAAGTTGATTGACGAGATTTTCTCTGAGAAGTGCGAGCACCGCTACATCCAGCCCACTTTCATCATAGACTATCCGGTGGAGATGAGTCCGCTTACGAAGAAACACCGCAGTGAGCCGGGCCTTGTGGAGCGCTTTGAGCTAATGATAGCCGGAAAGGAAATAGCGAACGCCTATAGCGAACTTAATGACCCGCTTGACCAACGCGCGCGCTTTGAGGAGCAAGTGAAGCTGCTGGAACGCGGAGATGATGAAGCGATGTTTATAGACCACGATTTCCTTCGCGCATTGGAATACGGTATGCCGCCAACCGCCGGTATCGGCATCGGCATTGAGCGGCTGGCCATGCTGATGACGGGGCAGTACGCCATTCAGGATGTTCTGCTGTTTCCGCAGATGAGGCCGGAGAAAGGTTAAAGCGCCGAAGCGTCTATGAGAAATTTGCTGTTTGCTTTTGCTGTAATGCTGTCGCAAAACGCGGCTGCACAATCTTACAAGGATTCTATCCTGCTTTGGCAGCGGCATTACAAAGAAGAATTTCTGACTGACGCCCGCAGCCCGCTCAAAGCGGCGGATACAAGCTCACTGCGATTCTTTACGGTCAATCGCAGATGGCGAGTACAAGCCACCGTTGTGATGACGCCGGAAGCTATACCCTTTGACATGGCCACCCATTCCGGCAAGACAAAACGTTTTAGGAAATGGGCAACGCTGGAGTTTGTAGAGCCGCTGGTAAGGGGCATGCGCCTGCTTACCCTCGTCGCTTATGAGCGTATTGACCCGCCTAAGGGCGACACGCTTTCGCGCACGCTGTTGTTTATCCCATTCACCGATAAGACCAATAGCATCTTCACATACGGCGGCGGGCGCTACATGGATATTCCGAAGTCTGCCGTCCGGGATGGAAAGCTGGAATTGGATTTTAATAAGGCGTATAATCCCTGGTGCGCTTTCGCGGATGGCTATTCCTGCCCCATCCCGCCTGCTGAAAATTCGCTGCCTTGCGCAGTAAAAGCAGGTGAGCTATTACCAGTTGGGCGAAAATAAAAATGGGCTGCTTTAATTAAAGCAGCCCATCTCAATTCAGTGCCCAAAACAGGAATCGAACCTGCACTCCCTTTCGGAAACAAGATTTTGAGTCTAGCGCGTCTACCAATTCCGCCATTTGGGCTTAATGACTGCTCTTAGTTTGGTTTGAACCCCGGAAGCAGGCATCCGTTACGGCCACAGTATTTACAATGTCCATCCGCATAGCCCGCCGCCGGGGTTCAACGCGGCAAATCTAAACGTTCTTTAATTCGGAGCAGGTATTTTTTACGGAAATAGAAATCTTTTAAGGATGCTAACAATTCATGGCTCTGCTCGCCGAAATTGAAGCGGTCACGCAGCGGCGCGAAGCCGTCCTCCCATGCTGCCATCGCCTGCTCAAATTCGCGCTGTGCCTCGCCAGCCATGTCCGGAGCCGCCGCTACATTCCCAATAGCTTCGTTCAGCTCCATCATCTCCATCAGAAACTCCGGCGGCAGCTTGTACTGCTCCTCATCTTCCAGCACTCCTGCGTGCCGGAGCACATAGCCGAGCAAAGCATTGTCATCACCAAGAATACGGTAGCCTTCATTCACCTGAGAAGATATCTGCAGCGCATCCGCCTGGCCTACGTCATCGTTGCCGCTGAAGCGGTCGGGATGGTGCTGCCGGCTTAGCTCGTAATACTTTTTGCGCAGCGCCGCCGCATCGGGCGAGAGTGTTGGCGCAATGCCATATAGGGCGAAGTAATCGGGCTGCGGCTGCATGGCGTTTATCTTTGTGCGCAAATGTATAGCGCGCACCGCATCGGCCTTATCCGCGAAGGCAAGACCCCGCCCGACACCCGCGTGGCCCTCACACCGCGCCAGTGCCGTGATATGATGAAGGCGATGCCCGGCCTCAGCATCGTTGCGCAAAGCTCCCCCACCCGCTGCTATACAGATGACGAATACCGCGCCGAAGGCATTCCGGTGATGCAAGACATGAGCGACTGCGACATTTTGCTCGGCATCAAAGAGGTAAAGATTGAAGAGCTTATTCCCGATAAAACCTACTTCTTCTTCTCGCACACCAAGAAGGCGCAGCCATACAACCAGCCGCTGATGCAGGCCATGATTGCTAAACGCATCCGCATGGTGGATTATGAATGCCTGACGCATACCGACGGGCAGCGCATCCTCGGCTTCGGCTTTTTTGCCGGGCTGGTTGGCGCTCACAATGGCCTCCTCACATATGGCAGGCGGACGGGAGCATTCTCCCTGCCCGCCGCGCACTACATTGGTACCACGGAAGGGCTTAAGGCTGTTTATGACGACCTGAAGCTGCCGCCGCTGCGCATCGTCGTGACCGGCTCAGGTAAGGTGGCCGCCGGCGTGCTGGAAATTATGCACTACTTAGATGTGGAGTACATAGAGCCGGAAGATTTCTTAGAGAACGATTATGACTATCCCATCTACACGCACCTGAAGGGCGCATCTCTTTATCTGCGCAAAGACGGCGAGCGCTACCACCGCGATGACTTCCACAAGCACCCGGAGGCGTACCACTGCATCTTTGAGCCTTACCTCACGCGCGCCGACATTCTGATGAACGGTGTGTATTGGGACAAGCGCGTGCCGAGGCTCTTCGCCAAGCACGACATTGCCCGCCCGGACTTTACGATGCACGTAATTGCAGACATCACCTGCGATTTGGGCGGCTCTGTTCCCATTAATCAAGGTTCCACTTCTATTGACAACCCCGTTTACGGCGTCAATCGGTTCACCATGCAGCGCACCGAACCCTTCCTGCATGACGATGCAATTATAGACATCATGGCAGTGGACAACCTGCCCAATGAGCTGCCGCGCGATGCCTCGGCACACTTCGGGAATCACTTAGAGAAGTACGTGCTACGCGAACTGTTTCAGCCAGAAAGCGCGCTCATTGACCGCGCCAAAATTTGCGCGGCCGGCGCACTGACGCAACCCTATGAGTACCTGAGCGATTATGCCTACGGCGAAGTAAAGCCCGCCTTAGAAGTACATTAAGCCTTGGCAATTACCGCCGGTTCCGTAAGTAAATTCGCCAACCAATCCGCATTCCGCATTCAGAAATCCGCATTCCAATTATGTCGCTCCGTCAACTTAAGAACTACGCCGAAGGCGCATGGCGCACCGCCCCTTCCGAAGGCGAGCCGCTTCATAACGCCATTACCGGCGAGCCGATATTCACCGCTTCGTCTGAAGGCTTAGACTTCGGCGCGATGATGAAGTACGCCCGCCAGGTGGGCGGCCCGCTGCTGCGCAAACTCACATTTCAGGAACGCGGCAGGATGCTGAAGGCCCTTGCCATGCACTTGCTGGAAAAGAAAGAATACTTCTACGAAATCTCCTCCCTCACCGGCGCAACGCGCACCGACTCGTGGGTGGATATTGAAGGTGGCATCGGCAACCTCTTTGCCTACGCCAGCCTGCGCCGGCAGTTTCCCGACGAGCGCTTTTATGTGGATGGCGAAGCGGCTAAGCTGAGCAAGAACAACACCTTCATCGGTCATCACATTATGGTGCCGCGCGAGGGCGTTGCCATTCATATAAATGCCTTCAACTTTCCGGTTTGGGGCATGTTGGAAAAGATTGCCGTGAATCTGCTGGCTGGCGTGCCTGCTATTGTAAAGCCGGCCACGCTTACCAGCTACCTGACAGAAGTTGTTTTTGAAGAAATTATTAAGAGCGAGATTTTGCCCGAAGGCGCGCTCCAGCTCATCTGCGGCTCAGCTCGTGGTATTCTGGATACGATAGAAAACCAGGATGTCGTCACCTTCACCGGCTCGGCAAGCACCGGCCGCAGCCTGAAGGCGCACCCGCGTGTGCTGGAGCAGGCCGTTCCATTTAATCTGGAAGCTGACTCGCTCAACTGCTGCGTGCTCGGCCCGGACGTGGCGCCGGACAAGCCGGAGTGGGACATTTTTATCAAGGAAGTCGTCCGCGAAATGACGACGAAGGCCGGCCAGAAATGCACCGCTATTCGCCGCATCATCGTCCCCGCTGATAAGGTGGAAGACGTACAAATCGCGCTTGGTAAACGCCTCGCTGGTACCGTCATTGGCGACCCGCGCGTGGAAGGCGTGCGCATGGGCCCGCTTGCCGGCTTGGGTCAGAAGAAAGAAGTGAGCGAGCGCATAGCAGAACTCATGAAAAGCCAGAGCATCGTCATTGGCAACTTGGAAACCTTTGAAGTAAAAGGCGCGGATAAGGCCAAAGGCGCATTCATCCCGCCCATCGTTTTTTTCAACGATGACCCGTTCCGGAAAACTGACGCGCACGAGATTGAAGCCTTCGGCCCGGTGAGCACCATTATGCCTTACGGCGATTTGGACGATGCCATTGCGCTGGCGCGAATGGGGCAAGGCTCGCTCGTCTGCTCCATCATCACTGCGGACGATGCGATTGCGAAGGATTTTGTGCTCGGCACAGCGCTCATGCACGGGCGCATTCTCGTGCTCAACGCGGAATGCGCGAAGGAAAGCACCGGCCATGGCTCGCCGATGCCTTTGCTAGTGCATGGCGGCCCCGGCCGTGCCGGTGGCGGCGAGGAAATGGGTGGCAAGCGCGGCGTGCTGCATTACCTCCAGCGCACCGCCATTCAGGGCACGCCCACTACCATCACGAAAATCACCGGCGTCTATCAGCAATACGCGAAGCAGACGGAAGGCGATGTGCATCCGTTCAAAAAATACTTTGAAGACCTGCAGGTGGGCGACACGCTTGTCACTGCCAAGCATACGGTAAGCGAGACGGACATCACCAACTTCGCAAACGTGAGCGGCGATAATTTCTACGCCCACATGGACGCGACGAGCCTGGAAGGAACCATCTTCACAGGACGCGTTGCGCATGGCTATTTCATCCTGTCAAAAGCCGCCGGGCTATTCGTGGACGCTAAAAAGGGCCCGGTGCTGCTTAACTACGGCATTGACGAGGCCCGCTTCACCAAACCCGTTTATCCTGGCGCGACCATTGGCGTGAAGCTAACAGTAAAGGAAAAAGTTGACCAGGAAAAGCGCAGCGAGGACGACATTGCCAAAGGCATCGTGAAGTGGCTGGTGGATGTCTATGACGAGACCGGAGAAACTGTGGCCATAGCTACGATTCTGACGATGGTAAAGAAGCGCAATCAGGACGCCTGATGAACTCGGGCCTCACTGATGTCAATCTCGAAGCTGAGAAACCGCGTCCGCGCTTTGCGCTCTGGGGCTATATCGCTGTGCTGCTGATTTGCGCCATTCCTTTTTTCGGCCATCTTGATGAGGCACCGATTGTGCTGTTTGACGAGCAACGCCTTGCCACCAATGCGCTGGAGATGAATGCCAGCGGTGACCTTATCGTTACTACCTACGATGGTAAGCCGGATTACAGCAATACAAAGCCGCCACTGATGATATGGCTGCAGGCTGTGAGTATGCGTGTGCTCGGCGAGAATGAGATGGCGGTTCGCCTGCCCTCGGCGCTGGCGGCACTTGCCACCTGCCTGCTGCTTTACAGCTTTTGCATCGGCAAATTCGGCTCGCCGCTTTTGGGGCTTTGCGCCGCGACCATTCTTTGCTCAACGCAAGGCTACACAGACATTCATGGCGTTCGCACGGGCGACTATGACGGCTTACTGACATTTTTTACCACCGCTTATTGCCTCGCATGGTTCAGCTACATAGAAGAGCGGCGGACGTCGCAGTTGTATTTCTTCTTTGCAGCCCTTCTGCTGGCAGTGCTTGCCAAATGCACGGAAGCCTGCATTATGCTTCCGGCGCTCGCCATTTATACGATTGCAGGGAGGCAGACCGGCATAGTGCTGCGCAACAGGCATTTTTATTTCGGAATGCTCGTGTTAGTCGTGCCCGTTGCAGCATACTACGCCATCCGGCAGCATCTTGACCCCGGTTATTTAGACGCAGTCTGGAAAATGGACATAGGTGGACGATACGGGGAAGCCTTGAGCCGTGCCCAATCGCCGAACTATTATGTGATGATGCTCCTGACCGGGACAAACATGGTTCCATGGCTTTTTGCCGGCCTTGCAGGCGCTGCCGCAGGCGCAGCTTCTGGTAAAGGCCCGCTGCGGCGACTTTCGCTTTTCCTGTTGCTGGTTATCGCGGTATTTATTGGGGTGCTGTCTTTTTCGGCCACCAAATTTTACTGGTATCTGCTTCCTGCCTATCCGCTGCTGGCCTTGCTGGCAGCTGTCTGTTTCTATCAGTTGTTTAGCGCCTTAAACGCCGTTGCCGACATCAAAGCGGCCCGCTTCGCAATCCCCGCGTGTGCATTCCTGGCGCTTCTGGCTCCTTATTGGATGGCGCTCGATCGGGCCACTGAGCTTCGGCTCCCCGAGTCCATGCAGGAAAACATGACGATGGGCTTCTTCATGAAAGATGTCCTGCATGGCCGCCGTCGTCTGGATAATTGCGCCGTTGCCATAGAATCTTACGAGGGGAATATCCGCTGGTATTTCCGCGCGCTTGCTAAGCAGGGGAGGCCAGTCCGCACAATTGAAGACCGCCATTTTGAAGCCGGACAAAAGGTAGCCGCTTATCAGTACGGGCTCAGGGAATTCATTGAAACGAATTACGACACACGCCTGCTGGAAGACTTCCGCGGTGTGCACGTCTATCAAATACTCGGACCGAAAAAGTCTTAGCGCATGGTCAAAATTATTACCATAGCGCTGGCGCTGGGCATAGTGCTCTATTTGTTCTTCTATCTGCCGAAGCGGATTAAACGCAACCCCGGCGCAAGGTTCCGCTACATCGTAATTACCATCCTTGGTTTAGTGCTGGCAGCAGTGCTGTTGAAGACATTTTTATAGCAACGCATCAAAGCGCGCCCGTTCCGGTAAACACGTATTGAATAAGATTCGCGCCCATTTGCAACGCGGCCGTGTGTTTTTCCGGCGGGTCTTTGTGCACATCCTGGTCTTCCCAGCCGTCGCCGAGGTCGCACTCATAGCTATAGAAGGCCACAAGGCGGCCTTTCCAGAATAGGCCATAACCTTTTGGCGCCTTGCCTTCATGCTCATGCACCTTCGGTAGCCCGTTGGGGAAGTTGAAGCGCTGATGATAAACGGGATGTGAGAATGGTAGCTCTACCAGGCTTGCCTCAGGAAAAATCTTTTTCAGCGCCGGCCGCACATATGGGTCAAGGCCGTAGTTATCGTCAATGTGCAGGAAGCCGCCGCTTTCTAAGTACAGCCGCAGGTTCTGCACTTCTTCCGTCGTAGGCTCCCAGCGGCCATGGCCGGTCATGTGCACGAATGGATAATTGAAAATCTCGGGGCTGGCCGATGCTACCTGGCCCTCTCCCGCCACGAAATGCGTACGCAAAGTTGCATTAGTAAAGTCCGCGAGGTTTTTCAGCGAAGTTGGGTTCGCATACCAATCGCCGCCGCCACTGTACACAAGCAGGCCCAGCTTCATGGATTGCGCATACGTGCCGAGCGAAACGACAATCAGTAGGGAAAACAGCAAACTAATCCGACGAAGCATGATTGAGCAGGTAGAAATGGGTTATAGCAACAAGGGCGGCAGTCTCTGTCCGTAAACGGTTGGGGCCAAGCGAGATTTCGGTAGCGCCCGCCGCTTCTGCTAAAATTACCTCCGCTGCGCTGAAGTCTCCTTCCGGCCCAATCAAGATAACAGCATTTTCACCCTTTTTTAGTGCGCCGGCTATCGGCTGGCGGGCACACAGGAACGAGTCTGACGAGCCTTCGCCGACAGGCGTTGGCAGTCTGACCCTTTCCGTCATGGGCAAAGGTGCAAGCTCATCCATACAATGCGCAATCAGAATCTGAGAAGCGGCATTTTCAAAAACAGTGTTCAGCGACATCGGCATATCTAAAACCGGCAGCCACGCCTGCTTGCTTTGCAGCATAGCGGAGGTAAGGATAGCATTCCAACGCTCAGAACGGATACGCTCCTTATTGCCCCGCTCTGTAATCAAAGGCGTAATACGGCGCACTCCCAGTTCGGTTGCCTTCTCCAGCAGCCATTCATTGCGTGACGCATTCTTCGTAAAAGCAATGCCCAGTCGAAGCTGCGGCGATGATTCCGCCATCATTTCCACTGTCAGCACTTCTGCCGAAACCCGCTTCTTGCCCACTTCGCTCAGGCGGCAATCCGCCATCATCCCCTGCCCGTCTGTAAGCTGCATAGCCTCGCCTTGGGCCATCCGTAATACCTGACCGATGTGCTTTGCAGTGCCTTCTGGCAAGCTTATTCTATCGCCTTCGCGCAACTTGCTTTGGTAAAAAAACAGTGGGTTATCAGCCATCGCGGTAAAGTTAATCGTTAGCTATAAAGCTGTTTTTATTAAAAGTCTTGAGCACCTGTGGCCTACTTTTGCGCCTTCCCTCACTTATGTTGACTGATTTACAGCCGCAAATGCAACTTGCCGACCGTTTAGACCGCATCCAGGAGCCGCAGACCATCCGCATGGCCAAGCTGAGCCGGGAGCTGAAGGCGCAGGGCCTTAACATCATAGACCTCAGCCTCGGCGAGCCGGATTTTGCTACCCCCGCTCACATCTGCGAAGCCGCTACGAGGGCAATGGCAGAAGGCTTTACAAAGTATACGCCTGTTGCCGGCTTTGCCGACCTCCGCCAAGCCATCTGTGATAAGCTTGCC
>CBDFFM010000035.1:0-116597 GCA_965246785.1 Chitinophagaceae bacterium
GAATTGCTTGCTTAGATTTTCCAATGCCTGTTAGAAGGATTCATCTATTACCCATATCGGGACATGAAGTCTATACTATCGTTTGCTGAACCTTTTCAAATTCCAATATCTCCGAGTTGCGCATCAGGATAGTCCGTGAAGTTGTATAGGATATTCCTTTGTTTGGCTGTGCTTCAAATCCTAAGTAAATACATTCCACCTTCCGGCTTCGCACTTCGGCAATTGCCGGTTGTAAATCCGAGTCAGAGCTGCCCATAATAATGGTCTTGGCTTTTTTTTCGCAGGCGTAAGTGACCATGTCAACAGCCATCTTTACATCCACACCTTTTTCCTTAAAGACAAGTAGTTTTTTGCCTTTCCCGTCATCCTCCATATGGCCGCGAACCCTGCCGGTAAGCGCGACGCTGTAGCCCATTCGCTCCAGATGTGTTTTGAGCAGCCGCTGCTCTTCTATCAGAAGTTTAGATTTTATCCGGCTGTCGGGATGCTCTTTAATTCGGGCGAAGTAAAATACGGTCGCGTCAATTGCCACGCCTTGTAAAACTTTACTGAGCAGGCCTTTGAAGTCGTATAAATGCCAGATAGGTTTGCCTTTGCCGGCTGCACCAAAAACAGCCTTGATTTTCCCTTTGAAATTTTCTCCGTCGATAAGGAGCACGGTTTGCATACAGTGCTTATTCTATCACGAGGCAACAAAAAACCCCAGCGGGCCTTGCGGCTGGCTGGGGCGTGTATGCAGTATTTATACACGTTCCCAAAAGAAAAGTCAACCTGCTGTGGATAACCATTACCCGCGATGGCGGAATGATTCCAGGCAGAAATAATGACGTTAGGACAAAAGCAAAAGGTGCAGTAATTTCTACAGGGCAGTAAGCCACACGGAAAGGTCTTTATGCAGCTTTGGGAACATTGTTTTCAGGTTGATGCATTCACTGGTGCCCATCAACAGACAGGAAATAAAAAATTCCGGAAAGCTCGGCAGCCCCTTATCCTTTTCCAGTACCTCAAACATTTCATCCACGCCCTTCAGTTGCTTCAGTGTTGCCTTCCAATCTGCTCCGCTGTTTGGGAATTTTCTGTTCGTCATAATGCGACCACACTACCTGCTTTCCAAGGCTTGTCAAGTGCCAGTGTTTTCCACAGTCCTACTCACGAGTTGAGAAATTTTCCTGCTCCCGTTTGAGACAATTTCCTTGTTACGCTTTTGAAGTAATGAGGAAAGAAAGAATTCCGAACCGGCTTCGGAAGTACAGACGAATAATGGGCTACACACAGGTAGAGGTAGCACAGTTGCTTGGCCTCTCATGCAAGAGCAGGGTCTCCGAATGGGAGCTTGGAAAGCGCTTTCCGGGCATTAAGAACCTGATTAAGCTCTCCATCCTGTACGCCACATTGGTGGACGCTTTCTATCCTGATTTACGCGAGGCTATGCGTCAGGATTTTGATAGCAGGAATGCAAAGTCTGACGATGAAGGAAGCAGCGTACGAAACAGGTCACCATAAGGCGCTCGTATTTTCTTCAATCCTGCACCTAGGCAAGCATGTGACATGCTGATGCGTATTCAGCGCGCCTTTTGTAACAGTTTTTCGTTTGTTTTCCCCTCGCTCGATTGCTCTTTAATTAATAAAGAGTCGAGCGAGAAATTCATTATCCACCGTTTCTTAATCAATCTAATCACTTATGGCTACACCACCAGACAAGCTTGCTTTTGAAATAGCGACCACGCTCGAGGATATGGACGCACTCCCCCTGCATCAGCAGTTCACGCAGAAGTATTCGGAATCGTTTCTTAGAAAAAAGCTCATGCGCGTGCTCTCCATACCGGAACGAAAGATAAAAAGGTCGCGGGCCGCGCTGTTCAATTTCCTCATTCAGCAGCATGAATACAGGGAACAACGAAGAGGCGGTCGTAGTTCCCGCAGACGTTATAAGGATGATGAGCCCGAATACGACTATGAAGGAGACAATGACAACAATAATTGGGATTAGTCTTGGTACCCGAAGCATTGGCATTGCAGTCCTAAAGGATGGTGAGCTCCTTGACTGGAAAGTGCATTCCTTCAAAGGATACTGGAGCAAGAGTAAATGCAGCCTTATAGCCGGCACCATAGCAAAGCACATTAAGCTGTACCGGCCGGATGCAATTGCTCTTAAGACGCCGGCAGAGGCGCGTCCTTCCAGAAACCTCCGAAGGCTTGTCAGCATTCTCAGTAAGCAGATTACGAGGCAGCAGCTGCCGCTCTATTGCTACACGCTTACTGACCTTAAAACCTGCTTTGGATGCGATAACAGGCAGATGCTTATTGTTTCTCTTACAAGCCGCTTTCCGGAGCTTACCTATACTTGCAGAAAGGTGCTGCGGTATAGGAACGGGTACTACGATAAAGCATTTGAGGCGGTTGCCGCAACCATGGTATGCGCAGCAGTTACTCATCCGTAATTAATTCTCCCTATTCTATTAAATGGCTGACGCAGGTCAGAATAAAGGGGAACATGTTCATTGTCTGTCAGAGCGGCAACAGGCCGGCCTGGTATGGATATCCTTCAGGAAAGTCTCGGATACAGAATGCGTGTGCGCCCCGGCACCTGACGCATCGGGCAAACACTATTCTTGCATGAAGGCTTTAGGGAAAGGGCCATATGCCAAAAACCAAGAGGCTGTCTCAAAAGACAGCCTCTTTGATTAGCGCCAGCTTGCTCACAAATGAGACATGACATTCTCTGCCTTTGATTGACATGTCCCCTAATGACATAGTTGCACAACAAAAAGGCCACCCGAAAGTGGCCTTTTTTCCAAACCGGTAAGTGCCGGATTTATTTCGTAACGCGGAAAGACGCGCTGCCCGCTTCGGTCTGCACATGCAGGATATAAATGCCGTAAGGCAGTTCTGCAGCAGGGATCACATTGACTCCCTTGTCAGCTACCTGACGGCTGATGACCGCGCCGGTCGTGCTGCTCAGGATAAGCGTCTTGCTGCCGCTGATGCTTTCCAGGCCGGCCACCTGGATAGCCGTAGTGGCAGGATTAGGGAATACGGATATGCCTTCCAGTGCGTTGTTGCCGTTCACGCCGGCAGTCTTCAGATGGCCTTCAAACTTCTTGTCATTTTCCTCAAACACGATGTTGTTCACTGTCAGGCTGGCGCCGCTGATGGTAAAGGCCAGCTGCGGATTGCTCTTGCCCATGGCATCACCGAATATCAGGTAGCTGCCAACAGGTACGCTGGGGAAGGAGAACTTGCCCGCTGCATCCGAGTAGGTATAAGCCACCGCCTGGCCGGTGCTCTTTGTGAGAATGAGGATACGCTTGCGCAGCGGGTCGCCCACGGCTGCACTCTTGTTAGCGCCCAGCAGTACGCTGCCGCCTACGAAGCCTGGGCCGCCGGGATTAGTACCCGCAATCAGGCTGATGTTGGTTGCAATGCTGGTAAGGTTAGCAACGCCCAGTGCCGTAGCGCCGCTCCAGTTAAGTGAGCTGGTGTAGTAGGTAGGCAGGTAGCCGGCGTAGCTCGGGTGTCCGGACAGAAGGGCGGCTTTGAGTAAGAGCGTACCGGAAGGCATAGTCGTGTAGTTCCTGGTGAACGCGCCGGTAATGCCTGTGTAGATAGAATCAATGGCGGTGAGCGTCGTGTCCATCGTGGAGGGGTTGTAGGTCTTGCGGATGAGATAGACGATGCTTGTGTCTATGTTGGCAACACCGCCGAGGGAAACGGTTCCATGCAGGTTGTAAACCGGAGATGAGCCGGTGCAGATGTAGAAGTTGACGGTGAGGTTGCTGCCTGAATTAATGGTAATCAGCCGTTGGTACTGGCCGCAGGCCATGGTAGATACATTGATCTGATTTGCGGGCACAGTGGTGGGCACGGTGGAAGGGATGGTGACGCTGTACTGGCCGGCGGCATTCGTAGTAACGGTCGTATTCCAGGTGTTGGTAGTGTCGGCGATGGTGATGACCTGGCCGGCGACGGGCGTTGTGGTAGATATGTAGTACACGGTACCGCTGAGGGTGGCCGCATAAGCTGCTCCGGTGAGCATGGAAAGCAGCAGGAGGAGAGGTATGAGTCTTTTCATGGGGTGATTGTTTGTCTGAGGTTTTTGAAATGGTTTTATGGGTGCAGGCTTTTTCCGGAAAGGTGCTGTGATAGGATAGACGCAGTGTTAAGCAGGAATGTTAGCAGTGGTGGGAAAAGAGTAACTATTTTCTACTCTCCCTGTCGGGTCTTTCAAATGCAGTAACGGCAAGCTGAAGATTACGCAACAGCACGGCACTTCTTCCACCGGTGCGCCCGGCTCTTACACAGGCCGGAACAGTGGCCCCGCCAATGTAGTGGCTGGGGCCGGCAAACGGCTTGCTACACAAAAATGTGCTTATAAGAAGTTCTCCATGGTGAGTATACTTCTTCTCTACTGCGCGATTCATTATTCCGCTACGCTATTGATAAACCATCCTCTTTATGAACACTAAAAACACATTTGCCAGCGTCCTCTTGCAGTACCGGAACGTGTATGACCTGGAGCCGCTCTTCTCCGATTTCCTTGACCTCTGCCTGATCGTGCTCAGCCCGAGCGCCCTCGCCGGCTTCCCGCTTGACCGCGAACGCTTTGAATCCATCCTGCTGAAGTACGCTGACCCTTCCCTGCCGCTGGATGTATCAACCCTCGTTTCGCTTCTCCTAAAAGAGATGCGCTGCCAGGTGAACCTGCCGCACCAGCTCAACTGCTACAGCGATGTCCTCGGAGATTTCTATGAAGAGCATATACTCCGCTATGATCCGGATATGCCTTTTAGCTCCTGGGATTTGGACGAACACAGGCTGCAGCCAGACATTTTCACCATTCCGGGCGATACTCCGGCGCGGAAGAAAAAGCTTCTGGACGGATTATGCGGCAGTGGCCGGCGTCTGCTCGCCAGGCGCTGGATGCACACCGTGGAAGGCTGGTACGGGATGGAGATAACGCCTGCCTGTGCTAAAATGGCGATTCTGAATCTCTTCCTGCATCACCTTCCTGAAGCGGAGATTGTTTGTGTCAGTGGCGATGACGCGGGCAGGCATTTCCTTTTTGGCTATGCCTTCTCACGCACCGTTACCGGTATAAGGGAACTAACTGAAAATCAGTCTTGGGTGTGGCAGACGCAAGTCGGTGCTGTGGCTATGGCGGCCTAAGTGAACGCGCATGTGCAAATCATTAAGGGCAACCAACAACGGTTGCTCTTTTCTTTTTCAAAACACTGATTGTACGCTATGCTTTTCATAAACCTCTGTTCTATGAAAAGCAAATCTGAATCCTTTGAACAAACGATGCGGAGCTTCGGCTATCGCTATAGCCTGCCGACTGTCTTTGATGATTTTCTAACGATGGTACTCTGCTCTTTTTCCCGGAAGCCGGGCACTGGAGTTTCCTATCACGAGGATTTGTACCTGGCGACAATCGGCAAGTACAAAACCGATGAGCTGCCGCGTCCGTTCCCTCATCTTTTGGCAATACTCGTTTTGGAAATGGAAGAACGCAAGGGCAGCGACAGTGGCAATGACGTGCTGGGCGAATGCTATGAGCTGCATCTGAGTCAGTCGCACAAAGCCCAGCACTTCACGCCGTGGCCGGTGTGCGTATTCATGGCTAAAAGCATAACGCTGGAAAAGCGGCCGAAGCAGGACACGCTGCGTATACTTGATCCATGCTGCGGCAGCGGGCGGATGCTGCTGGCCGCAGCGAAAGAACTGGGGCCGCAGTATGAATACTACGGCATTGACATTGACCCGGTGTGCATCAGGATGACCGCCATCAATCTGTTTCTAAACGGGCTTTTCCATGCTGAAGTAATGTGTGCCGATGCGCTTGTACCATCCGACTTTAGGATGAGTTATGTAACCTCGCTCTTTCCCTTTGGTGTCTTTCGGATGGATGATAAAGAGGACTCTCCACTCTGGCACATGCAGCAGTCGGCTCTGCGGCCGGCAAGTGCGTCAGCAGCGCAGTCTACGCAAGCCGATTCTCCTTCAACGGAAGTGCAATCAGATGCGAAACCTGCGCAGTTGAAACTGTTTTAAGCCTTAAAAAGCAACCGGCTCGGTTGCTTTTTTCTTGTCCACTGAATCTCCCACGGGTGAGTATTTCTGCCCTCTGCCCTTCTGCGTATGCCGCGGATACACTCAGAGAGAAATCCTTTCTCTCACAATTAAATCGAAGCGAATCATGGAACGAACTGCAGCTCAAGCGCGAAGCAAACCTTCACGCGCCGACGTGTATGCCATCGTCACCGAGTGCATCATTCAGCAACTGGAACAAGGTACGGTGCCTTGGCGCCAGCCCTGGACCGATGCCGGCATTCCCCGCAACCTCATCTCTAAGCGTCCCTATAGAGGCATCAATGTAATGCTGCTTTCTATGCTCGGCTATGAGCAGAACCTGTTTCTGACATTCAATCAGCTGCAGGAGCTTGGCGGACATGTCAGGAAAGGCGAGCACGGACACATCGTGGTGTTCTGGAGCTATCTGAATACAGCTCAGAAAGATCAGGATGACACAGAACCGGAAACGGGCAGGAAGAAAGTCCCGTATCTGCGCTACTACGTGGTCTTTAACGTAGGACAATGCGAAGGCATACCTCAGGGAAAAGTCCCGGCAATAACGCGTGCGACGCTCAGCCCGATCCCAGTCTGTGAGCAGATTGTGCAGGAGATGCCGCAGCGTCCGCTTATTCGGCACACAGGCGGACAGGGTGCGTTCTACGATGTGATGCACGACTATGTGCATATGCCTCTGTTCAGCTCTTTCGAGAGCGCGGAAAGCTACTATGCGACCTTCATGCATGAATTAGTGCACAGTACCGGCCACCCTTCGCGCCTGCATCGCAAAGACGTGCTACAGATGCGCGAGTTCAACATGCTCGAAGCATACTCGCATGAGGAACTGGTGGCGGAAATCGGAAGCTGCTATCTGTTGTCATTTGTCGGCGTTACCAACCAGATGGAGCAAAGCGCAGATTACATAAAGGGATGGCTGAAACAGTTAAAAAGCGACACTAAGTTTATTTTCTCGGCTGCAACGCAAGCGCAGAAAGCAACTGACTTTATACTCAACTTGCCAAGTGACGTAAAGGTGGAACAAATGCAAAAGCCAAAGCTCGACAATCGTCGGGCTTTTATTCTGCTGCCTCAAAATGACTCCAACTATCGTCTGCTTAATTAAGGGTCAACTAACTATCTGTGACACCATGAGTACTTTATTAGTCCAAGCCACATTCTTGCTCCGCGTTGCAGGGACCGCTGAGATGTATTCCTCTTAGAGCGCCTCCTCTATCAGCGCATCCACGCGCTTCTTTTTGCAGTAATGACTTGGCTGGAAACATTGCTATTGTCCAGCAACGTTTCTATATGCTTTGTCATTGCAACTGTCGCTTCCTGATACCGTGCTCCAATAATCTTCTTGCAGAATGTGAAGGTTTAGTAGCGTACCTATATATACCTGCAAATTGAGGCCGGCTATGGTCTTTTGAATGCAGAGCGTAACGCCTTATTTATCTTGGATATGGTGTGCAGTAGCACCCAAATACAACAACATCTGACTTGCTAATAAGCAAGCTCAAATTAGAATTATTAAAGAGAAAGAAAAAGAAGGATAAGCGACAAAGGATAGTCGGATTTATCCTTCTATGCAACTTAAGGCGACGGGGATTATTTTAGGTGGAAGTATTATAAATATTCTTATAAAATCTATATTATTATTGTTGTTAAATATCGTATTTCAAGGCTATAACGATGTGCTTATTCGCTGTAATCTTCAAATTCCCAAAATGCATACCTAGCCAATCTGTTACCTAGCTTCTGCCAATTATCAGCTTCAATTTCCTCCACCTTGCTAATTATTGCTTTAGTTAACGTATCTCGGTCATATTCCAACACAACTACGTGATGTCTCATAAAAAGCACATCATCTTTTTGACAATGTTCTTGTAACCATTTGGGCGTACACACAGTTACGTCAAAGCTCTCCTCACCGTGAGCATCTGTCTGAGTGACTAAGATTCGTAGCAGGAATCTAAAATTGTCGATAGTTGCGGGCTTGTAGTCTGTGAGCAGTTCATCATTGTCAAGGTTATACAATCCTTTTATTTTCATCCTCATAACTTGTTCGTTTTATTAATTAGCAATATCCAAATGCGCATTCCCTTCCATTGGCCCTCTATTCCTTGTTCTCCATTCAAAATTTGCTTGTGTTTTATTGAGTCTGGGTTTAAAGGTTGGAGGCCTAAAAACCTTAGTTCCATCCATGCTCACGAGGCTTTTCCCGTCGCTGGCGATCCGATATCCCTTACCAACCCAACGCTTACCTAATTTCATAGCTTCTTCTCTCGTAGCACTTCCCAAACCGAAGTTCCCACGTCTAGTCACTGCTCTTACGAGCGCCAAACCTAGACGCATTTTACCCAGAGCTGTTTTTGCTATTCCAGCGAGTTTTGGAGCGTAACGAACAATTCTGGGAGCCAATCGAGCTCCGGCTGAACCCATTGCTTTCCCCAAATATTTAAAGACAGGAATCATAGCTGCTCCTGCAACAGCACCTATAGCAGCGCCCCTCGCAACACATTTCCAACAAATTGGTTTACTGTCAAGTAAATTCTTTACAATCGGTTCAACCGCACCACCGACCGCACCAGATATTGCGCCAACAACCATTAAGCTTAATAAACTTACCCCAGCAGCCGGTGCGATTGCAGCCGCCGCTGCCGCAACTGCCGCTGTTGCTGCAATGCCAGCGCCAATTGCTAAAGTAGTACTTAGCCACTTCGGCATGAGTCCATCACTATCAATCCTGTTGTATGGATCATTGCCAGCATAGCTATAATTGCCAACTCCGTATTCCAGACAATGTAGGTCAAGCGACAAAAAGCTCTTTAGGTGCGGACTATAGTACCTCGCCTGAGAATAATGCAGGCCTGTTTCCTCATCATAGTACTGGCCTGCCAGTCGCCATGGCTGATGAATGTGCTCTTCCGTTATGGTCGCACATCCGAATGAATCATAGGTTGCTTCCCATACTATATCGCCATTACCATCGTGCACGGCCACGACAGCGTCGCGCACATCTCTTTGTAGCCAGTATACCTTATTTCCCTCACTAAACGCTATCGGCACGTTTGAGTCGGTGTAGATATAATCCCGGCAGATAACCTTTGTATCTGAATAGAATTTCTCCGATAGCAGCCTATCGCCGGACCAGAAGAACGTTGTGTCATTTGTTCCATTTGACTTTCTAATCCGCCGGCCAAGGCCGTCATATTCATATTTCCACAACCCGCTGCGAGTGACTGCCGTTCTCAGCGTACCATTGTCCCGATACTGTAAGCCTATTTGCTGACCTCTTTCATTAATAAATCCGCTGACGTTGCCGCCTTTATCATAGCTTACTGTTTGTCCGCCGATACTACGCACTTCGTCGAGTTTGCCAGTATCCATTTTTTTTCCATCAGCGACTATCATAACACCACTCGCACCGTATTGAAAACACTCTTTAAGCACACCCGATACATCAGAAACTCGTGTCAATCGGTCGCCGTCATCATATGCCAAGGTTTGCTTCAAAAGTTGCTGACCAGCTCGCTCATGCGTGTAAGAACCGACTCTTCCAAGTTGGTCATAGCCGTAGCTCAGCCGTGAAAGTAAAATACGGTTCTTTGATTGTAAAATCGTTTCGCGTTGGCCAAGCAACACGGTATTTCGCTGTAACTCTCTACAGCCATTGGAATAGTCTAATTCTGACACCGTACCATTAATGTCATACGCAAAGCGGCATGAGGCATCACCGATGACAATTTGTGACAAGCGGTCATCCACATCGTATTCGCATGATACAGTAAGACCGCTCGGATAATTGGTCCGTTGCAACAAGCCGTTGTCGTAGTCGTAAGTTACTATGCTCTTGTTGAATGACCCGCTTACCAGCTGCTTGGCATCGTCATACCCGAACTGAAGAATGCCTGTTTCATTTTCAAGCCTTGTAATGGCACTATCGCTATTGTATTCAATTGCTAGATAGCTGCCATCCTCCCACTCTGACCGCATCGAGTCATACGATTCAAAATAGGTAGTCTTTTCCGTTCCATTTCGCAGCTTAATGATTTCAGCGCCAAGCTCTTCATCAAAACGAATCGTATAATTACTACCATCAGGCAACACAATTTTCTGTAAAGCTTCCTGCTCATCAACAATAAGTGTAGTTTCTTTTCCAGTTGGGTCTGTCAGTTTATGAATTGTCTGCTTGTTGATTTTTGTCGAGGAAAACAGCTGCTGCTCCCCTGCACGATTCTTTATGCCACTTAACGTCGGGCTGGTATATAGGAACTCCATAAACGTCGCATCTGGATAGATGATGCGACTTAGCCTGCCACCCTCGTCATATTTCAAGACAAACCTAACACCTGCTGAAATGATGGCTGATGGCCGGTCTTTAGAGTATTCAATTCCTAAGACCTCATTGCCAGGGATACGCAGCGCGTGAAAGCGGTCTTCACTGTCATATTCAAATTGAAACTTACAACCAGAAGGTTTCTGATATGCACTTAACAGATTTTGCTCTGAGAATTGGAGACTTGAAACTCTGCCTCTACCATCTTGAATGTGGATAGAGGTACCCGATTCAGTTATCGTTGCTCCTGTCTGCTCACGCAGACAGGCGACAAGCTTGTCCTTAGATGCCTTACGCGCCGCGGGTCTAAAGGCTTCCAGTTGTTTATTCTTAATGACAAGCATGACCTAGACGAGTTTCTGGCTGTGCGTACAGGCTTCCTGCACGGCAGCTAGGCGTTATTGATTGAAATTATTACAATTGTTCAACTGCTTATCCAAGAATAATCTTGGCAACCTATTTACCAGGATGTCACTGCACATTGTATTCACAGTCAGCTCTTTATATCCATGTATGAAATGAGCGTTTGTTTCAACAGCAAGAGAAGTATCCAAACCCGCTATATCCATTTATGGTTATAGCTATTTTTCGCACCCATTCCCGCTTTTTTAAACCTTCTCTATTGTGTACACTAAAGACAATTTCTTCACTTTTAAAATCCAATAACGATGGAACACAAAAAGAGAGTGGGTATTTGGGTTCGGGTCAGCACCGAATTCCAGGTCAAAGACGACAGTCCGGAGCATCATGAGCAGCGGGCGCGGCACTATGCGGCCGCTCGTGGCTGGGAGGTCATTGAGGTATACCGGCTTGAAGCAGTAAGCGGCAAGACCGTTATGGAGCATGGCGAGACCAAGCGGATGCTTAAAGACATCCAGACGGGCCGGATTTCCGCCATCGTGTTTTCTAAGCTTGCGCGCCTTGCCCGCAACACCCGCGAACTTTTGGACTTCTCCGAGCTCTTTAGGAGAGCGGATGCGGATATGATTTCCCTCGCGGAGAACATTGATACCAGTTCGCCAAGTGGTCGTCTGTTCTTCACCATTATTGCGGCTATGGCCGAATGGGAGCGAGCAGAGATTGCTGAGCGCGTTGCGGCCTCAGTACCGATTCGGGCAAAGCTTGGAAAGCCCCTTGGTGGCGCAGCCCCCTATGGGTATGCCTGGCGCGGCAAAGAGCTGGTAATAGATGAGCATGAATCACCGGTGCGCCGGCTTATGTACGAACTCTTCACTGAGTACCGCAAAAAAGGAACGGTGGCAAAGAAGCTCAATGCGATGGGCTACCGCACTCGTAACGGTTCCGAATTTACCGATACCACCATTGGCCGGCTCCTGCATGACAGCACGGCTAAAGGCATTCGGGTAGCTAATTACACCAAGAGCCTCGGAGACGGCAAGAAGTGGGTCATGAAGCCCGAAAGCGAATGGGTAACGGTTACCTGTCCGGCCATCGTGCCGGAAGAACTCTGGGAGGAGTGCAGCCAGATACTCCGGCAGCAGGAAGAAAAGAACAAGCGCGCGGCAAAGCCGGCCGTGCATCTCTTTTCCGGCATACTCTATTGCGGCTGCGGCGGGAAGATGTACGTTTACGCAGACGGCAACAAATACACCTGCAGCAAATGCCGCAAAACCCGGATTGAGCTCGGCGACATAGAGGAAATCTACTATGAGAACCTGAAAGGGTTTCTTCTGACCGAAGAGCACATAGAAAGCTTTCTTTCAAAAGCCGAGGAGATAATTACAGAGAAAGAACGGCAGCTTGCGACGCTCGGCCAGGAACGCAAGCGACTGAAAGATGAGATGGATAAGACCATGCAACTCTACTTCGCGGGGCAGATACCCAAGGACGGATTTGCGGTGTACTACAATCCGCTCGATGTGCAGCTCAAGCAGATTGAGAATACCATCCCGGACATACAGGCGGAAATTGACTTTCTGCGGATTGAGCAGCTTAACGGCGATACTATCATCACCGAAGCCAAGAACCTTGCCGACCAGTGGGTGGAAATGAACAAGGACACGAAGCGGCAGATAGTGGAACAGATAACGGAGCGTATTACCATTGAGGGAGATGAGATCCGCTTTAAGTTCAGCTACAACCCCGCCTATTTCCAAAATGCCGAAAATGACCAACGAAACCTCAAGGATTCATACTCGCAATAAGCATAAACGAAGCCGGAAAGTCAATGCTCACCTTGGCCCGGGCAATGTTCACCCGCCGCTCCTCCATAGGCTGGCGCATCACTTCCAGAACCGTCCGTTTGAACTCCGGCAATTCATCCAGAAACAATACGCCATTGTGCGCCAGCGAAATCTCCCCGGGTTGCGGATTGCTGCCGCCGCCCACAAGCGCCACATCGCTGATTGTATGGTGCGGCGAGCGGAAGGGCCTTTGCGCTACCAGCGATGCATTTCCGGTCGTCAGCTTGCCCGCTACGGAATGAATCTTGGTCGTCTCCAGTGCTTCCTGCAATGATAGCGGCGGAAGGATAGTAGGCAGCCGCTTGGCCAGCATCGTCTTTCCCGCGCCGGGCGGGCCTATCAGAATGGCATTGTGGCCGCCGGAGGCTGCTATTTCCAGCGCGCGCTTCACATTTTCCTGCCCCTTTACATCATTAAAGTCAATGTCAAAGTGCGTCTGGGCATCGTAAAACTCTTCCCGCGTGTTCACCACCGTCGGCTGAATGCCGCTTGTGCCATTCAGTAAGTCAACCACTTCACGCAGGCTTTCCACGCCATAGACTTCCAGATTATTTACCAGCGCCGCCTCGCGCGCATTAGCCTTCGGCACGATAAGGCCGCGAAATTTTTCCGCCCGTGCCTTAATGGCTATTGGCAGCGCGCCTTTAATCGGTTGCAGCCCGCCGTCCAGACTTAACTCACCCATTATCACTAAATCACCAAAGGAAGCCTCAGGCACTACGCCCGCCGCCGCCATCAGGCCTACGGCAATGGGCAGGTCATATGCTGCGCCCTCTTTCTTGATGTCCGCCGGGCTCATATTGATAAGCACCTTCGTCCGCGGGCGCTCAATGCGCGAGTTGCGGAAGGCCGATGTAATCCGGTCAAGGCTTTCCTTCACCGCGCTGTCGGGCAGGCCGACGATAAAGTAGCTCGTCAGGCCCTGGGAGGAGTCCACCTCCATCGTGATGGTCATCGCATCCACACCATATACGGCGCTGCCGAAGACTTTTACCAGCATATTTTTTTAGAAAAAAAGGAGTTTGCTGCGAAAGGTAACACCTTCCATGTTTTCAAACCCTAGAAGCCCTGCTTTCCACGCACTTCATCATACTCTCCCAAAGCTGCGCCGCCGAAGTATCCCAATCAAATATTGCCGCCTGCGCCGTAGAGGCGGCAATTAGCCGGCTACGCAAGGCCTCGTCTTTATAGATAATGCCCATCTTCTCCGCAATGTCTTCCACGCTCGTCGGGTCAATGAGCAGGGCGGCATCGCCGGCTACTTCCGGCATGGAAGACGTATTGCTCACTACCGCCGGCACGCCGCACTTCAGGGCTTCCAGAATGGGAATGCCGAAGCCTTCAAACAGCGAAGGATATATCAGCGCATACGCTGCGCCGATGATTTTCGAGAGGCGCTCTACGCCCACATAGCCCGGCCAGACCACGTCTTCCTTAAAGGGCATCGTCTCGCGCAGAGCCGCCAGCTCCTTGAACTTCCACGCCATCCGGCCCACGATGACGAGCTTGATGGGGCTGCGCATCCGTTTCTTGAACTTGATAAACGCCTGCAGCAGCGCCACCACATTCTTGCGCGGGTGTAGCGCCCCGGCAAAGACGAAGTATTCCTGCCCGCTGGTGTACTCTGCCTTCACGGCCTCACGCTCCTCCCAGCCCAAGGGCTTGTAGGCCGGGTTCGCGCCGTTGTAGGTTACATCAATCTTATCGGGGTAAATGTTGTAGCGCTTCGCGATGTCTTGTTTGGAATACTCACTGACCGTCACAATACGCTTCGCCTTGCGCGCAAAACGCGGCGACCAATGCCGCCAGTACATCCGGTGGCTCAGCCGCAGGTGCTCGGGGTAATGCTCAAAGGCAAGGTCGTGCATCACCAGGCAGGTGGGCACATTGGTGGAGAGCGAGCAGAGTCCGTCGGGGGAAAGAAAAAGGTCGGCTTTGTACTTGCGCAGCGCTGCCGGGATGCTCCATTCAAACCAGAGGTAGAAGAGGATAGCGTGGCGCGCCTGCGGATGCACCACCACGGGTTTCACATTAGGCGCAAAGACAAAGGAGGGGTCGTAGGGCCGGTCAAAGAAGAAGATAAATTCATGCTCCGGGTGCGCCCGCACGATGCGCTCCAGCATCTGATGCGTGTACCAGCCAATGCCCTCCAGCTTTCCTTTGAGTAATAGCCTTGTATTGACGGCAATCCGCATGGGCGGCGAAGATAGGGTTGGAATGTTGGAGTGTTGGAACGTTGGAGTGTTGTCGGAACTTTGGGTGCAGGCTTACCTTCCCGCGCCCAAACGCTCCAACGCGAAGCGTCCAACATTCCAACACTCCAACGTTGAAGCGTTTCTTCGCCAAAAATCTCCTCTTCGTCATCGCGCTCAACGCGCTGGTGAAGCCGCTATGGATTTTTGCCATTGACCGGACGGTACAGAACCGGGTGGGCCACGCGAGCTACGGCACCTTTCAGGCGCTGCTCAATATGAGCGTCATCATGCAGGTGGTGCTGGACTTCGGACTGAACCATTACAACACCCAGACGATTTCCCGCGCGCCGGAGAAATTCGCGGAACGTTTCCCGGTTTTGCTTGGCCTACGGCTGCTGCTGATGGGATTGTACGTGTGCGTGGTGCTCGGCATCGGCTGGGCCGCCGGCTACCGGGGCGGAGAGCTGGCGCTACTCGGCGGGACACTGCTCATTCAGGCTCTCACCATTCTGCTCCTGTTCATCCGCAGCAACGTTGCCGCCTTCCAGCGCTTCCGGCTTGACGGCATCCTCAGCATTGCAGACCGCGCGCTGATGATTGTGCTTTGCGGCGCGTTGCTCTGGCTACCGGCTACTGGCGGTCGGTTCAGAATAGAATGGTTTGTCTGGTCGCAGGTAGCGTGCTACACCATAGCCATTTGCTTTGGCTTCTGGCTGCTGTGGCGCATTACGCGCGTGCCCATCCGGTTGTCTTTTCATTTTGAGAAGGTCGGAGAGATGCTGCGCGGCGCGGCGCCTTTTGCCCTGCTCATTTTTCTCATGAGCATTTACATGCGCGCTGATACAACGCTCATTGAGCGACTTGCCAGCAAGGAGGAGGCTGGCATTTATGCCGCCGCCTACCGGCAGTTGGACGTGAGCAATATGTTCGCCATTCTCTTTGCCGGCATCCTGCTGCCGTTATTTGGTAAAATGCTTTCTGAGCGGCAGGCCATAGCGCCTATTGTTAAGCTGAGCGCCAATCTGCTCCTGCCATTCGCCTTTCTTGGCGCGGCCATTGCGTGGGCGGCGGGCGCGGGCATTATGCATCTGCTCTATCCCGCAGCAGGTGCTTATGACGGGCGTGTGTTCGCGTGGGTAATGTCCTGCCTCCCCGCGTACAGCCTCATGTACATCTATTCTACGCTGCTCACCGCCAATGGGGCGCTGAAGCTGCTCAACATTCAAGCCGGGGCGGCGGCGGTTATAAATCTTAGTCTGAATGCCATTGTCGTGCCACGTTACGGAGCGGAAGGCGCGGCGATTGTCGCCTGCATCACGCAGTGGAGCATTGCATCATCCAGCCTTTACTTTTCCGCGAAGCGGAATGCATTGCATACCAACTTTAGATGGATTGGCGCGCACCTGAGCTATGTGGCACTGCTGGCAGCAGTAGGCATTGGGGCAAGCATGATTTGGGGCGACCGATGGCTACCGGTTACGCTCAGCCTGCTCGGCGCGGCGGCGATTATGATTCCCGTTTTTCGCTTCGTGCATCCTTCAGCGCTTCGTCAGTTCCTTTCACGCCGATAGGTGTGTCTTTGCGCTCAACCGGCACGGCATCAGCCGCAGGCGGAATTTCCTTTTTGTGAGGAAGCTCTTTTACGTCACGTTTTTCTATAAAGACAGCCGTGTCATTCGGCTTAATGCCCTGTCCGCGGTTGATGGCCCAGACTTTTGTGAACTCCGCGCCGAAGTAGAGAATGATCCCGGAGTAATACACCCACAGCAACACGATGATGATGCTTGCTGCCGCGCCGTAGGTGCTGCCCAGCTTGGAATTGCCGAGGTAGAAACCAATCAGGGCCTTGCCTATCAGGAAGAGCACGCCGGTGAAGGAGGAGCCGATGAGCGCATCGCGCCAGTGAATCTTTGCGTCTGGCAGCACCTTATAGATAACGCCGAACAGCAGCGTGATAATCATGAACAGGATGATAATACCGGTACCCTGTATAAGAATGGCCTCCCCGTGGCCAAGCAGCCGACCGAGGCGGTCAGTAAGGAGGTCGGCGATAGTATTAGCAAGCAGAGAGACAGCAAATAGAAAGCCCATGCCGATGATGAGCGAGAAGGAGAGCAGGCGGTTGGTAATCAGACGCAGCCAGCCTTTTTTGGGCTTGGCCTTGATGCTCCAGATGTAGTTGATGGAATCTTGTATTTCCAGAAACACGGCGGAGGCAGATATGAACAGCGACACTAACCCGATGATGCCGAATTTCTGTGCATCCTGTGTGTTTTGCAGCGCCTTAATGATGTCCAAAATCTGCTCCGCGCCCTGCGCGCCGAGTAGGTGCTGCATTTGGCCGCCTATAGTTTCGGTTACCGTTTTCCGGTCAACAAAGACGCCGATAAGCGAAATGATTACCAGCAAAAGCGGCCCGATAGCGAAGACGGTATAATAAGACAATGAGGCGGACAGCTTCATCGCATTGTCGTCCATGAATTCTGAGACGGCTTCTTTGAGGAGCTTGAAAAAATTCGGCTTCTTAGCTGCGGTGGTGGTGGCCATGCGGTCTTGGAAATTTTAGTTACGTGCTATGCTCTTGCCAGATTCATACCACTGGCGGCAGCCTGCGCCTCGTGTGGCAATCCATGTCCACATCTTGATGGGCCGCTGTGTAAAATATTCTACAAGCGTTACTTATGCGCTGGAGTAAAGTCGGTGATAATCAGTGGCGGCAAATGTATGGCTCTAAGCGGCGCGATTGTTTTTACACCCTATGCGTCCCGGAGCCCGTAAGCCCCGCCAGACAAAACTCCAAAGACAAGACTACGAACGGTATAGGGGAATAACAGCAGCCCCGTAAGGCTGCTGACTATCATATACTTTTTAGCATGGACGGTAAGACTGAAAGACTGGATTAAAGAAACTGACGGCAAGACCACAAGTAAGTTTAAAAACAGAAACAACCCCGGAGCCGTAACTCCGGGGTTGTTTGTTTAGAAGCGGGATTCACCGGATTTTATGGATTAGGCGGGTTTGTTTTAAAACTGCGGCATCACTGGCTTCGTGCCCATCACGGCATCAATACGCTCTTTCACTTCAGCTGTAATCTTCGGATAAACTTCCAGCGCCTTCAGATTTTCGGTAAGCTGCTCTTCGCGTGTCGCGCCCAGGATGGCGGTTGTCACGTTCGGATTAGAAATACACCACGCAATAGCCAGCGTAGCCAGAGACATTTCCAATTCCTGTGCGATGCCTTCCAACTTGCGCACGCCTTCCAGTCGCTGCTCCGAAATGGTGCGGTCTTTCAGCCACTCAAAGCCTTCCAGCGCGAGGCGGCTGCCTTCGGGAATGCCATTATTATACTTCCCGGTGAGCAGGCCGCTCGCCAACGGGCTCCAAATGGTGGTGCCCATGCCAATGTTTTTGAAAATGGTGAAGTAGTCCATTTCCATCTTCTGACGCTCAAAAAGATTGTATTGCGGCTGCTCTACCGACGGGCCTTCTAAGCCAAGTTCCTTAGCTATCATGTGCGCTTCCATAATTTCGGCGGCACTCCATTCACTCGTGCCCCAATAGAAGATTTTGCCCTGCTGGATGAGGCTGTTCATCGTCCGCACCACTTCCTCAATCGGTGCGGCCTTATCCGGGCGGTGGCAGAGGAAGAGGTCAAGATATTCTAATTGAAAGCGACCCAGCGCCTCGTGGCAGGCTTCCATGATGTGCTTGCGCGAAAGGCCGTGCTGGTTGGGCTTATTCTTATCGCCGTGCCAGCCGAAGAAAACCTTGCTGGAGACGGCGTAGGAAGAGCGCTCCCAGTTCTTGCCTTTAAGGATGCGGCCCATCATCTTTTCGCTTTCGCCAAGGCTATAGACTTCGGCATTGTCAAAGAAGTTGATGCCCGCATCGTAGGCAATGGACATCAGGCGGTCGGAGGCGGCATCGTCAATCTGCTTGGCGAAGGTGACCCAGGAGCCAAAGGAGAGGACGGAGAGTTGGAGGCCGGTGCGGCCCATGCGGCGGTATTCCATAATGGTTGGAGGTTTTATGTTGGAGGTTTGATGTGTAGGGGCGCGGCCTTGTGCCCGCCTAATGTAATAACAACGTTAGCGCGTTTGCGCATTGCACGCGGAAACGGGGAATCACCAAAATCAATCCTTCCCGCCCGCCGTACCTTTGAAGCCATAGACTTTTTATGACAGCAGAGCAGATAAAAGAGATGCGTGAGCGCGTGGCCGGCCTGAAGCGATTCGTGCGGGTGGAAGAGCGCCTTGCCAAAGCCGAAAGCGACCGTCAGCTTTCCCTTTCCCCCGGATTCTGGGACGACAACGACCGCGCAACCGGTATTATGAAGGAAATCCGCGTCAACAAATACTGGACGGATTTGTATGAAAAAGTGGAAGGCGCCGTAGAAGATTTTGCCGTGCTCTTTGACTTCTGGAAAGAAGGCGAGGCGGGCGAGGAAGAGGTAAAAGCTGCCTTTGAAAAAGCTACAACAGACATAGATGAGCTGGAGTTTAAAAGCACGCTCAATGAGCCGGAAGATGAGCTTCCCGCAGTTGTACAAATCAACTCCGGCGCGGGCGGAACTGAGAGCCAGGACTGGGCCGGCATGTTGCTGCGTATGTACGGGATGTATGGCAACAAGCAGGGCTGGAAAGTAACAGAAATGGATATTCTGGACGGTGACGGCGCGGGCATCAAGCAAGCCACCCTGGAGTTTGACGGCCCCTTCGCCTACGGCCTGCTCAAAGCAGAAAGCGGCGTGCATCGCCTTGTGCGTATCTCGCCTTTTGACTCCAATGCGCGGCGGCATACCTCCTTCGCTTCCGTCTATGTCTATCCGCTGGTGGATGACACGATTGAGATAGACATCAATCCTGCCGACATCAAGATGGAAACCTCTCGCTCCGGCGGCGCGGGCGGACAGAACGTGAATAAGGTGGAAACGAAGGTGCAGCTCACCCACATCCCAACGGGCATTGTGGTGGTATGCCAGCAAGACCGCAGCCAGCTTGGCAACCGCGAGCGCGCGATGCAGATGCTGAAGAGCAAACTTTACGAGATAGAGCTGCAGAAGCGCAATGCGCTAAAGGACGTTGCCAATTCTTCCAAGAAGAAAATTGAGTGGGGCTCACAGATTCGCTCCTACGTCTTCCATCCCTACAAGATGATTAAAGACCACCGCACGGATTATGAGGTGGGCAACATCGGCCCGGTGATGGATGGGGAGATTGATGGGTTTATCAAGGCTTATCTGATGAGTGAGAAGGAGGGAGAGGCGGCGTAACTTTTTTCAAATAAAGGTTTGGACAGCAGCTTATGAAGCTAACCATGCTACAGACTATAGGGAAGTTTCTTCTAATTGCAGTTGTGATTGTATTGGCGTGGCTGCTTATTAATCGCCAACAGGAAACGAAGCGAGAGGCCTGGGCCACGATTCCAGATAAGAAAGACTTAATTCCATTACTTGAACAAGCCGCTGAACTTTCCGCCAAATTTCACGGTGGCGGCACCTTAGGCCGGTTTGATAACACAGAAGAGTTAACGAAAGCAATCAATGTATTGGTCGCCGAATTAAAGACAGGCGATTTCTCAAGACTTCATGAAGCTTGGATTTGGTTTGCTCCTACTTGTTCATGGGATGATTTAGTAGGAATAGAAGGTCAGGATTTAGCAAATGAGATTTTTGAAAAACTGAATCGGATTCCAGAAATAAAGGCCGCGAACAATCTTCCATAGCATAGATATTGACTTGGCAAGTCTTCCTTCGCGACTTGCCAAGTCAGGAAAGATGCGTAGGTGCTTTCAGGGTGACAAAGTCGCTGCAAGCAGACAGGCAACTGCATAACATAATTTTCAGCGACTTTGTCACCCTGAAGGGGCCTACGGAAAACACAGGCGTAGATGCTTAGCAGCATGACTAAGTTTGGGCAAGGAGCATGGTAAATAATTGAAACACTTTCCAATCTTTGTCACTCTGAAAGGGCCTACGCAAAATACCTGTTCGTGTATTGGAATACTCCCCGCTTCTGGACATATATGCTCACCAACTGGGAGCACACCGTGCTGTACACTGGCTTCACCAATCATCTTCCCTTCCGGCTGATAGAGCATTACACGGGCATTAATGATGGTTTCACCAAAGATTACAAGGTCTATTATCTGGTGTGGCTTGAGGAAACAAAGTATGTGCTCAACGCCATAGCGCGGGAAAAAGAGATTAAGAATCTGAAACGGGAATACAAGAATGCATTGGTAGAAGAGCAGAACCCGCTCTGGCATCATCTGAATGAGGAGTTACTTGGCAACTGGCCGCCCACAGACGCGCAGGTTGAAGAAATGCTCGCTTACCGAAAGCATGAGGAGGAGCGCATTGCGCTGATTAAAAAGCAGAGTGGTAATGCAGGAGATGCGTAGGTGCTTGCAGCATGACAAAGTCGCTGCGAGCAAATTGGCAACTGCGTAAGCATAATCTTCAGCGACTTTGTCACCCTGAAAGGGCCTACGCAGGTATAGAGCGTAGGTGCTTTACAGCAATACAAAGTGCGGCGAACGGCTACCTTCCACCGTAACTTTAAACTATAGAAACAGCGTAAGAACGCGAAGCTGCCAGCAATTAATATTCTGCCTTGTCCGCCCCTAAACCCACCTTCTCCCTCGCCCTCCTGCGCCGCCTCTTCGCTTATGCGCAGCCGTACCGGCGCACCCTCATCTTCGCGGTGGTGATGACTACCGTGCTCGCCGCCATCACGCCGCTGCGGCCTTACCTCATCCAGCAGAGCGTGGACAAATACATCGCCGCGGGCTGGCTGGAAGGGTTGATCACCATCTCCGTTATCCAGCTTGGCGTGCTGCTCTTGGAGACCGGCCTGCGCTTCTGGTTCCTTTACCGCATTAACTGGCTGGGCCAGACGGTGGTGAACGACCTGCGCAAATCCGTCTTCCGCAAAATCCTGTTTCAGGACGTCGCCTATTACGACAAGACGGCCATCGGCACCCTTACCACGCGCACGGTCAACGACATTGAAACCGTCAACGACGTCTTTTCCGAAGGCATCATTTCCATCGTCGCGGATGTGCTCACCATCATCGCCATCATGGGTGTGATGCTGTGGACGGACTGGAAGCTAACGCTCGTTTGCCTCATTCCTTTCCCGATTCTGATTATCGCCACTTACTTCTTTAAGGAAAGTGTCAACAAGTCTTTTCACCGCGTGCGTAATGCCGTGGCGGCGCTTAATGCTTTTGTGCAGGAGCACATCGTGGGCATGTATGTAGTGCAGGCCTTTGCTGCCGAGGAGCGGGAGATGAAAGCCTTTCAGGAAATCAACAAGGAGCACCGCGATGCGAACATCAAGGCCATCTTCGCCTACTCCGTTTTCTTTCCGATTGTGGAAATCATCCTCGCCCTCAGCACCGGCCTGCTGGTCTGGTGGGGGGCGCGGCAGATGCTGAACTACGAAGTGACGCCCGGCATCATCGTCTCCTTTATCCTCTACCTCAACCTGCTTTTTCGTCCGCTGCGGATGCTGGCCGATAAGTTCAATACGCTCCAGATGGGCGTGGTAGCCGGCGAACGGATTTTTCACGTCTTAGACAGCGAGGAAAATCTGGCGAATAACGGCAGCTACGCACCGTTGCACATCAAGGGCGATGTTCATTTTGAAGATGTTCATTTCTCCTACAAGCCCGGCGTGCCGGTCTTGCGCGGCGTGTCCTTCAACATTCCCGCAGGGAAGACGATGGCTATTGTAGGCCACACTGGCGCGGGCAAGACGAGCATTATTTCTATCCTCAACCGCCTGTACGAAATAGAAAGCGGTCGCATCCTTATTGACGGTCGCGACATCCGCGACTATGAGGTTCATGCCCTGCGCCGCGGCATTGGCATTGTACTGCAGGATGTGTTTCTCTTCTCAGGGACGATTTACGAGAATATCACGCTGCGCAATGAGAGCATTCCATTGGAGCGCGTGGAAGAAGCCTGCAAAGCACTCGGCCTGCACGAGCATATCCAACGGCTGCCGGGCGGCTATCATTACAATGTAATGGAGCGTGGCGGCACGCTCTCGCAAGGCCAGCGGCAGATTATCTCCTTCGCGCGGGCGCTGCTGTACAATCCCGCCATCCTCATCCTGGACGAGGCCACCTCGTCAGTGGACAGTGAGAGCGAGATGCTTATTCAGAAGGCGATTGATACACTGATTACGGGCCGCACGTCCATCGTGATTGCGCACCGGCTGTCCACCATCCGCAAGGCGAACCAGATTCTGGTGCTGGATAAGGGCGAGGTGATTGAGCGCGGCACGCACGGCGAGCTGCTGGCGGCTGGTGGGGCTTATCAGAAGCTTTATACGGCTGTGGCAAGGGAGTTGGAGGAGGCGTGAAAGAGTTTCTATTACATCTAATCAGTAGATGGTATAAAAACCTCTTTCTTTGAAATAGAAATTTTCGTGAACCAGCGTCTCTTTAGTAATTCTTTCTTTCCATTCTGATGGACAGGCAAAATCTCCATCCCAGCAAGCGAAAATTTCAATTAAATCTTCTGTTTGCGTGAATCGTTTTATATAATTAAGCAACGCTTGCTGATTCAGTCGGCTCTCGTCCGTTAAGTCATCATTTACGACATTCAGCCATACGTCCTTCTTGTCAATCAATGCATGTTTAAAACCACAGCCGCATCCTTCAGACGAGCCAGCATATAAAATGTAATTGACCGAAAAATGCTGTTTGGCCGCTAATTCTGATTTATCCAAGTGCTTAGTGTGAAAAGCAGGTATGCCTTCATCAAAACCAATAAGCGGTAAAGGATTTTTTGAGCCGATAAATAGCATCATGCACATTGCTCTAAGCTATTTGTTTAATTCAGTTTAGCCAAAGAAGTTACAACCCACCAACGTCTTGGCATTCATCACCGTTCGTTGACGCTCCATACTTCAGTACATGCAGTACAACGAATTCATAGCCCGAAACCCTGCAGTAATGGGCGGCAAGCCAATCATTACCGGCACGCGCATCACCGTTGAGCTGATTGTGCGCAAGATGGCGAACTGCTACTCCATTGAGCAGCTGTTGGAAAGCTATCCGCACCTCACACGCGAACAAGTGGCAGCCTGTATGTCGTATGCCGCAGACGCGTGAAATAATCTCCTGCATCACATACTGCTCCACCACCTTCTGGCCTCACTGCCACAGCTCCGCCCGCAAGTCATCCATATATACCTCATGCCGTGCAGGCCCCCAGACGCTTACTTCCAGCGTATCGCCCGCCTGCAGGTCGCGGGGCAGCGGGATAAAGCACCATACAGCACCCCAGCGGTTTTGGTCGGCATGGTCAAGCTTGTAGTCCCCGTTCCAGTGCGGGCAGGTGCTGTCTGCAATGCCCACCTTGCTTTCTAAGCGTAGACCATACCAAAGCGGGTATTCATTCCTGCGCCGTACGTCCGCAATCAGCACGTGATTTTCATAAAGCCCGAAGTAACCGGTGAACCGGAAACGCCCGCTCACCCGCAGCCAGCTCGCGCCGGCAAAATCGGCGGCATTCCAGCCCGCCTTCAGGCTTCCCGGCGGGTGCTCCTCATCCCTGCTGAAGTAAACATAACCGCTCCGCCCGCGCCCCGTATCGCGCACATAGCCCGCGCCCGTGGAATCATCAAAGCCATTGTAGGCCACCGTACGCAGATAGCTTAGCTGCCTCGGGTCGGGCTGCTGGATGGCAATGTCCTTCATCACAAGGTCTGCGTAGGTAAGGCGGTTGCGGAAGAGCACGGAAAGGTTGTATGGCCAGTTGGAGTCCTCGCTGCGCAGCTTGCCGTTAGCTTCCAGGTGCATCCACGAAAGGCTGCAGGCTATAAAGAAAATCGTCAGCGCCGCCGTTGCGCCTTTGGCCGTCCAATGCTGTCTGCCTACCCACTGAAACAGCGCCGCCAGCGGCAATGCCAGCAGCGGGTAGAGGTGCAGCATAGGCCGCGAGCCGAAACCGTTGATATAATTGAAGCAGTACCACGCGTAGATGATATAGCAGTAAAGCGGCAGCAGCACCAGCAGCGGCAACCGCCAATCGGCGAGGCGGCCCTTCAGGCGCAGCAGCCCAATCAGCGCCAGCAGCATCAGCGGGGAGTAAGCCAGCCATCCGTTATTCGCGCCGATGAGCCCTTGCAGGATGTGCGGATGCGTCCAGTCAAAGCGCTGCGACCCGTAGCTGTAATAAAGCCAATGGCCGGATACGGCTTTCCAGTAAAAAAGCTGTGGAACGATAGGCGCAGCCGCCGCAATTGCAGCCAACGAAATGGCCGCGCGATGCTTCCAGAGAAAGTTTAAACGTTCTTGCAGCCCTCGCCAATTGAACACGCCGTACAGGAGCGGAACGAGCAGGCACACCACGTCGGTAGGGCGGATAAGCGCAATGACGCCAGTAATAAGGCCAATGAGCACAAAGCGCCACACCGCCGGACGCTCATAAAGCAGTATGCTCTGCCACGTGAGCAAAGCATACAGAAAAAACAGCGGCACGTGCGACATCCCCGCCTGCCGTAGGCTAAACCAGAAGAGGTTTGTACCGAGGAACAGCATCACCACCGTCAGCACCGAAAGCTCCGCCCCGAAGTACCGGCGCAGGATGCGGTAAGTGAGCAGCAGGCCTATCAGGGCGTAAAGCGCATGAAGCAACCGCAGTGCGATTACGTAAGGCTCTGAAAATCCGTCCGCCACAACGCCGGCCGCCTTTGCGTACAGATGCGCAGCTATAAAGGCCGGCGTTTCCAGCAAGGCCACGCCGTAAGTGTATTGGATGATGAGGTGGCCCTTCTCCGTGCGCAGCACATCCTTTGCGGCAACAAGTTGAGAGCGCACGCCCGGCTCGGCAATTGCTGTTGGAGGCTTGTCCAGAATGGAAACGGGGCCATCGTAGAGCAGAGTAGCCGGCAGGTAGAGGTAATAGCCCAGCGCATCGCCGTAAAAGACGGGCGTATTGCGGGCATCACGCAGCACAAAGAGCGCCGAGCATAGCACCGCAACAGACACCAGCGCCGCGCGCAAGAAGAGTAACCGCCTCATGATGGAAAAAGGCGGGCAAGATACACGTTGCCGCCAACGCCCTACTTTTACGCCATGAGCTGGTACGACGAAATCTTTGAAAACAACCGCCGCTGGGTGGCCGGGAAAAAGGCGCAGGACGCCCGCTTCTTTGACAAGCTCGCTGCCGACCAAAACCCGGATTACCTCTACATCGGCTGCTCCGATAGCCGCGTACCGGCCAACGAAATCATGGGCCTGGAGGCCGGCGATGTGTTCGTGCACCGCAACATTGCAAATCTGGTGGTGAATACTGACCTGAACGTAATGAGCGTCATCAATTACGCCGTGGCCGCACTGAATGTGAAGCACATCATCGTGTGCGGGCATTACAATTGCGGCGGCGTGAAGGCCGCTATGACGCCGAAGGACATGGGTATCCTCAATCCATGGCTGCGCAATATCCGCGATGTATATCGCCTGCATGAGGCGGAACTGGACGCCATCGCCGACGACGGCGCACGCTACGACCGCCTTATAGAGCTAAACGTCTATGAGCAATGCCGCAATGTGGTGAAGACGGCCGTGGTGCAACAACATTATCTGAAAGATGGCTTCCCTGAAGTACATGGTTGGGTATTCAGTCTGAAGGAGGGCATGCTCAAAGACCTGCACATCGACTTCCCCGGCATGCTGCGCGACATCCAAAAGATTTACAACCTGACCGGCGAAGGGAGCTGAGCCTTTGATGCATTGAGACGTTGGATTTAGATTTTGGAATTTGGAATTTCACGCCTCCATGTACTATCTGCTGTACGGCATCTTTTACCTCATTTCCCTGCTACCCATGTGGGTGCTGTACGGCATTAGCAATACGGCATTCTTCATCATTTACCGCTTGCTCGGCTACCGGAAAGATGTAGTGCGCAGCAATCTCAGCCAGGCATTCCCGGCAAAGAGCGCCGAAGAGATACAGCGCATCATGCGCCGCTTCTACCACTCCTTCTGCGACCAATGGATTGAAACGGTGAAGCTGCTCAGCATCCCTCCCCGCGCCCTCAACCGGCGCATACCGGGCAACTGGGAAGTCCTGCACGCGCTCGCAGCAGAAGGCAAGAATACATACCTGCTCACCGGCCACACCTTCAACTGGGAATGGGCCAATGCGGCGATAGCCATTAATACGCCGCATAGCTATGCCTGCATCTATTTGCCGCTTACCTCAGCGGCTTTTGACCGGCTTATACTCCGCATCCGCATCCGCTTCGTTCCGGTCATGATTTCTATGAAAGGCCTGCTCGGTGGTTTTAAGCAGCTTGCGGGCAGGCAGTACATCCTCGGCCTTGCCGCCGACCAGAATCCCGCTGTAACAGAGGTGGCCGAGTGGATTCCCTTTATGCACCGGGAGGCGCCCTTCTTCCGCGGGCCGGAGCAGATGCCGCGACGGGCTAAAGCAGCGGTGGTGTTCATGGGCATCCGCAAGGCGCGGCGCGGCCAGTATGTCATTACACTGGAAAAGCTCTGCGATGATGCCTCGCAGATGGAGCCGGGGGCAATTCTGCGCAGCTATGTGGCTTTTATGGAAAGACAATTGGAAGGCCAGCCGGAAAACTGGCTCTGGAGCCACCGGCGGTGGAAGCATGTGCGGAAGGGGGAAAGGAATTGAGGGGTCGAAGAAGCTGAACAGGGTTAAGCGGTACTCAGGTGATTTGTTGACTTGTTCAACCGTTCAACCTGTTCAACCTGTTACCCTTCAACTTACCTTCGCCCCATGCCGGTAATTTCCCACCGCGGCGCGCTCATGCCGCCCTCGCCCATCCGCAAGCTTGTGCCCTTTGCAGAGGCTGCCAAAAGCCGCGGCACCAAAGTCTATCACCTCAACATCGGCCAGCCGGATATTGAGACGCCGCCTGCCATCCTCAACGCCGTAAAGCACGCCGATATCAAGGTGCTGGAGTACAGCCATAGCGCCGGCTACGAAAGCTACCGCCGCAAGCTGGTGGAGTATTACGGGCGCAACGGCATCAACGTAAATCATAACCAAATCATCGTTACGACGGGCGGCTCCGAGGCCATTGCCTTCGCCATACAGGCCTGCATGGATCCGGGCGATGAGATTATCATCCCGAACCCTTCTACGCCAATTACAACGGCTTCGGCACTGCTGCCGGCATCCGCGTCGTGCCAATTCCTTCTTCCATTGAGGATGGCTTCGCCCTTCCGCCGATAGAGGCTTTTGAAAGCGCCGTAACGCCGCGCACAAAGGCCATCATGATTTGCAATCCTAACAACCCAACGGGATACCTCTACAGCGGCGCGGAGCTGGAGGTGCTGCGCGAAATCTGCCTCAAGCACGATCTGTTTTTCTTCTCCGACGAAGCCTACCGCGAGTTCTGCTATGATGGCCAGCAGCCATATTTCCGCACTGTCGTTAGACGGGCTTGAAGAGCATGCCATTCTTATGGATACCATTTCTAAGCGCTACAGTGCCTGCGGGGGGCGCATCGGGGCATTTGTTACGCGCAATGAGCAGGTGCTCGACTGCCGCCATGAAGTTTGCGCAGGCGCGGCTTTCTCCGCCCACTTTCGCGCAGATACTCGGCGAGGCAGCGGTGGATTTACCCGCCGATTATTTTGATGCCGTTCATGCGGAGTATACGGCCCGACGCGATGTGCTGGTGGCGCGGCTCAACGCGATGCCCGGCGTATTTTGTCCGAATCCCGGTGGCGCATTCTACGCAATGGCGAAGCTCCCGGTGAAGGACAGCGAAGCATTCTGCCAATGGCTGCTGGAAGATTTTTCGCACAATGGCGCTACGGTAATGATGGCGCCCGCGGCCGGCTTTTACGCCACGCGCCGGTAAGGGACGCAATGAGGTGCGGCTGGCGTACGTGCTGAATATAAAAGCCATCCATGCCGCAATGGATTGCCTGGAAGCCGCGCTGGTGGCTTATGGCAGCAGTATTAAGCCGCGATGTCCCTGCCTTGCTTACCGCGCGCAAGCATTACGGCATGCGTTTATCTTAGCCTGCCCTTCGCCTCACCTACCAATACATCCAAGCCAGCTTGCCTGCCCATTCATTGCTTTCCGACTATGCTGCACCGCTGCTTGAATCTTTCGTTCAGATGGGCATCACCGTGATATACGAAGCCGGTGCTGCGATGATGCCGGCGAGCTGCAGGACCTGCGGATTGTCGGGCTGCAATGATGCTGGCAGTAAGGATTTTCACGCATACCTGCCGACAGGGATACCGCTACCGGCCACCCTGTTGGGCGATCTGATGGCCGATAGGAGCTACGTACGGCATCGGCTGGGCTAACGCCAGAAGGATGGTGCTCTGAAAGAGCGCCGGTAAAGTACGAGTGAGGAGTACCAGCCTGCATTTAGACAAGCGCCGATACTCATTTGCCGTGTCACGATGCGGCCCGTTGGCGACGAGGGCATCAGCCGCAACCTATTCATGACGTTACAGACAAGAAGCGGTACATCGCTGCGCTGGAAAAGGATCAGCAGGTCATTTATGAGGAGCTGAATGCCGCTGCTGCTGGAATCCTCGCCCAATGCGATCTCGGTCTTTGAAGCCATCCGCGATGATGCCGGCACTATTGCGGACTTCCGGGTAGTGCTGGCTAACGACCAGATAGTCCGCATTTCCGGCTACGAGGAGCCGTGAAGAATACATTGGCCGCACGCTGTATGAGCGCCTGCCCGACCAGCGGAGCGTTACCCTGCCCATGCTGCAAAGGGTAGTGGAAGCGCGTGAGCCGCACCAGTACGAGTATCTCGCGCCCGCTACCGGCCGGTGGCTTCTATGTTCGCTCACACCCCTCGGCGACGGCTTTGTATCCACCATGCAGGACGTTACCGAGCAGAAGCGGCAGCGTGAGGAAATCAGCGAGAGCGCCCGCACGCTGGAAGGCGTCCTGCAGGCATCGCCGCACGCCATCCTCGTGTTTGAGGCGCTGCGCAACGACGACGGCGCAGCAACCGATTTTCGCATCATCCGCCACAATGAGCGGGCGCTGGGGGCTACGGGCCTGAGCGCGGAGGCCTTGAGTGGCACAACGCTCTTCACATGTATGCCCTCCGTGCGCGGACGCCTGGCGCAATACATATCCGTCATAGAAGCGGGCGAGGCGGAGACCTACGAATTTTTCAATGATAAGCTCGGCTCCTGGCGGCGCATCACCAACACGCCCCTTGGCGACGGCTTTGTGATGACGATGGAAGATATCACCGAGCAGAAGCGCATCTCCCGCCAGATAGAGGAAAGCGCCCGCCTGCTTAATGCGGTGCTCGATGCATCGCCGATGGCGGTGGCCGTGTATCAGTCCATTCGCGATGGCGAAGGGGTGGTGAAAGATTTTCAACCTATCATCGTCAACCGGCAGTCGCTTCTTACTGCCAACCTCTCTCTGGAGCAATTCATGGCTGTAACCATGCGCCAGCGCAGCCAGAATGCCGTGCAGGAATTTGAAAGCCTGACCGAGGTCGTCACGAAGCGCGAGCCGAAGATTTACGAGCATCAGGTGCCGGCTTCAGGGCGATGGATACGCGCCGTAACCACGCCTTTCGGCGATGGCTTCATCGCTACCGCGCAGGATATTACCGAGCAGAAGGAGCAGAGCAAAATCATAGAAGAGCAGGCGCAGTTATTCAATGGCGTTCTTAGTTCCCTGCAGAACGGTCTCACCATCATGCGCGTTATCCGCGACGAGGCCGGCGAACTGGAAGATGTGGAATATCTGGAAGTGGCCGACAGCGTGCTGCACAATACCGGCAAGACGCGCGAGCAGACCGTAGGCCAGCGCATGAGGCAGATGTTTCCCGGTATTGAGATGACGGACTACTGGAAAGCCTACAGCTCGGTGGCAAAGACCGGTGAGCCGGTTCACTTTGAAACCCACTTTACCCTCCACGGCTTTGATAACTACCTGCTCAACTGGGTAACGCCCATCGGCAGCGACAAGCTCGTGTCGGTGTACTACATCGTCAATGACCTCAAAAAGGCGCAACGGGAGCTGGAGCATACCGTGCACGAGCTGCGCCGCTCCAACGAAGACCTGGAGCAGTTCGCCTCCATCGCTTCCCACGACCTGCAGGAGCCGTTGCGTAAGGTGCAGTCCTTCGGCGCAATGCTGGAGAACCGCTACGGTGAGGCCCTCGGCGACGGCGGTCGCGATCTGGTAGGCCGCATGACCGGCGCAGCCAGCCGGATGCGCAACCTCGTAACAGGCCTGCTCGCCTTTGCACGCCTCTCCGGCGACGAGCACGTGCCGCTGCGGCCGGTTGACCTTAACACCCTGCTCACCGAAATCATTGCCGACCTGGACGTGACAGCGTCAGACGCAGGCGGCGCCGTCACTGTTGTCGGCCGCCTGCCTTTTGTGCAGGGCATTGAGAGCCAACTCCGCCACCTGTTTCATAACCTGCTCACCAACGCGCTTAAATTCCGTAAGCCGGATGTAGCGCCCCATGTGTCCGTTGCATCCGGCCCGCTTCGGGACAGCGATGCGGAGCGCCTGCCGCCCATTGCCAATCCCGCTGAATACCTGCGCGTGGAAGTGCGCGACAACGGCATCGGCTTTGAGCCGGAGTATGCGGAGAAAATTTTTGGCCTCTTTGAACGCCTGCATGGCATGAACGAGTATCAGGGCACGGGCCTCGGCCTCTCCATCTGCCGGCGCGTGGCCGAGCGGCACAACGGCACCATCTGGGCAGAAAGCCGGCGCGGCGAAGGCGCAAGCTTTGTCGTGCTGCTGCAAAAGGCATCGTGAGTCGGTTCCTGCTTGCAAATACGGCTTCCCCCATTCACCGGACATTCCTAACTCCAGACTTTTTAGTCTGAGAGAGAGAAGGCGGTAAGTCTTTATTCCGCAACCGGCACAAAGCTGAAAGCCGCCGCGTCAAACAGCCCCTTATCACTCAGTTTCAGCGCGGGAATAACGAGCAGCGCCATAAAGGAGAGTGTCATAAAGGGCGCGGCAAGCGGGCTGCCCAGGCCTTTTGCCATTTGAGAAAGGCACGTGTAGTCCTCCGCTACCTTATAGCCATCCTCATCGCTCATCAGGCCCGCGATGGGCAACGGCAGGCAGGTCACATCATCCGGCGATGCCGCGACGGAAATGCCACCCTGCGCGGCTATTACCGCATTGACTGCTGCGCAAATGCACGCATCATCCACGCCCACAGCGATGATATTATGGCAATCATGCGCGACGGTGGAGGCAATTGCGCCGCGCCGGAAGCCGAAGCCTCTGATGAATGCAATGGCAGGCGTCGCCCGCTCTTCATAACGGTTCAGCACAATCAGCTTCAGCACATCATGCGCCGCCAGGCCTCGCGATCCCTCAACAGGCTTCTGAAGTGGCAGGAATTCTGCGGAAGTCAGCAACTGACCATCGTGTGCTACGATAATGCGTAGCCTTGTTGCATCCTGCGGGAAGCGGAAGGCAAAATCTTCCGGCTGCCGCAGTTTGGCTTTGAAATTATTGATGGGACGTGCGGGCATCGCTTCAAAAGCGCAGGCCCCACGCTCCGCCACAAGTTTTCCGCCGACATAAGTTGCCGATGGCTGCCAGCTTTCCAAATCGGGCAGGACGATGAAGTCTGCCGCATCGCCTTCGCGCAACAAGCCGACCGGAAGGCTGTAATGCAGCACGGGATTGACACAGGCTGCCCTCAGAACATCAAACAGGTCATATCCTTTCGCAAGTGCTCGCTTCACCAATGTATTGATATGGCCAATCGCCAAATCGTCGGGGTGCTTATCGTCGCTGCAAAACATGACGCGTTCCGGGTGCGAGGCCAGCAGCGAATGCAGGGCCTCAAAATTCTTAGCCGCGCTGCCTTCGCGGATGAGGATGCTCATACCGGCGGCGATTTTATCCAGCGCCTCATTGAGCGCTGTGCATTCATGGTCGGTGGTGATGCCTGCGCTTGCGTAGGCCGCCGCGTCTTCGTCGCCCAGGCCGGGCGCGTGGCCGTCCACCGGCTTGCCGTACTTCTTTGCCGCTGCGACTTTTGCCAGCACTTCGGCATCGCCGCTTAGCACACCTGGATAGTTCATCATCTCTGCGAGGTACCAGATGTCTGACGAGGCGAGCAGCGCATCTACCGCCGCGGCATCCAGCATGGCGCCTGCGTTTTCAAAGACCGTTGCCGGCACGCAGGAAGGCGCGCCGAAGAAGCACTTAAAAGGCGTCGCAGCTGCATTTTCAATCATCCATTCCACGCCCGCAGTTCCGCAGACGTTTGCAATCTCGTGCGGGTCGGATACGGTGGCCACTGTTCCGTGCATAACAGCCATGCAGGCAAAATGCGCAGGCGTGAGCATGGCGCTTTCTATGTGCACATGCGCATCCACAAAGCCGGGCAGAAGGTACCGCTGCGGCGCATCGGCCACTTCCTGGATGGCCGTGATGATACCATTACTTACCTGCACTTCTGCCGGGTAAATGCGGCGCTGATGCATGTCTATGAGCTGGCCGGAGAAGCAAAAGGAGGACATAACTCAAAAGTAGGCGCAGACCTTCCAGGTTTTTATAACCTGGAAGGTCATCCCACTCACCACTTCACACTCATCCCGGCCAGCCAGTTGAAGCCCGCCTGCGGGAAGTAGAAGTTCTGCGTCGTTGTGGCCGCGCCGTAGATGTAGCTGTAGGTATATCCATTGCTTTCGTACTGCTTGTTGAAGACGTTATTCAGCAGCAGCATGAAGCTAACGTTCCGCAGCGTCTTAAGCTCAGGATTGTAGCGCAGCCGTACATCGCAGAGGCCGTAGGCAGCAATGGAGCGGGCGTCATTCCCGGTATTGTCTAAGTATTGCTTTCCTACGTATTTACCCAGCACTTCCACGCTGAATGCCTTGCCGCGCGCCGAGTGATAGAAGGGGGTCAGCGTAAGGCCGCCCGCGCCAATTGCGGCCGGCGAGAAGGCAATGTCTGTATGCTCATGAAGGATGGCCTGCTGCGTGCCGTCGTCGTAATTGTCTATGTATTCTGCGAAGGCGGCAATCTTATTTTCGGAGAAAGTTGCATTGGCCTGCAGAGCCAGCCAGCGCAGCGGCTTCCACGCGCCTTGCAGCTCAATGCCGGCGCGGTAAGAGCGCGGCACGTTTGTGCGGGTGTAAGCGCCTACGTCGTTCACCTTGCCCGTAAGTACAAGCTGGTCTTGATAGTGCATGTAATAGGCATTGGCCGCAAGGCTCCAGTCGTCGCCGGATACTTCATAGCCTCCTTCGGCGTCATAAAGGCGCTCTGGGCGGGGCAAGCTCGTATCGGCCGCCTCAAAGTCGTCCCGGTTTGGCTCGTGGCTGGCAATGGCAAAGGAAGCGTAGAGCTTCTGCCGCAGGAAAGGCGTGCGTGGCAGGAAAAAGGTAGCCCCCGCTTTAGGATTGAAAAAGGTATAGCTCACCGCGGGTCGCAGCGTAGGATTGTTGCGGAAGCCGTTCATGAAATAGCCGATGCTGCGCAATTGCAGGTCGCCGTAAAGGAGTATGTCCTTGCCAATGCGCTGCTCCGCCTTGCCATAGACGTTGAAGTCATTCTTTTGCGCATCCAGCTTGTACCAGCGGTAATGCTCCGGCACGCCGCCTGCCGCGCTCCACAGCAGGTAGCCGTAGTGATTGCCGATGTACTGGCTCGCCGCGCCGCCGAAGCTCAGCTTCGTGGCCCGTCCCGCATCCCAGAGCAAGGAATAGACCGCACCGTAATTATAGTTGTCTAACCAAAGCTGGCGGATAAAGTCGCTGCGGCGCAGCGTATCGCCGCCGGGCGTGGCGTAAGGGGGCAGGCCGTACTTGCTGTAATTCTCATCTTGCTTGTACTCCTCGTAGTAGCCGATGCCGCGCGTGAGGAAGAGACCGAGGTGGGCGGTTACTGCCCGCGAGAAGCGATGGTCGGCGAAAAGCTGGTAATAGTTCTGGCGATAGCGGTCTATCTGGTTGTCGTAGGTGAAGTAGTTGTAGCGACGGGGGTTAGAAGAGAAGAGATTGACAGAGTCTTTTGGTGAGAAGTAGAGCGAGCCGGCGTTGTTATAGTAGTGCGCCGACAGCGCAGAATCATTGCCCCTAAGCTTTTCTTCGGGCACTCCATTCCAGGCCTGATGCGTTACTTCCTCGCCCATCAGCAGCATTGCCTGGACGGTTGTTTTTGGCGAAGCCTTCCAAAGGCCATTCAGTTGCAGCGAGCGCAGGGCGGAGGCGGAGCGGTCTATGAAGCCGTCGGAAGTGATCTGGGAAAGGCGGATGCCAAGCGCCACTTTATCACGCAGCAGTCCGGTGCTTCCTTGCAACATATACTTCTGCGTATTAAAGGAGCCGTACGAAATGCCGCTGCCGATGCCAGCGGCATCCGGCACGCTCAGATTGGCGATGCTCACTGTGCCGCCAAAGGCGCCCGCACCGTTGGTGGAGGAGCCAATGCCCCGCTGAATCTGAACCGAAGAGGTGGAAGAGGCCAGATCCGGCAAGTCCACGAAATAGGTGCTTTGGCTTTCAGCATCGTTCACCGCTACACCATTGAGCGTTACGTTGATGCGGGTGGCGTCCGTGCCGCGGATGCGGAGGCCGGTGTAGCCCACGCCCGCGCCGGCATCGGAGGTGACAACAGCGGAAGGCGTGTATTGCAGCAGGATGGGCAGGTCTTGCCCAAGGTTGTCTTTCAGAAGCTGCGCGCCGCTTACTTCTGTCTTGGCAAAGGGCGCGTCAGCCCCAGCGCGCAGGCCGCGCACTTCTACAGGCGCGAGGGTTTGCGCGGCCATTGGCGCAACGGGGGTTTCGGTGGAGTCGGCCTCCTCATGTTGGGCATTGGCTTGCGAAATGCAGACGGCGGACAGGAGCAGGCAGAATGGCAGGCGGTAGATAAGCATGAGCTTGAAGCGTTCTTGGGCGATAAATCCCGGAATGCTCCTGCCTGTACGCCAACAACCGAAAAGATACTGCCGAACGGCGCCCGGCTCGCAGTTGCTTCCGGACTACTCTTCCCTAACCGGCATTACCCGGTCCAGGTTCAGCGGGTATAATCTCAGCCGTTTTCTGCGCTTGCGAAAGAAAGAGGCACCCCGAGGCGGCATTAAGCCGCGATGACAGGGCGAAGATATGGCTTCCGACTGTGGCGGACTTCGTATAATGAGATATCAGCTCCCCATCTTCGTGAAAGTGAGCGTATGTCATACTCTACATAGGGAGGAAAACATAACGAGACATGAAGGAGCTATGCAGGAGGCACCTGTATGATCATAAAGCAAGCGGCCATTAGTCATAAAAACATCATGTTTTTCGCCTCAATATCATCCCTATTCATCGCAGGTCTGCATTGCATGGAAAATAATTTTTTGGCAAGAGTTAATTTTCTGTAACGAAACGGCTAATTTCGGTAACGCAAAAAATCCCCATTTTTAACCATGAAGAGAATAATCTCTACTCTCGCACTGGCGCTGGCCTCAGCAAGCGCTTTTGCACAACTTCAGCCCGGAAGCGTAGCTCCGGACTTTACCGTTACGGACATCAACGGTAACACCCACAACCTGTACAATTACCTGAGCCAGGGTAAAACAGTGTTTCTGGACGTATCGGCAGCGTGGTGCGCCCCTTGCTGGAACTACCACCACACTGTGAAAGCGCTGGATGCACTCTGGACCGCACACGGCACGACAGGCGCTACCGGTGTAAGCGCATCGACCACTAACGACGTGATGATTATCATGATTGAAGGGGAGACTACCAACACGCGCGCGCAGCTTTATGGCACCAGCAGCGGTACTGCCCACTCTACTTATTCTCAGGGCGACTGGGTAACCGGCACAAACTATCCGATTGTGGATACCGGCATTCTGAACACGCCTTATGCGATCGGCTACTTCCCGACTATCTATATGGTATGCCGCGACCACCTTGTACGTGAGGTAGGCCAGCAGAGCGCTACGGCCCTCTATGCCGCATCTCAGGCAAGCTGCCCAAACTACGCGCCGTCCACAACGGTTGACGCTAAGGCAATAGATTACTCTGACAAAAAGTATTTTTATTGCACCGCTGCTCCAACAGTTAAGTTTCAGAACTACAGCGCAACTAATTCTATTACCAGTGCTACAATTAAAGTGTACAACGGTTCCACAGTAGTCGCAACAGTTCCTTGGACGGGCAATCTTGCTCCTTATGCAGTAGCAACGGTTTCTATTCCTGCCATCACCGCAACCTCGTTTGGCCCTTACAAGTTTGACGTAACCGTTTCAGGCGACTCAAAGGCTACTAACAATGCGAGCGTAGACTCCATTTTCAAAGTTTACAATGCATCTAGCGTAAGTACCATTCCGTCTACAGAAAATTTTGAGGGCATCAGTGCTATCCCGTACAAATACGCTCACGATATTTATTCAGACCTATACACAACATCTAATGGTGTTCAAAAGGTAACCGGTAGCGATGGAAATCAGACACAAGCTCTTGCCGCACTTTTCTACTATTTAGGGTCTAACAGCACTACGGAATTTGTAGTTGGTAACTATAATTCTAGCGCTTTGTCTAATGTATCAATGACGTTTGACTTGTCGTATTCTTCTTACACAGCGACAACGCCGGAGAATGATAAGCTTGAAGTATTGGTATCCAAAGATTGTGGCGCTACTTGGGCAAGTGCGTGGAGCAAATCAGGTACTGCGTTACAAACTACTCCGGCTGCTACTCCAGCAGCTCAATACTTCCCGACTGCTGCCAACCAGTGGCGTCGCGAAACAGTATGGTTGAACAACTACAAGAGTAGCAATATGATTGTGAAGTTCAAGGGCACTTCCGCATATGGCAACAACGCCTGGATTGATAATGTGAAGTTGGTTCCGACTCTTGCCGTAGGCAATGTAATTGCTGATAATAGCGTCCGCGTTTATCCAAACCCTGCCCGCGAAGCCGCAACGCTTGATTTCACCCCTCAGCAAGGGCGGCAAGATTGTGGTTAGCGTAGTGGACGCAGTAGGCCGCACTGTAGCCGTAGTTGCTAACACTACCATGCAGCAAGGCGCGCAGCACATTGACATCCCAACGGTCAACTTCGCTGCCGGTGTCTATAATGTCACTATCCAGACTGAAGAAGGTACGCTCACACAGCGCCTCTCAGTTGTGAAATAAACTTTCCCGGATTTTACCTACGAAGGGGCGGCTTTCCAAAGCCGCCCCTTTATTTTTATGCAATGAAAAAAGGGATACTTCTGAGCCTGCTCCTTTGCGGAGCCATCGTGGCCGGCAGCCAAAGCCGCCTCTCCCTCTACGAAGCGTTCACAGGCGAGCAATGCAGCGCCTGCGCCATAGCCAACCCCGGCCTGCAGGCCCTGATTGCGCTCAATAGCCGCGTGCTACTGCTTACTTACCCCAGCCCATTCCCGGCGGCCGGCCCTGTTTATAACACCTACACGCCTACTTCCAATGCCCGTGCGGCCTATTACGGCATTACCACCGCGCCGCAGGGCCGCTTAGACGGTACGGGCCTCGGCTCCGGCACGACATCCTCCATCGCCGGGCACGTAGCCAACCTCACACAGAACGACCTGAACGCCGCTCCGCAGGTCAGCACCCCTTTTACGCTGAACATATCGCATAGCTGGAGCGTGACGGGTGATTCAGTGATTGCAACTATCACTGTCAAGACGCCGGCAGGATACACTGCGCCGTCGGGCGCAAGCCTCGCGCTGCGCGTGGCGCTGGTAGAGAACCTGCACTATGGCGCGGCACCCGGCCTCAATGGCGAACAGGACTTCCCGAACGTTGTGCGCGAAATGTTCCCGACACCCGCCGGCACCGCGCTGCCCGTCAACTGGACAATGGGACAAACGAACACCTATACTATCGTCAACCGCGTGGCGCGTTATGTGGATAAGAGCAATGCCAACCTCATCGCCTTTATCCAGAACGATGCCAGTAAGTACGTGATGCAGGCCGCGCCTTCCACGCCGCTCACTATCCCATTGGATGCGGCCACAATTGGTGTAACACCATCGGCACGACTGCGCTGTGTAGCGGGCAGCACCAGCGTAAATGCCTCCGCCACGCTGCGCAATGCCGGCACGACTACGCTCACAAGCGCGCGCATTTATTACCACACCGATGCCAGCCCGTTTGTTCAATTTGTGGCCTGGACCGGTAGCCTGGCGCCGAATGGCACCACGCTTGTTCCCCTTGGTACACTCAGCATTCCCAATGGCACACACATCATTACCGACTCTGTGGTGCTGCCAAATGGCGGTATTGATATCAATCCGGGCAATGGCGTTGGCACAGGCAGCGTGAGTGTTTACAGCACTACACCGGCTAATTTGCCACTCGTTACGGGCTTTGAAAGCGGCACCGTTCCGGCGGGCTGGATACTGTACGATGCAGACTCCAACGGGCGCAACTTCGGCGTGGCCAAAAACATCTTCGGGCCTGCGGCGGGCTTTATGGGAAGCACCTGGTATCTGGTGCACAACAATTACTTCGTGGCGAAGGGCGAAACGAACTACGCCATTCTACCTGCGGCAAAGCTTGGCCCCGGCGTGACGCTGGCGTTTGCCTACGCACACGCACAATACACGAGCGAGAACGACAACCTGGAAGTGGTCTATTCCACCGATTGCGGCGCTAACTGGACATCGCTTTGGAATGCCTCCGGCTCATCGCTTTCTACCGCGCCGCCTACTACCGATTACTTCGTGCCTACAGCCAGCCAATGGGCTACGCAGAGCGTGGATGTGAGCAGCGTTCCGGCAGGCGCGCTATTGGCCTTCCGCGCCACGAGCGATTATGGGAATACGCTCTACATAGACAATGTGCGGCTGGAGGTGCCTGCGGGCGTGGAATCGATTGGCGGGCTGGAAAGCCTGCGCCTGTTTCCGAATCCGGCTGCTGAGCGGACGGAGCTTTCTTTCACGCTGAAGGCTCGTGCGGATGTGCGCATTGCTATTCAGGATGCTACTGGGCGGGAAGTGGTGAAGGTGGAAGATGGGCGCTTTGAAGGCGGAGCGCACAAGCTTACGATTGAGACGCACGGGCTGGCTGCGGGTATGTATTACCTCAATATTCAGACGGAAGGTGGGCGGGTGATAAAGCCGCTGTGCGTGGTGCGGTAGCTATCATGGGGCAGTCTCTGCGAGAAAATAGATTCTTACAGTGACATGTCCTGAACTTGTTTCAGGATGACAAAGTCGCGGAATAAATCAGCTTATTCATCCATCCCGAAGTAGTGGACAACACAGGCTTTCAAAATGCTTTCCTGCTCCGGCATAGTCATAGGCGGTACAGGTGTTATTGTTTCAAAGTGCGGCCAGCCTTCCTCATCACGCCCGATGAAGCGGTAATAATCTAACTGAGAAAGCAGGGTGCAGACAGCGATGTGCATCAGGTCTTGCTTCTGCTCTTTGGTGAATTTTCCGCGCGGCGGCTCTTGGCCGAACTCGTTGACGCCGATTAGGAAGAGAATGCCTTCCATGTCCGGGATTTTGCCGAAGCGCTCTATGAGAAGATTCTGGACGCCTTGCCAGCCTTTTTGTTCCATGATACCTGTGCTATCGGTTCCAAACAGCGTTCAAAAGTAACAGTCCGTCAGGGCTGCGATAAAAATTTCCCTAAAAGCCCTCTGCATCCTCCGAACATTCGCCCCACCAACTACATTTGGCCTCTATGGAAATGCAGACTGCTACTTCGGCACCAGACATCCGCGCGCTCAATGAGCGCATTCACGCGCAAAGCGCCTTCATAGACCTGCTCATGATGGAGTTGGGCAAGGCCATCGTGGGTCAGCGCATGATGACGGAGCGCCTGCTCATTGGTATGCTCGCGGGCGGCCACGTGCTGCTGGAAGGTGTGCCGGGCCTTGCCAAGACGCTGGCCATTAAGTCGCTTGCTACCGCTATCAACGCTAAGTTCAGCCGCATCCAGTTCACGCCCGACCTCTTGCCGGCGGACGTGCTGGGCACCATGATATACAACCCGCAGGCGCACGAATTTTCGGTGCGCAAGGGGCCCATATTCGCCAACTTCATCCTTGCAGATGAAATCAACCGCGCCCCCGCTAAGGTGCAGAGTGCGTTGCTGGAAGCGATGCAGGAGCGGCAGGTAACCATCGGCGATACATCCTATAAGCTGGAAGAGCCGTTCCTGGTGCTGGCCACCCAAAATCCGATTGAGCAGGAAGGCACTTATGAGCTGCCGGAGGCGCAGATTGACCGCTTTATGCTGAAGGTGGTCATCACATATCCGGAGAAGGAGGAGGAGCGCCTCATCATCCGCCAGAACCTCAATCCGGGCGGGGCGCTACAAATCAATCCCGTTGTTGACCCGAAGGAGATTATCGCGGCGCGGCGGCTGGTGCGCGAGGTGTATATGGACGAGAAGATTGAGCAGTACATCCTGGACATCGTGTTTGCAACGCGCTACCCCGAGGCGGCCAAGCTGCCGAAGCTGAAGGCGCTCATTTCTTACGGTGGCTCTCCGCGGGCGAGCATCTCGCTGGCTTTGGCCGCAAAGGCTTATGCCTTTATCAAGCGCCGCGGCTATGTGATACCGGAAGACGTGCGCGCCATCTGCGCGGATGTGATGCGCCACCGTATCGGCATTACCTACGAAGCGGAAGCAGAGAACATTACGAGCGAGGATATTCTCAAGCAGATTTTGAATGCGGTGGAAGTGCCGTAAGCCGTAGGCGGGCCGCTTATCTTTGCGCCCCCATGCTTCCCCTATCCCTTTTCCGACAGTCCGAGGCGCGCATTCTGGAAGGCTTGCGCAAAAAGCATTTTGCAGAGCCGGAGCTTGTACAGCGCATTATTCAGTTAGATGTTTCCCGCCGGCAATTGCAGGGAGAAGCCGAGGCTGCATCCGCCTTTATCAACAGCTCCAGCAAGCAAATCGGTGCGCTGATGGGCAGCGGCAAGCGCGATGACGCGGAGGCCTTAAAGGCCCAGGTAGCACAGCGCAAAGGCGAGGAGAAAGACCTGGGGCAAAAGCTGACCGCCGCTGACATGGAATTGAACGAGCTGCTTGTGAAGCTGCCCAACTTGCCGCACGATTCCGTGCCGGAAGGCAAAACTCCGGAAGAAAATGTAGTCGTCCGTGAAGGCGGAAGCAAGCCTGACTTATCCGCGCAGAAGCTGCCGCACTGGGAACTGACCGCGAAGTATGGTCTGATAGACTTTGAGCTGGGCACTAAGATTACCGGCTCCGGCTTCCCTGTCTATATCGGGCAGGGCGCCAAGCTCCAGCGGGCGCTGATTGCTGCGTTTCTGGATTACAACATTGATGCGGGTTACAAAGAGTACTACCCGCCTTATATGGTGAATGAAGCCTCGGCTTATAGCACGACACAGCTTCCTGACAAGGAAGGCCAGATGTACCACGCCACGGCGGATGATTATTACCTCATTCCTACCGCCGAGGTGCCCGTAACGAATGTGTATCGAGATACCATTACGCCTGAGGCCGGGCTTCCTGTGAAGATGACGGCTTACACACCTTGTTTCCGCCGGGAGGCAGGCTCTTATGGCAAAGACGTACGCGGCCTGAACAGGGTACATCAGTTTGACAAGGTGGAAATCGTACAGCTTGTACAGCCGGAGCGCAGCTACGAGGTATTGAAAGAAATGGTGGCGCACGTAGAAGCCCTGCTGCATAAGCTGGAGCTGCCGTACCGCGTCCTGCGTCTCTGCGGCGGCGACATGTCATTCTCCTCTGCCCTTACTTATGACTTTGAGGTGTGGAGCGCGGCGCAGGAGCGCTGGCTGGAGGTAAGCTCCTGCTCCAATTTTGAAACATTCCAAACGAACCGCCTCAAGGCCCGCTACCGCGGGACGGATGGCAAGACGGCGCTACTGCACTCGCTGAATGGCTCCTCTTTAGCCCTTCCGCGCATTGTAGCCTGTCTGCTGGAGAATAATCAAAGCCCGGAAGGTATCAGGCTGCCTGCCTTCCTGCAGCCTTACTTCGGCAAAGCGTCCATCAGCTAATTCCTGTTTAATCCGTCAAAAAATCCTGGTCAATCCTGCTCCATGATACAACGCATACAATCCGTCTGGCTATTTCTCGCTGCCATGCTGAATGGCCTGCTCTTCCTATTTCCGCTGTATCGCTACAACTTTCCGGGCTTGGTTTACTCGCCGTGGCAATATGAGGGCGTGCGGAATTATATGCCGCTGTTCATTATAGCCGCCGTCATTACATTGCTTCCGCTTGTTGCTATCTTCTTCTACAAGGACAGAAAGCGGCAGAAGGGCACCGCATGGCTCAGCGTGATAGGCATCTTCGCGTTTATCGCGCTGATGCTGATGCGCATTTCCAACCTAAAAAATGGAACGCCCGCCGTTGCGCACTTTGAGTATGTACTGCCGGGCGTGCTTGTGACGGTTGGGGCGCTGGTGCTGGAAGTCCTTGCGTTGCGGGGCATACAAAAGGACGAGAAGCTGATTAAAAGCCTGGACAGGCTGCGCTAAGCCTTGTATAAGAAAATGGCCGGTGAAATACCAGCCATTTTTTCTATTTATTTACGCGCCATCGCCGCCTCTATTTCCTCAACAGTTATCGGGATGCGCTCCATCAGGTCAATATGCCCGTCTTCCATAATCCAGATATTGTTCTCAATACGGATGCCCATCTTTTCTTCCTCTATGTAAAGGCCCGGCTCAACGGTGAAGAGCATGCCTGCCTTAACCGGCGCTACGCGCGTACCCACATCGTGTACGTCAAGGCCAAGGTGGTGTGAAATGCCGTGGTATAGGTATTTGCGGTGGGCGCGTGTCTCCACGCTGCTCTTATCTTCATTAGCCACGTCGGCTTCTGTAAGCAGGCCCAGCTTCACGCACATTCTGCTCATCTCGTCATTCACCTTTTCGGTATAATCCACGATGCTGATGCCGGGTTTCAGGATGCTTTTAGCATAGTTGTGCACGTGCAGGACGGCGTTATAGACTTCCGCTTGCCGCTTCGTGAATTTGCCGTTCACCGGAATAGTGCGCGTGAGGTCAGCGGCATAATTGCCGTATTCCGCGCCAAAATCCATCAGCACCAGCTCGCCGTCTTTGCATTCCTGATTATTCTCCACATAGTGCAGGATGCGCGCACGGTCGCCGGAGGCGATGATGCAGCCGTAGGCATGGCGCGTAGCCCGGTTGCGCAGGAACTCGTGCGTGATTTCAGCCTCTACCTCATACTCCTTCACGCCGGGGCGCATGAAGCGCATCACACGTTGGAAGGCTTTGTCGGTAATGTCAATGGCCTGCTGCGTAATGGCAATTTCTTCCGGCGTCTTAATTGCCCGCAAGGCTTTCATGATACGCGCCGCCCGCTCATAGCGGTGCAGCGGGAAGCGCTCCATCCACTCCCGCAACCACGCGCCCTCCTGCCGGTAAATGCTGCCGTCCAAGCGGTCGTTTTCATTGGTATTGAGATAGACCACATCGGCGTGATGCATCATTACTTGCAGCAAGGCGTCTATGCTATCCGCATACTGCACGTTTTCAATACCGGATATAGCCGTAGCTTCTTCCTTGGTAAGCTTATGGCCTTCCCATTTCTCCAATTGCTCATTTGGCCGCAGGATGACCAGCACCTCGGTTTGCTTCTTATCCGGGTTGTCGGGGTATAGTACAACCATCGTCCTTTCCTGCCGGATGCCGGACAGCCAGAGCACATCGCTATTAGTAACATAGACATACTGCTGGTCGCCATTAGCCGTCAGCGCCGGATTGGCGGGAAATATGGCGAGGCTATTCGGTAGCATTGCCTTGCGGAAACGCTCGCGGTTCTGCGTATAAAGCTTCGGGTCAACAGGCGTGTACTTCATGGCTTTTTGGAAAAGGGCGTGAAGGTACAAAAGGCCTGCACCTCAGAAGGGTGATTTGTGTCGTTCACCCGTGAGTACGCGCCCGTCGCCAAGCGCGCTCTATACGTTAAACCGGAAGTGCATCACATCGCCGTCCTGCACTACGTATTCCTTCCCTTCAATACGCAGCCTGCCTTTATCCCTCGCCCCGGCCTCACCGCCCAGCGTGGTGTAATCGTCGTAAGAAATCACCTCAGCCTTGATAAAGCCCTTCTCAAAGTCCGTATGAATGACACTTGCAGCCTGCGGTGCTTTCCAGCCCTGGCCAATTGTCCATGCCCTAACCTCCTGCACGCCGGCAGTAAAGTAAGTGATGAGATTCAGCAGGCTGTAAGCCGAGCGGATGAGCCGGTTAAGGCCAGGCTCTACCAGGCCGTATTCTTCAAGGAATACCGCCTTATCCTCGTCGCTCTCCATTTCCGTAATCTGCGCTTCTATCGAATTGTTCATTACTATGACGCCCGCGCCTTCTGATTTCACAGCCGTTTCCAATGCCTGCGAATAGCTGTTGCCGGTCAGTATAGCGCCTTCATCAACATTAGCAACATACAGCACCGGCTTTGCCGTCAGCAGGTGGATGTCGTAAATCGCTTCCAGATCCTCGCCTTCTAAGCGCAGCCCACGTACATTTTTACCCTGCTCCAAATGGCTTTTCACCCGCACCAGAGTATCATAAACCTGCTTGAATTTCGGCTCCATCCTCGCTTGCTTCTCCACGCGCGCTATCTTTTTCTCCACGCTCGCAAGGTCTGCAAGCTGCAGCTCGGTGTCAATGATTTCCTTGTCCGAAACCGGATTGATAACGCCTTCTTCCCGCAACACATTATCATCCTCAAAGCAACGCACTACGTGTACGATGGCGTCCACCTCGCGAATATTGCCGAGGAATTTATTGCCGAGCCCTTCGCCCTTGCTTGCGCCTTTCACAAGGCCTGCAATGTCCACGAATTCAATGGTAGTAGGAATGATGCGGCCCGGATTGACGATCGCCGCAAGCGCGTCAAGGCGCTTATCGGGAACATCTACAAGGCCGATGTTAGGCTCAATGGTGCAGAAGCGGTAATTAGCCGCCTGCGCCTTTGCGCTGTTAGATACGGCGTTGAAGAGTGTGGATTTGCCCACATTAGGCAGGCCTACGATGCCGGCTTGTAAAGCCATAATGAATTCGGAATGCGGATTTCGGAATGCGGAATTGCAAGCCAGTGTACGCTATTAAAATCGGCCGCGAAAGTACTTCGCTTTCCCGTCGCATCCGTAGGGCTCATCCTTATAGTAGTCGATACGCATTGCAGGAATATGCTTGGCTGCGGCGCCGGCCAACTGTATAGACAAAAAAAGAGCAGGCATAACGCCTGCTCTTTTATCTAAGTCCATTTAGTTATCAGTTCGCCGTCTTCGTCACCTTATCGGCGCGGAGCAGCTTACCGTCCAGATCGGAGATATACAGGAGATACATACCATTGGCAAGTTCTGTCAGATCAAGGCTCTTCACCTCACTTGCTTCCAGTACAATCTTACCCGTTACGTCGCGAAGTGCAAGGCGCACCTTCACCGGCGATTCCACCTTTACAAGACCGGTCGTAGGGTTCGGGTAAACCTTGATTGCAGCACTTGTGGCTGTCGGCGTCACACCTACGTTCATAATGAAGTAAAGCGTAGAGAAGCCCGTACAACCGTTAGAATCCGTCACACGCACCTTGTAAGCGCCGTTCTGTGTAAAGTGGTAGAATGGTAGTGTTGCTCCACCGATCGCACTGTTATTGAAGAACCATTGGTAGTTCGCATATAGTTGCATGCCTGCTACAAGTGTATCACCCGGGATACGGATAACCGTAGGCACCGGCGGATCGTTTGCAGTAACCTTCAGCGTATCAGACAGGGTAGAGCAACCGAAGCTATTCGTCGTCTTCACGCTATAGATGCCAGTAGAGTCTGAAATCAGTACCGTAGAGGTATTACCAGTCGCCACACCATTCACATACCATACATAGGTCAGGCTCGTGCCGCCGTTTGCGTTCAGCACTACCGCGCTACCCTTACAGAAGCTCAGCGGTGTGTTGTAGGTTATATAAGCAGCTGGAGCAGGATTCACAGTTATGGCAATGCCCGGTGAAGAAGTAGTAGAGCAGCCGCCTGGGCCGGTTACAGTTACCGTGTAGCTGCCTTGCAGCTTTGCATAGTAAGTGCTCAGCGTATCCTTGGTACCTGTAGGGATACCATTATAATTCCACTGGTACTTGTAATTGGTTGCCGTATTAGCGCTCAGCTTCACGCTGTCGCCTGCGCAAATAGGGCCCGTACCGGCACGTGTGGCAGTAGCCGTTGGCGGCAGCGTTGTAAGCAAGTAGATAGGCTTGGATATAGCCGCGCAGCCCGTGATGTTGTTCGTTACGCGCAGCGTATAGGTGCCTGCTGTACCGGTAGTGTAGTTGCAGCCGGTAGCGCCGCCGATAGTGCTGCCGCCCACGCGCCATTGATACGTGTAGGTGCTAGTGCAGGTGTTTGCCTTCAGTTGAAGCGTAGCACCCTGGCATACATAGTTCGTATCTGTAACGTTCGTGGTGCTATCCGGCGAAGGATTAACCTGTACGTTAACCGGTACAGATGTGTTAGAACATCCGGTAGTAGCATTCGTTGCCGTTACGGTGTACACGCCGGTGGTTGTAGCTGTATAGGTCGTCACCGCAGTTGCAACCGTAGTATTGGTATTTGCGTTCTTCCAGACGTAGCTGCTCAGCGTTGTAGGTGTAACCGTGATGGTTACAGAGCCGCCCTGGCAGAATGTTGTCGGACCATTAGCTGTTGCGGAGATAACTGGCAGTGGATTGACGTTTACACTAATCGCATTGGAAGTGCCCTTACAGCCTGTAGCAGTCGTGGTGCCGCGTGCTGTGTAGCTGCCGCCGGTGCGTGCTGTATAGGTGCTGGCCGTTGCTCCCGGGATAGCAGCGCCGTTCACATACCACTGATAGGTATTAGCAGTAGTGCTCGCAGCTGTGAATTTCACGCTGTCGCCCTGGCAGAAGGTCAGTGGCCCACTGGCGGTAATCGTAACCGTAGGCACCGGGTTGATGCTGATTACTGTTCCGCTGGCAGTAGATGTCGTAGAGTTACACGTTGGCTGTGCAGTTATCGCAACGTTTACCGTATAGGTGCCTGCAGTGGTTGCCGCAATACATGCTGTAGTCTGGCCGGTAGCCACGCCGTTCTTATACCAGGTATAGGTAAGACCTGGCGATGGATTAGTACAGAGCGTCAGTGTATCGCCCTGGCAGAGCGCCTGATTGCCGGATGGCGTAATGGCGTTAGACGGAGCGGAGCTGTTGTTCACCGTTGTCGTTGCAGATGTTACAGAGCAGCTGGTGCTTGCGCTGGATACCACCACGTAGTAGTTGCCGGAAGCAGTCGCCGTGTAAGTGCTCGTGTTATTCGTACCGGTTGCAGGTGTGCCGTTGAAGTACCAGAGGTAAGTGTAAGGCGTACCTGTACCCGTCGTCGGTGCGGACAGCGTTACGCTGCCACCCGTACAGAAGGTAGTCGGGCCATTGGTCGTCACCGTGCTTGGTATCGTGTTCACCGTTACCGTTACTGTATTGGACTGCTGCGTACACTGATTCACGTTCGTAACTACTGAGTAGTAGCTGCCGGAAGTAGTTACGAGGTATGTCGGGCCAGTTGCGCCAACTATTGCAGTACCGTTCTGATACCACTGGTAGCTAACCGGTGAGCTGGTGCTTGTAGAAGTCAGCGTTACACTGCCGCCGTTACAGAATGTAGTCGTACCGCCTGCCGTTGCCGTGTTAGACGGCAGCGGATTTACGATTACTGATTGCGGAATAGAAGTATCTGCGCAACCGGTAGCAAGATTTGTAACTGCAACCTTATAAGTACCGGCTGTAGTTACCGTATAGCTGTTAGTATTACCCGATACCGTAATCGGCGTATTGTTCATATACCACTGATAGACGTAAGTACCACCTGTAGGAACAGTAAGTGTTACGGACTGTCCTGCACAGAGCGTCTGAGAGCCTGCTGGCGCTACCACCACATTGGGAGCAGGATTTACAAATACCGTATCCGGAGCAGAGAGCGGAGACAGACAGCCTACCGCATTGGTATATACCTGATACACTTGAGTAGTAACAGGTGAAGCCCAAACTTTCGAAGTAGTATCAGCCAGAGTCAACGGATTGCTCAGTGGCGGATAAGTCTTATAGAGGCCGGTTACGTTAGTCCAGTTGATGTTGTATGGCTTAGACCAGTTAAAGCGCATATTCGGGCGCGATGTAGTCTGATAAGGGCCGTACAGATAGGAGCCAGATGGGCTAAGTGATGTGATTGAACAATCACCATAGCCATACATGTATAGTACTGAATTGAAAGTTGTCGTTGTACTATTTTGGTTGGTAGCGCTGGTATAAGTAGAAGTAGTACAACCTGCACCGGTCGTTGTGCCGCAAGTCGAGCAAGTGAACTCTGCAACATCAAAAATTATGTTGGAAACACCATCCCACTGGAATGGGGTTTGGAAATTAATGATATTGTTGTTGTATCCCAGCAAGCCTGACGGTGTGTACGTTGTTCCAATTCCGCCATAAACCGTAGTAAAGCCTGCATTTGCGAATGTTGTACCAATCGCAGTTAGCGTTGTTTTTGCCATCCTTACCACAAAGTTTTGAGCAGTTGGTGAGGAGGTCGGGCGGGTTGCGGTAAGGTCAAACGCAACAGACTTGATAGCGCCGGCCTGTATCCCTGCCGCCGTAAGCTCGGAAGCGCGTATTAGGTATTGCTCATGATGACCGGCATAGTAGCCGCCAAACACTTGCGGATAGCCATAACCGCCGGGCTGTACTGTGCCGGTACCTACTGTGCCCGTGCCGCCAAAAGGCGTAGCTGGTGTAGCGGTAAGTTGTATCACGCTCTTTTCGCAAATCGTCGGATTAGTCGGCGAGAGCGTCGGTGCTGCTTGCTGAGGATTCACTGCAATAGTTATAGAGTCAACTGTTTTACAGCCGGTCAATACGTCTGTAGCAAGGAAGCGGTAACTAGTTGTTGTGCTTGGGCAGACAGTTGCGGATGAGCAGGAAGAATTATTGCACGTAAGGCTGGTAGCAGGAGTCCATGTAAACGTATAAGCGCCGTTAGTGGAATTCGCATTTATCGTAGCGCAAGAGCCTGCGCAGATACCAGGTAGATTCGGCGATGATGCAGAAGCTGCGGGCGCAGGCGTAACATTAATCGGCACTGCGGTACGGGTTGAATTTTCGCAAGGCGCGGACATAATATTGTCGTAGAAGCCACCGTAATATCCGGTACCTGTATATAAGGAACCATAGAACCATCCGCCTACGAATTGCGAGCGCCCTGAAGGCGTAGAGTATATAGGATACAATACTGTAGATACATACTCGTAGTGCAGTTGTGCTGTAGAGCTGCTGCCGAGCAGCATGCGGTAGCGGCCCTTAGGTATGTTCAGCCAGTTTAGGTTGAGGATATACTTGCCATTGAACGTTGTACCTGCGCCCGTTGTTGCGAATGGTCCTGCCGTATACATCGGCGTGCTATATCCTGATGCACTGTCATAAAGTTCAACATATACGACACCTGCGCCGGTACCCATTGCATATACGGTCGTTGAGTAGAAGTCCGTCGTATCGCTAAAGCGGATCTCATTACCGTAACCGCTCCACGTAAAGTAGCTGTAATAGCTTGCAGGCAGTGGCTTTGTCAGCTTATCCGTTTGGCCCTTAGGCACAACGGCCGCTGCATAATAAGTAGTAGAGCTGGAAAGAGGTGGTACCGTGAAGTTCGTACCTGTATATACAGGGCTTGTGCTTGCTGCGGAGGTGTACCAGTTTACTGATGACCCCGCATTCGTAGTGGCACTGATGGTTGGCGTACCGTAGCCGCACTGCGCAGCACCTGTCGTTGTCAGCAGCAGCGGATTGTTTACGCTAACTGTTACCGGGCTGCTGGTTACAAGCAGGGAGGTGCCGCAATACAGATTTACGCGGTAGCGCATGCTGGTGGTCAGCAGCGGCGTCTGATAAGATGCGCTCGTAGCGCCTGGAATGGTGCCGAACGTGCCGCCTACCAGCGAAGAATCCCATTGAATATTAGCGCCCAGCGGGAACGGTGTTACAGACACAAGCGAGGAGCCGGAGCCGCAGATAGCGGCCGGGCTTGCATTAACTGCGAAGGTCGGCGTAGTCAGTATCGTAAACTGATTGATCGCCGGAGAGGCATTTGTAGGGCCGTTGGCGCTGGCCAGATTTACTGACGTCGCACAAACCGGGAAGGAGGCAATGTTAGCGCCGGTGTTGGCATTCACATCCTGCGCGATGATGAAGTACTGAATGGTTGTACCCGTACCTACAGAGCTTGTGAGCAGGCTATAGTCCATACAGAATGTATAGCTGTTGCCGGTGATGCCCGGTGAGGCGGTCACATACTTCCAGCCATTGGTTGTGCTGGTATTGCCGCCGCCGAAGGCGTTTGTTTCCGTGCTCTTCTTATAATAAAGGCGCGGACGGTTTGACGCGGAAGTATCTACGCCCGTCTGGTCAGTTATGATGGCATTGATGCACGGAGCGGATGAGCAGTAGCTCGTCGTCGCAACCGGCGTATAGCCAATCTGAGGCGGCGCATTGTCAACTGCCGTCCCGCTGAATTCCAGCGCGCCGATGTCGGATGGGTTACCGCGCGTTACACCTGCGAAGTCAAAAGTTACCGGCGGCGCCTGAGTTGGCGTACCGCCCTTCTCAGCATAAGACGTGCCGGTAGGTATATAAGTACCTGTAGGGGTAGTTGCCGTGAGGTTGTTTTCTGTAAAGCTGCTCTGGTCGTGGCCTATAAAGCTCTTGAATAACCCGCATGGCGTATTGAAGGCCAGGTCATTGGTAAGGCTATATGTGTTGACCGCGGAGGTAGAAGTGCCTTCCGCGTACAGCCAGCTGTTTGTTACGTTCGGCGTGTAGTAGATATTGCTATTGGAGGAGCCGAGGAAGTTAGCCGGCGATGTGCCGGTAGTACCGGATGAGCGGCGGAGGGCTGCGACCGTACCGATGCCGGTAGGCGTAACATTTACGTTGATAATGTTGTTGCGCAGGTCAAGCGTACCGGAACTGCTGCTGTAATAAATACCGGTAGCTCCCACATTGCCGCCTGTGAAGATGGCGCTGGGACTGATGCGGATGGTATTGTTGTAAAGCCTGTAGTCGCCAATAGCATTTGTATAGATGCCGTATAAATTGGAGCCTGTAAACGTGGAAGGCACTTCAATATCACTGATGAAGTTGTTATAAGCTATATGTGCCGATCCGGAAGTGCTGTGGCCCAGATACATGCCGTAAATGCTATTGGCCGTTCCGGTAGATACGGAGAGCTTGGTAATGATATTATTATAGGCAGTATCGTTAGCGCCGTTCGTGTAGGAATACCACGGATAGCAAACGCCTGTACCCATTGTAATACTGTCAACGCGGTTATTCCAACCCCTGAAGCCTGTGCTATAGTAGCCTGCGTAGGTATAATAAGAGCCGGAGCCGTTAATCGTCATCTTGCGAATAAGGTTATTCGCTGCCTGATAATAGCTGCCGTAGTAGGCAAGTGCATTCGTTATGCCTTGTCCGTTGGTAGTAATGTTGTAGATCGTATTATTACGGCATCTGCCGTTAGCACCATACATACCGAGGTAGTTTACAATGCTGCCGGTTGTGCTGCCATTCGTACCTAAAGTAATGTTCCGAATGGTATTGCTGTCAGAGTTCTGGAAGTAATAATTATACAGGTAAAAATAGCCGGCGTTGCTGCTGATATTTTCAAAAAGGTTATTGCTGAACCGGGAAGCATTCTGCCCGTAGTACATGTAGTTATACGTGTAGAAATAGGCATAATAAGTTGGCCCTGTCGTACCAAACCAGTTGCTGAACGTATCATAGCTCACCACGGTGCTGTCGCCCATATAGTAAGACAGGTAGTTGTATATGTACGGATACTGGGAAGCACCGGAACTTACATCCAAGCTGTCATACTTGTTGAAGCGGTGAATCATCTTCGGAGGCGTGGATGTATTCGGGTAGTTATACTGCGCATATATACCGTATCCACCATGCTTGATATTGCGATACTTGTTGCTTTCAATCGTAAAGACGGCATTGGACAGGTTATTATACTGGTAGTTGTAGCCCGCATAGCAGTAGCCGAGGCTTGTTCCGTTACGCGTTACATTGATAATCCGGTTGCCGCTTTCATTCAGGTATTGTACTGAGTTAGCATAGGTGTATAGCAGATACATGTACGCTGCGGTAGAGTTTGCTCCTGTGCCGTAGTCAATATCGTGGATGTAGTTGTTATTGATATTGAGGTTTAACGCATTCGCGAAGTAATCGTAGATAGCATACAGCGAGCTGCTGGTAGCCGTGCTTACATTACCGGTAATTTCATTGCCGTTGATGTTATGCGTACAGCCTGCATCGGAGTGGCCGCTGCTTGTATAAAAACCGTAAATGGTACCTGTAGTCAGGCCGCAGCTGATATTAAAATAGTTATTCAGCACATTCAGCGTACCAACGCCGATGCCGCAGAAGTAATCATAAAGAGCGCCGTTGCCCGTCTGGCCCGCGCCGAAGTAGATTTTGTTGTTCTGTACCGTTACCACGCTGTCATACTGCGTTACCACGCCATACAGCGTGTTCGTCAGCGTGGTGCCGCCAATCGTAATGGTGTTGCCTGAAGCAGATGTGGTGCCGCCCACCACATTGGCCTTATCATAAGTGGCCGCAGCGGTAGCAGCACCGCTCAGGAAGAGGCCGCGGGATACGTTGGTAATCGTATTGCCTGTAAATAAGTTGAAGCTGTTCGCATCCGCTGCGGTATAGCTCGCAGTGCTCGGCGCCGAGTTGGTCGGCGTAAGGTGCGCCACAAGGATACCCGTTGACGTGCCCACATACTTATTGAGCGAAATGCTGCAATTGTTGATGGTTACGTACTGGCAGCCGTCGTAAGGCGCGGAGCTGTTGCGCTTAGCCAGCACAAAGCCCCACTCATTGGCAGCCGTAGAGGTGCTGGTCGTTGTAGTGGAAACGTCCAGTAGATTCAGGCCGTTGATGGTTACGTAGTCCGTACCCAGCAGCCAGAAGATGGCATCCAGCGAGCCCACACCTGTTGCCCCGGTTACGGTATTTGCGTTACCGTTAATCACCAGCGGCTTGGTCGCGCTCAGCGATGCGTTCAGCGTCGCGCTGCCCAATTGATAGCCGCCCGTGGGCGCAGTCTGCGGGTTAGCGGCCGTAATGTTCACCGTAGCGCCGCCGGTGCCTACACCCTGGGTGTTAAGCGCGGTAACAACGGAGGCGAGGTCCGGATAGGTAGTGCTCGGCACCGTGATGGTGCCCGAGAGCTGCGCTCTGGAGGCTGTGCCGATACACAGCATAGTGAGGCACAGGCATAGAAAACGGAAATGTGCTTTCATAGATTTCAGTACAATAGTTTGAGCGGTTGGTTTGATGATACGGAGGCCGGCTCGGGCAAAAGACAATTCTTAGTAAAACGAAGGGCAAATTATACCGCCGCCTTCCCGAAACCAAGTTTGTCATGCTTTTTTTTACCAAAAAATTGAGCCTTTCTTAATTCTGTATTTAAGATGACAGATTTTAAGCGCGCGTTATAGCGCATTACCCAATAGGTCACTTAATGTCACTTGCATTTCGCAAAAAATCCCGGTCGCTAAGCGGAGACAAAACCTCAGCCCCGATCCTGACTATAATTCACCGACTTTGTCATTCCCGCAGGGAATCTTTGCTCGCATTGCATAAGCTCCTTGCGGCGGCTTTTGGCCGCGTTGATATTATCGGTAGTGTCTCAGTTTGAAAATTGCTCGCCCAATCTTGTCACCCTGAAAGGGTCTTGCGTGTAATTGCAAGACCCTTTCAGAAGCCTGCCCTGAACTTGCTTTCCGCCGTTGTTGGTGTTATCACCAACAACGAACCCACATGCTTTAGTACACATGCTACAAATGGGCTTTCGCAGAAAGCCCGGCCGCTGAGCGTCGTACGCTAAAGCGTAGCCGAAGCGCCTACCGAGATGTTATGCGCACAGCTAAAGCATAGGCGCTTCGGCTCAGCGACCGGGACGCTTAATGCGTCCCATAAGTAGCATTTATACTAAAGCATCCGCCCGCGCCTGAACGTTTTCGCCATCGTTGGGGCTACCACGTCATAAAAAAACCAGCGACGGGACACTTGCTCCCCACCTCCTTATGGTCTCCTTATGGTTTCCTCCCCATCTGGAGTATGACATACTCCCACTTCGCCGTACCAACGAGAGGCCCTATACTACCGCCGCCACCCGCAGCTCCCGCTCCCATTCACCCACATGCGCGATATGGATACGCAGGTGCGGCACACCCCGCAGCAGCTCCTGCGCCCGTTCCGGCCACTCCACAAAGCAAATCGCAGAGGAATCCGCCAGCGCATCCTCCATACCGGCATCCACCGCTTCATCGGCATCGCGCAGCCGGTACCAGTCCATGTGATAGATGACGCGCTCGCCACCGCCCGCTTCCGCGAAGCGGTACTCATTAATGAGCGCAAACGTGGGCGATGAGACGGCATCCCGCACGCCCAGCGCATCGCACAGCGCATGGATAAAGGTGGTCTTCCCCGCCCCCAGCGAGCCGCTGAACGTGAACACCCGTGCGCCCGCAGCCCAGTCCCACAGCCGGCGCGCGGCCTCGCCGACGTCATTCAATGCGTACCTAAAAACGAGCGGTGCGGGGGCCATGCCGCGAAGGTATCGCGCAACGCTATCTTCGTCCCAAACCCCCGCCCGGCGGAAGCACCAACGTGTATCAGCACCCTACAACCGGACACTTGCCGCGCCGCTTACTGCTGCGGCGAGGCTTGTATTGGCTGGCGGCGTTGCCCTGCGCCGGCATCGCCATCGGCGCCATCGCCTACTGCCGCACGTCCTACAGTGCGCTTTGCGCCTGGTACCTGCGCCTTAATCCCTGCATCTACAAGGCGGCAGACTGGCAGCGGGACTATTTTACGCCCGCCGTTAAAGTCGCCGGGAATGGGTATGCCGTCGGAGGCGCAGTCATTGCCCTCGCTGTCGCTGCATACTTCATCCGCCGCGCTTTCCGCTTGGAAGAGCGGGCCGCCGCGACGCCGGTACACATAGCGCGGCAAGACGTAATAGCGCTCGCACTCCTTTACGTCTTCAGCGCAGCCATCTGGCTCTGGGGCGCAGGCGCTCCGCCCTCCTACGATGAGGTCTTCTCCCTCATGGACTGCGCGCGCCTGCACCCGCTGCAAACGGCCTCCTACTACATGCGGCCCAACAACCACATCCTTTTCAACCTACTCAACGCCGCGCCCGCCCGCCTATTTGCCAATGGCGTCCTGACTGGCCGTATCATCTCCGGCCTGTCCGGCGCTACGCTTCTGGCGTTCCTCTACTTCTATCTGCGGCGGCTTACAGAGTCCCGCCTCATTGCTGCCGTATGCTGCGCCACCATGATGCTTCAGTTTGTGGTCTGGGCTTTTTCCGTACAGGCGCGCGGCTACGCCCTGCTCTTGCTCGCCAGTTGGGGCGCATTCATCTCTTTAGACCGCTACCTGCGGCAGGACGATAAGCGGGCGCTCGCGCTGCATGGCCTGTGCATCATAGCAGGCTGCTGGGCTGTGCCCGCCTTCATGTTTTGGGAGGCGGCACTACTGGGCTGGGCAGCGCTCCATTTTATACGTGAGCGGCGCGTCCGCTGGAAATTTGTGCGGATGCAGCTTCTTACCGGCGCGCTCCTTTATCTCGCATATCTGCCGGCGCTGCTCTTCACCGGCAGGCATTGGCTGAGCGGCAATGGCTATGTCGTATCCTTCGGCGACCCGCTGCCGGTCTTCCTGCTGGATGCCTGGCATGGATGGCGCGGCCTGATGCAGTATGCCTTTTCTAGCCTGCCGACGGAGGGGAGCAATACCGATTTACTGCTCCTCTTTCTGCCGGTGACGGTCTATCCGTTTGTCAGGCGCAGGAAAGGGGCGGCGCTGCTGCTGTTTTACTCCATCGCCTGCTGCGCCTTCTGGCTCGTAGAGCTGAAGCTGCGGCGCTTCCCGCCCTACCGCAGCCTTATTGCGCAGCAAAGCCTTACGCTGGCTGCAGCGCTGATGGCGGTATGGCTGCTGCTGGGCGAGGCATTTAAAGCTAAGCCTGCGCTGCGCAAAGGTGTCATGGTGCTGTGCTGTGCGGCCCTTAGCCTCTTTTTCATACGGTACAACCGCGATAATCTGGATACGGGAATGTATGGCTACAGCCTTCAAGGCGCCTGGAATAATTCCGCCGGCCTCATAGAACGCCTGCCGCCCGGCACAAGTCTTGCCACCTCCGCCGAAAGCTTTTACCCGCGCTACGTATGCCGGCTGCGCGGCATTCCCGCATCCGATTGCGCCGGAAGCGCGGCAACGATGTACCTGAAGCGCAACGACGACCCGACGCCGGCGGAGTATTCTCGTAAGCTCTTCAAGGTGGATATCAATGATGATTATGAGCTGTACCGCATTGGTAAGTGATGTTGTCCAGCATTGGATTTTTGATTGAGTTTCGCAGAGATGACCCAATCTAATAGCCTAGGATTTCAATCCACGAATGTTCGGAAGCTGGTGATGAAATGCTGCTCGCCCAAGCTTGTCATCCTGAACGAAACTTCGCGCAGCGTTGTGAGGTGAAGGAACTGTAAGCTTCTATGCCAGACAGCATACGGTTCCTTCCCTGCGTAATGCTTCGCAAAACTTCGTTCAGGATGACAATAGCTTAGATGGCCTTCAACATTCTCTTCCGAACACCTGTAGATTTCAATCCCTGGGCGGTTGCAAGACCCCCACAAAATCCATCAGCAGCTTCATCACTTTATCCACATTAGTCAGCGCAAGCGAAGAGGGCCTGTCAAAGACATCGTGGTAATACCCCGGTCCGCCATTGCTGTACAGGAAGAAGGCAGGCACGCCGGCTTCGCTAAAAGGATAATGGTCGCTGTTGGCCGCCTTCCCGCGGCTGCGGATTTGGGGTAGGTAGCCGCCCTTCTTATTCAGCGCTTCTAAGATAGAAAACTCGCGCGGATGCTCCGTAGCATTCACCACCGTCACGCCGTCCTGCGCATTGCCCATAATGTCCAGATTGATGAGGAAGCGCATCCGCTCCAGCGGCACCAGCGGGTGCGCCACATAGAACTTACTCCCGCGTAGGCCCGCTTCCTCCCCACTGAAGGCGATAAACAACATAGAATACTTCTGCGGATGCGCGGCGTAATACTTCGCCAGCTCCAGCATCATCGCCGTGCCAGAGGCATTGTCGCTCGCGCCGGGAAAGGTAGCATCCCAGCCCATGCGGCCGAGGTGGTCGTAGTGGGCGGTGAAGACGATAAAGGAATCCGGCTGGGCCGTGCCGCGCACCATCGCCATCACATTGGCGCTCTTAGCCGCCGGCTGGAAGTCGCTGTGCAGGTCTATTGTCGCTTTACGCGGATGCTTCGGCAGGGCGCTGTCCTGCACGTAATAAACCGTCGCCGGCATTGTGGCCGTAGACACCGTCCAGGTCATCTTCCCGCTGAGCGGAATGATATATGCGCCGCGCGGCAGGGCTTCCGCGAGGCGATAAGGCCGGATACCGAGCAGCCGCGCCAGCGAGTCGGTGCCCCGCAGCAGTGTGACGCGGTCGGGGCGGAAGCGGCTGCGCACTTTCAGCCATTCCGTAGAGTCGGCAAGGCTGCCTGCGTCAACGGTCGTAATTTTTTGCTTGCGCGCATGGTAGCTTTCGGAGGCGGCGTCAACGAGGTATTCCTCTCCGGGCAGCAAGACTTTCTTGCCCACTTGCAGGAAGACCGTGTCCGGGAAAGCAACAACCGGAAAGGTGTAATACTGGTAGAAGGAAGAATCCGGCGTAACAGGCTTCAGGCCTGCATCCCGGAACTTGCGCATGATGTGCTGTGCGGCGTGCTCTCTGCCCTTTTGCACATAGCCGCGTCCCGCCATGCCCGGCGCGCATAAGCTCGTAATCTCATGCTTTAAGGAACGTATATCCTGGCTGCTCGCAGGCACCGTGAGCGCACATACAAACAAGAAAAGGGCGCAGCAGAAGGAGCGGGGCTTCATAGCCGATAAAATTACAACTGCGCCCCCGCGCACGGCCTCCTATTCTATATTCGCAAGACGCTTCATCTTTCTTGTATCTAAAACAACGCTGCCTTATGCGCCTGCACACACGCCTCATTCTCCTCATCCTGCTCCTTGCAGCCCGCCCGCTTTCTGCCCAGACTTCTTATGAATGGAAGGACGGCACCGCCGCCGGCTACAAGTACCGCTATGTGAGCAATGACCCGATGGCCGCACGCTTCTACACCCTGAAGAATGGCCTCAGCGTCATCCTTAGCCCGACCGACAAAGACCCGCGTATGCAGGTGTATATCGCCACCAAAGCCGGAAGCAAGACTGACCCCGCCGACCATACAGGCCTCGCGCACTATCTGGAGCACATGCTCTTCAAAGGCACGCAGCATTACGGCTCCATGAGCTGGGCAAAGGAAAAGCCATTGCTGGATAAGATTGACGCACTCTACGAGTCCTACAATCACACGACCGACGTTGCGAAGCGCACAGCCATTTACCACCAGATTGATTCCGTATCCGGCGCGGCTTCCAAGTACGCCATTGCCAATGAGTATGACAAGATGATGGGCGAGATGGGCGCGCAGGGCAGTAATGCCTTTACCTCTTTTGAGCAGACCGTCTATACAGAGGACGTGCCGGCCAACGCTATTGACAAGTTCCTGAAGGTGCAGGCCGACCGCTTCCGCGACCCGGTCTTTCGCATTTTCCATACAGAGCTGGAAGCAGTGTATGAGGAGAAGAACCGCGGCCTCGACAGCGACCCGCGCAAGGCCTATGAGGCGATGTACGCGAACCTTTTCCTCAACCACAATTACGGCCGGCAGACGACTATCGGCACAGTGGAGCACCTGAAGAATCCCTCGCTGCTGGAAATCCGCAAGTACTTCAACACCTACTACGTGCCCAACAATATGGGCGTCATCATTTCCGGCGACTTCAATCCCGACGAGCTGATAAAGAAGGTGGATGCCGCCTTTGGCGATATGCAGTCTAAGCCCGTTCCTAAGTACACCTTCGCGCCGGAAGCGCCGATAACGAAGCCGGTTGTAAAAGACGTTGTAGGCCCCGAAGCGGAGTTTGTAAGCATCGGATACCGCCTGCCTGGCATTCACGACAAGGACGCGATGCTGGCCGACCTCGTAGGGCAGGTACTGGCCAATGGCCGCGCGGGTCTGATAGACCTTGACCTCGTAAAGACGCAGAAGCTACTGCGCGCAAGTGCTTATGCTAATATCCTTGTGGATTACGGGATGTTGATGATGCAAGGCTATCCCACCCAAGGCCAGAGCATAGACGAGGTGCGTACACTGATGCTCGGCGAGGTGGCCAAGCTGCGTAAAGGCGAGTTTGATGATGCGCTGCTTACCTCTATCGTCAACAATGCCAAGAAGTACCTGATGCAGGTGAATGAGAACTACGGCGCCCGCGCGCAGGTGCTGATGAATGCCTTCACAGGTGAGGACGACTGGCGCAACAATGTGGCGTATGCCGACATGCTTTCCAAGCTCACCAAGAAAGACATTATGGCCTTTGCCGGCAAATACCTCGGCGAGAACTACGTGGTCATTAATAAGCGCAAGGGCGAGGACAAGAGCATCGTGAAGGTGGTGAAGCCGCCCATTACGCCGGTGGAGACGAACCGCGACACCCAGTCGCCCTTTGTGAAGGAAGTGGCCGCCATGCCCGTAGCGCCGCTGAAGCCGGTGTGGATTGACTACAACAAGGATATGCAGCGCAGCAAAGTAGGCCCGGCAGAAGTGCTGTATGTGCGCAATGTGGACAACGGCCTCTTCCGCATGTACTACCGCTTTGCGCTCGGCACCTGGAACGACCGTAAGCTGGCCATCGCCGCCGCCTACCTGCCCTTCCTTGGCACCGACAAGATGAGCGCCGAGGACATTTCCAAAGCATTCTACAAGCTGGCCTGCTCCTTCAATGTGAATGCCGGCAATGAGTTCACGACCGTAACCATAGAAGGCCTGAACGAAAACTTCGGCGAAGCCGTAGCGCTCTTTGAAAATCTCCTGGCGAACTGCAAACCCGACGAGGCTGCGCTCACCGCCCTGAAGGCGCGGCAGATGAAGGCCCGCGCCAACAACAAGACCAACAAAGGCACTATCCTGCAAGGCCTCTCTTCTTACGCTAAGTACGGCCCTCAAAACCCCTTCAACAATGTGCTGAGCGACGCAGAACTGAACGCCCTGACGGCAGATGAGCTGGTAAAGATGCTCCGCAAGCTGCCTGATTATTCCCATCGCATTCTCTACTACGGCCCCATGCCGCTGGAGGGCCTGACGGCATCCCTGAGCAAGCTGCACAAGCTGCCGGCAACCGTTAGTGCGCCGCCGCCGCAAAAGAGCTTCCCCTTCGCCGAGCAGAAGCGCAACCAGGTGCTCTTCACCGATTACGACATGGTGCAGAGCGAAGTCCGCTGGACGCGCAACATTCCCGGATATGACCCGGCCATGCAGGCGCAGATTGACCTGTTCAACAACTACTTTGGTGGCGGCATGGGCGCGCTCGTATTCCAGACCATCCGGGAGAGCAAAGCGCTGGCCTACTCCACCAATGCCTGGTTCATGACGCCGGAGCGGAAGGAAGACCCTTATACACTCAGCGCCTACGTAGGCTCCCAAGCTGATAAGTTCAACGAGGCTGTAGGCGCAATGAACGACCTGCTGGGCGGCGAGCTGCCGTCCGTGGAGAACAACCTCGTTGCAGCCAAATCATCGCTGCGCAAGGATATTGAGACGGAGCGCATCACACAGGACGGCATCATCTTCAACTACCTCGCCGCCGAGCGCCGCGGGCTGAAGGAAGATCAGCGCCGGCAGATTTATGAGGCATCTTCTACCCTCGGCTATAACGACCTCAAGAGCTTCCACAGCAAGTACATCGCCGGCAAGCCCTGTACCTATTGCATCGTGGCTTCGGAGAAGAAGCTGCCGGAAGCAGATTTGAAGAAGTACGGGGAAGTGAAGAAGCTTAGTCTGGCGGAAGTGTTTGGGTATTAATCTCAGGTATTGCCGATGAGCTTTTCTCCGCCAGAACTACGCACCGTCCAGGTAACACGCTATGTCATGCCGCTACGCGAAGGGGGCTCCCTGCCCGCAATCGCCGAGGCTGATGATGGCTTTCTTTACGTCCTCAAATTCCGCGGAGCGGGTCAAGGCACGAAGGCGCTGATTGCGGATTTGCTGGGCGCTGAACTCGCACGTGCTTTAGGATTGAAAGTGCCGGAGCTGGTCTTCGCGGAATTGGACGAGGCTTTTGGCCGTACCGAGCCGGACGAGGAAATTCAGGACTTGCTCAAAGCTTCCACCGGCCTCAACCTCGCAATGCACTATCTCTCCGGCGCTATCACATACGACCCCGCTGTTACAAAAGTCGATGCTGTCCTCGCTTCCAGAATCGTATGGCTGGACTGCCTCATCATGAATGTTGACCGCACCTTCCGTAACACCAATATGCTGATGTGGAAGGGTGAGCTATGGCTCATAGACCACGGCGCATCCTTTTACTTCCACAACGACTGGACGGGCTGGGAAGGGCGTGCCGAAAAGCCGTTCGCCCTGGTGAAAGACCACGTGCTGCTGCCGCAAGCCACGGAGCTGGACACCGCAGACACGGAATGCCGCGCGTTGCTAAACGATGAAATCATTGACGGCATCGTTGCGCTCATCCCTGAAAGCTGGCTGATGCCCGACCCGCTTTTTGCGGATGCTGCTGCGCAACGTGCCGCCTACGCCACTTTCCTGAAAAGGCGCATTGCTCATTCTCCCCACTTCTTAAACGCTGCAAAGGATGCACGCCAGGCACTTGTATGAATACGCGGTCATCCGCGTGGTGCCGCGCGTGGAGCGGGAGGAGTTTGTCAACGCCGGCGTCATTCTTTACTGTGCGAAGCAGCGTTTTTTGCAGGCCGAGTGGATGATGGATGAGGCGCGCATCCGCATCCTCTGGAACGCAGCGCCACTGGGCGAGATAGCGGACGCCCTCCAATCCATACAGCGCATTGCCGAAGGCGGAAAGGCCTGCGGCCCAATCGGCCATATGGACATGCCAAGCCGCTTCCGCTGGCTCACGGCCTGGCGCAGCACAATGGTGCAGACGAGCCGTGTGCATTCCGGCTTTTGCGATGATGCTGCTGCCACGCTGGAGCGGCTCTTTGCGGCGCTGGTGGCTTAAATGTTGCGGATGATAACCCCATGATAACCCGCTGACGCATACGCCGCCGCTACTTTAGCCTTCGCTGACTAAAGCGCGCCGCTATGCATCATTATTCGTACGAAACGCCGCCTTCCAATCCCTTTCGGCTCCTGCTCAGCGGGATTGTTTTTCTGTTGCTGATACTGCTTATTGCCATTCATGCACATGCATAGGAACGCGCCGCTGCAAGGGCACTCCTACCAGCCGTCGCCGTCCAGCAGATTGCCGAGGCCGCCAAGCATACTGCCTTCTTCCTTGCGTTTAAATGTTGCGTATTGCAGGATGCGGCTCGCCAGCCGGCTCACAGGAAGCGTTTGAATCCAAACGGTGCCCGGGCCGCGCAGGGTGGCAAAGAACACGCCTTCACCACCGAAAAAGATATTCTTCACGCCGCCAATGAACTGGATGTCATATTCCACGCCGCCTGTGAAGCCGACAATGCAGCCGGTATCCACCTTCACCAGCTCGCCCGGCTGCAGCTGGCGCTCCAGTACGTGGCCGCCCGCGTGTAAGAACGCCATCCCATCGCCTTCCAGCTTTTCCATAATAAAGCCTTCGCCGCCGAAGAGGCCGGTGCCGAGGCGTTTTGAAAACTCAATGCCCACGCTTACGCCTTTGGCGGCGCACAGGAAAGCGTCTTTCTGGCAAATGACGCGCCCGCCGAGCGCCTCTAAATCCAGCGGTACAATCTTGCCTGGGTAAGGGGATGCAAACGAGACACGCTTCTTGCCCTGTACCATATTGGTGTAAGCGGTCATGAAGAGGCTCTCGCCTACCAGCAGGCGCTTGCCGGCGGAGAAGAGCTTGCCCATGAGGCCGCCGCCGCTGCCCTGCTGGGAGCCGTCGCCGAAGATGGTTTTCATCTGGATGCCGTCGTCCATCATCATAAAGGCCCCGGCCTCGGCGATGGCCGTCTCCTGCGGGTCAAGCTCTACCTCCACATACTGCATCTCCTCGCCGAAGATTTTATAGTCTATCTCGTGATTGCTGCGCATGGCCGCAAGTTAAGATGACCGGCATTGTAGAATAGTTATGTCGCATAAGCCAAAGGATGATGAGCAACGAGCCGGCAAACAAAAAATTCTCCGCATCTTTCGCTGCTATGCTGCCTGCCAACATTACTGAAGTCATCGCCGTCCTGGAAGACATCATGAACGACTGCGAGCGCACGGGCAACCGCCTCGGCTACTTCGCCGCGCTCTACCACAAGGTTACGTGCCGCGTTCGCGACGGCATTGCCGCCGGCGAGTTTGAAGACGGCCCGCGTATGGAGCGGCTGGATGTCACCTTCGCCAATCGCTACATCGCGGCCTGGCAGGCGGCGCAGGATAGCGGGAAGCCCAGCGAGTCATGGGCAGTTTCGTTCGGCGCCGGCGGGCAACGGCGCGTACTGGTTTTGCAGCATCTGCTGCTGGGCATGAATGCGCATATCAACCTTGACCTCGGCATTGCCGCCGCCGAAATTGCTGCTGCCGAAGGCATGCCCGCCATCCGCAAAGACTTTGCAGCCATCAATGGTATTCTTGCCCTGCTGACGGGCGATGTAATGACGAGCCTGCGTCGCGTATCGCCGCTGCTCTCGCTTATGGGGCTGCACCAGACACGCAACAATTCCATCCTCATTCAGTTCAGCCTCTCCAATGCGCGTGACGGAGCGTGGTGCTTTGCAGAAGAGGTGTTTGATGCTAAAACGGCGGGAAAGATGGACGTCATTGCGGAGCGCGATAAGGGTATCGCAGAATTGGGCACCGGCCTCCTGCAGGCAACGGGCCTGATGCGCGTCACGCTGTGGCTCATCCATCTTTTTGAGTGGAAGCGGCCAGCCCGCATCATCCGGCAATTGCGCAGCGGTACGCCCGCCATGATAAAGACCAGGAATAAAGTGGATAACGCTTAGGCTAGGCCGTAGGGATAGCCGACATAATAACCAAGGATTTTAATCCCTTGAGACCTTTACAAACGCTGCCTCCGCACGCCGCTCCGCGTGTATAGACGCGGCATACGGAATCCAGACGCCGCGCGCGGGGTCCCACAGCTCCATACGGTCAGGGCCGGCCAGCAGCTTATAATCAAACTTGGGGAAGTTGAGGGCGACATAGCCGGGATAATAGTAGCGCTTACCCGTTTCGGCCGCATATCGCAGGCCTTCCAGGTACATCCAAAGACCGGGGCTGTACTTGCTATAGTCGGGGTGGAAGAAATTGAGGATGCCGGCGCAGCTTTCCATGCCTTCATCAAAATAGCCGACGCCTACAATGCGCGTCCCGTCGCGCAGCAGCCACATGCGGCCGGGAAAGTTGTCTGCACCGGTGTGGGGGCCAAAGAGGCAGGCGTGCACCGAAGCATTTCCATCAAAATCTATGGACGCGCGGTAGATGGCATAAATAGCTTCTATCTCCTCAGTAATGGCGGCAGGGTGCAGGGAGAGGGTAAGAGCGCGGCAGCGTTTAGCGAGCTTCAGGTGACGGTTGTTTGGCTGAAAATCCTTCAGATTCACTCGCGCCCAGATGACGCGCACACGGCGGCCATCGTCGGTGCGGGCATAGTCCAGCGTGAAGAGGCTTTGCTGCACCCGGTAGTAGCCGGCGGCGAGCATATTGTCCATCAGCTCGGGGGAAAGCGGATTGTTCAGGGCTATGAAGTCCATGCGCTACGGTGTGGTCGTCTTCTTCAAAAATAGCGCAAAGAGTTCAGTCTCATATCGCCAGCCCGATGCTCCGCGAATGCGCCAGCGCCGTCTTGCTGTGGGTGAAGTAGCAGACTTCCACGCCTGCCGCCTTCATCTCAGCCTCATACCGGCGCGTGCGCTCCAGATGCGCCTTCACCCGGTGGCGGATATATACGGCTATGATGCGGCCCGGAAAGTTGCGGATAATGCTGGAGTAGATGTGCGGGTCGCGCTGGGTATCGTCGCCCATGAGCACGTAACGCTGGTTCGGGAATTCTTCCAGAATGCGCACTACGCGGGTGAACTTGCCGTCGTGGTTGTTGCCGCCGGTATTCCAGAATGAGTGCAAGGCTTTCATGGAGTTCAGCAGGAAGATGCCCTCTGGCATGTTGTGCGAGCGGCAAAACTCCTTCAGGTAATCATAAAGATTCCATTCCGAAGAAGAAACGTAGAAAAACGGGTTTGGCTTGTCCGGCATGGCGCCGCCGCCAAGAGACAGTGCCCGGTAATGCTCCGGCGCACCGGTAAAGGCCTCGCGCGTGCGGGCATTGTGCGAAAGGATAGTGGCGAGGCGGTGGACTATGCTGTCGGTATTCGTGATGAGAAATGTGTCGTCAATGTCGGAGATGACTGCGAATGGCGCGTCGTGCGGCATGTAGATTTTTCCTTCGGCTTTCACGGAAGGATTATCTATCAGCTCAGCTGCTATATCGCCCCACGGCCCGGCAATCGGCTGTGAAGGCGGCCATTCATCTGCAAAGAAGCCGTCATCTGCCGCCTGGATTTCCCTGACATCAGCGCCCAGCCGGATGCGCACCTTGGCGTGCGCGATGGGATGTACGTTGAAAAGGCGCAGCATAGCGGGCGCATTGTGTAGGAAACCGTCTTTATACAGTTCCGGATGCTGTGGGGGGCCGAGCAGGGCGTGCCCCATTACCAGTACACGGTCGGCATCGCCATAACTGTGGTAAAGCCGTAGTTGGGGCCGTGGCGCGGAGATTATAGAGGAGAGCATGGGCTGAATCCTGCTCTAACAATGTGCCACGGTATAAGAACGCGCCGCCGCCAGGCGCGTTCCTACAAATACAATATGAGACTCCTCTTCGTCATCAACCCAACCTCCGGCGGCACCACCAAGGAAGCCTGGGAAGCCGGCATCGCGGCCTACTTCAAAGAAAGCCCGCACAGCTACGAATGGTACGAGATGAAGGGCGAAGGCGATGTAGGCACCCTTCAATACTGGATGGCCCATTGGCGCCCTGACCGTGTAGTGGCCGTCGGCGGCGACGGCACCCTGAAATTCCTTGCCGAAAATCTCCATCATACCGGCATGCCAATTGCCTTCCTGCCCGCAGGCTCCGCCAACGGCATGGCGAAGGAGCTGAATCTGCCCGCAACCATTCCTGAAGGCTTAAAGGTTGCCGTAGAAGGAAGGCCGAAGAAGATGGATATCATCCGCATCAACGGCGAGCATATCTCTATCCACCTTGCCGACCTCGGGATGAACGCCCAGCTCGTCAAGTACTTTGAGCAAAGCGACCGCCGCGGCATGTGGGGCTACGCCCGCGAGGTGCTGAAGGTGCTGCGCAAAAAGCAGCGCATCTCTATGAAGCTGGAGATAGACGGCAAGACGCTGGAGCGCGAGGCGTGGATGGTGGTCATCGCCAACTCCCGGCTCTATGGTACCGGCGTTGCCATTAATCCGGACGGCTCGGTGCACGATGGCGTGTTTGAAATTGTCCTCCTGAAAGAGCTTTCCCCCTGGGAAATTTTAAAGATGGTGCTGCGCAACCGCCGCTTTAATAAGAAAAAGGTGGAAGTGCTTGGCGCGAAGAAGGCGAAAGTGACGGCAGCATCGCCGGTATATTTTCAGGTGGACGGCGAGTACATCTGCGAATGCACCGAACTGGACTGCGCCATCGAGGAAGGGGCGGTGGAGATGGTTATTCCGCCCAGCGTTTAATTTCCTCCTGATGTAGGGACACGCTGCACGTGTCCCTACGTGTTGCCGCAAAGCGCAGTTAATCGTGCCGCATCCCTCGGCGCAAATCCGTGAATATCGTTGTTGAAAAAGGCCCAGACTTCCTTGCCTTCCGCTGCCCAGCGCTTCATCTTTTCTGCGTAATCCGCCAGCTCCTCATCACTGTATGGCGAGGCATATAATTCCCGCGGCCCGTGAAAGCGCAGATACACATCGCCGGAAGTCACTGCTTCTGAATACGGCCAATGCACGCCGGAGCTGTTGACTACAAGGCCTACGCTGTATGCTTCCATCATCTGTAAACTTTCCGGCGTCAGCCAGCTTTCGTGGCGCACTTCCATTGCCACCCGGCATGGCTGGTACTGACGCAGCGCTTCATAAAATCGCCCGGCTATTTCCGGGTAAAACTTCAGGCGGTCGGGCAGCTGCACCAGCACCGGCCCCATCTGCGGCATCAGCGGCTCAAAGATGTTGAAGAAGCGGGCCAGCGGTTCCTCCGGGTCGCGCAGCTTCTTCATGTGGCTCAGGTAGCGGCTCATCTTCGGGCAAAAGAGAAAGCCTTCCGGCGCTTCTGCAGACCAGCGGGCGACTGTTTCCTCGCTCGGCAGGCGGTAAAATGAGGCGTTGATTTCCACACATGAAAAGCGCGCTGCGTAGTACGCAAACCAGGCTCTTGCAGGCAGGCCTTTCGGATAAAAATCATCCCGCCAATGCTTATACGAAAAGCCGGAGGTGCCGATATGGATGGGCATGAGTCGTTCGTAGTTACCCATTCGGCTTTCTTAAAAGTCACGCCGCCTTTGCGGTCGCAGTCTGCTCGCCCAATCTTTGTCATTCCCGAAGGGAATCTCACAGAAGCTGCGAGCAAAGATTCCCTTCGGGAATGACAAAAGTCGCTGAGGATTATGTTCTGTTGGAATAATAACACCCACGCTCTTGCAGCCGCAAGGCACGACTTTAGAAAAGCCAGCCGTTGTGAACTACTTCTTCCTCGCCGGCTCCCTCGCCATCTTTCTCCTCATCCTTTTCAACTCCTTCCGCAAGCGGAAAGCTGCAGCCGCCCCAAATGTCTCCCCGCGCAAAGCCCACCGCCTGCTGATGAAGTACGTCCGCTTCTACAAAGGGTTGACACGCGACGAGCAGGCTTCCTTCCGCATCCGCTGCAAAGACTTTCTGGACAAAGTAGCCATCACGCCTGTGGGCAAGGTAAAGGTCAAAACCCTTGACCGCATCTACGTGGCCGCAGCTGCCATTATCCCCATCTTCCGCTTCCCGGACTGGCGCTACAATAACCTCAATGAGGTGCTGATTTATCCCGGCACCTTTTCCAAGGATTTTAAGAATGAGGGCAACGTCCTCGGCATGGTGGGCGACGGCGCCATGCACCGTACTATGATTCTTTCCATCGGCGCGCTGCGTACCGGCTTTGAGCAGTGGGGCCGCGGCAACACCGCAATCCACGAGTTTGTGCATCTCTTAGATAAGGCAGATGGCGCGGTGGACGGCGTCCCCGAAGCCATGCTCCCAAAAGAACTGACAGAACCATGGATGCAATACATGCACCGAACTATTGAAGAAATCCGCGCAGGCAAGACAGACATCAATCCGTATGCTGCCACGAGCGAAGCGGAGTTCCTGCCGGTGATTTCAGAATACTTCTTTCAGCGGCCGGAAGATTTCAAGGCGAAGCACCCGGAGCTGTGGGATTTGCTGGTGGAGATATACGGTGTACCGGAGCCGGCTGTGGAAGCCGCAGGAGAGGAAGGCGGGGCAAAATAAGAACATCCGGCTGCCCGGTTGTGTCGCTAAGACGCAACTCTTTTCGGGCATGATTTTACTCCGCGTCCCTTGCAAAATCCCCTGCTACAACATGGCTAAATCTACAAGCGCCCCAAAAAGCGCGAAGCCTGCCGATGCGCCCGAAAAAGCGAAAGGCAATGCGCAACCTGCAATCCCATCTGGCAAGACCGAACCGGCCCTGATGGAGCTATTCGTCAGCGAGCTGAAAGACATTTACTGGGCCGAAAACCAACTGGTAAAGGCTTTGCCTAAAATGCAGCAAAGCGCAACTACCGCCGCTCTTGCAGATGCAATCGGCAACCATTGGGAGCAAACGCAGAATCAAGTAGCGCGTCTTGAACAAATCTTTGCGCTTCTCGGTAAAAAGCCAATCGCCAAAAAGTGCGATGCTATGGAAGGCCTTACCAAAGAAGGCGAAGCAGTTATTGAAGAAACCGAAGCCGGCAGCGCCACGCGCGACGCAGGCATCATCATCGCCTCACAGAAAGTAGAGCACTATGAAATCGCGGCCTATGGCGGCCTTGCGCAACTGGCGCGTACCCTCGGCCTTGCAGAGGCAGTAGGCATTCTGGAAGAAACCCTCGCAGAGGAAAAAGAAAGCGACCGCCTGCTGACGGAGATTGCTGAAAGCGGCATCAACTACGAGGCGGGCGAGGAGGCGTAGAAGAATGCTTCTTACATCTCTCGTTACATAGCCACAGCGACTTTGTCATTCCCGCAGGGAATCTATTCTCTCGCATCTTTTGACTGCTCGCAGCGACTTTGTCACCCTGAAAGGGCCTGCGCTCGTATTGTACAATCTTTGTTACGCGTAGGTGCTTGCAGCATGACAAAGTCGCTGCAAGGAGCACATTCGCTGCGAGAAAATAGATTCTTTCAGAATGACAAAGTCGCTGTGAAATGCTTAAAACGCTAACCGCTCAGCGCTTCAACCCAACATTCAAAACTCACCACTCAACACTTTCCCATGCCCAAGAAAAAACCAGTCGCTAAAGACAACGTCAACCCCGAAGCCGGTGACCTTGCCGCCGTCAATCCCGACAACCGGAAGACTATGAAGCTGGCGCCGCATACGGCGGATGCTACCGGCAAGATGATGACCACCAACCACGGCGTGCTCATCAACGACGACATGAACTCCCTGAAGGCCGGCGAGCGCGGGCCTTCGCTTTTAGAAGACTTCATCTTCCGCGAGAAGATGACGCACTTTGACCACGAGCGCATTCCTGAGCGCGTGGTACATGCCCGCGGCTCCGGCGCGCACGGTGTCTTCCGCGTGTATAAACCCATGGCGGAGTACACAAAGGCGGGCTTCCTGCAAGACCCGGAAGTGGAGACGCCGGTGTTCGTCCGCTTCTCTACTGTGGCCGGCTCGCGCGGCTCTTCCGACCTTGCCCGCGATGTGCGCGGCTTTGCCGTGAAGTTCTATACCGACGAAGGCAACTTTGACCTTGTCGGCAACAACATCCCCGTCTTCTTTATCCAGGACGCGCACAAGTTTCCCGACCTCGTGCATGCCGTGAAGCCGGAGCAGGACAACGAGATTCCGCAGGCCGCCTCGGCGCACGATACGTTTTGGGATTTCATTTCCCTGATGCCCGAAAGCGCGCACATGGTGATGTGGCAGATGAGCGACCGCACCCTCCCACGCTCTTATCGCATGATGGAAGGATTCGGCGTCCACACATTCCGCTTTGTGAATGCGGAAGGCGTTTCGCACTTCGTGAAGTTTCACTGGAAGCCCCTGCTGGGCACACACGCCGTGGCTTGGGATGAGGCGCAGAACATCTCCGGCAAAGACCCCGACTATCACCGCCGCGACCTTTGGAACGCGATTGAAACAGGCAACTTTCCGGAATGGGAATTCGGCGTGCAAATCATTCCGGAGGCCGACGAGCACAAGTACGACTTTGACCTCTTGGACAGCACGAAGCTGGTGCCGGAAGAGCTCGTTCCCGTAACGCCGGTGGGCCGCATGACGCTCAACCGCAATCCCGACAACTTCTTTGCAGAAACGGAGCAGGTGGCCTACCACATCGGCCACGTAGTGCCCGGCATTGACTTCACGAACGACCCCTTGCTGCAAGGCCGGCTGTTCTCTTATACCGATACCCAACTTATCCGCCTCGGCGGGCCTAATTTCCACGAGATACCCATCAACCGCCCCATCGTGCCGGTGCACAACAACCAGCGCGAAGGGCACATGCGCCAGACCATCAACAAGGGCAAGGCGAGCTACAGTCCCAACACACTGGGCGGCGGCTGTCCTTTTCAGGCGGCGGCAAAGAGCGGTGGCTTTACGTCCTTCCCGGAGCGCATTGACGCGCATAAGGTGCGGGAGCGCAGCCGCTCCTTCATGGACCATTACAGCCAAGCGCGGCTTTTCTTCCGCAGCCAGACGGAGCCGGAAAAGCAGCATATCATTGATGCGCTTTCCTTTGAACTCGGCAAGGTGCAGACGATTTCCATCCGCGAGCGGATGCTGACGATTCTTGCGCAGATTGATACCGGCCTCGCGACCGAAGTGGCCTACAATCTGCGGCTGCATGTGCCCAAAGAGATTCCGCAAAACTTCGGCGTTCCTGCCGACGGCGACCCAGAGCATTACGCCTCCATCATCAAGGAGCCGATGCTGGATATGTCTCCCGCGCTGAGCATGTTGAAAGGCCCGATGGATTCTATACAGACGCGCATGGTGGCCATCCTTGCCGCCGATGGTGTGGACGCGGATTCGCTGAATACCGTGAAGCAGGCGCTGCTGGATGCAGGCGCGATTCCTGAAGTGATTTCCACGCGCCAGAATTATGTGCTGGCAGCAGACGACACCGAGATTCCGGTGGACAAGAGCTTCCTCACTGCCGCCTCGGTCTTCTACGATGCGGTGTATGTGCCGGGCGGCACCAACAGCGTAGCCACGCTGGAAGCATGCGCCGATGCAGTGCATTTCCTGAACGAGGCCTTTAAGCACTGCAAGGCGATTGCCGCTGATACGGACGCCATTCAGGTGCTGGAAGCAACATACTTCCGCCGCCGCATTCCTGAATCCTTTGACGAGGAGACGGTGCTGCGCGAGGGCGTGGTGGTGAGCGATGATGCGGCGGGATTGGCAGAACTCTTTATCAAGGCCATTGCGATGCACCGGTTTTGGGAGCGGGAGAAGCCGAGGAAAGTACCGGCTTAGAACCGACTGGAATATTTGATTGCTGCAGCGCCGCCGGATTGTCCGGCGGCGCTGCTTGTTTTAGCACGGGCTCCTTCGCAACAAAAACGTCATTCTGAAAAAAATTTTGCCTCTTTACCCAAGGTTTTTTCTTTGCGCTGCGTCATTAAAGCGACCAACATCATTAATCACTTTAAACGACCAGCACCATGAAAAGAAAGATTCTGGCCCTGCTCCTGATGAGCGTTTCCTTTACCGCCTGCAAAAAGTCTGATACTACCAAAGAAGAAACCCCGGGCACCTGCCCCGGCGGCATTGCGCCCGGCGGCTGCTTCCCCGCGCCTAAAGACTGCAGCGGCGTGCTTTGCACCGCATACTTTGCGCAAATTGAACTTGATGTAACAAAGGGCGGCGCGCCTGTTACGCTTGATTCCTTCATCGTCACCGACCTTGCCGGCAAGCCGCTGCCGCTTTCCCCAAGCGGACTTCTGGTTTACGGCCCTGCAGGTGGCGGGCGCTATGTGGTGATGAGCGATGCGTGGATGGCGGGCCATCAGAACAATTTTTATCGCGTAATTGCCAAAGGCTACATTGGCGGCGCAACGGTATTTAGCGAACAATACGACATCACCACCGACTGCTGCCATGTGAGCAAGACGGGCGGAAAAGATTCCATCGTTCTACCGTAGCCTATTGCTTGGAAACCCTTTCCGCCACAGACCTCGTCGCGGCCTGCAGGGCCGGCGACCGCAAAGCGCAGGAGCAGATTTTCAGGTCGCACTACAGCGATTTTCTGAAGGTCTGCCTGCGCTATGCTGCTGATGTGCCTGCTGCCGAGGCGGCGCTCAGCGAGGCGTTCTACAAAATCTTTACGAAGATGGACAGCTACACCGGTGCGGGGTCTTTTGAGGGATGGATGCGGCGGATTGTGGTCAACACCTGCCTTTCGGCCCTGCGCGGGCGCAAAGAAGTGAGCATAGAGCTGCCGCCCTCCGGCGAGGCGGCGGAAGGTGGCGGACATAGCCTGAACGATGCCCTCAGCCGGCTGGGCATTCAAGAGCTGATGCGGCTCATCCAATCGCTGCCGCCTACCCGCCGGGCCGTTTTTAACCTCTATGTTTTTGAAGGCTATTCCCATAAAGAAATCGCCGTGGAGCTGGGCATGAGCGAGGGCACCTCGCAATGGCACCTGAGCAGCGCCCGGCAGTGGCTTCGCTCCAAAATCTCTATCTGATGCGCGACGAGAACGAACAACTCCCATTTGACAAAGCCCTACGCGACTTCGTGGCCGGGAGCGAGCTGCCATATGACGCGGCGCAATGGGAGCGCCTGCGCAGCCGGCTGGACGGGAAGCGGGAAACGCTCGTGCCGGTAATTCCTGTCGGCAGGAGGATGCCGCTTTACAGGGTTTTGCTGCCTGCGGCGGCGGCTTGCCTGGCGGTGGCGGTGATTTGGATTGGAAGGGATGGCGGTGCGCTGCGGAATGGTGAAAAGGGCGCAGCGGCTGTAGCGAATAAGGCGGAAAACATATCAGGCGGGCCAATTGATACTTCAGCAGCATTGGTTCTCGCAACAACGTCCGGTAAGCAGCCCATCGCCGCGACCAGCCTGACGCCTGCGCCCGAAATCAACGCCCAACATCATTCACCAAATTTTGTCACCCCGCAGGGGCCTTTGTTTCATGTTGCGGGCAAAGATTCCTTCGGAGACCTTTCCCGAACTCGTTTCGGGATGACAAAAGTTGCCGCGGGCACTTTTCCGGAGCAGCCCTCAAGTATTCCCAAAGAAAGTTTTGCGGATAGCAGCGCCAAGACATCATTTGCTATTCTGCCAAAGGTGACTGAAAGCAGTCCGCGCCCGCAAATCAATCTTGCGCATGAAGGCTTGGATAACGATGCAGTAAAACCGGCGTCCGGTGGCAGGGTGGCGCTTGGTATCGTTGGCGGCTACAATGTGGGCGATGCGAAGGGTGCCTTTACCGTTGGCGTGAGCGTGCAGAAGCCACTGGGCGGCCGCGTGCAGTTAGAGACCGGCCTCGCGCTGGTAAGCGGCGCTTACCAGACTTACCGGCAGGGGCCTCCGAGCACTAGCTCCATTCCGGGCATTGGCACGGTCACAACGCCCACATTTGAGGAAACGAGCAGCCGCCTGCTATACCTGCAGGCGGCACCCACACTTGCCTATCACATCACAGCCGCGCTCTCCGCCGGCGCGGGGGTAGATGCGCAGCGCCTGCTGAGCAGTGCCACGAATGCAGTTGTGCTGGACGCGAACGGGAGCACACTCACCCCGCAGCCACTCTGGGATTTCGGCGTGATCGGCAAGCTGGACTACCGGCTGGCGGCGCGGCTAAAGGCTGGGCTGACGTACCGGAAGAGCCTGCAAAAGCACCAATAGCGGCAGCGGGGCGGCTGTGCGGGATTATCTGCAGGTGGGGGTGGGGTATTTGATTTTCAGGTGATGACATTTAGCTGTCAGCAGGTTTGCAATAAGTGCAGGGCACTGTAGATGTTGTTCTGCCATCTTCCGCTGAATTATATTGTGCGCCTATAGCCTTTACATGCCGCGCATCTACGACAATATAGACGAGCAACTCCTTACCGGACTATCCCAATCACTTAAGCATGCCTGCCGGGCCGACTTCTGCATTGGCTATTTCAATCTGCGCGGCTGGAAGCATGTGGCAGTAGATATTGAGAACTTAGGCGGGGCCATGTGTGAAGAGAAGGATGAGGATGGGCAAACAGTAAAGCCCCATCGTGCCTGCCGCGTCTTAATCGGGATGCAGCCTGCGGCCGGCGAGATGCTCCGCCAGTACCTTGCGGCGGGCGATGAGCGAAGCATGAGTCTTAAAGAAGCTGCGCGGCTCAAACGTAAAATTGCAGAAGATTTCCGGAGCCAGCTTACCATTGGTCTGCCAACAGCGGACGACGAACGCAACCTCAGAAAGCTATCCGCGCAACTGCGCAGTGGCAAAGTAACTGTAAAGCTGCACCTGCGGCACAGGCTTCATGCAAAGCTCTACCTGATTCATTGCGACAATGCCCGCCTCCCGCGCGAAGGCTATCTTGGCTCCAGCAATCTTACCTATTCCGGCATCAAAGGACAAGGCGAGCTGAACATTGATGTGCAGGACCACACTGCCGCAGGAAAACTGGACGAATGGTTTGGGGCACGATGGAACGACCGCTACAGCATAGACATCTCCCTAGACCTTGCAGACATTATAGATACAAGCTGGGTGCAGCCGCGTCATCCGTACCACATCTACCTCAAGATAGCTTATCACCTCTCCGGTGAGGCGCGGCAGGGCTTGGCGGAGTATCACATTCCAAAAGGCTTTGAAGAATTGCTGGACTTTCAGCGCGAGGCGGTAAAGATTGCTGCCAAGAAAATAGACAAACGCGGCGGCGTGCTAATAGGTGATGTGGTCGGGCTTGGCAAGACCATCACCGCCTGCGCACTTGCCAAGATGAAGGAAGTGCGTGACGGCATGGGCAGCATCATTATCTGCCCTGCCTCGCTTGTAAGCATGTGGAAGAGCTATGTGCGCCAATACGAGCTAAAGGCCGATGTGGTATCCATTGGCACGGTGCAGCACGAGCTGAAGCAGTACCACGACGTGCGCCAGCGGCTGCTCATCATAGACGAGAGCCACAACCTGCGCAACAGTGGCGGCAGCCGCTATGCCGCCATCCGTACGCTCATTGAAGAGAATGACAGTCAGGTGGCGCTGCTCTCGGCCACGCCATACAACAAGACGTTTTTAGACCTCTCCAATCAGCTACGCCTTTTTATTCAAGATGATAAAGACCTCGGTGTTCGCCCGGAGTCGCACATCCGCGCTATTGGCGGCGATGAAGCCTTCGCTATTGCGCTTGGCGATATTGGCCCTAAAACGCTGCGCGCCTTTGAGGAAAGCGAGGAGCCGGACGACTGGCGCGAGCTGATGCGCCTCTACATGGTGCGCCGTACACGCACCTTCATCAAAGAGCATTATGCAAAAGATGATGAAACCACAGGTCGTAAATACCTGCTCTTCCCCAATGGCGAACGCTTCTATTTTCCGGAGCGGTTGCCCAAGCGGGCAGAGTTTCCCTTTGACCCGGCCAATATCCACGACCCCTATGCACGGCTCTACAGCCTGCCGGTGGTGGATGCCATCCGCGCGCTGGAGCTGCCGCGATACGGACTTGCGCTGTATGTGGATGAAGCCGCAAAGAAGCGTGCCGGCGGCGAGGACAAACTCGTGCTGGATAATCTTTCGCGCGCGGGCAGACGGCTGATGGGCTTTTGCCGCACCAATCTTTTTAAGCGCCTGGAAAGCAGCGGATGGGCATTCCTCCTTTCCATCACGCGGCACATCCTGCGCAATGCCGTGTTTGTGTATGCGCTTGACGCTGGCTTGCCACTGCCAATAGGGCGAAGCTATTCGCCGCTTACCGATGATTTCCTGGAAGATGAAGACCCGGATGAGGACGGCAATGTACACCTGATGACTGATGAAGCGGACTACAGGAAAGCAGCGCGGCTCGCCTATGCTTCTTACGAGGCCGAGGCAAAAAAGTTTCACTGGGTAAGCCCGGCTTTCTTCCGGCCCGCGCTGAAGAAGCACCTGAAAGCCGACATGAAGCTGCTGCTCGCCATCCTGCAGGAGAGCGGCTCCTGGAATGCGGCGGAAGACCGTAAGCTGCAAGCCTTGCAAGGCCTTGTAAGCACGCAACACAAGGCCGAGAAGGTGCTCATCTTTACCCAATATGCCGATACTGCCCTTTATCTAGCGGATGCCTTGCAGGCCGCCGGTATTGAAGGCATGGAAGTGGCTACTGGCTCATCGCAAAACGTGGTTACCCTGGCGCAGCGCTTCTCGCCTAACAGCAACAAGATTAAAACCGACCAGCCCATTCGCGTCCTCATAGCCACCGATGTATTGAGCGAAGGCCAGAACCTGCAGGACGCCCGCATCATTATCAACTACGACCTGCCCTGGGCCATTATCCGGCTCATACAGCGCGCGGGCCGCGTGGACAGAATCGGGCAGAAGGCAGACGAAATTCTTTGCTACTCCTTCCTGCCCGAAGACGGCATTGAGGCCATCATTACCCTGCGCGGCCGCCTGCGCCAGCGCATGGATGAGAATGCCGAAGTGGTAGGCTCCGACGAAATTTTCTTTGAAGACGACCGCACCAACCTCACCGCCCTTTACACCGAGAAGAGCGGCATCCTGGGCGGTGACGAGGAGCATGAAGGCGAGGTGGACCTGACCTCGTACGCCCTTGGCATCTGGAAGGGCGCGACGGATGACAATCCGGCATTAGCCAAGACCGTGCAAGACCTGCCGGATGTAGTACACGCTACGCAAGGTGCTGACGATGTGCGACCGCCCGACAGCGTGATGGTGTATTGCCGCACTGCGGCGGAGAATGACGCCCTTGCCTGGCTGAACAGCGATGGCAGCATCGTCACCGGGGCGCAGCTTGCTATGCTTAAAGCTGCTGCCTGCGGCCCGGATACGCCCGCACTGCCCCGCGCCGACAGCCACTATGATACCGAAGCGCATGCCGTAGAGCATATACACGTAGAGGAGCGGAGCAGCGGCGGCACCCTGGGCAGCAAGCGCTCCGTGCGCTACCGCGTGTATCACCGCATGAAGCTGTATTGTGAGCGGGAGGCCGCAACACTTTTTGCGCCTGAAAACCTGCTGCTGGCTGTAGATGCGCTTTATCAGCGTCCGTTGAAAGCCGCCGCCCGCGAACTGCTCAGCCGGCAGCTACGCAGCGATGCGCTCACCAACGATGGACTTGCAGCGCTGCTCACGAACCTTTGGGAAGACAGTGCGCTGGTGCCCGATGAGGACGATGCCGCCGCGCAGCCGCAAAGCACCCAAATCATCTGCTCTATGGGCTTTGCATAGCGAAACACCGAACTTTCCAAATGCAGCGAATAAGCCACAGCAACTTTTGTCATCCCGGAACGGGAACTTGCACCACGCTGCGTATGTAAGCACTCCCATAGCCATCAGCGTAACGGAAGTGCGGACGAAGGAATGCTACGTACAGTCTCTAAATTGACCCGCGCATGGCGCCTCCATCCATCATAGACAGCACAGGCAACCCGGACTTGCTGAAGCTGCCAAAAACAGCCTTCCTATGCAGCCGCCGCATACCCGCTGCGGCCGTGCTGCCCTGCTACGACTGGGCTATTGCGCAGCGCGAGGCCGGCCGCTGCGTTATCTCCGGTTTTCACAGTCAGTTGGAGCAGGATATGTTTCATTATCTGGTGAAAGGGGTGCAGCCCATTATCATCGCCTTAGCGCGAGGGATGCGTAAGAATCTTGAGCCGGCTTGGGAAGCGCCGCTTGAAGCAGGTAGGCTGCTTATTATCTCGCCCTTTAGTAAAAGCGTGACGCGCATCAGCGTCGCAACCGCTCAGGTAAGGAACAGGTTGATGATAACTATGGCCGATGAAATAGCGGTTGGGTACGCAAAACCGGACGGTGAGCTATCTAAAGAATTGGCGCGGCACCATAGGCCTTTGATCCGTCTCGCGCAATAATGCCTATTCTTGTTTACAATCCTGCGCTCATACATCCTACAGTAACCCGCTAGCCCAGAATGCCCAAAAAACCTTCGCACCGCATTCGATAAACCTTCCACCTTCCATGCATCTGGGGGTGAATGTTCACTCAGTGCTGCTGCACAGGAGCATCACATGAAGACAAGGCTGCCCGGAAAGGAATCAGGAATAGGCCTGGAAATGTTCCCGCACCACCCCGCCCACCTATTTCAGAATATTTCCCTCCTTGGAAAACTGCCGCACACTCAGCGCCAGCGCCGCCGCAGCAAATGCCACCAACGAGAGGACAATCACCACATACTGCGAGGTATGAATCGTACCGGCTATGATTTCCTTCGTAGCCAGCGCAATGTTTAGAATCGGTATCCAGCAGGTCTGCCACGACAGCTTCATGCCCGGCATCAGCGCTATCATAGCCGGGATGATCACCATAAAGGTCATCGGCGTTACATAGCTCTGGGCTTCCTTAAAAGTGGACGCACGAATCGCGACGGCCGTCAGCAGGCCCGCGAAGAACAGGCTCAGGGGCAGCAGCATTGCAAAGAGCATAATGATAAAGCGCGCGCTCAGTATGTCGTTTACCGTGCGCAAAATCTCCGCAGGCACATCGCCGGCAAGGCGGATGGCGGCAAACATCCCGCCGATGGTCATCAGCGCCGCACACACCCCAATGATAGAGATCGTAATCATCTTACCGGCCAGTATCTGCAGGCGCGGTGCCGGCACAGTAAGCAGCGTTTCAATGGTGCCCTTCTCCTTCTCGCCGGTGGTAAGGTCTATCGCCGGATACACGCAACCCAGAAAGCAGAACAGGATAAAGAAGTAAGGAATAAAGCCGCCAAGCAGCACCCCGATTTGCTCCTTAGTGCTTGCCATATCCACCTTATTCACCGCCACAGGCTCAAGCAGCTCCTGCGACAGGCCCAGCCGCCTGAAGCGGCCGCTCATCACCTCCGCCTTGTAGCGGTCTATGCGCTCCGTCAGGCGGCGCTCGGTGGCTTCGGCGGTGGACTTGTAGTAAAGCTGCACCTTACCCGCATGGAGGCTGTCAATGCTTGTGGCAAACTGCGGGTCAAAATCCATGGCGGCATCGTAAGCTTCCTGCGCTACCGAGTCCTTTGCCGCGGTGAGCGTGCCAGTTTTAATAAGGCGGATTTTGGGGTCTGCGAAGGCCGTTTCTAACTGCGGCGGCATATTGAATACTGCCACTTTAAGCTCGCGTGCTTTCTCTTTATCAGAAAGCCGCTTCTGCAGCTTCGTAACGCCAAGGATGAGCAGGGGCACGGCTATGGCCGGTAGGATGACAGCAGAAATCAGCGTCTTGCGGTCGCGCAGAGAGTCGGTTAGCTCCTTGCGGATGATGGTAAGGATAGTGTTCATGCTGCGCGCTTAGTTGGCTTTTACAATGCGGATAAATGCCTCAGTAAGCGATGTGCCTGCCGACTCTTCGCGGAACTGCTGCATACTGCCGGCATAGGCAATTTTGCCTTTATGCATAATGGCCAGCTCGTCGCAGAGCAGGTCCACCTCGCTCATGATATGGGAGGAGAAGATGACCGTCTTGCCTGTGGCCTTGCAGTCGCGGATGAGGTCTATGATAGAAGCAGCGGTGATAACGTCCAGCCCCGAAGTGGGCTCGTCAAAAATGACTACGTCGGGATTGTGAATCATGGTGCGGGCTATAGACACCTTCTGCTTCATACCCGTAGAGAGCTGGCCGATGCGCTTTTTCAGGAAGTCGTTGATGCCAAGCCGGGCAAAGAGCTCATCCTTGCGCTTGCGGAAAACTTCCGGCTCAATGCCGTGCAGGTCGGCGAAGTATTTCACCGTCTCTAAGGGCGTGAGGCGGTCGTAAAGGTGGGTGGAGCCGGTGAGGAAACCGATGCGGCGACGCACTTCCTGCGACTGTCCTACCACATCATAACCCGCTACGCTGATCCTGCCCGAAGTGGGCTGCAGCAATGTGGCAATCATGCGCAGCGTGGTCGTCTTGCCCGCCCCGTTGGGGCCGAGCAGGGAGAACACGCTTCCGGGCCGGCACGTAAAGGATACGCTGCTGACGGCATTGACCGTGGCGTCTGCCGTCTGCAGTTCCCGCTGCTGCTTTTTAGAGAGGATGTACCGTTTGGATACGGATGTTACCTGTATCATAGCGAATGGTGTGTGATGGCGTTAGCCGTACCAAATATCCAACGGCCCGGCTGGATAAGAAGCAGAAATATGATTTGGAAGGCGGCTCGTAATTTCTACGATGCTTTTTCGGATGGGATAGCGCTTATAGCATTTAAAGGTTTTGGCAGTCGGCTGCACAAACTTCACTGGATGGAGGCGCTATAATCAAGTATTGTATTGATTCATAAACGATGCTCTATTCCCATCCAACTACCGCCATCCCACTATGCCTGCCATGATAAGCCTCCTCATCCCCCTCATAGCCCGTCACCCTTAGCAGCAGTAGCCAAGGCATCCCATCCTCCGTAGGCAGCGGCAGCCGCAGCATACATTCCTTTGCCTCCTTCCCCACCGGGTAAAGCTTGCTCTTCGCAGCCGTAACCGTCAGCTCACCATCACCTACCGGGTTGCCCGCCACCAGCACCAGCGTAAAGCCATAAACCGTCACCAGGTTACTCTTCACAATCTTCACCGCCCCGCCATGCGGTATCGGGATGCGCAGCGTCACATAATCCTCCGTCCGCTCCACCCTCGGCAGCACCTTCAGCAGCGCCCCAAACGGATAGCCCGGCTGAAAGTCAAAATCCCGCAGCAGGCTATAGTCCGGCCAGCGCCCTTCCTTTAGCCCCTGCCTGATAAGGGCCGAGAGCCGCACCGTCACCCGCCCGCTGTTCAATCCTGCTAAGTAGGGCGCCAGCGCCCGCCGCAGCTTAGCCGCTGCCGGGCTGCTCTGCTTCGTCAGCGCTGCATGTGCCGCAATGTTCTGGTTCGGCGCTACATACCTGCCCGCCTTGCCCGGCTTACGGCGATAATAGATGCCGTCCTTGCTTCGTATCAGGCTCCAGTGCTCCGGGTCAGGCGGCGGGTGCTTCGGGTCATACCGCATAGATGGTCAGCGTGCTATTGTTTTGCTTATAAAGCTTTCAGCCGGGTACCGAGTCCCGTAGGGACGACCCCAATATAATAGCCAGGGATTTCAATCCCTGGAAAGCATCCGGTGAAGTCCCCGTGAAGTTACCATGAAGTTCCCGTGAACTTGCCGTGATATGCTCCCGTAAGTACCCCATTAATACCCTACCTTAATCCCATGCAATCCACCTACCAACTCCGCAACTATACAATAGTAAACCGCGTAGGCTTCGGCGCCATGCGCATCACAGGCCCCGGCGTCTGGGGCCCGCCACAAGACCATAACGAAGCCATCAAAGTCCTGCAACGCGCAATAGCCCTCGGCGTCAACTTCATAGATACCGCCGATTCCTACGGCCCAAACGTAGGCGAGGACTTGATTGCCGAAGCGCTCTATCCGTACCCGAAAGAGTTAGTCATCGCCACCAAAGGCGGTTTCATGCGCAGCGATCCGAATAAATGGACAATGAACGGCCAGCCGGATTATCTGAAAGGCGCATTGGAAGGTTCCCTTAAAAGATTAAAGCAAGACAGTATCCAGCTCTACCAGCTCCACCGCATAGACCCATCCGTAAAGCGCGAAGACACGTTTAAGATGCTCCAACGCGCACAGGAAGACGGCCTTATTCAGCATATCGGCCTTTCCGAAGTAAGTGTAGAAGAAATCAAGGCCGCAAGTGAGTTCTTCCAAGTCGTCTCCGTTCAGAACAAATACTCCTTTGACTTCCGAAAATGGGAAGCGGAGCTACAGTATTGCAAGGAGGCCGGCATTGCCTTCATCCCCTGGAACCCGCTCAACGCCAACAACGCGCAGACGATGGCCAAAGTGGAAAGCATAGCACAGAAGCACGGCGCTACACCGCACCAGATCGCGCTCGCCTGGCTCCTGCAGCACGCCGAAAATATCCTCCTCATTCCCGGCACCTCTAAAGTGGCGCACCTGGAAAGCAACATGCAGGCGGCAGACATTTCGCTTGATGGCGAAGACATCGCGGCGCTCGACGCGCTTGGGTAAGTTGCTGGCGTTGCGTCCCTTGCGAATCCGTTGCGCCGGGTTCCCCCGAGCGGAGCCGAAGGGTTGCGTGAAATAATATACTTTTCGCGCCTCAAAACGCGCCCGATGCCTCTCTTCGCCGACCTTCACTGCCACCCCACCTTCAAACCGTACGGACAAAGCTTCACTCCTGGCAATGCCCGCCCCGACCCGCAGCTTACGGACATCGTCAGCCTATGGCACGAGGGCGTGCCCAACAACACAGACACCCGCCTCTCCGAGACCTTTGGCGTGGCTATGTACACCCAAAGCCACCTGGCCGCTGCGGCCCTCGGTGGCGCACAGGTGCTGTGTCTTTCCGTGGGCGCGCTGGAGGTAGAGTTCATCACCATCAGCCAGCCCTTGCCCAAGACGGTTACCGAGGTCATCAGCCATGTAAGCGGGCTGGACTTGCAGGATTTCTTCCTTAACCTCGTCACCCGCTTTGGCAAAGCCCGCCTAGACAGCGTGCGCAAATCCGGCGCCTACTGGCCTGATGTAATGGCGGAAGTGGCTTTCGTACGCGCGCAGGAAGGCAAGGTCTTTAAGCTCTCCGATGGACGGCACTATACCTTCCGCATTGCGCAAAACGGGGCTGCCGTGGCAGATACACTCGCCCGCAATACGGCGGCAGGCGCGGGCCAGAGCTCAACACTGCCCATTACCATTTCCATTGTCCTTACCATGGAGGGCCTGCACAATCTGGATGCCGGACACGGAGCAAGCGAGGCCACCGTGATGGGCCACGTGCAGGCGCTGAAAAGCGGGGCCAATCCTTTCGCCTTCGTCACCTTCTGCCATCATTTCTGGAACGGCCTCTGCGGGCAATCGCGCTCACTGGCCGGGATGATGGCCGGCATCTTTAATCAGAAGAAGGGCGAAGGGGAAGGCTTCACTGATTTAGGATTGAAAGTGCTGATGTCCCTGCTGGATAATTCAAAGCCCGGCAGCCGTCGCATCCTTATAGACATGAAGCATATGAGCTACAAGGCGCGTACGCAATACTTCAACCTGCTGGCCGGCTCCGGCATTGACGGCCTTACGCAGGATGCCGCATTGCGCGGCGCGCTTAAATCGTTCTTCAGGTTTACGGCTGATAAAGTACCGCCGCCCATTGCCAGCCACGTTGCAGTAAGCGGCTATGTAGATGAGACCGGTATAAGAAGTTACCACGGCAATTATCCCGCGCAAACGCCAACAGGAGTCGTCAATCCTTTTGAGGCACCCGACATGCGCGATGACCCGGCAATCAATTTCTACGATGCCGACCTGCTCAACTTCGCCCGCTACAAGGGTCTCCTCGGCATTCAGTTGGATGCCCACCGCATAGCTGGGCCCGCAGGTCTGGAAGTGTCTAAGGCCCGCAAAGACCCGCAGGCATGGCTGGTCTGGAATCAAGTATTACATATGGTTGAGCTGTGGGACAGGTACGGCTATGAGGAGGCATGGAACCGCATCTGCCTCGGCTCCGATTTTGACGGTATCATCTCCCCGCTTCAAGGCCTGCGCCGTGCCTCTGATTATCCCGCGCTGCGCGAAGGATTGCTATACTACGCCCGTCTCTATTTCATGAGCGCAGCCGACTTTTCTAAAGAAAAACCCGGCATGGAAACCCGCGGCATCATTGCCAATCGCTGGCAGCTTTCGGGATTCAATTCCGGCAAGCGCCTGAATCCTGCCGGGCCGAACGCGCCGGAACAAACCGGCCTGAGCGCGGAGCAAATCGTGGACAAAATCTGCTCCGGCAACGCGATTGCTTTTCTAAAGAAGCATTTCGTGTAGCTGTGCGATGAATCGTTCACCACTAAGACGCTAATGGCCTATCCGGAAAGTAGTCCACAACAACTTTTGTCATCCCGGAACGGGAACTTTGATATTGTCTTAGGTCGAAATGTTCACGGCGACTTTTTCATCCTGAACTTGTTTCAGGATGAAAAAGGTTGGGCGAGCACGCTCAAACTGAGACATTACCGGAACTTTTGATGTTGCGTACATGATGTTTAAGGTTCCCGTTCCGGGATGACAAAAGATTGGGAAACAGCCTGTTAATCTATTTTGGATAGTCTTGTTGTGTCTCTTTTGTATTCTTAGTGCCTTGGCGTTTAAGGCAGCACCTGTGCGTTATAGATGCTTCATCGCCTCCCGCCGCGAAAGCCCCGATAGCGGATACGCCGCCACAAAATCCCGTACCCAGTCCGCATCCGTCCGCGCGTATTGCCGCAAGGCCCAGCCGATGGCTTTCCGGTGAAAGAATTCTTTGCTGGCAATGTGCGGGAAGATGGTTTCCGTTAATAAGGCCGTGTCTGTGTCCTTCCCGTAGTTGAGCTGGTGCAGGATGGCGCTGCGCTCTAACCAGAGATTTCCGGAAGGGATGAAACGCTTCACCGCCTTCAAGCCTTCCTTCGGGAAGCGCCGCACCCATTAGCCGAGGCAGCGCGTAGCAAGAAAATCCACTGTATCCCACCAGGATTTTGTGATAATAAGCTCCTCAATCAGCGCGCCGGTGTCTGCTGTCCAGTCCTTCCGGCGGTGATAAAGCCAATCCATGGCAAGGTAATGCAGCTCGCGCTCCGGTTCAGTGTAAAGGAGGCGGATGGTCGGACTTACTTCTTCAAAAGAGAAAGTCTTCATCAGCGCAAAGATTTCCCACTCCGCCGCCTTCCGTTCAGGACTTTTAATGCCGAAGAATGGCGCGATGTCTTTCATATACGCCTGCATCGGCGCGGCATTGGCAGGCACGGCAGCTTCGCTGAAAGCGGCGCGGATGTCTTGCAGGAGCGCGCTTGAAGTAGGATGCTTCATGGCTCAAAGATGCACGCCCCGTTTGTGCTGAAATGGGCAAATTTGCTATTGATGCAGCCAACCGTCATTTACATCTACGATGCCCTCTGCGGCTGGTGCTACGGTTTTTCGCCCGTTATGCAGCAATTGGAAGTTGCCTACAAAGAGCGTGTGGCTTTCAATGTTCTTTCCGGCGGGATGGTGCCGGCAGAACATGCGCAGCCGATTGCCGCAAAAGCGGGCTACATCGCGCAGGCCTACAAGACGGTTGAGGAATATACCGGCGTAAAATTCGGCGATGCTTACCTGCATCACATTTTGCATCCTGAAGAAAGCCCGTGGGTAGAAGAATCGCTCACGCCCGCCACAGCGCTGTGCCTGCTTAAAGCCGGCGACGGGCGCGGGGCCGTTTCCTTCGCAAGCGCTATCCAGAAACTGCACATGGTGGATGGCAAAGACCTTTCCGACGGCGAGAGCTACCGGCCATTGGCAGCAAGCCTGAATCTGGATGGCAATGATTTCATCCGCCGCCTCGGCGAGGAGGAATGGCAGGAGGAAGCGCGCTATGAGGCGGCGCTGGTGAAGCAACTGGGCATCACGGGCTTCCCGGCGGTGGTCTTACAGACGGCGGGCTGATAAGTTTTACCTCATAGCCCGCGGCTACACGCCGTATGAGGATTTGAGCGCGCGGCTGGAGGCTGTACTGCGGGATGCTGCTCACGTATAGGTGGCCGCCGGTTTGTATCCATGCTATTTTCAGGAATAATCGCCGTTACATTTTTGTAACGCTGCTAATTGTTTGCCAATGTATTCAATGCGCTTGGCAGAAACAATTCTGTATTGAATATTATGATTTGCAAATGTGAGCGATTACTTTTCGCGCTTCACCAAACCAAATCCATGTCCTATGCACACACCACTACAAGGGCGGCAGGCGGGAGCTTCCGGGCGAACGATGATCCGGGCGGCACTCTTCGGGTTGGCGGTTCTCATCAGCTTTACGGCTGGCGCAACGCACTTCCGCTATGGCAATATGAGCTGGAAGCGTGACCTGAGCTACACAGGGCCAGGCTACAAGATTAATTTCACCATCACCGAATCATGGCGGCGGGGATTTGCCTGGTCTACCTACGCCACGCAGAGTTTCGGCGCGAATAATCTGCCTGACCCGGGGGAGCAAATCAAGTTTGGTCCTAATTTTCCCATTGTCTGGGGCGACGCCACGCCCAGCCAGCAGGTGACGCTGGATGTAACGAGCGTCATCCCGACAAGCGCCCTTCCGGCAGAAGACATTGTGAACGGCGTATTCAACGTATCGCACATCTATACCCCTTCCGCCGCTACACCGCTGCCCGCGCTTTATACCGCTTATTTTGAAGGCGCAGCAAGGCTTAATGCCGGCACAGGCGCAACACTCCTGCAGAACAATGGTGGCGGCTCTTTCAGAGTAGAATCCCGGATAACGGTAGGCAATAACAATGATGCGCCGGTATCCACACTGCCGCCGGTGGTGAACATGGTGAAGGGCGCCAGCATATCAAGTCCGCCCGCAACTTATCAGATACCCGCTACCGACCCGAACGGCGATGTAATCACTTTTTCGCTGGCGCCGTCTGCCAGCTTTACGCAAACAAGTACGACTGCAAACACGCAGCCGTTCCAGACAACGCCCGGCAAGTTTACGGTATCGCCAACGGGGCTGATTTCCTTTCAGACTTATAATCTGACCATCGGCGCTCAATACAATGCTGTAATCCGCCTGACCGATTCCAGAGGCGGCTATGTGCATCTGGATATTATCGTCAGAATCACAGGGCCGTCCAATCCGCCTGTGTTTGATTACACAGCGGGCAATACGCCGGCTAACAATATCTCATACACCATCCCAATTGGTCAAAACCTGAGCTTTAACGTAAAGGCTACCGACCCCGATGCGGCTGATGCGGTGACGCTGTTCGGCGTAGGCATCCCGGTGGGCGCAACGCTTACACCGGCGCTTCCGCTGACTGGGCCGGTGAACGGTGCCGCGGTGACGGCCTTTAGCTGGACACCAACGGCAAGCCAGGTAGGCAGCAATGTCATTTCCTTTATCGCGCAAGACCCGCAGGGCGTACAAACCTCCACTACCGTGAATGTAAATGTGACCTGCGCGGTGAACTTCACGACCAGCGTGGTGGATGTAGCGTGCGGCGTGCCGGGCAGCATAACCGTCACCGCTTCGGGCGGAACAGGGCCATACAGCTTTTCAAGCGATGGCGGACTGAACTTTGCCTCGGGCAGCAGTCCTTATACGTTCAGCGGGCTTACCGCCGGCACTTATGCCGTTCAGGTGCGGGAGTTTAACGGATGCGTGGTAGAAAATTCAACCACGGTAGCCAACATCCCCGACAATACGCCACCGACGATTAATAATCTCCCGGCAAACATCACTGTAAATAATGACGCCGGTGTTTGCGGCGCGGCGGTGACATGGACGGCGCCTACGGTAACGGATAATTGCTCCGGCGCGTCTATCGCGCAGACAGCAGGGCCTTTGAACGGCTCGGTATTCCCGCAGGGAACAACTACGGTTACTTATACTGCTACGGACGCTTCCAGCAATACAACGGTGCAAAGCTTTACAGTAACGGTGAATGATAATGAGGCGCCGGTGCTTGTGTCTGTTGTTGTCCCGGCCAGCCCAGTGGGCATTAGCCAGCTTGGCCGCAAATCCACCTACACGAATGTGAAGCTGAATGGCGGCTCCAACACCATTGTGGTTAATCCGGGCGCGTCTGTAACGCTTACCAGCAGCTATAGCATGGGCTATGACGGCGGTGCTGGATGCTCCGGCTGTATCACGCAGCACTACGTAGGCGTGAACAGCACAACATTGAATTGCCATCAGACAGGTGGTGGTACCGGGGCCGCTACGAGCGGCAGTATCAACCAGGGCTTTACCGCGCCAACTGCTCCCGGCGTATATTACGTCACACAGGGCGCCGATTGGCAATACAACTGCGGAGATGCGCCAGCCGTTTATCACAATGTGCCGGAAGAGGCGCTTGCGATAGTAATTGTACGCGGCGGCCCTTGCAGGCCGGATATTACCGTCAATACAGCGCCTGCGTCCTGCGGTGCAGCGGTGAGCTATGTTACTCCTGTCGGCTTTGACAACTGCTCCGCCATAACTGTATCGCAGACTGCGGGAAATGCGAGTGGAAGCACTTTCCCGGTGGGCACGACTGTAAATACATTTACAGGCACCGATGCTTCCAGCAATACCGGCTCCTGCGGCTTCAGCGTAATTGTTGTTGACAATCAGAAGCCGTTCATTACTGCGAACGGCGACAAGAATGTGAATACGGACGCCAACGTTTGCGGCGCGGCAGTAGCCGTGAGTGCTACAGCATCTGACAATTGCTCCGTTGGAATGCCTGTCGGCGTACGCAGCGATGCGCAGGCGCTGAATGCGCTTTATCCCGTAGGCACAACAACTATTACCTGGAATGTGATGGACATAAACGGCGTTGCCGCCGATGCGGTGACGCAGACGGTTACGGTTACGGATAATCAGGCTCCGGCGCTCACAGCACCTGCCGCCATTTCTGTAAATGCAGACGCCGGAAAATGCTATGCGACAATTGCCAACCTCGGCACCGCAACTGCTACCGACAATTGCGGCGTGCAGCCGATTACCAACAATGCTCCGGCCAACAACCAGTATTCAGTAGGCGCCAATACCGTTACCTATACGGTCTATGATAACAACGGCAACTCGGTTACCGCCACGCAGACCATCACGGTTACGGATAATCAGAACCCGGTCATCGCTGCGCCTGCAAATGTGAGCGTGAATACAAATCCCGGCCAATGCAGCGCCACTGGCGTCAGCCTTGGTACGCCAACGGTGAGTGATAACTGCGGCGTTCTGTCTGTAACCAATAATGCGCCTTCCGTTTTCCCGAAGGGTAATACGACGGTAATCTATACGGTAACGGACGTGAACGGCCACACAGCTACAGCCACGCAAACCATAACGGTAACAGACAATGAGCTGCCGATGATTACAGCGCCGGCGAATGTGACAACAACGACATCGCACGACGGCACTGGCAACTGCACGACCACCTACAACATCGGCTTCCCGACGGTGAGCGATAACTGCGGCATTTTCTCCATTGCCGCCGCCGTGAATGGCATCCTCATCAGCCCGACCTCTTATAACTTCCCAATCGGCACCACTACCGTGCGCTGGGAGATTCTGGACAACTCGTTCAACTTTAATTACGTCAATCAGACGGTGACGGTAACAGATGACGAGAAGCCAATGCTTTCCGGCGTACCAGCCAATGTAACGGTTAGCTGCAATGCCGTGCCTGCGCCCGGCTCGCCGACGGCTGCCGACAATTGCACGGCAACTCCGACAGTGAATTATCTGGGCCAGACGAGCACGCAGGGCAGCAACCTGGCGGCTGCGAGCTACTACAACTACACCATCACCCGCACCTGGGATGCCGTGGATGCTTCCGGCAATCACAGCCTTGTAGGCACGCAGGTGATTACGGTGCAGGACGTAACCGCGCCGACATTTACTCGTCCGGCGAATATTACGATTTACAAGACGGCCACCTGTAGCTACGATGCCAGCCCCGCCATTACCGGCGATGTAGTAAATGAGATGGACAACTGCCAGACCGGCCTCCAGGCTACTTACACAGATGCGGCCTCAATGGTTTGCATCGGCAATCTTACCATTACCCGCACCTGGCACCTCGTGGATGCAAGCGGCAATGCCGCGGCGGACCAGGTGCAGACCATTCTCGTGCTGGATAACATGGCGCCGACCTTCACCGCACCGCCAACGGCTACCGTTTATACGTCAGCTACATGCACATATAACGTCAGCCCGAGCGTGACGGGAGATGTGACCAACGAGGCGGACAACTGCACCACCGGCCTGCAAGCCACCTATACTGATGCGCTGCCGGTTAACGGCTCCTGCCAGGGCAGCAAAATCATCACCCGCACCTGGCATCTGGTAGATGACTGTGGTAATGCCGCCGCCGATCAGGTACAGATTATCAATGTAAAAGACAACACAGCTCCTACATTCACAGTGCCGCCGACAGCTACCGTTTATACAACCGCGGCCTGCACCTACAACGCCGCCCCATCTGTTACCGGCAGTCCGACCAATGTAGCCGACAATTGTTCTACAGGCCTGCTGCCGACGTACAATGACGTAATGGCAAACGGCTCCTGTCCCGGCAGCACAGTCATCACCCGCACATGGCACCTTGTGGACAACTGCGGCAATGTGGCCGCTGACCAGGTGCAGACCATCAATGTAAAGGACAACACGGCACCGAGCTTCACCCGTCCTGCCGACATCACTATCTACACAACTGCGGCCTGCACCTATAATGCTAGCCCAAGCGCAACCGGCAATCCGACCAATGTGGCGGATAACTGCTCAGTGGGCTTGCAGCCGACTTATACGGATGCCGTAGCGAACGGCTCCTGCGCGGGCAGCAAGGTGATTACCCGTACATGGAAGCTCGTGGATGGCTGCGGCAATGCAGCGGCTGACCAAATTCAAACGATTAATGTAAAGGACAACATCGCCCCGACTTTCACACGTCCGGCCGATGCTACTGTCTATACTACTGCTGCCTGCACCTACAACATTGCGCCATCCGTAACCGGAAGTCCGACCAATGTGGCGGACAACTGCTCTACAGGCTTGCAGCCGACTTACAATGATGTTATGGCTAACGGAAGCTGTCAGGGTGCCAAGGTCATCACGCGCACCTGGCATCTCGTTGATGCCTGCGGCAATGCGGCTGCTGACCAGGTGCAGACCATTAATGTAAAGGACAACATTGCTCCGACATTTACTGCACCACCTGCGGCTACGATTTATGCAGGGCTAAACTGCTCCTACAATGCCGACCCGTCCGTAACCGGTGATGTAAGCAATGAAGCGGATAACTGCTCTACCGGCCTTAATGCAACCTATACCGATGCGCTGGTGAGCAACGCTACAACTGGCGCCAAGACCATTACCCGCACCTGGAAGCTTACAGACAACTGTAACAACGCAGCAGCAAACCAGACGCAGACCATCATCGTGCTGGATAACACACCGCCGACACTTGCCTGCACTGGTAACATTACCGCCTGCGACAACTTCTCCGGCAACAGCAAGACCATTACGCTGGGCGTAACGGACAACTGCACCGCGACAACAACTACCTGGATAATGACCGGAGCAACTACGGCGACAGGAACCGGTAACAGCGTCACCAAAAATTTCAATGTGGGCACTTCGACGATTGCATGGACGGTGAAGGACGGCGCGAATAACACGAGCACCTGCACAACTACGGTGCTTATCCGTACAGCGCCGGTTGCCAGCATCTCGTCTTCCAATGCCGATGCTTTCTGCAATGCGGTAGAATTGACCGGTAGCGGTACGCCAAGCGGGACATATTCCTACGCATGGACTTACAACAGCGCTGCTTTTGCCGCTACGCAAACCATCCGCCTGAGGGTGGCCAATGGCGACGGTAACTATACGCTCATTGTAACAGACGGAAACGGCTGCGCAAGCCAGCCGGTTTCTTACAACCTGCAAAAGCAGACACTGGCGGCGATGTACGTACTCATCGGTATGCGTGAAGTAGAGTTGGCGCAGAGCAACGATGTCTTCAATGGCAGCGTAGGCGTCACCTCTTCTTACGGCGAGGCAGAGTTTGACAAGTATTGCACCGTTGCCTCTCCCGGCGCGTTTGTGAAGGCTTATGACATAGACGTGAAGACTCCGGTCACTATCCCTACCCGAATTTCCAGCCCGGCGGTCGTAACCTTCCCGACGATGCTGCTGAACACGGCCAGCACTTCAGGCCTGAGCAGCTATACGATGACGACCAGCGGCACCGTAACCGGCAATAAGAAGGACTTGACCATTAACTCAAGCAAGACCGTTACCGTGACCGGCAACATCTTTGAAGATGTACACATCGGCCATGACGCCGTCGTAACCTTCACCGCTTCCGACATCAGCATGGAAAGTCTGGAAATGGATTACGGGGCTAAAATCATCTTCAGCGGCAATACAGCCCTGCGTGTGAAAGATGAGGTGGACATTGACAAGGGCTGCACGGTGAACCCCACCGGCAAGAAGGTGACTTTCTATGTAAAGGACGCTTCTTCTTCCAGCCACAACCACAACTGCTACTCTTCCTGGAGCAGCTGGCATAGCGGCAATCATACGGATGAGAAGTTCATTGTAGATGGCAGGAACACGAACATCATCGCGAACGTCTATATGCCCGGCGGCAAGCTGCGCGTGCATGGCAATGGCTACAGCTGCGGCTGGAGCAGCAGTGATGCCTGTAACATGACCGGCCTCTTCATAGCCGAAGAGATAGAAGGCGACGGCAAGAACATCAACTGGAGCAGCTACGACTGCACGATGCCGCCAAGCTGCCGTATGGCCGCGCCATCGGTGGTTGCGCAAGTAGAGGAAGCCGCCGATTACAAGGTGCTCGTCTATCCGAACCCGACCACCGGACAGTTCACCGTTCAGTTTGCTCAGGCAGCCGATGCCGAGCTACGGATTACAGACATCCAGGGCCGCCTCGTCAGCCAGCGCAGCATCACGACCGACCAGATGCCATCTGCAACCATTGACATCAGCAGCCAGGCTGCCGGTGTGTATATGGTAGAAATAGTGCAGGGCGGCTACACGCAGCGCCTGCGGATGGTAAAGCAGTAAACGCGAACCGGATTTAATGAAAAGCGGCAGCCGGATGGCTGCCGCTTTTGTTTTGAAAGACCGTAAATCAGATGCCCTTAATCCGCGCCTGCCCCGTCGGGCAAATGTCCGGCAGCACGCAGCGCTCGCAATCCGGCCGGTGATGGTGACAGACGTGCTGGCCGTGCTTCATCATGAGCTGATGATTGTCGTACACATCCTGCGCGGAGAAGTCTTCCGGTAGCAAGGCTTCCAGCACACGGTTCGCCTTGCCTTCGCCTAGTTTTTCAGGGATGATGCCCAGCCGCCACGCCACGCGAAAGTGGTGCGAATCCACCGGCAACGCCTTGCCGCGCAGGGTGGAAAAAGAGAGAACGGCTGCGCTGGTTTTCGGGCCTACGCCGGGGAGGGTTTCTAACCAATCGCGTGCTTCGGCTGCTTCCAACCCGCCGAGGAAATCCAGCGAGAGGCTGCCCTTTTGCGCGGTGATGTCGCGAAGCACCTGCTGGATGCGCGGCGCTTTTTGTTCCGCCCAGGTGCAGGGTTTGATGGCGGCTTCTACGGCTTCTGTCGGGGCATCGCGCACAGCTTCCCAGGAACCGAAGGTTTCCATGAGGGCCACGTAGGCTTTTGCGGACTGGCTGTTTTTAGTGCGGTGGGAGAGGAGGGAGGATACCAGCTCGCTGAGCGGGTCAAGGTCGTGGAAGTATTTGATGCCGGAGCCGTAAACCTTGGCCAGACGGTGGTGGACTTTTAGAGTGAAGGCGGTGGATTGGTTCGGGGCAGGTGGCGGCATGTGAAAGATTGCTCTAAATCCTATGCCGGGCCAGATGCTTTTGCAATGCATCGGCGCTTTATAGCAACGACACTTTTGCACCATTTATCTCCGCAAAAACGGCTTTACTTTATAGCCCGCATTTTTACACAAGGGTTTAAGTTCATAAATGTTCGTAACCTGAGTTCGGGATAAGAAGTTGTGGAAAAGTAGTGGCTTAAAAAGCGAATAGCGGCGTTGTTTTTGATGTATAGGTGATTGACTAAAAACAACTCACATCAAAAATGAACACACCGCTATTCGCTGACAAAGTAACCGAAATTTTCGTTGCCGTAGATGATTTCTGCCTGCTTTTCGAACACCCCATCCATCAATTGCTCCTCGACCATTCGAATGGAACCAAAACCCGCAACCGGAAAGCATCGCTGTGCGATTCTGAAATCATTTCCATGCTCATTGCTTTTCATTCCGGCGGATTCAGAAACTTCAAGTTCCTCTACACCCAATACGCCTGCGTTCATCTCAAAGACAGCTTCCCCAACCTTGTCTCCTACAACCGCTTTGTAGAGCTCAGCCACCGCTGCGCAGTGGCCTTTATGCTTTTTCTCCATCACTGCTGCCGGGGCGAATGCACCGGCATCTCCTTTATTGATTCTACCGTTCTTCGGGTATGTCACAACAAGCGCATCCGCCGCAACAAAACCTTTGCTGGCATAGCTAAAATTGGCAAGAGCACTATGGGCTGGTTCTACGGATTCAAGCTGCACCTGGTGATCAATGATAAGGGAGAGATTCTGTCTTTCTACCTGAGTAAAGCCAATGTAGATGACCGGAATGCAAAGGCTATTACTACCCTTACGGAGAAGCTGTTTGGCAAGCTCTTCGGCGATAAGGGCTACATCTCAAAAGCGCTTACCGATATGCTCTTTGGCAACGGCATCCAGCTTATAACTGCAGTGCGAAGGAACATGAAGGATAAGGCACTGAGCAATGAAGAGAAGCTGCTCTTGCGCAAGCGTTCAGTGATAGAAACGGTCAATGACGAGCTAAAGAATATCTGCCAGGTAGAGCATACAAGGCACCGTTCTCTGAACGGCTTTCTGCTGAACCTGATGAGCGCCATAGCCGCTTATTCTTTCTTTCCCAAGAAGCCTTCTATCAGAAAAGATATCGAGGAAACAAACCCAAAGCTCATCGCCGCTTTCCAACAACAACAGCAATTATTAATCGCCGCTTAAACCGAACTCAGGTTCGTAGATGAAATCTAGCAACAGCAATAAAGCGATGTCCATGAAAAAAATTCAATCGGTAATTCTATTACCGGCTTTAATGTTCGTCTTATTCGTGCTGTTTAATGAATCAATAAACGACCTGCTCTCAAAGGCTGTTGTGAGGCCTGTTCTTTCTAAAATACAATTCATAGCTCACCCTGCTCAACAATGGGCTTTTACAATTCTGCTGGCAATGCCAATCATGTATTTGCTCGTAAAATGGAACAGTGGATATAGATATTCTGTTCATCGCATTGTATGGTTTGTCGCTTTGGTTGCAGCATACATCTATTCTCGCATCAATAGTACATGGCATTTTACAGATTGGTTATCGTTTAAAGGAATGCCAATAAAAGCGGTTGATGCATTAGTCTCTTCTTCGTTCCTTTCGTTTTTGCTTCTTTGGTTGAAAGACAGGCTCAGTATCAAGAGTGGCTCCTACAATCCGCTTTTAGGTTTTGAAACTGACAAGCCAATCGTTATTGAGAAGAATGATGTCAATCAACGTTGGCGATATATTGATACTATAGCAACGCTTTTGCTTAATGCGGATACTGAGGAACGAGCCTTTGCCATTGGGATTACCGGCGAATGGGGAAGTGGTAAAACCTCCTTCATGGACACGCTTGAACAGCGTTTAAGCGCGGCGAAAAATCTTCTGCAACTGCATTTCAACCCGTGGCTCATAAGCGATGCTAAAGGGATAACTGCTGCCTTCTTTAGTGAGCTTTCTTATCGGCTTTCGCAGAAGACTGATATGCTGACAAGCGACTTATCGGACTACATGCGCATCATAACTTCCGAGATAGAAGGAAATGCTGCGGTCAAAGTTCTTAAGAAAGCATTGCCCGCTTTTCGTTGGAACAGAAACGGTATTGACGAGCTGCGCAGCAGTATCAATGATTCTCTTAGGGAACTTGATAAGAAGCTTATCATCTACATAGACGATTTAGACCGGCTTGATGATGAGGAAATAACCGAAGTGCTTCGCATCATTCGTAATTCTGCCGACTTCGCCAATATTGTATTTGTCGTTGCCTACGATAAGACGCAAATCAACTCCGCATTAAGCGGGAAGTTTAAACAGGGAAGCACGAAGTATGTAGAGAAGGTATTTCAGCATGAGTTTCATTTGCCGCCGATTGACCGAAATATTTTACTTGCCGAATTAAATGTCCGGTTGGAACCTATCTTATCCGAGTACGATAATGAGGCGCGGAAAGTGATGTTTGAAAGGCAGAATTTTAAGCAAAACTATTCCTCTCTGAAAAATCATCTAAGGCATTATAGAGACGTATCTCGGTTTGTCAACATTTTTAAAGTGCATTACCCGTACTTGCAAAATCATGTGTTCTTGCCGGACTTATATCTCGTCATATTCCTGCGTCTAAAGTATCCGGCAATAGCGTCTATGCTTTACGAGGAGAGAAATAACCTTTTGACAAACTTCCCCTCCGGTGTCGTGGTCTTTGTGGAGAAAAAGCAAATGTTCATTGAGCTTACAATGTCTAACGAAGACACTAAAAAAACCAAGTTGGAGGTCAGGCTTGATGACGGAAAGTGGGGTTTGGACACTGAGCAAAAACAAGATGTAATGGACATCGCAAGTAGCTTGTTTCGGCCAATAAACAACTCTTCTGTCTATTTTCAGAATGATGTACCTAATGCAGAAGTGACCATCCGAGACCCCGATTGCTTTGACAGATATTTTGATGAAGACCTGAATAGTCGGCTTTCTAACATTGAGTTTCAAAATGCGTTTTCACAACCGAAGACTGCTTTTCTGAAACAAGTAGAAGAATGGATGAAAGATGCGCAAATGGCAAAGGATTTAATCAAAACCTTAGAACGTAGAGACCAGTTCAACAATAAAGAAGATTTTGAAAAGGTGCTTTCAGCGTTGGCTTTAATAGATGATTTTGCAGGCGAGGAGAGCACGCTACCTCTATATGGAAGAATTGAGGAACGAAAATTTTTGGAAAGGATAGCTTATGAGAGAGCAGGCAATGGTCTCAGTAGGACGGCTCGCCTTTTCGGTGGCTTCCAAGAATTCCAAGACTATGTAAGGTCGTTTCTAAAAGAAGACTTACGATATGGCTCTATAAGATACAGGCTTGCTGAAGAGATGTCAAAAGGCAGCATGGCTGATTATGCTACATTGCCGCCCGATGAAGTAAGAGCAATGATAAAGACAGAAGTCTTTGAAAAGAAGCTTGCAGAGGATTCAACTGTGGATGTGTTGTTCCGGGTATATGGCTTATTAGAGCAGCGAGCGACAGAAGAAGAGAAAAATGAAATGAAAGAAAGCCTACTTCATTTTGTCCTCACAAAGGATTTAGAAGGTTTTATGAAGTGGATTCCCAAACCTTGTTTTCACTCGGAAAGAGGATATAAGTTGGATGAGTGGTCTGATAAATTCTTTGGTGATTCTATTGATGCTTTTGTAGCTCAATTAGATGTAAACAGGCTATCTGATTCAGGCAAAGAAGTGATTGAGTTTCTTGAAAAGTACAAAGCACGCCAGCCGTCGGAAGAGTGTATTGACTTTGATTTTAAGGCAATGAAAGTCCGGAAGCTAAACGGTGGTTGGAGTGAATAGAATAAGTATGATTACCACTCTATCTGCCGATTTAACGAGCATCAGTAATTCTTTGTTCCCTGAAGTCGCCGCCAATTTCACCCGCACCAAACAAGAAATAGAGCGGCTGATTTTGGAGTAAGCTGTTTTGCTTTTGTTTCTTTGGGGCCTGTAAGCCTTAAACATGGAGAACCTGTACGTTGATTTGCTGCCGGCCACGCAGGTTGTAGCAAGGGTAGATGCGCTGCTTACGGATAAGTATGGGTTGAACAATGGCGCGGAGCGCACGCGCTCCCTTATCCGCCTCCGGGAATTGATGCAGGTGGCCCGGCCGGGGCTGACGGCTTGCATTGAGTATCCTTATGTTGACAAGCTCTACCGCAACGAGTATTACCATTACTACAGCTCCAAGCTATACAGCTACAGCCGCGACTGCATCCGCATCTCGTTCTTTGATGCGGACGTGCAGCATAGTGATTTCAGAGATGCCGGGCGCGAGGATTTTCTTCGGGAGCATTATCTCGGCTTCCTGGTCGTGCGGCCCACCTTTCCGGCTATCATTGGCCGTAATGTGCTGCATCCTGCCTTCTTTAAGAACCCGGAGATAGAGGCGGTATGCACACGCTATCCCGCATCGGTAAACGGCGTGAAGCTAACGGCGCACGGCTTTCCACACGCATCGCAGGACGCCGAAATGATGGTGTGTGCGGAGACGACCATCTGGTCGGTAATGGAATATTTCTCACACCGCTATCCGGAATACCGCCCGGTGAAGCCTGATGAGATACACCGCGTACTTGGCAAGCACAGCGCCCAAAGGCTTATTCCATCCAAAGGCCTGAACCTGCATGAAATCTGCTTTGCGCTCAAGAGCCTCGGCTTTGGTATGCGCATCTACAGCGCAGACTCTTACGATGATTTTGACAGCATTCTCAAGATGTATGTGGAGTCGGGCATACCGGTGATAGCCGCTATAGAAAATCTGGCTACCGGCATTGCCCATGTGGTAAACGTAATCGGCAGAACCACGGCAAAGTCGGAGGACTTGGCAGGCATTACCTCTGAGGAACTGCATCATTCCTGCTCCATTTCCAACTACTACGACCTGTGCAAGGAATATGTTTTTATTGACGATAATCATCCGGCATATCGCGTAGCGCCCTTAGAAGAACCTGCTTTGCACTACAATGATACGCGGTGGGCCGGCTGCACCGTTACCAACTTCATCGTCCCGCTTTACCCGAAAATCTATCTGGAAGCCGACCGCGCTGCGGAGTTGGCAAAGCACTTTTTTCAACAGCTCAACGCCCTTCCAAACCTACGGGCAGGCGCCGGAGCGCGCTATTTGCTCCGCACGATGCTTATGTCCAGCAGGTCGTTTAAACACATTGTGGCACACAACACTACGCTGGATGCGACCGTTAAAGAGAGCCTGCTTTATCTGTCCATGCCCAAGTTCGTCTGGATTACGGAGCTTATCAAAGACACAGATTATCCACATGATATGGCAAGCGGAATGATTTTATTTGATGCGACAGAGAAAAGAGAAAACGAGTTCCTCGCTTTTTTCCTCGGCAGCGTCTATCTTTCACCCGTGGCCGGCCAGATTAAAGCGATAAACAACCTAAATTTGCACCCCTTTTCAAGCTTCCATAACCTCAAAACTTACTGACATGAGCCAATACGTTTCTGCCTATGAGCAGATGATGCAGGAGTTAGAGCGCAAGGGCCAAGTAAGCACCTGGGATGTTAAGACCTCCTACCGCCTTCAGGAATCAGTAAACAGGGAGATGGAGACTTTTGACATTGAGAAGCAGCGCAAGGCAGCTGCTTCCGAAAAGCATGCTGCTACTGTTGTGCTTACTGCATAATCTCATTTCCGGCGCTAACCAATTCGTCCGTTATCATCATAAAAAGGGCAGCTAAGGCTGCCCCTTTTTCATTGGTAATATCTCATTTCTCACCCAACAATCCCAAAAGCCGCCCCTTCCCCCAGCGCCTTCTCCCCCTCAAAAAACTGCACGCCAATCCCCGCCATCAAGACGAGGTTGTCCCCAATCGGCAGCGGGCATTCCAATTTCTTGTCAATAGAAACGGAGCTTTTCATCAGCAATCCCGTGGAAGCCGAGGCGCTTGTCGCCGTCTTGCCCGCAAAGTCTGCCGCGATGCCCACCACTTTGATTTCAGCATGGGTGGCATTGGCGGGCCAGCCAAGGTCGCGCTTCGGCTGCAGGCCGGGCATGGTAATGCTCAGGATGCCATCAGGGCTCATGCTACCTCCACATTGCGCCCAGAAGGAGCGACTGAGCGGATGGTCTTTCACCCATTCAAAAGTCTTTAGCGGGCCGATGTTCTCGGCCAGAATCTGCCGATCGCCTTTGCCGTTCTTCACATCGGCGCGGATGATTTCGCCCAGCACTTTGGAGAGGCGGGCGTGGGTCTCGCCATCGCCGGCGTAGGGACAATGCTTTTTGATTTCATTCCTGATAAGACCGGAACCCGAACCTGCCCGGCCAAATTCGGAGGAGGCCTTGCGGGAGCCTTCAAAGGCGGCCTCAGTAGCAACACGCTCTTTATTCAGATTGCCCTTGCGGCGGACGAGGTTGCCGTGCTTGGTCTTGTAGAAAACGAAATCGCCGAAGGAGCCAATGAGGGGGAAGTCGCCGGATTGCTTTGCCATGTGGTGTGTTGTGGCGGCTAAGATAGAATGCTCCGGCATTACTCCCACTATGCGCCGCGATTGTTTAATCTTTTTCGTCATTGCGGGCGAAGCGAAGCAACCCGCACAGCACGCGGGCTTGCTCGTGTTATGTGCGGGTTGCTTCGCCGCAAAGCCTCCTCGCAATGACGGCTCAATTAGTTTCAGGCAGTCAGATTAAGGGCAGCGAATAAAGCCGCTTCCTCCATCTCAAGCACCCTGCCCGCCGGCAAGTCGCCCAGCTCTAAGCCGTCAATGCTCATCCGGATAAGCCGGCGGCAGGGATGCCCGACGCCTTGCAGCATCTTGCGGATTTGCCGGTGCTTGCCTTCGGTGAGGGTGATGGTCAGCCAGTCCTGCGCGATGTCTTCCCGCAGCTCATGGCCTGTTCTCGGCAGGCCTTCCGGGCGGACGACGCGTTGCACGATGGCTGGCGCAGTCGTATAATCTACTCCCCCTTTCACCCGAATCACCGTGCCGGTAGCCAGCCGCTCCATCGTCTCGTTAGAGACGTGCTTATAGACATTGACCAGATAGACTCGTCTGTGCGGCGTAGCGCTGTTAAACAGCAGCTTCGTAATGGCGGGATTTGTGGTGAGCAGGAGCAACCCTTCTGAAGTATAATCCAGCCGGCCGACGGCATGCGTGCCTTCCGGGAAGGGAAAGTCCAGCTCGCGCAGCATCCGCAGGCCCCTATCGCCGCCTATGAATTGCGACAACATGCCGTAGGGCTTGTGGATAGCGAAGTAGCGGTGCATGGTGCTACTTCCCGATGCAAAACTTCCCGAAAATAGCTCCGAGCACATCGCGGTCATGTATTACCTGCCCGGTTATCTCGCCGATATAATGCAGCGCCTGCCGAATGTCCAGCGCGATGAGGTCGCCTGGAATGTCGCCGTCTAAACCGGCTTTTACCTCTGCGGTGGCTGCGGCTATTTTTTGCAGCGCTGCAAGGTGGCGCGTGTTGGTGATGATGGTGTCGCCCGGCTTTACGGCTTCCGAAACAATCATTGCTTTCAGCCGCTCTTTTAGTCGCTCAACGCCTTCTCCGGACTTTGCTGAAATGAAAAGTGCGTCTGGATATTGCGCTTGCAATGCAGCTGCCTCTTTCAGCAAGTCGGTCTTATTAAAAACAAGAATGGAGCGCTCGCCTTCTCTGGTAATCCGTTGCCCGTTCCAGGCGCTGCTATCCGCCAGCTCAATCACAATATCTGCTTCCTCTGCCTTCTTCCGGCTGCGCGCGATGCCTTGTTGTTCTATGGTATCGCTCGTCTGCTCACGGATGCCGGCAGTGTCTATGAAACGGTATAGGATGCCATCAAGATTAATCACCTCTTCCACCGTATCACGCGTAGTGCCAGCTATCTCGCTCACGATTGCGCGCTCCTCATTCAGGAGGGCATTCAGCAGCGTGCTTTTGCCGGCATTCGGTGCGCCGATGATGGCTACGCTTACGCCGTTCCTGACCGCATTGCCAAGTTTGAAGGAGTTGATAAGTTGAGCCGTTGAGGAGCTGATGCGCTTCAGGAGGTTGTGGAGCTGTGTGCGGTCGGCAAATTCTACGTCCTCTCCGGAAAAATCCAACTCCAATTCTATGAGCGCCGAAAAGGTGATAAGCTCTTCGCGCATGGCTTTCAGCTCGGAGGAAAAGCCGCCGCGCAGTTGGTGCATGGCCGTCTGTTGGGCGGCTTTACTTTCTGCGGCAATCAGGTCGGCCACTGCCTCCGCCTGCGTCAGGTCTAATTTCCCGTTCAGGAAGGCGCGGCTGGTAAACGCTCCCGCTCCTGCCGGTACCGCTCCGGCCGCTATGCAAAGCTCCATCACGCGCTGCAGGACGTATGGCGAGCCGTGGCAGCTTATTTCTACCACATCCTCGCCGGTGTAAGACTGCGGCGCGCGAAACAACGACACCACCACCTCATCCAGCACTTCTTCATTCACAACTATTCTCCCGAAATGCAGGGTATTTCCGGGCTGTTCCTTCAAGTCTTTACCGCTGAATATTTTGGCTGCAATAGCTATGGCCAATGCGCCGCTAAGCCGTATGACGCCGATTGCTCCTGCGCCCTGCGGCGTGGATAGGGCTACAATAGTGTCTGTTGAGAATCTCATCTTCTTAAAGCAAAGCGCAAAGGTGCGCCGGCAGAAAATAAAAAGGCCGCCCGATATCGGCGGCCTTTTTCTATGCATAGCAGGAACGTCAATTATTCGTCGTCATGTTTGCGGCGGCGCTTTTTGTCACCGCTATCTTCGTTGCTGTCGTCTTTTGTATCCATTTCACGGGTTTCATCCATTGGTTCATGGTGGCCGCGCATCTTGTGGCCGCATCCGAAGTACTTCTGCACGCCGATGTTGAATTGGCTGCCGAAGGTCACGTCGAAGGTATTGGTCTTTGCACTGCGGGAAGTGCCAGCGCCGGTGAACTGATTGCTGAAGTCGTATTTGCGGTAATCATAGCTGATGCCGCCAATGCCGAAGGTAATGCCCATGGAATGGCAAATCATTACCCCAACAGCTGGAACAAAGCTTGCGTCCAAGCCCTTATACCGGTCATCGCGGGTAAAGTTGTTGGTGGTAGTTACAGTACGGGTGCTTACCTGGCCGCGCAGATAGTGCGCTGCAAATTGGCCGTAGGCAAAGAAATGCTCCCCGATAGGCCAGCTATAGCGGACGAATGGGCCGATGCCGTAGTCGTACGTCTTCACTTGGTCTTCTACACCGGCTACATTAGTGGGGGCCGCCTTGCGGTCGTAAGTAGTCTTAGAGCCCATGTAGCGGAAGTCAACACCTACAGTCAGGTTATCTGCTACGTTGAAGCCCAGGCCAGGCGATACTTGCCAGTTCAACATGCGCGGGCGGTCAACCGTTGTGCTGCTGGCGCTGGCAAAAGAAGATTCGTCGGAGCCGTGCGTGTTGGAGTAAGAGCCTACGCCGTAGAGCAGGATGCTGCCCATTTTGAAGCAGCTGTTACCGCCGTCGTGTGCGAATGAACCGGCCGCAAGACTGCCGGCCACGAGTGTGAGGATGAGTTTCTTCATACCTGGATGATGGATGGTTGTTTGGGATTTGATGGCGACAAATGTAACCGCGATTGGTGTTCCGTGCAAGGTTTCTCCAAAAGTCTTTTGAAAAAATACCCCTATTCGGTTTTTATTGTTTGCGGGGCAGCTTCATCCTGCCGGAACCAGGAGCTATACATGACGTAATTGTTAGCAATGCGGTTGACCTCGCCGCTGAGCAGTTCAGGTGAAATGTTCTTTACTTTTTTAGCCGGTACGCCTGCATATATGCTGCCCGGAGGCACTTCTGTGCCTTCCAGCACCACCGCACCTGCGGCAATGATAGAGCCGCTGCCGATGCGCGCCCCGTCCATCACAATGGCGCCCATGCCGATGAGGACGTTGTCTTCCACCGTGCAGCCGTGAACGATGGCGTGGTGGCCGATGCTGACGTTATTGCCGATTGTGGTTGCAGCTTTCTGATACGTGCAGTGAATGCAGGCACCGTCTTGGACATTCACTTTATTACCGAGACGGATACTATTTACATCGCCACGGATGACGGCGTTGAACCAGATGCTGCATTGTGCGCCCATCGTCACATCACCAACAATGGTAGCGTTTTGAGCAACGAAGCAGTCTTGTGGGATTTGCGGGCTTTTGCCTTGAACGGGCAGGATAACAGGCATGAGATAAAGATGGGCAATTCCGTTCGCATTTGGCTTTTAGCCTGCTTCTATCACGCCACCCACATCAGCACCACTTGCGGCGCTACGCCAATCAGAATAACCAACCCGGCAGTCCCGCCGAGCAGCACATAATCTGATGTAGTGATAGCCCGGCTCAGTTGCGGCGTGCCGGTCTTGAAATACATCGCCCAGATGACGCGGAAGTAGTAGTAAACACTCACCGCCGCCATGAGCAGCGCAAAGATGACGAGCCACATGGCGTTGCCCTGCGTCATCAGCGCCATCAGCACATAATACTTCGCCATAAAGCCGCCGGTAAGCGGTATTCCCGCAAGGGAGAAAATAAAAACGGCGGTTGCAAAAGCAAGCATCGGCTGCGATTTTGCGAGGCCGTTGAAGCCATCATACGTGTAGTCTTTCAGCTTCAGCATCACCGCGAACAGGCCAACTGTGGCCAGCGTGTAGGCTACTGCATAGATGATGATGCTCTGCGTACCCAGCGCATTTACGCTTAGGACAGCAAATAGCATAAAGCCCGCCTGCGCGATGGATGAGTACGCCAGCATCCGCTTCACGCTTTGCTGGAATACAGCGGTGATATTGCCGACAAGCAGCGTGGCCGCCGTAATAATCATCAGCACCAGCATCCACTTGGAAGAGATGGAGCCGAACGAGGTGTGGAAGAGGCGCAGGAACGCGTAGAAAGCCGCCGCCTTCATGACGGTTGACATATAGGCTGTGAACGGCGTAGGCGCACCGTCATACACGTCCGGCGTCCAGAGGTGCATCGGCGCGGCGCTTACTTTAAACCCAAAGGCGATGATGAGCAGCAGAATGCCACCGAGCGCCATCGGCGAAAAAACGTCAGTAGTGGCAAAGTAAAAATCATTGATGCGGAAAGTGCCGGTAGCACCGTAGAGCAAGGCAATACCCATCAACAGAATACCGGTAGAGAAGGCGCCCATGAGAAAATATTTGAGCGAGGCCTCGGCGCTTTTCAGGTTGCGCTTATCAGCGCCGGCGAGGATGTATTGCGGGATGGACAGAATTTCAATGCCGAGGAAGAGCATGAGCAGCGTGTTGTAGCTGCTGAGCAGGTAAAGGCCGCAGAGGGTGAAGAAGATGAGCGCGAAGTAATCGGCCACATGTCCCCCCACGCGACGGATATCGCGGCCCACAAGGGCCACATAAAGCAGCGTGCAGCCCGTCATGAGCGTATTGAACCATGCCCCGTACTTGTCTATGTGCAGCGCGTCGTTGAAGAGCAGCCGGCCCTCCCCGATGGTCAGCGCCTCATAGGCATTGACGCCGGTGAGGCCGAGCATCAGCAGGGCAGCCATCGTGGCCACGCCCTTCTTCTCCTCAACAAAAGCGCCGACGAACATCATAATGACGCCGCAGACGGTGGTGGCTATGATTGAGTACATTTCAGTAGAAAGTCGTTAGTAGAAAGTAGAAAGCTGGTTCCGCCGTAGGAACGCGCCTGGCGGCGGCGCGTTCTAAACAGCAGCCAAATTCAACAAAGGCTGCGGGTAGATGCCAAGGAAGATGATAATGGAAATGATTACTGCCAGCGCACACCATTCATTCACCGTCAGGTCAGTTGTGATGATGCCTTCCACGCCATTACCGTAGGCCACGCGCTGCACCATCGTGAGCGTATAGACCGCCCCGAGGATGACGCCAAGCCCGGCCAGTACCATAAACAGAATGTGGTATTGCGAAGCGCTCTGAAAGATGCCATTGAACAGCATGAACTCGCCAATGAAGCCATTTGTCAACGGGAGTGCAATGTTGGCGAAGGCCACAATTAGCAGCGCGATACTCATCCACGGCGCGGAGCCGGCCATGCCGCCAAGCTTCGTCATGTCGCGGGTTCCGTAGCGGGTTTCTACCATCTGAACGAGCAGCCACATGCCGGTGATGTTGATGCCGTGGTTGAACATCTGCACCAGCAATCCGTTGTAGGAGGAGTTTAGCTCGGCGTGTGCCGCATCCGGGCTTTGCATGGAGAATGCCGCCGCAATCATCAGCCCCATGTGCGCGATGGAGGAGTAAGCTACAAGTCGCTTCAGGTCGGTCTGCATCATGGCAATGCACGATGCGTACACAATGCCGATGACGGCGAGCGCGATGATGATATTGCCCCATTGCGCTATGGCTTCCGGGAAGAAAGGCAACACCCAGCGGACGACGCCGTAAATGCCCATCTTGACCATCAGGGCAGAAAGGATAATCGTAACCGGCGTGGGCGAAGATTCATAAGTATCCGGCTGCCAGGTATGAAACGGGAACAGCGGCATTTTTATCGCGAAGGCAACGAAAATGAGCGCGAACACCCAAATCTGAGTGCCGGCCGGAAGGCTTTTAGCGGCCGTTGCCATAGCATCCCAGGCGTAGCTATGCGTGTCCGGAGTCTGGAGATAGAGATAAATCAATCCCGCCAGCATCATCAGCGAACCGACGAAAGTGTAGATGAAGAATTTGAAGGTAACCGGGATGCGCCGCTCGCCGCCCCAGCGGGAGCAGAGAAAATAAACCGGTATCAGCGCCAGCTCCCAGAAGAAGTAAAATAGGAGCCCATCGGCTGCGAGGAAGACGCCATTGATTCCTGCAATGCTCATCAGCATCAACCCGTAGAATGCATGCGGGCTTTCCACTTCCTTATTCATCTGCATCAGCATTACTGCAAGCAGCACGATTCCGGAAAGCAAGGTAAGCATTGTGCTTAATCCATCGCCAAGCAAGGAGAAGGAGGCGCCGAGCTGCGGCATCCAGGCGCTGGAAAAAGTAAGTGGTGCATTGTGCGCTCCAACAGCAGCGCCGATGCCAAGCCCCGTCAAGCCAGAAGCCGCGGCTAAAGCCAGATGCTTTGCCGCCGGTTTAATAAGGAAGCAAAGTATCCCTGCGACTAAAGGAATGAGGATGAGTAGAAGAAGGCTCATGAGTAGTCAGTATTCTTAGCGGCAAAGGCCAAGGCGTCACTTAAAAAGGATTTCCAAAAAAGCCAATAGCAATGAGCAGGGTCATCCCGACGACCATGATAAAGATGTAGTAGCCCACCTGCCCGCTCTGCACCAGCCGCACTCGGTCGGAACTCCAGCGGACGAAGCGGCCCACGCCGTTTACAGATGCATCAATGCCCTTCCGCTCAACGGCTTTATCAAAGGCATTAGACAACGCCATCAGCGGGCGGACAATAACGGTATCGTACAGCTCATCAACCCACCACTTCTTTTCCATTGCCAAGGCGAGGCCCTTATTTTCTGCAAAGACCGGCTTGCGGTTAGCCGCCCATCCGGCGATGCTTGCGCCGATTGCTACGGCTACGGAAATGCCAATCAGCATCCATTCTTTGGAATGGCCGAGCGCTTCAACATGCTCCATCAGCTCATGGGCATTGATTACCGCGCCGTTCATTCCAAGATAATCGCGCAGCGCATGATGCTCGGAAATCACAACCGGCAGTCCAACGTAGCCGCCTATTACTGCAAGAATAGCCAGCACAATTAGCGGTATTGTCATTGCCGCCGGGCTTTCGTGCAGGTGATGTTCCTGCTCATGCGTGCCGCGGAAGGGGCCGGTGAAGGTGAGTGTGTACAGCCGGAACATGTAGAAGGCCGTCATCAGCGCGCCGAGCAGTCCGCCGAAATAAAGAATTGGATTGTGTGCATAAGCCGCCGTCAGTATTTCATCTTTGGAAAAGAAGCCGGAGAATCCGGGAATTCCTGAGATGGCAAGGCAGCCGATGAGGAAAGTGATTTGCGTAACGCGCATCTTCTTACCAAGCCCGCCCATCTGCCGGATGTCCTGCGCGCCGCCCATTGCGTGAATCACAGAGCCGGAGCCAAGGAAGAGCAAGGCTTTGAAAAAGGCGTGCGTCATTACGTGGAAGACGGCGGTTGTGTATGCCCCGCAGCCCAGCGCGATGAACATAAAGCCAAGCTGAGACACTGTTGAATATGCCAGCACCTTCTTGATGTCATATTGCTTGATGGCAATCGTTGCTGTGAGCAATGCGGTAGCGAGGCCGATGTAAGAGACAATCTCGCGTGCCATTGGCGCTAAATCATAAAGCACATGGCTGCGGGCTATCATATAGATACCAGCCGTCACCATCGTAGCAGCATGGATAAGGGCGCTCACGGGTGTTGGGCCGGCCATGGCGTCTGGCAGCCAAGTGAAAAGCGGAATCTGGGCGCTCTTGCCGGTTGCGCCAATGAAGAAGCAAATAGCTATCCATTCCTTTACGTTGGAAGCTGTGAGGTCTGTAGTAGCGGGAAGTTGCGGGAAGAACTCGCCGTATGTGAGCGAGCCATAGTGATAGAGCACCAGCAGCATCCCGACGATAAAGCCGAGGTCGCCGATGCGGTTCATGACGAAGGCTTTTTTAGCAGCAGCTGTGTAGTCGCGGTTCTTGTACCAGAAGCCGATGAGCAGGTAGGAGCAGAGGCCCACGCCTTCCCAGCCGATGAACATAATCAGGTAGCTCGCACCCAGCACGAGCAGCAGCATGGAGAAGACGAAGAGGTTGAGAAAGGCAAAGTATTTTACCACGCCTTCATCATGCCCCATGTAGGAGGCTGAATAAACGTGAATCAGGAAACCAACACCGGTAATGATGAGCAGGAATAGACTGCTCAAAGCATCCACCTGAAAGGCAAAGGGAATGTTGAGCTTGCCGGACTGAATGAAGGGAAACAGATTTACTATTCCACTAGCGCCGCCTTTTACTTCAAAGAATATCAGTAGGGAAACAACGAATGATGCCAGAATAGCCAGTGAGCCGATGATGCCACCAGCTTTATGCGGCAGGGCTTTCCAGCCGAGGCCGTTGATTAAAAACCCGATGAGCGGGAAAAGCGGTACGAGGTAAACGTATTGAAGCATCAACCCGCAGGTTTAGTGTTTTAACCGGTTCAGAATATTCACATCCACACTGTGCACCTTGCGGTACATCATCACAATTACCGCCAGACCAACTGCCACTTCTGCCGCCGCTACCACCATGATGAAGAACACCATGATTTGCGCATCGGCGGAGCCGTACATTTTGGAGAAAGCCACCAGCAGCAGGTTCACGGCATTTAGCATCAGCTCAATGCACATGAAGATGATGATGGCATTGCGCCGCATTAGTGTACCCATTATGCCGATGCAAAACAGGGCGAGGGATAGGAAGAGGTAGTATTGAGTAGGCAAGGCGGTTAATTGAGAATGGAGAATGGAGAATTAGGAATGTGCTTCGTAATTCTCATGTTCCGGCACTACAGTTCTTGCGTTTTCTCTTGATGGAAAAGTGGTTGGATTGTCAGGCTTTACAAGATTGTCCATGCCGTCCAGCTGCTCACCGCTTGTCACCTCGCGGTGGACGCCGTCGTCTTTTTTACCGATGATGATTGCGCCAATCATGGCGCTAAGGAAGAGCACGGAGGAAATCTCAAATGGCAAAACATATTGCGTGAAGAGCACTTTACCGAGGTTGTCAATCAAGCCAATGTCGGTGGATGTCTGCTCTAAGGGAATAAGCGTGGCAGAGCGGAGTGCTGCCAGCAATACAAGCAGCAATGCACCGCCGCTCATCGCGCCCGCCAATTGTATCAGCTTACTCTTCTGCGGCTCCACATCTGCATTCAGGTTCATCAGCATGATGACGAACAGGAAGAGCACCATGATGGCACCTGCATATACGATGATGTTTACTACGGCAAGGAACTGCGCGTTCATCAGGATGTAATGGCCTGAGATGGCGAAGAATGTGAGGATGAGAAAGAGGACGGAATTGACCGGGTTGCGACTCAAGACTACGCCCAAAGCGCAGCTAAGCGTAGCAACGGATAAAATCCAGAATAGCAGTTCCTGTACAGGCATCTTAAAGAGATTTCACGCAGCGGACGCAAAGGTGCCGCAACGGACGCAAAGGTTTAGGATGTTTTCGGATTAGGAATCAGCAGGTCTTCTTTCTTATAAATGAAGGCTGCGCGGTTATAATTCGGCGGGGTTACGGTTTCGGTCAGATACACAGCGTCTTTCGGGCAGGCTTCCTCACAATAGCCGCAGAAGATGCAGCGCAGCATGTTGATTTCGTACTTCGCGGCGTACTTCTCTTCACGGTAAAGATGCTCCTCCCCCACCTGGCGCTCGGCAGCTTCCATCGTAATGGCTTCTGCCGGGCAGGCGAGCGCGCAAAGTCCGCACGCGGTGCAGCGCTCCCGGCCTTCTTCATCACGGTTCAGGATGTGCAGGCCGCGGAAGACGGGCGAGAAGGGCCGCTTCTGCTCCGGGTATTGGATAGTGGGCTTCTTCTTAAAAATATGGCTAAGCGTAATGCTCATGCCTTTCAGTATAGCCGGCACGTAGAGCTTCTCCACGAAGTTCATCGGGCGGCGGTCAACGGCTTTGGCTCGGTTGGTTATTTGCATTATTCTGTTTCGTCTTATGCTGCGTCTTCTATGGCAGGTAATGTTTCTAAAATTGCTTGCATGTTTTCTCTTAAAGGCGGCAAATCCTGTTTAATGATATTCCAGACTTGCGGAAAGTCCACTCCCCAATATTCATGAACCACAATGTTGCGGAGCCCGGTAATGTCTTGCCACGGCACATACTGATGTTGTGCTTTCAGCCCTCTGGTTATATGATTAGCGGCTTCTCCCATTACCTGTAATTGATAGACGCAAGCTGACTTAATAAGTGAGTTTTCAAAGAAAATGTGGGCTGGTAACCCGCCTGCATACTTGTCTATTTCATCAATAGCTTTTAGAATGTGCTGCACGCGTTGGCGGTCGCCTATCTTATGCCGCATAAATAAGCTTCTTTTCCTTATGAATGAACGGCGCGATAAACTCACTTAACCCACGAGACGACACAACATCCACTTTCATGTTCAGGTGTTGTTGCAACTCCTCAGGCCAGCCGAAAAACTGAAAACCAAGCCGCTTTTCATAATCTAAGTCCACCAGCAGGTCTATATCACTCTCATCATCCGCTTCCCCCCGCGCATATGAGCCAAACAGCCAAACCTTCTTCACGGGCTTGTCCCGGAAGTAGTCAGCTACTACAGCTTGTATTTGCTCAACAGTCAGCATTCTTTTAATTCAAAATTGAAAATTCAAGTGCGTGATGCCGCTTTTGACTTTTGCATTTTGCATTACTTATTCAGTACCCACAAAATCACACCGCCCGTCACCAGCATATTCACCAGCGCCAGCGGTATCAGGCTCTTCCATCCCAGATTCATCAGTTGGTCATAGCGGAAGCGCGGAATCGTCCAGCGCACGAACATGAATAGCAGGATAAGGCAAATAATCTTTGTCATCAACGCGCCCACACAAATCAGCGCCATCCAGATAGAGCCATCACCCACTTTACTTGCAACGGCATCCATAAACGGAAAGTTGTAGCCGCCAAAGAACAACGTAGCTATAATCGCAGAAGAGATGAACATATTGATGTACTCCGCAAAGAGGTAGAAGCCGAGCTTCATAGAAGAATACTCCTGGTGATAGCCCATGTTCAACTCGCTTTCCGCTTCCGCAAGGTCAAAAGGCGCACGATTCAATTCTGCAAACGAGCATACGAGGAAGATGAAAAAGCCAAGCGGCTGCTTGAAGAAATTCCAAGTGAAATAGCCATCGTGCCAGAAGCCATGCTGCTGCGCAACGATGGTTTTCATGCTCAGCGAGCCGCTCATCATCAACAGCGCAATAAGCGCAATGCCCATCGCCAGTTCATAGGAAATAGCCTGTGAAGCGGCACGAATAGAGGCAAGCAGCGAAAACTTATTGTTACTCGCCCATCCGCCCAGCATCACGCCATATACGCCTAGGCTTACAACGCCAAAAATGTAAAGTATGCCGATAGAAATGTCTGCCACTTGCAGCGAGAACACGCCGCCATCCGCCATCTTCACGTCTGGCCCCCAGGGAATTACGGCGCTCGTCATAGTAGCCGTAAGCATGGCCAGGCAAGGGCCGAGGATAAAAATCCAGCGCGTAGAGCCGGTCGGGATAATCTCTTCTTTCATGAAGAGCTTTAATCCGTCAGCAAGCGGTTGTAACAAGCCCATCGGGCCTGCGCGATTCGGGCCGCGACGGTCTTGCATAATGGCGGCCACTTTTCGCTCGCCCCAGGTAGCGTACATCGCCACGCCAAGGGAGCCGAAAAGAATCACGGTTATGAGCAGCACTTTCTGAATCAGAAAGCCAAGTGTTATTGCGAGAAGCATGTGTTGCGCGAAGGTAAGTTTTGAGGCAAGAAGTCAGGATTCACAAGTCAAAGTCTACTGTCTCAATATCAATATAGACAATCGGCGGTGGGATGACTTGAACGGGCAGCTCCATAAAAGTTGCTGCCTTCAACATGCCTTGGTCAAAGGTGATAAATGCGTCCAAGCTTGTTTTGTGATTAAGTGCCGACCAAAGCTGTAACGCGTCTAAAGTTCGTAACGGGAAGCCGGCAGCATTGCATTTATTCAATATCCAGCGTGCATTGTCATAATTGCCGGCTTCCGCAGCGACGATAGAATAACTGTGCTGGTCGTTCTCAAAGTCTAACAATAAGGCAGTCGCTTGCTCATGTGTCAGTTTTCCCGGCTGATTTGTTCTGGTTTTTCGCCAGGTAGCTGCCGGAAACTCTAAAATCGTCAGTTCTGAAATCAGCAGCGCAGAAATCTTAAGCTTACCACTGAATAAGAACTGCTTTAGCTCAAGTGAGTATTGCTCCTCATGATAAAGCTTAATAAGCGCAGAGGTATCTAGAAAACAATTCACTTAGATTACGCGTTGCGTTCTTCAATGACAGCGTCTGAAAGATTTCCGGGCACATCTTTTAGTCTTTTCTGACTCCGCTCAAACGAAAAGTCCTCCCATTTCAGGTATTTGCCGCTTTCCTTGCGCTCGCGCAGTTCCAGCATCAGCCGCTCGTTATGCGTCAACGCATCTTGCTGGCCGCTACTGCTTTTAGGTATCATCGTCATGACTACACAGTTTACTATTTAAGCACTTACCTAACCCGCCGTTCCTCTATCCTCGCCACTCTGGCCAAGATTCACTTCCTTCTTCTGCGGAACCGTATTTGCGTGCTTAAAATCATCCGCATGCGCCGGGCCGGGAATAAGACTCAGGTCAATATCAGGTTTGTTCACATCGCTCACGTTGTGGATATCCAGCAGGTGCTTCGGCCCACGGCCCATCAGTTCTACGAAGGTGTCCTTCGGCTTCTGCAGCTTCATATAGTGCCCTTGCGAAATCACGCTGTGGCGGTCAACCTTGGACGGCCCTTCAATCGTCCAATCCGAAGTGGCTTTCTTATGGAAGCGGCAGTCATTACAAATCCATTCCTCCACCTCGCCCCACTTATCCTTGCGCGCCGTCACGCGGAAAACCTCATCGCCGCGCATCCAGAGGCGCACCTTGCCGCTGCATTGCGGGCAATCGCGGTGAGCGTCCAATGGCTTTGTAAACCAAACACGGTTCTTAAAGCGGAATGTCTTGTCTGTCAATGCCCCAACCGGGCAAACATCAATGACGTTGCCGATAAATTCATTGTCCAACGCCTTATTCAGGTAAGTAGAAATCTGCGCGTGCTCGCCACGGTCAAGGATGCCGTGCTCACGGCTTTCGGTCAGTTGCTGCGCTGTATAGACACAGCGAAAGCACATAATGCAGCGCGTCATGTGCAGCTGGATGTACGGGCCAATGTCTTCCTTGTCAAACGTCCGACGCTTGAACTCGTAGCGCGTGCCTTCACCGCCGTGATTGTAGCCTAAATCCTGCAGGTCACACTCACCGGCCTGGTCGCACACCGGGCAATCGAGGGGGTGATTGATGAGGAGGAACTCGGTCACGCCTTTGCGCGCATCGATCACTTTTTCGCTCGTCATGCTTTTTACTTCCATGCCATCCATCACGCCCGTGCGGCAGGAGGCCACCAGCTTCGGCATCGGGCGCGGGTCTTTCTCGGAGCCTTTGCTCACCTCTACCAGGCAGGTGCGGCATTTACCGCCGGAGCCTTCGAGCTTGGAATAGTAGCACATCGCCGGGGGCGTCACTTCGCCGCCGATTTGGCGGGCAGCCTGCAGGATGCTCGTCCCCGGTTCTACTTCTATCGTGATGTTGTCTATCGTGACTTTCATGTAGGCTGCAAATTTCGGATTACTAAGGTAGCCCGCCTACTACTCAACAGCTATTTTTGGACGCTTCAAACGGCAATGCAACCGCTACTTTCTTGTGAAAGCCTATTTGGCTAATGAGCCCAAACATGCTTTTCTAGCTGTTGTTAATTGTTGATTAAGCGAAAAAACGTATGTATTTGTCATTATTGACATCATAAGCCGCTTGCAAAAATTACGCTGATAAGTGTAATAATTTTGCACACGTAAAGTCTTGGTTAAATGGGAGAAGTTAACCAATGATTGGTTGCTGCAGGGCTTATGCGGCTATTAGCATTGTGCTGTATTAACGCCTTTGCCAGCCATGTTTCAACTCCTCCTTTCCGCCACCCGATTCTGGAAAAAGACACCCCTTTTCCGCCAGCTCATGCGGTACCGCTGCGCCGGTAAAGTCCGCTTCAGCGCCTACTGACTTTTAAAGCATTCATCATAAAACAATCCCCCAACATCCTTCTAAAACAACTGTTATGAGCCTGAAATCTACTCAATCCATTACGAAGGCCGGTGCGTTGCTCGGCCTGATGCTCAGCCTGCTTAGCCCAGCTATCGCGCAACGAGCAGCCTTCCTGACTGCCTCCCTCAGCGGGCAATCCTTCACTGAGGATAATGCCGCTTTGCGCACCGAAGTCGAGCAGGGCACAGACGCTATCTCCTTCTTTACACCTACGCAATCGCTGGATGCCGCAAGCCTTCCCACGCAGGGTCGCTACCTCATGGGCCAACTGACCCTGCGCTTCAGCGAGCCTCTGAATAATCCGGTGCTGCAGATTGCCGGCCTCGGGGCTACATCCGGCGCTTTGGGCATTACCACGGAACTGGAGCTTGCTACGAAGGGCGTGGAGCTGAACAAAACAGGCGGCAATGCAAATCTGGCCGTTGAAGCGCGCAGCATATATAATGAGGCTACTAACCCGGACGCATTTTCAGGCGCGGCCGCCGGCAGCGTGATGGTAAAGGGCGAGGCCCTCAGCGAACTGGTTTTTGACGTGTATTTGCGCGGCGATGGCGCTTCTGCTACCTGGGAGGCAGCAGGCCTGAACGGTGGCGATGGCTGGCAAATCAGCTTAGTCAAGCCGGAGGCTGCACGTATGGCGCTGCCGGTTTACGTAACCGATTTTACGGCTATGCCGGAAGAAGGCTGCAGCGTCCGGCTGCGCTGGAAGACAGCGACCGAGCTGGGCATCTTGGCGGTAACGTTAGAACACAGCGTGGACGGCATACAGTTCAATGACCTGACCACTTTTGAAAGCGATGGCGGTGCGGAAGGCAAGAGCTACGCTTACAGCGCGCATGACGCCCTGAACGGCGCGAACTATTACCGTCTGCGCATAGAAAACACAACGGCGCAGGACAACCATACGAAGATTGTCCCGCTGCGTGTTGCCTGCTTTGAGGAGCACATCAGCGTGCAGCCGAATCCGGCCACTGACTTTCTGACCATTAAAGGAATTAACGGCGGAGACCGCCTAAGCCTACTGGATGTGCGCGGGATGGAAGTAAAGCGGTTAACGGCGGAAGGCGCTCAGGCTTCTGTGAATATCGCCGACCTAAAGGAAGGACTTTATATGCTCTTCGTGCGGGATGCGCGC
>CBDFFM010000036.1:0-134873 GCA_965246785.1 Chitinophagaceae bacterium
CCGCTCAGCTACCAGCGCGTGCTCCGCCGAGAGCAGACGCTTCCACTGAAAGCCTTCCAGCCGCAGCGCCGGCAGTACGCTTTCATAGATATTCTTGCGGTAGCCGATGCGCGCGTACATCTCTGCATAAGGATAGGCTGGCCCGATGCGCAAGTCGCGCAGGCTCAGCAAATCTTCGGCGGAGGCGAAACGGATGCTGCCGAGGGCATAGTGGTACAGGTCTCCCGGATGCGCGTAGGTGATGCCGTCCAGCCGCAGATCTGCCGTGCGGGCGGCAAAAAAGCGCCCGGTGTCAAAAGGCTTGCGCGGATGAAAATTCCAGTCCGTAGCCGTAATATGGCCGCCACTGCTCTGCACCGTAAAGCCTTCCGCGCCGTAACTGTAGCGCACATCAAAGCGCGGCGCGTCTATGTCTATGTGCTCCGCATACACGCGGCTGATGGTGGGCGTGCGGCTGCGTGCCCGCCTATGGGGCGTCTTCCAGCCCGCCATTATCTGGATGCGGATTTCGGGATTAGAGAAGTGTACGCGGCCACAGCTCAACTCTCGCTCCTGCTTCAGCTCGCTCCAATGTACGCCGGCCACTGTCGCTTCCGGCACGGTTACATCCAGCAGCACGTGCGGCTCACGGCCCTCGGCGCGGCGGCGGGCCAGCACGTCCAGATTGGCGCTCATGCGCAGGCCCGTTACGCGCACCTCGCGGGTAAAGATGTTGATGCCCATATCCTGCACCGTGATGTCGTACAGCGAGTCTGTGGCCTTGGCGGCAAGGGCCGGCAGCCGCGACAGGATAAGGCGCTTATAGTAGAACGAAGTAATGGAGCCGACCGCCGCATAGACCGCCAGCAGCACCAGCAGTACAACGCTGACGATGCGCAGGCGGCGGGCGGTGTGCGGAACAACAGTCATTGCGGGCAGGAAGGTAGGGCGAGATTTGTGGTGGAGTTGAGCGGGTTTAGGGTGCTCGTTCAACTTGCCCAACTCGTTTAACATACTCAACCCGTTCTATCAATACCCCCGCCCTTCCTTCTTCTCCACCCAATTCATAAAGGCGCGGTTGGCCACGCGGGCGCCGCCGGGGGTGGGGTAATTGCCGGTGAAATACCAGTCGCCGGTGTGGCCGGGAATGGCTTCATGGAGCCCTTCTAAATCCTGGTAGATGATTTCCACCTCGGCGCTTACATCATCAGGCCGCAGAAGCTCGCCGATTTTCCGGCTAACCTGCCCGGCGGTGAAAGGCTCATAAATGCGTTGCACGAAGTTGCGCTTGTCCAGTCCGCCGCTGTCGGAGGCGTTCTTGCAATCGTAATAGACCTGCTTGATGATGCTGTCCTGCCCCGTTTCGCGCAGCAGCGCAATGGCTGCCTGAAAGGCGATGAAGTCACCCATCCGGCTCATGTCTATGCCGTAGCAATCGGGGTAGCGTATTTGTGGCGCGGAGGAGACGACGACGATTTTTTTAGGCCCGAGCCTGTCCAGCATCTTGATGATGCTTTCGCGAAGCGTAGTGCCCCGCACGATAGAGTCGTCAATCACCACCAGCGAGTCCACGCCTCGCCGGACGGTGCCATAGGTGATGTCGTAAACGTGCTGCACCATCTCGGCACGGGAGGCATCTTCGGTGATGAAGGTGCGCATCTTCACGTCCTTGATGGCAATCTTTTCAATGCGCACACGGCGGCCTATTAGTTCCAGCACATCCTCATCTGTCATCTGGTCGCGCTTCGCCTTGAGGCGCTCCAGCTTAATGTCGTTGAGCCACGCCTCCATGCCTTTGATGAGGCCGTAGAAGGCGGTCTCAGCCGTATTGGGAATGAAGGAAACGATGGTATTCTTCAGGTCGTAGTTGACGGCCTTGAGCACAGCGGGCGCAAGGTTGCGGCCAAGCTGCTTGCGCTCTTTATAGATGTCGGCATCAGAACCGCGGGAGAAATAGATGCGCTCAAAGGAGCAGGAGGCCTGCTCCTTTTGGGGAAGAATCTGCGGAGTACTGCACTCGCCCTTGTTGTTGACTATGATGGCGTGGCCGGGCGTCAATTCCACCACCTTTTCCAGCGGCACATTAAAGGCCGTCATAATCGCCGGCCGCTCCGATGCGGCTACAATCACCTCCTCATCCTCATACCAGAATGCAGGCCGGATGCCATTCGCGTCGCGCAGCACAAAGGAGTCGCCATTGCCGATGAGGCCGCTGCATACGAAGCCACCGTCAAAGTGCGTTGCCGCCTGCTTTAAGGCGCCTTCTACGTTAAGCTGTGCAGGGTTCGTCTCATCCGCAAGGCATAGATAGTAGTGCACCATCTCTATCATCGCGCCAAGGTCGCTTTCGCGCATCGTCGTCGTCGGATGCTCATCTAAAATGCGGAACAGCTCATCGGTATTGACAAGGTTGAAGTTGCCGGCCATCGTCAGGTTACGCGCGGGAACGATATTGGGCTTGAAGAATGGGTGGCAGAACTCTACGTTGTTGCGACCTTGCGTGCCATAGCGGAGGTGGCCGAGGAGGGTTTCGCCCATAAAGCGCATATAGCCCTTCAGGAGCCCCGGATGGTTGCGGATGTCCGGGTACATCTTTTCCAGCTCCGCCACCTCGCCGCTCAGGTTCTGGAAGATGGCCGCGATAGCCCCTGCCCCGCTCTGCCGCTGCCGGTACATAAATTGGTGGCCCGGCGTGATATCCAGCTTCACAGCGGCAATGCCGGCACCATCCTGGCCACGGTTGTGCTGCTTCTCCATGAGGAGGTAGAGCTTGTTGAGACCCCAGAAGGCAGTGCCGTATTTCTGATGATAATGGGAGAAGGGCTTGCGCAGCCGGATGTAGGCGAGGCCGCATTCGTGGCGGATGGCGTCACTCATTGGCGCGAAGGTACGGCGGGGCAGGCGGCAAGACGACCGGCTGGGACGAAATGGGCAGATAAAGGAAAGTTTTAAGACAGATATAAGCACACCGGTTACCGCGCAGCGGCGCAACCGTATTTTTGGAGCTGATGAAACTCCAGTTTGATAAGACGACCCTTAGCAACGGCCTGCGCCTCATAGTCCATACCGATACCACGACGCCAATGGTATGCGTGAACGTCCTTTACGATGTTGGCGCGCGCGACGAGGAACCGAACCGCACGGGCTTTGCCCACCTCTTTGAGCACCTGATGTTCGGCGGCTCGGCAAATATCCCGGAATACGACGAGCCGCTGCAGATGGCCGGCGGCGAGAACAACGCCTATACGACCAACGACATTACTAACTACTACGTCCAGCTTCCCGTTCAGAATATGGAAACGGCCTTCTGGCTGGAAAGCGACCGGATGCTGAGCCTTGCCTTTAATGAGAAGAGCCTGGAAACACAGCGCAAGGTGGTGAGCGAGGAATTCAAGGAGCATTACCTCAACAAACCTTACGGCGATGCATGGATGCATCTCCGCACCCTCGCCTACCATGTGCATCCCTACCAGTGGATGACGATCGGCAAGAATCTCCAGCAGATTGAGGAGGCGCAGCTCAGCGATGTGAAAGCCTTCTTCCAGAAGCATTACAACCCCGCCAATGCCGTGCTTTGCGTAGCAGGAAACGTGACGGTTATAGACGTGAAGCCGCTGGCGGAAAAATGGTTTGGCTCTATTCCCGCCGGCGAGCGCTATGTGCGCCAAATCCCGGAGGAGCCGGCGCAGGAAGGCCCGCGCATGCAGACGGTCTTTGCCGATGTACCGCTGGACGCACTCTACAAGACGTGGCACATGCCGGGCCGCCTCATGCAGCCCTACTATGCTTGCGACCTTATCACCGAAATCATGGGCAGCGGATTTTCATCCCGCCTCTACCAACGGCTGGTAAAGGAAGACCAGCTCTTCAGCGCTATTTCGTGCTACCACACCGGTTCACTTGACCCGGGGTTGCTGGTGGTGGAAGGAAAGGTTGTAGAGGGCCGCAGTATTGAGGAAGCCGACACCGCCGTAACGCGCGAGATGGCAACGCTGGTAGCTGAAGGCGTAACTGATGAGGAACTACAGAAGTCAAAAAACAAAATCATCGCGATGGTGGAGTTTGAGGATGTGAGCCTGCTGAGCCGCGCGAATAATCTTGCCTTTTATGAGCTGTTGGGCAATGCTAATCTCATCAATGAGGAGCTGGAGCGCTACAACGCCGTAACGGCCGATATGCTAAAGGGAACAGCCGGCGTTGTGCTGCGCGATGATAATTGCAGTACGCTGTATTACCGGAAGAAGACCGCGTGAGTCCGGATTAACGCAAAGAGCGCAGAGAACCGTTAAGTGCCGCAAGCCATTATTCTTTGTGCTGCTTTGTGGTTATCTCAAGCTCCGAAGCTCGTCTGTAAAGGATATTGCCCGGCTTCCAATGCCGCCACAGCTATCCTGCGCCGCGCGTCCTTCGTATTGAAAGACGCCACTTTCGTGAAGCGCTTCAAGCCCATCAGCATCATGCGCTGCTCATCGCCTTCGGCGAAGGCGTTAATCGCATTCTTGCCGGAATGAGCGATTCGGTCGGCACCATCCGCAATAAAGGTGCGGGTTGCATCTGCTACCAGCTCAGCCTGCGGATGGTCGCTGCTTTGCATTTTTTGAGCACGCAGCAAAAGGCTTTCCGCTTGAAACGTGTCGTTGGCCATATCAGCGAGATACATCAGCACTTCCTGCTCGCCTTCAATCTTCATCATCAGCTTCTGCACCGCAGCGCCGGCGCACATGAGGATGGCTTTCTTAAAGTTCTCTATCGCTTTTGTCTCCGCGCTGAATGCGCCTTCATCGCCGGAGCCAAAGTCCGGAATGCTCATTAATTCTTTGCTCACCGCCATAGCCGGCCCCATCAGGTTGATACGGCCCTTCATGGCGCGCTTGAGGTACATGTCCAGCGTCAGCAGGCGGTTGATTTCATTAGTGCCTTCAAAGATGCGGTTGATGCGGGAATCACGGTAGGCACGGCTGATGTCGTACTCGTCTGAGAAGCCGTTGCCGCCATGAATTTGAACACCTTCATCCACCACATAATCCAGCGCCTCGGAGCCAATAACCTTCAGCATCGCGCACTCAATGGCGTATTCTTCCGCCGCGCCAAGGAGGGCTGCAGCTTCGTCCTTGCCAGCTCCCCTCTGCTCGCTTTCCTTCTCATCAATCCACGCTGCCGTCCGGTACATTGCGCTTTCCGTAGCCATGACACGGATGACCATCTCCGCAATCTTATGCTGGATGGCGCCGAAGTTGGCAATGGGTGTCTTAAACTGTTCACGGGTCTTGGCGTAATTAATCGTTACATGCAATGCGCCCTTCGCCGCGCCCTGTGTAGCCGCCGCCAGCTTCAGCCGGCCAATATTCAGGATGTTGAAGGCAATGATATGGCCCTTACCGATTTCGCCAAGCACATTTTCAACCGGCACTTCACAATTCTCAAAGAACACCTGCCGCGTGGACGAGCCTTTGATGCCCATCTTATGCTCTTCAGCGCCAAGGCTCAGGCCGGGTGTGCCTTTCTCAACTATGAAAGCCGTGAAGTCCTTACCATCAATCTTGGCGAAGACCGTAAAGACATCGGCGAAACCAGCATTGGTAATCCAGATTTTCTGACCGTTGATGATGTAGTGCTTCCCATCCGCGCTCAGCGTAGCAGTGGTGCGTGCGCCAAGGGCGTCAGAGCCGGAGCCTGGTTCTGTAAGCGCATAAGCGCCCTTCATTTCGCCGCTAGCGAGCTTGGGGATATACTTCGTCTTCTGCGCCTCTGTGCCAAAGTATAGAATAGGCAGGGAGCCGATGCCATTGTGCGCTGTAACGGCAACCGGAAAAGAGTGGCCGGCGCCGAGGCTTTCGGTGATGATGCAGGACGTTACGAAGTCTTCGCCCAGCCCGCCGAGGCTTTCCGGGAAGGCTGCGCCGAGTAAGCCCAGCTCGCCGGCTTTTTCCAGCAGGCCCTCCATCAGGCCTTCTTCCTGCGCGTCTATCTGCACAAGCTTGGGAAACACTTCTTTCTCAAGAAACTCCTGGCACATCTGCGCAATCGCGCGCTGTTCTTCGGTGAACAGTTCCGGTGTGAAGGTGGCTTCCGGCGTGGACGGCTGTATGAGAAATGACCCGCCGGGAATGGCGGTAGTCGTGGTGGCTGTTGCTTCCATCTTTAAGTCTTGGTTTTAGATAAAGCTAAGACGAAGCTGTGAGCCATACACGCTTAATGCGCCGCCAAAATTTTATGGGAGCATAGGAGCCTGAGCTGCGTTGGGCCAGACGCTTTAAATACAAGCTAAGTGTGGGCTTTCACAGAAAGCCCGGTCGCTGAGCGTAGCCGAAGCGCCAACCTACATGATATGTGGACAGCATCTGGGTAGGCGCTTCGGCTACGCTCAGCGACCGGGACGCTTAATGCGTCCCATAAGTAGCATCTCATCTGCCCGCGCCGCTGACATTTCGCTCGCTACTTCCCTACCCGCATCAGCGTAAAGTTCAGTCCTTCCATCAGCGTGCCGTCTTTGGTCGGACTGATGGTGATGGCGCTGCTCGCCGGCGTCGCCGTCATGTGCAGGTTGGCAAGCTGCGCTGCATCGGGGCGGACGGTATAAGCGCCGGGTATGAGGCCCATATAGCTGTAGTAGCCGTCCGGGTCGCTGAGGGCGCAGCCGGCGGGGGTGCCGTCCTCACGGTAGAAGCATACGTTGATGCGGCTCAGGCCTTTGGTCTTGCCTCCTTCGCCCTTCAGATAGATATTGCCGGAGCCTTCGCTCATTACTGCTACCGGCACTTCAATGCCTTTCATCTCATTGGGGTCGGTGGCTACATTCAGCGTCTTCTTGCGGATTTGCCAGCCGATGTTCTCAAAGCTGTTCTGGCCCAGGTCTATGAAATAGTTAGCGTACGGCTCAAGGTCATAAATGTGCACTACTGTATCCTGCTTGCTATATACCACACGTCCGCTGCCGATGCGCGCCCGTACGCCCGATACGCGGGGCTCGCCCTTGTCACGACGGCCATTACCATTCAGGTCAAGGAAGGGCATCAGCGTAATTCCGCAATGGCCCACCGCGGGACGATTGTCAGCATGGATGCGCCGCGTATTCCGGTCGCGGATGATGCTGCCGGATGCTGTGATGGTAATGGCAGTCAGGTCGGCGTAGCGGCGTGCAGCGACGCCGGCGCGGGTAAAGCGCAGGTCGTAGCGAAAGCCCGCGCTGACGCCTTGCACACGGCTGAGGAAGTTTTGCTCATACGCGATATTGGCGTAGCCGCGCCCAAGAAAAACCTTCTCCAGTTCACAGCGGATAGAGATGAAAGCGCCGTCGTTGTAGCTGTACTGTGCCTGCGGCGTAAGCGTATAACCGCCGCGCCGGAAGGCCAGCGAGGCATTGCTGTAAACGTTGGGCACAAAGCGCGGCGGGTCTTGCTGCCCGGTAGCGGCGAGGTAGGTGTTGATGTTGGCGCACATCCAGCTCCGCACCATGCCGGACACGAGCCATTCGGCGGTTGTGTAGCTCGTCTTGTCGGTGAGGATGGCCTGGTTGAGCATCAGCCGGGTCATTCCGGAGAAGCTTTTGGTGTGATAGGGGATCGAGTAAGTGAGCTTGCGCTCTTCCACGAAATTGTAGATGATGGCGCGCTGCCCCAGCGCGAAGCGCGTATAGCTCAGCTCAAGCTGGCCGTTGTGCGGCATGAAGCAGTTGAGCATCGCGCGGCTGCGCACGCCCTGTGTATGCTCGGCGGCAAGCATTATGTTTCCCGGTAGGCGGAGAGAAAGGTTGGCAAAGGGCATCGTAGCCGCGGAGCCAAGCGCCGAAAAGTATTCCGTACCACCGCCCAGCGTAATGCGCCGCGACAGGCCGTAGCTCACTGCCGCCCGCCCGAAGCGGTTGCCGGCCGTATCTTCCACGTAGCCTGCGCTGGCTACATATTCTACCTCGCCTTTCGGCAGGAAGTTGTAGGGAATGGCGATGTTTTCTTCCGTGCTACGCTCCTCGCCGTAAAGGCCATAGTAGCGCAACTTCACCACAGTGGTGCCATATACCAGTGGCACGTCAAACTGGAAAAAGCCGGAAGCGTCCGCCTTCACATAGTCCACCAGCACGTTGTTCACATACAGCTCTACCGTCCAGCCGGGCTGTGTGGTGCGACTAAGGCGGTAGCTGCCGGCGGAGCGGCGATAAGTGGTGGGCGCATTGCTTACCTGCACGCCGATGACGGGGTCGTAAAGCGAGGAGACGGCTCCGGGGAAAATGCGGCCCAGCGTTACCTGCCGCAATGCCTTGCGGTCGTTGTTGACGAAGCGCCACTGATAGGACTGTTGCCGCTCGGAGAAGGGCAGGTCGTTGTTGTAATTGAGCAGGGCAGTCAGCTCGCCACCGGCCAGCATTCCGCCGAGGGAGAGACCGAGGTGAAGGTTGTCCACGTTATTGGATTGCTTCAGCGCGCTGAGATACCAATCGGCGAAGCCGGCGCTGAACACCGGGTAGCGGCGGCCGATGGCAGTATCAGCTTTTACCTCGCCCCTTAGCCGGCTCATGTTTTGGCGCATCTGCTCTGTTTGCGCCTCGCGCACTGCCGGCAAGTCCATTGCCGCACTCATGCGCACCGTCAGGTTGGCAAAGTCAAAGACGCAGCTCAGTCCAAACACTTCCCCGAAAAGAGCTTCCCGCAGGTAAAGCGCAGATTCGGTCTGGATAACGTCAACGCCGGGCCGCAGCGGAATATCTACGCCTTTATAACGGATGCGCTTAGCGCGGTAGTCTATGCAGAAGCGCGCTGCAGGGTCTATGAAGTAGCCATACACAGAGTCAAAGCCGGGCGAGGCCTCGGCTTTAATTTTCAGATAATCAAAGATGGTGTTGACGGACAGCAAGACCTGCCGCTCATTTATAATAGCCGGCATCTCCGTCCCGCCGATGCGCTGGACATTCACGAAGACAGACGTCTCTTCCCAGCCCCCGCCGCCCGGCTCGGGGTCGGCGCCATCCCAGCCGTGCTCGCGCCCAAAGACGGGGAGGCCCATACAGAGCAGGAGCACAACCAGCCACAGCAGCAGGAAGAGCCGCCACCACTTTGTGGCAGGAAGCGGGACTTCGTGGTATGCGGCATTGGCGGTCATGAATGATGGATGCGGTAGGAGGGCTTTATTTATTGCTCAATAAAAGTGACGTTGAAGGTGCCGCTGTAGGAGCCGGCAGGATTGGTGGAGGGCGCGCCCACGGTGAGTGTGCCGCCGATGGTTACGCTGGTGCGCGACGGTGGCGTTGTACTAATGACAAATGGCGATGAAGGACTGGCCGTACCGATGTGCAGGCTCATGGAGCCGCCGTTGCTGCCGGTGAGCGTTACGTCCGGCCCGTTCAGGATGGACACGAGCGTGCCCGGCAGACCTTCTACTTCTATGAGCGCGGGAGAGAAGGTATAGCCAAGGTTAGCCCCCACTATATCTCCCGTAACCGAGCGGGTGCCGCCGGGGTATATGATGACCGAGCCGCCGATAGAACCCTGATAAAAAGCGCCGAAGCGCAGGGGCTGCGCGGCATTCACATATACGGCCAGCGGGCGGGGCGGCATTACCTGCGCCCCGGCACGGGCGGCGCACATGAGCAGACAGGCGGCGCATAACGTCCGCCAGACCACACCGATGCTGTTTTTATTGCAGAAAGCCATAAAGCTTTTTGGTAGTTAGATTAATGAAGCGCGAGTGTCGCTTCTGATATATCGCCGGCGCCGCCTTCCTTTTCGGTCTTATAGATGATGTGCAGGCTGCCTTTGCTCCAGTCCACTCCCTTTACCTGGTCTAAGTCCATTTGGAACCGGCGGCGCACGTTGGGCGTATAGACGGCAATCCCTTTTACAAGGCCCACCTTCTTCACAACGCCATCGGGCGCAACGTGCTCCACAGTAAGCTCGCCGTAGGAAGACATAAGGCCGCCGCGGTTGAACGTGATGCTCAGGTGCGGGACTTTAGCATCGTTCATTATAAGCGCAGGGTCAGCAATACTGAGCCTGGCGTCATTCGCGCCTACGCGCACGATGGCGGGGATGCTGATACCGAAGATGGCCGTAAGCTTCACGCTGATTTGTGTCGTGTCGCGAGCGGTGTCGGCCTCGCTGAGGGGCTTCTGCACGGGCACGGCGCGCACATATATATGCGAGCGGTACTCGCCAGCTGTAAGCTCATCCGACTTTACCAACTGCACCTTCACCATCTGGGACTCGCCCGGCGGTATGCTCACGCTGCGCGGATAAAGCCGCAGGTGGCCGCTGGCAAAGAGCTGGCCGGAATCCGGCACGGTAATCTGCTCGAAGCTTCCGTCCTCCTTCATCCGTATTTCCATTAAAGAAATAAGGAAGCGAGCAGTGTCCTGACCGATATTGGCCAGATTCAGCTCCCGGATGCGACTGCTTCCACCTTCAAACAGAATACGGCGGGGCGTAACGAGCAGGTTCCCCTGCGCCGAAGCGAGCGTGGCGATAAAATTGAGCGTGAGCAGCAGGATAAGCGGCGCGGCCGAACATTTCAGCCACTTAGGGAGTAGGTTTTGAAAACTCATGCGGTTTATAATAAGGCTATTTATGTTGAATGATTTTTAAGATGGAATTATTACAGAACTGACTGCTCGTAAGGATAACGACATATTCACTTTACACCCGGCCTTTTGCAAAAAACCCGGAAACGCTGCTTGCACAGCGCCCCCGGATTTTGCAAATCAAAGCTTCGCGCAAAAGGCGCACATCTCTTACTCCGCGACCGTTAGTTATAGTTAACGGTTACGGTGAACGGCGTAGCAGAGGTATAGACACCTGCAGCCTGACCGGCGGTCACGTTCAGTGTGGCACCTACATTAAGCGTTTGCGAGCCGCCGGCGGAGAGTGTGCCGGTGGTTGCAGGATTGCTCGAGAAGGTGTTCACCGTCATCGTGTTAGCGCTGGACGAGATGATTACGGAAGACGGCAGGGTGATGGCGTACGTGTACGTGCCCTGACCGTTGACCGTGAAGGCAGCTGCGGATACAGTACCGCTTGTAGCCGGCAGGGTTACGCCCGATGTAGCGGAGCGTGCGCCTGCAGGGGTCATTACCACCGTACCGCCGGTAGCGGCAGATACTGCTACGTTACCGAAGTTCATGTCGGTCGTCTTGGTGATGGTAATGGGGGTTACAATCGTGGCTGTTGCCGTAGCTGTTGCACTGGCTTGTGCTGAAGCCTTGTAACCGCCGCAGGCCAGTAACATCATTGCGCCCGCTGCGATTTTGAACGTTTTGTTCATCTTGTTTGGTTTGGTTTTTGGTTTTGGGGTGAAAAAAATACGTGATTGAAAAAAGTGGCTGCTCTGAGAAAGGCGCGGCAATCTGTTTTGTTGTTTGCGTGTTTGTCAGGTTGCGTTGCGTTGCTCGTTCGCTTCCGAGAGCAATAGTAATAGCGGATTTTTGTCCGTGGTAATTTTTCGGCGCGCTTAACTGACAGCAAACAACCACGCAACCAAGCAGAAACATAGGTTGAATTAGCGAATTTTAATAAAACGCTATTAAGCTGCTGATGCTTAGCAGATAAATATTTCCGTAGAAACCGATAGGTTTTTTGGTGTGCTTCCGGGCGATTTATTATTACATATGGTTCCTTGCTGCTGTTGGCGGTTTTATGGAAACGCGAATGGCTTTCCAGACTGTTTGTGCCGGATGCTGCGTAGGAGAAGCCCTCATGGCCACCTAATTGTGTATCACACACGTTGCGAAAGCTGACTGCAAGGCCGTCCCAACAGTCTCTGCCCATAGCATGAATAGTCATCGTTCAGGGCCTGCATCAAACTTGTTTGGAACAAAAGACGCGGCTTGTTGAAATTTTACCCGTTTGGGTAAATACCTTTAATTTTGTCCGTATCAATGCCTGCCGACACAACCACCGAAGAAAAAATCCTCGCCGCAGCCGAAGAGGTCTTTCATCAGAAAGGCTACGACGGCACGCGCATGCAGGAGGTTGCCGACCATGCGGGCATCAATAAAGGGCTGCTGCATTATTACTTCAAGACAAAGGACGCCCTTTTTGAAGCCATCTTCTCCGTAGCCATCCACCGCATGGTGACGAAGATTTCCGCCATCCTGGAATTAGAAACCGGGCTGGAAGAGAAAATTGGGATGATTGTTGACCAATACATCGCCCTGCTGCTGAAAAACCCGGCCCTGCCGCGCTTTGTATTGAATGAGCTGGCTAAAGCGCCAGACGCGTTTATCGCCAAACATATCGGACAGACGGGTAAGAACGCCTTCCGGCATTTCGCCGAAGCGGTAGCGGCAGAAGTCGCTGCAAAGCGCATTAAAGCCATAGACCCGCGCCAGCTTTTCATGAACATGATGTCCATGCTCATCTTCCCCTTCATCGGCAAACCTATGATTCAGGTGGTAACCGGCACGAACGCAGAAATGTATCGCCAGCTATTAGCTGATCGTAAGGAGCATATCAAAACATTCATCAAGGACGCGCTGCGGCCCTAAAAAAATTTGCCAGCCAATTTACCCATCCGGGTAAAAACTCCGACAATATTCAACACCATCCAACCCATGAAGCCATCCGTTATAATCGTAGGCGCCGGCCCAAGCGGCCTCGTCCTCGCCATCTGGCTCACCAAAGCCGGCATACCTGTCCGCATCATTGACGCCGCCGAAAAGGCCGGCACTACCTCCCGAGCCACGGTCATACACGCGCGGACGCTGGAGTTTTACCATCAACTCGGCATTGTAGATGGCGTCCTTGAGCGCGGCATTGAATTCCGGCGCGGGCGGCTCTGGGTAAGCGGCGAGGAAGTTGTACGCATTCCAATTGGCGTTGCCGGGGAATCTATTACGCCCTATCCATACATCGTCATCTTCCCGCAAGACCGGCATGAAGCGCTGCTGGTGGAAGAGTTGGGAAAGCTGGGCGTACAGGTAGAGCGCAGCACGAGCCTGATTTCTTTTGAGGAAAAGGCCGATGGCATTCTCGCACAGATTCGCAACCCAAACGGCGAAGTGGAAAGCTGCGAGGCTGCCTACCTCGCCGGCTGCGACGGCGCGCACTCCACCGTGCGGCACAGCCTTGGCATCGGTTTTCCCGGCGGCATGTACGAGAATATGTTCTACGTTGCCGACCTCCGCATTTCCGGCCCGGCGGCCAACGGCGAGATGAATGCAGCGCTGGATGAGGCCGATTTTCTGATGGTCTTCCCCATGAAGGGTGAAGGGCGTGTGCGGCTGATTGGCGCCATCAGGCAGACTTCAAAGGATAAGAACGCGCTGCAATGGTCGGATGTGAGCGACGGTATTATCCGCCGGATGAAGATGCAAGTGGAAGAGGTCTATTGGTTCTCCACCTACCATGTGCATCACCGCGTGGCCGACAGCTTCCGCAAGGGCCGCGCCTTGTTGCTCGGCGATGCCGGGCACATTCATAGCCCCGTAGGCGGCCAAGGCATGAACACCGGCATTGGCGATGCGGTAAACCTGGCCTGGAAGCTGGCTGCCGTTTTAAAGGACGGCGCGCCACCGGAACTGCTTGATACTTACGGAACCGAGCGGATGGCATTCGCACAGGAGCTGGTGCGCACTACAGATAAGGCCTTCACATTTGTTGACAAGCGCAGCCCGTTAGCAACGTTCATGCGGACGCGCATTGTGCCGAAGCTGCTAGGCCTCGCCTTTAAGTTGCCAGCAGTTCGCCGGCTCGCATTCCTTACCGTTTCGCAGACGAAGATTCACTACCGGCAAAGCGCATTAAGCCGCGGCGAGGCAGGCCACATCCAGGGCGGCGACCGGCTGCCGTGGGTGCCGCAGCATATTTCCCGCACGGGCGAAGGGGACAATTTCGCGCCGCTTACCTGTTGTTGCTGGCAGGTGCATTGCTATGGGATGCCTGCGGCAGAAGCGGAAGCGCTTTGTAAGGCGAAAGGCATTCCGCTGTGCGTGTTCCCGGCAAACACTGCTTCTAAAAAGACCGGTTTAAAGATGAACGCGCTTTATGTGGTGCGACCGGACGGCTACGTTGGCCTCGCGCTTCCGGGCGGCGATGCAGGTGAGTTAAAAACTTATCTGGAAAAGTGGCAAATCAGCGGCGGCTTCACACAGACATAATCCTGCCGCAACCTTGCGGACACAGCAGGCTTCCACCTTTAGATGCAAAAAAAACAAACAACTATGCAAAAGCTAATCACCATCACCATTGACGTAAAAAGCCTGCAACAAGAGGCGGATGGTCCGTTCACAGTAACAGAAGTGGACGGCATCAACGACCTGCTGGAAGAAGGCTGGGCCATTGAGGACTATGAGTTCCTTTCCGGCGATGAAGAAAGCGACAAGGCCGTGCTGCTCGTCATCCTCAATGACGAACTGCGCGACCTGGACGAGGAATCCGACTACAACTTTCGCAATGAGCAGGAAGGTGAGGACGACGAGGAAGGTGAAGCATTTGACGAGGACGAAGATGAAGGCGGGGAAGATGAGGCCGCAGACGACGAAGAAGATGAAAAAGAAGGCGAGACCAGCGGCACGCAGACCATCATGGCCAGCCGCGCCTAAGCAGGGTAGGCTATCACTTACCTGAAAACAATCGCCCCGGCTACGAGCCGCGGCGATTTGCTTTTTGTAACATCAGTTTAAGCGGCAGACCGCTCCATGGCCCCGTTAGCAACAGCGGCCATATCCATGTAGAACGGGTTCCAGTAGTGGCCGTCCAAATCTTCAAAGGCCTGGCTGTACATGTAGCCGTGGTCTTCCGGCCCGCCTACCGTTTTGCCGCCTGCGGCAAGCACCTTGCTGACGACGTCGTCCACTTCAGTACGGCTCTCGCAAGAAAAAGCGTTGAAGACTTCGGTCACCTTAGCAGCATCTGCAATGTCCTTTTCCGGGATAAAGGATTTGAAGAAAGGATGCGATAGCAGCATCAGGTAAATGTGCTCCGACATAACCATGCAGGCGCCCTGCTCATTAGAGAATTGTTCGTTGACCGCGCAGCCAAGCGCAGTGTAGAATGCTTTAGCAGCATCCACGTTTTTTACTGCGAGGTTGATGAATATTTTGGTGTTCATGTTTGTTTGGTTTTTAGGGAGCCGGAGCGCTGGCAGCAGCACCGGACTCCAGATTTTTCCTGAGATTGTTCAGCGAAAAGTAATAGCAGCCGCCGAGAAATAAAAAACGCTTAGCCAAGAGCAACAGCGTTGCCTCTTGCAGGTGCGTTCAGCGCAATAGTCTGCGCACGGCGCTCGGCGTCTTTAGCCTTCCGCAGCTTATGATACCACGCATAAGCGCCAAAGGCTAGTGCGATACCGACAAACATAGGTGCCCATTCGCCAGCGGTCTTTCCGGGAGCATGCGCCACGCACCAGATAGCGCCGAGCAAGTCAAATGTCAGTCCGGCATAAGCCCATTCCTTAATGCGCGGAAAGCCGGGAATGAGGATGGCGATGACGCCCAGAATTTTGGCCACGCCGAGGAAGGGCAGCAGGTGCGCTGGCATCCCGATTTCGGCAAAGCCTTTTTGCGCCAGCGGCATGGACAACAGGTCGGGAACGGCTGAGCCGAACATCATGAAGGCGAAGAGGCCGTTCAGAATCCAGTAGATGATTTTGGTCTTTTTCATGGCTGTTTATTTTTGCACTTGTAGGGTGAAAGAATTTAGTTAGCGGAAGGAGGCGTGTAATTGAACTGCCAGTTGATGCCGTACTTGTCCTTCAGGCAGGCGAAGGTTCCGCCACAGAACATGGGTGCAGGCTCCATCGTCACCTTACCGCCTTCGGAGAATTTTGCGAAGTAGTCTTTTAGCTCTTCCTCGCTGTCGCAGTTGATATTGAGGGAAACGTTGTTGCCGTGCGTAGTGCCTTCCGGGCCTTGCATGTCAGAGCCCATTACGAGGAGACCGCCCTTTTGAAGCATGGCGTGCATGATATCGTCCGCAGCGCCGGCGGGGCATTCGTGGGCGATGGGCGAATCGCCTATGGCCTGCATTTCCAGATTGCCACCGAGGCAGCTTTGATAGAAGCCCATGGCCTCACGGCACTGACCGCTGAAGTTGATGTAAGGGTTGATGGTGGACATGGTTTTGGTTTTAATTGGTTGGAAAATTGTGGGACGGTTGTTGGAAAATTGTGGGGTAGCTGCGTGCTGCTCGCTCAAACTTTGTCGTACTGAAACAAGTTCAGCACAAGTTTCGCGCAGGGGATCTATTTTCTCGCAGCAACTGTGAAATGCCCTTCGGGAATGACAAAGTCGCTGCAAGATTTGCGAGAGAAGTGGACACTATGATTTCAAATCCACGACGTAAGAAGTCAGCTCTGCAATTTTACTGTCAGCAAAGCGGTAGATATCGGCGTAGGCTCCGCGGTATGGCGCGCCGCCTTCGTGCTGCATGCGCATGGTGCCGGTGCAGGCTACCCGGTCGCCTTCGGCGATGATGCTTTCGGTGACTACTTCCATCACATCGTCCGGATTCATTTTGCCCATGAACGCGGTGATTGCTTCCTTGCCCACAATGGGCGTTTTGCCAACGATATTCCAATGGATGTCGTCAGTGCAATGCCGGAGGAGGCCATCCAGGTTAGCGGTGTTGAATGCTTCGTTGACTTCTTCTACGATTTGCTTGTTCGTTGCCATGATTGATACGTTTGGTGGTTAGGAAATGATGTTCTTTTTTCCATCACAAAGATGGCTCGTCCTTCCAGCGGCTATGAAGTGCGGCTATGCCTTTGTAAGGGTGTTTTTGCGCCACAAAATCGCCGTAGTTTGCATAGCCATGAAGACTATCGCAATTCTCGCCTATGAAGACGCCGTGCTTTCCTCCATTTCCGGGGCGCTGGATATGCTGAACGTGGCCAATGGGTACCTGATGAGCATAGGAAAAGACCCATACTTCAACGTGGAATTGGTAAGTGACGGCAAAGCTGATGTTCAGCTTGCCGGCCCCGCGCAATTGCATTGCACGAGGTCTCTGAACGAAGTATCCGAAGCGGAGATTATTATAGTGCCGGCTTTCAACGGGCAAGCCGACGCCGTTTTAGAAAAGAACGCCCGCAGCATCGCCTGGCTGAAAGAGCAATATGCGGCACGTAAAGAAATTGCTTCTCTATGCTACGGCGCCTACTTTCTCGCTGAAGCCGGACTGCTTAAAGGTAAAGCTTGCACGTCCCACTGGCTTGCCATCCCGGACATGCGCATCCGCTACACCGACATTGAGCTGCTGCCCGATATTCTGATGACAGATAAGGATGGCATCTACACGTCCGGCGGCGCGCTGCTGTCGTGGAATCTGGTGCTTTATCTCATTGAAAAGTTTGTGAGCCGCGAGGTCGCTATTGGCGTCTCTAAGATGTTCAACATTGATTTGGATAAAGGTAAGCAGAGTCACTTCACCGTTTTTCACGGGCAGCGCAGCCACGATGATGAAGGCATTCTTACCGCGCAGAATTATATAGAAAGCCGTTACAGCGAGCCAATCTCTGTGGACCAGATTGCCGCGCAAGCACACATGAGTAAGCGCAACTTCATCCGCCGCTTCAAGGCAGCCACAGGAAATACGCCGATTGAATACATCCAGCGTGTGAAGATTGAAGCGGCTAAAAAGGCTTTAGAAAAATCTGGTGGCGATGTAAACTCGGTGATGTACGACGCCGGCTACAATGACGTTAAGACCTTCCGCAAGGTTTTCCGGCAGGTAACGGGGATGACGCCGCAGGATTACCGGCGGAAGTTCAGCCGGGTGGGGGTGGCGATGGTGTGACGGGTAATATCCTGCTCCGTCAACCCGAACTTGTTTCGGGTTCTATTGGAAAGGAATGCGATAGGTGCCGAAACAAGTTCGGCATGACGTGAAAATTATTAGCTATCCTACGCCACCGGCAGCACAATGCGAAACGTGCTCCCAACGCCTTCCTCGCTGCTCACGCTGATGCTGCCGCCGTGCTTGTCTATAATTTTCTTGGTGATGGCAAGGCCGATGCCGGAGCCTTCGTATTGGTCTTTTGTGTTGAGGCGTTGAAAGAGGGTGAAGATGCGGTCGCTGTATTGAGCGTCAAAGCCGATGCCGTTGTCTGCAATAGTGATGATCCATTCAGCGGCGCCCCGCTCCTGCGCGCAGGTGATGCGGATACGCGGCGGTACGCCGGGTTGGGAAAATTTCAGCGCGTTGCTCAGCAAGTTCTGGAACACCTGCCGCATCTGACTGCGGTTAGCCCTCACCGTCGGCAGGGCGCCGATTTCTATAGTTGCGCCTTTTTCACGGATGATGATTTCAAAGTCGTCCACGATTTCGGCGAGCAGTTCTTTCAGCGATACCGGCTCAGCATCCAGGCCGTCCTGTGCGAGGCGCGAATAGGCGAGGATATCCGCAATGAGCGCCTTCATGCGCTGCGAGGATGCGGCGATTTTGCCGATTATCATGGCAGTGCCTTCTGCTTCATCGGCGGGCATTTTTTTCGCCAGCATCCCGGAGAAAACCATGATTTTGCGCAGCGGCTCCTGTAAATCATGCGAGGCTACGGAAGCAAATTGGAGGAGGTCGTAGTTGCTTTTTTCCAGCGCGGCATTGGAGGCTTTGAGCTCCTCGTTGTTGGCCTTGAGCTTGGCTTCGGTTTCTTTCTGAAAAGAAAGGTCAGTCACAATCACGCTCAGCGATTCGCCTTCGTCCATTTGCAGCGCAGTCACTGAAAGCTGGCAGGGAATGCGGCGCACCGCGCCAAGAATCAACATTTCTTCCTTCGCATCTTCCTTCCAGCCCCGCGTAAAAAGTGCTTCAAAATCGTCTTGACAATCCTTAGGAATAAAATCGCCGAAGGGCGAGCCGAGCACATCGCTCACCGGCAGCTCCACCATACGGGCAAACATGGTGTTGCAGTACAGAATCATCCCATCCGCATTCAGCGTCACTGCGCCCTCGTTCATCTTTTCTATGAACACGCGGTAGGTATGGTCGGCGGTCTTGAGCGAGTAAAGTTGCGGGCCATCGTCGCCGCTCACTACCAGCGCATCCACCTGCCCGGTGCGGATGGCGTGGATGGTATCGGTGGCTTCATCCAGTTGCCAGCGCATAGCATCCACTTCGGCGAGGAGCTGCTCGTATGTTTTAGGCGTGGTCTGTTCCATCTACTTGCTCATAAAAGGCCGAGGCCGCGAAGTACTTTTTGGGTGTCGCTCATATCGCCGATGAGGCGGCGCTGCGGCGCGGGACTAGCGCGGACAAGCAGTGGCAGGGCTATGATTTGCTCGCGCTCTACAGTAGCTGCGTCTTTGTGAATGTCTATTATCTCCAGCTCGTAGCGGTCGGCAAGATGCGCTTCGCAGATTGCTTTAAGGTTAGCAATGGCGCGCACGGAGTTAGTAGAAGCGCCCGCCACATAAAGCCGCAGTACGTAGCGCACCGGCGCGTCGCTGCCCGCATCTGGATCGCCCCAGTCGCCGGTGATGGTAAGGCTCATGATACTTGCAGTGGCCTCGGACGGATGTCAAGGCCTACGAGCACCTTTTCCTCGCTGCTCAGGTCGCCGATGATTTTGCGGATGGGTTGGGGTACTTTCTTGACGAGCGTGGGGATGGCCAGAATCTGGTCGCCCTCGGCGAGCTGCGGATGAATGAGCAGGTCTATCACCTCAAGGGTGTATTTGTCTTTGAGGTGCTCTTCGCAATACTTCTTGAGGTTGGTAAGCGCGGCTACGCTTTTCGGCGTTTTGCCGGCTACATAGAGGCGCAGCTCGTAGAGGCCTTCCGTGGGTTCTTTTGCCATCGTTGCTTTCTTTTTAAAAGACTATGCCTGCTTTCCACTATGGCGATTACGGATGACCTGCTCCCGGTTGCGCGCCTGAATTTCTTTTTTCAATTCATCTTCCACATAGCCGTTGTTCAGCTCTTCCTGCAAGGCTTCAAATTCGTCCCGCAAGGTCATGATGCGCGCTTCCACCTCCGCTTGTTTGCGCGAGAGCGTGCGGTCTTTCCGACCAATGGCATGCTCGCGCAGCGCTGTTCCGGTAAGCTCTTCCAGTTGTTGCGCCAGCCGTGCGGAGCCGGTCAGCACGCCCTTCTCGCCCAAGTAAACATCTACGAGCGTAAGGCCTTCATCGGAGATGACGAATTCACGCACCTGATTGCTGTGCTTCATGCCGCGGCTCTTCATTACATACATGCCTCGGTTGCGCTCGCCGTTGCTTTCAATATCGCGCACCAGCAGCCACGCATCTACAAGAGATGAAACGCCTTCATCAGTCTGCTCATTGATGATGGTATTCAGCGTCAGCGCGGTGAACATTACGGTGATGCCTTCGTTTTGCAGGAAGTCAATCAGGCGTATGAGCATGCCCTTCACCTCGCCTACAGAGCCGACGGTAATCAGGTTTGTAATCGGGTCAAGCACCACCACCTTCGGCTTGAAATGCCGCACGAGCTTATGAATGGTTACGAGGTGCATTTCCAGCCCGTTCAGCGTAGGGCGAGAGGCGTGGAAGCGCAGCAATTCCGCGTCAATGCAAGGTTGCAGGTCAATGCCGATGCTCTGCATGTTGCGCACAATCTGCTGCGGCGATTCTTCAAAAGCAAGATAGAGCGCGCGCTCCTTTCTACGGCAGGCTTCAGCCACAAAAAGGGCCGCGATACTCGTCTTGCCGGTACCTGCCGTGCCGGATACGAGGATACTGCTGCCGCGAAAAAAACCTTTGCCGCCCAGCATACCATCCAGCGAGGGAATACCGGAAGAAATACGCTTATTGCTTACTTCCGCAGAAAGCGTCAATGAAGTAACCGGCAGCACCGAGATGCCTTCCTCATCAATCAGGAACGGATACTCGTTGGTGCCATGCACAGAGCCGCGATACTTCACAATGCGCAGCAGGCGGGTGGAAATCTGCGCCGAAATGCGGTGCTCTAAGAGAATGACGCAATCGCTCACATACTCTTCCAGCCCATTGCGCGTCAGCGTGCCTTCGCCTTTCTCGGCGGTGATGACGGCGGTAACACCTTTGTCTTTTAAGAATTGAAACAGGCGGCGCAACTCGGCGCGTAAAATACCCTGGTCAAGTAGGTTGCCGAAGAGGTTTTCCAGCGTATCCAGCACTACACGCTTCGCGCCGATTGAGTCTATGGCGTAGCCAATGCGGATAAAGAGACCTTCTAAGTCATAAGCGCCCGTTTCTTCAATCTCCGCGCGGTCTAAATGGATGTAATCCATCTTCAGGAGCTTGTCCTTTTGCAACTTTTGCAGGTCAAAGCCCAGCGAGGCTACGTTGGCGGCCAACTCTTCAATCTTTTCTTCAAAAGCAATGAATACGCCCGGCTCGCCGTATTGCATCGCGCCGCGCACGATGAACTCCATGCTCAGCAGCGTCTTGCCGCAGCCGGTGCCGCCGCAGACGAGTGTTGGCCGGCCTTGCGGGATGCCTCCGCCGGTGATTTCATCCAGCCCGGCAATGCCGGTGAGGGTTTTGGGGAATAGGGGAAGCGGGGCCGGTGGCGATTTACGCTGCGTCTTTGCGCACATAGAAAAATGGGGCGGGGAAAATTGTAGCGGCATTAAAAGTAGCGCTTTACCTATTCACATTCGCTGTCACTTCTCACTGCGCGCTGCAATCGGCCGGGATGCCTTTCACAAACCGAAAGCCGCCGGCTTTGGTCAGCATCCACTTTCCGGCTTTGTCTTTTTTCATTGTGAAACGCTGCTGCGGGCGGTCGTCATACATGAGCGTGACGGTGCTCTTCTGTAATCTCCAGGTGCCGTAAAGATTCTCTGCTGCCTTGGTCATTGCATTGTAGTCGTTGAACGAAAAAGACCCGTTTCGGTTAAGCTGCAGGTTTTCCCCGGCGCGTGCAGATACTTTCCAGCAACCAATGATGCTTTCCTTATTCTGTCCGGAAGCAGAAAACGAAGCAGCGGCGATGGTGAGAATTGTGATTAGTTTTTTCATGGTCGGATTGTGAGCGTATTTATGTTGAATACTTCGTGCCAGATAATACCTACGAAGTGGCGGTTTATATTATTCATGCAATAAGAATTTATGCATTGAAATTCTGGCTGTTTTTCGTTGAAATAATGAAATAGTTAGTTGCCGGACTTTCTATTTAGCGCAATGCGCGGACTTCAATGTTGTGATAAATCTTTGAAGCTGTATTTTCGAGCCCTTAACCTAATGAAACGTTAATGAAAAAATTTCTCCTTTTTACTTCTATTGTGCTAGTTCTTGCTGGATGTCGTAAAGACGACTCTAACGTTGAGCCCACCACCGGCACCGCTCTTCAGAATTATTCCGGCAAGTATCTGCGCGCTTACTTTTCGCTAATATGCAGAATTTCTCAGACCACGCCCGGTTTTTTTCCGCCGCAAGTGTCAAGGGCTTATGGATATGTTGGTATTGCAAATTACGAGGCAGTGGTGAATGGCATTAAGTCCTCATTTAGCCTTAGCGGGCAAATCGCCGGGCTGCGGAAAGAAGATTTGCCTGTCGCAGACGCGAATCTGGAATATAACTGGGCAGTTGCTTCTAACGCCTCGGTTTCAGATATGATGCGAAAAATGTTTGATAAGAAAATCACCGCGGCCAATCTGCGTTCCATAGACAGCATGGAAAGCGCCAACCTGGGCGAGCTGAGCGCAATGCAGAATAGTGATGTTATTCAGCGTTCCGTGCAATTTGGCAAGGCCGTATCAGCTGCAATCTATCAGTATTCGCTGGGCGATGGCGGGCATGAAAGCTACCTTGACCCGTTCCAGCTGCCGTATTCCGTGCCGCTTGACCCGGCCTGCTGGGTGCCTACAGGGGCTGCGCTACATCCGGTTGCTCCGTACTGGGGCGCCAACCGTCCGTTTATGACTACAAGTGTAAGCGGCACCGATAGCTACGTGCCATCAACATTCTCAACCGACAAGACTTCGCCGTTTTATATTCAGGCGCTGAGTGTATATAACCAGGTAAAAAACAATACGCCTGAGCAGGTGATAATTACAAAATACTGGGCAGATGACCCGTTTAACACCTGCACACCTACCGGCCACACTTTCAATATAATGACGCAATTGCTTGAGGAGAATAACGCTACCCTTGAGAAGACATCTGTGGCTTATGCCAAACTGTGTATTGCAGAAATGGATGCATTTATTGCGTGCTGGAAGGTGAAGTATAAGTCCGTAACGATAAGGCCGGTCAGCTATATTAAGAAGTATATTGATTCTACTTTTACAACAGTCATTGGTACACCGGCGTTCCCGGCCTTTATCTCTGGTCACTCGTGTGAAATGGGGGCGGGTAGCCAGATTTTTACAGACATGTTTACGGACGGCACCGGGAAATATGAATTTACCGATTACAGCCAGCTGCGCTACGGGTTTACAGCACGGCACTACAGCAATTTTAATGATATGGCGGCAGAATGCGCGGCATCGCGGCTTTACGGCGGAATCCATTTTCAGGAAGATAACGGCCGCGGGCTGGATTTAGGCAGGGCAATAGGAGAAAACATCAATCATCTTCTGGTATTTCCAAAGAATACGCGCTAAGCTAAAAAACGCTGAATGAATCTATTACGCTTGCTGATGTCTGTGCTTGTCGCAGGCATTTGCTTTTCTTGTACCGGCAAAAAGGCGATTGATTTTAAAAGCCAGGTTGCTGACTTTGCAGATGTAGAATGCGGAGCTGTGAGGCTTAGGGTGCGGCGATTTGCGCTGGCAGATAGCATCCGATTTACGGAAGATTCTATCCTGCACCCCACGAATGGTGCCGATACAGTAAAGCTGAGGGCTAAGCTGAACCGCTTGCTGTCTCACAAAGAGGATTTGTTGCTGCTCAGTCGTGGGATGGCCGATAAGATTAAAGGACGAATGGATAGTATGATGCAGTTTACGATTATTACTAAAGAAGACAGAGCACAGTTTAATAAGGAATTGAATGATGAGTTGATGCGAAGAGGTTGCCTGCAATAAGAGAACATCTATTCCAATATAGAAGCGGTCAACTGCTGCACAGGATCTATGTAATATTCCTTCTGAGGGCTCACAAAGATTTTGCAGGGATAGCGTTCGCGGAGAATGAAATCTTTCGGCGCATTATTTCATTCGCAATGAGACTTACAGTCTGATACTCCTGATTTATCGTTGGCTTTTTAACCCCTGCCTATTACCTTTGCGCAAAATTTAGGTGCTCTATTACAGCGCTTATTAATACTACAAGAATTTTATGGCCAACGTCGGTAAAATCAAGCAAATCATCGGCCCGGTTGTGGACGTCCACTTCTCCGGCGACAACAAGCTTCCTGAAATCTTCAATGCCCTTGAGCTGACCCGCGAGGATGGCGCCAAGCTTGTACTGGAAGTACAGCAGCACCTTGGCGAAGACTCTGTTCGCGCCATCGCGATGGACGGTACGGAAGGCCTGATGCGTGGTATGGATGTCCGTGACACCGGAAAGGCTATTGCAATGCCAACCGGCGAGCAGATTCACGGTCGCCTGTTCAATGTAACCGGTGATGCGATTGATGGTCTGCCTGCTCCAAATATGGACAATGGCGGCCGCGCCATTCACGCGAAGCCGCCTGCGTTTGAAAATCTTTCTACCGCTTCTGAAATTCTGTTTACGGGCATCAAGGTTATTGACCTGATTGAGCCTTATGCGAAGGGCGGTAAGATCGGTCTCTTCGGCGGTGCGGGTGTAGGCAAGACTGTATTGATTCAAGAGCTTATCAACAATATCGCAAAAGCGTATGCTGGCCTATCTGTATTTGCAGGCGTGGGCGAGCGCACACGTGAGGGTAACGACCTGATGCGTGAAATGATTGAAGCTGGTATTGTGAAGTACGGCGACAAGTTCAAGCATTCTATGGAAGAAGGCGGCTGGGATTTGTCCTCTGTGGATATGAACGAGCTGAAGGATTCCAAGGCAACCTTCGTATTCGGACAGATGAATGAGCCGCCGGGCGCGCGTGCGCGTGTGGCACTGTCTGGCCTTACAATCGCTGAATATTTCCGTGACGGTGACGGTACTGGCAAGGGTAAGGACATCCTGTTCTTCGTGGACAATATCTTCCGCTTCACACAGGCTGGTTCTGAAGTATCGGCTCTCTTGGGACGTATGCCATCTGCGGTAGGTTATCAGCCTACGCTGGCTACAGAAATGGGTTTGATGCAGGAGCGCATCACCTCTACGCGCAACGGTTCCATCACTTCCGTACAGGCGGTGTATGTACCTGCGGATGATTTAACTGACCCTGCCCCGGCAACGACCTTCGCCCACCTGGACGCAACAACGGTACTTTCCCGTAAAATCGCTGACCTCGGTATCTATCCTGCAGTTGACCCGCTTGATTCTACTTCCCGTATCCTGACACCGCTCATTGTCGGCGACCTGCACTACGATACCGCTAACCGCGTGAAGCTGATTCTCCAGCGTTACAAGGAGCTTCAGGACATCATCGCCATCCTTGGAATGGATGAGCTTTCTGAAGAAGACAAGCAGACCGTAAGCCGTGCGCGTAAAGTGCAGCGCTTCCTGTCACAGCCATTCTTCGTGGCCGAGCAGTTTACCGGCCTCAAGGGCGTGCTCGTTCCGATTGAGGAAACCATCCGCGGCTTCAACATGATTATGGACGGTGAGGTGGACGAATATCCGGAAGCGGCCTTCAACCTCGTGGGCACCATTGACGATGCTATGGCGAAGGGTAAGAAGATGATGGAACAGGCGAAGAATTAATGCAAAATGCAAAAGCCAAAATGCAAAAGCCTGACGATCCGTTTTTGAATTTTGCATTTTAAATTTTGAATTAAAGAAATGCAGTTAGAAATATTAACCCCCGAGCATCGCGTTTACAGCGGCACCGTCTATGGCATCCAGCTGCCGGGCATTGAAGGCTCTTTTGAGGTGCTGGACAAGCACGCGCCGATGATTGCCTCCCTCGGTAAGGGGAAGATGAAAATCATGAAGGACAAGATGGGCGGCCAGACCGAGCTTTATGAAATCTCCGGTGGTTTTGTGGAAGTGCTGAACAATAAGGCAAGCGTGCTTATTGAGGGCGCTACGGCTATGGAATAAGAACTTTTGGCTTTGAATGTAGAATGAATTAAAAAGGGAACGCATCAGCGTTCCCTTTTCTTTTATCGTCGGGTGTGATTAGTTTATACCCTCCACCGCCACATCCTTAGCTATCTTCTTTACCAAGCCCTGCAAGACATTCCCCGGCCCTACTTCGGTAAACCGGGTTGCCCCATTCTTCACCATGTGCTCCACGCTCTGCGTCCATCGCACCGGCGCGGTGAGCTGATTAATCAGGTTCATCCTTATAGAAGCCGGGTCTATATAAGGCTGCGCATCTACATTCTGATAAATAGGGCAGGTCGGATTCATGAACTGCGTTTCCAGAATAGCCGCCTCCAAGTCTTCCCGCGCAGGCTCCATCAGCGGCGAATGAAAGGCCCCACCGACCGGAAGCGGCAAAGCACGCTTAGCGCCAGCAGCTTTTAGTGCCTCGCAGGCCTTTGCAACGCCTTCGTTGGAGCCGGAAATTACCAACTGGCCGGGACAGTTATAATTCGCCGCCACAACTACATCATCAGAGATTCCCGCAAGCACTTCTTCCACCTTCGCATCATCCAGGCCCAGCACTGCCGCCATTGTGGAAGGATTCAACTCGCAGGCCCGCTGCATAGCTTCTGCGCGCTTCGCAACCAGTTTCAGCGCATCCGCGAATGACAGCACCCGCGCAGCTACGAGCGCTGAAAACTCTCCCAGGGAATGCCCCGCAACCATATCCGGCTTCAGGTCGGGCGTTGTTTCAAAAAGAATGACCGAATGCAGGAAAATGGCGGGCTGCGTGACGCGCGTCTGTTTCAAATCTTCGGCGGAGCCGGAAAACATCGTGTCCGTAATGCGGAAGCCGAGGATTGAATTGGCCTGCTCAAAATATTCCTTCGCCATCGGGCGCTCGTTATACAAGTTCTGGCCCATGCCGCTGAATTGGGCGCCCTGGCCGGGGAAGATGTAGGCGTGCTTCATTAGTCGGTAGTCGTTAGTCGGGGCCGAAAGTAGCTTGCCTAATGCCCAATTCCCAAATCCTATTGAGCGGCATGGTATTATGGGCGTTACTTCGTCCACCAAACCCTGAATTATATGTCGTGGAATGACCTGACGGAAGAAGCGCAACTGGATGCGATTAAGAAAGAGAGCGCTCAAAAACCGGTTGTCATCTTAAAACACAGCACGCGCTGCAGCATTTCCTCAATGGCCAAAGGCCGCTTAGAACGCAGCGTCGCGCCAGAAGGTGTGAGCTTCTATTACTTAGACCTCATTCGCTACCGGAACATTTCCAATAAGATTGCAGAAGTCTTCGGCGTGCATCACGAAAGCCCGCAGGTGCTCATCATCCGCAACGGCTCCTGCGTGTATGACGATAGCCACAACGGCATTTCCATGGAGGAAATTATTGAGCAGGTGGCTGCTTAGCGCACCGTCCGCCGCTTATTCCGCTCATAATCTTCAAAGACAAAAGAGCCTAATCCGTCCAGCGAGGAGTAAAAGGCTTTGCCGCCGTTCACCTCTGTAAACTGCCGCACGAAGGCCTGCAGGTAAGGGTCGCGGGCAATCATGAACGTAATGACCGGCGTCTTCAGCCGGCGTAGCTGCCCGGCAAGATTTAGCGTTCGGTTCAGGATTTTGGAATCAATGCCAAAGGAGTTTTTGTAGTACTTCTTCCCAATCTTCAGACAAGTTGGCTTGCCATCCGTAATCATGAAGATTTGCTTGTTAGGATTTTTGCGGCGGCGCAATAAATCCATCGCCAGCTCAAGGCCGGCCACCGTATTTGTGTGGTAAGGGCCGACTTCCAGGTAAGGCAGGTCTTTCATCTCAATCTGCCAGGCGTCGTTGCCGAAAACGACGATATCCAGCGTGTCTTTCGGGTATCGCGTGGTAATCAACTCGCTCAGCGCCATTGCCACCTTCTTGGCCGGCGTAATGCGGTCTTCGCCGTACAGAATCATGGAGTGCGAGATGTCTATCATCAGCACCGTGGAGGTCTGCGTCTTAAAATCCATCTCGTGGATGGAAAGGTCATCCTCGCGCATGGAAAAATCGCCGATGCCGTGGTTGATGTAGGCGTTGCGGATGGAATCGGTGAAGTCTATGCTTTCCAGCGAATCACCGAACTCAAAGGGCCGCAGCTCGGGATTGATTTCATCGCCCTGGCCGGTTTTGAAGGTCTGGTGGTTGCCGGTCTTCGTCTTCTTAAGCTTCCCGAAAATCTCATCCAGCGAGCGCTTACGGATGGTCTGCTCGCTTTTGGGCGTAATCTTAAAGCCGCCGCGCTCGGAGTCGTCCTGCAGGTAGCCGTTCTTTTTGAGGTCTTCAATGAAGTCGCCGATACCGTATTCGTCGTTCGTAAGGCCGTGCTCGCGGTCAAGCTGGGTGAGCCAGTTAAGCGCCTCACCGGCATCGCCGGAGGTGTATTGCAGGAGCTGCATGAATAGGTCAAGCAGCCGCTCAAAGGGCGACTTGTTGGAATCCTCGGGACGGTATTGGGAGAAGTGGAAGCCTTTCATAGAATGGTGGTTTGCCTAGCTATTCAACACGGATTCAATCGCATCCTGAAACCACTTTGTGGATGCCAAACGTTCTTTTGACAAGTTATAAGTGGCGAGCCAATGCTTCTTGAACTCGTCTTTCATGTCAAAGTATTTGTAGAAACGCTCAAATTCTTCGCTGGTCAAGTCCTCAACTATACTGTCGGTATCTTTGTCTCGCAGCTTTTCATCGGTTTTAAACTCTTCATAGTTCTGCCGGCTTTGGCCAAGCTTGGCAAGAATGTAATTCACACGCTCCGCTTTTTGCCTATGAATTTCAGACCGGTAGGCTACATCATCAAAAGCATCACCTAATGCCTCTCTGATATTATCCGGATGATAGAGATAGTTCTCAAAATCGTAGTAGCGAAGAATATGGTGTTGTGAATATTTCTGCTGAATGTGGCCTATTTCTGAATCTGAAAGAAAATCTCGGTCGCGCAGGGAATGGTAGCGGTTATCGCGCTTGACGTTTATAAAAACATCGCGAGAATCCCTCAAGCCGACAAATACTGTATCAGCCAGATTTAGCAGGTTATAGTATTCGTCATTCTGATTCTCACACACTACAATGCGCTTGCCAGCAAGTATCTGGAAAAGTTTTCTTTTAGGAATGGCAACGTCATAGACATCTAAATTGTCTTTAGGCTTTGGCTCTAGTACTTGAGGCTGGTCATAATCCAGCGCATTAAAATCAATTATGACTGCGCTCTCTGCTTCCTGCGCATATTGAATGAAGCCGAGGGAATGAGTTGCAGTCCATAGCTGGCTACCTTGCGGTATCCAATGTTCAGTAATTTCTTTCAGGAAATGGTACTGAAGTTCGGTATTGAGATGCAAGTCAATCTCATCAAGAAAGAACAATGTTGGCCCTATGTCTCTTGTTCGCGACAGTAAGTTAAGCAGGATATTAAAAATCTCCTTTTCTCCGGCGCTCAAATGGTTGTAATGAAACTCGCTAACTCCTTTACGGAAGGTTATCTGAGCTATTTTACCTTCAATAGGCGGAATGATTTCAACCAATTGGATAGCATTCGGATTTGTCGGTAGAAAAATCCGGCTGAGAGCATCATTAATTGGTTGAATATAGCGTTGCTTTACTGCAATGACAGAATCAGTAGAACGAAAGAGTTCTTTTAAAATAATTCCTGAAAGGTGTTCCAAATCATTCTCAAAACGTAGGTCTCTGTCAATAAAAGATTGTGGGCGGTCACTGTCGTTCACAATGTCAACCTGCTGCCTGCCAAGTGCTGTTCGGGTTAAACGACTGACTTGTCTAAAACTTGTGCGCCCATAAAAGCGTCCAAAATTTATATCTCCACCATATCCGCCATCCAACAGAGAAAATTCATTTGCTTCATTCCGACCTCTAATAGTTAGGGGTCTATTCAAATCCTTCTTATAATATGAGAGATAATCATCTCCAAATCCTTCGTGTTTAGAAGTACGGTTTAGGAATTCAAACGCATCAAACACACTACTCTTCCCGCTGCCATTGACGCCAAGTAGCAATACCAGTTTGGCATCCGCTGGAATATTCTGAATGGTAAGGTCAGTAAACCGTTTGAAGTTTTGCAGGCGAAGACTGGTAATATGCATGACAAATGAAGTAGTGGACAAACCTCATGGAAAGCCGCTATGATTGAAATTACGAAGGCACTTCTGTGGACTTGCCATAGAATTCCCTTACACCCGCTTTCCCAAAGCCCGTTACTTTTATCGCGCCCGCGCTATGAGTCATTCGCCTGTACAGTTCAACGTCCGCGCCCCCTGGTATTTTACCCTGCTGCCGCTGCTGCAAATCATCGGCCTGCTCCTACTTGCTCGTCCGGCTGGGCTGGAATGGGCTGTCTTCGCTTCCTTTCTTGGCATTACAACGCTTTCCGCCTGGCGATTGTTTTCCGACGGACGGCCTTATTCCCTGAATAAAGTCTGTTGGCTGTTCGCCATCGTCTTTCTCGGTATCATCCCCTCGGCGCAAATCGCCGTCCGCACTACCCCATGGCATACCGGCGATATTCTGCTGCCGACGATGCTGAAGGCCAACGGCCTCATCCTGCTTTGCCTTGGCATCTATGAAGGCGTGCGCATCTGGGCATCGCGCAACTTCATTCCACATGCGGAGGAAGCGCCGTCGCCTGTGGCGCCCATTCTCATCAGGCAATTTACTTACCTCGCACCCGCCATCATGCTTTCCTGCGGAGCGGCGCTGATAATAGTATGCGGATGGAAAGGCCTTTTCTTACGCGGGCACATGGAGACGCGGCTGTGGCAACACAGTACCACCTTTCAGTTGCTTTTTGATAAAGGCCTGCGCGGTACGATGCTCTGGTGCTGCATTGCCGCCATCGTCCTGCACCGGCAGCATAAGCTGGAGCTTTCTACCCTGCTGCTGGTGCTCATTCCTGGCGTGCTCTTCAATTTTCCGCTGGCATTACCACGCTACCTGACGCTTACCATCTACCTGAGCTGGGCGCTGGCGGCCGGCGCGCATGTCTTCAAGCGCCGCCATGCTTTTTCTGTCATTCTGCTGGCGCTGTTCATCCTGGTTGCGCCCTTGTTCTCCGTTACGCGCTACGCCGGCATAGACATGGAGCAGCGCCTCGCCGACCCCGGGCACGTTTTCCAGAAAGCCGTCATCGTAAGCGATTACGACGCTTGGTCGTCACTATGCCGGGTGATGCAATTCACGGATGCGCATGGAATGACCGCCGGGCGGCAGCTAATGGGTGTAGCGCTGTTTTTTGTGCCGCGCAGCGTTTGGCCTACAAAGCCCATCGGCTCTGGGGCTTTCCTGTTTAATGAATTGGGCTTAGGCTTCAATAATGTCGCCTGCACCTTTCTTGCCGAAGGCTATATCAACTTCGGTATCATCGGAAGCATTGTTTTTGCGGCGCTGATGGCGCTGATTGTGGCGCGCTACGATGGCTGGTATTGGCGGCGCGGCGGGCGGCTACGCTTTACCTTACCGCGCCTGTTTTACTTCGTGGCTATTGGAATGCTATTCTTCGTGCTGCGCGGCGATTTGCTGTCTTCATTTGCATACACGGTTGGGTTCGGCGCAATCTTTACCTTTTGGCAGGCCCTGTTTTTCTGGCGGCTGAAGCGGCCGGACAACAATCGGGCGTAGCGCTTGTTAGGCTACTATACTACGCCTGCATCCTATGCCCATCTACCGAATTATCCAGGAACAGCCAGTCAACGCAAGCCTTGCCGAAGTCTGGCGCTTCTTTTCCCGCGCCGACAATCTCCAGAAGATTACGCCGGAGGACATGCGCTTTCGCGTAACGTCGGGCGAGCTGCCGGAAGAAATTTATCCGGGGCAAATCATTACTTATAAAGTCTCGCCGCTCCTTGGCATACCGCTTTTCTGGATGACGGAGATTACACATGTTGTGCCCCAAAAGCTCTTTGTGGATGAGCAGCGGCGCGGGCCTTACCGCATGTGGCACCACGAGCACCATTTCAGCGAGGCCCCCGGCGGCGGCATGCTGATGAAAGACATTGTACACTACGAGCTTCCATTGGGATTTCTGGGCGGCATCGCCAACAGCCTTTTCGTAAAGCGGCAGCTTGCTGATATATTTGAGTTTAGAAAACGAAGGGTGTCGGAGCTTTTTCCCTAAACAAGGCGCTCTGAACCTTTTGTCTCTTTGCGGTGTTTAACGTTCAACAAAAACTCTTGAACACAGCCGCATGGAAACGCTCACGCTTACAACGACGGACATGAACAGGTTCAGCATTAAAGACATTGAGAACCTGACCGGTATCAAGGCCCATACCATTCGCATTTGGGAGCAGCGTTACGGCATTCTTAAGCCCAAGCGCACGCCCACAAACATCCGTTACTACGATGCCGCCGACCTAAAATCGGCCCTGCGCATCTCCTTGCTCAACAATTTCGGCTATAAAATTTCCCGCATCCACCAGATGACCGATGGTGATATGGACGGGCTGATTCAGAAGATTTCCGACGCCGAGTTTAAGCTGCAAATCCTGACCAATGAGTTGCTGGAGGCCGCGCTCGCTATGGATATGGAGCGTTTTGAAGGGATTTTTAATAATCACATCCGCAAGGTGGGCATTGAGGCGGCCATGGAAGGGCTTGCCTTTCAGTTTCTGGAGAAAATCGGTTTTATGTGGATGGCGAATTTTCTGGTGCCCGCTCAGGAGCACCTCGCTTCCAACGTGCTTTACCGGAAGCTCGCCGTAGCTATAGACGGCCTGCCGCAGCCGCAGCGGGGGCCGAAGGTGCTGCTGTTCCTGCCGGAAGGCGAGGTGCATGAAATGGCGCTTATGTACGTGCAATACATGCTGCGCAAAGCGGGGAAGATGCCGATTTACCTCGGCCCGAATGCGCCGCTTAAAGACGCAGTGGCTACCTGTACCGCCCTGCAGCCGGATTATGTGTACGTCCACCTGACGGCAGTTGCAAAGGATTTTGACGCTACACGCTATCTGAAAAAGCTGACGGACGCCATCAAGGACATTCCGATACTGGTTTCCGGCGGCTTGCTGCAGCGGAAAACGCCTACGGCTGTAAAGGGCGTGCGACTGCTGCAATCGCTGACTGAAGTCCGCGATTTAATTGCCGGGCTCTAGCGGTCTCTTCCCGGTTACATATCCACTAGTCTGCCGCACTGCGGATAGCCAAAATCAATACAGGCGGCTGCGTGCGGCATCATTTTTCTGTTTAATCTTGTATTGATAACAATTAAACAGAACGGCCAGAATGGATTTTGAAAAAATGGTGGTACAGCACAACGAGTATCTGCAGCCTTTTGCCGTTTCGCTAACGCGCGATGCAGATGAGGCGGCCGACTTGTGTCAGGAAACAATGCTGCGCGCCCTGCTCTACCGCGACAAGTACACGCTCGGCACCAACCTGAAGGCGTGGCTCTACACGATCATGCGCAATACCTTCATTAACGGCTACCGTCGCGGCAAGCGCATGGTGAAGATTGCGCACCCAGACGGCATTGAGGTGGCCTTTGAAGCGGCAGGCATGGCGGCGCGCAATGAGGGTTATCACCGTCTGCGCGTGCGGGAGATTGCGAAAGCGATGGATGAGATTCCGCAGGTATTCCGGCTGTCTTTTGAGCTGTACTATACCGGGTACAAGTACGCGGAGATTGCCGAACTGCTTGGCGAGCCGCTGGGCACGATTAAGAGCCGTATCCACTTTGCGCGCAAGGCGCTGGCTGGAAAGCTGGAGCGATAATCTGTCGCAGCTTATTTTTAGACAATGTCTGCTCCTCCTAAGAAAGCCATCGTCATCGGCGCAGGCTTTGCCGGGCTTTCCGCAGCCTGCTTTATGGCAAAGGCTGGTTTAGAAGTAACTGTTCTTGAAAAGAATGATTCACCCGGCGGCCGCGCGCGCGCCTTTTCCGCCAAAGGTTTTACCTGGGACATGGGGCCGTCCTGGTACTGGATGCCGGATGTGTTTGAAAGCTTCTTTGCTGGCAGTTCGGCAAAAAGGTGTCCGACTATTACGACTTCCTCCAAAAGCCTTGACCCTTCCTACCAGGTTTTTTGGGAGGATGCCGCCGTAGACATCCCGGCAGGATTTTGAGGCGCTGCTGAAGCCCTTTTTGAAAGCATTATGAGCCAAGTGGGGGCGGGCGAAAAGCTTCGGCAGTTTTCTGAGCGCAGGCCGGCGAGAAGTACCGCGATCGCGATGGCAGGAGCTGGTGTATTCAGCCCGGCCTTATCGGTGATGGAGTTTGCGCGGGCTGGATGTAGCTGAAGGTCTTTTTTTAAGCATGGATCTTCCTGCGCAATCCGTTTGCACAAGCACGCTCGGCAATTCTTTTCAGCACCCCAAAGCTGCTTGCAGCTGGTGGAGTTCCCGATTCTCTTTCTCGGCGCTTTACCTAAAAATACTCCGGCCCTCTACAGCGCTCATGAACTACGCCGATATGAAGCTGGGCACCTGGTACCCGATGGGCGGCATGAAAGAAGATTGCCGTTGGGGACTGGATACGCCTTGCAAAAAGTCGCTCGGAGTACGATTCCGCTTATGGAGCGGCCGTAACAGTCTTTTTCCATAATCCGGAAGAGCAGCGTAGTAACCGGGCATGGCATTACCGCCAGCTGGCAAGCATTATGATTGCGAGATCGCCGTGATCGCCTCCTGCTGATTATCATTTTGTGGAAAGTCTGCTGCCGCCAGCCTTACAGAAATTATTCCCAGAAAAGCTACTGGGCATCGCCCGCGACATGGCGCCATCCTGCCTGCTGTATTATATTGGCCTCAGTAATAAGAAGCTACCCGGCCCTGAAACACCACAATCTGTTTCTTCGACGCGCCCTTCGATGCTCATGCCGCGATGCTCTTTACACCCAACCTGAATGGCCCCGTCGATCCGTTGATGTATGTGTGCTGCGCCATCCAAAACAGATGCGGCAGCGTGGCCCCGGAATGGCATGCGAAAATTTGTTTGCCCTCATCCCCATCTGCGCCCGGCCTTACCGACGATGAAAGTCATCCGTACGAAAATATTTTGAAGAAGTGCTTCCGACCGCCTCGAGAGCCCGTACCGTAGCGCTGCTTTGCGCAATAGCATATTGTGTACCAGCGAAACTATGCGGGCACCAACTTTCATCAGAAGATTATAACGCATTACAAGGGCAACGCCTACGGCCTCGCCAACACCCTGATGCAAACCGCCATTTTGAAACCTTCCATCCGCAACAAAAAGCTGCCGAATCTGTTTTATACCGGTCAGTTGACGGTGCCCGGCCCCGGTGTGCCGCCTGCGCTATTATCTCGGGTGAGATCGTGGCGAGGGCAGGTACTTAAAGCCGCATGAACCCTAAACCGAAAAGACGTTGCCGCTGCATGATACAGACTTTATCACAACGTATCGCGGGAGTGCAGCGAGCCTTATTACCCAGCAGCTACAGCACTTCCTTCTCATCGGCCATCCGGCTGCTGCATAAAGATCTGCGTGCAGCCGATCTACGGCATCTATGGCTTCGTGCGCTTCGCGGATGAGATTGTGGACACCTTTCATGACTTTGACAAGGCGGCGTTGCTGAAGCGCTTCTCGGACGATACCTGGCTGGCGTTGGAAGAAGGCATTTCCCTCAACCCCATTCTGCATTCCTTCCAGAAAGTAGTGGGGCAATACAACATACCGCATGAGTTGATTAAGGCATTCCTCTATAGCATGGAGCTGGACTTGTATAAGACAGATTACGCTACCGTGCGCGAGATGGATGAATACATCTATGGTTCTGCCGAAGTGGTGGGCCTGATGTGCCTTTGTGTTTTCTGTGAAGGCAACACCGAAAAGTATGCAGTGCTGAAAGATTCCGCACGCAGGCTTGGGGCTGCCTTTCAGAAGGTCAATTTTCTGCGCGACATACAGGCGGATTTCAAAAGCCTGAACCGTACCTACTTCCCGGAGTTCGATTACTATAATTTCAACGACAGCGCCAAGCGCCGCATTGAGGAAAACATCGCTGCGGACTTTGAAGCGGCCCTGCCCGGTATCCGGCAGCTTCCATGGAAGGCACGCTTTGGCGTCTATACTGCCTACAGGTATTACAACACGCTGTTCAACAAAATTCGGCACATGCAGCCACAGCGGGTGCTGGAGCAACGCGTGCGTGTGGCTGACCATCAGAAGCTGCTGATCGTGGCAGCCGCTAAAATGCGCTACCGCCTGAATATGATTTAATAACGCCACTTCCCTTTCTTTGCCAAAGCAATGATACTTCAGAGAGATGTAGTTATCCTCGTAGATGAACAGGATGAATGGATAGGAACCGCCGACAAGATGGCGGTGCATCGTACGGGGGCGCTACACCGGGCGCTCAGCATTTTTATTACCAATAGTTGTGGTGAAATGCTGCTGCAGCAGCGAGCCGACGCGAAGTATCACAGCGGCGGCCTCTGGACAAATGCCTGCTGCTCCCACCCCACTCCCGATGAGCCGACCATGACGGCCGCTTACCGCCGCTTGCGCGAGGAGCTTGGCATTGACCCGACCTTACATGCCGTAACCAAACTGTGCTACCGCGCTGAGGTGACGGAAGGCCTGACCGAGCACGAGTACGACCATATCTATACCGGCGAGTGGGGCGGAGATGTGCTGCCCGCGCCGGAAGAGGTGCAGAACTTCCGCTGGATATCGGCAGAGGCGCTGGATGCCTGGATGGAGTCGCGGTCTGCGGACTTTACCGCGTGGTTTCCCATCCTGCTAAAAGCATGGCGCGAGGTGCAGGAGACGCCTTTTCTGGAAGTCGCATAGCGCATGAGCCGGAAAAAAGTTGCCGTCGTAGGTGCTGGCATTGCTGGGCTGGCCTGCGCGGCGCGGCTGGCGGCTGTAGGCTTTTCGGTAGATGTTTTTGAGCGGAATAGTGAGGCGGGCGGGAAGCTCGGCCTGTTGCAAGACGGAGGCTATTCATGGGATACCGGGCCGTCGCTTTTTACACAACCTTTCCTGCTTGAAAATCTTTTCAAGGATTGCGGGCGGCTGCTGGTGGAATTTTTTACTTACCGCGCTCTGGAGGAAGGCACGCAATACTTCTGGGAAGGCGGAGCACAGCTTCGTGCTGCGCCGGCACGCGAAACACTCGCCGCGAATGTTTCCGAAGCATTCGGCATCTCCGCAGACGGCTTGATGCGCTATCTGGATGATGCGCGGGAGCTGTATGAAAAGATTGGAAGGATCTTTCTGGATGAGCCGATTCACAGACGGAACACTTGGAAGCTTTCCCGCGTGATACCAGCTTTGAAGGCCTTGAAGCTATCCTATCTCACCAGCTCACTGCACGCTTACAACGTGCGGGGCCTGAAGCATCCTAAGCTGGTGCAGATGATGGACAGGTTGGCTTACCTACAACGGCTCCAATCCTTATGCCTGTCCGGCGATGTTGAGCACAATTGCGCACTTGGAGTTCAGCGAAGGCTGCTGGTATCCGGATGGCGGGATGATAGCGATACCGAAGGCGCTGCGGCGGCTTTGCGAATCATTTGGTGTGCGCTTCCACACAGATGCGGAGGTTACGCGCATCCTTACAGACAGTAGCCGCGCAACAGGCATTATCGTAAACGGCGAACATAGTTCAGCAGATGCAGTGGTGAGCAACAGCGATGTCTTCTTCACGTACCGAGACCTTTTAGGAGATAGCGCAATTGCTAACCGCATTGAGCGGCAGGAGCGCAGCAGCAGCGGCGTCATTTTCTACTGGGGCATCGCCAAAAGCTTCCCGGAGCTCCGGCTGCACAATATCTTCTTCAGCGACAACTACGCCGCGGAGTTCAAGGCCATCTTCAAAGACAAAACTGTCTCTGCCGACCCGACGATTTACGTCAATATCACTTCAAAGCTGGATGCCGCTCATGCGCCGGAAGGCTGCGAGAATTGGTTCGTGCTCATCAATGCACCAGCACGCCAGAATCCTTTGACAGAAGAGGAAATCAACGTCGTGAAGGATACCGTGCTCCAGAAGTTATCGCGCATGTTTGGCGAAGACATCGCGGCGCTTATACAATGCGAACACACCCTCGACCCGGCTGATATTGAGCGTACAAGCGGCTCGTACCTCGGCGCGCTTTACGGCACATCATCCAATTCAGCAATGGTGGCCTTCAACCGGCATCCGAATTTTTCCAAGAAATATCCGGGCCTGTTCTTCGCCGGCGGTAGCGTGCATCCCGGTGGCGGCATTCCGCTGTGCCTGCGCTCAGGGAAGCTGGCGGCGGATGAAGCGGTGGCTTACTTACAGCGCGGCTGACAGATATCCCCTCGCGGAATTATTACTCCTTCCCAATCCCAATCTTTTGTCATCCCGGAACGGGAACTTATAGTACACGTGCCCGCCAGCAGATAGTTCCCGTTCCGGGATGACAAAAGCTGCTGTAGGCGGCACACAGGTTTACCAACCAGAAAATCTACAGCTACTTCACCTCAAAGCATCCAACATCCGGTGCTTTGCCTTTAGGCCGTGGGCTGTCTTCCAAATCATCTGCGATGCCAGGTAAGGCAAGAGCCATATCTATAAGCGGAGAAGTAGAAGCCGGATGGTAATCGCCGCGCGCAACGCTCTTGAACAGGGAGTCGTATCCGCTGCTGGAAGTATTGAGATACTTCACCATCTGCTGCGTCACCCACGGACGGATTTTAGCAGCATCAGCCTTCAAAAAACAATTCTGAAGCGTGAGCGCCGCCGCAGCTTCTTTCGTGCTATCCGCCACAAACTCATCCGTCAGTGAGCCGGCAACTATGCAATTGCGGAGCGTTGCATTCAGCGCACCTACAAAAATCTGCGATGGCGATGGTATGTAGTAGTTCAGGATAATCGCCGCCGGGTTGTCGTTATGCGAAATCTTATTGTTGCCGTAGGTGGCAATGGTGCAGTAATCCAGCGCGTAAGTTCCTCCCTGCACCAGCGCCAGCGCGCTTGCCGCGCAGGAATGGATAAGGCAGTTCTGCGCGGTTACTGCTCCGCCGAAGGAGAGCAGCCCATAGCCGGCCGAGTTTTCCAGAATCACCTTCTTCATGGTCACCTGCGCGCCGGGCACAAGCTGCATCAGCGCCGGCACCGCGCCTTGCGCGCTGTTGCCGCCATTACGGAGGATGAGGTGCTCCAGCACATTGCCTTTACTATTCTGCGTAAAGTACAGCCCGCCCCACTCGCCCGGATAGCCTTCGTAGCCGAAATAAGCACGGTCAAGGCGGTCGCCCTGGAAGATGATGCTGTCCTTCTTGGTGCCAATGGCCGTGAGCGTGCCGTCCACAAACATGCGCGCATTGGCGTGCATGAAGATGTGGCACCCGGCCGGTATGGTTAGCGACTGCGCGGAGTCCACAATGCAGTAGCCGAAGATGACGTACGGCTTAATCCGTGAGCCAGGTTTGATTGCCGGCCAGCACGCTGTCTTTGATAAAGTGCGCATTCTGCCCATACGCTATCAGCGGAACGGAAAAATCCTTTCCGTTCAGCGTTGCCGTCAGCTTGTCTTCAAGGATAAATGGCGTGTTCGCATTCGTAGGATCAATCTTCACCGTCGCGAAGACATAGACGCTATCATTTGCAGCAATCTCTACGTCGCTCACCGCCGGGCCTTGCCCGCCCGTCCACGTTGATGTGGAAGAAAGAAGCAGCGCCGCCCTCTATCCGCACGGATGAAAGATTCACTTTCTGGTCTTGCGGATTGAAAATCTTCAACCCCACCGTAGCCGAGCCGAGCGTCGTAAACACCGTATCAAACGTCACCGTATCGGTGGAGAAGCGAAGCTCACCGCCGCTTTCCAGCAGCTTGTCTTTTTTGCAGGAAGCGCTGCCGAGCCACATAGCCGCGAAGAAAATTGCAGCGCACAGCGACAGTAAAATTTTAGAAGAAAAAAACCGCATCACAGGGGGCCGAAGTTAGGTTACGCATCGCCTAAACGCCGCCTTTCACCGCTTATTGCAATGTGGCGCACCCTTTGCGACACATTGACGCTTCTTCGCATCCGGCTGCACCCTTCCCGCGCTTACATTTGCGCGCCTCTATGCCCCCCGTTACGCTGCTTTCCGACTTTGGTGCCCAGGACGCCTCCGTGGCCGTTGCCAAAGGCATCCTCATGCAGCACGCGCCGGGAGTGCAGCTTGTGGACATCTCGCACCTCGTAGAGACCTTCAACATTCAGCAGGCGGCCTATCTGCTGCTCTCCGCTTACCCCAATTTCCCGCAGGGCACCTGCCACGTGCTGCTATTTGACGTCTTCAGCGAAGCGCGGCCCCGCCTCATGCTTTCCGGGTACGACGGCCACTACTTCCTCTCACCGGACAACGGTGTGCTTTCCCTCGCCTTCGGCGAAAAGCTCCAGCATGTCTGGCAGTGTCAGGAGTTGAATCCCGGCGGCACCTTCAACGACTGGCTTCAATTTATCGGCCGCACCGTAGCGCAACTGCAAACGGGCACGCCGGCTGACCTCGGCTTCAATTCCTGCTCCCTCAAGGTGGCCCCGCAGCACTGGCAACCCATCGTCATCGGCGATACGGTGGAGTGCCACGTGGTGCACATAGACCGCTATGAGAATGTGGTCATCAACCTCACGCGGCAGCAATTTGACGAAATTGGACAGGGCCGCCCTTTCCGCATCCTGTTCATGCGCGACGGCGAAATATCAAAGCTCAGTACCCACTTCTACAACGTAAAGGAAAGCGAGCTCCTCTGCCGCTTCAATGCTACCGGCTTCATGGAAATCTGCATCAACCGCGGCAAGGCGGCCTCCCTATTCGGCTTCCGCCTGTACCGCGAGAAGCACTTTATCTACAACACCATCAAGATTTACTTCGGATGATTATCCGCATCGTGCAGATGACATTCCGCGAAGAAGCTATCCCGGCTTTTGAGGGGCTGTTCGCGGAGCGCAAGGCGCGCATCCGCAGCTTTGAAGGCTGCCTGCACTTAGAGCTGTGGCAGGACACGCACTATCCATCCGTCTTCTTGACCTACAGCCATTGGGAGAGCGAGGCGCATCTGAACCATTACCGCTTCTCGGGGTTTTTCAAAGAGACATGGGGATTGACAAAGACGCTTTTTGCGGAAGGGCCAAAGGCATGGAGTGTGGTCAGGAAGTAGCATCAGGTGAGAATCGCCAAAGGTTAAGTGCAGATGCCACGGGTGGCGGACGCCAGTCCGCCGGTCGCTGAGCGTAGCCGAAGCGCCATCCCCGAAGCACCATAGCATCCAGATAGGCGCTTCGGCTACGCTCAACGACCGGGCTTTCTGCGAAAGCCCATAAATAGCATGTGGGCCAAAGCATACGCCCAAATCTAATTCCCCACAAACACCTTCCCCGTCACACAACCCGTGTCGGTACTCAGCGAGAGCACATAGATCCCACTGCCTACGTTCAGCGGCATCTTATGCCAGCCCTTCCCGCCCATCTGTGTGGAAAGCACGGTCTGGCCCAGCGTATTGAGCATATGCAGATGGCCGGAGTCTTCAGGCAGATAAACCGACAGCCCGCCTTCCGCGCTGAATGCATGCAGCGCCGGCGCAGCGCCGGGAATGCCGGCTGGCATCGTGCGGCTAAAGACGAGGTAGAAGCGACCGTCCGACGTGCCTTTTTCAATTAAAGCGCGATAGACGCTGCCGGGTGTCAGCTCCGTAGCCGTCTGCTCCGCCGCATCCGTCAGGTAAGCATGGATGCCCTGCGGCAAATCTTCCACCGCAACCGGTTGCAGCAGCAGGTGTCCTGCCCGTGCGGCAGTAATGCCAAGCGGAATGTGCCGCTCATCATCACCAAGCGCAGGAAGGCCGCTCACGGATAGCCGTGCCGATTCCGGACTGCGGAAGTAAAGGTTCGGCACCCGCTCGTCGGTATTATCCATCTTAAGCGCATCTTCATCGGCATTGAAGCCAGCGTCTGCCCTTTCTTCAAAATAAGCCGCGGCAAAATCTGCCCGCGCCGTATCGTCTGCAAAGGCAGCGCGGAGGCGCACGAGGCTGCGCTCCGCATTGCCAGCCGCAATGCGGTGGAAGGTCGGCGTCAGGCCGGTTGTGCGCACGGAGTTAGTCATAGTCAGCGAGCCGCTTACCGGATAGCTGCCGTTGCTCACGTGGATAAAGAAGCCCTGCATAGACGGGATGATATTGTTGGCCACACCGTCGGACGATACGCCGTTGACATAGCTGCTGTAGGTGCCTATGTATTGGTTAGCCGCCCCGGGATTAAAGTAGTAGATGGCGTTGTCAATGTTCGTCTTCGTCCATCCGGCGGCAGCCGTCCAGTCAATAGGCGAGGGGTAAGGGTTGCCTACCAGGTTATAGCCAAGCGTGTAGGTGCGGTTGCGGTTGTAAATAGTGCCCGTAGTAATGGAGCCGTTGTTCACTGTTCCGCTGATATCAACGGTCTTTGCTGCGGTTAAGGAGCCGAAATTAGCCGCGTAGCCCTGCGCCACATTGAGCGCCCCGGTAGAAGTTGTGTAGCTCACCCAGCCGGCGTAGGTAGAGCTTTCGTCGTAGCGATAAAGTGCAGGAAAGGAAGCGGAAAGGTCAACTTCCGTGGAAAGACTCGCTACCGTTGCCGACTGCACGGGCGAACTGATGTAGCGGTAGCCATAGCCAGATGGGAGGTAGCGCTGCACCGTGACGGAGCCGGTAACGCTGCCCGCGCCGGAGCCGTCAATAAGCGCGGTGCCGGAAGCATTGGAGATGAGCGTGAGAAAACCACCGGAGGCAAAGGCGCCCGTCGTTGCCTTCAGAATGCCCGTGATGCTGAGCGTGCCGCCCAGCGTAACGCCGGCGGCGTTGCCCGTCGTCAGGTTCTTCAGCGTATTGCTCACGAAGATGCCTGCGGGAATACTTTGAGCCGAGCTGCCGTTCATCACCAGCGTACCGTTGCTGCCGGCAATGTCGCCGGTTGTTGCGGTGAAGGAGCCGCTCATCTGCATCGTACTGTTGTTGAGCGTAAGCACCGAGCCCGTTTGCAGCGCCACATTGCTCACGGTATGTGTGCCCGCGCCAAGGCTCAGCGTGGATGATGTATTCAGCGTAAGCGCGCCGCTCACCGTTATCGCAGCGCCTGATGCATTGCTGCCGCTTGTGTTGAAGATGCTCAACGCGCCGTAGGTGCCGCCTACTACCGTCTGCCCGCCTGTTGCGGCTTTATACTCTACCGTGCCGGGCCAGATTTCGCTTGCAGGCAGCGGCGTGGCGGAAGTGGAATACGTCTGTAAGGTGCCCGCGCCGCTAATGCTTGTAGGATTACCGCCCATCGCGTAGGTGCTCATGGACATATAGCCGCCTGCCGATGGGAGCGTCAGCGTGCCGTTTATGGTCAGGATGCCGGTGGCTGTATTGGTGCCGCTGGAGTTAGCATTGCTCAGCGCGGTGCTGTAAGTGCCGGCTACAATGCTTTGCCCGCCCGTAGCCACCGTATAAGCCACCGTAAGGGGCCAGGTTAGTCCCGAAGGCAGGGGCGTTGTACTCACGTTCGCTGTTTGCAGCGTCCCGGAGCCGGTTACGCCCGTAGGCGAGCCGCTCATGGCAAATGTGCTCATGTTGAGCGTCGCGCCGCTGCTCACATTCAGTCCGCCGGACACCGAGAATGCGCCTGCCGCGGTCTTTGTGCCGCTGCCCGAAATGCTCAGGCCGCCGTAGCTGAGCGCGTTTACTGTTTGAGCGCCAGCGCCTGCATAATCTACCGTCAGGTTCGTAAGCGTATTGGTCGTGAACTTGTATTGACTGCTGAAGTCGGCGGTGGCGAGGATGCGCGTTACCTGCACCTTGCCTGTGCCGCTAAGCGTACCCGCCGCCGCACTGTTGTTAATGATAACGCCCGCCGCAGGCGTGAGCACGGTTGAGGCACCGCTCATGCTCAGCGTGCCGCTGATATTGATGTTGGTGCTGACGGCTACCGCTGCACTGCTGTTGGTAACGGTGAGATTCCTGAATGCTGTGGTTGCACTACCCGAAATGGTTTGTGCCGCCGTGCCGTTCATCACAACCGTGCCGGTGCCTGAGCTGAAGGTGGCGTTGTTCGTAAAATCGCCGGCGACATTTAGGGTAGTTCCGGCGGTAAAGGTGCCAGCGCTAAGCGTAAGGGTGCCGGCCAAGAACAGCGTAGTCGGCGCAGTAAAGTTGCCGGTAGTCTGCGTCAGGCTTTGCGCCGTGATGCTGGAAACGCCGGAAGCGCTGAGCGTCGTACCCGCCGTTTTTGAGAGCTGAATGTTGTAGAATGAATGCGTACCCGTGCCGCTAATCGTCTGCGCGCCTGTGCCGCTGAACACGACGGTGCCCGTGCCGCCGCTGAAGGTGCCGTTATTTGTCCAGTTGCCCGGTACGGTAAGCGTATAGCTGCCGCAGGAGAAGGTGCCCTGTGTGATGCTGACACTGCCGGTAATCGTCTCATTGCCTGCCAGCGTGGCACTTCCGCCTGTCTTTGAGACGGTCAGATTATAGTAGTCAATGGCGCTACCCGTAGCGATGTTCTGGCTGCCGGTACCGTTGAAGATAACCGTGCTGTTTGCGCCCGGCGTAAGCGTGCCGGTGCCTGCGCCATTCAGTTGAATTGACCCTCCGACTCTCAACGTAGCCGCGCCGCCGCTGATGTCCACCACCGACTGTGCGGCGCTTGCGCCCGCGAAGGAATTATACACCAGATTACCACCGATGGTGAGCGTGCCTGTGGTAACTACGGCTTTGCCGATGCAGGTGGCCGTAGCCGTTGTGCCGGTGATGTTGAGGTTTCCGTTTACGGTAGCAGTGCCGCCATTGATGTACCACGCATTCGTGTACGCGGCAATGGCCGGTTGGTTGATGGTAACGTCGCCGGTTACGGTCAGGCTGTTAGTAAGCGTGTGCGTCAGCGTATGTCCGGGATTGGCAGCAAGCAATGTAATGGAATGCACGGTTGCCGAAGCCACATCCAACGTGAGGTTGACCGCGCCGCTGATATTCACGTGGCCGATTTGCACATCGCTTGTGCTTCCCGGCACTGCTTGCCGGCCATACGCAATGCCCGACGCCGTGAAGTTTGAGTAGTAGCTCATGGCCAGCGAGGTATTGCTGTAGATAGCGGTAATGCTGGCAAACTGCGAAGGTGAAGCATCGTTCACAAGAATATCGCCCACGCTTAGCTCTGTAAGGAAGGCTGTGCCGGTCCCCGTTACGATATTGCTGCCATTGGTCACACTGAGCGTGCCGGAACGCATTTGCATCCAGGTGGTGGGGTCGCTCCAATTGACTGCGCCGCTCACCATCGTCTTTACTACTTCGGCTCCGGCGGCAGCGCTGTACAAAAATGCCGCGATGAAGACGGCGAAGCGAAGCCTCCGGCGGCTTTCCTTCATCCGGCAAAAAAAGCTTGGCGTAAACATCATCCGCATATGCGGGCAAATAAACACCGGACTGCCGCGCAGGAGATGGTTAAAGCCGTCCCTTTGCCAATGCTTAACGATAAAAACTCATAACATATTCAATAATTATTAGAATGCGCGGATGACATGGAGAATTATTGCTTATCGCGTCATCCATAACGCTGCAAGTCAATCCCCTTTTCTGCCGCAATCTCCTGTATAAGTCCCTGCCGGTAGCGCTTCAGCTTCCCGATGTTCATGTTCCCCTTCAGGATTTCCGAGACAACGCCGTTGCTTAGCATAAAGCGCGCGGCATGCTCACCGAAGCGCCGCGCCAGTTCCTGCTGGATGGGTGCAAAGACGGCTGCGCGTTCTGCATCCTGCTGCGCCCGCGAGGCGCGCCCATCCGTGCGTTCGCGCGGCGGCCGCTGGCGCGAAAGAGGGGCCGCGTCCGCATGAATGCTTTCTAATCTTTCCGCAAGCTGCTGCGCGAAACGTGGATTACGATAGCCGCCATATACGCCCTTTTCGTAGGGCAGGTCGTCCGCGCTTAGCTCGCCTCCCGCCAGCGCGCGGATAAGGCTTTCATCCATTACCTGAAATGCCGGGCGGTTGAGCTTGCGCGCTAGCTCGTCGCGGAAGCAGAAGAGCGCGTTGAGCACCTGCTGGTCATAGGGGCTGAGGTTCATCACGTCGCCTGGCTTAAGAAAGAAATCGCGGCGCTCCGACTGATGAATTGTAGTGCTAAGGGCCTCCTGCTCCTCATCCACAAAAGGCGTCAGGCCCGCAGCCTCCGCTTCTTCCACTAAAATTTCGCGCAGCGCGTGAAGGCCCGTTACATCCTCCGCGGCATACGCAATCTGCTCTTTGGACAGGGGCCGGCGCAGCCAGTTGCTGCGCTGCTGGGCCTTGTTGAGGCTGTAGCCCAGCTTAGCATCCAGCATGGCGGAGAGCGAGGTCTGCTCGTAGTTCAGCAGCTTCGCCACCACTTCCGTGTCAAAGACATTTTTGGGAAAGCAGCCGAGCGAGTGCAGCAGGCGCAAGTCTTCACCAGGACTATGCACAATTTTCCGGATGGACGCATCTTCAAATACATCCCAGAGCGCGCGCATGTCCAGCTCCGTCAGCGGGTCTATAATGTAGCAGACATCAGACGAAGCTACCTGTACGAGGCAAAGGTTGACCCCATACGCATTGCGGTGCGAGTCAAACTCAAGGTCAAAGGCCAGCGAGGGCTGCGTGCGGAGGCTTTGCAGGGCAGCCGGCAAAGCAGCCGCGTCTTGTATGAGCCGGATAGGGATAGCTGTTGGCAATAGCAATGGTTTCTGCTTCCAAAGAAAGGGCCTTTACCGCAGCCACTCCGTAACGCTGTAAATAATCAGCCCCACAAGCCCGCCCACCAGTGTGCCGTTGATGCGGATGTACTGTAGGTCCTTGCCCACCTCCAGCTCCAGCTTGCGGCTCAGCTCGCGGCCCTGCCAGTTGCCGACCGTGTTGGAGATGAGCGCCGCCACCTGCTCGCCGTTGCGCAGAATGTACTTGTAAGCCGTATGGCGTATCCAGCCGTCTATCTTGCCTTGCAGCTCCGGCTTTTCCCGAAGGTTCTGCGCCAGCTCGCCCACATTGCGGGAGAGGTATTTGAAGAAGGCGGAGCGCTCCGTGGCCAGTTCCCGGCTCAGGGTAGCCTTTATGCTCGTCCATGCTCCGGCGGCATATTCTTCCAGCTTTTGCGGCGAAAGGAGATGGCTGCTCACACTGCGGAACTGCTCTGCCCAGGCTTCATCCGTGCGCAGGCTTTCCGCAAAGGCGTAGAGCTGGGCTGTAATATCGGCGCGAAGGCGGTGAGTCGGGTCAGATGCTATTTCGTCAAGATAGCCGGCGAGGCCGGAGGTGATTTTCTCCGCCAGCTTATTGTCCACGAAGGAAGGGATAAAGAAGTAGCTCTCCTTCTTCACCCGCTCGCGCACCATGGCGGGATTGGCGCGGATAAAATCCTTCAGCTTGCCCGCAAGCATCGTGACCAATTGCTGGTGGCCGCCTTTTTCTAAGAATAGCTCCAGCGCATTGGCGGCCAGCGGCGCGAGCTTTAGCTCTTCCAGCAATCCCCTGCCCCGCCGCGCCAGGAATTTGGCCACTGCCGCGTCGTCCATCTTATTCAGGATGTCCTGCAACAGCTTGCCGGCCTCCGTTACCAGCAGGCGCTTGTTCTTCTCCGCGCCCAGCCACTCCGCCGCATAAGCCGAAAGCTGCAAGCGCCCGATATAGGGCCGGATGGAAGCCGGCGTGAGGAAGTTGGACACCACAAAGGAGCCGAGATTGGCCCCAATGGCCTGCTTGCCCCGCTCTATGAGGTTGGTATGCGGAATGGGCAGCCCGAGCGGGTGATGAAACAGCGCCGTAACGGCAAACCAGTCAGCCAGCGCGCCCACCATAGCGGCTTCTGAGAACGCCTTGACGTAGCCCATCCAAGGCGCGGGATGGCTGCGCTCCACCCACACACAGCCGGCATAGATGCCCGCCATGAGCAGGAAGAGGCCGGTGGCAAGGCGCTTATGCGCGCGTAGCTGGGCGGCTTTGTCGGGGGCGGGCATGGGTGCGAATGTAGCTTTCGGGAGGAATGTGCTGCTTTTAAAATCATGATGCCAGGCGGCTGCCGGCTTTGCTTCACCCTTGTTCCGCGAATAGTTTGGCGAAGCTTGCGGCTTCGTCGCATTGTGTTGCAGCCTATAGCTGCTTTATAGAACGCACGTAGTCGCGGACTACACCTTGGTTGAACGACGCCACAGGCTTAGCTCAATTGTTTATCTGTTATGGGATAGGCTGAGGCGAACGAAGGGCAAAATATATTATAAACATCAAAATAAGTATTTCTACGCAATTATTAAGGTTTCTTAGAGATACGCATACAAGCTATCCCCGCGCCGATTACTTTAGCATCAACCAATAACCAAAACCAGAACCAGAACCTCATGAAGCAAACATCCCCCCCCCGGAAGGCAACGTAATAAGGACGCTGCGCATCAAACGCCCGCAATGGCTGTCCCCTGTAATGCTCCTGCCATGCTTTGCGTTCATGATGAATAGCGCCTCTGCTACCGTCGTGACGCCGGCTTACAACTTTACAGAGAATACGGTCGCCACTTTATCAATGCACGACCCTACCATTAACTGCGATATGGTGGCAGAGTACAATGGCGTGTACATTAAAGGGATTGTATATGGAGATGCGCCTACCGGCGGCGGATACCAGTCTTATCTGTACGCAGAAGACGGATACGGGCACACGGATACCTACACATTGCCTACCGGCGCTGCGCATCCGGATATTGCCATGGGCTGCCGCGATGCCGGCCCCTCAATCGGGCTGCTTTACCAGGCAACGGTAACCTACACTATAGGCACGTATCTGTATGTGGATGTTTACGATCTGAGCGCGGTGGGTTACAGCAGCTTTTCCATTAGCTCACGCTTAAAGCATGAGCTAATCAGCAGCAGCTGCAGCCAGTTTCCGCATATTGACATGTGGGGCGATTACGGCGGCCCCGGAGGCGTTCCTTTTCTTATTGACAGGCTGAGCATGCATCAGTTTGCCGTCGTGTACAGCGCCACCAATGGAAACCTGAACGGCTATGTAAATGACCTTAATTCCTGGAATACCTCCGCATCATCTTTCCCAATTTATGTATCCGGCGGCAGCGGTACTCAGGTGTCTAATTCTTCTTTCCCGGATGTGGCCTGCCAGGTGGATGGAAGTTACCATCAGGTCTTTCATGTGGCTTATGAGGGCTCAGCGCCCTTTAGCAGCGGCAGCGTCTATATGCCGTTGGTTGGCGGCACTGGTGTGAAGCAACTCACTTACGACTATACGTCCACGGCCACTACAACAAGCCCCGTATCGTGCTTCTCAGGAAAATCTTATGCGCCTCGAATAGAGGCCATGGCGTATTTTGACTTGGGTACAAGTTCAAATCCTGAATGTCAAGTAGTCTTCAGTGCAAAAGCATACGCCAGCGGTTATGACCAGGTTTTAAGCTGGAATCCAGCTTATGGCGGTGATATTCCTAGCCCGCAGGATTTCAATAATCCATTCAATTGCATGAGTGCCTGCGTAGCGGCCGGAGCAGACGTAAATAATCCGCTGTATCCCAACATTGGCAACCTGCAATACACCGTTGGTTTCTATCCCTGGGGGAAATCAGGTGGAGCTACACCCTCGCCTTATAACCATGTCTATGAGCGTCAGATAGACTATTCCACCGGCACTTTCTTCAACACCAATACCTTCCAGGCCAGCACCACGCCGGTGAATTTTTATTGGGATATAAACCGCAATATGGCTATATCTAACACCAGCAACTACGGTGCGGACATATTAAGCGCATGGTATAACGGCACCGATATCGTCTGGAAGCTTAGCACGCCGGATGTAATGGCTTTTCGTCAAGCAGCAGTGGCTAATAGCGGTAAAGGCCTGGAAGTGAGTTTAAGCCTCGCACCGATGCCTGCTGCCGACGCTATTCGTATTAATGGCCTAAACGCGGAGACGAGCTATTCCGTAACGGATATAACAGGCCGGGTGCTGATTCAAGGGCGAACCGGCCCCGGGCAAGCTATTAATCTGGCGGCCTTACCTCAAGGCCACTATGCGCTGAAGTTCAGCGTAGAACAGCAACCTGCCCGCTCACTCCCTTTTGCAAAACAATAAACCCTTACAGATATGCAACGCTTCTTTTTGCTGCTCTGCTCTCTGGCAGGGCTTATCAACAACGCTTTGGCTCAAACGCCAACTTACAAATACACTGCTTTCACTGGTACCCAATCCCCAGGTGGTTCACCTGGTGAAATAATCAGGATTCAGGCACTCTATAATAAAGCAAATTTTCCCGGTGCGCCATCAGGTCGCGTGAAAGCGGTGTATTACCGAATGTCACAACAATATACATTGGTCGTACCGCCCGGTAAGGCCTGTGCGCATCAGCAGTTTATCGGCAAGATTGGTTACACTTACGACAGTGTCTATAAACAGGCTTCTACCGACAGTTTCCGGACAGGGCTTACTACCTATTATGGCCCGGATACTTTTTCAGTGCCTTGCTCCGCGCCCGGCGGCACCTGGATACGCGTGCCGGTGAAAAAAGGAACCTTTTTCTACGACCCGGAACGCTACTTTGCCGTAGAGTTCGCTTATGGACGTGATTCTTTTTTCAGCAACGGGGATTTTGCCAATTCCATCAACAATCTCAGTGGCAAAAAACATACACTTCGTAATCTAACCGACAGGAATGCGCCTATGGGAGATAATTTGGTAAACGCCACCATGGATTTAGGCTTTGACCTCGGCACCCCTGATGAGATAGCAGCCTTTAGCAATATCTCCGCCTCTGGTCTCTTTCCAAATCCGGCGCTACACGGCCGCTTCAATATCACCTTTGAGGCTACAAGCCCGGTAAAAGAAGCAGTCATAACTGTAAGTGATGCGGTAGGCAGGCAGCTATACCATAAGTCTTACAGCAATGTAGGCTGCACCTTCCTCAGGGAAGTGGATATAGCCGGCGCGGCACCCGGCATCTACTTCGTAAAGGTGGAAGCGGATGGTGAGCCGCTGAACAGGCGCGTGATCATAGAATAGTCTCTTGCCGGAAAGCAAACAAAAATGTGCAGGCTGCTTCTAAAGAGGCAGCCTGCGCTGCTTTAAGGGACTCACGCTCCTGCATACCTCCTTCATACTTCCTTCTGGTTTCCTCCCCATCTGGAGTATGACATACTCCCACTTCAGCCCACCGCTCATACCATCTTCCCAATCTCCTCCATCAGCCTGTCTACATCTGCCCGGCTATTATAGATATGCGTGGACACCCGCAGCGCATTCCAGCCATTCTCATGCACGCCGCGTATGCGCACCTTCGCCCCCATGCAGTGGTTGAAGAAGTCCCCATGCGCCACCCCGCGTATCCGGAAGCCATTCATCGCGCAGTGGGAGCGCTCCTCGGCCGGGGTCAGCACCTCCACCTTATCGCCGAAGGCAGCCAGCTGCTCCCGAGTATATGCGCTAAGCGCCCGCACGCGCTGCTCCACGTTCTCCATCCCGATGCCTTCCAGAAAATCTACTGCTGCCATCACGCCCCGCCACAGGCCGAGGCTCTGCGTGCCGCCAAAGTAGCGATGTGCGGAAGGCGCGTACTCCGTGTCTCTAATTGGCGTTGCCGCCATATTCCAGACGCCCGTATCGCCGCCGCCACCCACAAAGAGGGGCCGGAGCGTCTCCTGGAAATCCTTGCGCACATAGAGAAAGCCGGTGCCCTTCGGCCCCAGCATCCACTTGTGGCAGCAGCCGGCGTAGGTATCGCAGCCCAGTTGGTGCAGGTTCAGCGGCAACATACCTGCGCCATGCGCCCCGTCAATGGCGCAGAAGAGGCCCCTGTCCTTCGCCAGCCGGCAGATGTCCGCCACGGGCAAGACCTGCCCCTGCGTGCATAGGATGTGCGGTACGGCAATGGCGCGCGTCTTCGGCGTGATGAGCGCGGCAATGCGGCTCAGGGTCTCCTCCGCCGTAGGGGCGGGGCTGAATGTTTTAAGCACAATACCGTGCTGCTTCCGCCGGTTCAGCCAGGGGAAGGCATTGCCCACGTGCTCGTGCGTTGTCAGTATTACCTCATCGCCCCGGCGCAGGGGCAGGCCCCAGCAGGCTATGTTGATGCCCTCGGTGGTGTTGTGCGTCAGCGCTATCTCATCCGCGCCTGCGCCGAGGAAGCGCCCCAGCTTATCCATTGCCGCCTCATAGCCATTGTAGGCGCCCTCCACATCCGTCTCCATCATGCCCGCCCGTGTAGCCTCTATCACCGAGTAGGGCGATGGGCCGAGGGTACCGTTGTTCAGGTACGTCCATGCCCGCGAGAGGGGGAATGCGGCGCGGATGCTTTCCCAGTAGGCCTCGTCATCGGCAGCCACTGGGCCGCCTTTGGGCGAAAGCGGGAGCGGCGTGGCAAGGGCGGCCATCTCGCTTAGCGAGCAGGCGGAAAGCAGCGCAGATGCCTGCAGAAAACGGCGGCGGGAAAGCGGCACGGCTGATGCGCTTTACCGGGTAGGGTCTAACACTTCCGGCTTGGGCCGGGGACGAAGCTTTTCCTTCTTAGGCTCCGGCGGCTTTGCGCCGGGCTGTCCTGGCTGGCCGGGCGGGGGTGGAGCCTGCTGCGTCATGCTGTCCGTGCCGGTCATGACCGGTGCGGCCATAGGCTGCGGCTGCGGGGCCGGGACCGCAGTCTGTTGCGTGGTTGCTTTGCCTGAGCCGGCATCCTCGCTGTCATGTCCGTTGCCGCAGCCCGCGGCCGCCGCCAGAAATAATGCAATTGTCAGGAGCTTCATATAATAAAGAGGAAAAGGCAGTGTGTAAAATAAAAGCTCCGGCCGACAAGCCCTTAGCCTCGCCGACCGGAGCGGAATAATGTGATTGGCACAGCTGCTCCGCTACGGGAAGACGAAGGTTACGACCGTGTCCCTGACCACAATAATGTTCTGCTGGCGCAGGATAGGCTTGCTGTCCTGCACGTGCTCTATCTGTACCACCTTCACGCGGTGGAAACCTTCGGTGATATTGGGATAAGTGGCGGTGTCATCGCCGTAAAGGTTGCCGTAGCGGGCGTCATCAAGGTAAATGTCGTAGAGGTCGGCGCTCTTGTTGATGTAGCGCAGAGCGCCTTTCTCAATATAGTTGGTCGGCTTGCCGGTATCCACGTCGTCGTCTTTCTTGCAGGCGCTGAGGCCGATGATGGCGAGCAGCGCGGCGGCGAGTATAGTTTTGCTCATTGTCGTTGTTGGGGAAGCGTGTGAGGGCGCCTCTTTTGGGAAGGGCGGCTTACAAAGCTAATAGATGGCGGTTAATTCTGCTAACGCCTGCCGGGAATTACACATCAGCGCGGCAGCGATGCCGCAAAGTCAATCAGCGACTCGGAAAAGTGCTTCCAGGAATAATGCTGCCGTTGCGCGGCAAGACTGTCAGCGAGGTGTGGCAATCCGCCGGGCGTAAAGAACTCCAGCAGCGCATCCGCGATGGACTCCGGTGTTGGCTCACAGATAAATCCGGTCTCGCCGTCCTTCACCGCTTCCGGGAGGCCGCCCACATTTGTAGCTACCATACCCCGCTGGAAGTGGTAGGCCACCTGCGTAATGCCGCTTTGCGTAGCGCTGCGGTAAGGGAGCACAACGCAATCAGCGGCGGAGAAGTAGCGTCTCACCTCATCGTTCGGGATGAACTCGGTGAAGGGATGGACACGGTCTGCAATCCCGTATTTAGCAATGATGCTTTCATAAAAATCCTTGTCGCCGTAATACTCGCCGGCGATTATCAGATGGATGGCGGCTACTGCCAGCCGCTTATCGGCCATAGCTTCCAATAGCAAGTCAAGGCCCTTGTACTTGCGGATGAAGCCGAAGAAGAGGGCGTACTTATGTTCCGGCGGCAGTCCCAGCTTCTGCAAGGCTTCCCGGCGCGGAATGCCTTCACCGTAATTATCGTACAGCGGATGATGCAGCAGGATGGCGGGCTTGCCGGTAAGTCCCTTTAGGTCTGCACTTACTTCCTTGCTCATCGTTACAAAGCCGTTTACGGGTTTGATGAAGTAGCGCGTGAAAGCCGCATCTCCCGGACGCTTTTCATGCGGCAGGATATTGTCAGCAATCGTGATGATGCGTGTGTGCTTATTCTTAGCCACGATGCGCAGGATGGTGCCGAGCGCGGGCCCGAAGAAGGGCATCCAGTAGCGCACCACCAGAATATCGGGCATGTCGCGTCGTATCTGCGCGCCGGCGCTGCGCCAGCTAAGCGGATTGACGGAATTAATGAGCGGGATGATGCGCAGGCCCTCGGGGGCAGGCGCGTCTGTAAGCTGCGTTTTTCCTGGAAAGAGTTTGGAAGGATACTGAAGCGAGTAGGAATAGATGGTTACGTCATTGCCGAGCGCCTGCAGCTCGCGGGCGAAGCGCTCGTCAAAATCGGCAAGGCCGCCGCGCAGGGGCCAGGCCGGGCCTATGATGCCAACCTTCATAGCTGCGAAAATAGGCGTAGAAAATCCGTCTGGGCGCGCTGGTAATCCTGCGGTACGCCGATGTCTATGAAGTAGCCATCATCTTCGTGGCCGTAGAATTTCCCTTCGCTTATGAAGCGCTCTAAGTAGTCTTTCTCAAAAGAGAATTGCTGCGGCAGGGCACGTTGCAGGAATGCTTCGCGGCTAATGATGTAAACGCCGCCGTTAATGAGGCCGCTCTTACGAGGAGCTTTTTCCTGAAAGGCGGTAATAATGTTTTGGGCATCTTTCTCTACTGTGCCGTACCGTTCAAAATCTGTGAGTGCCTTTAGGACGAGGGTTGTTTCAGCTCCGCTGCTTTGGTGGCTTTGCCGCCCCGCCGGAAGGTCAATGCTGAACATCGTATCGCCATTGAGGACGGCAACGTTTTTGGCCTCACAGACTTTGAGCGCGAGGCCAATGCCGCCGCCGGTGCCGAGCGGTTCACCTTCTATCACCCAATCAATCTTCAGCGGGAAGTCCTGCGTTTGCAGCCAAGCCGTGACTGCTTCGCTTTTATGGCCGAGGCTGAGCACGACTCTGTCGATGCCTTGCCTCACCGCCCATTGCAGCAGGTAATACAGAAAGGGCTTGCCGGCCACGAGCGCCATGCACTTAGGCGTGTCTTCGCCGATTACGCCACGCAGGCGGGTGCCGAGGCCGCCGGCAAGGATGATGGCTTCTAAACGCTCCATGTAAACAACCCCCGCTCCGTAAACTGATATTCCTTCAGCTCCCCGCCAAAGCCTTTCAGCGCTTCCTGCACGGCATAGCGCGTATTGGCCGGGCAGTAAAACATCATAAACCCACCGCCGCCTGCACCGCTGATTTTACCTCCGGTCGCGCCGGCTGCTAATGCAGCCTCGTAGATGGAATCCATACGCTCGTTGGAAATGCCTGCGGCCATTTGCTTCTTGAATTTGAAGCCATAGTCCAGGATGGAGCCGATATCGCTCACCTTGCCGCGGAGCAGGGCTTCCTTCATCATGCGGGCCTGCTCTTTGAGCTGGTGCATGGCCTCAATGCTCTGGGCGTTCTTGTCCATTACGTTCTTGCTTTGTACCTCTATGATATCGGCGCTCTTGCGGCTGGTGGCGGTGAAGTAGAGAAGCAGGTTGTTCTCCAGCTCGTTCAGGATTTGCGTCTTGATGCGCAGCGGATTGACGATAACGCGCCCTTCCTCATAAAACTCCATGTAGTTGACGCCGCCGAATGTGGCCGCATACTGGTCTTGCTTGCCGCCCGCCATTTTCAAATCCTCGCGCTCTATCTCGTAAGCAAGGTGCGCCACGTCATACTCGCCAAGCGGCAGCCGCAGCCATTCCGCAAATGCACCGATTATGGCGACGACAAGCGTGGATGAAGTGCCGAGGCCGGAGCCTGCCGGTGCATCCACGAATGTGGTAAGTCGGAATGACGAAGGCATTGCGCCGTACTGGCGAACGAGGCGATTGTAAACGCCGGTGGCAAGGTCAAGCTTATCGTCTATGGGGAGTTCGGGCGCCGCTTCGTAAGAAACCTTCTCGCCGCGGTCAACGGCTTCAAAGATAATTTCGTTGCCGCCCAGCGGCTCTATTGTAGCGTAGGCGTAGAGGGAAATAGTGGCGTTGAGAATGGCACCGCCGTAGAGGTCGCAGTAAGGGCTTACATCGGTGCCGCCGCCGGCGAGGCCGATGCGGAGCGGGGCTTTGGAGCGGTAAATCATTTTGAATGCGGAATTCGGAGTGCGGAATTCGGATTGAATCGGGAAATGAACCGCGGAGACGCAAAGGCACGGAGGCTAATTCTCTCTGCGTCTCTGCGGCTAAAAATGTGATTGCACGTTACTCTGTGAACTTATATCCAATGCCCCGCACGCTGTGGAAGTGGATGGGGTTGCGACTGTCGCGCTCAAAGTATTTGCGGAAGTTGAGGATGAAGTTGTCTATGGTGCGTGTGGTAGGATAGACGTTGTAGCCCCACACTACCTGCAGGATGTGCTCGCGGCTTACCACCTCGCCCTTGTGCTCCACAAGGAGCTTGAGCAGCGCGGCTTCCTTCTTCGAAAGCTCCTGCTTATGGCCGTCCTTGTCCACGCACTCGTGCGCGGCAAAGTCAATCTTGCAGCCGTCAAACTCATATACATTGGCTACGCTTTGCGGCTCACGGATTTTGCGGTTTTTGGAGATGAGCTTATCCACGCGCAGCAGCAACTCTTCCAGATTGAAAGGCTTGGTGAGGTAATCATCCCCGCCCTTCTTAAGCCCGGCCACGCGGTCGGCGCCGGTGTTGCGGGCGGAGAGGAAGAGGATGGGCACTGCATTGTGCTGCATGCGGATGGTCTCACAAACGGCAAGGCCGTCCATTTCCGGCAGCATGATGTCAAGGATGATGAGGTCAAAAAACTCGTTCTTCACCGCCTTGAGCGCCTGCGGGCCGTTGACGGCAAGTGTTACCTCATAGTTCTCTAGTTCAAGATTGAGCTTAAGGGCTTCGCGGAGGCTTTCCTCATCTTCCACAACAAGCAGGGAGGCTTTTGCGGGCTGGTCTCTTTTTAGGGCCATGATTTATTGCAGCGTTGAGTCGTTAAGCGTTGAGTTGTTGTGTCGTTGCGGATAAATTTAGGGCTTTTGTCGGTGTGGCCTTGCCGATGTCATTGCTGCGTCAGCAGTGGCCGTCTTACAAGGCCAGCTCTGTTGCCGGGTTCCAGAGGAGCTTTTCAAAATCCTGCACCGCATCATCCTCTACACCGATGCCTTCTTCACGCAGGGCATCAGCCATCTCATCGCCCGGCCCGAAGTGTGCCTTTCCGCTAAGCAGACCTTTACGGTTCACCACGCGGTGGGCCGGCACAAAGGGGGTCACATAATGCGCGCTATTCATAGCGTAGCCCACAATGCGCGCGCCACTCTTCATGCCGATGGCCGCAGCGATGTGGCCATAGGTCGTGACGCGCCCTATCGGGATTTGGCGCACGATGTCGTAGATGGCTTCGTAGAGGTCGCTATGCGGATGAATGGCCATTGTCGGGTGCTTTGTTTTTTCTGGCGGCAAGCAGGGCGTTGCGCTTCGGCTCCCGGACGGCTATCCAGTCATACGGACAGTGCAGGCAGCCGCCCGCGCAGCACCACCCGCGGCGGAGGTGGTATTCACGCGTCATCACCAGCCTGCCGTCCGGCAGCAAGTAGTAATCTTCGCCCTCACGCAGCCTGCTCATCACTGTCAGCGGTCTTTTTCTCCCGCTCCGACACTACGATTGGCGCATCCGGCAGCGAGAAGCATAGATAGTAAATGGTGCGGCCTTCGGCAAGATGCATGGACTCATAAAAGGTCTGGATGGCGAGCGGGCCGGTAGCGAGGCCTTTCCCGTAGATGTCGGCAATGTCGGTATGGACGGTGCAGCCTTGCTCTTCAATCACTTCCTGCGTGAAGGTGTAAAGTTCTTCGGAGTCGGTCTTCAGATGAATTTTTGCGCCCGCCGGCAGCACCTGCTGGTATGCGCGCAAAAAGCGCGGGTGCGTCAGGCGGTTCTTGGCCTTATTCAGAAAGGGGTCTGCGAAGACAATCCAGATTTCGTCCACGCGGTCTTCCGGTGCGAAGTAGTCTGGGAGCTGCTGAATTTGGGTGCGCAGGAATGCTACATTGTTCAGGCCTTCGGCAAGAGCCTTTTTTGCGCCGATGTAGATGCGGTTGCCTTTGATGTCAACGCCTATGTAATTGCGGTCGCTGTTCTGGCGGCCAAGGCCCACACTGTACTCGCCCTTGCCGCAGGCCAGTTCCAGCGTGATGGGATTGGCATTGCCGAAGTGCGCTGCCCAATGCCCTTTTATACCTTCCGGATATTGCAGTACATTGGCAAACTCTTTTATGGCGGCGAAGCGCACTAACTTTTTCTGGCCCATAATGCTCGGGCGCAAAGATAGCAGGCGGACAAAGGCGTAAAGGGATAACCATATTCATTACACATCACCACCATCATGAAAAAACAGCTACTTCTTATCCCTATTGTCGCCGGCATAAGCTGGCTGGCACTCACCGGCTACTCTAATGGCCCCTTTGCCGGCGGCGCAGGCAACCATACCGGCAGCGCAGGCTCCACAGCCAATTGCAGCACCGGCGGCGGCTGTCACAACACCAATACAAGCAGCACAACAGGCGGCATCGGCGTAACGACGCTTACCAACGGCATCGTTACAAAGTACACGCCGGGCACCACTTACAAGGTTGTCATCACGGCGGCTAACACCACCGCCTCGCTGCCTAAGTGCGGCTTTCAGGCTTCCTGCGTGAAGGCATCGGCCACGAGCACGCAGGCTGGCTCATTTACGTCCACTGCCAGCAACATCAGCGTAGTTCCATTCGGTTCCCTTCAATTTGTGGAGCACAACAAATCCATAGCGGCAGCTGTCTCCTCCGGCAATAACAATACCTATCAGGTAAGTTTCAACTGGACAGCGCCGCCGGCTGGTACGGGCATGGTACGCTTCTACGCCACGTTCAATGCTGTAAATGGCAACACTACTTCTTCCGGCGACCAGCCTAATAACCTGCCCACCTACGACTTGGACGAGGCGGCATCGGCTACAGGGGTTGCGACAGTAAAACCCGGCGCGCTTGCCGTTTATCCGAACCCTGCCACCGATGCGCTGCATCTGAAGCTGAGCGGTACTGGAAGCTGCCTCGTGCGCATCTTTGACATCACCGGCGGGTCAATTGCAGTTGAAAGCGCAGCCGTTGTCAATGGCGAGGCAAGCGTGGGAGTGGCGGCGCTGAAGCCCGGCAATTACTACATCCTCGCAGAGCAGGGTGGCATACGCTACGGCGCCCTTTTTCAAAAACAATAATCCACCACCATTGATGGAACAATACAACGAAGGAACCTCTATTTTCAATGAAGCGCAGTCCCAGGCATACGCCGGCTTCTGGGAGCGTTTTGGAGCTGCCATTCTTGACGGCCTGATCATGAGCGCCGTCGGCTTTCTCATCAACCTTGCTTTTGGGGTCAATATGGCTGATATGTTCCGCCGGGGCATGACGCCGGGGGCGGTGATAGCCAGCTATGCATCCGGCGCCAACATCGCCACTGTTGTGCTGAACTGGCTCTACTATGCCTTGCAGGAAAGCGGCCCCATGCAAGCTACCCTGGGCAAGCGCGCGCTCGGTATTAAAGTAGTCGGCGCCGGAGGGCAGCGCATCAGCTTTGCCAATGCCACCGGGCGCTTCTTTGGCAAGTACATCTCTACCATCATCTGTTGTATTGGCTATCTCTTCCCGCTATGGGATGCGCGCCGCCAGGCACTGCATGATAAAATCGCAAACACCTTTGTTGTAAATGCATAGCTCGTCTTCATCCCTCGCCATGATTATTACAGTCATTGCGGTTGTCTTTTTTGTCCTGCTTGGCTTTTACCTCTACTGCGCATGGCGCCTGTTCGAGAAGGCCGGCAGGCCGGGATGGGAAGCCATCATCCCCTTCTACAGCGCCTACGTTATGCTCAAAATCGTCGGCAAGCCGGGTTGGTGGCTCGCTCTGTACTTTATTCCCATCGTCAATTACATCTTCATCATCTGGATGCTCAATATGCTCTCCAAGAGCTTTGGCAAGGATGAAGGATTTACCGTTGGCCTTGCGCTACTCGGCTTTATCTTCTTCCCCATCCTTGCCCTTGGCAATGCGAAGTATATCGGCCCGTACGGAGATGAGCAGGCCTTCCGCGCAGCGCAATCGCGCAACAACACTTTTGACCTTGACCAAGGCCGGCTGGCGGGATAATTAGTCCCGAAGGGACGACCGAAATAATAGGCGGGATTTAATCCCTAGTAAAGGTGGCTACAGCGCCGCCTGTAAGCCACCATACAGCAGCATTACTCCATCTATTAGCACGAGATAAACGTAAGGGTGCGGCCTCGTACGCGAAAGCCGAATAGCTGCCCATGCCGCCAGCCCGCTCACGGCATACACGACAAGCTGCTGATAGGTGTAGCGATAAACGCAGCGGGCTACCGCAAATGCGAAATAGGCAGTCAGCGTAAAATTGACGGCCTTGTAAGCCGCATCAATGCCCAGCATAGTAGGTAGCGTGTGGATGCCCCGCGCAAAGTCGGCCTCCGTATCGCGAATGTCAAAGGCAATGCAGAGGGGGAAGATGAGCAGGGCGCGGATAATCAGCTCAAGCCAATACCGGCTCAGCGGGATATTCCAGTATAGCGCCGGTAGCACCGTACCCACCGCCACCCAGGTTGCTGTCAGCACGTGAATTTTGATAAGGCCGTAATCCTTCAGCCGCGTTTTGTAACGGAATGGCAGCAGCGGCGTGGAATAGGCAAAGGCCAGCGCGCCCATAGCCACACACCCAACCAGAACTTTTAAGGAAAGCTGCGGTAGCGCCAGCAGACATAGCGCCATCCCGATGCCGCAGACGGCCCAATGCCAGCGCACCGCGTGAGGCGTCCACGCTTCCGCCCCCTTATTACGGTTGAAGAGATGATGCACATTGTACTCCAGCATCGTGCTGCCTGCAATGAGCGCATGGAGCGGCGAGGCGAAAGCCGGCAGCCGCCCCAGCATAATACGCTCCGCCCCGAGGCAAAGCGCCAGCGCGCAAAGCGCAGTATAGATGCTGGTGTGGAGGAGGAGTTTGATGATTACAATTGTTGGACGATGGTTGGACGGTTGTTGGACAGTTGTGTGTTATGAAGTCGGGCAACACAATCGTCCAACAACCGTCCAACAACCGCCTAACCCTTACAGCGGAATATTCCCATGCTTTCGCTTTGGCCCGTTCACCACCTTATTGCGGAGCATGTGGTAAGCACGTATCAGCCGCTCCCGCGTGTCTTCCGGCAGGATTACTTCGTCAATAAAGCCCCGCGCCGCCGCGCCGTATGGGTTAGCGAATTTCTCCGCGTACTCCGCTTCCTTTTCCTTCGCCTTTGCTTCCTTATCGCTGGCTTCGGAGATTTCTTTCTTGAAAATGATTTCCGCCGCGCCCTTCGCACCCATCACAGCAATCTCCGCCGTGGGCCACGCAAAATTCATGTCCGCGCCGATGTGCTTGGAGTTCATCACATCATACGCGCCGCCGTATGCCTTGCGGGTGATGACGGTAATCTTGGGCACCGTGGCCTCGCTGAGGGCGTAGAGCAGCTTCGCGCCGTTGGTGATGATGCCGCCCCACTCCTGGTCGGTGCCGGGCAAGAAGCCGGGCACATCCACCAGTACCAGTAGCGGAATGTTGAAGGCATCGCAGAAGCGCACGAAGCGCGCGCCTTTCTTTGAAGAATTAATGTCTAAAACGCCCGCAAGCTGCGCCGGCTGATTGGCTACAATTCCAATGGAGCGGCCCGCAATGCGGCAAAAGCCTACGACGATATTCTCTGCATATTCTTTATGCACTTCCAGGAACTCGCCGCCATCCGCCAATTCCGCAATCACCTCCTTCATGTCGTAGGGCTGGTTGGCCCCTTCGGGGATGATGTTCGCCAGTGCATCACGTGTTTCGTGGCCGGCTTCATAAGGCAGCATCGGCGCCTCTTCCTCGCAGTTTTGCGGGATGTAGCTCAACAGGTCTTTCAGGCGCTGGATGCACTCCACCTCATTGGCGCAGGCAAAGTGCGTGACGCCGCTGCGCGATGCATGGGTATGCGCGCCGCCCAATTCCTCGCTGGTCACCTGCTCGTGCGTCACCGTCTTCACCACATTCGGCCCGGTTACGAACATATAGCTCGTGCCCTCCACCATCATAATAAAATCGGTGATGGCGGGGGAATACACCGCCCCGCCGGCACAAGGGCCCATGATGGCGGAGAGCTGCGGCACAACGCCGCTCGCCTGCACATTCCGGTGGAAGATGTCGGCATAGCCGCCGAGGCTCACCACCCCTTCCTGGATACGCGCGCCGCCGGAGTCGTTGAGGCCAATGACGGGCGCGCCATTCTGCATAGCCAAGTCCATGATGCGGCAGATTTTCTCCGCATGAGTCTCACTAAGCGAGCCGCCGAATACTGTAAAGTCCTGCGAGAAAACATAAACGAGCCGCCCGCCGATGGTGCCGTAGCCGGTGATGACGCCATCGCCGGGGTACTGCTCCTTCTCCATCCCAAAGTCGGTGCTGCGGTGGGTTACGAAGGCGCCGATTTCCTGAAGAGAGCCTTCGTCCAAAAGCAGTGTGAGGCGCTCGCGGGCGGTGAGCTTACCTTTCTTGTGCTGGGCCTCTATACGGGCCTTTCCGCCGCCAAGCTGCGCGGCCGTTGTCTTTTCCTGAAGCATGTTGATTTTGGAACTCATGTGCGGGGCGAAGGTAGGTTGAGGAGTTGAACGGGTTGAACGGGTCTGCTGAAAGACGGGCGGAGAAAAGAGTGCGGCATAATGCAGAAGGCCCGCTGCAACGCTGCAGCGGGCCTTCTGTTGAATGAGAAGTCGGCTTATTTATTCGCTACCAAATGCAGCCCGATGTTCACTGTCGGGCGAATCATCTTGTCGCCGAGGCTGTTGTCATTGCCATAGGAAAGGCCCCACTGCGTGCGGTCAATGTTGAAGTTGGCGTCTGCCGTGACCATGTTGTCGTTCACAGCAAGCTTTGCAGGGAAGGTGATGCCTTTGGTAACGCCCTTCAGCGTCAGGTTGCCCATCACGGTGTGCGTGGCGTCCTTCATTACCAGCTCCTTGTCGCCTGCGGCGACAACGCCGGCCTTAACGCCGGTGATTTCAAATGTAGCCGTCGGGAACTTCGCTATGTCAAAAAAATCCGGGCTTTTCAGGTGCGGGCCGAGCTTGTTGGTAATGCCTGTGTCTTCGTCCTTAATGGCCAGCGTCGTTACGTCAATCGTAAACTTGCCGCCGGTAACGTTACCGCCATCCACCATCGCTTCTCCGTCCTTCAGCATCATAGTGCCGTGGTGCGCGTTAGTAGGGTGCGAGCCAGTCCAGTCCACATGGCTTTGGGCCAAGTCGGCTTTGTAGGCAGCGCCTTTAGCAGCACCGGCCTGCATGGCTTCGCCGGTTTGAGCTTTATCGGCTTTGGGGTCACTTTGGCAGGATGCTGCGAGCAGCAGTGTGCCGGCTGCAAGGGCGAGAAGGGTGTGCTTCATGGTTGGAGTGTTTAAGTTTGCGGCAAAAATAAGGGGATGGGCTTCATTATTGTAGCTACACCATTCTTATAGCCCTATTGAAAGATGCACACACTTACCGCCAATGAATTGCGCCGCTGGCAAGTTGAAGGCAAAGATTTTGCGCTGGTGGATGTGCGCGAGGCATGGGAGCATGAAGCATTCAACATCGGTGGCGAGCTGATTCCGCTCGGAACTATTATGGCCGCTGCGGAAAGCATGCCGAAGTACAAACCAGTCGTAGTCTATTGTGAAAAAGGAATCCGCAGCGTCATCGCCATTCAGCGACTGCAGATGCTGGGCTTTGAAAATCTTTTCAATCTCAGCGGCGGCATGAAGGCGTGGCGGGAAAGCTCAAAGCAGGACAAGCTCTGAACCCTCCGCAGTGACTTTAAGTCTGTGCTCCTGCCCAAGGCACAGTGTCACATTCTCCTTGTCATGCCCTGCGGGAAAGTTGAAAGCCACCGGATAGCCATACGCCGATACCTTATCCAGAATAATCTGCTCCAAGGTCTGGCCGAAGGGTCGCTCCGTATCCTCGGTATCCGTGAACTGCCCGACAAGCAGCGCCTTTAATCCATTGAGTTGGCCGCTACGCCGCAGGCTCAGCATCATGCGGTCAATGTGGTAGATGTGCTCGCCGATGTCTTCTATGAACAGGATTTTGGCTTCGGTATTCAGTTGTGAAACGGAACCGGTAAGATGCGCCAGCAGCGCCAGATTGCCACCGACTATCTCGCCTTCGGCAATGCCGGGAACGTTGTAAGGTGATGCAGGAAAGCTGTACGAAACACTTTTTCCGGTCAACGTCCGACGCAGGCTTTCTAAGTAAAAGCTGCCATCGCTCTCCGGCGTGAAAGCGCCGCACATAGGGCTGTGTAGCGTTGCAACACCGAGCGTTTGATGGATATGGCTGTGCAGCACGGTAATGTCGGAGAAGCCACAAACCCACTTAGGATTTTTCTTGAACACCGTCCAATCAACATCGTCAACGATGCGGGAGACTCCGTAGCCGCCGCGGCCCATGAGCACCGCTTTTATCTCGGTATCGTCCAGCATTGCCTGCAAGTCGGCGAGGCGCTCGGCATCGTGGCCGGCGAAATAGTGCTCGCCAGTGCCGACCGTTTTCCCAACCTTCACCTTGAAGCCCCAGCGCTGCAATACCTGCACGCAGTAGGCAATGCGCTCGTGTGAGACATAGCCGGCAGGGCAGGTGATACCAATGGTATCGCCGGGCTTGAGGTGGGGCGGCAGGATGGTGTCATTCATAGCTGCACAAAGATGCGGCCCTCTTCTTCCTTCACCGGATAAGTCCTGAGCTTATAACCCTCGCCGCTGGTGTTGTGTCCGTTCGCGGGGTTGAAGCGATAGCCATGCAGCGGACAAACAATTCTGCCTTGCACGTCCACGCGTCCTTCGCACAGCGGCGCGCCGGCATGGGGGCAAGTGGCTGCAAAGGCCAAGAGCTTATCGCCTTTTCGTAGTACGCAGATACGCTTATCGCCAATGCTTACTTCTTTCATCTGCCCCTCAGGCACCTCGCCGGATGCTGTACATGCCTGCCATGCAAATGCTTCGCTCATTTTGAAATGAAGTCTGTGATGGCGCGCATGTAAGGCCCGTTGGTTGCGCTTTCCATAAGCGCATTGAAGCCACCGCCGTGGCCGCCGTTAAATGACTTTACAATCATTTCCGGATGCTGCGCTTTGAGCGCCGCATAATCTTCCGGCTTGCAGACAGCATCCAGCGTGCCGGAGAAGACCAACATGCGGCCGGGCAGGTTCTTAAGCTTATCCGCATGGAAGGCGGCATCTGCCGGCAGCGTAAACATCTTTCCTTTCATCGCGGCCAGCCGCTGCTGTGTGACGACCGGGTTAGTAACGAAGCCCTCGGCGATGAAATAGTCGGCAGGCGCTTCGGCCCAGACCCGCGCCGCGATGATGCTGCCCATGGAAAAGGCATAGACGGCCACCTTATTTGCCGGAAGCTGCATCCGCGACCAACGTACCATCGCCTTCAGGTCTTCGTCAAACTCGTTGTAATAAAGCCTTGTCGTGTCAATCGGAAAATCATCGCTCCCGCCGAAGCCGCGGTAATCAAACGTGAGCACGGTATAGCCCTGCCAGGTGAGTGCGTAGGCCAGCGGCAGCCAGTTGCTCATGTTACCGGCATCTCCGTTGGCTGCGATGATGCTTACATGCCGGTCTGCGCCTTTTGGCTGAAGCCGCCATACGGCCAGATTATAGTGGTCGGCAGTTTCTATGCGAAGGGCCTTCCAGCCGGGAAAGCTCCCCTCGTCCGGTATTGCGGCGTAGGCCTTCTTCGGCTTCAGGGCATTGGCGGCGTTGCCGCAGAGCAGCAGGGGCAGCAAGAGCAGGTATAAAATCTGTTTCGTCATCGTCAGCGTTTTGCGGCAAAAAAAGATTTCATCAAGGCCGCACATTCTTCGCCCAAAACACCGCTTACCAATTCGGCTTTCGGATGAAAGGGGAAGTTCGCTCCGGTGAATTTCCGGTAGCCGTTCTTCACATCCTCCGCGCCATAGACGATGCGGCCCAACTTGCTCCAGTACATAGCGCCGCAGCACATGAGGCAGGGCTCTACGGTTACGTACAGGGTTGCATCGGTCAGGTATTTCGCGCCCAGTGAATTGAAGGCAGATGTCATTGCTATCATCTCCGCATGGGCCGTGCTGTCCGATAATCTTTCTACTTGATTGTAGCCGCGGCCCAGGATTTTGCCGCTCCAGACTACCAGCGCGCCTACCGGTACCTCGTCGGCATCGTAGGCGGTTTGGGCCTCTTTTAAGGCGAGGCGCATGTAGCGTTCGTCGTCTGCGGTGTGCATGGGCGCAAGGTATTGAACGCGCCGCCGCCAGGCACGTTCCTACAGTTTGGTCTTACTGTCCATCATAATCGTTACCGGGCCGTCATTCACCAGCGCCACCTGCATGTCCGCGCCGAAGACGCCCGTCTGAACAGCCTGGCCCGTCAGGGTGCTAAGCTGCGCTATGAAGTATTCATACAACGGCACCGCCATCTCCGGCCGCGCTGCGCGGATGTACGAGGGCCGGTTTCCCTTTGCATAATCCGCCAGCAGCGTGAACTGGCTTACCACCAGTAACTGCCCGCCCGCTTCCGTCAGCGAGCGGTTCATTAAGCCTCCTTCGTCAGAGAATATCCGCAGGCCCGCAATCTTTTTCGCCAGCCAGTCGGCGTCTTCGCGGCTATCGTCCACGGCAATGCCGAGGAGTACGAGCATCCCGCCGCCGATTTGCGACGCCACCTCCCCGCCGATGCTTACGGAGGCTGAGGAGACCCGCTGCAATACCACCCGCATGTTTTAAGCTTCTTTTGAGGCTAAAGGTAGCTACAGCCTACCCTACCTTTAAGTCATGAGTAGCGGCAGCATTATTACCCTGTTTGGCGACGAGGAGCTTATTCCTGAAGCCTTGTCTGCCGCGCCCAAAGTGGGCGAAGCAGAAGTCGCGCCGCTGCAATCCTGGAAGCCGGAAAAACAATACTACACCATTGGCGAGGTGGCGAAGATTTTTGACGTCCGTACCTCGCACATCCGCTACTGGACTACTGAGTTTGACGTGAAGGTGCGCACCACGCGCAAGGGTGACCGCCTCTATACGCCTGATGCTATCCGCGAATTGCGCGCTATCTACGGCCTTGTCAAAGAGCGCGGCTTCACCATTGCAGGCGCGAAGGCACAGTTGAAAGCGGAACCGGCTTTGCCGCAAACGGCTGACCTTCGCCTTGCGCTCCTGCGCCTGCGCAACCAGCTTCTTCTTATCCGCAACGAGCTTCTATGAAATCTCTTTATATCCTCTTCGCAGCCATTGCCATGAGCCTTTCCGCCGCCGCCCAAAAGCCGTACAGCATTTCCAAAGACGAGCAGACGGGCCAGAAGATTTTCAAAGGCCCCGTCACGCTCGCCGACCTTCAGGGGGAGCCTTCCTTTACCTGGTGGGCGCGCAGCACGGAGGGCTATACGCCGGATGCAAACGTCATTACTTACCTGCGGGATGCCTTGTCGTCTTGTACCATCATCACCATCATGGGCACCTGGTGCGACGACTCGCAGAACCTTGTGCCGAAGCTTGCCAAGGTGCTCGGCGCGGCGAAGTTTCCGATGGAGCGCTTCGCGATGTTTGGCGTTGACCGGGCCAAGGAGACGGGCGGCATTGAAAGCCGCGCCTATCAGGTGAAGCGTGTGCCTACCATCGTGGTGTTTAAGGACAATAAGGAGATTGGCCGCATCGTGGAGTCTGTGGGCCGGAGCGTGGAGCTTGACCTTGCGCAGATTGTGCAGCAGGGCGGGGCGGCGGGGCGGTGAACTTTTTTTGGCAGCCGGCTGCAGCGCGCTCCCTCTCGATAGCTATCGGGAGGGAGCGAACCGAAAGCTGACTTAATAAAAAATGAAAAGGCCGGAGCATTGCTCCGGCCTTTTTTCTATTAAAAAAATGGGTGGCTACGAGGCGGCGGGCTGCGGCGCGCCGGGCATGATGAATTTGAAGCCGATGCCGTGGATGGTCTGGAGCTCTACGTCGGGCACGTCTTTGAGGTGCTTGCGGAGCTTGGTGATGAATACGTCCATGGAGCGGCCGAGGAAGTAGTCTTCTTTGCCCCACACGTTGAGGAGGATTTCCTCGCGCTTGAGGACGCGGTTGGCATTGAGGGCGAGGTAGCGGAGGAGGTCGGCCTCGCGCTGGGTGAGCTGGATGCGGCCTGCATCGCCGGAAAGGAGGAGGTCGTTGTAGTTGAAGGAGAGGCCGCCGATGGCGATTTCGTTGGGCGTGTCGTCGCCTTTCTTTTTGGTGCGCTTGATGAAGACTTCGATGCGGAGGAGGAGCTCCTGCATGTTGAAGGGCTTGGTGACGTAGTCGTCGGCGCCGCCGCGGAAGCCGGCGATTTTGTCCTCGTCCATGTTTTTGGAGGTGAGGAGGATGATGGGGACGGTCTCGTTCTTTTTGCGGATTTGACCGGCGAGCCAGATGCCGTCGCGCTTGGGGAGCATCACATCAAGCACGCAGATGTCAAAGTTGTGCTTCATGTAGAGCTGCCAGCCGGTCTCGCCGTCGGGCGCGTGATGGACGGCGTAGCCGTGGGCCTCCAGATTGTCCTTGACCACGAAGCCGAGCGTCGGGTCGTCTTCGACGAGCAGGATGTTGACTTTGGTTTCTGCCATATTGTAGTTGTTGCTGCGAATTAAGGTGTGTTATGTGAGCGGTAAGTTAAGCGTAAATGTACTCCCTTTACCCAATTCGCTGTTACAAGTTGCTTCACCGCCGTGGGCACGGGCTATAAGCTGCACATAGTTGAGGCCGATGCCGAATCCTTTGACGTCGTGGACATTGCCGGTAGGCACGCGGAAGAACTTGTCAAAGAGCATGGACTGACGGGTTTTGTCAATGCCCACGCCATTGTCGCGCACGCTGATGTGCAGGCTGCGGGCGTATTGCTGCACGGCCACCTGGATTTGGGGCACGTCTGTGCAGTACTTCACGGCATTGTCCACGAGGTTGGAGAGGACATTTTTCAGGTGCGCGACATCGCCGGAGAAATGGATGGGTGTATCTGGCAGCTTCATGGAGATGGCGCCGCCTTTGGAAGCGGCGATTTTGGCCCAGGATGCAAATTCCTGCCGTAGTAATTCCTGCACTACGAAGTCGGTCTTCTGAAGGTTGATGCCCTCGCGCTCGGCCTTGCTCATTTGCAATACTCTATCCACCTGCCCGGTAAGGCCGGCGGCTTCATTGGCAATGATGGTGGCGTAATTAATGAGCCGCTGCGGCTGCTGCAGGATGGCGGGATTCTTCAGGACGTCTGCGCTGAGGCGGATGGAAGCGAGCGGCGTCTTGAACTCGTGCGTCATGTTGCTCACAAAGTCTTTCTGGATTTCGGCAAGCTGCCGCTGCTTGAATATGACCCAGACGAGATACCCGAAAAAGCCCATCACGCACAGCAGGGCGAAGGAAGAAAGCCCCCATAGATTAAGCTGCGAAAACAGGTAATGCCGGTGATGTGGAAAGCACACGCCGACGTAATAATTAGGGCTGCGTACCGTCGGCACCGTCATAAGCGCCAAGGGCTGCGCATTCGCCCCATTCAGACGATAATAGCCGGAATAGGTAAGCGCCAGCGGCTTGCTGCGGTCGGAGAGGCCGTATTGAAAATCAGTGAGGATATTTTGCCGCGCAAATGCGGCTACGAGCGCATTCTGGAGGTGGTTCTTCTCCACATAAGTATTCGTATGCACCACAAAGCAGCAGGACGAAATCTGTTCTACAGGATTGCCGCGCGGCTGCCCCAGTCCCTGCGATTGCATCAGACTGCGAGCTACATCGCCAAGGGCCACATTAGCGTTCAGATTGAAGCGCTCCTCGTTCAGTTCATGCGCCTTGCGCACCCAATAGACCTGCGTGGCAATGATGCCCACACTGGCCAGGACGGCAAGAATTACTATGAGGCGGATGTGGCGGCTCTTCATGAATCGTTCGCTACGGTGGACAAACTCCGTGGCGTAACCCTTACTTACAAAAAAGGCGGAGCCGGTTTTGTAAAGAAATTGTTATGCGGCAATATACGGCGCATCCTCAACGGGTTAAAGGTACGAAGGCGTATCGGCAAGCATGAAAATTTTGCATCTATTGCGGCCCGGTTATCCACGCGCTATCCAGATGTACTTTGCGCCTTACTGCGTCCAATGCTCTACTGGCTCCTGAAACCTACGGTAAAAACTGCTCTGCGGCTTTGGTTCCGGCGCATTCACTGCAATGGGCTGGAGGCCATTGACAATGGCCGACCAACGCTCATTCTTGCCAATCATACGGCTTCTTTTATGGACGCCATCGTCGTGGCCTGCTTCGTCAAGCGGCGGATTCACTTTTTCGCGCGCGGCGATGCCTTTAGGAAGCCTTGGGCGGATAAAATATTGCGCTCTATCGGTTTACTCCCAGTTTATCGCCTCAGCGAAGGGCGGGATAAGCTGCACCTGAATGATACGAGCAATGAAGAGGCCTTAAAAATTCTGGCTGCCGGGGGGGCCGTTCTGATTTTTTGCGAAGGGGTCAGTGATATTGCCAAAAGGCTGAAGCCTTTAAAAAAGGGGCCTTTTCGGCTGGCGGCTAATGCCGCTGCTACATTGCCGGAGGCCCCGATGATTGTACCACTGGGCATTAATTACGTGACGCCAACTGCGCCGGGCGGGGATGTTTTTTTGGAAGGCGGAGTGATGATCGAGACGAGAGACTTTCTTCAGGAAAAAGATGAGGCCGCCTTGGCAAAGGCAGCTACGGGCATGATGCGCGCAACAGCGGCAGGCTTGGAAAGTCTGGTCTGGCACGTACAGAAAGCAGAAGATGGCCCACTTGCAGATAAGCTGATTTTATGGCTGCAAAGCGCAAAGAAGCACTATTCATTTGCACAAACACAGCAACTAATCCGGCGGCTGAATGCCGGCGAAGTGGAAGAAAATATGCTTTCGCCTGTTCTAAGAGGCCGCCTGACTGGGGAGATTTTGCTTTTATTCCTTACGGCTCCGCTGGCTGCCGTAGGCTGGCTTTTCCACGCTCCGGCGCTCGCCTTTGTTCGCCGGATTGCTGACAGGCGGGTTACAGCGCAGGATTTTTATGCCCCGGTTTTTCTGGCTATTGCCGTGATATTGATAATCGGATGGTATGCGGTATTTTTTGCAATTGCGGAAATCTGCCAGTCATCCTTACTCTGGCTTCCTGTCTTTTCAGGAATGGCGCTATGCGGCATTTTCTATCTGAAAGTGTATAAACCGGCAATGCCTCGCTAAGGGCCTATACTATGTGATATCCTACACTGGCGGAGGATATCTTACCCCTGCCCCCATAGTTTACAATATCAGTATCAACCATCCCCATAACGCGCCCACCCCCGCCCGTACCTTTGCGCCCATCATGACGACGACGCCTACGCAAACGATTGAAGACGTAGTAATAAAATTTGCCGGAGACAGTGGCGACGGCATGCAGCTAACCGGCTCCCAGTTCACCAACAACACCGCCCTCATCGGCGCCGACCTTTCCACCTTCCCCGACTTTCCCGCCGAAATCCGCGCGCCACAGGGCACCCTTCCGGGCGTATCCGGATATCAGCTCCACTTCTCCTCCAACCGCGTTTATACGCCCGGCGATAGCTGCGATGTGCTCGTGGCCATGAACGCCGCTGCGCTGAAAGTGAATCTAAAGGCGCTGAAGCAGGGCGGCATCATCATAACCGATATAGCAGGCTTTGATGTGAAAAATCTCCGCCTCGCGAAGTACAACGACGGCGACAATCCTTTGGAAAACGGCTCGCTGCAAGGCTATGAGCTACATAAGATAGACATCACCAAGCTGTCGCGCGAAGCGCTGAAGGACATCCCGCTCGGCACAAAGGAGAAAGACCGCGCGAAAAACATGTTCGTGCTCGGCTTCCTGTACTGGCTGTACAACCGGGATATGACCAGCACCATGTCCTTCCTGAACGACAAATTCGGCAAGCGGCAGGATATCCTGGACGCGAACATTAAAAGCCTGCAGGCTGGCTACAATTACGGCGACACGGTGGAAGCCTTCACCACACGCTACCGGGTAGCAAAGGCGAAGCTGACGCCGGGCCACTACCGCAGCATCACCGGAAACACGGCCCTCGCTTACGGCCTGATAGCCGCTTCGCAGAAAAGCGCGCTGCCGCTTTTCCTCGGCACTTATCCCATCACGCCCGCGTCCGATATTCTGCATGAGCTGGCGCGGCACAAGCGGTTTGGCATCCGCACCTTTCAGGCGGAAGATGAGATTGCCGGCATCACAGCCGCGATTGGCGCGGCTTATGGCGGCGCGCTCGGCGTTACCTCCACATCCGGCCCCGGCATGGCGCTGAAGGGTGAGGCGATGGGCCTTGCGGTGATGCTGGAAATTCCGCTGCTCATCATCAACGTGCAGCGTGGCGGCCCATCTACCGGCCTGCCGACAAAGACCGAACAGAGCGACCTGATGCAAGCCTACTACGGCCGCAACGGCGAGTGCCCGATGCCAATTGTGAGCGCCTCCACGCCGAGCGACTGCTTTGCGGCGGCGTATGAGGCGGTGCGCATCGCAGTGCAACATATGACCCCGGTTATCCTGCTTTCCGATGGCTATATTGCCAACGGCGCGGAGCCGTGGAGGTTTCCGCAGAGCGCGGATTTGGAGATAATCACTGTCAACTTCAAGCGACAAATGGAAGACGAGGAAATCAAATTCCTTCCGTACCAGCGCGACGAAAAACTGGTGCGCCCATGGGCCGTTCCGGGAACGCCGGGATTGGAGCACCGCATTGGCGGGTTGGAGAAGGAAGAGAACACCGGCAACGTGAGCTACGACCCGGATAATCATGAGCGCATGGTGAAGATTCGTCAGGCCAAAGTGGACATGATTGCGGACTACATTCCCCTACAGACTTTGGACAGCGGCCCGGAAAGCGGCGATGTGCTGGTGCTGGGCTGGGGCTCAACTTATGGCGCTATTAAGAGCGCGGTGCAGACGCTGCAAAGCGCCGGGCATTCCGTGGCGCACGCGCATCTGCGGCATGTGCGACCATTCCCGAAGAATTTGGGCGATATAATTTCCGGCTACAAAAAGGTAATTGTGCCGGAATTGAATAACGGGCAGTTGGTAAGGATTATCCGCGACCGTTATTTGGTGGATGCGGTGCCTTACAATAAAATCAAGGGCGTGCCTTTCAGCAAGAGCGAGTTGACGGCTTTTATCGGCAGCCACCTCAGCACTTGACAAGTCCGCAGAGGGCTCCTCAAGTGCCCGACGATAAAAAAATTGGCCGTTTAATCCTTCACCCACTTCAGCACCACGCCATCGCCGGAAGCATTGCGCAACTCGGCGAAATACATGCCCGGCTGCAGGTGCGCGATAGCGATGTGGTGCGTATCAGCGCCTGGCGCAATGGCAGCAGCCAAAATCTTCCGGCCGCTGATGTCTGTAATGCAAAGGCTCGTATAGCGGCCGGCCAGGTTGCCGAACTGTACATTAGTTGTTGCCGGAACCGGATAAACCTTTGGCCCTCCTTCAGAATTGTTGCTGTTGCCGACAGCTGCGGGAGAAAGAGCGAGCATCTTATCAAGCGTATCGCGGTCACCGCACATAGATTCTGCGATGAGGCGAACAGTATATGACTTGCCTAAGGAGTAATTATGCGTTGGATTGGCGCCCGTATCGGTGCCGCCGTCGCCGAAATACCACGTCTGCTTCGCTGCATTGATTGAGCTGCCTGCAAACTGTACCTTCCACCCACTGATGAAGGTGAGGAACTGCGCCTTCGGCTGAAAGCTCGGTTTCCACCATTGCCGCCAATAGCCCAGGCTGTCGTACACCACTGACTTCGCCGCGCCTTGTATCAAAGCCGCATCCGCAGGATTGATTGTGCTGAAGAAGGGATTCCCAACCGGACTCTTGCCGAAGATGGCAGCATAAAACGCGCAGGCATTGGCATAAGTGCCCACATCGGAAGGGTGGCGGTCGTCACCGGCATACAGGTTGATGTGCGGATAGCTGCTGCGAATCTTCCGCCACACGGCTCCTGCGGGCGTCAGCAGCGCATCGTTGCTATCGCTCACAATCATATAGCGCCGGCGCAACAAGCTGTCCATGCCCGCGTAGGTGCAGATAAGCGGGAAGGCGGCGCAGTTCGTTGGGTCGCCCGTGCGGTAACCCCAGGTCATGTAAAACATAGGCTTACTGCACGGTGATTTGAGGCGCATCCTGCTTACCAGCGCCTTGGCGTAAGGATAAAAATCGGTGGCTACCTGCCCGTTCGGAAAGGCGGGCGCCTGACTTTGCTCCTGCAGCACCATATAATCATATCCGCCCGCGTCAATCGCGGCAATCGTAGCCGGATTTGCGCTGAAGCCTTGTAATGTCTGGCCACCCATCACCTGCGCATTCACAGAGATGAGCACATCCCCGTTGGCGGCGGCAAAATCTGTCAGTACCTCCGGCATTCCGGCGGTGAAGGAGTTGCCGATAAACAGCACACGGGCGGTATCGCCGGCTAAAGCCGTAACCGATGCGATGCAGCAAACCAGAAAAGCGAGGAGCAGTTTTTTCATACGGCAAACATTGGCTTTTTAGGCGTGTCGTACGCGACGGCCCAATCAGGTGAATGTCAAACTTACCGAACGGCCATGCAGTGCCATCAGCAGTTGACCTTTAAGGCCGGTGGCGAAAAACCTTCGGCGAAAGGTTATCAGCCGGCAGTACTACGCCCGCTTCCCAATGCTCATTGGAAAAGACCACATGCCGCTGCGCATCGCTGCCTGCAAATTCTCCTTTGCCCAATAAATATCCATAAGGCTGACGGGCATCTAACTCATCTTCGTTAGAAATGAACTTCCCGAAACGGCGCACATAGTACACGCCATCCAGCAAATCATACGTCACTTCCTGCTGAAAGCGCGCTGGTGGATAAGCGGAAAAATACAGCGCATAGACGTAAGGAAAAGACAGCCTGTCTGTAAGAAATAGCTGGCGCACCGGCAGCTTTTGGGCCGCGTCAAAAGCCTCCGGCAGGTCGGCGGTGAAGGAGGCGCATATGTCGCCCTTTTCATAATCGGAGAAGTAGTAGCGGATGCAGATGCTGCTTTCCACCAAAACCCAAACGACGAGCAATCCGTGCAGCAGCGCTTTGGAGACGACGATGCGCAGGTGCATAATCATCCTGCCGGCAGCCCATGCCGCGAGCGCGATAGCCGGGAGGTAAAAGTGATTAAAGCGATTGATGTTGAGCTTAAACAGCACGAGCATCGGCAACGCAGCCAGTGCCCAGCACCAGAAGACACTCACTGTAATGCGCTCCGGCGTTGTCGGGCCAGAGCGGCCGCGCAGCAGCATAATGGTAGCGGCCACAATACCGATAATCGCCAGTGGTAGTGTAAGGCTAAGGAGCACCGGATAACCGGGCAGCATGTTGTAGGGGCTGCGGTCGTCAAAGCCGGAAATGCAGAAGCGCAGATTGCTGAAGAGGGCGTCCCACCGGCCGCTCATGTTGATTTGCTCCAGCCGGTTGACGGGCAGCAGCGGTGTAGCAAAGGGCAGCCGGTCAGTCCAGCCCATGTTGCGGCGCAGGACGTAATTCTCAAGAAAGAAAATGCCGAAGGGCACGGCCATTGCCGTAAATCCCGCACAGGCAATCAGCCACGCGCTCGCTCGCTGCCGGAAGCGCCGCCCATAAAGCAGCAGTAGCGCCACGGCCATCACCGGCAGCACCACAATCGTCGTTCCGTAAGCATAGAGCGCCAGCGCGAAGGGCAAGAGGCAAGGCATTATCCAACGCCGCCTGCCGGTGATGAGTGCGCTGCTGAGCAAGACGCAGCCCAGCAGCGTGAAGGGCGGCGCAAGATTGCTCTCCAGACCCCAGCGCGACATCATAAAGTGCCACGGCACAACCGCGACGAGTAGCATGCCCAACAGCGCCGGAAAGCGACCCAGCGCCCGCAAGGCAGTTCCGATCAGCGGCACGGTGAGGATGCCGCAAATCAGCATCACCATCCGCGCCGACCAGATGTTGAGCCCCATTCTCCGCACGAAGGGAATGGACAGGTAAGCCTGCAACACATTCTGCCCGCCGCCCCAAGAGGGGAAGTATACCGGCCAGGGATTACCCCAGCGGTCTTTGCCGGTAAGAGCAAGACTGTAAGCTTCATACGCGCTGCTCGCCTCATCCACATTCACGCCGGGCGGGATGTAGGGGAACTGGATGATGCGCAGGGCCGCGCCGGCAAGGGTAATAAGGGTGAACGCTGCTCCGTATAGCCGAATTTTAGCCCGCTCAGATAGTTCGGTCAGGCTTTGCGGGAATGCCATAATGCAGAAGAAAGGTTGAGGTTTTAAGATGCTAATGCGCCTCTAACCAATTATCCCCAACCCCCGTCTCCGCCTCAATCGGCACGCCGTTCGGCAGCTTCATCGCGCTGCACATCGCCTCCTTAATCAGCTTGCCCGCCCGCTCGGCCTCGCCTTCCGGCACGTCAAAGACCAGCTCATCGTGGACTTGCAGCACCATGCGCGTGTCCAGCCCGGAGGCCTTTAGCTCACGATGCACGGCTATCATGGCCAGCTTTATCATATCCGCAGCGGTGCCTTGTATGGGCATGTTCACTGCGTTGCGCTCTGCGAAGCCACGCACCGTCTGGTTGGCGCTTACAATGTCGCGCAGCCAGCGCTTGCGGCCCATCATGCTCTCCACGTACAGGTGCTCCCGTGCAAATTGGATTTGGGAGTCAATGTACTTTTTGATGCCGGGGTATTGCCTGAAATAGTTCTCAATAATCTCCTTGGACTCCGCGCGCGGAATGCTCAGCCGGTCGCTCAGGCCAAAGGCGCTGAGGCCATAGATGATGCCGAAGTTGACCGTCTTTGCCTTGTTGCGCTGCTCGCGCGACACCTCGCTTTCCGGCACGCCGAAGACGCCTGCTGCCGTAGCTGTGTGAATGTCCTTGCCGGTGGCGAAGGCTTCTATCATCGCCTCTTCATTTGCTAAGGCGGCAATGATGCGCAATTCAATCTGAGAATAGTCGGCAGAAAGCAGCGTCCAGCCCTGCCCGCGTGTTACAAAGGCTTTGCGGATTTCCCGGCCCGCTTCGGTGCGGATGGGAATGTTCTGAAGATTTGGATTGACGGAGGAGAGGCGGCCCGTTACGGCAATGGTCTGGTTGAAGTTGGTGTGTACGCGCCCCGTCTTCGGGTTAATCAGCTCCGGCAGCGAGTCCACATAGGTGCTCTTCAGCTTGGTGAGCTGACGGTAGATGAGGATGTCGTCAATAATCGGGTGCTTGCCGCGCAGCTTTTGCAGCACGTCCTCGCCGGTGGCGTACTGGCCGGTCTTCGTTTTTTTGCCGCCGCCGTCTATTTTGAGGATGTCAAAAAGCACCTCGCCCAACTGCTTCGGCGAGCCGAGGTTGAAATTGCGCTCGGCGTCTTTGTACACCGCCTGTTCCGCCCGCTCAATATCCTTCTCCAAATCTTTGGAATAGGCGCGCAGAAAAGCTACATCCACGCCCACGCCTTCATACTCTATATTCACTAGCACGGGCACGAGCGGATTTTCCACTTCCTTAAACAACTTTTCCGCGCCGGCGGGCGCTATCATCGGTGCAAAGGTTTGGTGAAGCTGCCAGGTCACGTCCGCATCTTCCGCCGCATAATCCGTCACCTGCTCCACCGGCACGTCACGCATGGTGAGCTGGCCTTTGCCCTTCTTGCCGATGAGCGTTTCAATACTCACGGGCTGGTATTGCAGGTATTTCAGCGCCAGGGCATCCATGTTGCGCTTCCCTTCCGGCTCTATGAGGTAATGCGCGAGCATCGTATCCCAAAGCGTGCCCTTCACCTCGTGGCCGTACCATTTCAGCATGAGCAAATCATACTTCAGGTTTTGGCCCACCCATGTAAGGTCGGTGCGGTCAAAGAGCGGCTGGAACCGCGCCAGCACCGCGAGCGCCGCCTCTCTATCATCCGGAATGAAGACATAATGGCCCTTTCCTTTTTCCCACGAAAACGACATGCCTACCAGTTCCGCGAGGTTCGCGTCCAGGTTGTTCGTTTCTGTGTCAAAGGCGAAGATGTTGCGGCCCATCAGGTCGGAGACGAGCGCATCTACTTCTTCAAAATTCAGGTGCAGCTTATAGTCGTGCGGCGTTGTTTCAATCGTGGCGGCATCTACGAATGTTTGCGGCGCCTCTCCGCCATCCTCGCCCGGCGTAATGGGTATGCCGGCGCTTTGCGCGCTCGGATTGCCGAAGAGGTCAAGCGGCACCCCGACCTTGCTTTGCGCCGCGCCATCGTCGCCGAGAATGCGCCGCCCAAGCGCCTTAAACTCCAGCTCCGTAAAGATGGCTTCCAGCTTTTCCCGGTTCATCTCCTTCACCCGAAAGTCTTCTTCATGAAACTGAATCGGCACGTCGGTGATGATGCGCGCCAGTGCCTTGCTCATCACCGCGCTCTCGCGGCCCGCGCGGATTTTTTCGCCCATTGCGCCCTTGATGCCGTCCGCCGCGGCAAGGACGCCTTCCAGCGTGTCGTGTTCGCCCAGCAGCTTAGCTGCCGTCTTCTGACCCACGCCGGGTATGCCGGGGATATTGTCCACCGCATCGCCCATCAGGCCGAGCATATCTACCACCTGGTCAACGCGCCTGATGTCCCATTTCGCGCACACTTCCTGCGGGCCGAGCACCTCGTGCGGATTGCCCATGTAGGCGGGCTTGTACATAAAAATGTTGTCGCGAACCAACTGGCCGTAATCCTTGTCGGGCGTCACCATATAGACGGTGTAGCCGAGGTCGGCGGCCTCCCAGGCGAGGGTGCCAATCACATCATCGGCCTCGTAGCCGGGCGATGAGAGGGAGGGCAGGGAGAAGCCTTCTATGATGCGGCGGATGTCCGGCAGGGAGCTTTTGATGTCTTCGGGCTGGCTCTGGCGGTTGGCCTTGTACTCCGCGTATTGCGCGGTGCGGTGCACGTCGGTATCCGTAGCGCCGCCTTCAAAGACCACGGCGAGGTGCGAGGGTTTTTCTTTGCTGAGCAAGTCCATCAGCGTAGTCGTAAAGCCGAATTGGGAGCTGGTGTTGCGGCCTTTGGATGTGATGCGCGGATTCTTGTTGAGGGCGAAGTAGGCGCGGTAGATGAGCGCCATCGCATCCAGCAGGAAGAGTTTCTTGTCGTTGTTCATGCGTAGGCGTAAAAGTACACGGCGCCTCCGTTTGGAATTTGGAATTTGCCCCTTGGATTTTTTTTAGAGGGTTCAACGGCTGTCAGTCTGTTAGGCTTTTCACGCAACATACCAGAGCGGTCATTGCGAAGAGGAGGCTGGAGTGTATTTTCCCCGCACCTACCACAGCGCTTCCGTCACCCCGAACTTGTTTCGGGGCTTATTGGGCACGGCCGCTCTGCATGATAGATGCCGAAACGAGTTCGGCATGACGGGGGCGTGGGATGTATATTTGTTGTTGGTTATAAGACCAACAACGGCGAAAAGGCTTCGCCGCATGCTCGCGCCAGTGTTGTCTTGCGTGTAATTGCAAGATTCCTACGGAATGACAAGTTTGGGCGAGCATCATTCAAACTGATACGCTGCCCGCATAAAGGCTTAGACCGCCCGTCTAAGCCTTTTTTATGTCGTGATATGCCTGTTTGTTGATTAGATAAAGATGATTGTTGGTTAGATAAAGAATTTTTGTGGTCAGATAATGATTTTTCAACTTCATCTCTTTATCAGACAACAATAAATCTTTATCTAGCTACAAAAATTCTTTATCTGACCACAAAAATTCTTTATCTAACCACCTTAATACTGTATCTAATCACAATTTTTGCGCATCTATTGAATCTATGTCAAGTTCTTAAGGCGTTACGCCATCTTTTAATCTACTCGCGCCGGAATGATATGCTTGGGCGCCTACATTATGACGGTGGCGGCTTGGAGGGGCTTTTTTGTCTTTGACGTGTCAACTTATCAACTATTCAACGTATCAACTTATTTCGGCTAAATTTGCCGCCTTCATAAAAATCCCTACAACACACACAATCAGATGGCGGTAATTCAGCAAATCCGGGAGCGCTACGCGAAAGTGGCAGGTGCGGTGATCGGTCTCTCCCTCGTGGCATTCATCATTTCCGAAGGCGTCAATGGCACCTTCGGCAACTTCTTCGGCCACGACAACAGCGTAGCCAAAGTAGGCGGCGAAAAGATAGACGGCCGCGAGTATGCCGAGCTTACCAAAGAATACATCTCCCTCTCCGAAGTCTTCCGCAAGGGCCAGCCCCTCAACGAGAATGAGCAGGCCCAGCTCCGCCAGCAGGTGATGGAGCAGATGGTTACGGAGAAGATTGTTGAGAAGGACTGCGACAAGCTCGGCATCATCGTGAGCGATGCGGAGCAGAAGGACATGATAAGCGGCGCCAACCCCGACCAGGCGGTGCAGCAATTCTTCCAGACTATCTTCGGCACCCAGCAGTTTGACCCCCGCATGGTGAAGGAGTTTGAGGGCCAGGTCAAGAAGAGCGATGAGCCGAAGCTTCAGGAGCTTGGCCAGCAGTGGGAGGCACTGAAGAAGTTCGTCGTCCGCAGCCGTCGCATCCAGAAGTACAACGCCCTCATCGCCGGCTCCGCCTACACGCCCAAAGCCGTGCAGATGGAGAATGCGAAGATGGAAGGCGTAATGGCCGGCTTCCGCTATGTGAAGATTCCCTACACCACCATCCCCGATGCGCAGGTACCCGTTACCGATGCCGAGCTGAAGGACTACATGAGCCGTCACAAGGCCCAGTTTGAAAGCGACCAGCCCACCCGCGCCCTTGACTACGTAACGTATGACGTGATGCCCGGCGCGGAAGACACCGCCAAGGCCCTCGGCGCGCTGCAAAAAATCCACGACCAGTTCGGCACCGAGAGCAACGTAGAAGCCTTCGTAAACCGCAACTCTGAGGAGCGCTACACCAGCACTTACGTCAATAAGGCCCGCTACATGAGCATCATGGCCGACACGATTTTGAAAGGCGGCGTAGGCTCCGTCTTCGGGCCGTTCTTTGAGAATGGCGCCTACAAGATGATCAAGGTGACGGAGCGCAAAGACCTCCCGGACTCCGTGAAGGCGCAGCACATCCTCATTGCCACTCAAAGCCAGCAAAACCCGCAGGGCCTCAGCGATACCCTCGCCCACCAGCGCGCCGACAGCCTGATGGCGGCTATTAAAGGCGGCGCAAACTTTGACTCCCTCGCCAGCAAGTTTTCTGATGACCCCGGCTCCAAAATCAAGGGCGGCGACCTCGGCTACTTCGGCTACGGCATGATGGTGCCCGAATTCAACGAAGTCGCCTTCATGGGCGCCAAGGGCGATTTGAAGGAAGTAAAGACGCAGTTTGGCTGGCACATCATCCGCGTTACCGACCAGAAGAATTTTGCACCTGCGGTGAAGCTCGCCACGATTATAAAGAGCCTCAACATCGGCCAGAAGGCCGACCAGACGCAGTTTGCCAGGGCCAATGAGTTTGCCGGCTCCAACCGCGATGCTGCCGCCTTTGACGCTGCCGTCAAGAAGAACAACCTGAACAAAAAGGTGGCTGATGCGGTCAAACCTGCCGACTATATCATCCCCGGCCTCGGCCCCAGCCGCGAAATTATCCGCTGGGCCTACGGAGCTAAGCTTGGCGAGGTGAGCGACCCCATCCATTTAGAAAACCGCTACGTAGTAGCCAAGGTAGCCGCCATCAACGAGCCGGGCCTAAAGGCGCTGGACGCCACCACCCGCCCGCAGATAGAAGCCCTGGTGCGCATGGAGAAGAAGGGCAAGATGATAGCCGACAAGTACAAGGGCGGCAATCTGGATGCCATCGCCCAAAGCGCCGGCCAGCCGGTGGGTACGGCGGATTCCATTGCAGGCAACGCATCATTCAGTCAGGGCCTTGGCTATGAGCCGAAGGTGGTCGGCTATGCTTTCAATGAAAAGTTTGCACCCGGCGCGCTATCGCCGGCCATCAAGGGCCGTGAGGGCGTTTACTTCATCTCCCTCACGCACCGCAATGCGAGCGGCAAGCCCATTGACCCGCAGGCGGTAGCCATGCAGGCCAAAATGCAGGACATGCAGACCAAGAACATGGTGGCCCAAGGCATTGGCGAAGCCCTCCGCCGCCGCGAAAAGGTTACGTTCAAGCCGGAGAATATCTACTAAGCAGCTTTAAGCACATTTGGCCCACGGTTTTTTAACCGTGGGCTTTTTGTTTGCCGGCAGGCAGCATCCCCGCGCTATACACTATACGATTTGACTGCAAGCGAATCAAGCGAAGTACAGCTACATTTATGTCATGAAAACAAGGCAATACCAGCTTCCGGCTATACTTATATGCCTGTTCTTGTCGCTGCATGCGGCTGCGCAGACTTTTCCAGGACGCGTATTCGATGGCCGTCCTGATGACTCAGCAGTCATCTCTTTTGCCAACGGCGTTCCAATACATAGTCCGCTTAATTTCTCCGTGTCAATAGATACAGCTCATAGCACGCTATGGCATAGCGGAACTACTCCTAAAACGTTCTTCAATGCAGGCATCACAGGCAGCCCTGGCATCATGACGGATACGGCCGTGTCTTACCCGGCTAAAGCCAATGACTGGATAGGCATTAAGATAACCGGCAAAACCAAAACGGGCTTTTTAAATCCCATCATCTCCTTTACCCATAAATATCAGACAACAGCGGGGAAAGATGGCGGGGCAGTGGAGTATTCCTTTGACAGTCTGAATTGGTACAACGTTGTCAAAGGATGTTACAACAACGTGCCGACCGACAGTTTTTATAAAGCCACAGATACCTTGCCGGGAAACATTTCAGTCTTTAGCGGCACAAGCGGGTGGAAGCGCTCTCGGTTTCAGTTTTTTCAAGGTTTACCGCTGAAAGGCGGCGCTTCTTGTCAGCTAAGCTTTCCGATTTGGCTGCGCTTTCGCTTCATAAGCGATACGGCAGCGGATACTTTGGCCGGGTGGCTGATTCGCAACATTACTGTTGAGCAGGATTATTACCCAGGCGGCATTAATGAGGTCAGGACTTTGCCTGCGCTTGCCGTATTTCCAAACCCGGCGCAATCCGTGCTCAACTTGCCGCAGCTCGCCGGACAGGAAAAATACACGCTTCGCATCACTGACCTGCTTGGCAATGTGCTGTACTTTAAAGCCTATTCGCGTCTGTTGGATATAACGACGTGGCCGACCGGCACCTATTACTATCAGGCGGATAATGGGCTGAAGATTTACGGGGGCTATTTCCAGAAAGAATAAGACGTGAACGGCGCGATGCGAATCGCAGCCGGCGACAAAGCTTATCGGCGCATAGACGTTACCGGACGATACATGCCGCGGTTTTAACCATGAGCCACAAGATACCCGGTGTAAATTTGAAGGATGCAAGCCACCGCCGAACCCATCCGCAACAAAGTAGCCGAGAGCGGCATCATCACCTTAGACCTCGCTCCGTTCATCCCATCTGCGGAGAGCCTCGCCGTCTTCGACATCACGCCCTTTCTTTTTATGGAAATGATTTTGAAGGAGAAAGATTACCGGGCAGCCCTGCAAATGCATGACTGGTCGCTGTACGCCGGCAAGCACATCGGCATTACCTGTAGTGCTGATGCTATCGTTCCGGTATGGGGGTATATGCTGGCAGCTACTTTCCTGCAGCCTATTGCCGCTTCCGTTCACTTTGCAGCGCTGCCAGCCTTGAAAGGCTTAGTCATTGCTGCTGCCATCGAAGCTATCAACGTAGAAGAATACAAGGATATGCGCGTAGTGCTGAAGGGCTGCGGAGATATAATGGTGCCCGAAGAAGCCTATGTGGCTGCCACCGCAAAGCTGCGCCCGCTTGTGAAGTCGCTTATGTACGGCGAACCGTGCTCTACGGTGCCGGTTTACAAGGCGCCAAGGCCATAACACGTGATTACCGCTCTCGGGAGTCCGAAATCCCCATTCCGCATTCCGCTTTCCCTGTCGTATTATTGCGTCCCCTATTTTTTGCGCATTCATTCTACTAATTAATAGACCACCAACAGACTCCCGCACGCCGTATGGAATCCGAAAAGACACCTGTTCCGGCTGAACAGCACCTACAGCCCGAAGCCGCATCGCCAAACACTACCCTTCAGCAATCAGGCCCCACAGCGGAGGAGCAAGAAATTGCTAACGAGCGTGATGCACTCCCTGAACCCGCCGACTACGTGCCCGACGATACGCAGTCCGAAGAAGCGCCCGGCCCGGAGCTTTCAGCGCAGGCTGCTGCTGATAATCAGCCCGAAGAGGTGTCTGCTGCTTCAGAACAAATCGCTGCCGCACAAACGGAAGCCCAAACTCCGGCGCCGGAAACTCAGCCAGCAGGCTCTTGGTGGGACGCCCTCGCCTTTGAAGGCAAAGACTTCACTGAGCTGCGTCCTGATGGAATGTTAGTACTCAAGGCTACGCCATTCGCGCCCGCGCGGGAATTGCAGCAGCTTCATCCTGAGAGCGCGGAGGCAACGGTAAAGGCCCTGACAGGGAAGTTCAGCGAGGTACAGACCAAAGTGCGCGAGCTGGCCAGCGAGTGGAATTTTTCGGAAGACAAAAAGAAGCTCAGCGGTCGCGTGGAGCGCGTGCGTGATTACCTGCTTCATGCATCCGCCATCGGCGATTTTGCGCCGCTCTACCAACAGGTGGGCCTGTGGGAAAATCATTTACAGGAAGGCGCGGATAAGGCGTACGCCGAACGGCTGGCACTCGTGGAAAAAGCAGAAGCGCTTGCAGCGGGCGATTTAAAGAAAGAAGGCCTCAACGAGCTGCGTGAATTGACCGAGGGATGGAAAGCCACAGGCTACGTGGATAAGGAGCGCGCCGATGCTTTATGGCAGCGCTTTGAAACCGCCCGCGATACCTTCTACAACCGCCGCCGCGAGCAGCAGGACTCGGAGCGCGCCGAGCTGCAAAGCAATCTTGACCTCAAGACTGAATTGGTAGATAAAGCCGAGCGCCTCGCTGCCTCCGACGACTGGAAGGCGAGCACAAACGCTTTCACGGAGCTGATGGAGCAATGGAAGAAGACCGGACGGACATTTCATGATAAGAACGAGGCGCTGTGGCAGCGCTTCATCACGGCAAAGAATGTTTTCTACGACCGTAAGAAGGAGCATTTCAAGGAAATCCAGGGCGAACAGGACGCGAACTATGAAAAGAAGCTCGCCCTCATAGCCCGGGCGGAAGAATGGAGCGACAGCACCGATTGGAATAAAACCACGGATGCCTACAACGCGCTGATGGATGAGTGGAAGGCCATTGGCCGCGTGCCCGCGGAAAAGACGGAGGAACTTTGGGGCCGACTCAGCGTTGCAAAGGACAAATTCTTCAACGCAAAGCGCGCCCATTTCGCCACGATGCGCGTTACTTATGACGATAATCTGGCGCAGAAGCAGGCCCTCGTAAACCGGGCTGAGACAATACAGAATTCTTACGAGTGGCGCGATGCTACGGATGAGTTTGCCGAGCTGATGGAGGAGTGGAAGAAAATCGGCCCCGTAGCCCGCCGTGACCAGAACGAAGCGCTATGGCAAAGCTTCAACAAGGCCCGTAAGACCTTCTTCAACCGCAAGGATGAAGACCGCGACCGCCGCCGCGGCCATATGGAGCAGGCCCGCGCGGGAAGGCTCAGCCAGGTGCAAGAATTTTTGTCGCAACTCCGCGCGGAGCTGAAGGAATTTGAAGAAGACCTTACTGACCATCACGTGGCAATGGCCAACCTTGGTACGTCCAAGATAGACGCGCAAATTCGTGCAAATCTGGAGCGCCTCATCTCTCAGGGCAGCCCGAAGCTGGAGAAGAAGCGCCAGAAAATTACGGAAGTGGAGGCCCAACTCTCCGAGCTGACGCGTGACGGCAGCCGCAAGCCGCAGGCGCAGCAACAGCCTAAAAAGGCGGAACAGCTTAAGCCGGCGGAGCAACCGGCGCAACAGATGGCTCAGGATGCCCCTCCTACTGAGGAAGCACCTGACCCGGCTCAGCCGGCACAAGGCGGTGAAGCGGAAGCGCTTCCGCAGGAAACAACGACTTCAGCACCGCAGCCGGAAGCTCCGCCCACGGAAGACGCAGCACAGGAAACGCCCGACACCGCACCTACAAACACCAACCCGGATGATATACCGGCCGGGGCATAAAAAAACCTTCCGGGTTTTGAAAACCTGGAAGGTCTGGCCTTTGGCTGCCGTACCTTCGCGCCACTTAGTTTTAGCCCTTCGCCGCGTGTGAGCCTCCTTGACCGATTTCTGAAAAAACGCAACTCCTCCGATACGGGAGAGATGACGTTCATAGACCATATTGAGGAGTTGCGCTGGCACATCATCCGCTCGCTGGGCGCAGTGCTAGTGGCCAGCATTGTGGTGTTCATATACGCCGAGTGGATTTTTGAGCACATTATCACCGGGCCTACGCGGAGCAACTTTATTTCCTACCGCTGGCTTTGCGCGCTTGGCAGGCGCATCGGTACGGAGACGCTTTGCCTCAAAGACATCAACCTGACGCTGCAGAATACAGAGATGAGCGGGCAATTCATGCTGTCGTTCTCGTCCTCCTTCATGCTGGGCTTTATTATTGCCTTCCCCTACATATTCTGGGAGTTCTGGAAGTTCCTAAAGCCTGCGCTGAATCCTGAGGAGGTGAAGCACGCGAACGGCATCGTCTTCTGGAGCTCGCTGCTGTTTGGCTTCGGCGTTGTGTTCGGTTACCTCGTGCTAGCGCCTTTTACCATCAACTTCTTCGCCAACTACCAGCTCTCGCCGGACATCAAGAACATCTTCACTATCAAGAATTACTACGAAAGCCTTTCGGACATGGTGCTTGGCATGGGCATCGTCTTTGAGCTGCCCATCGTCGTATTCTTCCTGTCGCGCGTAGGCGTGCTTACGCCCACTATCATGCGCAAGCAACGGCGCTACGCAATTGTGATTCTCATCTTCCTTTCTGAAATCATCACGCCGCCCGACTGGTTTAGCTGGCTGCTGGTGTTTGTGCCGGTTTACATTCTCTACGAAATCTCCATCAACATCTCCGGCCGCGCCGAGCGTGACCGCAAAGCACGGATTGCGCGCATCGAGGCTGAGGCGTATAGTTGAGCTTAATAATCGAACCCGTATGCAAGATTCCGCGTTACCTATAGCTATCGGCGCCGACCATGCCGGCTTTGAATACAAAGAGCGCCTGAAGGAGCACCTGCGTGTCCTGCACCTGACGCCGGATGATAAAGGCACCCACAATGCCGACAGCGTGGATTACCCAGACTTCGCGCATCCGGTAGCCAATATGGTAGAAAGGGGCGAAGCGGCCTTCGGTATCCTCGTTTGTGGCTCCGGCAATGGCGTGTGCATGACGGCCAATAAGCACCATGGTATCCGCGCGGCGCTATGTTGGAATGTAGAGCTGGCGCAATTGGCGCGGCAGCACAACAATGCGAATGTTCTGTGCATCCCCGCGCGCTTCATCTCTTACGAAGAAGCGGTGACGATGGTAGATGCTTTCCTGCAAACGCCTTTTGAAGGCGGCCGGCATGAACGCAGGGTAGAAAAGATGGGAATGCTTGAATAGCCTGCTTGCTTAAAGACTCACGCGCAACGTAGCAAACACCCGGCGCGGCAAAAAATCGCCCCCACCACTGCTGTGCGCTCCGCTGCTCACACCGCCGGTCGGCGTCAGGCGGCGCACGTCAAAGATGTTTTTTACGCCGGCCGTGAGGTCTATATGGCCATTCCAAAAGCGGCGGCTAATTGAGGCATCCATCCAATTGTAGGAAGGCAGGGTTATGTCGTAGAGCGCAGTGCCGTCTGCAAAGGCGCTCAACTGGCGGGTGCTGCCTGTGTATTTGTAGAAGAGTGAGAAGATGAGCTTTGCCGGCTTTAAAATGTAGCGCGCCATGGCTGTGGCCTCTGCTGTGTTGAAGGCCTCGTAGCCGCTGTCTGCCGCGAAAGTGTGTGTGAGCCCGCCGCCAAGCAGCAGATAAAACGCCTTCCATTCCCCTTCCGCCTGCAGCGTACCGAGGGCATTCTGCTGGCGCGCGATATTGGCGTAAACGCGGCTTATGCTCGTTGGGTCGGCGGTTGGGTTGGCAAGCGAGATGACATCGCGCACGTCATTGTAATAGCCCGTGGCGGTAATGCCGCCGCGCAGCACGCTCTCAGCCGGATACTGCCAGGAAATAGAGCCTTGCAGGTTGTGCCCGTGCTCCGGCTTCAGTTCTGGATTGCCGAAGATGTGGTGATTTTGGTCAACAAACTCTAAGTATTGTTCCTTAAGAGAAGGCGCGCGGAAGCCATTGGCGTAGGAAGCGCGCAATTGTGTACGTTCACCCGCTTTGTAAAGCAGGTTCAGGGAATAGATGAGCGGCGTAGGAAAGACGGTATTGTAAGCTGCTCGTAACCCAAGCTGCGCAGTGAGTTGCCCTTTGAAAAAGTCCATAGCGGCATTGCCGTAAAGCGCGTAAGCATCCGCCGCATGTTCCGCGCCGCCGAATTTTCCGCTGCGCGCGCGTTGCAGCAGGACATCGTAGCCGCCATCGTAGCGCAATCTGCGGAAGGTATTGGCGTAATTGCTACGTAGCGTTATATCGTCAAAGCGACTGGTATCTTGGGTTCCCTGTGCCGTGTCGCGCAGTTCGGTCAGCGTTACCAAATCCTTCACCCGCGATTCGCGGATGCGGCGGTAATAAGCGTAGCCATTGTCCAGGCGCCAGCGGCCGCTGCCGAGCTTGCCACTGAGCAACAGGCGATTGTTACTGCGTGTGGTGCGGTAATATTCATCCACCGCCGTGGCAAAGTAGGGGTAGCCGAGCACAGAGCCTCGGTTAGCTATGCTTTCCTGCAGGAAGTCTGTTGCGGCGCTCAGCGCGAAGCCGGAAGCGGCAGTGTAGCGATACGTGAGATTACCCAGCCATTGCTCCTTGGGCTTAAAGATGCGGGTGCGCTGCGGATAAGCCGTGTCTAGGTAGCCGTAAGCATCTGAAAAATTTCTGCCTGCCCCCGCCTGAATGCTGTGGCGTGTGCCAAAGCGATACGCGCCAGCTATATCCGCATTATAGCGGCCAATGTCTTCCCAGTTAAAGCCTGCGCTAGCTTCAAAATTCTTCTTCGGCTTTGAAGTAATGATGTTGATGACGCCGCCCAGCGCATCGGAGCCGTAGACAACACTCATCGGGCCTTGCACGATTTCAATGCGGGCAACATCGTTCAGAGAGAGCTGGCCAAGGTCTATGTTGCCATTCTCACGGCCGTTCACCGGCAGGCCGTCTATGAGCACCTTTACCTTATCGCCGCCGAGGCCTTGCATAGTGATGTTGGAGCCGAGCACTCGGTCGTTGCCGAGGTTGATGTTGAGCTGAGTAGTAAGCGCATCAGCCACCGTTACAGCGCCTTGCGCCTTCATGGCTTCCTTTGTGATGATGCGGTATTGGGCCAGCGCATTCTGAAGCTTCACAGGCTGTGCTACGCCTGTTACAACGGTTTCTTCCAGCGCGCCGGTAATGGCATTCAGGGCCGGCGTATCGGCGGCAGATGACGGAGCGCCTTCCTGCGCGATGGCGAGCCGCGCCATGAGCAGAAACGCAGGTAATAGAGCCTTTCTCAAAAACATCGGGGCCATTTTCTTTCTAAAAACAAAAATGGAGCACAGACGCTAAAGGCTGTGCTCCATTCTAAAAAATAAAACCAGATTAGTGTGCTACCACGATGCGGCTGGCAGCGTTCCAGTCTTGCGCGGCCACCTGCACGGAGTAGATGCCTGCGGGCCAGGAAGCTGTGTTGAGACTGTAGGCGTTGATGCCACTTTTCAAGTCAAGGGAAGTGCTTTGCATCACGCGGCCAGCCATATCGGTAATAATCATCTGCGCGGCGCTAGCCTGCTTCGCATCAAGCAGCAGCGTAGCACCGGCAGTGGCAGGGTTGGGCGATATGGCAAAGGCGTTGAGTGCATGGTTAGCGGTAGTTGGTACGCTTACCGCGTTAGCTACATCACGCTTACGGAAAACAATCTTGCCCTGGCCAGTGGGGCTGCCGCCATCAAAGCGCAGGAACTGAACCTGATAGTAGTGCAAATCCAGCTTTGACTTGATGACGAAGGATGTGCTGTCGCTCATCACGTACAGGCCGGCAGCCATGTCGTAACGCTTCCAGTCAGCGCCAATCTCATCGGTGTAGCCGGTACGCTTCGTGCCTTTGAAGTTTGTAACCGCGTCCGGGTCGGTGTGGCGGATGTCAGCTACCTCAGTAGAGAGGTTCGTCAGTACGCCTGTGAGGTTATAAGGTACGAAGTTGCCGGTGCCGTCGTCAATGCGCTGGCGGTATTGGGTAAAGAGCATGTCCCAAGTATTGCGGGAAGGCTCGCGGTTGATGACGGTATTGGTCGCAATGTCGTAGTATGCAAAGAGGCGGTCTGTATATCCGGCTTGGCGGGAAATGGTAACTGTGTTTTCGTTGCTGCCGTCCAGCTTTGCAATTTTAAAGGTGTAGGAAATTGCGCTCTGCGGGGTTGATATATACTGCTGCATCCAGAACTTGTAAGGCACACCGGCTACTTTGAGCAAAAAGAGATGGTCGCCAGTTACATAGTGACTGGACATATTGTACTCGCCCCAGCCGTAAGAAAAGGGATCGGCAAGAAGGCGACTTTGATAGAAGGCTCCGTTGCCCCAGCTCGTATCGGCATTAATGAGTTGCTGTGAAGCGGAGGTCTTGCCAACGGTGTCGGTGGGAGCAAGGGTAGCCCAATTCGTAGAAGCAGCCACACCAAGGTTATAAACCTCCAGGCCCTTCTTCACATGATTGGCGCGGATAGCGGCATTAAACATCGGCTCGCCGAAGACGGTCATCTGGAAGCCCAGATCCCAGTCGTTGCCGGAGTGCAGCACGGTACCACCGTGCCCCAGCTCATAAAACACGTCATTGGAATAGCCGGCGCCAAGGGCTACAGAATCGTACGTCCAAGCCGTTGACTGCGCCATGGAAGCGCCGGAAAGGCTAATCAGCGTTGCAGTAAGTAAAGTCTTCAATTTCATCGCTCGTAAATGGTGTGAAAATTAACAGGGCGAAGGTAGTCCTGAGCCATACTGCTACCGGCTTTCAAGCACAACTCTTACAGAGAAATGACACCGGCCTACAACCAGCCGCGCTGCAATAAATATTCTGCAATCTGAATGGCGTTCGTTGCAGCGCCCTTGCGCAGGTTGTCGGCCACTATCCAGCAGTTAAGCGTATTTGACTGCGAGGCATCGCGGCGGATGCGTCCAACATAGACTTCATCGTGCCCGGCGGCGCGCAATGGCATCGGGTACTCGTTGGCAGCCGGCTTGTCCTGCACTACTACCCCAGGCATGGCGGCAAGCGCGGCCCGGATGTCGGCTATCTCAAAGGCCTGCTCCAGCTCCACGTTTACGCTCTCGCTGTGGCCGCCCATTACCGGCACGCGCACGCAGGTGGCAGATACGCCGATGCGCTCGTCGCGCATAATCTTCTTCGTCTCCGCCACCATCTTCCACTCTTCCTTCGTCGCGCCATCCTCGCCAAAGACGTCTATGTGCGGAATGAGGTTGAGGTCTATCGGGTGCGGATAGACGGCCAGCTCCTTGCCGCCTGCACGCTCCGATTGGAGTTGCTTCACCGCCTTTTGTCCCGTGCCCGTTACGCTTTGATACGTGCTTACCACCACACGCCTTATACCCCAGCGCCGGTGCAGCGGATGCAAGACCATTACCATTTGAATGGTGGAGCAATTAGGATTCGCAATGATGTAGTCGCCCGCTTCCAGCGCATCGCCGTTCACCTCCGGCACGATGAGCTTTTTGTCGGGATGCATGCGCCAGGCGGAAGAGTTGTCAATCACATGGCATCCCGCTTCCGCGAAACGCGGCGCGAATTCCAGCGATGGGCCGCCGCCGGCGGAAAAGAGGGCAAGCTGAGGCTTGCGCGCGATGGCTTCATCGGCGGTAAGCACTTTGTATGCTGCCCCATTGAAAGCAATCGCGCTTCCCGCAGAGCGGGCCGAAGCTACAGGCAGCAATTCTGTAATAGGAAAGGCCCGCTCTTCCAGCAAGCGCAGCATGGTGCTGCCTACAAGGCCGGTGGCACCTACAAGGGCTACGCGCATAAGTATTGATTTTTTTGCGGCGGTAAAGCTATTTCATTCATCAGCCTGCGCAGTTATGGTTGGCGTGGTGTTTAGTGGGATTTTTGTGAAAATCTGAATCATCCATGAAGCTTGCTCTATCCGGAATCGTGAAGTTGTGCTCCCGATATAGCAGCCTTTTGGGAGCCGCCCTGCTCCTGATGTCCTGCGCATCGCCGGCACTTGCCCAAACGCCGCAAATCACCGGCGACTCAACAAGGCCCGACAGCGGGCTGGCCACAGAGCACGCGCTGGAAGAGGTAACGGTCGTATCCTCCACCCGCACGACGCAGAAAATAGAGGATGCTCCGATTAAGGTGGAAATACTCGGCCCCGAGGAAATGAGTGAAGAGAATAGCATTAAGCCGGGCAACGTCGCTTCCATTCTGGGCGATGTAAGCGGCATTCAAATCCAGCAGGCGAATGCAGTTAGCGGGGCCAGCAATGTGCGCATCCAGGGCCTTGAGGGCCGCTACACGCAAATGCTGCGCGACGGAATGCCGCTCTTTGAAGGGCTGGCCGGCGGCTTTGGCGTGCTGAGCATCCCGCCATTGGACTTGCGGCAGATAGAATTGATTAAAGGCTCGGCTTCCACGCTCTACGGCGGCGGCGCAATTGGCGGCCTTATCAACTTCATCTCTAAAAGGCCGAAGATGACGCAGGAAGCCATCGTAACGCTCAACGCTTCCACGCTCCTGGAAAAGAACGCAAATGGATATGTAGCGAAACGCTATAAGGGCTGGGGCTACAACCTCTTCGCCGGCTTTACAAACCAAAGCCCGCGCGATGTGGACGGCGACGGCCTGACTGACCTGCCGGATAATACCAGCATCAACCTGCACCCGCGCCTGTTCTTTTATCCTGATGAAAAAACGATCCTTATCCTCGGCTACTACGGAAATCTGGAGACCCGCGACGGCGGAGATATAGAGGCTATTCTGGGTAACAGCGACTCTATAGGCGGCTACCCGCGCTACACGGAGCGGAACAAGTTGGCGCGCCATACGGGCGAGCTGATTGCGGAGCACACATTTCCCGGCGGGCTGCGCGGTACACTTAAGGGCACCTTCAGCCGCTTCAGCCGCGACTTAAAAGAAGCGCAAATCGGTTTTGACTTCCGGGGCGTGCAGGACAATTACTATGCGGAAGCTTCCGTGCTCATCCCCAAATCACATGTGGACATTGTAGCCGGCGTGAACCTGACGGGCGATGCTTTTCATAAGGAGCAGACGGCCTACTACACAGCGCTGACTGATTTTTCCAACAATGTTGCCGGCGCATTCGCACAGGGCACCCTGAAGCTGAAGGGCGGCACAAGCATAGAAGGCGGCCTGCGCCTTGACCACCACGACCGCTATGGCGATTTTCTTCTCCCACGCCTTGCTGCGCTGTACCGCGTCAACGAGCATTGGGCGCTGCGGGCAGGGTACGGCGCGGGCTACCGGTACCCGAATGTGCTTGCACCGCAGAATGTGGATTATGCACTGTATGAAATCCAGCCGCTTTCCGATAAGGTGGAGCCGGAAAAATCCTACGGCCTGAACCTGGAAGTAAACTACCGGAAGGAATGGGACGCATCATAGTTTCTTCATCAATCAGGCCCTTTTTCTCACCCGCATTAAGCGGCCGGTAGTACCGCAGGAGCGGTTTTTCGGCATGCGGACTTACGTTGTGTTCCAGAATGTGGAGGATGACCTGGAGACCCGCGGCTCTGACACCTATGTGCGCGCCACGCTCGGCCATTGGGAAATGTACCTCGGCTATATTTTTACGGATGCGGTGCGCTACTACATTCCAGACAATCCGTACATCTCCCAATACCAGCCGCTCACCCCGCGCGACCGCGCCGCCGGGACGATTGTCTGGGAGCCAACCGACGCTTGGCGCATAGGGCTGGAAGGTTCTTACAACGGCCGCCAGTACCGCGATAATGACTCAAAGACGCCCGATTACTTCTTCCTCGCCGCCTCTGTCATGCGCGCCTTTGGGAAGCACTGGCAGGTGGTGCTGAATGGTGAAAACCTGCTGGATTACCGGCAAAGCCGCGTGGAGCCAATTAATATCGGCAGCCGCACAAATCCGTACTTCCGGCCGTTGTGGGCGCCTATTGACGGGCGCGTAGTGAATCTTTCATTGAAGTGGACGCTTTAAGGACTTACTCGCGCGCAATAGTTCACAGCGACTTTTGTCATCCCGGAACGGGAACTTGCTATAACTCTTAACTCGCATCAGGTTCCCGTTCCGGGATGACAAAAGATTGGGAAATATCTATGCAGAGGAGTTTTCCGGAGTGACCAGGAAATGCTCAAGACGGCACCGCCTATATTTGACTCATGGCACAGGAAGGCAATCTTTTCTCCGGCTTAAAAAAGCTGCTCTTTAAAGACGCGGACGACGATACGCAGCCGCCTGCTCCGGCTACGCAACCGGCCCCTGCAAACGCGCAGCAATCCGTTGCGCAGCAGCCGACTGTCAGCAGCGGCAGCGCCGACGCTTCCACGCGGGAAAAAGCCTACCAGATGCTGGAGCGCATCAACCAACCCGGCGTTGATTTTATGGAAATCTGGAACGCGGCGGAGGAAAGCGGAGGCGTGAGTCAGGTAAAGGCAGTATTCAACGCCCTTAAGTATGCTGATAAGAGCCTGACGAAGGAAAAGGTGGTCTCTACAGGCCGCCACTACATCACTGCCCTGCAGGACGCCCTCGCCGCTGACCTTCAGAAGAAAGCCGCCCAACGCCGTCAGTTGGAAGACGAGAAATCCGCGCAGCGCAAGACCCTCTCCGATACCATCGGCGATATGGAGCGGCAGATAGCGGCTCTTCAGGAAAAGCTTTCCGCGCAGCGCGCCACGCTGGCCGAACTGGATGCGCAGTACGAGCCAAAGCTGCGCGATTTACAAGCGCGCACCGAAGGTGGGAAGACGGCCATAGAGGAATTACTCCAGCAGATGAGTGCCGTGCTTTCGGCTGCGGAACGGGATTTATAGGCAAAAGCGCGTAGGCGCTGTTACGCCGCTCACCATACACATTCCTACCATGTCAACGACCAATCAAAACCTGCCGGCTACCATTCCGGCAGAGCTGCGCAACCAGCTACCCATCTTCCAGGTGCTCGGCGATAAGCTGCCCGCCGCCGTCAAAACGCCGGAAGCGAAGAAAACCGTTGCCGCCGCCTTTTTCTGGATACTTGTGCTGGCCGGCGCCGCGCTCTTTGTGATGAACTTAGACAGCATCCTCACCTTCGTGGAGCGCACAATGAAGCTCGTTATCTTCTCGGTGCTGCTGCTGGTGCTGCTCCTGCTGGCGCCGAAGATTATCTCCTTCCTCAACCGCGCGGGCAGCACATTGCTCTTCAAAGGCGAGAAAAGCATTGTGCGCTCCAACCCTATTGAATCCCTGCAAATGCTGCTGCGCGATGCGAAGGATACACTGAAGCGTGTAAAGGATAAAATAGCCAGCGTGGACGGCGTGCGCATAGACATGATTCAAAGCGGCCAATCCGCCCAGCAGCAGGCAACTGAAAAGTACGGTCACGCTAAACGCTTTACCACAGCAGCAGCCGCGCTGGACGCCGAAGCAGGAGACGCTGAGCAAGGAGGCAACACCGAAAAGGCCGCCGACCTGCGCCGCGATGCGAAAGAAACACGCACAAGGGCATTTCTGGCCGGCAAGGAAGGCGAAGCCGAGGAACAGAATGCCCGCAGCTACGCGCAGTACGCCAACCAGTTTGCTAAGGTGCTGGAAGTGCTGAAGGACAATGAAAGCGCCGCTCGTATCTACGTGAGCACCCTGGATTCTTCCATCAACATTCTCAACAAAAAGCTGGAAGCCACCAACAAGATGAAGAGCGCCACCGATGGACTGGCTGAGGTCTTCAACATTAAGGACGGCTGGGTGTTTCAGGAAGCGATGGGCGCGGCAACGGCGGCTATCTCGCAAAACATCGCCTCAATCCGTTCCAACCTGGAGTTTTTAGACCAGAACAACGCTGTAACCATCGGCGGCGCGCCGAGTCAGGAAGAGCTGAACGCCTTTATAGCCAAAGTGGAAGGCCGCAACCTGCAGAAGCTGAACGTGAGTCAAATCGGCTCTTCCGGCTACGACCTGAACGCTGATGAGAAAGTGGACAAAGGCTTTTCTTTGTTAGACTAAAATATCTACCGCTAAGGCGCGGAGACGCGCTAAGACATTTTATGTCGCGTCTTTGCGGTAAAAACCTACCACAACATGGAAAACCAAAGCACTTGGGGCCGCCTGCGCTGGCCCATCAAAGCAATCATCATCGGCGTGCCGCTCATCGCCGCCATCTGGTTCGCTTCCGAAAAAGGCCTGCTGAAAGGCCCGGTCTCTCACGACTCCTATGAATCGACGTCCGGTACAGCCAGTAGCAACAGTACCGGCGACGCAGGCCAAAGCACTTCCGCGGGCAAGAGCGATGATGGCAAGACAGGCAATAGCGGCGAGCACCGCTCCTTTGCCTTCCAGCCGGAAAAGCCGGTGAACGGCACGCTCAAAGGCGTGGTTGAAGTAGGCGCTTCCGGCTTCAACTCTTTTGTAGTGAATATTGACGCGCAAAAGCGCTACGAGGTCATATCTAAAGACTTTGGCGAGAGCCTCGTCTATGAAGGCCTCGCCACCACCGAAGACATTCGCGCGGGTCTGAAAAAATACCTCGCGGGCATGTTTGACCGCGGCGTACAGAACCGCAATATGCACTTCGTCATTTCCAGTGGCGCACAGAAGGAGCCGAAGACAGCAGGCATCGTAAGCGAGCTGAAAAAGATGGGCTATGTAGTGAATCTTGTAACGCCGGAAGGGGAAGGCAAGCTGGCGCTGAAGAGCGTGCAGCCCTCTTCCTACCAAGACAATTCCTTTGTGGCAGACATAGGCTCCGGCAATACGAAAGTGAGCTGGTACGAAGGCGGCTCGCTGAAGGCGATGGAGCTACCCGGCGCGAAATATTACGAAAGCGGCAAGGCCGACGATGCGGTGGCGCAGGAAGTAAAGTCGCGGGCGGCAGCCATCCCGAAGGCAAAGCGCGAGGTATGCTTCATCATCGGCGGCGTTCCGTATGAGCTGGCCAAGCAGACGCGGCAGGGCGAGGAGCGCTACACCGTGCTACGCGACCCCGGCTCCTATAAAGGCGATAAGGCGAAGACCAAAGCGGGCCTCGTCATCTACAAAGCGCTACAGGAAGCGACCGGCTGCGACACGTTTGTGTTTGACTGGGATGCCAACTTTACCATCGGCTTTTTGCTGGGCCTGCCTTCTTAGACGCTGCTTGCTTACCCTGAAAACAAAAGCCCGGCGCAATGAATTGCGCCGGGCTTTTGTTTTCTGCCCGATTCTGCGCAACTTGGAAGGATAAAACCACCTGCATCATGAAAACCAGCAACCACATCGTCCTTGTAACCGGCGCAACCGGCGGCCTCGGCACCGCCATGTGCAAAGAGCTTTTTAATGACGGCTACCGCGTAGCCGCCAATTTCCGCAACGCGGCTAAAGCAGAAGAATGGAAGGCGAAAATGGCCGCTGAAGGCGTGGAAGCCACAACGGTGGAAGGCGATGTAACGGATTACGAAAGCGTAGGCAAGATGGTCGCAGAGATAGAATCCAAGCTCGGCCCGGTGGACATTCTGGTGAATAATGCCGGCATCACGCGCGACATCCGCTTTGCGAAGATGAGCCCGGAAGAATGGCATGACGTCATCAATACAAACCTCAACTCCATCTTCAACACCACACGTCACGTTATCAACGGGATGATAGAGCGGAAATTTGGCCGCATCATCAACATCTCCTCCGTAAACGGTCAGCGCGGGCAATTCGGCCAAGCTAATTATTCGGCGGCAAAGGCCGGTATGCACGGCTTCACGAAAACGCTGGCGATGGAAGTGGCGAAGTACGGCATCACGGTCAACACTATTTCGCCCGGCTACATCGGCACCGATATGGTGATGGCAGTGGAGCAGAAATATCGCGATGCAATTGTGGCGCAGATACCGGTCGGGCGCTTGGGCGGTACGCATGAGGTAGCGCACCTGGTGAGCTTTCTGGCGAGTGACGAGGCGAGCTTTATTACCGGGGCGAACTATTCTATTAATGGGGGGCAGCATGTTTACTAAGATTCTGATATTGACTTTAAAAAAAGCGGCTGCCTTTTCGGGCAGCCGCTTTATAATTTCAGTCAGATAACTTACCCAATAGCCACCCGCTTAAACTGCGTGATGCCCAGATTCTTATCTACACTCTTGATATAATCCGCTACGCTCTTGCCGTTGTCCTTCACAAAAGGCTGCGCCATCAGCGTATTCTCCTTAAAGAAGGAGTTCAGCTTGCCCTCGGCCACCTTAGAAATCATTTCCTGTGGCTTGCCGGCCATCTTCGGGTCGGCCTGCATTTGCTCCATCACGATGTTGCGCTCGCGCTCAATCACGTGCGGCTCAATGCTCTCGTGGCTGAGGCCCAACGGGTTCATCGCGGCAATCTGCATCGCCACGTCCTTGCCGGCGGCATTTACGTGCTCACCCTTGGCATTGTTCATGCCTACGAGCACGCCTATGCGGTAGTTGCCGTGGATGTAGGCCACAACAGAGTCGGCACTTACCTGCTCGTAGCGCACTACGTCTATCTTCTCGCCAATCTTGGCTACCGTCTCGTTGAGGCGGTCGGCTACGGTGGAGTCGCCCATCTTCAGCGCCTTCAGCGCGTCAATATTGTCCGGCATGTTCTGCTCAGTAAGGGTAGCGAGGTCGTTGGCGAATTGGATAAAATCGGCATTCTTGCTCACAAAGTCCGTCTCGGAAGATAGCTGGATGATGATGCCGTAGTTGCCGTCCGCATTGGTGCGGGCCACTACCACGCCTTCTTTCGCCTCGCGGTCGCTGCGATTGGCAGCTACCTTCTGGCCTTTCTTGCGCAGGTAGTCGATGGCTCCTTCAAAGTCGTTTCCGCTTTCTTCGAGGGCCTTGCGGCAATCTGCCATGCCCGCACCGGTCTGGTCGCGGAGCTTCTTTACGTCTTGTGCGGTTATTGTAACGCTCATTTTCTTATGGGGGATTGTGCTTAAAAATTTGCCGCGCGAAAGTCGGGAAATAATCCATCGCCGCCAAAAGAACGCGTGCGGGCTTCAAAAGAACGCGCCGCCGCAAGGCGGGTTCCTACTGCTGCTGCTGCTGTTGCGGCGTGAAGGGCTTCCCGGCAGATGGGTAGGGCTTTTGCCTGCCGGCAGGAGTAAAAATGCTGTAATGCGCTCTATATTTAAGCCCAATATGAAGCACCGCGCCGCCGCCACCCGCATTCTGCTGACGGCTTTGTGGCTGCTGCCCCTTGTGCTTCATGCCCAAAAGAAGCAGGGCCAGGCGCGCCTGGACTCACTGCTGGCAGTAGTGGGTAAGATGGGGGAGGATACAGCGGCGGTGGAGCTGATGGACGGAATAGGGGCCATGTACAGCCACATCAACCCTGATGAAGGGCTGAAGTGGGCGCAAAGAGCGCTGACCCTTGCCCGGAAGCTAGGCTGGCAGAGCGGGGAGGCGCGAGCCTGCAACAATCTCGGAAACAACTACCAAAGCATGGGGGCCTATCCCCCAGCGCTGGATGCTTTTTTCAAAGCCCTGCATATAAACGAGGCGCTGGGCGACAGTGGGCGCACCGGCGCGGTATCGCTGAGCATCGGCAATGTGTATTATCGCCAGAAGGATTATCCGAAGGCGCTTGAATGTTATTTTAAGTCTTTGAAAGCGGCGGCGGCCATCCGGGATGAGGAGCGGAGCGCGGAAGTGCTGGGCAACATCGGGAGCGTATATGCGGAGCAGGGCAAAAATGCGACCGCGCTGGAATACAAGCTCAAAGCGCTGCGCATTGCCGAGGCGCAGGGCGATAAGAAGGGCATCATCATCCAGACCGGCAACACCGGCATCACCTATGCGGATATGAAGCAGTACAATGCCGCGCTGTCCTGTTTTTTCAGCGCCTTACGCATGGCGGAGGAGATAGGCCAGAAGCAAAGCATAGCCATCCGGCTTGGCAATGCAGGCTCCGCTTATTACAGCATTGCGCGTGACAGCATGGCCCCCCGGCCCGACAGTCTCGTGCCTCCTACCCGCGCCGCAAATCTTGCGAAGGCCGTGTATTACCTGCGCCGCAGCATTGCAGCCTGCCGGGAAGCGCAGTTCTATGAAGGCATCCCCGAGTTCTCACGATACCTCTCCGACGCCCTTGCCGTGCAAGGGGATTACCGGGGCGCGATGGCCGCCTACAAAAGCTCTGTAGCCGTGCGGGATTCGCTGCACAATACGGCCAATAATGCGGCCATCACCAATCTTGAAACGAAGCGTGCCATAGATCTAAAAGACAAAGACATCCAAATCGCGAGGCTTGCTGTAACCAAAAAGCGTAATGAGCGCGGCCTCTTCATGGCCGTCATTGGCCTTATGATGGGCGTGATAGGCCTGCTCTTCGGCAACTACAAAAAGCAGCAGCGCTCCGCCAGGATTGTAGCGCAGGAAAAAGAGCGCAGCGACCATTTACTCCTCAACATCCTGCCGGTAGAGGTAGCCGAAGAGCTGAAACAAACTGGCACCGCGCAGGCCCGCCAGTTTGATAACGTCACTGTGCTCTTTACAGACTTCGTCAACTTCACCGGCACCGCCGAGCAACTCTCCCCGCAGGCACTGGTAAAGGAGCTGCACGAATGCTTCACCGCCTTTGACGCCATCATGGAGCGCCACGGCTTAGAAAAAATCAAGACCGTAGGCGACGCCTACATAGCCGCAGGCGGCCTGCCCAATGCAGATGCGCAACATGCGCAGCGCTGCGTGCGGGCAGCGATAGAAATTTGCGGCTTCGTAGGAACGCGCCTGGCGGCGGCGCGTTCCGCAGGCGGAGAATCGTTTGAAATCCGCATCGGCATCAACAGCGGCCCCGTAGTAGCCGGCATCGTAGGCGTCAAGAAGTTTGCCTACGACATCTGGGGCGATACGGTAAACACCGCCGCAAGAATGGAGCAACACGGCGAGCCGGGCCGCATCAACATCTCGCAGAGTACTTATGAGCTGGTAAAGGACGACTTTCCGTGCAGCTACCGCGGCAAGGTGGCGGCGAAGAATAAAGGCGAGGTGGAGATGTACTTTGTGGAAGCGCCCATGCCGGAAATGGACGCATAGACATTACTAACGAGCCACCAACTTTCAATTCTCGCCTGCGCAGCCTATTTTAACGCCCGCTTTACTCCCGACTAATCCTTCCCATGCAATTTCAAAAAGCCAAAGCCTACATCAACGGCCGCCTGCGCCGGGAACTGCCCAAGCATCTTAGTTACCACAGCGTGGCACACGTAAAGGACGTCTATACCGCCGCAGAACGCCTCGCTAGGGCAGAGGGCGTGAAAGGTGAAGACCTGACGCTGCTGCTGACGGCGGTGCTGTTCCACGACTGCGGCTTTATGGTGCAGAGCAAGGAACATGAGAAAATAGGTTGCGACATTGCGAAGCAAAGCCTGGCTGAGTTTGATTACACGCCGGAGCAGATAGAGCGCATCTGCGGCATGATTATGGCCACGCGCATCCCCCAGACGCCCAACAATCTCTTAGAGCAAATCATAGCCGACGCCGACCTTGATTACTTAGGCCGCGACGACTTCTGGGCCATCGGTAATAAGCTCTTCACGGAGCTACAGATGTACGGCATCATCCAGACAGAAGATGAATGGAATGCCCTTCAGGTGCGGTTCTTAGAGCAGCATCACTACTTCACAAAGACGGCTATAGAAACGAGGAAGGCGCAGAAAGACCAGTACGTCGCCATTATCAAAAGCGCTCTGGCGCAGAAGAACGAAGCGTAAATGTCTCAGAAATATCCTTTGCCCTATCTGCTCGTAGATAGTCTTTACGTCGTAGCCGGAGCATTGCTGATGGCCTTTGCGCTGAAGAGCTTTCTGGTGCCCAACGGCTTCCTGGATGGCGGCGTCACGGGCCTTTCGCTGCTGCTGCATGAGAGCCTTCATACGAAAGACCTGACCCTCGCGCTCCTGCTCGTAGCTACCAACCTGCCCTTTATCGTGATGGGGTACTTCTCCGTGAGTAAGACCTTCGTGGTGAAGAGCATTGCCGCCGTCATTCTGCTGGCACTGTGCTTTACGCTCATTCCGTTTCCGCAGTTTTTAGACCCGCAGCATCTTGCAGCAGCGGTAAGCGGCCATGGCGAGCACGTGGTACATGGCGCGCACCTGCCGCAGGCATTTGACCGGATTTTGCTGTCTGTGTTCGGCGGCTTTTTCCTTGGGCTAGGCATCGGCCTCGGCATGAGGGGCGGCTGCGCCCTGGACGGCATTGAGGTGCTGGCGCTTTATACGCTCAAGCGCTCTTCATTTACCATTTCAGAGATTATTCTCGGCATCAATGCCGTGCTGTTCCTGTTTGCCACCGTCTTTGTGGGCTTTGACGTGGCGCTCTACGCCATCCTCACCTACTTCATTGCCACGCGTACAATTGACTACGTGATAGAGGGCCTGGAGGAGTTTACGGGTGTCACCATCATCTCCGGCAAAAGCGAGGAAATTAAGCGACGGCTCGTGTTTGAGCTGGGCCGGGGCATAACGGTCTATAAAGGCGAGCGGGGTTTTATGAAGCAAAGCTTTGAGGTAAGCACGGATGTGGACATCGTCTTTACTGTCATCACGCGCCTGGAAGTGCGCCGACTGCGCAATCTGGTGCATACGATAGACCCGAAGGCCTTTGTATTTACAAATACGATTAAGGAAGCCGCCGGCGGGGTGTTGAGCCGGACTGCGCATCACTGACACTTCATCTATGTCCGCCGCAGAGCGCCTAAAGGGCTTATTTTTGCGTAGTCATGCATTTTGAGAAGATTAAGAACAAAGGCCAGGCGCAGCTTTTCCAGAACGAGCTGATGGAAAACATGACCAAGACGCATCCCGTGGTCATTTACGCCCTGTACTTTCCCGTGATGATTGCCATGCTTTACTACGGCGCTGCCTACAAGGGCCTAGGTGTCGGGCGCGAAGCGTTGCTGTTCATCGGCGGCGTAATTGGCTGGAGCCTATTTGAGTACGTGATGCACCGCAAGCTCTTCCACATGGTGGTGGAAAGCCCGCGCGCCACCAAGTTTGTCTATACCATGCACGGCGTTCACCACGAGTTTCCGCGCGACAAGGAGCGGCTCTTTATGCCGCCGGTGCCGAGCATTCTGGTGGCCTCCCTGCTCTTCTTGCTTTTTTATGCGATCATGAGCTGGAATGCCGTTGCCTTCTTTCCCGGCTTCTTGTTCGGCTATCTCATTTATGGCTCCATGCACTTTGCCATCCACGCCTTTGCGCCGCCTAAATTTCTCAAGGCCCTTTGGCGCAACCACCACCTGCACCACTACAAGGCTCCGGACAAAGGCTTTGGCGTAAGCTCCGTGCTGTGGGATGTGGTGTTCCGGACTGTGCCTAAGGGGGAGAAGTGAGGTTAAATGGGTTCAACTCGCTCAACTCATCGCCGCCTCCAGCTCCGAAAGCATCATCGCCGTAGCGCCCCAGATGAATGAGCCATCCGGCAGGCCGTAGGCAGGCACCGTAAACTTCACGCCCGGCATAGACGAAGGCTGCACCTCCGTCGTAATCTTATTGGCGGGATTAAAAAGGTGGCTGAGCGGCGCTTCAATTATTTGGGATACCTCCTCCTTGCTCGGCAGATAATCGGGCCGCCTATCGCTCCAGGCCACAAAGGGATGAACCATAAAATAAGAGACCGGGATGTAGAGCGGCGTCAGCGCGCCGAGCACCTCCACTTCGCTGACTACAATGCCCACCTCCTCCTCGGCCTCGCGTAGCGCCGTAATCATCAGGCTTGCGTCCGTCGGCTCCCAGCGGCCGCCGGGAAAGGAAATCTGTCCGCTGTGCGCGCGGCCATCTTCTGTTCGGCGCATAAGCAGGACGTGCAGCTCGCCTGCTAAAGGAAAAAGCAGTTGCAGCACCGCGCTGTCCTTTGCATCAGGCGGAATCACATCCGGCATTGGCCGCAGGCGGCCCGTCATGCGCTCCTGCGCGGCGCGGCCCGGCAGCGGGCCAGCCAATCGGCGGCGAAGGGCGTCTATAGTGTGGCGCATGGCTCACTAAGGTAGCCCGCCGCCACTTCATTAATCCTTAATTTGCCCGCCGCACACTACCACTATGCTTTCAAAGCTGCTTCTTTCGCTCTCGCTCGTCGTTTCCTTCAGCAGCCTGCACGCCCAGGCTATTGATACCTTCCGCAAGCGCGAAGCGGGCGGTACTGAGTTTATTCAGGTGGTGCAAAGCAAGCTCATCATTGCCGAAGGCACAACGCGCAAAGGCCTGCGTGAAGGTGCATGGACAGACTACTGGCCCAACCGTGTGCCGCACTTCATCACATCTTACCGCGAAGGCCAGAAGAATGGCATGCAGCTCAACATGCGCCGCAACGGCCTGCTGGAAGAGACCCAATACTTCCGCGCCGATAAGCCGGACGGCCCTTACCGGCGCTTCTATCCCGGCAACAACATAGCCGAAGAGCGCTACTATGCAGGGGGTGAGCAAAGCGGCGCTTATACCAAATGGTACGAAAACGGGGCCGTGCAGGAGCAAAGCAACTATAACCACAACCTGCGCGACGGCAAGACGGTCTATTTCCTTCAAAACGGCAATAAGGTGGCCGAGTACAGCTACAACCTCGGCAAGCTGGACGGCCCCGCAAGCACTTACGCGGAGAACGGCAAGGTGCTGGAATTCGGCGAATATGCGGCTGACAAGCAGACCGGACTTTGGAAAGAATACTACCCGTCCGGCATCATCAAAGCCGAAGGGATATACAAGGCCGGTGATAAGGCCGGCGTATGGAAGCAGTACGACGATAAGGGCAAAGAGCTAAAGCCTATCACTTACAAGAAGGGGAAGAGTGGAACAGGGTGAAGCCTTGATGCATTGAGGTAATAGCAGGCCGTGGCGACTGTGCTGCTCGCCCAATCTTGTCATTCCCGAAGGGAATCTTACAGTTTATGCGGCACTGCAGATGAGATTCCCTTCGGGAATGACAAAGTCGCTGCGAGCAGTAGGTAACTTGCAACCACACGTCTCAACGCTTCAACTTCCACCATGCCCCAATCCATATTAGTCATAGATGACGAAGCTGCCATCCGGAAAGCGCTAAAGGAAATCCTCTCCTTTGAAGGCTTCACCATAGACGAGGCCGCCGACGGTGTGGAAGGCCTGAAAAAGATTCAGGAAGGCAGGCACGACCTCATCCTCTGCGACATCAAGATGCCGAAGATGGACGGGCTGGAAGTGCTGGCTGCCGCGAAGGAAGCGAAGCCGGACACGCCCTTCATCGTCATCTCCGGCCATGGCAATATTGATACGGCGGTGGAAGCCGTGAAGGGCGGCGCATACGACTACATCTCCAAGCCGCCCGACCTGAACCGCCTGCTCATCACCATCCGCAACGCGATGGACAAAGGCTCCCTCGTAACGGAGACGAAGACGCTGCGCAAGGCCGTAACGAAGAAGAGCACCACCCAGATGATAGGCGAAAGCGCCGGCATTGCCCAGGTGCGCGAGACAATTAAGAAGGTAGGCCCTACAGACGCGCGCGTGCTCATCACCGGGCAAAACGGCGTGGGCAAGGAGCTGGTAGCCCGCAGCCTGCACGAGCATAGCCCCCGCGCCGCCGGCCCGATGGTGGAAGTGAACTGTGCAGCCATTCCAAGCGAATTGATTGAGAGCGAGCTCTTCGGTCATGAGAAAGGCTCCTTTACCTCCGCCATCAAGCAGCGCATCGGCAAGTTTGAGAGCGCAAGCGGCGGGACGCTCTTCTTAGACGAGATTGGCGACATGAGCCTCGACGCGCAGGCCAAGATGCTGCGTGCCCTGCAGGAAGGCCGCATCACCCGCGTGGGCGGCGAAAAGGAAATAAAGGTGGACGTGCGCGTGGTGGCCGCTACCAATAAAGACCTGATGGAAGAGGTAGAGGCGAAGCGCTTCCGCCTTGACCTGTATCACAGGCTTTCCGTAATCATCATTAAAGTGCCTTCGCTGAACGAGCGGCGGGAAGACGTGCCGCTGCTGGTGGCGCACTTCCTGAAAGACATTTCAGAGGAATACAACCAGCCGGTGAAGGCGATAGATGCCGCCGCCATGATTGCGCTGAAAGAGCACGACTGGACAGGCAATATCCGCGAGCTGCGCAATGCGGTGGAGCGGCTGATTATTCTTTCGGACGCAGCTATTACGAAGGGGGATGTGGAGCGGTATGTGGTGATGCGGTAGCAGTATTGCAAGCCCTGCCCACAATTGCTGCGGCTATTACCCGCCGTTGTTGGTCTTATGACCAACAACGAACCCAGAAGCTGTGCCCGTAAGTTGCTGGTGATAACACTAGCAATGGCGCAAAGAAGAGCGCCTGCTCAACGTGAGCATCGGGATGGGGTTGAATATTGTGTTTTAGGAGCGAAGGGAACACCATCTACAGGTGGGTGGAATCGGCTTGGTTATATTTGTGATAGGCAATAAGCCATGGTAAATACCAATCAAAGCCAATCTTATGAAGCAACTTCTACTCCTGATAATGGCGATTTCTTTTACCATTTCCGCACCAGCACAAAAGATACGCTTAACAGACACCGCCAACCGATGGAAAATGAACCATCAACTTGGCATAACAGGTGAAGCGACCTATGATACCTACACTTATAAGATGGGTGCTGACACGCTGATTAAGGGCATCGGCTATCGTAAAACAGAAATCATCGACCATCAAGTTCATTTTGATGGTATGTATGGCGTCGGTGGCTTTGGCAAAGAGTATATAGGCTCGTTCTACAGAGATGATACAATCAACAACCGCACGTACTGCATTACGGGTGGAGACTCAGTAGAGCACCTGATATATGATGCTGCATGGAAAGTTGGCGACTCTGTTACATACTCTTACAGCTTCTATAAAGGAGTGAACAAGATAATAAAGGTTGATTCTACCCTTATACTGGGCGCTTGGTATCGGGTATTTCGGATTCTTTATAGCGGGGGAGGTACCCTTAAAGACTTTTTCATCATTGAAGGAATTGGTTGTACCCGAGGCACAGCCGTTCCTGCGTATCCTATTGCCGGAGAAAATGGCCCTAATCTCCGATGCTTCTACCATGCCGGATACCGGCCTTTATTTAGCCCCGCTCCTGCACTTTGGGAATTCGACAATCTTAAAAGCTGTGTAGGCACTTACGCAGTACCCGCTGTCGGAAATACTGATGCTTGGCTTAAAGTAGTCCCTAATCCCGGCAACAGCGATACGCGCATAGAATTGCCAGCCAATGCTAAACCCGGCTTTATTAAGCTTATTGATGCCTACGGAAGATTAGTTGCTTGCATTTCTACCAAAGAAGGCAAGCAACAAGTTTTAGTTGGCTCCTATCTAAAGGCAACAGGGGTTTATTATTTTGTTTTTGAATCGTCAGACGGCTACCGCGAATGCGGACAAATCCTGTTTCTATAGTTGCTCTTCACTGAGAGCCCAAAAGCAGCCACTACGATAAGCAGGTTCTTCCGGATATTCAGCTAAGCAAAGTGTTTCCGCCGTTGTTGGACTTATGACCAACAACGAATATACAGTTAGCCAGTTACAGCCTCCAACAAAAAAAGCCGTCCCAACCAGACGGCTTTTTTATTCATAACACACGTATTTACTGCATTCTTCCAGATGTTCATTATTAAAAGTAAAGTGTTCTTCGCGATGTTAGCGACAGCGCATCACGAAGACGAATAGCGCCTTTCTCCGAACGGCCGGCGATAACCGGATACGGATGCTGCTATGGGCTTTATATTGAAGGAGCAGTTACCGGCAACCCTCCTCCATAGCTCCTCCATACCTCCTTCATGTTTCCTCCCCATCTGGAGTATGACATACTCCCACTTGGGCCCAGCAAGACAATTTTCCCCTTGTTCGTGCTTTCGTTCAGCATAATGAAGAAAAATCCTCTAAGCCGTCTAAAGCCATACATCTCCCGATATTCCTTAATTTGCTACACATGAAGCAAGCCCGATACCTCACCCTCTTCCTCATCGCCCTCAGCGCCTCCCTCCACGCTCAGGAAAGCGCCCCGCTCCTTTCCCCCGCCACCCGCCTCTTCCTCGCGCACGGCAGCCGGCCCCTGCCCGACGGCTACGTCTATAAAGACGGCTCCGGTGGCGAGCCCCTCATGAGCGCACTCGTACAGGTAAACGATGCGGCTAAGGCAGAACGCTCCCTCACCGCCCTCGGCGCAGCCATCGGTACACGGGCCGGCGCGGTATGGACACTCCAGGTACCGGTAGCGGCGGTGGGCTCATTAGCTAAAGCCGCCGGCATTCGCTATATACAGTTGGACGAGCCACTGGCCGCCCCGCGCCTCGGCATTGCCCGTAAGGCCACCCGTGTGGACAGCGTGCACGGCGGCTACGGCCTGCCTATGGCTTACAGCGGCAAGGGCGTTGTAGTGGGCATTATAGACTTCGGCTTTGACTACGGCAACCCGCTTTTCTACGATACCCTCGGCGCTAAATACCGCGTGCGGAAAGTATGGGAGCTGGGCGGTGCCGGCACCCCACCGGCACCCTACACCTATGGCCGCGAGCTGCGCGACACCACCAGCATCCAAAGTGCCACCACCGACAATGCAAAGCAAACCCACGGCACGGCGGTGGCCGGCATGGCCCTCGGCTCTGGCGTGGGCAGCACCAATAACCGCATCTGGCGCGGTATGGCGTATGATGCCGAGGCGGTGCTGGTAGGCGTGCGCCGCGATTCCATCGCGAACCAGTGGCGGCAGAGCGGCTTTGCCGATTTTATAGACGGGGTGGCGTACATCTTCAAGTACGCACAGAGCATAGGCAAGCCTGCCGTTATCAACATCTCCTGGGGCTCCCAGAGCGGCCCGCACGACGGCACAACCCTCTTCAATCAGGCCTGCGATGCCCTGAGCGGGCCGGGAAAGATTATAGTGATGAGCGCAGGCAATGAAGGGACGGAGCATATACACATGGGCAAGACATTCTCTGCCGTGGACAGTCAGCTTGCTACTTTCCTCACCTTCTCCCCTGCTAAATACCAGCGTACATGGGTAGATGCCTGGGGCGATACAGGTAAGACCTGGTGCGTGGACGTGCGCCTTATGAGTAATGGCCTATCTACGTCCTCCACCGCCTCCTTCTGCTTAGACAATAGCGTGCATTCCGTCAATCTCAGCGGCACCGGCGGCGCGCAGTGCAGTGTAGATTTTATCTATTCCACTTCGGAGTTTAATGGCAAGCCTCGCTCCACCATTTCCGTTTTCAATAAAACAACTGATACGGTGCGCATATCCTTCCGCGCCAAAAGCGGCAAGCTCAATGTCTGGAACGAATACTATTACTACGGCTACGATTCCGGCTACCAAAGCTCTTTTGCTAAGCTCGGCTACCCGGACGCCACCGAGGGCGATACGATGATGTGCGTATCCGACATGGGCGCTGCCCAAAGCGTGCTGCTGGTAGGCGCGAGCGTAACGCGGGCCTCCTGGACGGACATCAACGGCAACCCCTGGGGCTACAACAGCAACTATGCGCCGGTCAACGGCCTCGCCGCCTTCTCCAGCCGCGGCCCCATGGCCGATGGCCGCATCAAGCCCGACATCTGCGCACCGGGCCTGACAGTTACCACGCCCATGTCGTCATACGACGCTGCCTATACGCCCACAGGTGCCAGCAGCGCTTACGTGCGCACGAAGGCCACGTTTAAGGGCCGCGACTATTACTTTGGCGAGTTCAGCGGCACCTCGGCAGCATCGCCGGCGGCGGCGGGTATTGTGGCGCTGATGCTGCAGGCAAAGCCCTCGCTCACGCCGGCGGAGTGCAAGAGCGTCATCTTCCAGACGGCTATTCAGGATAATTATACCGGTGCGCTCCCGCCATCCGGCAACAATGCATGGGGCCACGGTAAGATTAACGCCTACGGCGCAGTGAAGGCGCTGGTGGCGCAGCTTGGCATGCCGAAGTATTCCGGCAGCCGCAAGCTGGACTGCACGCTGTTCCCCAATCCGGCGGAAGGTGCGTTTACACTCCACTTTGAAGGCGACAGGAGCGAGACGCTGAGCGTAGAAATTTACAACGCCATCGGCAGCCTTGTGCGGCAGCAGACTTGGACTGTAAAGAGCGGATTGAATGTGCTGCCAGTCAGCGCCGCCGGCCTACCCGCAGGACATTATGTAGTGCGCGTAGCGGGGTTAGACGGAGCGGTGAGCATGAAAGCTATCCTTCAATAGCTGCAGGCAAACAACATTAAAATGCCGTCCTGTTCGGGCGGCATTTTAAGTAAAGCCGGATTATATCCCTTGGGCATTTACTCAACGCTGACTGGTAACACGGATAGCTGTGCGGAAGCGTCCTTCAGCGTCAGGTAGTAAATGCCGGCGGCGAGGCCCTGAGGCAGGCTGACATCCGCGCTTTTCTTTACCGCCAGCTGTGGCAATGCGCCTTCCGCGAAGGCCTGACCTTCTATATTGACCAAGGCGTAGCTCCAGCCGGAACCGGGGTTATCCTGCATTTCTATATGCAGTTGGCCGCCGGCACGCAGTGGATTGGGATAAGCACGGAATGCTTCCGCTGATACGTAGGGCACACCTGTGGCGTCAGGTACGTCCACTGCGTGAATAAACATTTTAGATACGGTGGAGCTATGCGATGGTGTAGAATGAACCGCCTCAATCAAGGGCCGGAAGGCACCTGCGCGGTAAAAATAGGTGCGCGCAACGGTGGTTGATTGTCCCTGAATTGCCCCAACTGCTGCGAGCAATGTAGCGGAAGCAGGTGAGCCATTAAGGAAGAAGCTGTCAATCTGCGTATCCGTATGGTGCATCTGCAATACCGGGATATAAGCGGAACCCGCCTTGCCAAATACCGGCACCTTCATGCGGCCCCAGCCTACCACGGAATCCAGGTAGATACGCTTCTGCCGTTGCTGGCCGGGCGCATTATTGAGCGAAGCCGCCGTCACCGTCAGGTTGATGTTAAGCGTCCTTATAGCGCTGTCTATCCAGACGGTGCCGTAAGTAGCCGGGAATTTCAGGCTGCGCAGCGGCGCGCTGAACGTCATCACTTGCGTCGGGAATATGATGCTGTCTATATTATTGCCGGTCGCAGCGCCAAGTCCTTTTGCCTGCCGCGTCAGAATCTCCTCGCCCAGAATGGCCACGCCCGTTGACGATTGCAGGACGTTGGGCCAGGCTTTATAGCTGTAAGGAGAAGTCGCAGAGAGCGCATAAGTCACCGAATCAATGCCAAGCGTAGCTGAAGGAAAGCCCGCTGTTTTGGCGATGTACTTGTACGTATAAGGCGCGGGATTCAGCGATACGCCCGTAAAGTCCCACGAAGCATTTGTTGCCGCAGCTATTGAAGGCAGTACTGCCAGCCCGGCTGCGGAAGGCACGCCACAGGAATCTATCTTGCCTACTACAACGGTAGGCGATGAGCTGAGCGTGATGGCCTGCGAAAAGGCGGAGCCGGTAAGCAGCGTTGCGAGGAGTGTGTAGAGCAGTTTTTTCATGTGGTAGATTGAGGTAAGGCTCAAACGTACATAAATAATGATTGAAATTTTGCCGACATGCGTGCTTATCGCGTACAATAGTCAGCTGCACCATCATGGATTAAAATAAAAACACCCCGCATAGTGCGGGGTGTTCAGATAATGCAATGTTGATTAGTAGCGATACTGTTCCGCCTTGAACGGCCCGTTCTTAGCAATGCCGAGATAAGCAGCCTGCGCATCCGTCAACTCATCCAGCGTTACGCCGATTTTGGCGAGGTGAAGGCGGGCTACCTTTTCATCAAGATGCTTTGGCAGTACATAAACCTGGTTTTCGTACTGGTCGCTGTTTGTCCAAAGCTCAATCTGCGCCAGTGTCTGGTTGGTGAAGGAGTTAGACATCACGAAGGACGGGTGGCCGGTAGCGCAGCCCAGATTCACGAGGCGGCCTTCAGCGAGGACGATGACGTCACGGCCTTCAATGTTGTAGAGGTCAACCTGCGGCTTGATGGTGTCCTTGGAATTACCATAGTTTTCATTCAGCCAGGCCATATCAATCTCAATATCAAAGTGGCCGATGTTGCAGACGATGGCCTTGTCCTTCATCAGGCGGAAGTGCTGCTCGGTAATCAGGTCGCGGCAGCCGGAAGCGGTTACGATGATGTCTGCTTCTTTCACGGCGTCAATCATCTTCTTTACCTCAAAGCCGTCCATAGCCGCCTGAAGGGCGCAAATCGGGTCAATTTCCGTAACGATAACACGGGCGCCGGCACCACGAAGGCTTTCAGCGGAACCCTTGCCAACATCGCCATAGCCGCCTACAACCGCTACCTTACCGGCCATCATAATATCGGTAGCGCGGCGGATGGAATCCACGAGGCTTTCCTTGCAACCATACTTGTTGTCAAACTTGCTCTTGGTTACAGAGTCGTTGACATTGATAGCAGGGATTGGCAAAGTGCCTTTCGCCATGCGCTCGTACAGGCGGTGCACGCCGGTCGTGGTTTCTTCGGAAAGGCCCTTGATGTGCTGCACCAGCTCGGGGTACTTGTCAAAAACGATATTGGTCAGGTCGCCGCCATCGTCCAGAATCATGTTCAGCGGACGGTCTTCGCTACCGAAGAACAGGGTCTGCTCAATGCACCATTCTGCTTCCTCGTTCGTCTGGCCCTTCCAGGCATAAACGCCGATGCCCGCAGCAGCAATAGCCGCGGCAGCCTGGTCTTGCGTAGAAAAGATGTTGCAGGAAGACCACTTCACTTCCGCGCCGAGGGCGATGAGTGTTTCAATAAGCACCGCCGTTTGGATGGTCATGTGGAGGCAGCCGGCAATGCGGGCGCCTTTGAGCGGCTGGCTGGCGCCGTACTCGGCACGGAGGGCCATCAGGCCGGGCATTTCGGCTTCGGCGAGGCGGATTTCCTTGCGGCCCCAGGCGGCGAGGGAGATATCTGCCACTTTATAGGGCATCTTGAAGTCAACGTTTGCGGATGCAGTGTTCATGTTGGTTATTGATTGAAGATTTTAAATGCTGTTTGGCCTCAAAAACAGGTGCTGTTTCCCAATCTTTTGTCATCCCGGAACGGGAACTCGCACTCAGCTTCCTGATAGTTCCCGTTCCGGGATGACAAAAGTCGCTGTGAACATCTAATATTTGAGCAGACAAAGGTAATTCCGCAGGATAATCTTCTTCGTCGTTAGAAAATTTTAGGACAATCTCCTACATTAGCGCTATCGGCAGTACAATCTGCTGTTTAGAGATGCCAAAGGAGAAGCAAAAAGGAGAATCGCCTGCCCTGGACGCCACGGACATTGCTATCCTCCGCCTCTTGCAGGGGGATGCGCGGATGACGGTGAAGCAGCTTTCTGAAAAAGTGCACCTCAGTCCTACACCGGTTCATGAGCGGGTGCGGCGGCTGGAGCGCTCCGGCGTCATCAAGCAATACGTGGCCATTCTGGACGGCGCGAAGCTGGGCCGCAGCCTGATGGTGATTTGCTACGTATCCCTGCGGCAGCACAATAAGGAGGAAGGCAGCAAGTTCATCCAGAGCATTTTAGGCATGGACGAGGTGCTGGAATGCCTGACCATTTCCGGACAGTTTGACTTTATGCTGAAGGTGGTGGCGGCGGATATGAACGCGTACTATGACTTCCACGTCAATAAGCTGAGCGCTATGGACAATGTGGGCAATGTGCAGAGCGTGTTTGTGATGGGGGTGGTGAAGGAGGGGTGGCAGGTGGTGTGAGCGGTAGCCACAGGCTACAGGATAGTGCGACGTAGGCGGCCCTCGCACCTTGCCCACGCCTCAGCCTACGCCGAACTAGCTATTCTGAGTTATTACTTTGAGGAATGACATTCCTTGAATCTTTTGGGCGAACTCTTCTGCGCATTAGACTTTTGTTGTTTTGCTTGAAATGCCTTGATATTTCTTGTGTTATTTCTTTGAAGTTGTCAGTTCCATCTTTCTTGATGTGGTAAAACACATCAATGTCTGTGCAGTTCCGATGCTCAAAAATCTCGCTTAATAACACACGGTCAGATAGGCCGCAGGAGTGACCAAGTATAGAAACGGAATAAGGCGCCGAGTCGATGTAGGAAATAAGCGTCTGGTATTTGTTCGTTTTAAAGTATCCAAAGGATTTTATGTGTTCCAGATAAACGTTCTCACCGGAATCTTCAATGTCCTGATAAATAGGGTCGGTTTCATCTCCATAGCCAAAAATCAACGGGTTGTTTGCTATGTCTGAAACTTGCCCGTGTATATATATCGTTTCTTCTGGCGTCGCATAATTCTTGGCAATTAATGTGTCGGTGTAATTAAAATTCAAGAATACTACTGGGTTCATTCGAGTTTTTGGTGTGAATAAACTTCTTAGCCGGTGGTTGTCTAGATTCAGCCGTTCTATACGCCCCATATGTGAATTCAGATGGGCTATGTAATCGGTAAGCCTGTCAATGAAGTAGTCCAATTCAAGGTTCATCGAGCCGACCACACTAACACTATTCTCACTGGGATTTTTAAAAGAGGACTTCAGCATTCGAAAAAAGAAACGTTCTACATCGACCCAATTTCCGCTAATATATTTATCGATGATGCGGGCGAAGAAGGTTGACTTTGGATTGAAAGACTGATAGTTGTTGATTCGGAGTAATTGCAAAGCCTCTTCCATTGTAGTAGGGAGGGTGGGATATCTTGTCGTTTGAGCTGTGAACTGGTTCTTTATTTCAAATAGAATACTCTCGTGCGACCTGTGGTCAACAAATTCCTTGAAAGCAGCGCACACAAGCCAATCTAAAAAGTCTTTGTAGCTGGATTGAATTCCGTGAGCTAAATCAAATCCATTACCAACTAGTACAAGCTTGTTTTGATTGGCAGGAATGTATTCATTCAATGTAGTGAGCGACAAGTTCACAAGTAGGTATTTGTGTAAATATCTATCAGTTCCTCCAATTCGGCGTAGCCACAGGCTCAGCCCCTAGTTCGGCGTAGGCTGAGGTGCGCCCGTTCCTCCAGATGTTCCCCAGTTCGGCGTAGCCTGTGGCTGCGTCGCAATATTTTGTAGCCTTTGGCTACTCAGCTACAAAGCCCGCGGGTCAACAAGCGAAAGGCCGGGAATGCCGGAAAAGTCGCGGATGTTGTTGGTATAAAGCGGCAGACTATGGACGAGGGCTGTGGCGGCGATGATGGCGTCGGGGAGCTTTATGCGCTTCAGCTTTCGTAATTCAATTGTTTTAAGAATGACCGGCTCATCCAGGTGATGGATGAAGCAGCTTTCTAAAAACGCTATCACCAATGCATCATATCCCGGCGGTGCATCGCGCCAGCTCAATGCTTCAATGCGATTGACAACCGACACATGCGTCTCAGCTGCGGCAATTGTTTGGATAGCGCCGTCCGGCAATTTCCTTTGCAGCGCGTCTGAAATAGCATTTGTGTCAATCAGTATTCTCTTTCCCATTCGTCGCGGATGGTTTTGAGATGCTCGTCAAGAGAAGCCGATTGTTCAGGCGTGAGCTTCAACGCGCCGAGGAAACGGGAGACATCGCCCTTTTTCGGCGGCGGCACTTCCTGAATAGTCTCTTCCGGCTTCTTCACCAGCACTTCCAGTTCTTCTCCCACGTAGCCTTCCGGTATGGGAATGGAAAGCTGGAGCTGATTCGTTACGGGCGTTACATAGGTGCGTATCATACGGCGGCCTTTTCCCGAAGTTACAAAATCCTCAAGCCAGGCTTTTCAGAAAATCCCCTATGCGCGCACCCAGCCCTTCCGACGCCGGCACCAGCGGTAGACGCAGGCTGGCTTTCATCAGCCCCATCTCGGCAAGCACATGCTTCACACCCGCAGGGTTGCCTTCGGCAAAGAGCAGGTCAATGCCGGGCAGCAGCTTGTAATGCAGTTCCCGCGCAGCGGCAAAATCATTGCGCAGCGCAGCATTCACCATTGAGGTGAAGTCGCGCGTAAAGCAGTTGGCCGCCACGGAGATGACGCCTTCCATGCCTACGGCAATCTGCGGCACCACGAGATTATCATCGCCGCTCAGGACTACAAAGTCGTCCGGCTTTGTCGCAATCAGCTCCATGCATTGCACCAGATTTCCGGAAGCTTCTTTGATGGCCACCACATTCGGGCAGTCATTAGCAATGCGAACAACCGTCTGCGGAAGGATATTCGTCACCGTCCGGCCAGGAACATTGTAAAGAATAATGGGCAGCTTAGTAGCGCCCGAAATGGCCTTAAAATGTTGATAGATGCCTTCCTGCGAGGGCTTGTTGTAATAAGGCGCCACGCTCAGCAGGCCGGCCACGCCTTCCAGATTCCAGCTTGCAAGGCAGTCCAGAACCTCCTTTGTGTTGTTGCCGCCCATGCCGCACACAACCGGCACACGGCCCTTGGCGTGGTTGAGCACGGAGATAAGAACTTCCTTCTTCTCGTCTGTGGAGAGCGTAGGCGTCTCGGCCGTTGTTCCGAGGGCTACGAGATAGTCCACGCCGCCATTGATGACGTGGTCAATAAGCTTCGCGAGGCCTTTGAAGTCTATGTAGCCGTTCTTGGTGAAGGGCGTGACGAGGGCTACGCCGGTGCCTCGGAAGCCGCTGCCGGTGTAAGTGATGGCTGTTTTTTTAGCTGTTGCCAATGGAGTTGAAAAGTTGAGTCGTTAAGTAGGTTGAGCGTGAGCTTCTGTTTCCCAATCTTTTGTCATCCCGGAACGGGAACTTGCGCTAAGCATTCGCACTTACACTACTTAAAGTTCCCGTTCCGGGATGACAAAAGTCACTGTAAGCCATTCGCTCCATTGCAGCTTGCGTTTGCAAATGCTGCTTCGTTTATTCTCCTTTCTTCTTTCTGCCCTTTGCAGGCGCTGCTTCTACCGCTGCGTTCTCTTCAAAGAAGCCCATGCGGGAGAATTTTTCTATGCGCTGCTCTATGCGTGCATCCGCGTCCATCGCCGAAAGCTCCGCCAGTGTCTTTGCAAGATATTCCTTCAGCGTCTGCGCAATGGCTTCCGGGGCAGCATGTGCCCCGCCTTTCGGCTCCGGCAGCACATCGTCCACAAGGCCGAAGGAGCTCATGTCTGTAGAAGTCAGGTGCAGCTGCTCCGCCGCCACTTCCTTATGATTCCAGTCGCGCCAGAGGATGGAGGAGCAGCTTTCCGGAGAAATCACGGAGTACCAGGTATTCTCCAGCATCACCACCTTATCGCCGATGCCAATGCCGAGCGCGCCGCCGCTCGCGCCTTCGCCAATGATGACGCAGATGACGGGTACGCGCAGGTTCACCATCTCAAAAAGATTCCGTGCAATCGCCTCGCCCTGCCCGCGCTCTTCCGCCTCCAAACCCGGAAACGCGCCGGGCGTATCAATGAGTGTGATGACGGGCCGATTGAACTTCTCCGCCAGCTTCATTAAACGTAAAGCCTTCCGGTAGCCTTCAGGATTGGGCATGCCGAAATTTCGGTACTGACGCTGTTTGGTATTAATACCTTTTTGCTGGCCGATTACCATCACCGGCATCCCGCCCAATTCTGCCATGCCGCCTACCATTGCCTTATCGTCTGCCACCTGACGGTCGCCGTACAGCTCGGTGAAGCTGCTGCACATCTGTTCTATATAGTAGAGCGTGTAGGGCCGCTCCGGATGGCGGCTGAGCTGCACGCGCTGCCAGGGCGTGAGGTTGTCGTACAGATTATTGCGGGTGCGCTCCACGGCAGCTTCCAGCTCGCGGATGGATGCGGAGACGTCCATGCCGTTCTTAGCACCCAGCTCGCGCATCTTGTCAATCTGCGCGTAAAGCTCCTCAACCGGTTTTTCAAAATCCAGAAACTGCATAGTCGCCGCTCAGGTTTGGTAAGGCGCAAAAGTAGGCGTTAAGGCATTGTGCTTTCAACGGCTTAGACATTGCACAGAATGAAGTGATTAATCATGTAGCTACAAAAAAGTTTTGCTTAAGGCTTGCACAAATAAAAACCGCGCATTACTATTGCGGCAGGGTTTATAGGGGCTGGCCTGTTCTCAGGCTGGCTTTTTTTATGCCCTGACGTGCCGTTGAGGGCTGAGAGAAGAAATAGCATTCCGTTTCCTCGGCAGGAGTGGAACTTCGCCCCTCTTCTATTTCTTCTCAGCAGACAGTGAAAACTATCCTCATCACCGGCAGCACCTCCGGTATCGGCCTCGGCATCGCAAAAGCTTTCGCCGCGCAGGGGCACAACATCATCTTTAACGGGCTGGAACCAGACGGCGCAGAGATAGCAGCGGGCATTGCTGACGAAGCCGGCATTCAACACTTATTCTCCCCGGCTAATATGTCGCAGCCCGAAGCCATTCGTGCCTTTGCACGGGAAGCGCTGGAAAAGTTCGGCGGTGTGGACATTCTGGTTAACAATGCTGGCATCCAGCACGTATCGCCGATAGAAAGCTTTCCGGATGAAAAATGGGACGCCATCATTGCCATTAATCTTTCCGCCGCCTTTCACCTGACCAAAGCCCTTTGGCCCGGCATGAAAGCCAAAGGCTGGGGCCGCATTATCAATATTGCTTCAGCACACGGCTTAGTAGCTTCTGAATTTAAGAGCGCCTATGTCGCGGCTAAGCACGGCACCGTCGGGCTGACTAAGACGCTGGCGCTGGAAGGCGCGCCCTTCGGTATCACGGCCAATGCCATCTGTCCCGGCTATGTGCACACGCCCATCATTGACAAGCAGATTGCCGACCAGATGGTGGCGCACAATATGAGCGCCGAAGATGTGGTAAAAAAGGTGATGCTGGAAAAGCAGGCCATTAAATCATTCAACTCCATAGAAAGCATCGCCCAGACGGCGCTGTTTCTCGCCTCCGATGCCGCCGCTACTATTACAGGCATTGCCCTGCCAGTGGACGGCGGCTGGACAGCGCAATGAGGTTGGAATGTTGGAGCGTTGGAATGTTCACATACCACGCCATGCTCCAACAGCCAAACACTCCAACGCTCCAACATTCAAACGTTCCAACATTTCCCATGCCTTTCATCACCACCAACAATATCCGCCTCCACTACATAGAATATCCGGGCAACGGGCCGCTGCTTATTATGCTGCACGGCCTCACGGCCAATGCCCATGCCTTTGACGGCGTTGTGGCAGCTGGCCTGGATAAGCATTTCGGCATCATATCCGTTGACCTGCGCGGGCGCGGCGAGACCGAGCACCCTGCTTTTCATTATAGCATGGAAGACCATGCGCAGGACGTCCTGGGACTGATGGATGCGCTCGGCGCGGATAAAGCCATTTTCTGCGGTCATTCCTTTGGCGGGCTGCTGTCGTTTTACCTCGGCGCACACTATCCGGAACGGGTGGAAAAGCTCGTGATTTTGGATGCCGCTGCGCGGATGAATCCTCATGCGGCGGAGATGCTGTCGTTCCGGCTTTCTACGCTGGATGTGCGGTATCCGAGCATGGCGGATTATCTGAAGGAAGTAAAGACGGCGCCCTACATGAGCTTCTGGAGCGACCTGATGCAGCCTTATTACGACGCCGATGTGCGCCCGCACGAAAAAGGTGGCGTAACGCCGCGGCCGCAGTTGGCTAATATCATTCAGGCGTCTATGGGCGTGGCAGCGATTCCATGGCCGAAGTTGATGAAGGATATTAAAGCGCCCGTGCTGCTGATTAATGCGCCGGAGGATTATACGCTAGGCCAGCCGCTGCTGCCGCCGGATTATGCGCAGGAAACAGTGGATATGCTGCCCGATGCGCGACTGATAACCGTTGCCGGCAATCACCAGACGATGCTTTATGGAGATGGGGCGCGGGAGATTGTGGCGGCGATTGTTGGGTTTGCAGGGGCGCTCGTGGCCTAACTGCTGTGCCCGTAGCGAAACCGGGCAGACCTTCCGTTGGTCGGTCAGACCGGTTTCTACTTATCTTGCGGGCCGAAAAATTTCTCCATTATGGCTGCCCCGCTTCTCCTGAATAAAATTTTCAACGCCGGCGAATCCATCGGGCCGATTCCTGGCTTATACAATGTGCTTTCTGATGGCCATTGAGCTGATTTACGTGTTTGTGAAGTACGTCATCACATCCAACAAGTAAGCGCGGTGGCGGATACCCATCTTGCTGACCTGCGCAAGGATTATCGCCTCGCGGAGCTAGATGAAGCTACCGCCGGCACAGACCCGATTGCATTTTTTGGCCGCTGGTTTTCCGAGGCCGAGCGCGCGGCTATTGACGAGGTCAATGCCATGACGCTGGCTACCGTTGACAATGACGGCAAGCCCCACGCCCGCATCGTTCTCCTCAAAGGATTGGACGAGCTAGGCTTTTCTTTTTTTACGAATTACGAAAGCGCGAAGGGCCATCAGTTGGACGGCAGGCCTTACGCAGCGCTGGTTTTCTTCTGGAAAGAGCTGGAGCGGCAGGTGCGCATTGAAGGCGCTGTGGAGCAATTGAGCGCTAAAGAAAGCGACGAATATTTTAATTCCCGCCCGCGCGGCAGCCGCATCGGCGCATGGGCATCGCCGCAGAGCAGCGTCATTGCCGACCGGCGCATTCTGGAGGAGCGGGTCACACACGTTTCAGAACAATATCCGGGTGATGAAGTGCCGCGCCCTTCCTTCTGGGGTGGCTACCGGGTGTTGCCGATGCGCATAGAATTTTGGCAGGGCCGCAGCAGTCGGCTGCACGACCGGATTGTATTCCGGCGGAATGGTCTGGAGGAAAGCTGGGAGCGGGAACGGCTGGCTCCGTAAAGGGCCTTTTTTCCAATCAAAAAGCTACGGGCAGATGCTAAGTGATATCGTCCGTCCAGATGTGCCTGCGCCTGCAAGCACCTTATCCCGGCAGAATAAACCTATCGGCATCCTTCAGGAAAGGAAGCTGGCTCCGCGTTTCCTCCAGTGCCTTCCAGCTTAGCTCTATTGTCTGCACTGCTTCTTCGTTTGTGCCTTGCCAGAGTGGAGCACCCAGCGGGTCAAAGACGGTACTGGCACCGGGATACAGATGCCCGTTGCCATCCTCGCCCACACGATTGACGCCGATGCAGTATGCCTGATTCTCTATCGCGCGGGCTTGCAAAAGCGTCTTCCATGCAAGGACGCGGCGTAGCGGCCAGTTGGCTACGTAAAGAAGCACATCATACTCGCAGCCGGCAGTATAGCGCGACCACACCGGGAAGCGCAGGTCGTAGCACACCAACGGGCAGATGCGCCAGCCTTTTACTTGAGTAATGAGCTTGCGGCCGCCGGGTATATAGTGGCTGTCTTCACTTGCATAGCCGAAAAGGTGGCGCTTGTCGTAATGGCTAAAAGTGCCGTCCGGCTGCATCCAGATGAGGCGGTTGTAGTAGCAACCTTCTTCTTCAATAATCAGCGAGCCGGTTAGGATAATGCGGTTTGCCTTTGCCGTCTCGCGCATCCATGCCACGCTCTCGCCGTCCATGCTTTCCGCCAACCGTTCCGGCGACATGGAAAAGCCCGTGGAGAACATCTCCGGCAGCACGACAATTTCCTTCCGGCCCTTAGCGTCGCCAATCAATTCGGCGTAATGCTCAAGATTGGCCGCCTTGTCTTCCCAGGCTATCTGCGGCTGGATGATGGTGATGAGCAGCGATTCAGAAATAGTCATACGTGCGGAATGTGGTAAGATATTTATAGAGCTTTGCCAAAGCATTAAACACCGACACATGAAAAACACGCTCCTCACGCTATCGCTGCTCACGCTTTGCTGCGCTGCTTTTGCAAAGGATAAAAGTAAGCCCAAGGCTATAGACCTGACGGGAAGCTGGAAGGAAGTGCGCCGCATAGACCTGCGCAACGATGCCATTGACTACACTGACACGACTTACTACGAATTCCTCGTGGGCAATGAGTACACTACGCAGCGCAAGCACAGCTTTATGTACCGCGGCACTTACAAGGTAACACCCGGCCTCCTGGACTTAGGCATGCGTGCATACAGCATCACCGAGATGACGGCCGACAAGATGATACTGAAGGATGACGCAGGCAGCTACAAGTTTGTGCGCTACACAAAGACCCAGGAAAGCACAGACAACAGCGCGGCGGCCAGCGGCGGGCGCGCCTACAAGGAAGAGGTGGCCGGCGGCAATGTGACCCTGAGCCAGATAACGGGCAAGTGGGAAGTGTATAAACGCACCAGCAGCACCACACTGCCTGAGATTGACTACACGCGCATTGTGCAGATGATACAAATTGGCCGGCGCGGCGGCGATACACTCGGCGTAGTGGCATCCGCGAAGGATATGGAAGGCCAGCCCTCGTGGAAGATTACCCGCTTTAATGACGGCCTGCTCTTCTGCACCGGCCCGAAAGGCTCTCGCCAATTAAAGATTGTCAGCTATAAGCCCGGCGAGCTGATAGTGAGCGAGGAGCCGGTTACGTACTTCTTCAAGCAGTTTAAGTAAGCTCAGCGCAGCAAGACGAGGCACCAAGGCTTCGTAGCGCTGTCCCGCGTTTTCAGATTGAGAAATTCCGGCGTCATCTCGCTGGCTTTGAACAGCCGGCCCTGCTGTACGATGGTGTAAGGCTGGCCTGCAGAATCCAGCGATGTGAGCGCCTTGCGCATTAGCAGGAGATAATCTCCTTTAGCTCCGGGCGCGGGATAATCCTCGCTCTTTCGCACCACCATTCTTGCATAAAAGTGAATGGCGTCTAGCGGGTCTTCCATACGCCAGGCCCAGAGCCTTGATTGCGGGATGCCATGCGCAAACACATACTTACCAACCACAGCGCCAACCTCGTACTTCAGCAGCGGATAGTAAAAGAAATTGGTCAGGAAGAAATTCACCAGCATAATACCCATGGCCGAAATCCACAGCGCACGCTGACCGCCGCGATTACGCAGTAAAGTCCATATCCAGATGCCCGCGGCTGCCAGCCAAAGCAGAATGCCTAAAATGCCTGCAGGAAAAACCAGCGTGATAATGAGCAGTGCGCCGATGAGCAGCAAACCTGTCACGCCTGTCTGAATGCCTGCATAGGCTTTGCGCAGCTTCGGAAAATTATCTGTCGCGATGAAATTATACAGCAGCTTTCCAGTAACTATTGCCGCAAGCGGAAAAGCAACCAGAATGTAGTGCGGCAACTGGTAGTGCGAGCTGCACAGCGCCAGATACGTCAGCATAAAGCCGCCTGTGCTTACCCATTCTTGGCTTTCTATGAGCCGGAACTTTTGCAGGATTAAGCCGCGCACATTGATAAAAAGCGCAGTCAGAAACAACAGAATCCATGGCAGGAAAGCCCAGCCCATACTACTGAGCAGGAAGAAAGGGTCGGCGCCATTGTCCCAAGTATTTTCTCCGGTAATGCGTCCGAAGCTTTGCGTCCAGAAGAAGAAACGCAGGCCGGACGTACCCTGCTTGCCATCAATCCACTTTTCAGGATGCATATCAAACTGCTGATATAGTCCAATACACATCGGGATAAGGAAGACAGCAATGAGGGCAACGTCTAAAAGGTGCCAGGGCGAGAATAACTGCTTCCACTTCCTGCGCAGCAGCCAATCTGCCCCGAAGGCGAAGAGCGGCACGAATAGACCAATCGGGCCTTTGGTCATCATACCGCAGGCAATGGCCGCAGTGCCGCCGAGGACATATTGCCAGCGGCGCTTCAGCTCGCACTCGCGGATGCACCAAAGCGCAGTGGCTACGCAGCCCGTGAGTACCATATCCGTGCGTACATCATTCGTCCAGAGAAAGAAGCCTTGCGAAGTGGCGAGTATAAGCGCGGCAATTCTCGCTGCACTTTCATTGTAAAGCAGCCGCGCCAGCCGGTAGGTGGCGTAAACCGCCAGCAGCGCAAACAGAATGGTGGGCAGCCGGTAACCAAAGTTGGTCGGCCCGAAAGCCTTCATGCTGAGCGCCGTTATCCAGAACAGAAACGGCGGTTTGTCCAGATAGTCGTAGCCGCGGTCGTAGATATGCAGGAAGTCGCCGGAGCGCGATAGCTCGCGGCTGATTTCGGCATACTGGCTGGCGTCAATGTCCATTATATCCACCCGCACCGCGCAGCAGTAGAGCGCCGCGATGAGGAGGAAAATCCAAAAGGGAACTTGATTGGAGCGTTGGATTGTTGGAGCGTTGGATTGTTGGCAAAGATGCGGATTGGACTTGCAGCACACAATTGATAGATGCATTTAACGTTCAAACATTCCAACGCTCCAACAATCCAACCTTATTTTCGCACGCCTGTGCTCCGCGCCATCCGCCATATCGTTCTTGGTATCATAGACTTCTTCCACCGCCCTTTTGCGCGATGGATTAATACGCAGACCTTCCGTTACCTCGCCTGCGGGTCGTCGGGCGCTGCGCTTAATATCATCTCCTTTTTCCTCGCATACCACTTCCTTTTTCATGAGCAGGACGTAGCGCTGACTTTTACCACAGTGCGCTCGCATATCGCCGCTGCTATCGTAGCCTTCTGCATCTCCACGCCTTATGGCTTTACGATGTCACGCTACATTGTCTTTCCGGAAAGCCCCCTGCGCGGGCGGGTGCAGATGTTCCGTTACCTCGTTACAGTAGCGGCCTGCGCGGTGCTTACTTACCTCTTCGTTCCCTTCTTTCACGAAGTCTGCGGCATTTACGCAACCCCTTCTAATGTGCTGACCAACGTTGTAGTAGCAGTTTTCTCCTACATGGTGCAGCGGTTCTTCACCTTCAAAGTGAAGGAGCCGAAGTGGAAGCGGGCCGACAATTAATCACTTCAAGAAGCGCCCACCGCCTCATACGCCAGCCGACCCACCGCTGCCTTCACATCCGCAATGGCATCCTGCGGCAGTCCAGGCGATAAGTCATAGGCGATGCCAATCACGAAGCCGTCTATCACGAAAGACTCAACCGCCACGCGCACGCTTCCCGATGCCTCCGGGAGCTTGCCAATGCCTTCCCGGATACGCGCGAGCAATCTGTCAAGCTCTTGCGGCGGCTTCGACCACTTCACCGGCACGCTCAGGCGCAGGTGCAGCGTGGCGCGGGCTGAGAGATTCTCCAGATTTTCGTCAATCAGTTTTTTGTTCGGCACAATCACCAGCGAGCCGTCGCTTGTGCGCAGGCGGGTGCTGCGGAAGCCAATGCGCTCCACCGCGCCTTCCAAGGCAGCGAGCTTTACGGTATCACCCACCACGAAGGGCTTATCAGCAAGAATGGTGAAAGACGCCAGCAGATTCTCAATGCTCTCCTTTGCGGCTAATGCCAGCGCCACGCCGCCGATACCCAAGCCGGTAATCAGCGCCGGGATATTTACATGAAAGACGACGCCGAGCATCCAGAAAAAGCCCATCGTCCACAGCACAATCTTGAAGACGTCCTTAAGCAGCGGCAGCAGTTGGGCACGCTCCCGCTCTGCCTGATGATGCGCCCGCTCCGCCTGCGCGCGATACACGAAGTCAACGATGCGCGAAAGCAGCAGTGTGATGAAGACGATAGCGAAGAAAAAGAACAGGTGGTCTATCACCTCCGCGGCGTGCAACGCACCTTCTCCGGCCTTGCGGTGCCAGTGCAGCAGCACAATGCTGTTGAGGGGCCGCTCAATAAAGTTGAAAGCGTAGAAAAGCAACAGAATGGCGATGAGCCACTCCACCGGCTTGCGGATAAGCGAGCGGAAGAGCGCGCGGTACTTATCGCCGGTGAAGCGTGTGGCAAGGCTGGATGTAACGCGCGCTACTAATCGAGCCAGCGGCTTCTTCAGCAGCAGCGCGGCGAGCACGAGCGCTGCGAAGGCAAGATAATCGCCGACGGTAGCGCCCCAGAAATCCTGCTGGAGAAAGTCATTCATATCCCTGTTACCAAAGGATTATACCGCCACATTAAAATCCCGCAGCGCATCATTCAGGCTCGTCTTTAAATCCGTAGAGGCCTTACGCTGGCCTATGATGAGCGCACAGCCTACACCGTATTCGCCTGCAGGAAACTGCTTCGTATAGCTGCCGGGTATCACCACGCTTCTGGCCGGTACGCGGCCTGTGTACGTTACCGGCTCCGCTCCGCTCACGTCTATGATTTTGGTGCTTTGCGTCAGCACTACGTTGGCGCCGAGTACGGCCTCTGCTTCCACGCGCACGCCTTCCACAACAATGCAGCGGGAGCCTATGAAACAGCCATCTTCAATAATGACCGGCGCTGCCTGCAAGGGCTCCAGCACGCCGCCGATGCCCACGCCGCCGGACAGATGCACGCCCTTCCCGATTTGCGCGCAGGAGCCTACCGTTGCCCAGGTGTCCACCATCGTGCCCTCATCTACATACGCGCCTATGTTTACGTAAGAAGGCATGAGCACCACATTCCTGCCGAGGTAGGCTCCGTAGCGGGCTACCGCATGGGGCACGGCGCGCACGCCGAGGGAGGCGTAGTCCTTCTTCAGGGCCATCTTGTCGTAAAACTCAAAGGGCGGCAGCTCCCAGGTCTGCATCTGGCGGATGGCGAAGTACATGAGGATTGCCCCTTTCACCCATTCATTCACTACCCAGCCGCCTTCTTGCGGCGAGGCTACCCGCAGGCGACCCTTGTCCACTTCCTCAATGACGGCGTTCACGGCATCCGCGTAACGGGCTTCTTTTAGTAAAGCGCGGTTGGCAAGGGCTTCGGTGATGAGGATCTGGAGATTATTGTTGTCCATAGGGCGCGTGTTTCGGCTGCGCGAAAATAGGGCGGGCAGCCGCCTTTCCGCAGTAGCTTGCGGCATTATGATTCACCGCTTTCTGATTATCTGCGGCAGCGCCTTGCTGCTTTTCTCTTGCAGTAAGAGCGATACTACCAACCGCTGCACCACCGAAACCACGACTGCACCTTCCGGCGAAGTGACCGCCCTTCAATCGGCCCTTACCGCCGGCGGCGTCAATGCCGTTGCCGATCCACGCGGCTTCTTCTACACCATCCTGCGCACAGGCGATACGGCGAACCGGCCCACCAAGTGCTCCACCGTAAAGGTGAGCTATACGCTGCGCTACCTGAACGGGACGCAGATTGAGGCGGGCAATAACGATACGTTCCCGCTAAGCACACTTGTACTGGGCTGGCAGGAAGGCCTCCCGCTCATTGGCAGCGGCGGCGCTATTAACCTTTATTTGCCGCCGAGCCTCGCTTATGGTGCTACCGGCAATGGCAGCATTCCGGGCAATTCAAATCTGCTGTTCCAGATTGATTTGGTCAGTGTGAATTGACGGAATGACGCTGCAAGTCCATCTTCGAAACTTGTCAAGCGAGGCGCAACTTTGTGTATGCGTCCAATTGTATGGTCAGTTCTATCTCTCCTTATTTGCCTTCCAGTCACTCAAGCCCAGATTTTCAGAGGCGGGCCGGAGCAGAATCCGCTTTACTGGAAAGCCCGCAAGCCGGATGCCGCCTATTGGCAACAGGACATTCACTGCACCATAAATGCGCGGATAGATGAGACGGAGCACCGTATTGACGGCGATGAGACACTTACTTATACCAACAACTCGCCCGATACGCTGCGCGAATTGTTCTTCCATCTTTATCAGAATGCCTTTATCAAAGGCTCCTACTTGCACCAGCTCGAAGCGGAGAAAGGGCAGAAGCCGAAGCTGGGCAAGCATGAGGCGGTAGGCGAGGGCATTTTAATTGACAAAGTGATTCAGGTAGAAGGCAAGCAATTTCCCGGCGGACTTTGGAGTTATGTAACCAGCCAGCTCAAAAAAGAGCTGGATAATACCATCCTGAAAGTAGTGTTGTACAAGCCGCTGCTGCCCGGAGATAGTGTCAAGCTGACCATGAGCTTCAATACCTGGTACGACGATGGCTCCACGCGCCGCCGGATGCAGATGTACGATGCCTGGGGCTGGAAGCATTACAATGGAGTACAGTGGTTTCCCAAAGTGTGCGTTTATGACCGGAAGTTCGGCTGGGAAACTTATCAGCATCTGAATAAAGAGTTTTACGGCGAGTTCGGTACCTACGATGTGTTACTGGATTTTCCTTCCAACTACGTAATAGAAGCAACCGGCGAATTGGCTAATCGCGAGGAGGTTTTGCCGAAGGCGCTGCGCGAAAAGCTGGACATGAAAAATTTCCGGACAAAGAAGTGGGATGAGGCGCCGTCCGTCATCACGCCCTATGTAAAAGGCGAGCGCAAGGTGTGGAAGTTTCACGCGGAAGGCGTGCATGACTTCGCCTTCACCGCCGACCCTTCGTACCGGATTGCTACCACTTATTGGAATGGCATAGAGTGCGTCGGCATTGCGCAGGAGCCGCACGCGAGCGGCTGGCAGAACTCGGCTGAATACGTTGCTAAAATCATCAAAACATTCTCCGAAGACATCGGCCCCTACGGCTATCCGAAGATGGTGGCGGCAGATGCGCAGGACGGCATGGAATACCCGATGCTCACGCTGGACGGCGGCTCCGACCCCGGTTACCGCGGCCTGCTGGTGCATGAAATCGGACACAACTGGTTTTACGGCATGGTAGGCTCCAATGAGACCTACCGCGCGGCGCTGGATGAAGGCTTCACCCAATTCCTGACGGCCTGGGGCCTGCGCCGCCTTGAAGGCGACACCATAAAGCCCGGCAAAGCAAAGCCACGCTGGACGCAGCCCTGGCAGGAGCCGACGCTGGTCATTGACCGCAACGTGCTCAATGCCTACACGGTGGATGCCCTCAACCGGAATGAGCTGCCCCTGAACACGCACTCCAACGACTTCCACGATGCGCTGGCGCACGAGGGCGGCTACCGGCAGGTGTATTACAAGACAGCTTCCATGCTTTACAACCTGCAGTACGTGCTTGGCGATTCGCTCTTTCAGCGGGCCATGCAGCATTACTTCATGCAATGGCGCTTCGCGCATCCTTACTTTGAAGATTTCCGCGCGAGCATCATCCAGTACACCCACGTTGACCTCAACTGGTTTTTTGATGAATGGATAGAGACAACGAAGACCATTGACTACGCTATCACCGGCGCAAAGCGCGTAAAGGACAGCGCCGACAACTGGAAGATTTTCTTCCGCCGCGAAGGGCTGAGCCAGATGCCGGTGGATTTTACTGTAACAGCAAAGGACGGCAGCAAGCAGAGTTACACCATCCCGAACACTTGGTTCAACAAGCCCGGCGCTACGAATCTGCCAAAGTGGTGGGGTTGGAGCAAAATACAACCGGCATACACCGCGCAGGTGGCAGTGCCCGGCGGCCTCCGCAGTGTGCAGATAGACACGAGCTACCGCCTTGCCGATGCGGACTGGAGCAACAACTACTACAGCCGCGGCTGGGGCAGCGATGGAACGATTGTGCACTTTGACGCCGGCCTCGCCCACCCGCTTGACCGCCGCCATACAAGCGTATGGATACGTCCGGATGTATGGTGGAATGCAGTGGACGGCATCAAGGCAGGCATCCATGTAGAAGGCGATTACCTCGGCCTGCTGCATAAGCTGGATTACACCCTTTGGTGGAATACCCACCTGCTGCAAGAGCAGCAATACAAGCGTGCAAGCGGCGAGGGACAGTATGCGCGCTATCCCTTGCTCAACATGACGCTCAATGCCTCCTCACCCCTCACCAAGCGCCTGCCGAAGCTGGGCTACGACATTCACCTGCGCTACTTAGACGGATTGAATTACAGCAATGTAGGGCTGGCGTATGCCTACAGCGGAAAGAGCCGCATCGCGCTGCACCTGCTGATGATGGGAAGGCGGAACCCACAGGATTTTGACTACCTGCTTGCGCCGCGCGAATGGAGCAGTACCGATGAGCGGCCCAACAGCTCTCTCAATCTCTCATGGGCCAGCGGCTGGACTTACCCAAAAGGCAGCGGGACGGTAGCCGCTACTTTTCGCGCGCCCTTTCTGACGGGGAATGGTGACGATGCTTTCAACTACAGCTTTGCGCAATTAGAAGTGACAAACACTCATCAGCTTGGCAAGCTTGATTTGCGCACGCGCTTATTTGCCCGCTACGGCACGGGCACGAGCCTTCCGTATGAAAGCATTCTTTTCGCCGCAGGCGCGAATCCCGAAGGGTTGATGGAAAACAAGTACATCCGCTCAGTAGGCTTTGTGCCGGATGATGAAGACTGGCGAGGCTATAACCGCTACGAGCCAACGCACTTCCAGCAGGGCGGCGGCCTGAACCTACGTGGCTACACTGGCTACTTCCTGCCGGATTTGCGTGACGGCGCCGAGTTGATCGGTTATAAGAGCCGCAGCGGCGCGGCCTTCAATGCCGAGCTGGACTTTGACCGCCTAATCAAGCTTTCGCTGAAAGCGACGAAGAATTGGCTGCACATAGACGCTTACCTTTTTGCCGATGCCGGCATCTATGAGCTGAGCCGCTACGACGCAGCGGACTTCACGCGCATTTATCCAACCGAGATGTGGAGCGACGTGCATGTAGATGCCGGACCAGGGCTTGCCTTTACCATAAAGCAGTTCGGGCCGTTTGCGCAGGCTCAGCCATTTACTTTGCGGGTGGATTTTCCCGTTTTCCTGAACCGGGCCCCTTACAGTAATCCTCAGTATGCCGGGCTGCGGTATGTGGTGGGTATCAACAGGGCTTTTTAAGCCATTCGCGCTTCAAACCGGCTGCGCTGAGAAAAGCTATGCAGCGTTTGCCGTCATTCCGGGCGCGTGGCATTCCTGCCAGTACTCTACAATTTTGCGCATGGTGCCTTTAAGGTGCTCGTAGGTATTGGGCTTCACAAAAAATCCCTGTACCGACATCATGTATGCCTGACGCACGGCCTTCTCGCTCACGAAAGTGGAGAAGAACAGATAGGGCACGCACTTCTCCGCCAGCAACGCATTCTCGCGGATGATGCGGCGCAACTCAAAGCCGTCAAGGCCCGGCATGTTTACATCGGAAAGGATGAGAAAGGGGTTGCTCTCATTCTGCTCCAGATAGGTAAGCGCCTCCCGCCCGCCGCCGAAGAATTTCACCTCATTGGGGAAAGCCAGCTCGCGGAAAACATCGGCCAGCAAGTATCGGTCATCCGCATCGTCGTCAATAATTACAATGGCGCCGTTCTTATTCATATTCTTTGCTTATGGCTGACAAAATACATCTTAGGCCTTGAAATTGTATGCCTTAATCAAATAGTAAGACAAAAAATAGCCCCGGAGCGTTTGTCCGGAGCTTTTCTTTTTCAGTGAACCCCTTGGTACAAATCACGAACCAGTTCTTGGAAGATTTGAAAGCACTCACGATTTAAAGTTAAACTGAAACAACGGTGAAGTAGACGCCAATACCAACAATATCACAAACATTATCACAAGAGTGGCAAATAGCAAGATGGGAAATAATTTGAAGATTACTCGCCAAACTCGGTTACGTTCTTTCTTCTTTAGAAATTTACTCAGGTTGATACTGAATAGTGTATTTGCTCTGTTTAGAAAGCCGCCAAGTGGCATTTGAATGATGTTTACTTTCTCTAGATTATAAAAAATCAGCGCGCTACGCTTGTACCGTTGACCTGTAGAATCAATTGCGAAAACCTCAAGAACACCTTCGTCGTCAAATTTGTGATTGACTAAATTGTTCTCCTCTTTTAGTGCAAGGAGAGACCTAAACGGTAAGAGAATTTCAAAGCCTCTCATCGGTTGCAATACAATTGGATAACTAAGCACCTTCACTAATCCCAAATCAGAAAGTAAATTGTCATATTGGAAATATACATTGGTGACCAGTCTTTCCATGTGCGTTGCATTCACGAGTTTAATTGAAATGTATGTTTCGGGGTCTTCCGGGAAATTAAAACCATTCATTCTAGTTGGAATGGCACAGAAAATCTTAATGCGGCCTCTGTATCGCCCTCCATATTGGAAAAGAGCAAATGATAGTGCAACGAATGATGCTATACACGATACCGCGGCAATAATATCCTTGACTTCTAACGTCATTGGCAATTTCAATCAAGACCCACTAAGAGTTAGGAAACTCAGCATTACATACTCCCTAAAGATATTTAGTTTGCAATTCGCATTTTAGTTTTAAGATTTTTTTTCTACTTGTGAGATATATTCACTTTTAAAGAAACGATTGAAAATATGTCCTTGTAAATGATATTTTATTCAGTATAGCTTAATCACATCATTTAATAGTTTGCCCTCCATGTGCGGCTATTGCCTCTCTAAATTAAGAGGATGCTTTTAAAGCCCCTTTCGGGGCTTTTTTCTATCCATCAATGCCCAGCATCTCTTTCATTCCGTCGGTAATCTCGCGTTGCGCGGTTTCGCTATTGATGTTTCCAACTCTCTTGCCGATTCTTTTTACCGACACTGCCTTTAATTGCCTTAGCCTGGCAAAAGAAGGTTGGAAGAGTTTATTCACGCCATCCTTGTCAACGAAGACATCAAAGGCATCTCACTTTTTACGTTCCTTGCCAGCGCTTGTTAGCGGTATGACTACCACATCATCTCCGAAAGTATTTGGAGTTGCTTTGAAGATGAGGGCGGGCCTATTGCCGTTTATTTCTGAACCGGTGTTCATGCCAAAGCTCACAACGTAGATTTCCCGCTTTTTGTAATTCTGTTTTTCTGCTGGTGATGTGTTTTGTTTGAGTGAGTCCACGAATCAAACGACGTGGTTTTTGAAGCCGTGTTCTTTGAGTTGAGTGTTAGCAACAAAGTCAGGAAGCAGTCTAATCTTAAATGATTCTCCAAAGAGTTCCTTTCAAAGAAGTTCTTTCAGGTGTACATCTAACGTGAAGTCTTGTAGTGTAGGTGTCTTCTCTAACATGGGCGTTCAGGGTAAGGAGGTAAATAATCGCTTCCGGCATAAGCCCATGTTTATAGTCGCTCAAAATGAAGAGGCAATTTTTGTTTGTATTTACTATGATGAGGCTACGAGCAAACGAAGTATCATCTCATGCATATACTGCACGACGAAATCGCCGCTTGCTACTGCGTTAGTGCCGTTTAGCAAAAGCTCAGTTCAAAGTGTCTTTGTTTTGCTCTTGATTGTTTCTGCATTGCTATGGACATAAATTGAGGTAATTGCGAGGCTGGAATGCCTCATCTTTTGCATAATGTCTACCATATTTCGTCAATCCTGCACGAGGTGAGTTGCGAGCGTATGACGGAACAAGTGCGCATAGACATTCTGCTTTATTCCTGCGTTTGCCGCTGCTTCCTTAAGCCCGATGTTGAGCTTCTGTTCCGTCAACTGCGTCACGCTACTTCTTTCGTACAAAGTGAAAATGTAGTTGAATCTGATTCCGGAAAACAACAATTCTCTTACGGTTAAGTATTCCTGCAGCTTCTCGCCTGCAACTTCGCTAAACGTAATGACTGCTGGCTTATTCCCTTTTCAAACAATGAAGCCGTGAAGCTCCGATATGGTGAGGTCTTCATAGCGTAACCCTCTCAGTTCAGCGTTGCGCAGACCAGAAGTATATAGCATCCGAACGACTGCGCGCCGTAGAAAGGCCGAGTATATGTTGTGCTTGTTACGCGATGCTTTTGCTTCAACGACTTGCGCTTCTAAGTGTAACATTAGTAATGCCAATTCCTCTTTTGAGAGAAATGCAATCCTTTTATCAGTGACTTTACAACTTGGCATATCCGCGGGAACAAGGGTGCCGAGTTGCGCATTATCACTCAGCCACTTCAAGTAAGCCTTCACTTGCCTGAGTATTTTGTTGAGATGTGCACTACCAAAAGGTTTCTTCTCCCCCTTCTTTGCCTTTCTGCTTTTCTTCGTTTGCAGCCACTGATAAAACATGTGCATATCAGTTGCCTTCAGTGCGCGTGTTTCGGTGTTGCCATAGAGTTCACTGAAGTATCATAGCGAGAGCACTACTTTTCTTAACGTAGCATACTTAAGATTCCTAGACTTCAGGTAGGTTTCATACTTCCCAAGTGTTTCTATCACAGTACTCATACGCCTTCATGGGTTAGAAGATAAAGCTTCACTTCTAATTGCGTTCTTGCCATATCAATGACTTCATGCGCAATCGTTTCAAGCTTCGGTTTTAGTGCTTTATCTCTCCATACAGTTGTTACGCACGCATAGCATACATCAAGTCAAAACTTTTGGAGCATGTGTCCATCCAATTCTTTTTGAGAATCATCCACGCAATCCTGGCACATGTATCATTTGCACACAAAGCAGATTTGCACTGCGGATTTCTTTGCGTTGTTGAATGGAAGATTCTTTCCCCGGCGATGATGCGCCTGAAGGCAGAAGTCACACACAGTCATATTTACTCACTTCAGCTCTGGCATGGACTACGCAGGTTAGAAGGTAAAATAACGTAGTCCAATAGTGAGCATCACCTTCATACGAACGTTCGTTCTGTTTGCAACTGAAAGTGATGGATGGAGCTACAATTTTCTTGCGTTGTTCAAATGCGCTCGGTGTTACGTTTGACTATCTCTTCTTTAGAGAATAGAATCATCTCATTATGCAGTGATGTATGTCGTATAGTTTGCAAATGCGACAAAATTATTTTTCGCTACAAAAAACCCGAATGTCATTTGAGACAATCAGGTCAGTTTACACCTAGTACCTACCATTATCGGATTTACTGAATTTCTTTAACGTGGGCCTAATTGGAACCACAAAAAATCCTTACGATAGCACTGTACAATAAGCAACCTGTTGTCGTAATATCAGTGATATGTATTCAGACGAATAATTCAAGAGCAAAATCAAACAATCCTATTCCCATAGTCAGCTTACCATCTGGAATAGATTCAGCTAAGCAATGTTATTGCTTGCTTCAAATCTTGGTAG